>DASQNR010000014.1:0-136562 GCA_035644835.1 Allosphingosinicella sp. | reverse complement strand
GAGATCACATAAGCGATGATCAGCCCGTCGCGCGAGCGGGAGCCGTCTTCGGCGGCCGGGAAGAAGAATACGCAGACGCCCGCCGCGATGCTGATCGTCCAGGGCTCGACGATCGCCCGGGTGCGCACGGTGGCGCCGATGTCGTGCCGGTAGGCGAGCGCGGCCAGCGCGACATCCGCGCCGGCGACGCCGAAGATCACCAGCGGCAGCAGCCAGTCGGCGCCGTGGATCCCGCCGGCCGGGAACATCGCCTGCGGGAAGATCATCAGCAGGGCGGTCGCAAAGGCGGACGCGATGGCGGCGGCAAGCATCGCGTCCATGACGATGCAGCTATGCGGCTTGTCGGTGGTCGAAAGCTGCTGGGCGAGGCCGCGCTTCAAGCCGAGCGTGGCGAGCTGCGCGGCGAATTCGATCACGATCACGGCGTACGCGAATGCGCCCAGCGCCTCCGGGCCGTAGAGGCGCCCGGCGATGAACAGGAATGGCAGCCGCGCGGCGAGCCGGATCAGGAAGCCGAAGAAGTTGGTCCGGCCGCCCTTGGCGAGGGCGGCAATGTCGTCGTCGGCGGGCGCGGGCGGCGCCTGGCTCAATGCGCGGCGCCCCAGTTGCGGCCCGTGCCGATCTCGACGCCCAACGGCACGCTGAGCGTGACCGCAGGCGTGGCGGCATTCTCCATCACCTGGCGGATCACCGCGCTTGCGGCGGCGGTGTCGCCTTCGGGCACTTCGAAGACGAGTTCGTCATGGACCTGCATCAGCATACGGACGCGGCCAAGGCCGGCGGCTTCGAGCGCGGGGCACATGCGCACCATGGCGCGCTTGATGATGTCGGCGCTGGTGCCCTGGATCGGCGCATTGACCGCGGCCCGTTCCGCCCCCTGCCGTTCGTGTTGCACCTTGCTGCGAATGCCGGGGAAGTGGGTCTTGCGGCCGAACAGGGTCGTGGTGAAGCCGATCTCGCGCACCTGGCTCAAGGTCGCATGGATATAGTCGCGGATGCCGGGGAAGCGGTCGAAATAGCGGTCGATCATCGCCTGCGCCTCGTCGGCGGTGATCGACAGGCGGCCGGCCAGGCCCCAGCGCGAAATGCCGTAGAGGATCGCGAAGTTGATGGTTTTCGCAGACGCGCGGGTGTCGCGGGTGACCTCGCCGAACAACTCCTGCGCGGTCATCGAGTGAATGTCGTCGCCGCGCGCGAAGGCGTCCCTGAGCTGCGGCACATCCGCCATGTGCGCCGCGAGGCGAAGCTCGATCTGGCTGTAATCGGCAGCCAGCAGGACATGGCCTTCCTCGGCCACGAACGCGTCGCGGATCCGGCGGCCGATCTCGGTGCGGATCGGGATGTTCTGAAGGTTCGGGTCGGTGGAGGACAGCCGCCCGGTCTGCGCGCCGGACAGCGAGTAGCTGGTGTGGACTCGCCCCGTCTCCTTGTTGATCTGCTGCTGGAGCGCGTCGGTATAGGTGCTCTTGAGTTTGGAAAGCTGGCGCCATTCCAGGATCATCGCGGCGATCGGCACGCCTTCGCGCGACAGGCGCTCAAGCTCGTTGACATCGGTGGACCAAGTGCCGGACTTGCCCTTGCGGCCTCCCTTGAGGCCCATCTGGGTGAACAGCACTTCGCCAAGCTGCTGCGGCGAGCCGATGGTGAACTTGCACCCGGCTTCCGCGCAGATCTGGTCCTCCAGCAGCGCGATCTGCGCGGTGAACTCCGCCGACAGACGCGTCAGCTCCTCACGGTCGACCTTGACGCCCTCGCGCTCCATCCGCGCCACCACGGGCACCAGCGGCCGGTCGACCATTTCGTAGATGCGCGTCGCCCGCTCGTGCGGCAGCCGCGCCTTGAAGCGTTTCCACAGGCGCAGCGTCACATCCGCATCCTCGGCGGCATATTCGGTGGCGCGGTCGAGCGGCACCTGGTTGAACTTGATCTGCTTCTGCCCCGATCCGCAGACATCCTTGAAGGCGATGCACTGATGGTCGAGATGCTTTTTGGCGAGATCGTCCATCGAATGGCTGGCAAGCCCGCCGGCATCGAGGTTGAAGCTCATCACCAGGCTGTCGTCGATCGGGGACACCTTGATCCCGCGCCGGTCGAAGACAATCCAGTCGAACTTGAAATTATGGCCGACCTTGAGGACGGCCGGGTCTTCCAGCAGCGGCTTCAATTTGGCCAGCGCCACCTCGGTGGCGATCTGCGGCGGCCGCTCCGAAAGCAGATCGTGCCCGCCATGCTCCAGCGGCACGTAGCACGCCTTGCCGCATTCAGTGGCGAGGCTGATGCCGATCAGATCGGCGGTGACGCAGTCATAGCCGGATGTTTCGGTATCGAGTGCGATCAGCCCCTTGGCAAAGCCTTCCGCGATCCAGCGGTCGAGCACTGCTTCGTCGATCACGGTCTCGTAGAGCGAGCGGTCGATCTTCGGCTCCGGGCGAACCTCAGCCTGCACCGCGGCGGCGGGGGAAGCGGACGGCGCCTTGACCTGGCTGGTGCCGTTCAGACGCGCGAGCAGGGTGCGAAAGCCCTGCTCTTCAAGGAATTCCGCCAGCGGCTCCTTGGGGATGCCCTTCATCTCCAGCGCCTCGAGCGGCTCGGGCAGAGCCGAATCGCACACCAGTTCGACCAGTCGGCGCGACAGGCGCGCGGATTCGGCATGATCGATCAGATTCTGGCGCAGCTTGGGCTTCTTGATCTCGCCGGCCGCGGCGAGGACGCTTTCGAGATCGCCATAATCCTGGATGAGCTGGGCGGCGGTCTTGGGGCCGATGCCCGGCACGCCCGGCACATTGTCGACGCTGTCGCCCATCAGCGCCAGCACGTCGCCGAGCTTTTCGGGGCCGACCCCGAACTTCTCCTCGACATAGGCCCGGTTCAGCCGGCGGTCGTTCATCGTGTCGTAGAGATCGAGCTTGCCGTCCTCGATCAGCTGCATCAGATCCTTGTCGGAAGAGACGATGGTCACCTTCCAGCCTTCCGCCAGCGCCGCCTTGGCGTAGCAGGCGATGATGTCGTCCGCCTCCAGCCCTTCCTCTTCGATGCACGGCAGCGAGAAGGCGCGGGTGGCGTCGCGGATCAGCGGGAATTGCGGCACCAGGTCGGGGGGCGGCGGCGGGCGGTTGGCTTTATACTCACCGTACATGTCGTCGCGGTGGGTCTTGCCGGCCGCATCGAAGATCACCGCGAGGTGGGTCGGCCCTTCCTCCTTGTGCAGGCTGTCGGCCAGCTTCCACAACATGGTGGTGTAGCCGTAGACCGCGCCGACGTTGAGGCCGTGGCGGTTGGTGAGCGGCGGCAGCCGGTGGTAGGCGCGGAAGATGTAGCTCGAACCATCGACGAGATAGAGGTGGGGGGAGGCCATGGCAGGCGGTCTAGCCGAACGGCTGCCGCGCCGAAACCATCTTTGCCCCACCCGGGCACGGGGCGCGCCGGTCAGCGCCGGTTCAAGCTTCGGGCTGTATCGACGCATCATGAAATTGATGACCTACACAGCCGCGCTAGCGGTGTTGGCCGCCGGCGCCGCCTCGCTCGCTCCCGCCCAGCCGGGGCAAGTTGCGCCTTCGGCCGCTCCCGCCGCGACGGCGCCTGCGGAGTTCGCGCCGACCCGCTTCAGCGTTGAGGTGGTCGGCTCCGGCCCCGATGTGATCCTCATCCCGGGCCTCACCGCCTCCAGGGAAGTGTGGCGCGGCACCGTCAACGCTGTGCCAGGCTATCGGTACCACCTCCTCCAGGTGGCGGGCTTCGCGGGCGCTCCGGCGCGCGGCAATGCCACGGGCGAGGTGGTCGCCCCGCTGGCGGCCGAGATCGCGCGCTATATCGATGCCAACCGCCTGCGCGGCGCGTCCGTCGTCGGCCATTCGATGGGCGGCACGGTGGCGATGATGGTCGCCGCCCGCCACCCCGGCCGGGCCGGCAAGGTGATGGTGGTCGACATGCTGCCGCAGCCCGCCGGCCTGGTCGGGTCCTCGCCTGAACGGGCGCGCGCGCTTGCCGAGGCGCTGCGCGGCCTCAGCGGCTCCGAGGAAGGCCGCCGCCTGATCGGCTCCGCCATTCGCATGTTCGGCAATCCGGAGAGTGCCGAAAACGGCAGCGACCCCGATGTCGTCGCCCGCGCCACCCACGAGCTTGCCCTGACCGACCTCACGCCCGAGCTGCCGCGCATCGCCGCGCCGCTGACGGTGGTCTATGCGGGGATGGATGCAAGCCGCAGCGCTCAGATCGCGCGCAACTACACCGCCGCCTACGCGTCCGCCAAAGGCGCGCGCCTGGTCCGCATCGACAATAGCGGCCATATGATCATGTACGAACAGCCGACGGCATTCCGCACTGCGCTGAAGAGCTTCCTCGCGAACTAAGATCCTCCCCGGGACGGGGAGGGGGACCGCGCGAAGCGTGGTGGAGGGGGCTCTTTGCAGTGCATTGCACCAGCTCCCCTCCACCAGCCTATGGCTGGTCCCCCTCCCCGCGAGCGGGGAGGATCTTCAAGGCGCCAGCACCGTGTCCACCGCGTCGGGCAGCATGTCGGGATAGTCGCTCGTATAGTGCAGCCCCCGGCTTTCCTGCCTGGTCAGCGCCGATCGGACGATCAGGCCGGCGACCTCAACCAGGTTGCGAAGCTCGATGAGGTCCGGGGTGACCCGGAAATGGCCGTAATATTCCTGCGTCTCGTCTTTGAGCAGGTTTACCCGGTTCAATGCGCGTTCCAGCCGCTTGGTGGTGCGCACGATGCCGACATAATCCCACATGAAGCGGCGGATCTCGCGCCAATTGTGGTGCACCACCACTTCTTCGTCGGAATGGGTGACGCGGCTCTCGTCCCACGGCCGGATGGCCGGCGGCGGCTCCAGGCTGGTCCAGCTGCGGTTGATGTCCTGCGCTGCGGCCACTCCGAACACCAGGCATTCGAGCACCGAGTTGGACGCGAGCCGATTGGCGCCGTGCAGGCCCGACATGGTCACTTCGCCCGCGGCATAAAGCCCGGGCAGGTCGGTCTTGCCGTCGAGGTCCACCATCACGCCGCCGCACGTGTAATGCGCCGCGGGGACGACCGGGATCGGCTCCTTGGTGATGTCGATGCCGATGTCGGGCTCGGCAAGCCGCGCGGCGATGGTCGGGAAGTGGCTGCGGATGAAGTCCGGATCGCGGTGCGAGATGTCGAGGTGGACGAAGTCGAGGCCGAGCCTTTTCAGCTCATGGTCGATGGCGCGCGCGACGATGTCGCGCGGCGCAAGCTCGGCCCGAGCATCGAATTCGGGCATGAATCGCTGTCCGGTGCCGGGGATCTTGAGCTGCCCGCCCTCGCCGCGCATCGCTTCGGTGATCAGGAAGTTCTTGATCTCCGGATGGTAGAGGCAGGTCGGGTGGAACTGGCTCATTTCCATGTTGGCGACGCGGCAGCCCGCGCGCCAGGCCATGGCGATGCCGTCGCCGGTCGAGCCCGCGGGATTGGTTGAATACAGCCAAGCCCGGCTCGCCCCGCCCGAAGCGAGGATGGTGGCGCGGCCGGTGAACAGCGAAACGCCGCCTTGCTCCCGGTCGAGCGCATAGACGCCCCACACCTTCTTGCCGCCGTCGCCGCTTTCGGCGTGGCGGCCGGTGACGAGGTCGATCGCCGCCATGTTGGGGATCAGGCTGATATTGGGATGCTCGGCGGCTGCTTTCTCCAGCGCCTGCTGCACCGCCCGGCCCGTGGCGTCGGCGACATGAACGATACGGCGGTGGCTGTGCCCGCCCTCGCGGGTGAGGTGCCAGCGCTCCTCGCCGCCGCCGCTCCCCACGTCGAACGGCACGCCCAGCGCCGCCAGCCGTTCAATAGCGGCGGGCGCGCTTTCGACCACGAACTCCACCGCCTTGCGCCGGTTCAGGCCGGCGCCGGCGATCATCGTGTCCTCGATATGGCTGTCGAACGTATCGCCCGGCTCCAGCACCGCGGCGATGCCGCCTTGCGCCCAGGCGGTCGATCCGGAGGATATCTCTCCCTTGGCGAGCACCGCGACCCGCAGGTGCGGCGCCAGCGTCAGCGCCGCCGACAGCCCGGCCGCGCCGGAGCCGATCACGATGACATCGAAGGCGCGCTCAGCCATCGGCGTTGGACGCGCGGGTAAGGTTCAGGAACACATCTTCCAGGTCCGCCTCGCGGGTCGAGACGTCGACGATGCCGAAACCGCCCTGCTGCAGCGCCGCCAGCACCTCGCCGGCATTCACCTTGTCCTTGCGGTAGGTGATGGCGAGGGTGCGATCGCCCTTCAGCTCGATCTTGTCGAAACAGGACGCGTCGGGGGTCTGCAGGACATCGCGGTCCACCGTCACTTCCACGGCCTTTTCCTGGGCCATGCCGACCAGCGTCCGAGTCTCCTCATTGGCGATCACCCGGCCGTGGTTGATGATCGCGATCCGGTCGCAAAGCTGCTCGGCTTCCTCGAGATAATGGGTGGTGAGCACCACGGTGACGCCCTGGGCGTTCAAGCTGCGCACATATTCCCAAAGCTGCTGGCGAAGCTCGATGTCGACGCCGGCCGTCGGCTCGTCGAGCACCAGGATGGGCGGGGAATGGACCATAGCCTTGGCGACCAGCAGCCGCCGCTTCATGCCGCCGGACAAGGTGCGCGAATAAGCTTCCGCCTTGTCTTCGAGGTGGACGGCGCGGAGCAACTCGGCGGTGCGCCGGTCCGCTTTTGCCACCCCGTAAAGGCCGGCCTGCATTTCCAGCGTCTCGCGCGGCGTGAAGAAGGGATCGAAGATGATTTCCTGCGGCACGATGCCGATCGACACCTTGGCGTTGCGCGGGTGCTTGTCGATGTCGAAGCCCCAGATCGACGCGCTGCCGCCGGTCTTGTTGACCAGCCCCGCGAGGATGTTGATCATTGTCGACTTGCCGGCACCGTTGGGGCCGAGCAGTCCGAATATCTGCCCGCGCGGGACATCCAGGCTCACCCCCTCGAGCGCGCGCTTGCCGCCCTGGTAGGTTTTCTGGAGGTCGCGTATCTCGATGGCGGCGGCGGTCATCGGGCCGCTCTAGCCATTGCCCCCCGCGATGAACAGGTGCCGATCGCTAGCGCGGGGCGAGCGCAAAGTCGACCTGCACGGCGGCCTGGCTCGTGTTGAGGCCGGGCCGGATCATCGGCGCGGAAACCGGCGACACCTGCGGCGGGGCCGAGGCTTCGCCCGACATGTTCATGTCGTATCCGGGATAAGGCTGGTGCCCGCTCATGCCGTCCCGGATGGAGAGGATGCGCACGATCTTGAGGCCCGCCGCCCCGGCATAAGCCTCCGCCCGGGCCCTAGCCGCCTTGAAGGCTTCGGCATGGGCGGCGTTGCGGGCTTTTTCGGGATCGCCCACCGTCAGATTGGGTCCGGACAGCACATTCGCCCCCGCTTCGGTGGCGGCGGCGATGGCATCGCCGGCGCGCGCCACGTCCCGGACCTTCACCTCGACCATGTTGTTGGCCTGAAAGCGGCCGCGATTGGGGCCGTAGCCGATTCGCTGCAGCGACACCTGGCGCGTCTGTACATCCTCCTTGCGGACGCTGAGCCCGTCGAGCGCGGCGAGCACCTTGTTGATGGTCTGGTTGTTGGCCTCGCTTGCGGCCGCGGCGCTGGGTGCAATCGATTCCACCCCGGCGGTAAACCGCGCCTCGGTCGGCGCCGTCTCGGCCCGGCCGGTGGCGCTGACTTGGAGCAGCGTCTCCTCCGGCGCCACCCGATGGGTATCGCGCGGCCGTTCGGCACAGGCCGCGAGGAACAGGGGCAGAAGCATTGGAAGGGCACGCATGGCACATATCTCCTGAACAGGATGATATAGTGTAACAGGCACAAAGTGGCTGTAAAGCCCGCGAAAAATCAGGCGCGGACCGGGTCTGCCCAATAAGCCGGCGCGGCGGCGCGATTGCCGTGGGGGAAGTGGATTCGCCGGCGGAATTCATCGTTGAAGCGGCCATCGACGCGGATCGAGAAGGTCAGGCCGCTGCTCCCGTCGGCGCCGTGATACTGGTTGACCGTGTCGAACCAGGCCGAATGGCCGCGCACATAGAGCTTCTCGCCGGTTTCCGGGTTCAGCATGTAGAATGGCTTGGCACGATTGGTCCGCAACCAGATGAATTCGTGACACAGGTCGCGGCTGTCATGGTCGCGGTGGGGCGATACCGGCCGGCCGCTATCGTCGTACATGATGATCATCCGCCCGGTGGCCTCGAACGGCAGCGTCGCGATGAAGTCGATCAGCTCGGAAAACAGCCCGGCGTCGCGTGTCGGCTGCCACAATTCGGTGCGGTCGAGATCGTAATAATTCTGCTCGCGCGCCGACTGGGACAGGTAGACGAGGCGCGAGCCCGGCAGATGGGGATCGCGGCCGTCGAGCAGAAAGGGCCCGGTGTAGAAAGCCAGGTCCTGCGCGTCCTTGAGCCGTTGCTCGAGCCGAAGGCGGATGCCCGCATCCAGCGCCCGTAGCCGATCCGTGTCGATGAACGGATCGAGATCGACATAACAGGGGTAAACGGGTGTCCGGCTCATGCGCGGATGTGACGCCTGTGGAACCACAGTGCCGTTCTGCCGTTCAGCGGAGCGGACAATAAAAAATATTTCACCAACCTAACCTGCATCAATGCACTGAAATCGCTCCCGAATAACAGAGCCTCGTCTGGTTGAACATCAGGCATCGGCCGAGGTTCCCACGATATTTCAGTCGCATCCCGCGATCGCATTCCTGCTGCTCGGAGACGTATGAGAATATATGTAAGTGGCCTTTATTCAGGCGGTAATCCTCAGCCGGGCATCGGCATCATCCGCTCATTACGCCAAGGTTTTCCTGATGCGACGCTGGTAGGCGTCGAATATTCCAATCGCGTGTCCGGTATTCATTGGCCGGACCTGGACGATCTATGGATCCAGCGCCCGTGGGATGAGCTCAACCTCGACGCTTATGCTGAGCGGGTCAAGGAAGCACTCGACGCCGGCGGCTTGTGGATTTCAGGCAGCGATCTGGAAGCCATGTGGCTGGCCAGCCTGTTCCCCGAAGGACATTCGAACCTGCTCGCGCCGCCGATGGGCGCGCTGAAGCGGATCGTGAAGCCCAGGGTCGAGGCGAGCAACGCGCTTCCGGTCAAGATCCCGACCTGGGTCGCGACCGATCTGTCGGATTGGGATCTGCACGCTTTTTGCCGCGAGCATAATTGGCGCGTTTGGCTGAAGGGTCCTTATTACGACGCGGCGCGGGTGCCCGGCTGGGACACGTTCATGGCCGCCCGCTCGGCGCTGACCAAGGTGTGGTCCACCGACAATCTGTTCCTCCAGGCCCATGTCAGCGGCTACGAGGAGTCGGTGATGCTCTCCGCCTATCAGGGCGAGCTGCTCGGCTGCGTGTCGATGCGCAAGCGCGACATCACGCCCGAGGGCAAGACCTGGGCCGGCGACATCTCCGAAGTGCCGGAAAGCTTCGAAGAACCGCTGCGGCGGATGGTCAAGGAGCTGAACTGGACCGGCGGCGGCGAGCTCGAAATGGTGCGCGACGCCAGAAACGATCTGTGGCTGCTCGAAATGAACCCGCGCTTCCCGGCCTGGGTGCACGGCGCGACTTTGGCCGGCCACAACCTGCCCGCCCTGCTCATCCAGGGCGCGACGGGCCAGAAGGCGCAGAAGTGCGAAGCGCAGGCGCAGGAATTCACCCGCGTGGTGCTGGAAGTGCCGGTGAAGTCCGAATATCCGCTGCCGCCGCTGCCCGAGCCCTTTGCCGGCGCGATCGGCCATTCCATGAAGCATCCCTCCGGCCTGACCTCGCTCGCCGAGCGGCTGCACAAGGCGGACATCGAGCTCATCGAAGTGGTGGAGGATGACGGCGCGCCCAAGGGCCTGCCCGACATGCCGGAAACCTATCTCGCCGATCTCGGCGCGATGGAGTTCAGCCAGGTCGAGACACCGCAATTCCTCTACATGGAGCAGACCGCCCAGAGCCTGTTCAAGCGTGCGTCCGAACGCTCCCACCGCCTCAGCACCAACGAGGTGCAGGTGGTGAGCGGCTATTCGATCAAGACCAATCCGGACAAGCGCCTGGTCAAGCTCGCGCTCGACAACGGCTTCTATGCCGAGGCGATCAGCCTACTCGAGGTCAAGACCGCGCTCGAAGTCGGCTTCCGTCCCGATCAGGTGATCCTGAACGGCCCCGCCAAATTCTGGCGCGAGGAGCTGATGCCGACCGAGAAGATGCACGCCTTCTTCTGCGACAGCATCGCCGATCTGGAGCGCACGGTCGACGCGATCGAGGCCGGCAAGATGTCGTCCAAGCATGTCGGCATCCGCATCCGCACGCCCAATGTGGTGTCGCGCTTCGGCATCCCACTCGACAGCCCGGAAGGCTTCACCAAGCTGGTCGACGCCGTGAAGCGCCTGCCGACCGACAGCGCGTTCGGCGTCCACTTCCACATGGCGAGCTCCAACATCGGCGTCGCCCAATGGTGGCACCTGTTCGAATCGATGCTGCGCTGGTGCCGCTCGATCGAAAAGCTCACCGGCCGCGACATCGAAGTGCTCGACATGGGCGGCGGCTGGTTCCCGGACGATTGGCATTCGGACGACGAATCGCGCTTCGCCACCGCGGTGGACAAGGTGCGTGCGGCGCTTCCCCATGTGAAGCAGATCGTGTCGGAGCCCGGCAAGGCGATGGCCCAGCCCTCCATGGCGCTTGCCATGCGCATTCTGGAGATCCAGGAGCATGAGGACGATCGGGTGGAAGCGGTGGTGGACGCGTCAATCGCCGAGCTGCCGATGCACTTCTTCCAGCCGCACAGGATTCTCAGGCAATGCGGCGAAACGGGCAAATTGGAGCCCGTCGGCCGCGGCAAAACCCATCTCATGGGCCGGCTCTGCATGGAGCATGACATCGTCGCCGCGAATGTGGGGCTGCCCGAGGGCACCCGCGCGGGCGATGTTCTGATCTTCTGCGACACCGGCGGTTACGACAGGAGCATGTCATATGTATTTGGCCGAGGTTGAGGCGAGCGTCACGGAAGCACGGGCCGAGGAAAGGCCCGTCCTTCCGCCGCTGCCCAGCGACCGCTGGGAGCATTTCCCCCATTCCACCTTCGCGCACCACGGCAAGGCCTGCTGCGATGTCGCGCGCGAGTGGGTGTCGTCGATGGACTATGCGATGCTCAACGGCGGCGATCTCGCCAGCGGGCCGCGCTGGATCCGCGCACGCTACAAATGGGGCGCGTCGAAATGGCCGATGCACTGGTGCGAAGTGGTCGAGCGCAAGGTGATCGACTGCGGCGCCCATGCCGCGCTCGCCCACGAAGTGTTCACCTCGCGCGGGCAGACGCCGTTCCACGCCCAGTTCGTCCAGAAATACAGCGCCGAGGCCACGCAGCAGTGGCGCAGCGCCTGGGAAGAAGAGCAGGCCTCCTGCCATTGGCTGACCGAGGACATCATCTACCACGAAGCCAACGCGCTTCTGGTCGGTGAGGACGAGGTGAAGCTTTGGGACGGCAGCGCCGGCTGGTGGGTCAATGCCCGCCAGCAGGGCACCGGCTACGGCAACCTCCTCGCGGTCCGCATCTGGGCGCCGGAGCACGGCCATGTCGGCGGCGGCGACGGCTTCCGCTGGGGCGAGCGCCGGCTCAAGCCCAATGTCTGGAACCAGATCGGCTGAACTTGCGTGGGCGCCTTCGGGCGCCCACCTCTTCAAGTGCGATGAGGACCAACTTCCCCGGCCGCCGCGGCGCTTCCGACATCTCCCCGCTCGAAGCGGAGGTGATGGCCGAGAAGGCGGCGGCGCTGGCGCATACGGGCCGCCGCGTCGAAGCCGCGCTGGCGGCACTCGCCGCCTCCCCTGACGCGGCGGACCGCCCGCAACGCCTCAAGGCCGCCGCCGACGCCGTCTATGGCTTCTTTATCCAGCGCGAACTCCTCGGCCTGCGCGACCACCGCCCGGCGATCGCGCATTACGCCATTCCGCGCGAGGTGCTGGCGAGGCTGGGGGCATCCTGAGCCGATACACGCTGTCGCACCCGGTAGAAGCCGTCACCCCGGGCTTGATCCGGGGTCCACTTCTCCACCCGCACGGCAGCCATCCAGCTGGACCCTGAAACAAGTTCAGGGTGACGGCTTAGGAGGCGTGGAGGGCTGGGCAAGGGGTTCGGTCGCTGCAGACCACAAGCCCGCCCTCACCCGCACTCCGGGTTGAACACATAGCCCGCGCCGCGCACCGTCTTGAGGCATTCCGGCTTGGACGGGTCCTTTTCGATCTTCTTGCGGATGCGGGTGATGCGGGTGTCGATGGAGCGGTCGAAGGCTTCCATCTCCTTTGAATGGGCAAGGTCGAGCAGCTGATCGCGGCTCAGCACCCGGCGCGGATGCTCGGCGAAGCAGCGCAAGAGGTCGAATTCCATGGACGTGAGCGGCACTTCGCTGCCGTCCGCCTCGTAGAGCTTGCGGGCATCCAGGTTCAGCCGGCATTTGCCCATCTGCACCTCGCGCCCCATCGTCGCGGGCGATTCGCCCCCCCGCGCCGCGCGCCGCAGCACCGCCTTGACCCGGGCGAGCAGCTCGCGCGGGTTGAACGGCTTGGTGACATAATCGTCCGCGCCGATTTCCAGCCCGACGATCCGGTCGATGTCGTCGGATTTGGCGGTCAGCATGATGATGCCCGCCTGGCCGGAGGCGCGGATCTCGCGCGCCAGCGTCAGCCCGTCGTCGCCAGGCATGTTGATGTCGAGCAAGGCAAGGTCGATCGGCCGCTCCGCCATCAATGCGCGCAGCGCCTGGCCGCCCTCGGCCTCGCTGACCGACAGTCCGTTGCGGCGCAGATATTCGGCCACGGTGGAGCGGACATCCTCGTCGTCGTCGACCACCACGACATGGGCGGAGGCGCTCATGGATCGATCAGCGCTGCGACGAGGCAGCGCACGCCGGCACGGGTGAAGGGTTTCTCAAGCACGGGCCGTCCGCTCTCCTTCAGAAAGCCGTCCATCTGCGATCCCAGCGTGTCGCCGGTGACGAAGGCGATCCGCGACAGGAGATGCGGCCGAATTTCGCGCACCCGCTGGTACATTTCCGGGCCGCTGACGCCCGGCATGCGCAGGTCGGAAAGGACCACGTCATATTCGTCCCGGTCGAGCGCCATCAAGGCGGCCGCGCCGTCCGAGGCGACATCGACCGCAAAGCCCTCGCGCTCGAGCAGCTCGCGAATCGTGTCGGCAATGTCCGGCTCGTCGTCCACCACCAGCGCCCGCCGGCGGGTGATCGCCACCACAGGCGCTTCTGCAACGGGCGCGACGATCTCCATCTCCACCGGCTCGGCTGCCGGCAGTTCGATCCGGAAGGTCGCTCCGACCGCGCTCGGCAGCAGCTTCAAGGAGCCGCCATGCGCCTCGACGATGCCGTGCGAAAAGGACAGGCCGACGCCGGTGCCCACCCCCTGCGGCTTGGTGGTAAAGAAAGGCTCGAAGATCCGGCCGGCCACGTCGGCGGAAATGCCCGGGCCGTTGTCGCAGACATCGATGGCGATCCGGCCCTCCGCTGTCGGCGTGATGCGGATTGCAAGCTTCTTGTCGAGCGTGGCGCTGGCCTCCAGCGCCTGCTGGGCGTTGATGATCAGATTGACCAGCACCTGGTGAAGCTGGTCCCGGTCGCCCATCAGCGACGGCACGCCCGGCGCGCATTCGACCGAGGTGACGATCCCCGCGGTCCGCAGCTGATATTCGGCAAGCTGCAGCGCGTCGGAGACCATCTCGGAAGGGTGGACCGGCGCGCGCTGCGGCTCGCGCCGGCGGGCCATGGCGAGAAACGTCTGCACGATCTTGGCGCAGCGGTCGGCGGCGGCGCTGATCTTCTTGGCCCGAGCCTCGAAGGCGGTGCCGCGGCTGTCTTCCTCCAGCATCTCGGCCTGGCCGACGATGGCGGCGAGCGGGTTGTTGAGTTCGTGGCTGACACCCGCCAGCAGGGAGCCCAAAGCCGCCAGCTTCTCCGACTGGTGAAGCGCGTCGCGCGAGCGGGCGAGTTCGACCTCCGCGCGCTTGCGCTCCGTTACGTCGAGGTGGATGCCGCTCAGCGTATGGACGATGCCGTCCGGCCCGCGGATCGCCTTGCCGACCGACTGCACCCAGCGGATGTCTCCGTTGGGCCAGACCACGCGATGCTCGAAATTGACCGCGTCGCCCGGAAAATCCCTGCGCCACGGCTCCAGCACCTTTTCCCAGTCGTCGGGGTGGATGTAGTTGCGCATGGTGTGGGAATCGAGGTGGAGCTCGTGGTCCACGCCCCACAAGTCCCGCGACCGGTCCGAATACCAGGTGGTGCCGTCGCGCGGATCGACCGTCCATATTCCGAGGCCCGCGCCATCCACCGCCAGCTCGAGGTGGCGCCTGGTCTCCTCCAGCTCCTCCTCCGCGCGCTTGCGGTCGGTGATGTCGAGGTGGATGCCGTTTACCGTGCGCGGCACGCCCTGGTCGTCGCGGATCAGGGCACCGAGCGAGTAGATCCAGCGTATCTCGCCGCTCGGGCAGATGACCTGATATTCCACCTCCACCTTGTCCTGATGGAAGCCGTTGAAATAGGGGTCCGCCACCGAATCCCAGTGATCCGGATGGATCGTGGCCTGGATCACGGCCGTGGTCATCTCGGTGTCGGCGGGAAGGCCGTACATTTCCTTGGAACGCTGGGAATACCAGGTGGTGCGGGAGGCAAGATCGAACGTCCAGGTGCCGAGCTTCGCGCCTTCGACGGCAAGCTCCAGCCGGCGGATCGAATTTTGCATCTCCTCGTCATGTTGCTGCTCGGGGGAAAGGTCGCGAAGGCTGCACATGAAGCGCTTGGCGCCGCCGATCGTCAGGGCGGTGATCGTTGCCTCCAGCGGCAGCACTCGCCCATCCGCGGCAATGCCGTCGACATGGGCGCGCCGTGCCCCCGGACCCTCGCTGCCGTCGAGAATGAAACGCAGCAGCGCCTGAAGCTCGGCATGGCGCGCCGGACTGTCGGCAATGAAGGTGCGCACCGACGCCCCCATCATCCGCTCACGCGGATAGCCGAACAGCTTCTCCGCCGTCGGATTATATGCGTGGATGATCCCGTCCGGATCGATCATCACGATCGCGTTGAGCGACGATGCGATACCCTCCGCGAGCACGCACGGTATTTCCGCCTCGATCCCCACGTCCCTGCCCCTTGAGTCCCGTTCGCACCTTAGCACGGCCCCCGCCGCGCCGCAGTAACCTACTGTAACAAACGACACCAAAAAAGCGAAAACGCGGCAACATAGCGCAACTGGCAGGGCTCAAACGGGCGTCACCGGCCGATCGCGGCCATTCGACGAACAAGGAGTTCCTGGTCATGTACGCACAACAAAAGAGGATGCTGCACATCCTCATGGTCGCCGCCGCCGCCCTCGGCTGCAGCGCCAGCGTGTTGAGCGGTGCCCTGACGGCGCTGAGCGCCGGCACCCTCATCGCCTGACAGCGCACGGACCGGTTTCCTTGGGGAGCGCCGGTCCGGTGCTCCGGGCCAGCACGCCACCATCAACACCAACACCATCCAACACATACAAGCGACTCGCCGGAGTGCGGGCGCCAACAGGGAGTTTTGACATGAAGAAGATTGCAATCGTTCTGGCCACTGCGGCCGTCACCCTCGCCAGCCCGGCCGCCGCCGAAGGTTTCCGCGCCGAAGTCCACACCGGCCTCGATGTCGTCTCGGCCGACGACCGCAACGAAACCGGAATCATGTACGGCGTGGGCCTCGGCTACGACATCGCGGTCAGCGACCGCATGGAAGTGGGCCTCGATCTCAGCGCCGATCTCGCCTCCACCGAAGGCTGCCAGGCCGGCGCCGTGATCGCCAACGACAGCGCCTGCTTCGATGCCCGCCGCGATCTCGCGGCGGCCCTGCGCGTCGGCTACAAGGTTTCGGAGCAAGGCACGCTCTATGCGCTGGCCGGCTACACCAATGCCCGCTTCCGCGCCTCCTACACCACCCCCGCCGGCGTCACGACTAGGGACAGCGCCAACCTGGACGGCTTCCGCCTCGGCGCCGGCTACCAGCACGGCTTCGGCGAGAAGACCTACGGCAAGATCGAATATCGCTACTCGAACTACGAGAACGACCTCAGCCGCCACCAGGTGCTGCTCGGCCTCGGCGTGAAGTTCTAGGCGACACGAAACAGTCTCCCAATCCCCGCCCCCACAGGGAGACTGGGGCCCCGGCGGTTCATCCCCCCGCCGGGGCCCTCTTTGCATCTGGCGTCAGCCGGGTATCAGTTCGAATCAGGCCCCAAAGCCGGGTCGAGGTCGCGCGGACGGATGAAACGCGCGAGCCGCGCCCGTCCTGGCGACACATCGCTCCATCGCTCCACCGGCAAGTGCAGCTCGGCGAGCGTGGCGGTCGGATATTTGAGCTCCACCGCGTCCCGCAACGGTGTGTCGCTCCTTTCGGCCAGCGCCAGGGCGAGCAGCTCCAGTCCCGGATTGTGGCCGATCAGGAGCAGGCTGGAAGCGCCCTCCGGGGCTTCGCGCACGATGTCGAGCAACGTGTCGGGCGAGGCGAGATAGATGCGCTGGTCGAATCCCGGCGAAATCGGCCCGAACGCGCTTTCCACCTCCGCCAGCGTTTCGCGCACCCGCACCGCGGGCGAGGCGAAGGCGGCATCGAACGACAGCGCGAGCCGCTTCATCTCGCGGCCGATTGTGCGCGCCGCGCGGCGGCCGCGGCCGTTGAGCGGCCGGTCGAAGTCGCGCTGCACAAGGTCGTCCCAGTCCGACTTGGCGTGGCGCAGCAGGGTCAAAATCTTCATTGCGCCTCTTCGGGCCGTCTCTCCTGCGCGGGCCCATGCACCAACGCCGCCGGCTTGGAAAGCCGCGCCCGCACCCGCTCGATGGCTTCGGCAAGCCCCACCCGCCGCACCGGCACGCCCGGCGGAAAGGCGGCAAGCAGGCGGCTCGGCGTCGCCGCCGAGAGCAGAACGAACATGCCGGTGTCGCCCTGCCGGCGGATCAGCCGCCCGAACGCCTGGGCGAGCCGGGCGCGAACCACCCGGTCGTCATAGGCGCTGCCCCCCGCCACCGCGCGCCGCGCCGCGTGCAGCACGCTCGGCCGCGGCCAGGGCACGCCCTCCATCACCACCAGCCGCAGCGAATGGCCGGGCACGTCGACCCCGTCGCGCAGCGCATCGGTGCCGAGCAGGGAGCCGCGCGCATCGTCCCGGAAGATGTCGACCAGCGTGCCCGTGTCGATCGGATCGACATGCTGCGCATAAAGCGGCAGCCCGGCGCGGGCGAGCCGGTCGGCGATCCGGGCATGCACCGCCTTGAGCCGCTGAATGGCCGTGAACAGCCCCAGCGTGCCTCCTTCCGCCGCCTCGATCAGCCGCGCATAGGCGCCGGCCAGCGCGGGAATGTCGCCGCGCTTCAAGTCGGTGACGACCAGAACTTCGCTGTTGCCGGCATAATCGAACGGGCTTTCGGCGGCGAACCGCTCCACCCCCGCCGCCGGCAGGTGGATCGCGCCGGTGCGCGCCTCCGCCGCCGCCCAATCCTCCGCCCCGCGCAAGGTGGCGGAGGTCACCACCACATTGTGCGCGGGCTTGAGCACCGTCTCGGCCAGCGGCCGGGTCGGATCGAGCCAGCGGCGGTGCAGCCCCATGTCATATTCGCGCCCGTCGACCCGCTCCACCGCCAGCCAGTCGACGAAGTCCGGATCCGCCGGCCCGCCCAGCCGCGCCGCCAGCGCGATCCAGCCCGCCAGCGTCTGCGCCCGCCACGAAAGCCCGCCGATCGCCCCCTCGATCCGCGCCCGCGCCTGCGCGTCGAGCCAGTCCGGCGCATCCTCCAGCACCGCTTCCAGCCTTTTGCCGAGCGCGATCAGCGGCCGCAGCAGATGCTCCAGCGCCTCGGCAGCCGGCGCCGCCGCCTCCACCACATCGCCGTCGAGCTCCGCCATCTCGGTCTCGAGCCCGTAGCCCGCGTCCCGGCTGGTGGCCCGCGCATAGACCGTGCCCCGCACCGCGCCGAGCAATCGCTCCACCGGCCCCCAGGGCTGCCCTTCCGCCACCCGCTGCAGCCACCCGTCGGACGGCAGCTGCCCCGCCGCCTCGACCGCCGCCTGCAGCGCCAGCCCGCCGCCCTCGTCATAGGAAGCGACATCGGTAAGCCGCGCCGCCAGCCCGCGCCGCCGCCCGCGCGACTTGCCCTCCGGCCCGATCAGCCAGCGCCGAAGCTCGATCGTCTCCTGCCCCGTCAGCGCCGCCGCAAAGGTCGAATCGGCCGCGTCGAACAGGTGGTGGCCCTCGTCGAACACGATCCGGGTCGGCGGATTGTCCCGCCCCCGCGCCGCATTGACCATCACCAGCGCATGGTTGGCGATGACGATGTCGGCATCCCGGCTCGCCCGCGCCGCCCGCTCGATGAAGCATTTCCGGTAATGCGGGCACCCCGCATAGACGCACTCGCCGCGCCGGTCGGTCAGCGCCGTCGCCCCCGCCCGCCGGAACAGGCTGGTCAGCCAGCCCGGCAGGTCGCCGCCGACCATGTCGCCGTCCTTGGTGAACCCCGCCCAGCGCGCCGCGAGCTGCGCCAGGATCGCCGCCCGCCCAGCGAATCCGCCCTGCAGCGCATCCTCGAGGTTGAGCAGGCACAGGTAATTCTCTCGGCCCTTCCGCACCACGATCCGCCGCCGCCGCTCGTCGGCATCGGCGAACAGGCGCACGCCTTCCCGGTCCAGCTGCCGCTGCAGCGCCTTGGTATAGGTCGACACCCACACCGCCCCGTCCGCTTTTTCCGCCCATAGCGACGCGGGCGCGAGATAGCCGAGCGTCTTGCCGATCCCCGTCCCTGCCTCGGCAAGCAGCATGTTGGGCTCGCCTTCCGCGCGGCGCGGCGCGAACGCCCCCGCCGCCGCCTGCGCATAACGCCTTTGCCCGTCGCGCACTTCGGCGGCGCCGCCCACCAGCCGCTCCAGCCGCTCCAGCGTCTCGGCACCCTCGATCCGCACCGGGCGCGGCTGGGCGCGCCCGGCATTCTCCTCCCATTCGGGAAGCCTGGAAAACAGCCACGGCTCGTCCCGCTCCGGCTTCTTCAGCCGCTGCGCCACCGCCTGCGCCCACGGCCAGCGCAGCCGCCACAAGGCCTGCGCCGAGGCCCATGCGCCCTGCCGCTCCGGCCAGTCGCCTTCCAGCGTCGCCAGCAGCCGCGCCGCCGCCGCGCGCAGGAACGGCGCCGCCGCCGCGTCGCCCTCCGGCGCTTCCAGCCCCAGCGCCTCGGCCAGCCCCTTGGGCGTCGGCACCGCGAACCGCGCCGGGTGGACGAAGGCGAACAGCTCCAGCAGGTCGAGCCCCGACAATTCGGGATATCCCAGCCGTTGCCCCACCAGCGGCGCGTTGAGCATCACCACCGGCGTTTCCGCCGCCGCCGAGATCGCCGCGCCCCGGCCAAGTCCCCGCACCTCGCCGTCGGAGGTGGCAAGCCAGATGCCGCCATGGGTGGCGTGCAGGCCGGGATAGGGAAAAACGGTCACGCCCCTTTATAGGCACGCCGGAACAGAAGGAAAACAGGGCAAAAGCGCGCCGCACTGGCGTCAGCCGCAGCGATGGCCTCTCCAATAGCGGTCCCACCGCGCCACCGTGCCGCTCGCCAGCATCGCGCAGCTCAGGTCGCCGGCGCTGGGAGACACGCACCAGGCGGCCGTGCGCGTGCCGCCCGCGCCGCCCGCCGAGCGGCAGGCAAGCGCCGGCCCCGCCACTTCGACATGGCCCTTCGCCGCCACCCCCGTCGCGCCGCCGAGCAGCTCCGCCAGCCGGTCGCGCGCCGCATGCGCGCTCGCCTCGGGACACGGGTGGCCGGGGCTGCAGGTTCCGTCCATCTCCCGCGCGGCGATGCCCGAAAGCCGCACCCGCGGCCCTTCGGCGCAGTGGATCGGCCCATCCCCGTCCCACAATTTGGTGGGCGTGCAGGTGAAGCTTTCGCCCGAAGCCGGCATGGCGCGCGATCCCGCCGAAGTCACAACCGCCTCCGCCGTCCCCGACGCCGCCGCCGCCGTCTCCGCCGCCGGAGCCTGCGCTTCCGAGCCCGCCCCCGCCTCCGCCTCGCACCCGCCCAGCAGCAGCGCCGCGATCAGCGCCGCCGCCGCTTTAGCCATTGCAGGCGCAGCCCTTGCCCTTGTGGCAGGTCTTGTCGCGCGAGATGCAGCTGTCGCCGCACGCCTTGCCGGCGCTGCACATCTTGCAGCAGCGGCTTTGGGCGAAGGCCGCCCCGGCGCACGGATCGAACGGCGCGGGGCCCGCGGCGAGCAGCAGGGCGGCGGCGGCAAGAACAAGGCGTTTCATCTCCGGGAGACTGCGGCAAGGGCCGCGGCCATGGGAGGCCCAATAGGTCCGTTCCGGATCGAATGCAGCAGCGTCCTTGTCGCTATTGATCCACTTCGGCGCGCCCCTGCCGCGCCGACCTGCCGCAAATTAATTATATTGAATGAGAATATGTAATCCTGCCCCCGAAAAGCAGGGTGTGACAACGCCACACACTGGCTCGTGGCGAGCGCATAAGCCGGTTCCTTCCGGGCAACGGTCGCGTTTCTTGGCAATACCCGGCCTGAACTGAGCGTCTTGCCAAACCAACAACAGAATTAATCAATCTTGCAGGCACCAGTTTCGCAGAAAACAGGTCGCGCAATTCGCTCCATATCTCGCGTGTTGATCCTCGATCGCGAAGTTTAGGGACGATGATCGCACGCGGAGCGGCCGTCTGGTTGGAATGCTCGCCCCTATTCGGAACGTCCCGGACGCGGAAAATCGATTTGTTGCGCGCACGGACTTGCCAGCATCCTCTCCACAACGGATGATGATACTTCCGAATCGGAGTCGTTATGGATTGGGGTGGGCCCATCTTGACGAGCCTCGACGTGGTCATGCGCGAGGCGGCGTTGTTCGCCGCGTCGGGGTTTCTTATCCTCGGCGTGGGCGATCTCGTCGTGGACGCTTTGTGGCTGCGCCTGGCTCTGGCGTCACGGCGGCGGCCTCGCCGCACGCTGGGGGACCTTGCGCCGCCGGCGCGCCCCGGCCTCCTCGCAGTGTTCGTGCCCGCGTGGGACGAGCAGGCGGTGATCGGCGACATGCTGCGCACGGCGCTCGCCGCCTGGGGCGCGGGCGATTACCGTATCTATGTCGGCTGCTATCCCAATGATCCGGGGACGCTTGCCGCCGTTCGAGCGATTCGCGACACTTAACTTCAACGGCCTCCTACTAATGTACGAGGGTCTGGAGATAGCAGGATAAGCCGTGGAGCTTTGCACGCTTGTGTGACAGTAGGAATTTGGCGAGCTTCAGAGAGTCATCTTTTTTAGAGAAGGTAATAGTTTGAGAGGTAAGGTCCCTCACTGTTTCGTCGATGAGGCGAGCAGCATCCACGCGAGCCAACCACTCCTCGTTCTCCAAGTCTCCTGTCCACGCGCCAGGTCTGAAACGGGCACTGTTCGCTAGCTGGCGAAGCTTATCTGCGACTTGGGTAGCTGAAACCTGCACCATTCCGCTTGGGCTGCTATTGATAAAATCAGTGATAGCCTCCACATCAAGCAAATAACACTCGAAGTGTCGCCGTGGGAGGAAGTGCACGAGGCCCTTAGACTCTCGGCGCATGTCATCCATTTCTGCTTCGGATAGCTCCTCGGCGTCGAAGCTGAAGGCCACTGTAACCGTCAGGTTCGCGGAAGCTGACGAAAGCCGGGAGTAGACGTCATACACTAACTCGCGATCCCTCTTTTTAGCGATGAAGTCACCTGTCGCAGCCACGGAAAGCATCAAAAGCCCTTGTGGCAGAGCGCCTATCAGCTCCTTGAAAAGGTAGGGAAAGCAAAGCTCCTCCGTCTGACCCTCCACCCAGACCACTCGATTAGCTGCAAAAACATCGGTCATGGAAATGCCCAAGTGGGAAGCCACTTCACGAAAGGCGCCGACGTCGCTCAGTCGAAGCTCCTCGACACTGGAAGTGTAACCGGATCTCTTCACTAGATGCAGGCGTGAGGGATTACTAAACGATATAACTTCTGGAGCATGCGTAGATATAATATACTGATGGCTAGGATATGTTGTCTGGATGATTCTGAGAAGAGCTTTGGCGGCCGCAGGGTGCAAGAAGCTGTTGATCTCGTCTACGATAATGACAGATTCAGATGCCGTCATTATAGCAGTAAGTATTGATATAACCTGTGCGACTCCTGTGCCGCTGCTTTCAAGTGCAAAGCTCAGTTCAGGGTGGAACATCTCATGTGTAGGCCAGACGCGGATCTCTACCACATTGGCATCGTCGCGCGATGGACGAACGCTTAAGTTGCCAAAGGTAGGGAATATCTCACGAAGATGTTCGACTAGCCTCGCGAAGAGGGAGCCCCTTGTTCCGGCTAGCGTCTGTAGCACGGCCGGTAAGTTTCTCGCATCCGATAGCAACCGGGTCGCATGTCCTTGCGCCCCTTTCCCGATTCCAAACCGCTCGGGTGAGAAGAGAAACATGTTGTCATTCCAGAGGTGGCCGATCAACGGTGCTAAGTCGTTGACTGGGGAATTCCTTTTGGCGCCAAGTACCAACTTTCCTTGCTGGGTCGTAACGTCCATAGTATAGCCCCTTTCGTTTGTGAGGGCGAACAAGCTATGGCTGGGCTCGTCCCGTTCTACAAAGCCCCGAGGCAGGGGCCGTTCGAGGCGGAATATAGTCGGAGGGGCGTTGAAAAGCATGCTGACATTTATCTCAGTGTCGGCACGAGGCCCTAGAATTCTGAAGTGGTCGTTGGGTCGTTTCAATACTCCGGTAGTAAGCTCGGCGCCGGAACATTCAATATCCATTTCGATGACTGGACTTTGTAGTTCATAATCGTGAAAACGACCGGGCGATCGATGCGGGTCTGCTGGGGGATTCGTTTGCAGCGCACGAAGAAGCGCGCTTTTTCCGGAGTTGTTCTGGCCTATAATCAGGTTTATTCCCTCGCCAAACTCAATTGACCCAGAATCTGCAAAGGATTGGAATCCTACCGCTCGCATCCTTCGTAGCCGCATTCGTTCCTCCTGATGATGGTCCCAGCTAAAGGCATTGAAGCGTGTCGTCGATGCCTTGAGGTGACGGGCCTCGCTAGGACGCCCGGAGCGGTGAGTAGCCATCCGGGTGCAGCCTGACGAACATACGTTCGGGCCACTCCATAACGGATAGGAGAATAACCAGACCGCGAGTTTGTCTGGATACGCCGTGGTATAGTGACTCAGGGGAAGGGGCGGTAACCCTCAGATCATGAGTGTACCGATCCGCTTTGAATCAGACAGTGCAGGATCAGCCTGGTGGAGTAGCATCTTACAAACGACCTTCCTGAGCGTTAGCACCAAGCCTAGCGCGGCAGAGTGATATCAATTTTGTGGAACTCGCAGGGCTGCCTCGGACACTGTGCAAGGAGCGCAGCGAGCGCAATAACTCTGTAGGTTGGCTGGTGTTTGGGGAGCCAGCTTGGGACATCTTGCTCCACCTGTATTCTTCAGTGATAGAAAATAAGATCGATCCCGTACGGAGCGCTCGCGCTTCATCTAGGGGTCCATATCCGACCGCCAATCAGGCTTTTTGCAGGAAAATAAGACTAGGTATAGTCATAAAATTGGTCCGTGGCGGCAGCAACACCAAAAGCGTAGGTCTTTCGCAAGACGCGGTTGTTGTTATATCCACCTATCTACGGTCCGTGTTGGAGAGAAGGGGCAAATGTGCATTTAACTCGTTGATTCCTATTCGCTCTTCTGCTCATGTAATGGCTGATTTTGAGCGTCTCCACTCGGATGAGGGCACATCCGACAACATGAACAGCTTACCCCTACAGCGCCGCCTTGACGGCCTGTCCCGAGACCTTGAAGCCGTGCGTGAGGCGCTGGCTGTCATCACGACGCGCATTGATGCGGCGGTGCCTGGTGTGCCTGCCACGCCCGATGCCATCGCCCGCGCTCTCCTCAATACCCGGCGGGCGCGGCGGGAGGCGCTTGGCGGCAACCTCTTCTCCGATCCCGCCTGGGACATGCTGCTCGCTTTGTTCGCGGCGGAACCGGGCGAAGGCTTGTCGGTGTCGCAGCTCTGCGCCTCCTCGGCCGTCGCCCAGACCACCGCCTTGCGGTGGGTCGACAGCCTGGAAACGGCCGGCCTGGTCACCCGCGCGCTCGATCCCGGCGATGCGCGGCGGACCCTGATCGCCTTGTCGCCCGCCGCCCGCGACAAGATGCGGATCCTGCTGCGCCGCACGGTCGCGGCGCTGACCGGGGCGGGCGGCTAGCGGGGGCGGTCGCTCGCAGGGGCGCTAACTGCCGATAGCTTGCGCCGCCACGCCGCCGTCTTTTGGTGCGGCCCGTTCAAGCGCTTTCCTACATGCCTCCGATCCTGCCATCCTCGCCGCCATGAGCAAGCGGCAGGAGAGATTCGGGCAAGAACCAAGCGGCGGCGGAGCAGCGCCGCGGCCGCCGCGCGGGGGCGGGGACCCCCCGGTGATCCATGTGACTTTCACGACATTCACGACATTCGCGACATTCGCGACTTTCACGACATTCGCGACATTCGCGGCATTCGCGGCATTCGCCGGCTCCGCGCGCCGCGTCGGTGTGACCTTGGTGTGACCTTCCGGCCTTGCCTTCCGCCGCCGCCCTGTGGGCGCTAGAGGGGGCGCGTGGATATCTATCTTCCCATCGCCGGCCTGTCGGTCAACGCGCTGGTGATCGTCGCCCTGGGCGGCGTGGTCGGCCTGTTGACGGGGATGGTGGGCGTCGGCGGGGGCTTCCTGACCACGCCGATCCTGATCTTCTACGGCATTCCGCCGGCCGTCGCGGTGGCGTCCGCCACCACCCAGATCACCGGCACCAGCGTCTCGGGCGTGCTCGCCCACCGCCGTCGCAAGGGGGTGGACTACCGGATGGGCGGAGTGATCATCGCCGGCGGCCTGGCCGGGGCGCTGGCCGGCGGCGTCATTTTCCGATTGCTGCAGGATGCCGGGCAGATCGATACCGCGATCGGCATCCTTTATGTGGTGCTGCTCGGCACGATCGGCGCGCTGATGGCGCGAGAATCCGCGACCGCGCTCGACATCCTCAAGCCCAAGGAGGGGAAAAAGGCGCCGCGGCGGCACAATCCGCTGATCGCCTCCCTGCCGTTCCGCTGGCGCTTCTACCAGTCCGGCCTCTACATCTCGCCGCTGGCGCCGCTGCTGCTCGGCTTCGGGGCGGGCATCCTCACCGTGCTGCTCGGCGTCGGCGGCGGCTTCATCGTGGTGCCGGCGATGATCTACATCCTCGGCATGTCGGCGCAGGTGGTGGTCGGCACCTCGCTTCTCCAGATCCTGTGCGTCACCGCCGCGACCACGCTCGTCCACGCCACCTCCACCAAGTCGGTCGACATCGTGTTGGCCGGCCTGCTCCTGCTGGGCTCGGTGATCGGTGCCCAGTTCGGCGTCCGCCTCGCCCAAAAGGCGAAGCCCGAGCTGCTGCGCATGTTCCTCGCCATCATCATCCTTGCGGTGGCGGTGCGGATGGCGATCGGCCTCGCCTGGCAGCCGGACGAAATCTACACGGTGCAGGTGCTGTGAGGCGGGCCGGCGCCTTTTCGATGCTGCTGCTCGCGCCGCTGCTGATGGCGCAGGCCAAGCCGCGGCTGGTGCCCGATGTCTCGCAGGAGCGGATCGAGATTCGCTATTCCTTCACCGGCGCCGAATTGCTGCTGTTCGGCGCCATCCTGTATCCCGGCGGCCGCGCGCCGTCCGAGGGCGCCGAGATCGCGGTGGTGGTGAAGGGGCCGCTGCAGCCTTTGGTGGTGCGCGAAAAGCAGCAGGTCGCCGGCATCTGGATGAATGTGGAAAGCACCCGCTTCCGCTCCGCCCCTTCCTTCTACGCGGTGGCCTCGTCGCGGCCGCTCTCCGGGCTGGTCGATGAGCGCACCGCCGCGATCTACGAGCTCGGCCTCCAGAATCTCCACCTTTCGCCCGGCACCGGCAATCCCACCGATGTCCAGCGCCGCTTCGAGTCCGGCCTGGTGGAGCTGATGCAGCGCCAGCAGCTCTATCTCGAAAATCCCAGGGGCGTGCAGATCACTCAGGGCGTGCTCTACAGCGCCCGCATCTCCATTCCCGCCCGAGTCCCGGTCGGCGACTACACGGCGGAAACCTTTCTGATCCAGGACGGGCGGGTGATCGCCGGCGCCGCGCGCGAAATCCATATCGAGAAACTGGGCTTCGAGCGCGCGGTGGCCGACTTCGCCGACCGCTGGTCGCTGGCCTACGGCATGGTGGCCGTGGCGCTGTCGCTGCTGCTCGGCTGGGGCGCCAGCGTACTGTTCCGCCGCGGCTGAAAGGGGGCGAAGCGGGCAAATCGGCCGAAAAGCAGTTGTTTACCCCTCATCGCCTAGAAGGGGCTGAGGAAACACACGGAGTTCGCGCGCCGCCATGACGGACATGATGCAGTTTAGAACCTTTCCGGTCGCCGACGACAGCGCTCCCGAGGACATCGCCCCCACTATCCGCCCCGTGGTGCGTGAGCCCAAGCGGCAGGGTCCGATTGGCCGGGTGGTGGAGATCGGCGGCGGCGGCGCCCGCATCGATCTCGATTCGAGCCGGCTGCGCGAGCTGACGGTGCACGACGATCCGTCGATCGCCCTGTCGGGCCAGGTCGGCGGCCATGTGAAGCTGGAAGTCGGCACCCGCTGGCTGCTCGCCAATGTCCGCAGCCTGAAATTGCACGACGGCGAAGCGGGCACCGTGCTTGCCGAGATCGACTTCCTCGGCGAGGGCGAGGAACAGCCGCAGACCGGCCGCCTCGTCAACTTCCGCCGCGGCATCACCGGCTACCCTGCGCCGGGCGCGCGGGTGTTCCCGGTATCCGGCAACGACATGAAGCAGATGTTCGCCGCCGACGATCGCGCCCATATCGAGATCGGTACCGTTTACCCGACCACCGACGTCCGCGGCGCGCTCTATATCGACGCGCTGCTCGGCAAGCATTTCGCGCTGCTCGGCTCGACCGGCACCGGCAAGTCGACCTCCGCCGCACTCATCATGCACCGCATCTGCGACATGGCCCCCGAAGGCCATATCGTCATGATCGATCCGCACGGCGAATATTCGGCGGCCTTCAAGGGCTATGGCGAGCTGTTCAATGTCGACAACCTCGCAATGCCCTATTGGCTGATGAACTTCGAGGAGCATTGCGAGGTGTTCATCACCTCGTCCGGCTCCGAGCGGCAGCGGGACATGGACATCCTCGCCAAGTGCCTGCTGCAGGCGCGGGCCAAGAACCGGGTGGCCGAGGGGCTGAACAAGCTCACTGTCGACTCGCCCATTCCTTACACCCTGTCGGACCTGACCAGCACCATCACCAGCGAGATGGGTCTGCTCAACAAGGCCACCGACACCGCGCCCTACATGCGGCTCAAGGGCAAGATCGACGAACTCAAGGCCGATCCACGCTACCAGTTCATGTTCTCGGGGATGCTGATCGCCGATTCGATGGCCGCCTTCATCGGCAAGATCTTCCGCCTCCCCGCCAAGGGCAAGCCGATCTCCATCGTCGATGTTTCGGGCGTCCCATCCGATATCGTGTCGGTGGTGGTGGCGATGCTGTCCCGCCTGGTGTTCGATTATGCGATCTGGTCGAGGAACGAAGTGCCGCGCCCGGTGCTGCTCGTCTGCGAAGAAGCGCACCGCTATATCCCCGCCGACAAGACGAGCAGCGGCCAGGCCGTCCGCAAGGTGCTGGAGCGGATCGCCAAGGAAGGCCGTAAATACGGCGTCTCCCTCGGCCTCATCACGCAGCGCCCGTCCGACCTTGCGGAGGGCGTGCTTTCCCAATGCGGCACGATCATCGCGATGCGCCTCAATAACGAGCGCGACCAGGCGTTTGTCAAATCGGCCATGCCGGAAGGCGCGCGCGGCTTCCTTGATGTCATCCCGGCGCTGCGCAACCGCGAGTGCATCGTCTGCGGCGAGGGTGTCTCCATCCCCATCCGGGTCTCGTTCGACGAGCTCGAGCGCGACCGCCGGCCTGCCTCGTCCGACCCGCTTTTCTCCGAATTGTGGCGGCAGACCGGCGATGAGGACGCCATGGTGCAGCGCGTGGTCAAAAGGTGGCGCAGCCAGGGCCGCTAAGGGAAGTTAGGCGCCCAGCCTTCGTGGCGCGACCGGCGATCTTGTGTCGCGGGGCGGATCGTTCAGGGGAGGCTTGCCCCGCTCTGGCCCCTATGGTCGGGCCCGCGCCGCCTCTTGCGATCCACTCCTTACCCGCTCCAAATCTATGCCCCCCGGATCGCCCTACCGGACGATTGCGCGGCGACCAGCTGCGTACGACGCGGAGCGCTTCCGGGAAGATGGCGTAGCGTTACGCTCCGGGCTTCTTGCCGCCGGGCGCCTGGGCCATACGAGTGGCGCCGACGGGCACCGACAGCAGGCCGCGCAGCCTGGCCCGGAATGCCGCAAGATCGCCGCCGGCCAATTGGGAGCGCATCACGAACTTGATCGACGCCGGATCAACCGGGATCCCGTCCTTGTGGAGCTCGTAATGGAGGTGCGGACCGGTCGACAGGCCGGTTGAGCCGACATAGCCGATCACCTGGCCCTGGCGCACGATGGTGCCGGGGCGCGCCGCGATCCGGCTCATGTGCGAATAGCTGCTGGTCAGCCCGCCGGCATGGATGAGCCGGACCTGCTGGCCGTAGCCGCCCGCCCAACCGGCGGCACCGACTCGGCCGTCGGTCACCGCCAGAATTGGGGTGCCGTAGCCGGCGCGGAAATCCATGCCCCGGTGCATTCGCGAATAGCCAAGGATCGGGTGGCGGCGCATTCCGAAATTGGAGGACACGCTGCCGGGCACGGGCCTGGTCATGACGCCGCTCTGGCGCCCGACGCCCGAAGCTTCGAACCACTGGATGCGGCCGCCCTCGTTCCACTGCATCAATTGGAGGTCCTTGCCGCTTGCGCGATCCAGGCCGGCGTAGAGAAGCTGACCGCTCTGCGTCTCGCCGGTGGCGGCGCGGCGATGCTCCACGATGATGTCGAACCGGTCCGAAGCGCCAAGGCTGCCGAGGTCGGTTTGCGCGGCAACGGCGCGAATGAAGGATTCCACCGCCCTGGCGGGAACGCCGGCGGCGCGGGCTGAGCGGTACAGGCTGTCGCCGACCATTCCCTGGATGCGCAGCGGCGTCTCGTCGATGGCGATCGGCGTCTTCTGCAAGGTGAAGCCGCCGCCGTCGCGAACCACGGCCAGCTTGAGATCGAAGCGGGCGCGGAAGGCGAGCGCCTCGAGCGGCCGGGCCACGGCGCGATTCGGCCGGCGGCCAAGGGTCAGGTCCATGCCGGTGCCCGGTCTGAGATCGTCGAGCGGCACCACCGCGGAAACCAGCCGCGCGACCGAGGCCGCTTCGGCCGATGCGACGCCGGCGCGTTCCAGTGCGCGGGCGAAGCCGTCGCCCTTGCCGAGCGTCGCGAGGAGATCGATGGACGGGCGCTCGGGCGTGTCGAGCAATGGCTGAACGGCGTCCGTTGACGCCATCCGCTTGCCGGTGTCGCCGCCATAGGCAAGCGGGGCGATCGACAGCGCCCGGGCCTCGTCCCAATGAGCGTCGGACATGGGGGCGGCCACAGCGCCGGGGATTGGATCGAAGCCGGGAGCCAGCCACCAGGCTGCGGCGCACAGGCCCACGCAGGTTGCAAGGCCGCGGAACCACTCGCCCGAGCCGATCCGCGCACCGAGATCGGTAACCAGGTCGAAGTCGCGCTGGCGCGGTGCCGGAGCCGCGCGGGTGCCGAAGCCGCGGGCGATGACGGGCCGGTGCACGGCCCCGTCGAAACGCAAAACGGCCGCGCCGCCACCGCCGCTGCCGTCCCCAGTGAAATTGCCGAACTGATACAAGCGGAAATTGCCCCCGCGGCTGCCTTCATGCCCCCCGGCACGAGATACGCCGGCGTGAACCGGCCCCGCTCTCGCCAGGAAAATGCGACTGTGGGGAAACAGGGTTAAAGTAAAGTAAATGCGGCAGCGTCAGGCGCGATCCTGCGGCGAACCGCAGGGAGCGGCCGACGAGGCGCGCCGCTCGGCGGGAACTCACTCAAATCATTGCGCTCCGCCCAGGAAGCGACGATCTACAGGCGATGAGCGATTTTGCCAGGGCCCCACTGGCCGCAATTCTCGGGCCGACCAACACCGGTAAGACGCACCTCGCGGTAGAGCGCATGGCCGCCCATTCGAGCGGCATGATCGGCTTTCCGCTGCGCCTTCTCGCCCGTGAGGTCTACGACCGGGTGGTGAAGATGAAGGGCGCCAACCAGGTCGCGCTGATCACCGGCGAGGAGAAGATCCTGCCGCGCGACGCCCGCTGGTTTCTGTGCACCGCCGAATCGATGCCGATGGAGCGCGACTTTGCCTTTGTCGCGCTGGATGAGGCGCAGCTCGGCGCCGATCCGGAACGCGGCCATGTCTTCACCGATCGCATGCTTCACGCCCGCGGCCGCGAAGAGACGATGATCCTTGGCTCGGAGGCGCTCGCGCCGATGGTCCGGGCGCTGTTGCCCAAGGCGGAGATTATCGGCCGCCCGCGCTTCTCCACCCTGAGCTATGCAGGCCCGACCAAGCTTTCGCGCCTGCCGCCGCGCTCGGCGATCGTCGCCTTTTCGGCCGAGCAGGTCTACGCCGTCGCCGAGATGCTGCGCCGCATGCGCGGCGGCGCGGCGGTGGTGATGGGCGCGCTCAGCCCGCGGACCCGCAACGCGCAGGTGGCGATGTATCAGGCGGGCGAGGTCGATTACCTGGTCGCCACTGACGCAATCGGAATGGGGCTCAACATGGATGTCAGCCATGTCGCCTTTGCCGGCCTGTCCAAGTTCGACGGCCGCCGGCGGCGCCGGCTCACACCTGCCGAAATGGCGCAGATCGCCGGCCGCGCGGGGCGTCACCAGCGCGACGGCACATTCGGATCGATAACGCTGGAAGGCGAGATGGCCGCCGAATTCCGCCCGGAGGAGATCGAGGCGATCGAGGAGCATCGCTTCGCCCCCCTGGATCATCTCTACTGGCGCGAGGGCGATCCCGAATTCCGCAGCGTCGAGGCTCTGATCCGCTCGCTTGAACGCCGCCCGGACCGGCCTGGCCTGCGGGCCGCGCCCGAAGCCACCGACATGGCGGTGTTGAAGCGGCTGTCGAGCGACCCCGACATCGCCGAACGCGCCAAGGGCGCCGACGCGGTGCGCCGATTGTGGGCGGCCTGCGGACTTCCCGATTTCCGTAAAACCGGGCCGGACCATCACGCGCGCCTGGTGTCCCGCATCTACACCCATCTGAGCGAAGGCGACGGCCGCATCCCTCAGGGGTGGTATGCCGGCCAGCTCGCCGCCCTCGACAATGTCCAAGGCGATATCGACACGCTGGCCGACCGCATCGCCGGCGTGCGCACCTGGGCCTATATCGCCCACCGCGCCGATTGGCTGGCCGAACCCGTGACCATGGCCGAGCGGACACGCGAGGTGGAGCAGAAGCTGTCGGACGCGCTACACGAGCGGCTGACTCAGCGCTTCGTAGACAAGCGCACCTCCGTGCTGCTGCGCGACATCGGTAAGAGAGGCGCCGGCGAGTTCCCCGTGCTGGTCGACGAGCAGGGCGAGGTGACGGTGGGCTCATTCCCCATCGGCCGAATGGAAGGCTTTGGCTTCGAGGTCGACCCCACCGCCAAACATGCCGACCGCAAGATGCTGCTCGCCACCGCCGAGCGGCGGCTGGGCGGGGAATATGAGAAGCGTGCCGCCGCATTGGCCGCCGACAGCGACGATCGTTTCACGCTTCGCACCGTCAGCGGACAGGCTGTGGCGCTGTTATGGGGGGGGCACGAAGTGGCGCGGCTCGGGCCCGGCAAGAACCTCCTCAGCCCGCGCATCCTGGTCGATCGGCGTCTCGACCGGCTGTCGGAGCGGGGCCGGCAGATCGTCGCGGCGCGGCTCGACACATGGCTTCGCCACCAGGTGGAACGCTGGCTGGCGCCGCTGCGCGCGGCGGGCCTTGCAGCGCAGGACCGGTCCTCCCCGCCGGCGGTCCGTTCGATTCTCGCGATGCTGGTGGATGAAGGCGGCATCGTCGCCCGGGAGGCGGTGGCCAAGCCGCTCTCCAGCCTGGAGCGAGAGCAGCGGCGCGCGATCACCCGCCTCAAGGTCAAGATCGGGGCGCTCGACCTGTTCATCCCCGACATGCTCAAGCCCGAGCCGCGGCGCTGGCGCAGCGCCCTGCGCGCGGCCGCCTCGGGTGGCGCGGCGCCCGATCTGCCGCCCGAGTCGGTGGTGGTGCTGCCGGCCCCCACCGACGAGGAACGTTTGCGCCTCCAGAAGCTCGGCTTTCGCTGCATCGGGCCGCAGATGCTGCGCGTCGACCTCGTCGAGCGGCTTGCACGCCACGCCCACGAGGCGCGCGCGAAGAAGGCGCAGCCTGTGGTCGACCAGGCGCTTGTCACCTCGCTCGGCCTGCAGCCGCAAGCCCTGGCGCGGCTGATGCGCGACCTCGGCTTCCGCGCCAGCCCGGGTGAGGCGGGCTGGGTGTGGCGCGGCCTGGCGCGGCGCAGGCCCGAGCCGCGCGCCGAGCCTGGCAATGCCTTTGCGGCGCTGGCAGAGCTGCGGCGTGGCTGACACGCTGCGCCTCGACAAGTTCCTGTGGTTCGCGCGGATCGTGAAGACGCGTTCACTCGCCCAGACGATGGCGGAGGAGGGGCGAATCCGCCTCGCCGGCCGAGTCGTGGACAGGGCGCACGCGGCGGTGCGGGCCGGCGATGTGCTGAGCTTTGCCCAGCGCGGCGAGGTGCGGGTCCTCCGGATCGAGGCTCTGCCGGCGCGCCGCGGTCCACCGGCCGAGGCGCGCGCGCTGTATACCGAGCTGGAGCGAGGCGGCGGGCCGTTGACGAGCGAAGGCGGCGGCGACTAGGGAATCGCCGAACAGGGAGAAGCACATGACCTACGTCGTCACCGAAGCCTGCATCCGCTGCAAATATATGGACTGCGTGGAAGTATGCCCGGTGGACTGCTTCTACGAGGGCGAGAACATGCTGGTCATCAACCCCAGCGAATGCATCGATTGCGGCGTGTGCGAGCCGGAATGCCCGGCCGAAGCGATCCTGCCCGATACCGAAAGTGGGCTGGAAAAGTGGCTGGAGATCAACGCCACATATTCCGCGGAGTGGCCAAACCTCACCCGCAAGCGCGAGTCTCCCGCTGATGCCGACGAGCATAAGGGGGTCGAAGGCAAGTTCGACAAATATTTCTCGGCAAGCCCCGGCGAGGGCGATTGAGCGCTGTCTGGACCGACCGAAGGCGGCAGCGATGACGGCTTGAAGCCGATTTGCGCGGAAGGGTAGCTTTTCGGCACCCTTTGCGCTATATGAGTGTGATCGCGGATGCTTTGGCGCATTCCGCCAAGAGGTGACTCAGATACGCAAGGCCGCAACGGCACCCGACGCGCCCGAAGGGGGGGTGCGCTTTCGGGCCGGTATGCGGCATTTTCACGGAAGGTCGAATATATGGCAGCGAAGGCGTTGAGCTTCGACGTTGGCGATTATGTTGTTTACCCCAAGCACGGGGTGGGTCGTGTCATTGAACTGCAAAGCACGGACATCGCCGGCATGCAGCTCGAACTCTATGTGCTGCGCTTCGAAAAGGAGCGCATGACGCTGCGCGTCCCCACCAACAAGGCCGAGAGCGTCGGCATGCGCAAGCTGTCCTCCGACAAGACGCTGAAGGACGCGCTCGAGACGTTGAAGGGCAAGCCCAAGGTGAAGCGCACCATGTGGTCGCGCCGTGCCCAGGAATATGAGGCGAAGATCAATTCGGGCGATCTCATCTCGATCGCCGAGGTGACTCGCGACCTGTTCCGGGCCGACGACCAGCCGGAGCAGAGCTATTCCGAGCGGCAGATTTTCGAAGCGGCGTCCAGCCGCCTGGCGCGCGAACTCGCCGCCATGGAAGAGGTGGACGAGCCCAAGGCGCTGGAGAAGATCCTCGAGATTCTCAACAAGGCCGCCGCCATCTACAACAAGGAGAAGGTGGCGGGCTGAGCCTGCGACCTTTGCAGATCTTGAAGGGCGGTCCCCGGGGCCGCCTTTTTTGCGCATTGCATGGCTCGCTCCAGTGTGTATTGTATCGACAACACACTGGGGAGGACGACCATGCGTAACGCACTGATCCTGGCATCGCTGCTTCTGGCAAGCGCGTGCAACTTTTCCAACGCGCAGGAGCCCGAAACGGCTGGCGAGAATATCCGGCGGGACTATCAGGTGGGAGCGTTCGAGCGCCTGTCGCTCGCAGGCCCGCATAATGTCGTCGTCACCGTCGGCGGCGCGCCTTCGGTTCGCGCCGAGGGCGATGCAAAGCTGATCGAGCGGCTCGAGGTGAAGGTCGAGAATGGCCAGCTCCGCCTCGGCGTGAAAGATGAAAATCGGATCGGCTGGAACTCCGGCCGCAAGGCGCTGACCATCTATGTCACCGCACCCTCGCTTCAAGCCGCGGAGATGGCCGGCTCGGGCGAGATCAAGGTCGACAAGGTTGAAGGCAAGAGCTTCGCCGCCGCGATCGCCGGCTCGGGCGATATCGATCTTGCCTCGTTGCGCGTGGAGGAGGCCTCCTTCTCCATAGGCGGGTCGGGCAACATCAAGGCGGCAGGCGCGGCGCAGGCCACTCAGGTGTCGATCGCGGGCTCGGGCGATCTCGACCTCAGCGCCCTCGACGCGCAGCGCGCGCGCGTGTCGATCGCCGGCTCCGGCAATGTGCGCGCCCGAGCGACGCAAACCGCCAATGTGTCGATCATGGGGTCGGGTGATGTCACCATAGCCGGCGGCGCGAAATGCAGCATCAGCAAGATGGGTTCGGGCGAGGCGCGCTGCACCGCTTGAGCGGCAGGCATTGACCGTTAACTAATTCAGGGCATGGTTCTTGCCATGAAGACCATGCCCATCTTGTTGCTGGCCGCCAGCCTGTGCGCGGTGCCCGCGACCGCCGCCGAGCGCCGTTACTCGGTCACCGATTTCGATCGCGTCCAAGTCGACGGCCCTTATGAGGTGGTGCTGTCCACCGGCGGCACATCCCATGCTAGCGCGAGCGGAGGCACCGCCGCACTCGAGCGCGTCGCAGTAGACGTGCAGGGGCGTACCTTGCGGATCAGACCGAACCGTACCGCCTCGGGCGGGAACTCGGCCGCCGCTCGCGGGCCGGTGCGTATCACCTTGTCCACCCGTGACATCCGCTCGGCCACCGTGATCGGCCCCGGCAGCCTCGCAATCGATCGTGCGCGCGGCCTGAAGCTCGATCTTTCCCTTTCCGGCAGCGGACGCCTCTCGGTTGCGAATGTGGCGGCGGACACTCTGGTGGTCGGTTTGATCGGCTCGGGCAGCATCCACCTTGCCGGCACCGCCAAGCAGATGCGAGCAAGCGCCGAAGGAAGCGGCGATATCGATGCGCGCGCCCTCGAGGCGGAGGATGCAGATCTGGTGGCGGGCACATCCGGCAAGATCGTGCTGGAAGCGAAGCGCACTGCAAAGGTTCGCGCCCACGGCCGCGGACTTGTGGAAATTGCCGGATCGCCCGCTTGCACCGTTTCCGGGCCGGCCGCAGGGTTCGTCCGCTGCGGCAAATAAGCGGCTAGATCAGCCCCATCGCCAGCAACTTGCCGGCAAGGTCCGGCGGCAGATCAGTCAGCCCGTCCTCGCTCCCGTCGAAATCCAGGGGCGCGTCGCGGGCGGCGAGGTAGCGCCAGCCCTGATGGGCGCGCTTGGCACAGGCGCGCACCGGCACCACTTCCGGCGACAGGCTGATCACGGTGCGCCGGTCCCGCTCGCGTACCGCCAGCGCGAGTATCTCCTGCCGCGCCGCGATTCGGTGCTTCATGATCCAGTAGACCGAGCCGCCGACCAGCTCCTCCGCCCGTTTGGGCATGAAGCGGGTGACGAGCGGCACCACGCCGCCCGAGAGCCGCCGCGCCTGGCGGTTGCGCAGCGCGTCGAAGCTCGCGCAGCCGACCGCGACCTTGCTGAGGTGGAGGAATTCCATAGAAGGCCCAGCTTAACCCAGGAAGCCGTTGAGGATCAACAGCTTGCGCCTCAGCCGGCTAGCCCGCTGGCGACCGCGAGGCCGAGAAAAGCGAAGAAGCCCATCGAATCGGTGATCATCGTCACGAACACCGACGAAGCGACCGCCGGGTCCTGATCGTAGCGTTCCAGCAGCACCGGCACGAGGACCCCGGCAAGGCCCGCAATGGCGATGTTGATCAGCATTGCCACCGCAATGACCACACCCAGCTGTGCGTTCCAAAAAACGAGGCCGGCACCGAGGCCGATCAGGATAGCGATGGTGATCCCGTTGAGCAGCGCGATGCTGATCTCGCGCCCGATGGTGCGCAAGGTGTTGGACCGGGTAAGCTGGTTGAGTGCCAGCGCGCGCACCGCAACTGCCATCGTCTGGGTGCCGGCATTGCCGCCGATCGACGCCACGATCGGCATCAGCACGGCGAGCGCCACCATCTGCTCGATCGCCGCTCCGAAGAACGCAATCACCGAGGAGGCGACCAGTGCGGTGAAGAGGTTGGCAATCAGCCAGCGTACCCGCGCGCGGTAGCTTTCGCCGAGCGGCTGGTTGATGTCGCCCTCGCCGGCACCGGAGAGGAGCAGGACGTCCTCGGACGCTTCTTCCTGGATGATGTGGACGATATCGTCGACGGTGATCATGCCGACCAGACGGCCGTTCCCGTCGGTCACCGCGGCGGAGATCAGCGCATATTTCTGGAAGCGCAGCGCCACTTCCTCCTGGTCCATATCGACTGGGATGAGCGTTTGCTCGCGCTTCATTACGTCGGCGACGGCGACATGGCGCGGGGTGCGCAGGATCCAGCTCAGCATGCAGGTGCCGACCGGATGGTGGCGGCTGTCCACCACGAACACTTCCCAGAAGTCGGTGGTGAGATCGTCGCCGGCGCGCAGATAGTCGATGACGTGGCCGACCGTCCAATGCTCGGGCACCGCGATCAGATCGCGCTGCATCAGGCGCCCGGCGGACTCTTCGGGGAAACTCAGCGCTTCCTCGATCGCGGCGCGATCGTCGGGATCGAGGGCGCGAAGCACGGCACGCTGCTCGTCCTCCTCCATGTCCTCGAGCATGGCGACGGCGTCGTCCGTCTCCATCTCGCCGACTGCTTCGGCCACTTCGTGCGGCTCGAACTCCTCCATAAGCTCGTCGCGGACGTGCTCGTTCATCTCCGCGAGTACGTCGCCGCCGAGCACTTCCTCCAGCGCCTCGGCAAGCGCACGGCGGTCTTCGGAATCGACCAGCTCGAACAGGTCGGCGATGTCGGCGGGGTGGAGCGGCTCGACGAGCGCGCGGGCGGCGTCCACCTCGCCCGCCTCGACATGGTCCATCACCGCACGGACGAATTCCGGGCGCAGGCGGTCGTCTTCGTCCAGCCTGGTGTCGACCGCCGGCGGGAGGTCGGTAACGCTGTCGCTCATCCTGCCCTCCCCGGCGGTATGTTTCGAACGAGCGCTTCCTAGGCCGCGCCCGACGCGCTGTCGATAAGCCAAGGGTGGCGAAGGCGGCGATCCGCTCCTAAGTGGGCGCCGAACCCAACCACGCGAAAGGCGCGCTCATGTCCGATGATCTCAATACCCTGGTGCTCAATCTCGACAGCGGCGGCGACGTGGTGATTACCTTGCGCCCCGATCTTGCGCCCGGCCATGTCGCCCGCATCAAGGAACTGGCCGGTGAAGGCTTTTACGACGGCGTCGTCTTTCACCGCGTGATCCCCGGCTTCATGGCGCAGGGCGGCGATCCGACCGGCACCGGCACCAGCGGCTCGAACAAGCCCGACCTCAAGGCGGAATTCTCGAAGGAGCCGCATGTCCGCGGCACCTGCTCGATGGCCCGAACCAACGATCCCAACAGCGCCAACAGCCAATTCTTCATCTGCTTCGCCGACGCCCGTTTCCTCGACGGACAATACACCGTCTGGGGCCAGGTGACCCAAGGCATGGAGCATGTCGATGCTCTCCCCAAGGGCGAGCCCCCGCGTCAGCCCGGCAAGATCGTCAAGGCCTCGCTGCGCGCCTGACCCGCTGAGCGGGCCCGACTACGTCCTCACCGGCGCGTCGGCGGGCCCGAGCTCACCCCCCTAGCATCTCGTCGAACAGCCAGTCGTGGAAGATCTTCACGGGTCGGCGCTTCAAGGCGGAGCGGCGGCAGGCGAACCAGTAGCTGTAGGGGCTTTCCACCTGTTGGTCGAACAGCCGGACCAGGCGCGGATCGCCCGATGCGCTGAGGTGGCTTTCAAGCATGAAGGCGACGCCCAGGCCCTGCGCGGCCGCATCGAGGATGAGCTGCCCCGAATCGAAACTGTCGATCGCCGCCGGCTGCAGGTTCGGCAAACCGATCGCGCTTGCCCAATAGGTGAAGGTGTCGGGCATGTCGCGGTGGAGGAAGATGGTGGTGCCGGCGAGTTGGGCGGGATCACGGATTGCATGCGGCCCGTCCTGCACCTCGCGTGAGCCGATCGCGATCACCTGGTTGATGTCGATCCGCCGGGCATAGAAGCTTGGATCGACATCGGTGGTGATGGCAATCGCCGCGTCCAGGCCCTCGTCAAGCCTGGCGACCCGGTTCGGCCCGGTGTCGATGTCGATGTGGAAGTCGGGATGCTTGGCACGCAAGGCGGGCAGCGCCGGCATCAGCCGCTGCGATGCGAACAGCGACGGCACGGCGAGGCGCAGGCGCAGCATCTCGCGATTGCCTGCCGCGCGCTCCATCGCCACCGCCAGCGCATCGATTGAAGGGCCGATCTCGCTCAATAGCCGCTCGCCATCCGGATTCAGGTGAACGCCGTGATGGCGCCGCTCGAACAGGGCATGCCCGACATTTCGCTCAAGCGCCTGGATGCGGCGGGTCAGTGCGGGAGACGAAAGTGCAAGCGCCTCGGCGGCCGCTTTAAGGGAGCCCAGACGCGCGACTTGAACAAAGGCCTCGATCGCGGTCAGCGGCGGCAATCTGCGCATCTTCTCCTGCCTTTATTGTGCAGTGCAAACGGCGGTTACGGCCGTAACGATCTTGGTATTCGGGGCACGGCGAAGTGCAATCGGTGCACCTGTAGCATATTTCTTCGCACTTGCACAAATGTCAGCAACGGCCGAAAAAGCCCCTGCCTTTCAGGCATCCTCTCCTAAAAACTTTCAGGGTCGGTCCTTTGGGACCGGCCCTTTTTTTGCCTGCACGGACTCCCGGTGCTGGCAGGGCCGTTTCCCCTTCCTATCTGTCTAACCCGTAACGACAGCGACGAAGAGGCCTTCAGAACATGGCGGATGAGGAAAAGCAGCCGACCCGGCTGCAGGTGGCGACGATGCGGCCGGAGGATAGCGGCCGCGGCCTCGCCCGGCTGCCGCGACGCCTGATGGCCGCTCTCGGCCTCGCTGAAGGGGATGTGCTCGAGATCACCGGCAAGCGCGGCACTCCGGCCCGGGCGGTCGGGCCATATCCCGAGGATGAGGATCTCAACATCATCCGTTTGGACGGACTGCAGCGCGCCAATGCCGAGATCGGCTCTGGTGATTTCGTGACCCTGAAGAAGGCTGAATCGAAATCTGCGCAGCGCGTGGTGTTCGCGCCGGCCCAGAAAAATCTTCGCCTTCACGGCTCGGCCCAGGCGCTTAAGCGCAGCTTTGGAATGAAGCCGCTTACTGCCGGAGACGTCGTTGCCACCACTGGGCAGCAGCAGGTTCAGCGCGGCGATATCCCGCCCGAGCTTCGCCAGATGCTCCACGCGCCGGCCTATGCGCTGCAGGAAATCCGCCTCACCGTGGTCTCAACCGTGCCCAAGGGCATCGTCCATATCGACGCAAACACAGAGGTGGAGCTGCTCCCCGAATTCACCGAGGCCACCGAGACCCGCCGCGCCGACGTCACCTATGACGATCTGGGCGGCATGGGCACGACCATCGATCAGCTGCGTGAGATGGTCGAACTGCCGCTTCGCTATCCTGAAATCTTCGAGCGGCTCGGTGTCGATCCCCCCAAGGGTGTTTTGCTCTACGGCCCGCCGGGCACTGGCAAGACCCGTCTTGCGCGCGCGGTGGCGAACGAGAGCGATGCCAGCTTCTTCCACATTGCGGGTCCCGAAATCATGGGATCGGCCTATGGCGAGAGCGAGCGGCGCCTGCGCGAGGTGTTTGAGGAAGCGGCCAAATCTTCGCCCGCCATCATCTTCATCGATGAAATCGATTCGATCGCACCCAAGCGCGGGCAGGTTCAGGGCGAAACGGAAAAGCGTCTGGTCGCGCAGCTCCTTACCCTGCTCGACGGCCTCGAGCCGCGGCAGAACCTCGTCGTCATCGCCGCCACCAACCGTCCCGAAGCCATCGACGAGGCGTTGCGCCGCCCCGGCCGCTTCGACCGTGAGATCGTGATCGGAGTGCCCGACGAGCGCGGCCGGCGCGAGATCCTCGCCATTCACACCCGCGGCATGCCGCTCGACGGCGGCGTCAACGTCGATGAGCTTGCGCGGCGCACCTACGGTTTCGTCGGCGCCGACCTTGCTGCATTGACCCGGGAAGCGGCGATCGAGGCGGTGCGGCGAATCATGCCGCAGATCAACCTGGAGGAGGGCACCATCCCTCCCGAGGTGCTCGACAATCTGTCCGTCAAGGGCTCGGACTTCGAGGAAGCGCTGAAGCGCGTCCAGCCGTCCGCGATGCGCGAAGTGATGGTGCAGGCGCCAACGGTCGGATGGGACGATATCGGCGGCGTCGACGAAGCCCGCGAGCGGCTGCGTGAAGGCGTGGAGCTGCCCCTGAAGCAGCCCGAGGCGTTCAAGCGGATGGGCATCCGCCCCGCCAAGGGCTTTCTGCTCTACGGCCCTCCCGGGACCGGCAAGACCCTGCTCGCCAAGGCCACCGCCCGCGAGGCGGAGGCGAATTTCATCGCTACCAAATCGTCCGATCTCCTCTCCAAATGGTATGGCGAAAGCGAGCAGCAGATCGCCCGCCTGTTCGCCCGGGCCCGGCAGGTTGCGCCAACCGTGATCTTCATCGACGAATTGGACAGCCTCGTCCCCGCCCGCGGCGGCGGCCTTGGCGAGCCGCAGGTCACGGAGCGGGTGGTAAACACTATCCTCGCTGAGATGGATGGGCTCGAAGATCTGGGTTCGGTGGTGGTGATCGGCGCCACCAACCGGCCGAACCTGATCGATCCGGCTCTGCTTCGGCCGGGCCGATTCGACGAACTCATCTATGTCGCGGTGCCCAATCAGGAGGGGCGGCGGCACATCCTTGGCATCCACACCGCCAAGATGCCGCTCGCCGAGGATGTCGATCTCGACAGCATGGCTGCGCGCTCCGAGCGTTTCACCGGTGCCGACCTCGAGGATCTGGTGCGCCGCGCGGGGCTGTTCGCGCTTCGCAGCTCGCTGGAAGCGAGCGAGGTGACCATGGAGAATTTCGAGCGGGCGCTGGAGGAAACCCGCGCGTCGGTGACGCCGGAAATGGAAAAGGAGTATGAAAAGATCCAGCAGAGCCTGAAGCAGGATGCGATGGGCTCCGGCACGGGCGGGATCGGCTTCATCGCCCCGGGGATGCTGACGCCGAGGGGGCCGAAAGGCACCGGTTGAGTTTTCCCTTTCGCCGGCTCATGCCTTGAAGCGTAGCCACGTCCAAAGGCCCAGGCCCAGCATCAGCGCCGAGGTCAGCAGGAACGGCAGGGCAAGCGCGACGCTGTAAAGCGCCACGCCCAGTGCCGGCGCGGCAATGAAGGCAACGCCGTTGACCGACGTGACCATGCCGGCCACCGCGTTCTGCTCGGATGGCGAAACGGCAAGGGAGGCGCCGCTGGTGAAACCCGGGCGAAACAGACCGAAGCCCAGCGACGCCAGCGCAAAGCCCAAGGTGATGCCGTAGAGTTCCTCCGCCATCCCGGTGATCGCGCTACCGGCGGCGGCGAGCAGCGAGCCCCACAGGATGAGCTGCCGCGGGTTGAGGCTGAGAGCGGGGATCAGACCCCATTGGGCAAGCAAGGTCGCGGCTGCGCCGGCCATCAGGACGATCGCGATCATGCGCTGCGCGTCGGCGAGCGGGAGGCCGAGCCGATCGATGACTAGAAAGCCGATCACCCCCAGCAGAGCGGCATGGCCGTGGCCGCCGACCACGCCGATCATATGCCAGGTGAGAACCCGTGGATCGCGCCAGCGCAGCGGCTCCGAGCCGGCCGGCGGCTCGTCAAGCCCGCCGCCGCCGCTCATTGCGCCGATCGAGGGATAGCTCGCCACCTGTCCGTGAGCGGTCGAGGAAGGCGTGTCGTCCGGCAGGCGCAGCGCCACCCAGATCAGCACAGCAATACCGATCAGCGCGAATACCACCAGCGGCCCGGAGAGGCCGAGCGGCGGGAAGATGAAAAGAGGCGCGATCGCAGGTCCGATGATCGTGCCGAGCCCGAACGAAGAGGCGATGGCGGCAAGAGCGGCGGTGCGCTGCTCGCCCTCCGTTCGCGCTGCGACATAGGCCTGCACTGCCGGCGGCGAGGCCGAGCCCCAGGTGCCGTAGATAGCACGGCCGAACACGAAGATCAGGAACACGGCGGTTCCGCCGAGCAGGCCGGCGAGCCCCGCCGCCAATACGCCGCCGCAAATCAACATGGAGACAATGAAGCCGTAGAGGCCGAGCCGCATCAGTGCGCGTCGGCCGCGCTGGTCGGCCCGGCGCGCCCAATGCGGCGCGGTGAACACCCAGATCACCGCCGACAAGCTGAAGGCGATCGCCACCCAGATGTCCGGAATGCGCAGCTCGCGTCCGATCGACGGCATCAACGATTGCATGGCGGTGTTGCCCGATGCCGCCACCAGCATCACCGCGAACAGCAGCACGAATCGCTCTCTAGGCAGGCGTGGTGCAGGCGCGATCACATGCTAGTCCCGGAAAAGCTGCGCCCCGTCCCATTCACGGGTAAAAGGGCGGCGGTTGGTGCCTCGCCCTTGCCATTGCGGCGTTGTTTTGCCAACGAACCTTTCAATCCAGGGCTTTACGGAAGCGCACGCATGACATTTTCGGGCGAACAGGTGCAGAAAACGCGCGCCTATGCGCGGCGCGGAGGCGGTCACCCGCTCTGGCTGTTCCTTAAAGGCTTCATCAAGCACCCGGTCATGGTGGGCTCGGTCATCCCCTCGTCCAAGGTGCTGATCGACAAGATGCTGGCGCCGGTGGATTGGGCCAATTGCAAGCTGTTCGTCGAATACGGCCCCGGGGTGGGAACCTTCACCCAGCATATCCTCGACCGGATGCCGCCTGACGGGATCGTGCTGACGATCGACACCAATGCCGATTTCACCACCTACCTGAACGCCAAGATCCGCGATTCGCGGCTGCGCGCCGTCACCGCTTCGGCGGCGGATGTGCGCGACCTGATGGAAGGTTTCGGCTTCGCGGAGGCCGATTATGTTCTCTCCGGCCTGCCTTTCTCGACACTTCCCGACGGCGTAGGCGAGGTCATCGCCGAGGCGACGGCCGACGCCCTGCGGCCGGGTGGCGCGTTCCTGGTCTACCAGTTCTCACCAAAGGTGCTCGACTTCCTGAAGCCGCACTTCACCCGTATCGATCGCGGCTTCGAGTGGATCAACGTGCCCCCCGCCCAGCTTTTCTGGTGCTGGAAGGACTAACTTCGTCAGCCCCGGAAGTTCAGCCGCCGGGAAATCCGGTAATCCGCGACGCCTACGATGAAATAGCTGGCCGCCCAGCGCAGCCGGTTGAGCAGCGTGCGGTGCTCGCGATGCGACTCCAGCGTGATCGGCACGCTGTCTGCAATCTCCCCATCCACGAAGCGCCGCATCTCGGCCGCAAAGGCGGGGTCGTCGATCCGCAGCATCATTTCCAGGTTCAGAAACAGGCTGCGCATATCGAAATTGGCCGAGCCGATATGCACCGCGTCGTCCACAACGAACAACTTGGTGTGCAGCTTGGTTGGCTGATATTCGAAGATCTCGACCTGGCGCTTGAGCAGCCACCAGTAGGTGTTGCGGGCTGCCGAGACAGTCGCGACGTTGTCGGACCGGGCGGCGGTGAGCAGGCGGGCGCGCCCCTGCCGAGCGACCTGGGCGATCCGGCGGAGCATGCCTGGGCTCGGCGCGAAATAGGCCGCGATGATGTCGAGACGCTGAGCCTTGAGCATGTCCTTGCGCACCGCGCGGGCCCAAGGGCTCAGCCGCCGGGTCGGGCCACCCATCAGCCAGTGAAGCTTTCCCCCCGTGCGGCTGTGCTTGTGGAGCAAGCGGCGCAGGTCCCGGATGCGCGCACGCGGCGTGGCGGCCCAGCCGAACAGATCGTCGAAATAGCCTGCCAGGGGCGCCGCGGCAGGGCCTTCCAGCTCGAGCCCGATGTCACGCCACGCCCCTTTTTCCGTCTCGCCGAAATAATCGTCGGAGATGTTGAAGCCGCCGATGATCACCTTGTTGCCGTCCGCCAGCGCCAGCTTCTGGTGATTGCGCAGCAGATAGCGCCGGCCCCAGCGGGGGCTGAACACACAAAAATCGACGCGGCTGTCGACCAGAGGCCGCAGGAAATCGGCATTGGCGGTGGAGCCGAAGCCATCGGTCAGCAGCGACACCTTCACGCCCCGGTCGGCCGCCGCGATCAGGGCGTCCCGGATCCGCGCACCCGAAGCGTCATCCAGGAACATGTAGTAAAGGAAGCGAAGACTTTCCTGCGCCTCCGCGATCAGGCGGAGGAGGGCGACCATGCGCTCGGGGCCCTCGTCGAGCACGGCAAGGCAATTGCCGTCCACCTGGCCGCTGATCTTGCCGATTGCCAATGCCGCCGTCCCCATCGCAAAGCCCATGCCGGGCGGCGGCAGGGGAGGGCAAGCCCCTTGGCAAACATTGACATCGACGGGGCGAATGGCTAGCTATCGCGCTCTTCCCAACAGCCTGATTACAAGCGGAGCTGCTTCATGGCGCGCGTTACCGTCGAAGATTGTGTCGACAAGATCCCGAACCGGTTCGATCTGGTGCTGCTCGCCGCTCAGCGCGCACGCCAGATTTCGGGTGGTGCCGACCTGACCATCGACCGCGACCGCGACAAGAACCCCGTCGTCGCACTGCGCGAAATTGCCGAGGAGACGGTGCGGCCGAAGCCGTTGGAAGAAGCGTTGGTGGGCAATCTGCAGCGCGTCCAGATCGAGGACGACGAGGCGCCGGACGAAGTCGGCTCGCTGTCGCAGTCCGCCGAAGCGCTTCGCCTCACCGCCGCCGCGCCGCCGCGCAACACCAACACCGGCGGCGATTACGAATAATCAGGCGGCGTGGTCGACCGGTAATTGTGCCTGGTCGACCCACTCCAGATCACCAAGCTTGAGCGATCGCCCGTCGGCCGAGATCACCGCGATCGGCGCCACCGGCTGACGTGTCTGCCGGTCGACTAGCACCGGGTTGCTGGGTACGCGCGAAACCCAACGTTCGCCCCATTGCCTCAGCGCGATCAGCACCGGCAGCAGTTCGCGGCCCTTCTCGGTCAAACGGTAGGCGACTCGCCGCCGGTCGCTCACGTCGGGCTCGCGCTGGAGGATTTCGTGCTCCACCAGTCGCCCCAGTCGATGGGAGAGGATGTTGCGCGCGATGCCCAGCGTCGACTGATATTCCTCGAAATGGTGGAGGCCGTTGAAGGCGCCGCGCAGGATCAGGAACGACCAGCGTTCACCGACCACTTCGAGGGCGGCCGCGATTCCGCACTCCCCCTGCAGCTCCCTCATCGCGTCGCTCTTGGTCATCCTGCTCTAGCCTAAGCCTTTTTTCGCACTTGTCACGCCTGCGGCAAATGCCGTTGCTAAATGCTACTTACAATCTTATCAGTAGTGTTCTGCAACCTAAAGGAGCTTTCGCTATGAAACGGCACATCGGCGCCTTGCTGTCCGTCCTCTTTCTCCCGCTGGTTGCGATCGGCGCGGGGGCTGAGCCGGCCGCCGCGGCGGCGCCCCATTATGTCGCCCAGCCAGCTGCGCAGGCGGCGTCCGATACTTTGGTCGTGCGCGGCCTCGTCTGGAAATGCGGCCCCGCCGGCTGCACGGCCGGCAAGAGCAACAGCCGTCCGGCCACCGACTGCGCTGCTTTGGCACGGCAGGTGGGGTCGCTCATACGTTTCGTGGCCGGCGGGCGCGAACTTCCGGCGGAAGCCTTGGAAAAGTGCAACGCCCGCGCCCGGTGACGGCTTGGTGCTTGCAACGCTGCGCCGCCGGACCCAATGTCTCAGGCGGTGCTGAGGCAATATGAACTTCTTGAAAAGGTAAGGGGCTACGACCCGGACGCCGATGAGGCGATGCTGAACCGTGCCTATGTCTTTTCGATGAAAGCGCACGGCAGCCAGAAGCGCGCGTCCGGCGACCCTTATTACAGTCACCCAATCGAAGTGGCGGGTATCCTCACCGATCTCCACCTCGACGATGAGACGATCGTTACCGCCATCCTCCACGACACGATCGAGGATACGGTGGCGACTCACGAGGAGATCGAGCGGCTGTTCGGTCCCAGCGTCGCACGTCTGGTCGACGGCGTTACCAAGCTGTCGCGGATCGAGGCTCAGAGCGAAAGCCAGCGGGCGGCGGAGAATCTGCGCAAGTTCCTGCTCGCCATGTCGGGCGACATCCGCGTGCTGCTCGTGAAGCTGGCGGACCGCCTGCACAACATGCGCACCCTCCACTTCATCTCCAATCCAGACAAGCGAAAGCGCATCGCCCGCGAGACGATGGACATCTACGCCCCGCTCGCGGAGCGGATCGGGATGTACGAGTTCATGACGGAGATGCAGACGCTGGCTTTCAAAGAGCTGGAGCCCGACGCCTTCGCCTCTATTTCCCGCCGACTGGAGCAACTACATCGCGGCGAGGGCGACCTTATCGAACGTATCGCCCGCGGCCTCAAAGCCCATCTTGAAGCCAATGGCATCGATGCCGAGGTTCAGGGGCGCGAAAAGCATCCCTATTCGATCTGGCGCAAGATGGCGGAGCGCCATGTCAGCTTCGAGCAGCTGTCCGATGTGATGGCGTTCCGGGCCGTCGTGGACAACGCGGAGGAATGCTACCGCACGCTTGGCCTTATCCACCAGCGCTGGCCGATGGTCCCGGGCCGCTTCAAGGATTTCATCTCAACTCCGAAGCGCAACGGCTATTCCTCCGTCCACACCACCGTGATCCACGACGAGCAGATGCGGATCGAGATACAGATCCGCACCCGACAGATGCACGCCCGCGCCGAGCACGGCCTGGCCGCCCACTGGGCCTATAAAGAAGGCAAGGCGGCGGCCAACACGCAACACCCGTGGATCAGCGACCTGATCGAGATACTCGAGCATGCCGCCTCGGCCGAGGAGCTGCTCGAACATACCCGTATGGCGATGTACCAGGATCGGATCTTCGCCTTCACGCCTAAGGGTGAGCTGATCCAGCTCCCCAAGGGTGCGACGCCGGTCGACTTCGCTTATGCCGTGCACACCGATCTCGGCGATCAGACGGTGGGCGCCAAGATCAACGCGCGGGTGATGCCACTACGGACGCCGCTTGAGAATGGCGACCAGGTCGAGATTCTCGTTTCCAAGGCGCAGCACCCGCAGCCGGGCTGGCTGAGCTTCGTCGCCACCGGTAAGGCCCGCGCCAAGATCCGCCGCTTCGTCAAATCGAAGGAGCGGGAGGAGACGGTGGCGCTTGGTCGCAAGATCTTCGACGAGATCGTCCAGCGCCTGCCCGCGCCGCTCGGCTGGGAAGCGATCGCCGAGGCTCTCAAACGCCTCAACCTTCACGACGATGATGGCCTGATGGAAGCGATCGCGCTCAAGCGGATCAGCGATGCGGCCGTGATGGAAGCGTTGATCCCCGGCTCCACCGGCTTGGCCGGCGTCAAGCCGCCCCCGCAGCGGACGGCGATCTCCATCAAGGGCCTGACGCCCGGGGTCGCCTTCCAACTCGCTTTGTGCTGCCACCCGATCCCGGGTGACAGGATCGTCGGCTTGCGCCGCGAAGGCCAGGACCTGGAGGTCCACACAATCGGGTGCGAGAGCCTCGCCACCGGCATCGACGCCGATTGGGTGGACCTGGCTTGGGGTGACGAGACAGACGGCGGAGCGGCCCGGCTGTGCGTTGTGATCCGCAACGAGCCGGGAAGCCTTGCCGTCGTGGCCGGCATTCTCGGCAGCCATGGCGCCAACATCGTGTCAATGGACCAGGCCAGCCGCGACGGCAGCTTCCATACCTTTCGCCTCGACATAGAAGTGCACGATGTGCAGCATCTGATGCGCATTCTGGCCGGGTTAAGGGCAACGGAAGTAGTTGCCAGCGCAGAACGGCTTTGAGCGGAGACGATGATGCGGATCGATCGGCGAACCATGCTTCACCTGGCGACTGGCGCGGCGGTGCTGCCGCTGATGGGCGCCCGCGCGGCAGTGCCGGCTGCCACCATGACCATGTGGCGCGATCCGGGGTGCGGCTGCTGCGTCGAATGGGCCAAGCGCATGGAGGCCGCGTTCGGCGCCAGGATGCAGGTCGTGAACACCGCGGACATGACGGCGGTGAAGCGCGCGCGGGGCGTGCCGGACGATCTTTGGTCCTGTCACACGGCTATGGTGCGCAGTGTCGTGGTGGAAGGCCATGTGCCGCCTGAAGATATCAAGCGGCTGATTTCATCGGGTCCCAAGAGCTTGGTCGGCCTGGCGGTGCCCGGCATGCCGGCGGGAAGCCCCGGCATGGATATTGGGCACGACCACAAGCAGCGATACCAGGTGGTCGCATTCGGCCCAGGCGGACGCCGCGCCATATTCGCCACCCACGGCTGACATGACCGATACCCCAGCGTCGATGACCTATGGCGATTATCTCGCTCTCGACGCCGTCCTGACGGCTCAGCATCCTGTGTCCGAACATCATGACGAGATGCTGTTCGTCATAATCCATCAGACCAAGGAATTGTGGCTCAAGCAGGCGATTCACGAGCTCCAGCTTTCCCTCCGCCTGATCGGTGGCGATCGCCTCGCGCCGGTTCACAAGAGCCTGTCGCGGGTTACACGAATCCAGGCGGTGATGACCCTGTCGTGGGATGTGCTGGCGACCATGACGCCGGCCGACTATTCCAGCTTTCGGGACGTGCTCGGCTCCTCGTCCGGCTTCCAGTCCGCGCAGTTCCGGCAATTCGAGTATCTGCTCGGCCTCAAGGACGGCGACCACTTGCGCTTCCAAGAGGAGGGATCGGGCGCGCATGGCGCGCTGCTTGAGGCATTCGGGCGGCCCAGTCTGTGGGACGAAGCCATTGCCGCTCTGGCGCGCGCCGGGATGCCCTTGCCCGAGGCGGTGCTGAACCGTGACTGGAGCCGCCCCTATGAGCCTAGCGAGGCGGTAGAGGCGGCTTGGGCGGACGTGTATCGTGATACCGAGCGTTGGTGGCCCCTTTATCAGCTCTCTGAAAAGCTGGTCGACATAGACGATGCGCTGGCGACCTGGCGGCACAAGCATGTTGTCACCGTGGAGCGGATCATCGGGCTGAAACGCGGCACCGGCGGCACCGCCGGTGTGGCCTACCTCCGGTCAACGCTCGCGAAGCGCGCCTTTCCGGAACTCTGGTCACTGCGCACCAAGCTTTAGCAGCGCTGCGCATGGCGCACCTGCGGGTGCCGAATCATTGCACGGGCGCCGCCTCGGCGCCTCGGATAGCGGCGATCTCTTCGCGGGCGATTCGCGCACGGGCGGAGCGGCTCGGATGGCTTCGGAAGATCTGGGGAAACCAATCATACTGGCCCAGATACCGGCCCCAGAACGGGATTGCCGCGTCAAGGTCGTAGCCCGCCGCCGCCATCAGCCGGAGCCCAAGCCGATCAGCCGCGGCTTCGCGCTTCCACATGGCACTCGCCTTGATACCCAAACCAGCCAGCAACCCTTCCTCGTCGCGCACGCCCTCATGGCCGAGGATCGAGTGGGCGAGTTCGTGACCCAGCACCACCGCAAGCTCGTCGTCACTGCGCACATACCCCAACAGGGCGGTGGTCATGATCACATAGCCACGCAGGGAAAAGGCGTTCATCTGGGTGGATCGCGCGAGGCGCACCCGGCCAACGCAGCCGGGGACGGAGTCGAGCACAAGGTCCCGCTCCTCACCGCTACGCAGCACTCGAAGCTTTGCCGGCCCCTGCCGCAACGCGTCTTCAAGCAGCCTCTCGCTCGCTTCCAGCATCGGACGCCAGGCCTTGCGCTTGGCCTGATTGGCAATCTGCAAGGGCGAGGGGAAGGCGCGGCCGTTGACGGACAGGAACACGTCGCCGGCGATCAAACCGGCCGCCGACGCAGGGCTGTTCGGCAAAACGGTAAGCACCCCCGGGCCACGATCAAGACCGTATCGGCCGACCATCAGCGGCCGATCCTTGATTTCATATTCCGCAAGGTGGTGGAACAGCATGCCCGTCACCGGATAGGATCCTGGACAATGAGCACGGCCTCCAAGCGCCAGGCGATAAACGATGGCGGCCACCCGGACGTCCTCGTCGCGAAGAGTTGAGGGCGAGCCGGCTTCGAGCGCGCTCCCGGTCGGATCGACCGGTGCGGCCGCTACCGGAGCCGATACAGCAACCAGGGCGAGGCTCAGCAGAAGGGGGAGGCGCTTCACGATCTGCTCGTTACACCATGTAAGATGAACCACCACCGCAGGGCTTGGCAGTTTCAGCCCACCCAGGAACGTTGCCGCCGAAGAAACATGATCCGGCACAACGGCCCGAGCTTGCCTGATTCGAAAGGGTACGGCCTCGATCAACCTCGAGGGAGGTGGTCGCATCCAGCACGGCGGCCATACGCGGACCAGCATACAACCACGGACGCAGAAAAGGGCCGGGCGAAGATAGCTTCACCCGGCCTTTTCGCTGACTTGACTTATGCCGTCCCTCTTACGGGGTGGTCGGCAGATCGTCGTCGTCATCGTGCGTCGCGGCGAGAATGCCGAGAATGATCGCAATGAGCGCGATCAGCGGGATGATGAACCCACCGCGCAGCTCGCTGCCATCAGTCACGCTCTCAGCGGCCGGGGCCACCTGAGCGCTCTGAGCGGCGGCAACCGTCGGCGCCGCCATCAACGCAACCGCGGCGGTCGCAGCGATAAGTCCTTTGAAACCCACGTCAGCTTCTCCCTTCGTACTCGAGTCTGTTACAAAATTCCAGGCTCTCACTATCCGACGCGCCAGGATGTGTCCACCCCGAAAAGCCACGGCCAATGAAACTCCGAAACGCCTCGTAACCCTATGAAAGTTACCAGAGACTGAAGGCCCCAACGCCCTTGTCGCGATAAGGTTCATTGGCCACCCTTTGGCGGCGGCAACCGTTGCTGCGCAGCCACAGGGGCGTTGCCATGCACGCGGCAGTTGCTCGAAAACCATTTTTCCTCAATAGCTTCGGCATCGAAAAAACGCCGGGAGGTACGGTTGTTGCACTTTTTCGCCCGCACGCGTCTGGCCGCCTGCCTCGTTGCCCTGCTGCTTGCCTGCAGTGCGGCGCCGGGTTGGGCGGCGGTGCAGATCACCTTCTACTCCAAGGAACTCGGTGCGTCCTTTCCCCACGCGTTCGTCACAATGGAAGGGACATTGGACCGGACTGGCGAGCGAATCGAAGAGGATTACGGCTTCTCCGCCAAAACGCTCAGCCCTGCGATCCTGTGGGGCAAGGTGAAGGGAAAGGTCATCTCCGACCATGAAGCATCGTATGTAAAAGGGAGCGACCCGCATTTCACGCTTACCCTCACCGATTCGGAATATGACGCGGTGATGGCCGCGGTGGAGCGCTGGCGCTCCGCCAGGCAGCCTTCCTACGATCTCGACAAGGCCAATTGCATTCACTTCGTGGGCGAGCTTGCCGCGGCGCTTGGGATGGATGGAGCGCCTCGCAGCGGATTGATGCGCAGGCCCCGCTCCTTTCTAGAAGCCGTCACCGAAGCGAATCTCGCTTGGCTGAATGCGCGTGGGGCGGTGCTCCACCGCGTGGAGCCGGTGCCGGCGCCGCGCAAGCCCGCTTGACACGCCCCGCGCTTTTGTCTGTTGCGCCGGTCACCGACCTCCGGCCCCCTTTCACCTCCCGAAGTGAGATCGAATGAACGCTTCCTCGAACGAGCATATCGTCGTTGTCGGCCTCGGCTATGTCGGTCTGCCGCTTGCCGTCGCCCTGGCGCGCAGCTTCTCCGTCACCGGCCTCGACATCGATGCGCGGCGGGTTGCGGAGCTGAACAACGGCTATGACCGCACGCACGAGGTGGAAAGCGACATCCTTGCCGCCTCCCCGCTCCGGCTGACCAGCTACGCCGCCGATTGCGCGGGGGCCGATGTGTACATCGTTACCGTTCCAACGCCTGTTGATGAGGAAAATCAACCGGATCTGCGCCCCGTTATCGGTGCCACCCGCTCCGTCGCCAAGCTTCTCGACCCGGCGCGCCGGACGATCATTGTCTATGAAAGCACCGTCTACCCCGGGGTGACGGACGAAATATGCGGACCCCTGCTCGAAGAAGTGTCCGGCCTCAAGCGCGGCCAGGACTTCTTCCTCGGCTACTCGCCCGAGCGCATCAATCCGGGCGACCGCGAGCACACGGTCGATCGCATCGTTAAAGTCATTGCCGGCGAGAACGAGGCCGTGACCGAGCGGCTCGCACTGATCTATGGAGCCGTAACCAGCGCGGGCGTGTTCCGCGCGGCCTCCATTCGCGCGGCCGAGGCCGCGAAGGTGATCGAGAACGCCCAGCGCGACATCAACATCGCCTTTATGAATGAAATCACCCGCATCTTCTCCAAACTCGATATTTCGATCTGGGATGTGCTGGAGGCAGCGGGCACCAAGTGGAACTTCCTCAAGTTCCAGCCAGGCCTGGTCGGGGGCCACTGCATCGGCGTCGATCCCTATTACCTGTCTTTCCGGGCTCAGCAGCTGGGGCTGGAGCCGAACGTCATTCTCTCCGGCCGTTCGATCAATGACGGCATGGGGGCTTGGGTCGCCGAGGAGCTCCACGCCAAGCTCGGCCGGGTCGGCCGGGTCCTGGTGATGGGCCTGGCGTTCAAGGAGAATGTGCCCGATCTGCGCAACAGCCGCGTCATCGATGTGATCCGCCGGTTGCAGGCGTTCGGTCACGAGATCGTGGTCCACGACCCCCTCGCCGATACGGTGGAGGCCCAACACGAATATGGCATCGATCTCGTCCCCGATGCGCTTGGCGGGCAGTACGATCTTGTGTTCGTTGCAGTCCCGCACGCCGCTTATGCGGCGATCACCGACGAGCAGCTCGCGGCGATGGTGTCCGAAGGCGGACTGCTCGCCGATTTGAAGAACCTCTACGCCCGCCGTACGCTGGCGGGTGTGGCGCGCTGGAGCCTCTAAAGGGCCGCAGACGCGCCCTTCAAAGGCCATGGTGTCAAAGGCCGTGGTAGCTCTTGTACCAACTCACGAAGCGCGGGATGCCCTCGTCGATGCCGGTAGTCGGTGTGAAGCCCAGGTCGTTCTGAATGGCGCTGATGTCGGCGAAGGTATCCCGCACATCGCCCGCCTGTAGAGGCATCAGGCGCTTCTCCGCCTCGCGCCCACAGGCCTTTTCGATCAGCCCGATCATGTGGGTGAGCTCTTCCGAACGGTGGTTGCCGATGTTGTAGAGACGGTGCGGGCCTTTCGAGCCCCCCGCCTTGGGCTGCCCGTCGTCGGGCGGCGGGTTGTCCAGCGCGGCGACAATTCCCGTCACGATATCGTCGACATAGGTGAAGTCCCGGCGCATGTTGCCTTCGCCGAACACCTCGATCGGTTTCCCCTCCATGATCGCCTTGGTGAAGATCCACATCGCCATGTCCGGTCGTCCCCACGGGCCGTAGACGGTGAAGAAGCGCAAGCCGGTGAGCGGCAGGCGATAGAGGTGGGCGTAGGTTTCGCTGATCAGCTCGTCGGCCTTCTTGGTGGCCGCGTAGAGCGAAAGGGGCTGGTCCACCCGATCCTCTACCCGGAATGGCAGGCTGTCATTGCCGCCGTAAACGGAGGAGGAGGAGGCGTAGACCATGTTGGAAGAGCGGCGCCCCCTGGCGAGTTCCAGCATGTTGAGGTGCCCGACCAAGTTGGAATGCACATATGCATGAGGATTCTCGATCGAATAGCGCACGCCAGCCTGCGCACCCAGGTGCACGATTCGATCAAACTCCCGACCGGACGCGGCGCTCTTCAAGGCCCCGTAGTCCGCAAAGTCGACCTCGACGAAGCTAAAGCGCTCATGACGGCTGCGAAGTTCGGCGATCCGGTCGCGCTTCAGCTTAGTGGAGTAATAATTGTTGACATTGTCGAGCCCAATCACGGTTTCGCCGCGCGCCAGCAGGCGCTCGCTGACATGATAGCCGATGAAGCCGGCGCCGCCGGTCACGAGGATGGTCATTTGGATTACCTGGCAAAAAAGGAAAGAAGTGGCGCCCGCTTAGGAAAAGGCGGCGTCAAACTCAATGCGTCCCTGCGGCCGCGTGGGATCCCAGCTCCGCTAAAGCGGACGTGGACTTCTCCGGGCCTTTGCCTCTATCCCAAGGCCTTGCAAAGCAGAAACCCAGCCTCGAACGCTCCGCCGAGTTGTAAACCATGCCACCAGCCAAGCTTGCAAGCGCCCGCCGGACGCTCTGGCACCGAGTGCGATTCCAACTCGGAGTAGGCACGCTGCTGGCCGTCATCCTGCCGTATCTGCTGCGCTTCCAGTTCGAAGCGCCGGGCAGCGATGTCGACAGCCTTCATAATTCGCTGATCGGCACACTTACGGCGCTGGTCGGCGGCTATTATGCGTTTCGCCGGGTTTCCCATTATCCCGGCGTCCGCGCCTCGTACCACATCCTGCCGAGCTTCACCGTCGCCTATCTGCTGGCACTGGCCTTCTTTTTCTTCGCACGCCTGGATTATAGCCGTCTCCACTTCGTCGGCAGCTTCCTGCTGTGCGTGGTCTGGTATTATGTCGTCTACTTCAAGCTGCAGAGGCAGCAGGGGCTGCGGATCGGCGTGGTGCCGGCAGGGCAGGTGCAACATCTGTTCGATGTCCCGGACGTGGGATGGGTAAGGCTAAGCGAGGATGTGAAGGACGGCCATTACGAAGCCATCGTGGCCGACTTGCGCGCTGACATACCGGACGAGTGGGAACGCTTCCTTGCCGACCGGGCGCTCGCGGGCACCCTCGTCATGCACTACAAGCAGATGGAAGAGTCGCTCACCGGGCGCGTGGCGATCGATCACATGTCCGAGAACAATCTCGGCTCTCTCATTCCAGGCATCGTCTACGCCAAGGTGAAGCGGTTGTGGGACCTGATCGTCACTCTGCTTGCCTTGCCCGTGCTCGTCCCTTTCCTTGGCGTGATCGCGGTGCTGATCAAGCTGGACAGCCCCGGTCCGATCTTCTTCCGGCAGGAACGGATGGGTTATCGCGGCCACCCGTTCCGCATGTATAAATTCCGCTCGATGCGTCACGGCGATGCCGCCGCGGATGCGCGCGAAGCGGCCATGACTCGCGACGATGACGATCGAGTCACGAGGATCGGTCGAACCATCCGTCGTTACCGTATCGACGAACTCCCCCAGGTGCTCAACATCCTCAAAGGCGAGATGAGCTGGATCGGACCCCGGCCGGAGGCCGTCCCGCTGTCCCTGTGGTATGAGGCTGAACTTCCCTTCTATCGCTACCGCCACATCGTGCGGCCCGGGATCACCGGCTGGGCGCAGGTCAAGCAGGGCCACGTCGCAGACGTCGGGGACGTGCTGTGGAAGCTTCAATACGACTTCTACTATATCAAGAACTTTTCCTTCTGGCTCGACATCCTGATCGTTGCCGGCACGATCCGCACCGTTGTGAGCGGCTACGGCGCCCGCTGAAGCTGGGAGCTCTTGCCAGGATCGGGCTCGGCAGGTTCCGATCTCAATCATTGCATGACGGTGCCGGCTTCCCTATCCGCCCTGCAGCTATTTTCGGGCCTTGACCGGCTCGACTGTTCGTCTGGAGACATCCTAATGCGCATCGCCATGATCGGGACCGGCTATGTCGGTCTTGTGTCGGGAGCCTGCTTTTCCGATTTCGGCCACGATGTGGTCTGCGTCGACAAGGATGCCTCCAAGATCGACGCGCTCCAGCGCGGTATCATGCCGATCTTCGAGCCTGGTTTGGACCAGTTGGTCGAGCGCAACGTGCGCGGCGGCCGGCTTTCCTTCACCACCGACATCAAGCAGGGTGTCGCCGGAGCCGAGGCGGTGTTCATCGGAGTGGGCACGCCCTCGCGTCGTGGGGATGGCCATGCCGACCTGAGCTATGTGTTCGGTGCCGCCAAGGAGATCGCGGAGGCGCTGACCGGTCCCGCCGCGATCGTGACCAAGTCGACGGTGCCGGTCGGCACGGGTGATCAGGTGGAGCGGATCATCCGTGAAACCCGCCCCGATGCTCAGGCGTGGGTCGTCTCCAACCCGGAATTCCTGCGCGAAGGCGCCGCCATCGAGGATTTCAAGCACCCCGACAGGATCGTGGTTGGCACCGACCAGGCCGAGGCCGCCGAGATCCTGCGCGAGGTTTACCGCCCGCTTTACCTCAACAAGGCGCCGCTCCTGTTTACCAGCCGGCGCACGGCCGAGTTGATCAAATATGCCGCCAACGCCTTCCTGGCGACGAAGATAACCTTCATCAACGAGATAGCAGACCTGTGCGAGATCGTCGGCGCGGATGTGCAGGATGTGTCGCGCGGCATCGGCCTCGACAACCGGATCGGCTCGAAATTCCTTCATGCGGGGCCCGGCTATGGCGGCTCCTGCTTTCCCAAAGACACGCTGGCTCTCCTGAAGACCGCCGAGGATTATGGCGCGCCGCTCCGGATCGTGGAATCGGTTGCGCGGGTGAACGAGGCGCGCAAGCGGGCGATGGGCCGCAAGATCATCCAGGCGATGGGCGGCGATGCCCGCGGCAAAACGGTGGCGCTGCTCGGCCTCACCTTTAAACCCAACACGGACGACATGCGCGATGCGCCGTCCTTGTCGATCGTTCAAGCGCTGGAGGATGCCGGCGCCCGGGTACGCGGCTACGATCCCGAAGGAACCGAACAGGCGCGGCCGATGATGCCCAATGTCGAGTTCGTGGACAGCGCCTATGCGGCGGCCGACGGCGCCGACGCGGTGGTGCTGGTGACCGAATGGGATGTTCTGCGCGCGCTCGACCTGCATCGTCTGGCCCGTCAGATGAAGCAGCCGGTGTTCGTGGACCTGCGCAACGTCTACCCTCCCGAGGAAGTTGAAGAGGCCGGCCTCGTCGGCCATTCCGTCGGCCGCCCCGCGCGCGTCCGAGGGTAAGGGGAGCGCAGGGTTGTAAGGTCGCTTGGGCGGGCGGAGCAGGCAGTATGAGTGAGACGATGTCGAACCCTCCCATCTATGTCACCAAGCCCTATCTGCCGCCGCTCGAGGCGCTACTGCCGATGCTGCAGCAGATCTGGGACACGCGTATCCTGTCCAACAGCGGTCCTTTCCATCAGGCGCTGGAGCGGCGGCTCGAGGCGTTCCTCAGCGTGCCGCACGTGTCGCTCGCCAATAACGGCATGATCGCGCTCGAAATCGCCATCGAGGCGGCTGGGCTGCGCGGGGAGGTTATCACTACGCCGTATTCCTTTGTGGCCACAACTCACGCCGTGAAGCGCGGGCAGCTGGAGCCGGTGTTCGTCGATATCTGGCCCGACGACCTCAACATCGACCCCGGCTTGATAGAGGATGCGATCACCCCGCGCACGAGCGCGATCGTGGCGGTCCACTGCTACGGCAATCCGTGCGCGGTGGAAGAGATCGAGGAGATCGCCCGGCGCCGCGGCCTCACGGTGATCTACGACGCGGCCCATGCATTCGGAGTCACCCACCGGGGCCGCGGCCTGCTGTCGTGGGGGGATTATGCGACGCTGAGCTTTCACGCCACCAAGGCCTTCAACACCTTCGAAGGCGGCGCCATCGTCGCCTCGGCGGATCCTGCACGCGAGGCGGTCGAGCGGCAGCGCAACTTCGGCATCCGCGACGAAGTGACGATCGAGACGATCGGCACCAATGCCAAGATGAGCGAATTCAACGCCGCGGTCGGCTTGCTGCAACTCGATCATTTCGAACATGTGCGAAGCGCCAGGGCCGCCGTCGATGGCCGCTACCGGGAGGCGCTGGCGCAGATCGGCGGGCTCGCTCCGCTTCCGCTGCCGGCGGAGACGCAGCCCAACCACTCCTACTTCCCGCTCCTGGTCGGCCCCGAATTCCCGCTCAGCCGCGACGCGCTGCAACAAGCGCTGCTTGCCGCGGGCATACATTCACGCCGCTATTTCTACCCACTGCTTTCAAGCCTGCCGATGTACAGCAACGCGCCTTCGGCCGCGGCCGACCGGCTGCCGGTGGCCACGCGGGCCGCGGACCAGATCCTGTGCCTGCCGATTTATCCAGACCTGAGCGAGGCTGATCAGCAGCGCATCATGGACGCCGTGTGCCGGGCCGCGCGGGGCTGAAGCCGCGGCTCTTGGCAATCAGCCGGTAGCGGAAGCGCGGGCCTCGGCGCCGCAATCGTCGATGAAGTCGAGTTGGCTGCGCAGGAGTTCGGGTCCGCGCTTCGACACCTCGTACAAGTGGCCGCCCCCGCGCAGCAACGCAGCGTCGACCCGGCTGTTGCCGAGCCGATTGGCCATGCGCGCCACTTCGTCTTCGCCCGAGCGCCAGACGCGCTCATGTTCGGCAAGGCGCAGGTGGACCGGTACTCGGATCCTCCGCGCCACCTCCGGCCAGTCGCGCGGCCAGCTGTCCATGACATCCACGACCTCGGAGACCAGCCACAGCTCGGCTGCCCTTCTAAGCGAGGCGATCGCTTTCCAGCTCAGCGGCTCGCCGCCGGCATGGAACAAGGAGTCGGTAAGCGCCTCCGGCGGGTCCACTTTCTCACTGTCCAGCGGCAGGACGATGTCGCGGATCGCCGCGGCCGGCTCCTCCCCTATGCCCGACACGGCCACCGCGCTGAGCGGCCAGTCGCCACAGCCGCCAGCCATATGAAGCGCGATGGCGCCTCCTATCGAATGCCCCACCAGGGCGACCGCGTCGGTTTCGGGTACGAGCGGCCGGACCTGGTCGATGAAGGCGCGGATAAGCGGCGTCGTTTGCGCGATCGGGTAGGGCACGGGCGCGGCGGGATTTCCGCCATGGGCCGGGCGGTCGACCAGCAGCACGACAAAGCCTCTCGCCACCGCCTCCTGCGCCATGGAGCAGCCGGTCAGATCAAAATAATTGCCGTTGCACCCCCCGCCGTGGATGCAGACGAGAAGTTCCCCCCGCGCCACTACGCTCGGACGGATGATCCGACCGGACACTAGGCCGTCGTGGGAACCCAAGATCAACTGCTCGGCCAATGATGATGATGATGCCATATGCTGCACAGCCCGGATCTAGGGCGCCTCACTCCGCGGGCAAGATGCAAATTTCGGCAGCGGGCGCCGCTTCCTCACCGTCGTCGGCGGCGCATCCATGCTTAACAATAGCGATGGGCTCGAGCCGGACCTGTGACGGACCGAAAGCCGAAAGCAGCGCGCCTTTCAGCCGCGCCCGTGATCCGGTTCGGCGCGTCCCCCCAAGCCAATCAACCGGCTGAGACGCCTTCCCGCTCCGCGCGCGAGAAAATCGGCATCCACTCTGGCGAGTTCCCACAATCCACTTAGCATCTTGCGCTGGTTGAACCTGCGCCAGGCGATCTGCAGTTGATATTCGTTCAACCGCTCCGCCATCACCCGCCGGGGCACGCGGTAGTGGCGGCAGGTGCGCTCCACATAATCGATCGCTGATTTGAAGAATGCGATCAGCTCCTCGTCGGTCCGGTTTTCATGCGCGACCGAGAAGCTGGTGGGCTGTGCCATACGATAGCAGACGGTGAGGTTCGGCTCATACCAGGCTCCACCCCGTGCCGTAGCGGCTAGGTAGTGAAACACATCGCCGACGGGTGCGTCGTCGATCCAGTCAGGCAATGATCGCACCAACTCGCCGCGCATCATCGAGGAGGCGGCGGGAGCGATATAGCCGAGGCCGCGGAACATCTCCCTGGAACTCACCACCCGAGGCTGATCGCCGTAATTCCATCCCGCTACGCGCGTGCCATCGCCGTAAAGTCTGTAGCCGCGCGTGAACGCCATATCGACGGTTCTAACCCTGTCGAGCGCGTGTACCTGCCGCTCCAGCTTGTGGTCATCGATCCAGAAATCGTCGCCTTCGCATCCGGCGAAATATTCGCCTCGGCAAAGATCGATCAGAAACCGGAAATTGCCTGTCATCCCACGGTTCCTCTCCGAGAGGAAAAGCCTCACCAAATGGGGAAACTCCGCCTGCAGGCCGAGCGCGACGTCCCTGGTGCGGTCGTGAGAAGCATCTTCCCCGATGAGAATCTCATATTCGAAGCTCGTCACCTGCCGCGCCAGGCTTTCAACCGCCTCACGCAGATAAGGCTCGTGATTGTAGGTCATCACGACGATGCTGACCCTGGGCGCCGTGGGAAGGCGCTCGTGATCGGCAATTTCGACATGGGGGTTGGTCATGGGAGCTGTTCAGCAACCTGAAGGTAGGAGGTCAGGATCCGGGTGGCGTTCCACATCGCATCGCGCGGGGAATGTCACGCGGGGGCAACAAGGTCCACGGGCGCTTAGTCATTTCGAGCCGGCCGGCCAACCCCCGCGATCGGGTGCACTGACGGGGCCGGTCGGAGCCTGTCAAGGGCTCCCATCGCTCGGCAAGGTCGCGATGGCCGCACAAGGGTGAACGCGTAAGACTGGTTAGACATCCGGGAGGGCTCTGCTAGGGGGAGGGCTGAGTTGGCGGACAAGAATGATGGAAAACAATTCAGGCCCCGGCGGCAAAGCAACGGGTGGCCGCGTCGGCGCCCGCATCGCCGCGATAGCCACCCACCTTCCTGAGCATGTTCTTTCCAACGATGATCTGGCGGCGCTGTACCCAGGTTGGCCGGCCGCGAAGATCCTCGACAAGACCGGAATTAGGGAGCGCCGGATTGCCGGGCCCGACGAGACGGCGTCCGACCTGGCGTTCGAAGCGGGAAGGAAGCTGATAGCGTCCGGCGCCTGCGCCGCCAAAGACATCGACTTCCTGATCCTGTGCACCCAAGCCCCTGATTTCATATTGCCGACCAGTGCGTGCATCCTTCAGGATCGCTTGGGGCTACGACGCGACATCGGCGCTTTCGACATCAATCTTGGTTGCTCGGGCTTCGTCTACGGCCTGTCGATCGCGGCGGGCTTCATTGCGGCGGGGGCGGCATCGAACATTCTCCTGCTGACCGCAGATACCTACTCCAAGTATATCCATTCCGGCGACAAGAGCGTCCGTACCCTCTTCGGCGACGGCGCGGCGGCCACTCTCATTTCACGAAGCGAGGACAGCTGGGTTGGTCCGTTCGTTTTCGGAACTGACGGGGGTGGCGCTCGGGACCTGATCGTCGAGGCCGGCGGCTTTCGAACTCGGCGGAGTGCGCAAACGGCTTTGGAACAGGAGGACAGGACCGGCAACATCCGCTCTCGCGATAATCTTTACATGAACGGCGCAAGCGTTCTGAACTTCTCTCTGCGGGAAGTGCCGAGAACCTGGGCGCGTTTGTTGGAACTTACCGGAGAGAGTTCGGACGATGTCGATTTCGTCGTCTTGCACCAAGCCAACAAGTTCATGCTTGATGCGCTGCAGCGAAAGTTGGCATTACCCCCCGAGAAGGTGCCGAGGCGGTATGAGGACGTGGGTAACACGGTTTCCTCGACCATACCCTTTGTGCTGGCGGACTTGCGGGAAAACGGGCAAATGGCGCCTGGAACCCGAATCATGCTTATCGGTTTCGGCGTCGGGCTATCATGGGCCGGCGCTGCCGTAACATGCTGAAAGATCAAGGAGATTGTATGAGCGAGTTTTACGAGGGCCTGGCGGAAATCCTTGAAGTCGACGTCGATCAAGTGACCCCTGAGCTGGATCTCGAGGAAGGCGGCTGGGACTCGCTCGCAGTGGTTTCCACCATCGCGCTCATCGACGATGTCTTCGACGTGACCGTGCACCCCGATCGCCTTGGCGACTGCAAGACCGTGGGCGACATCGAGGCGCTGGTCGAATCGGAACGGGCGCAGGCATAACGCCGTGAAGACCGGTCAGCATGCTCGGACCCATGGCGCTCGGATCGCGGGGATTGTCTCGTGCGTCCCTCCCCGGGTGATCGAGAACAGCTTCTATGAGGAGCAGTTCGGGGCCGGCGTGGCGGAAGTCACCAAGATGACCGGCGTCTTGACGCGGCACCGCGCCGAAGAGGATGTGACGACGGCCGACCTGTGCCAAGCCGCAGCCAATCGCCTGCTTGAGAAGCTGGGCTGGGAACCGGAGTCGGTCGACGGGCTGATCTTCGTCACCCAGTCGCCCGATTATCGCCTCCCTGCCACCGCCTGTGCGGTGCACGGCAGAATGAACCTGCGCACCGGGGCAGTCGCTTTCGATGTGAATCTCGGTTGCTCGGGCTATCCTTACGGCTTGTGGCTGGCGATGATGGGTATCCAGACGGGCGCGATGCGCCGCGTCCTGCTTGCGGTGGGCGACACGAGCGGAAAGACCATCGACGAAAGCGACCGCGCGACGGCCATGCTGTTCGGCGATGCGGGCACCGTCACGGCGATCGAAATTTCCGAGGACGGCAATTCCACCGCCGACTTCATTCTTGGCAGCGACGGCAAAGGCGCCGAGAATCTGATCGTTCCGAACGGAGCCTTCCGCGTCCATAAGGCCGAGGGCCGGCTCGAAGGGCGCAATCTTGACAAGCTGTACATGGACGGTGGTGAAATCTTCACCTTTACCCTCAAGTCGGTGCCGCCGCTGATCAACGAAACCGTGGAAAATGCCGGCGTGCCCCGGGAGGAATATGACGCGTTCCTGCTCCACCAGGCCAACACGTTCATGATCAACCATATCGCAAAGAAGGCGAAGCTCCCGAAGGAAAAGGTCCCGATCAACATGGATCGATACGGGAACACCAGCAGCGCGACCATTCCCCTGCTGATGACGACCGACCTTGCAGAGCAGCTTGCCACCCGTAAGATGCGCCTCGGAATGTTCGGCTTCGGCGTCGGCTATAGCTGGGCCTCCGCCTCGCTCGACGTGGGCCCGCTCCGCTGCGTGGAGACGATCACCCTGTGATCTTCGCCGACGACTGCCTTCGGGGGACACGGATCCTGGTCACCGGGGCCTCGTCCGGCATCGGGCGTGAAACAGCGATGCTGCTGTCCAGATGCGGTGCGCAGCTCGCGCTTGCCGGCCGGGACGAAGGACGGCTCGGCGAGACCCTCGCGTCGCTCCAGGGCGACGGCCATTCCACGCATTCCGCAGACTTGACCGACGCCGATACGGCCGCTGACGCAGTTCAGGAAATCGCCCGTCAGTGCGGGACGCTGGACGGCATCTTCCATTCCGCGGGCACCACGCTGGTTTTGCCGATCAAGCTCATCAAGTCGCGCCACCTCGACGAGGTATTCGGCGCAAATGTGCGCGGGGCCTTTGGTGTCGCACGCGCAGCTGCGCGCAAGAACGTCCTGGTGGACGGCGGCTCGCTGGTCTTTATGTCGTCTGTTGCCTCGGTATGCGGACGGCCGGCACTATCCGCGTATTGCGCCGCCAAGGCGGCGGTGGACGGTCTGGTGCGTTCCCTGGCCGTCGAATTCGCGCCCCGCCGGATCCGCGTGAACTCGATCACGGCCGGCGCGGTAGAGACGGCCATGCACTACGACTTCATCAAGTCGATCAGCGAGAGCGCGCTGCGGGATTATGAGGAATTCCATCTGCTCGGCTTTGGCCAGCCGGACGATGTCGCCAATGCCGCACTGTTTCTGCTCAGCGACGCCTCGAAGTGGATTACGGGCACGGCCATGGCAGTAGACGGCGGCGCGGCGGCGAAGTGAGATGACCGATCAGCCTGCTGTTGAGCAAGTGCCAGCACCCGTCTTCCATCCCGATTGCCTCGCTGGCCGAAGTATCCTTGTAACCGGCGCTTCCTCCGGGCTCGGCCGCGCAACCGCCATCGCACTTTCCCAATGCGGTGCGAAGGTTGTGCTCACAGGGCGGGATCAGAACAAGCTGGACCAGGCCGCGGCGGTGCTCGGGGGCGGTGATCACGCCACAGTCGCGGCCGAATTCGCGGACGCGGATCAGGTGGCGGAGCTCATCAAGGGTATCGCGAAGGAGCACGGCGCGCTGGACGGCATCTTCCACTCGGCTGGAGCCTATATGGCGATGCCGGCCAGGATGACGAAGCAGCGACAGATCGACAGCATGTTCCAGGCCAGCGTTTGGGGCGCTTTCGGCGTCGCCAGAGCTGCCGGACAAAAGGGAGTCATGCGCGACGGCGGCGCGTTGCTGTTCATGTCCTCGGTCGCCGCGCAGCGAGGTCACCCCGGCACCACGGCTTATGCCGGCGCGAAATCCACCATTTTGGGAATGGTGCCTGTGCTCGCGATCGAGCTGGCGCCCCGGCGCATTCGCGTGAACTCGATCGTGGCTGCCACCATCGAGACGGAAATGCATCTCAACACGATCGCGAACTTGCCGGACGAGCTGGTTCAGGATGGCCTTTCCCGCCACTTGCTGGGTTTCGGAAGGCCGGTCGACATCGCTCACGCAGTGATTTTCCTCATGTCGGACGCCGGACAATGGATCACCGGTACCGCCCTTACCGTCGACGGCGGCTACATGGCCAAGTAGATGGGGAGCGAGCGGCTCATTCTCGTGGGGGGAGGCGGTTTCTGCCGCGAGCTTTTCTTCTGGGCAGCAGACTGCGTGGCCGCCGGAACGTTGCCGCCGATGGCGGGCCATCTGGACGACGGGGGCGATCAACTGTCGCGCCTCGGCTACGACCTGCCCTGGTTGGGCGCTATCGAAAGCTTCATTCCGCGCGCCGGAGACGCCTTTCTGCTCGCGATCGGCAGCCCTCAGGGCAAGCGGATCGTCCACGCGAAATTGAGCGTTCGAGGCGGATCCTTTCCAAGATTGATCCACCCGAAGACCAGGGTTGTTGCGACCGCGAATGTCGCCGAGGGCGTCATCTTCTGCCCGGGTTCCGCAGCCGGTCCGGACACGATGATCGAACGCTTCGTGACCATCAACACCGATTCGGGATTGGGGCACGATGCGCGCGTTGGGGAGTTTAGCACTCTGAGTTCACGCGTGGACTTGACGGGCGGCGTCTCCGTCGGGCGTGATGTCATGATCGGATCCGGAGCCATGTTCGTGCCGAAGGTCAAGATCGGCGACGGCGCGACCATCGGTATCGGCTCGGTGGTTTACAGGTCGGTTGCTGCCGGAAGGACCACCTATGCCGCACCTGCCAAGACTCTGAAGCCGGCTCGATAGCTCCAGCGCCTGCACCCTGGGATAAGCGCAATGATACCCAACAGCTTTTACTACAGCCACGACGTGTTTCGCCAGGAGATGGATCGGGTTTTCCCGGCCGGGTTCGAATTCGTTTGCCTCCTGTCCGAGCTGCGGGAGGACAAGGATTTCGTCTGCATCGACTATCAAGGCTGCGCGGTGGTTGTGCAGAACTTCAAGGGCGAGCTGAAAGCGTTCAAGAACGTCTGCTCGCACCGCTTCAACAAGATACAGTTCGAGGACAAGGGCAACCGGCCGCTCACCTGCCGGTACCATGGCTGGTCGTATAACGCTGCCGGCCTGCCGATCGGGGTGGCAAACCGGATCGAGCCGCTGGACCTTGCCGAGGATTACCTTTGCCTCACACGCTACCGCATCGAAGTGTGCGGCCAATTCGTTTTCGTGGCCAGGAATGAGAGCCCTCAGACCCTTCGCGAGTTCCTGGGCGTCTTCCACGACGTCCTCGAAAACCTAAGCGCCAGCCTGGGTCCCCAGATCCACTTCGGCCAGGTTCCACACAAAGCGAACTGGAAGGTGCTGGTAGAAAATGTCATCGACAACCAGCATTGCGCCCTTCTCCATCGGGAAACCTTCGTTTCCTTCGGCTTCTGCAGAACGCCGGTTGAGGAAGTGGTCACGGAGGGCCTTCATTCGAGCTGGCATGTGCCCCGCACTCCCATGGATCGGGACGGGCTGCGGCGACGTGCTCTCAGTCACCTCCAGAGCCGAACATTCGCGCACGACAGCTTCTATCACATCTACATATTCCCGAACCTTTTCATCGCCTCGACCGAGGGCATCTCCTTCTACATCGGCCACGCCTTGCCGTTGTCCGCCGAGGAAACGCTGTTGAGGGTCCGCTACCATGAGCCGGCCGTTGAGCTGAAGCCCAGCGAGCGCGTGCGCCAGGATCTGCTCAACGAGCAGACCAGGGTTTACGGTCTGGAAATCGTCGAGGAGGACCGTCCGATCCTGGAAAGCATCCAAAAGGGTGTGCAGCTTGCCAACAACCCGGGTGTCACAAGCAAGGGCGAACCCCGTATCAGGGAGTTCATGGACCGCTACATGGATATGATGCGCTCCCGGCAGGTGTCGGAGGCGGGTACTTACGAAAGCTGATGCGAAGGGCATGTTACCGGGCTTGCCGGTGCCCTGCGCTCGGGCAGGATCCCCAGGTTCCGTCACGGCGCTGGGGCGTTGCAGCGAGGGTGGATTGGGCGTAGGCGCAGCGTTCATCCATTTCCCGTTCAATCAAGAAACGCGCGCTGCGATGCCCTTCCATTGTTCTCCTGGACCCCAGTCTCGAACCGGTCGGGCACGAGGTCGTCAAGGTGTCGTTGCGGCTGCCGCCGACCCAGCGCCTGCCGCACGTTTCCATCACCTTTCACTGATCCGGAGCAGCCCATGAAAGCAGTCATCCTCGCCGGCGGCCTCGGAACGCGCTTCAGCGAAGAAACCTCGGTCAGGCCCAAGCCGATGATCGAAATCGGCGGCCGACCGATTTTGTGGCACATCATGAAGATCTATGCCGCCCACGGAATCAACGACTTCGTGATCTGCTGCGGCTATAAGGGCTATGTCATCAAGGAATATTTCGCCAACTACTTCCTCCACATGTCCGATGTGACCTTCCGGATGAAGGAGAACCGGATGGAGGTGCACCAGAGGCGGGCGGAATCCTGGAACGTAACCCTGGTCGACACCGGCGACGCGTCCATGACCGGCGGCCGTCTCTTGCGCGTAAAGGATCATCTTCTGGACGAAGACGCGTTTTGCATGACCTACGGCGACGGGGTCGGGGATGTCGACATCTCAGCCACCATCGATTTCCACCGCGCTCATGGCCGCCTGGCGACGCTCACCGCAGCCGTGCCGCCGGGGCGCTTCGGGGCCCTGGAGATGGACGGCGGTCGGGTGGCAAGCTTCCTGGAGAAGCCGGAAGGCGACGGCGGATCGATCAATGCGGGCTTTTTCGTGCTGTCCCCCAAAGTGCTCGATTACATCGAGGACGACATGACCATCTGGGAACAGGAGCCGCTCCGCAACCTGGCTTCGGAGGGCGAGTTGTTCGCCCACCAGCACCGCGGCTTCTGGCTGCCGATGGATACGCTACGCGACAAGATCCACCTCGAGAGCCTCTGGAACGGCGGAGATGCGCCTTGGCGGGTCTGGAGCTCCTAGGCGCTGATCCCATCCTCGGTTGACAATCGGCCATGCGTCAGGTGATGCGGACCGACTTGCGTGATTGCCGCGGCGTCACCCGTGCGAACATTCGAAAGCTGTGAGTTAATGGCATTTTTCTCCGATGCATTCGCGGGGCGTCGTATCCTCGTAACCGGCCATACCGGCTTCAAGGGAAGCTGGCTGACGAGCTGGCTGCTTGATCTTGGCGCGCAGGTCTGCGGCTACTCGGACACCGTGCCTACCAGTCCCTCGCTGTTCGAACTCGGCAACCTTGGCGACCGCATCGATCATCAGCTGGGCGATGTCCGTGACCTCGACCGCTTCGCCCAAGTCCTCAGCAGCTTCCGGCCCGACGCGGTCTTTCACCTCGCCGCGCAGGCGATCGTGTCCACCTCCTACCGCAATCCGCTCGACACGATATCGACCAACGTGATGGGGACGGCTACCGTGCTGGAGGCGATGCGCCAGGTCGACTGGCCCTGCGTCGGCGTGATCATCACCAGCGACAAATGCTATGAGAATGTCGAGTGGCCGTGGGGCTATCGCGAGACCGACCGGTTGGGCGGCAAGGACGTCTACAGCGCATCGAAGGGCGCGGCCGAGCTGGTCTTTCACGCTTATCTCCATTCCTTCTTCAGCAAGGCGGATTCGCCGGTGCGGCTCGCGACCGCGCGCGCGGGCAACGTTGTGGGCGGAGGTGACTGGGCGGCCGACCGAATCGTGGTCGATTGCGTGACCTCGTGGATGGATGGTCGTTCGGTCGAGATACGCAGCCCGCGCGCCACCCGCCCCTGGCAGCATGTGCTTGAACCGTTGAGCGGCTATCTTGCTTTGGGCGCGAAACTGCTGGGCAGCGGCGACCTGCACGGCGAGAGCTATAATTTCGGCCCCGCGGCAGAGCAGAACCGCACGGTTGTGGAGCTGATCGGCGATCTGGCCAAGGAGTGGGGCTCCCAGGACAGCGAAAGCGGCTATCGCATCACCGCCGATATCCCATTTCACGAGGCGGGGCTTCTGAAGCTCAGCTGCGACAAGGCGCTGATGGACCTGCGCTGGCAGCCGACGCTCAACTACGAGGAGTGTATCGCGCTGACCGGCGGCTGGTATCGCCGGGTTCTGCGCGAGCAGGAGGATGCGTTCGCAGTCACGGCCGAACAGGTGCGTGCCTATGAACGGCTGGCCACGGAACGGCGCCGGGTATGGTCGGGTGAGTGAGGCATCGATAGCAGGGGTTCGGATCACGCCGCTGCGACGGATCGCGACCTCCGGCGGCGACGTTCTTCACGCCCTAAAGTCGAGCGACTCCGAATTTGCCGGCTTCGGCGAAGCATATTTTTCGACGGTCGACAGCGGCGCCATCAAGGGTTGGAAGCGGCACCGGACGATGCTCATGAACCTCGTGGTCCCAGCGGGCGCAGTGCGCTTCGTCCTCTTCGATGACAGGCCAAATATGCCGGAGACGTTTCTTGCCGTCGATCTGTCGCCGGACTCGGCGGACAGCTATGTGCGCCTGACGGTTCCGCCCGGGGTGTGGATGGCTTTTACCGGCACCGGACCCGGGCTTAACCTCGTGCTGAACCTCGCGAGCATTCCGCACGATCCGGCCGAGGCCGACAACAAGCCGCTCGACGCAATCGCCTGGAGTTGGAGCGACTGAGGTGGGCAAGACGCTGATCCTCGGTTCGGGCGGCATGCTCGGCTCGGCATTCGTGGCGGCGCACGGGCCAAACGGGCTCGCCACGGCAGGCCGCGCCCAAATCAAGGCACAGGGCGTGGAGGCGATCGTTCGGGCCGCGGAGCCCAATCTGGTCATCAACTGCGCGGCGCACACCGATGTCGAGGGCGCGGAGCGCGACCCGGCCGAAGCGATCGCTGCAAACGCAGTGCTCCCGGGGAAGCTTGGCGACGCGTGTCGCGAAGGTGGTGCATTGCTGGTCCACATATCGAGCACCGGCTGCTACGGAGCCTGGAAGTCGAGCCCTTTTGTTGAAATCGACCGCGCGGAACCGACAACCGTCCACCACAGGTCCAAGCTTGCAGGCGAGTTGGCGGTTCGCGAGTCGGGTTGCAACCATTTGATCGTGCGAACGGGCTGGCTCTTCGGCGGCCAACCGGGCGCGCCAAAGAATTTTGTCTGGAACCGCCTCGTCGAAGCGAGCGGCACGGACCGCATAGTCTCGGACCCGTTTCAGCGTGGTTGTCCGACCTTGGTCGATGATGTCGCGCGCCAGATTTTCTCGGCGCTCGCCGCCGGCATTCACGGCCTCGTCAACATCGTCTCCGGCGGAAGTGCCAGGCGGTTCGACTATGTCGAGCGGATCGTGCGTGCCGCGCGGCTGCCGTGCGCCGTTGAACCTGCGCAAACCCCGTTCAAGCGTCTCGCGGCAGTATCGCCGAACGAGGCGGCGGTGAACGAGCGGCTGCGCGCACAGGGGCTTGATGCCATGCCCACCTGGGAAGATGCCGTGGACCGCTATGTGGCGACGCTGATCGCGTCTCGGCAGTGGACGGCGCGGGAGGTGCGGACATGAAGCCGGAATATATCGAACATGTGATCCTCGGCGGCGGGATCGCCGGGCTCGGCGCGGCGCATCAGGCGCGGCGAATGGGGACGGCCGCGACGATCTTCGAAGCACGGTCAAGCGCCGGAGGTTTGCTCGACAACTTCACCATTGACGGCTTCCGTTTCGACACTGCTGTCCACCTGTCGTTCGCCAGCGAGCCCGAAGTGCGCGAGGTCTTCGACCAGACCGAGTATCTCACGCACAATCCGGAAGCCTTGTGCTGGGACTCGGGTCACTGGTTGAAGCACCCTGCGCAGACCAACATGTTCCCGCTGCCGTCGCAGGAGAAGGTGGAACTGATCGCGGGACTGGCGGAGAGCCCGGGCGGCGGAGACATCGCCAATTATGAAGATTGGCTGATCCTGCAATATGGTGCGCCGATCGCCCAGCGCTGGCCGCTCGTCTACACCGAGAAATACTGGACCGTTCCCGCGTCGGAGCTCGGGACCGACTGGGTCGGCCAGCGGATGCGCCGTGCCGACCTTCGCGAGGTGCTCTCCGGCGCGTTTAAACGCGAAACCCCCAACCATTATTATGTCAAGGAGATGCGCTATCCCGCCGTTGGTGGCTACCGCGCCTTTATCGAGCCGCTGATCAAGGCCGCCGACATCCGTTACAACAAACGAGCGGTGGCGATCGACCCCTCGACCCGCACGATCAGGTTCGAAGACGGCAGCCAGATCGGCTATGGCAAGCTGGTCTCGTCACTGCCGTTGCCGCTGCTCGTAACGCTCATGCCGGATGCACCGGAGGACGTCGCTCTGGCCGCAGCAAGCCTCTACGCGACCGAAATCGATCTCATATCCGTGGGCTTCAACCGGCCCGGCGTCTCTCCTGCCCTTTGGTTCTACATCTACGACCGGGACATAGCGGCCGCGCGCGGCTATTCGCCGGACTGGAAGTCGCCCGACAACGCGCCCCCTGGCTGTAGCTCGATCCAGTTCGAAATCTACTCGTCGGTCAAGAACCCGCAGCGAATGTCGGCCGAAGAGCTCAAGGCCAACACCGTCCAGGGGCTGGAAAAGATGGGGCTGGCGACCGCCGCAGATATTGTCGTCCTTGATCACCGGCATGTCACTTATGGCAATGTCGTGTTTGATGTCGGAATGGAGGATCGCCGCGATCGGGTGCGCGCCTGGGTGGAGGGACGCGCGATCCATTGCGCAGGCAGATTCGGTGAATGGGGCTATTTGTGGAGCAATCAGGCTCTGATGAGCGGCATCGCCGCAGGCCGCGCCGCGTTCGAGCGAACCTGACCAACGGCCGCTGAAATTGCTACAAGGTACATCGAATGAACGCTCAAGAAAGAGTCGCATCGCAGGCACGAACCGGCCTCGCTTATCGTGACACGTTCGCGGACTTCGCCCACGTCCCGTCCGACCTGGTTTTCGAAGGTGCCGATCGTACGCCGCCGCTTGTCTCCATCGCCATAACCACTTTCCGCCGCCAGGATCTCATAAATGAGGCTGTGGAGAGCGTATTGGCGCTAGACTGGGACCGACCGTTCGAGCTGGTGGTGGTCGATAACGATCCAGACTCGAAAGGCGCCGAAAACCTGGTTCAGCGTCTGCCGAAGCTGCGCGACAGCAACTTTCGTTATTTCGTAAATCGTGAGAACATCGGTCTCTTTCCGAACCACAACCGGGCGATCGAGCTTGCACGCGGCGAGTGGGTGAGCATCCTCAACGACGACGACCTGCTCGATCCAAACTTCCTGACCCTGATGTTCGCCGAGATCGAGCGGCACCCGCAAGCCGATGGGATGATATGCCACAAGCGCATCTTTGATCAGCGGGCAGGCTCAACGACCCAGGTTGTGGCGAAAGGGGCCGCGCAGCATCTGAAGCGAGGCATCAACATCGCCTCTGCATTACGGTTGCTGGCCGGCAAACAAGCTTCGCGCAGAGAGTTCCTGAATCGCGCGGTTGACCGGTTCACCTTCGAGTACATGTATCTGGGGCGGCTTTCGAGACGGGTGAGACCCAAGACCCTGTTTTGGGGGGCGGTGATAGGGAATTGCGCGGGCTTCCTCTTCCGCCGAGACAAAGCGCTCGCTGTGGGCGGCTTCTACCCGGAGGAGTTTCCTTCCTCCGATTACTGGTTTTTCACGCGTTTCGCGAAGCGCCACCACCTGCGCCAGCACCGCGCCTTCGCTGCCAGCATGCGAAAGGCCGAGAATGAGACCGCGAAGCCGGAAACCGTAAGGTCGGCCCTGCAGATGGGTTACGCGCTTCAAAAGGCGCTCGCCAAGGGTGACGTGCCTCATTGGTGGCTGCGGCTTTCGCCTCTCATCCTTGCTTGGCACCGAGGGCATTTCCGGCGGGATTGGGGCGCTGAGCTTGGTGACAGGGAGTTCGAAAATCTACTCCAGGTGCGCTCCGTCAAGGAGCGCCCCGGAACCATCATCGCACTGCGCATCCTCCTTCGGGCATTCTGAGGGGGTTGCGGTGGAGTATGGCACCGCGCTCTCTCCCTGATCGGCAACATTTGCCGACACTGCACTGTGCGGCTCAGGCCTCTCCCGAAAGCCTTGCCGCGGGTACTCGCCGCAGCAGATTCTTCACTATCTCGCGTGCGTCTGCAAAACTCTGGAGGCGCAGGAGGAAACCGAAACCGAGGTACAAGATTGCGCCGCTCAGGCTCAACAGTCCGAGTTCTACCAAGGGGGAGAATTCAATCCATCTTTGTATCAGGTAGACGCCCAAGCTCATGAACACCGTCGCTGCTATGACATCCCAAAGGCCCCAGATTTGCTGCAGCGCGCCGTAGTTAATCGATTCGCGGTTCGGCCGTGCGTTCAGGAATAGGGCGATGGGGCTGAAGACCAACACTCCATATGCGATCCCCTCGATACCGAAAAAGCTGCCGACTGCCAGGCATGCCACCCCGGCCACCTTCTTCTGAATTTCCAGTTTGAGGAAGAGCCTGGATTTCCCTTGCGCCAGTACGATCTGGATGTTGATCGCGTGCATCGGCATAAGCATGCCGCCGATAGCGATGATCGTGACGAGCGGGGCAGCCGGCAGCCATTGCGCACCGAACAGAGTCAAGATGATCAAATCGGGAAGCAACGCCAATCCAGCCATCACCGGCATGCTCAAGATCATCCCCAAGCTCAGTGACATCCTGAAGCCACGGCGCAGCGCCTCAGGATCGTCGGCACGGGCCGCGAACAATGGCAAAGCGATCCGGCTGATTATGGATGAAATGATGCTGGTGGGAAGCCCCTGCAGATTCGCGGCGCGATTGAACAGGCCGAGATCTCGGACGCCGTAGAATTTACCGATAATGAGCGCGAAGCCATTTTGATAAAGAACCTCCAGGACGCTTGAGAGGCTGACGAAGACGCCAAAATGGAAGAGGTGCCGAACCGATGATAGCCGCACGCGAACTGCCGGCCGCCAGTTGCTGACCCACCAAAGCATTGCGCTGCCCACGGCCGCAAGCACGAGCATCTGGATCGCCAACGCCCAAACGCCAAGGCCCGCCATCGCAGCTGCGACGCCGGCCACGCCGGACGCGAGCGACGACACAATTCCAGTCTTGGTGAGCTGATCGAAGCGCAGCGTTCTGGTCAAAAGCGCGGTCTGCACCGCTCCCAGAGCCGAAAGAACCACCTGTGCGGCCGCTACGAACATCAACGGCTGCAGCAAAGGCTCCCCGTAGAAAGGCGCCACAACGGGCGCGATGACCACCAGGATGGCGGCGAAGACGATGCTTGCCGCGAGATTGCACCAAAAAACCGCGCTCTCCTCCTCGTGGGAGGTATCCTGGCGCTGCACCAGGGCCATCGACAGGCCCCCCTGCACAAAGGTGATCGAAAGGCTGGTGAAGAAGGCGAGCAGCGCGATCAGCCCGAAATCCTCGGGCGTAAGCAACCGGGCAAGGATGACCGTGACGACGAACTGGACGCCTTGACGCAGCAGGATGTCGAGCGCGCTCCACGCACCCGCCCGCGCGGCCTTTTCTACAGTCATGACCGGAGGTCCGCCCCCGAAGGCGACCGAGCTTCGCGCCAGTTGCGAAGAGATCCACGGCGGGCGGGAAAGCGCGCAAACGGGAAGGGCAAAAGTGAACCTTTTCTAGGCAGGATGTTCAGACCGCCCGCAGCGTCCTTCCCGGCGGCCCCTACCACAGGCGCGGCCGGATTTGGAAGCGATCCTCTGGCGTTGGGAGCAGGAAGGCTTTTTCATCGCGTATCGCCGGCGAAGTCGAGGACGGGATGCGGCAGCGGCGGCTGGACAGTGTCGAAGTCCCCCGCCATCATCCGGGTCGTGGAAAACCCCTTCAACCCGGGATATTATTCGAGTCTCGAGCTTCGTTCGTTCGGCTTCGCACGTGTCGGGGAGAATTGCTCCGTTGCGCGTAACTGCACGATCATCGGCCTGGAGAATATCGTCCTGGGCGACAACGTCCGGATCGACGGCTTCACCTCGATCATCGCACCGAACGGGCGGGTGAAGATCGGAAGCTGGGTCCACATCGCAACCGGATGCGCGCTGGGTGCGCGCGCGGGGATCGAGATCGGCGACTTTTCCAGCCTGTCGCAGGGGGTGCGGCTGTTCTCGGCCATTGACGATTTTAGCGGCAGGTGGATGACGAACGCAACGCTGCCGCCGCATGTGGTGCGGGTCGAAGCGGCGCCCATCAACATCGGCAGACATGTCCCCATCGGGTCAGGTTCGCTCATCCTGCCGGGCGTAAGTGTCGGCGAAGGCGCCGCCGTAGGCGCGCTTTCGCTGGTGAACCAGTCACTGGCCGAGTGGTTCATCTACTCGGGACGCCCTGCGACAAAGGTTCGCCCTCGCGAGCGTGATCTGCTCGCCCTGGAGGCACAGGCACTGGCGGCCGGAGCGGCGATTTGTTAGGGGGCTGCATTTGAAGCGCCGCCCTGGAACAGGTGTTCGGCGGCGCTTTCCTTCGGACTGAGCAGGAGGGTGCGGAATGACGCAAGTGGTTGATTATACGATCAATGGCGAGAAGTACTCGGTGGATGTAGCCGGTTCGCCGGAATATGTTTTCGGAAAACACGAATTCATGTCCAACCAGGAAACCGACCTCACGTTCGGAACCGACTGGTACGAGGATGGCTACAAGGTCCTGCCGTTCCTGTCCGAGGCGGAGTTCGCCGTGCTGAGGAGCGATATCAGCAGCGTGATCGAGAAGATCCTCCAGTCGCTCGGCGTCGACACCGCCGGCTTCGAGATGGAGAAATACCACCATTATGCCGCCGATGATGCAGTGCACCTTGGCGTGGTGAGCCGCACGCGCGACCTGTTTGCAGAAGATTTCAGCCTCTCGATGCGGGCCCTGATGGACAAGATCGAGGGTGTGACCGGCTTCGAGCTCACTGATCTGGCGCCGGGAACGGGCGCCCGGATGCATATCATCGTCCGGATCAATCGGCCCGGCTCGACGGATTTCAACCCACCGCACAAGGATTCCTACGAAGATCCGGAGCGGGCGAGGTTTCTCAATGTCTGGATACCGATCTGCGGCGTCACCGACAAATCCTCGCTTCCGATGGCGCCGGGCAGCCATCTGCTGTCGGAGGACAAGATCCTGCGCACGATGGATGGCGGCGTCGTGGCGGGCAAGAAGTACCGCGTGCGCAGCATCGCCTCCTGGGACGGCCGCTCCGACCTTTACCGGGCCGAAGTGAACGATGGTGAGCTGCTGATCTTCTCCTGCCACCTGATCCACGGCATCGCCTTCAACGATCAGGAGGACCAGACCCGCGTGGCGCTGGAATTCCGGCTGTTCCGGCGCTCCGAAGGCTGATCTCGGCCGCTCAAAGTGGAGCGCCGTTATTGGTACGGACTGGACCGGGAGGTTGCTGCGGCCGGGTTCGGCTGCTGGCAGCTCGCCGGCCAGCATGAGATAGACGGCAAGCCCCACGGTTTTGGAGACATCGCCGCACGCGACGCTGTGAGCCTGGTGCACGTCGCGCTGGATCGGGGCGTTCGCTTCTTCGACACGGCCGCTGCTTACGGAGACGGCCGGAGCGAAGCCTTGCTGGGCGAAGCGCTTGCCTCGTCGCAGGTCGGGCAAGAGGCCGTGGTCTGCACCAAAATTGCCTTGAGACCCGAGGACGAGGCGGCGGGTCGAGCCGGGCCGGGCCTGACGGAACTGGTGGAGCAGGCGCTGGGGCGGCTGCGGCGCACGCATATCGACATTCTGCTTCTGCACGGCCCGGCCGATGCAACCGACTGGTGCGCGTTCGACCGCTCGGTTCTCGACGGGCTGCGAAGCTCGGGCAAGATCCTGGCCTATGGGGTCAGCAGCCGATCGCTGGCAGGAGCGGAACGGGTGCTGGATGCGAATTTCGGCTCCTGCATCGAGTGGGCGTTCAACCTGATCGAGCGGCGTCCCGCTGCGCGGCTGTTCCCGCGGCTGAGCGAAGCTCGGATGAACTTCATCGCCCGCAGCCCCCTTTCCAGGGGCATGATCCCGCGGGGGCAGGGCAGGCCGGACTCGCGAATTTTCCCGGAAACGGACTTCAGGTCTACCCTGCCGGAAGACTGGATCCGATGGGCGGCCGTGTCGGCGGGAAAGCTCCAGCCGTTGGCGCACCCGGATACGCTTGCGGTATTCGCCTTACGCTACTGCTTGTCTTACCCCGAGGTTTCCGCCGTTATCCCGGGGATTCACCAGCGCTGGCAGATCGAGGACCTTCTTGCCGCCGCGGTGGCCGGACGGTTGGAGGCGGCGGCGCTTGCGTCCATTTCGGAAGCAGCCGACGAATGCTACCCGCTTTGGCGGTGAGACGGGTTTCTTCGCCCCGTGAGGCGAACAGCTACCGCTGCCCTCCGCTGCCCAGCCGCTCCCCGGCATAACGCTGTTCACGCAGAGGCCGCCACCAATCCTCCCGACCAAGGTACCAGTCGATGGTTGTCGCGAGGCCGGTTTCAAAGCTCTCCTGCGCGCGCCAGCCAAGCTCCAGTTCGATCTTGACGGGGTCGATCGCGTACCTTCGATCGTGGCCGGGGCGGTCTTCAACAAAGGTGATGAGGTCGCGGTAGCGCGCGCCGTTCGATCGGGGCCGCCTCTGCTCGAGCAAATCGCAGATCGCCTCCACCACCTGGAGGTTGGTGCGTTCGGCTCGGCCGCCGATCAAATAGGTTTCGCCGGGAACGCCCTGTGTCGCCACCAGCTCCAGCGCGCGGGCATGATCGTCGACGAACAGCCAGTCGCGAACATTGGCGCCCTTGCCGTAGACCGGCAACGGCCGCTCGTGCAGCGCGTTGAGGAGCACGAGCGGGACCAGCTTTTCGGGGAAGTGGTAGGGTCCGTAATTGTTCGAGCAATTGGAGACCACGACCGGCAGGCCATAAGTGTGGCCCCAGGCGCGCACGACGTGGTCGGACGCCGCCTTGGAGGCGGAATAAGGCGAGGACGGCCGGTACGGTGTGTCTTCGGTGAACACGCCGCTGTCGAAGGGCAAGTCGCCGAACACCTCGTCGGTTGAGACATGGTGGAAGCGGAACGCCGTTTTGGCGTCTCCGGACAGGCCCTGCCAATACAGCAACGCCGCCTGCACCAGGCGGAAGGTGCCAACGATGTTGGTATCGATGAAATCCGACGGCCCGTCGATCGACCGATCGACATGGCTCTCGGCTGCAAGGTGCATGACGGCACCAACCTGCTCCTCGACCAGCAGGTCCGCGAGCACATCGGTATCGGCGATGTCGGCTTGCACGAATCGATAGTTCGGCTGCGCCTCCACCTCGGCAAGCGATGCGAGATTCCCGGCATAAGTGAGCTTGTCGAGATTGACGACGCGGTAGCCCTTGCCCACCAGATGGCGGCAGACGGCGGAGCCGATGAAGCCCGCGCCGCCGGTGACGAGTACGGTCCTGCTCACAGCCCGGCCTGTCCTGCCAGCACATAGGCGGGAGGTGGGTTTCGACCTTCCTCGACCCGGCGGCGTAGAAAGTCGGCATAGTCGGATTTGCCCATCCGCTCGGCCGCGCGAAGCACCTCCTCGCCCGTAAGGTAGCCGAAGTCGAAAGCGATTTCCTCAGGCGACATCACCTTCATGCCCTGCCGCTGCTCGATCGTCTTCACGAACGAGGATGCGTCGTGAAGGCTGTCGTGGGTGCCGGTGTCGAGCCAGGCGTAGCCCCGCCCCAGCCGCGACACCCGAAGCGTGCCGCGCCGCAGATACTCGCGATTGATGTCGGTGATCTCGAGCTCGCCGCGTGCCGACGGCTTCACCGCCGCGGCAATATCGAGAACCTCGTTGTCGTAGAAATAAAGGCCCGTGACGGCCCAGTTCGATTTCGGCTCGCGCGGCTTCTCCTCCAGCTCGCGCGCCGAGCCTGTCTCCGGATCGAAGCTGACCACGCCGTACCGCTCAGGATCCGGCACATGGTACGCCAGCACCGTTGCGCCCTGTTGCTGCCGGGCGGCGGCGCGGACCAGGCCGGTCAGGCCCGCTCCGAAGTAGATATTGTCGCCAAGGATCAGGGCGACGCTGTCGGTGCCGACAAACTCGCGGCCGATGATGAAGGCCTGGGCGAGCCCTTCCGGACGCGGCTGCTCGGCATAAGTGAAGCTGACCCCGAAAGCGCTGCCGTCGCCGAGCAGGCGCCGGAAGTGCGGCAGATCATGCGGCGTCGAGATGATCAGGATTTCGCGTATCCCCGCCAGCATCAGCGTGGCGAGCGGATAATAGATCATCGGCTTGTCGTAGACCGGCAGCAGCTGCTTCGAAATGGCCAGGGTCACTGGGTAGAGGCGCGTGCCGCTCCCGCCCGCCAGGATGATGCCTTTCACAGGCGCGTTTCCTTCATGATGGATGTGGCGGCGGCGCTTGCGCGGCTGGCTTTGCTCCCCGCCATGTCAGGCAGCCGTTTCCCGCAGCCAGGCCTGGAACATCAAGATGGTCCAGATTGCGGGGGTGGAGCCGCTCTCGCCGGCCAGATGGCGGCGCCAGCGGCTTTGAACGATGTCGGGATCGAAATTGCCCTCGGCCCGCATCCTGGCCGGATCGAGCAGGTCCTCGGCCCATGGCCGCAGCGGGCCGCGGATCCACTCGCCGACCGGCACGCCGAACCCGGCCTTGGGCCGTTCAAACAGGGCGCGCGGCGCTTCGCGGTAGAGCAGGCGGCGCAGGATGTGCTTGCCGGACCCGCCGCGTATCTTCATTTCCACGGGGATGCGCGCCGCGACGGCCGCCACGCGGTGGTCGAGAAACGGCACCCGAGTCTCGAGGCTGACCGCCATCGCGGCCCGATCGACTTTGCACAGGATGTCGTCCGGCAGGTACGAAACGGCGTCGCAATACATCATCCGCACCGCGTCGGGCGCCGCGGCTCCGGCATCGGTGTCGAACGCGCACGCGCGTGGATCGCCGCCGCCGTTCAAGGCGGGAGAGCGCTCGCCGGCCCATTCGTCGAGAAAGGTGGTGAACACATCGTCCAGCGTGTTCGCGGCGGCCATGGTGCGGAAGGCCTTGCGCACCTTTGTGCCGAAATGCGGCGGCTGCTTCCCCCCGGGAAGGGCGCGGGCGAGGCGGTTCCAACCGTCGGCGGGAACCGCGCCCATGCCGCGGCCAACCGTCCGCCGCACCGGCCCGGGCAGGCGCTTGAAATGGCCCCACAGCCGCGCGGTGCCGAAATAACGGTTATAGCCGCCGAACAGTTCGTCGCCGCCGTCACCCGACAGCGCCACCGTAACCTGCTCGCGGGCAAAACGGCTGACGAGATGGGTGGGGATCTGGGAGGAATCGGCGAACGGCTCGTCATACATGGACGGCAGGAGCGGGATCACCTCCTGCGCCTCCTTCACCCGCACATAACGCTCATTGTGCTCCGTGCCGAAATGCGCGGCCACATCCTTGGCATATTCGGCTTCGTTGAAGCCCTCTTCCTCGAAGCCCATCGAGAAGGTGCGTACCTTGGACGGCGAATATTTGTTGTAGAGGGCGACGATGGTGGAGGAATCGATGCCGCCGGACAGGAATGCTCCCACCGGCACATCGGCCACCGCCTGCCCCTGGATCGCACCGGCGAGCGCCTCCTCCAGCAGGCGCAGCGCCTCCTCCTCGTCTTCGATCGGATCGGCCAGGCCCTGCGCCACCACCTCGCGATAGGACCAGTATGAGTCGACCCTGATTCCGCCGGAAGCCCGGCCGGGTTCGGGAGGCTCGTCGAGCGGCGTCTTCCACGCATCGGCGCGAACCGTGAGGATGCATCCCGGCTGGAGCTTGTAGATGCGCCGGTAGATCGACAATGGCGCCGGTATGTAAGCGCGGGCCGACAGCAGCCCCAGCGCGCGGCGGTCGATTGGATTGTTGAAGCCCGCGAGCGCACGGATCGACTTGAGCTCTGAGCCAAAGGCGAAGCTTTCGCCGGTCCAGCCATAATAAAGCGGTTTCTCGCCGAATCGGTCGCGAACCAGGTGAAGCAACCTTTCGCGCCGATCCCACAGCGCGAAGGCGAACATGCCGACGCATTTGCGGATCGTCGCTTCAAGTCCCCATGCGGCGATGCATTCGATCAGCGTTTCCGTGTCGCTGTGGCCGCGCCACGCAATGCCGTTGCTGCGCGGCCCGCGACTGTCCCCGTCAAGCTCGGCGCGCAAGGCGGCATGGTTGTAGATTTCGCCATTGTAGACCGTCACCCAGCGGCCGTCATTGGAAACCATGGGCTGGTGGCCGAGCGGCGACAGGTCGACGATCGACAGGCGCCGGTGGCCCAGCGCCACGCCCGCCTCCGTATCGAGCCAGGTTCCCTCATCGTCCGGACCGCGATGGGGGATGGCGTCCGTCATCGCCCGGATGGAGGCCGGCTCCGTCTTTCCGGAAATGAACCCGGCTATGCCACACACGGACGCGTCACCAGTTTGTTGTTGATGAAAATGATTTGGTGCGCCTTAGCGCCGCGATGCCATTCGCGCTAGACTCGGGCTTCGTCCGGCGCGGGATCGCCCAGCATCAGTTCCAGGTAACGCTGCGAGGTGCCGGGTCCGGACAGCTCTTCCGCGCGCTGCATCAGCCGCTCGCGGTCGTTGGGCAGGTTCAGAACCTGCTCCAGCGCCTGTGCGAATGCAGCATCGTCGCCAACGGGCACGAGACGGCCATAGCGGCCGTCGGCAAGGATCTCGCCCGGCCCGGTCTCGCAATCGGTGCTCACCACCGGAAGCCCGCTGCGGAGCGCCTCGATCAGCACCAGGGGATAGCCTTCATAATCGGATGACAGCGCGAACAGATCGGCGGAGGCGTAATAAGGCCAAGGGTCCGTACGGAAGCCGGGCATCGACACATGTTCGGCAACGCCTTCCGCCCGGGCCAGCGCTTCAAGCGCCGGGCGGAGCGGCCCATCGCCCAGGATCATCAGCTTGGCGGGCCTCCGCCGGAGCAGGCGCGCGAAGCTGCGGATCAGCATCGCATGGTTCTTCTGGTCCTTGAAGCTGCCGACGGTGATGATGCGCGGCCCGCCTCCCCAAAGCGCCTCCAGATCCTCGATCGGAGCGCTGCCCGCCGCCGGCTTTTCGACCGGATTGTAGATCACTTCGATCGACGACCGCGGCAGTCCGGAGATTCGGGCGAGATCGTCGGCGGCATTGGCCGACACAAGTATCCGCGCGTCGGCCAGCGGATACGCAATCCGCGTCGTCCAGCCGACGGCGCGCGAGCCATATTGCTTGGACAAGGCGATATGGTCGCTGACCACGACTCGCGCCCGCGCACCGGCAAGCCGCTGCGCTACGATGCCGGCGATCGTGAGCGGCCACATCGATATCTGAATGGCGTGCGGTTCGCGGCTTTTGAAGTAGCGCACCAGGGGCCGTATCGCCGACCGGATGCGAGGCGCGTCCAGGCTGACGATATGCACTGCATCGGGAACAAGCGGCAGTAGCTCCCCCTTGCGCTCCAGCAGCACGAGATCGACTTGGTGGCCTGCTTCGAGAAAGAATTCGATCAGCCGCAGCGCGACTCGTTCGGCACCGCCGCCCCGCATGTCGGGAAGCAGCAGCGCCAGCCTCTTCGCGCCGGGCGTCGATTGCCTGTTCAATGATCCCTCGTCAGCCGATGGCGGCGCCGCCGGGCGCAGGAAAGTGGCCACCCGAGCACGGCCTGCTCCAGTGCTTGGCGCGCTTAGCCCGGCTGCGGCGGGCGGTCAAACAGGCGGCGGGTTTCCGGATTTGCCAAGGGGTGGAAGGTCGGCGAGGTCCGAAAGCCGGTTCAAGGAGACGAGGTCCAGCTCGGTTGCAACCGGCAGGGCCTCCACGCGCAATCCGCGCTCGGCCAGGTGGCCCACGACATACAAAAAGCCGTGCTCGCCGGTGGACTTGCCGAAGGCACCGGGGAGTCGTTCGCCGAGGATCGACAGCACCGGTTCGACGCGCAGCACGAACAGCCCGATGTCGCGCTCTCCCGGACCCGGCTCCAGCCCGGCTTCGCGAGTCTCGGTCAGCGATGTAACCCGGCCATCCGGTGCACGCTCGACGATGGTATAAGCCCTTTCGACATGGCGCGTGGCAAAGGTGAAGTCGTTGCCGTGGTCGATATGGGCTTGGCAGACCGCCTCCACCGTTTGTGGCTGCAGAAGCGGAATATCTCCCCAGACCACCAGCAGATGCTCGGTGTTCACGGCTGCGGGAGCATCGCGAAAGCACAGGATCGCATCGCCCATGCCGCTCGGCTCGGCCTGTTCCACCAGGTCCGCAAGGAGGCCCCGCGCGTCGAGCGCGGACGCGATCGGTTCCCCGCCCGCGGGGCTGACGATCAGCGTCGGTCGCGGGTCGACGGGGCGCAGCGTGTCCATCAGCCGGACGAGGATCGGCTCACCAAGCACTGGATGAAGCGTCTTCGGGTAAGGAAGGCCCGCTCGGGTACCGGCCCCCGCTGCGGCAATCAGGACCTTGATGTCAGCCATGGAGGTCCTTGCCGAGCTGCCCGCGCAGCCCCCGGCTGACAGCCTTCCAAAGCAGCGGCGCCCGCGGGCCGGCGACATAGCTTAGCGCCTCCCGAACCGAGTTGCGACGGGCGGTGCGTGCCAGCGCGACGCCGACCGTAAGCACGTGGCGCAAGGTCGGGCGGTTGAAGTAGCGGCGGTTGAGGATGATGGTGTTCTTGATGAAATAATAGAATTTCGCTTCGTCGAGCGGGCGTGAGCCCACATCCGGGTGGAGGTGGTGGGCACGCAGATCCGACAGGACGGCGCCCTCCGCGCGCATCCGCATGAAATAATCGACCTCGTCGCCCATCAGGAAGAAATTGGGTTCGACATTGCCGATGCGAGCGGCAACCTTGGTGGAGACGAGAGCGCCGTTGAACAGGTGGGCGAACGGATAGGTGTCGCCCGTAGCGACCTTCCTGAGAGCGTCCAGATGCCGGATCTTGCGCTTGCGCGCGAAAAGCACGGGCATTTTCTGCCTGTCGAGCGCGGGAAAAGGGAAAACGAAGCGGTTCGGTTCGTCCTGGCACAGCACCACCGACGACACGCAGGAGACACCCGGCACCAGCTTCTGCACAAGGTGAGCCAGCGCCTCGGGGGCGGGATAACCGTCGTCGTCCATCAGCCAGACCGCATCGTAACCCCGGGCAAGCGCCTCCTCGATGCAGCGGCGCCAGCCGCCCGCCGACCCCACATTGGGTTGGGTGACATAGTCTACGCCCTTGCGCTCCAGCATCTCGACGGTCGCGTCGGGGCTGCTGTTGTTGACGACCAGGAGGCCCTCCGGAGCCCGGCTCTGCGCCCGGACGTGATCGACGCAGCGCTCCAGCAGCACCATACGGTTGTACGTGACGATGGCGGCAAGGACCTTCATCGCGCCAGTTCCGCCAAAGCCGCATTCAGCATCGGCCAGTCCGCCTGTCCCGCCTCCCTGGCGGCGCCCGGCTCCACCACATGCACCGCCTCGATTCCGGCAGCGCTGGCCGCGGCGAGCCCGCTGGGCGCATCCTCGAATACCAGCGCCTGGGCCGGGGCGACGCCGTGATGGGCGGCGGCCTTGAGGAAGCCTTCCGGGTGCGGCTTGCCCTGGCGGACATCGCCCGCGGTGATCACCGGGTCAAAGGCACCGACCAGGCCGACGCGCTCCAGCGCGCGTTCGATGGTGGGCCGCGAGCCGGAGGTGCAGAGCGCCATCGGGAACAGCGTGCCCGCGCGCTTGAGGAAGTCTAGGCTGCCGGCGATCGGCTCCAGCTCCGCCTCGATCAGCCGCAGCGCGCGGGCGCGCTTGTCGGCGATAAGCAACGCCCGCTTCTCCGGGTCGAGCGAGAGGCCGGCGCCGAGCGCCACCTGGTCGATGGCGGTATCGGTGGTAAGGCCGGCGATGCTTGGGTAGTCCACCGTCACTCCGTCGCCCGCAAAGGCTTCGTTGAATGCGCGGGCATGAAGGGGCGAGCTGTCAACAATCGTACCATCGAAGTCGAAGATCAGCAGTCGCTTGGTTCGAAGCAGTTCCGCCAGTGGCGACACGCTCATGTCGCGCCGGCCGCTTCTTCGTAAAGGCCGAGGATGGTGTGAACGACCCGGGCGCCATCATGTTTGCCCGGTGCGGTCTCCGATTCGAAATCGCCGACCATGTACGGGACCGGCAGATCGGCGAAATTCTCCTCGTCGAAGTCGACATAGGTCTCATCCGCCTTGCGCCGGCCGTTGTTGATGAGGATGCGGGAGAACAGCTCCGGCATGGCATATTGGCGGCGGTCGGCGAGGCGCAGATATTTGTAGGCGCCCTTTATATAATCGGAAGCGCGGTAGCTCGGCGTCTCGTAATCCGCGCCGATATTGGTGACGAACACCTTCAGCGCTTCGCGATTGCCGGCAATCGTCTCCGCGACGCCGCGCGACATGTAGGTGGGATAAAGCGAGCTGTGCTGCGTTCCGGCCGAATACACGATGATGTCGGCCTGTTCGAGGGCCAGCCGAACGCCGGGCGAAGCGTTGGCGGCACCGTGGTGGCGCTTGAGGAAATAACGCTGCTCCTCGGGCGAAAGGTTGGCGAAACGGTCGCGGTCGAGCGGGCGGTCGAGCAGGTAGACGGAATCGATCAGCACGTTGGAGCGCAGCTCGACGATCTCCGCTTCGGAATGGAGGATCTCGCCATTTTCACGAACCGCCATCAGCCACTTGTTTTCGACGCTGTTGGGCAGCACCGTCCCGCGCAGCCGAAACAGCCGGTCGATGGTCTTGGTGGTGAGCTCCATATCCCGTTCGCACGCCAGATAGGCGCCGGCGTAAAGGCAGTTCATCAGCGAGCAGTCGGAGAAGCTGAAGCGCTCCCCGCGCGCCTTTTCGATCACTTCCAGGCCGCCGACGAACTCGGCGATAAAGCGCACGATCGCCTTTCGCAGCGCGCCGGGCGGGAGCGCGATCCCGGCAAGCTCGGGCTGCCCCGCGGCGAAGCGCTTCATGTCGTCCAGCGCGCCCTGCGGCACCGTCCCATCCGGGTAGCGAAACGCGAACAGCGCCTGGCTGGCCGCGTGGTTTGCGTCCTCCTCCGGAAGCATCAGTTCCTGCACCTTGCGGATGTCCGACGGCCCCAGCATGTCGAAGAAGCGACGGATCTCGCCGGTCGATTTTCCGTCGTCATAAGCGTTGACGATGGAGGTGATGTTCAGGCCCTGGTGGCGGAGCATGGCGGGAATGATCGACGCGGCTCCCCGACCGCCGTTCAAGACCACGATGTTAAGCATCTGTCGCTATGCCCTATTCGCCGGGGCCGCATCGGCTGCGGCGCCGCTTAGGTTCCTATAGATGGTATCGTAGCGCCTCACACCCTCTTCGAGCGAAAATTCGCCACTGGCCTCGCGGATTCCTGCCGTGGTCCGGTCGCCGGACAGCACGGTCTCAAGCGCGGCTCGCAATGTCTGGGGCTCGAAATCGTGCACAACCACAGATCCGTTTCGGTCGGGGCTGACGATCCGGTCAATGTCGCCAAAGCCGGTGTTGGCGACAATCGGCACATCCATCGCGAACAGCTCCCCCAGCTTGGTCGGGGAACAGCCAGCCTTGGACAGCGTCGGTCGGATGAACACCGGCGCGACGCTCGCTAATGCGAGATATTCGGGGATGTGACGCCGATCGGACGAAGTGAAGCGCAAGGCACTCTCAGGGATGCCATGTGCTGCGGCTTCGGCCTTCGCCAGATCCTGGCCATTATTAACGAGGAGCAGGAATATCGTATTCGGCCGCAGAGCGCGCAACTCGCGGAACAACGCCATCATCTCCGCGAGCAGGTAATCTGCGCCGAGGCTCCCGAGGTATAACATCACCGTTGCGTCGCCGGGGATCGCCAGCGCTTCGCGCCGCCGGGCGATAGAGGCAGGATCAACCCGCCCGCGGTCAAACAAGGCGAAGTCGGCGCAGCAAGGGATCACGGTATAATTTTCGCGGCTACCCCTAGCGACGTGGGGATGACGATCGATCAGGAGATCGGCGGCACGGTCGGTCAGCGTCACGACATGGTCTGCCGGAGCCAGCACATCCGGCTCCCGCTTCAGGAACCACCGGAAGACGAATTTGAAGCGCTTGGTCTCAATTCCTACATCCGCCCAGAAGTCGCGGAAATCCGCAAGATACCGACCGCCGAACTGCCGCTTGAGCCGCGCAGCGATACCGAGCGGCAGATAGGAGCGGCAGTGGATGATCTGCGGCTTCTCCCGCTTCGCAATCTCTTTAGCGGCGCGCCATAGCAGTGCCATTGTGTAAAAGGACGAGATGAGCGGCGGCCGGTTCGTATACCGCACCCGACTCCATCGGATTCCTGCTTCGGCGAAAATGGCCTCGTAGCGGGCAATCGCTTCCCTCCGGCCGGATTTCTCGGCGCTTACGATGTGAATGGAGTGTCCGAGACGCGCGAGGCCGATCAGGTAAGGCGCAATCTGCGCCTGTCCAATGTGGTCGGTGATGCCGTCTTGAGTTAGGTATAGAGTTTTGGCCATTCCGCCAGCTTTGCCGCTTTCGGGCTTTATGCCCAGCAATCCCCTAGCCGCCGCCCGTCGTGATGGGAAGGGTAAGCTTGTTCTTCTGCAAGCGTGGCCGGACGCCTGCAAAACTAGCGACCAACCGGAACCAGGGGTGCACTGTGATCGAGTGGAAACAATTGATACGGCAGCCACTCCGAAGCGTGAGTAGCGTAATTGAGCCAGACTAGCTGAATCGCCGCAGAGTATGCGATCACGAATGCAATCAGCAGACCGTTGGCTTGGCCGCGGCTGCCAAAAGCTAGCGGCATCCGCGATAGGACGAAGATCTGGAGGGGGATGAGGTACAACGCGATCCGGTCCACCGCGGTGGTCGCCGTCGTCAGGCCAAGCATGAGCAGCGCCAGCAATGATGCAAGAGCCAGGTTTCGCCAGATTTTTCTGGATTGCTCGCGAAGCTCGAAACGCTTGTAAAACAGCAAAAAGACGATTGCAGGGGGCACGTTCATGGCGACCCGTACTAACGCTCCTTCGGATTGGTATTCGGCATCGACATAATTGGTCATCAGCTTGTCGACCGCAGCGTCGAGGAACAAATAATAAAGAAGGAGAGCGGTGCCTAGGAGAGCCGGCACGATGATGATGCGTCGCTGCGTTGCGGCCAGCGCCACCAGCGGAAGCACCACCACCGCGGATTTGTGAAAGGTCGCGGCCAGGACGACATAGGTGGCGAAGCGCAACAGCGAGCTGCGTTCCAAGCCTGCAAGCCCCGCCATAATGAAGCCGATCGCCACCCCTTGGCGCGTGTAGCCCATTGCAACGACCACGATGAGATAGGGGACCGCGATCAACACCGCGAGCCACGGATTGGGCTGCTGCCGGGCGAATTTGATCAGACCCCAACTGAAGATGGCACCGCAGATGAGATTAACGAACCAGATCTGCCAGCCGAGACGGGCGGCGGTCCAGTTCAAGACGCCATAGCCGGGGTCGCTTTCGCGCAACACCGCACCAAAGCTCGTGTACCCGGTGACGATCAGGATGTCTTCGTAGTTGGCCCAATCGCCGCCTACTTCGAAGCGCAGCCCGATCATGAGCGCAACGAACAGGCCGGCCACCGCGAGGATCGGTGCCGAATTGGCGCCACCGGCCTGCTTGCGCTGAAAATTCAGCGACCCGGCGGCGAAGATCGAGAAAAGAAGCCAATAAGGTAGCAAGTGGACGCTCCGGCAGCTGTCGGACTCGTACGAGGCGAGCCAGGACGGCCACGGCGCTATAAGGTTTGGGCGGGTGCGCGTCCAGACGGAGTGGCAGGGCGCGTGATTGCCTTTTCTCCCCGGTCAGGGCGTGGCAAGGAACGGGCGCACGCCCGCACCACTTGCCCAAGGTTCAACAAATCTCCTCGATGACGCAGCCGACCGTCGCCATCTCGATCAACGCGTCGTGGAACGTGATCAATTTCAGAAAAGGCCTGATCCTTGGCCTGCAGCAGGCCGGCTATCGTGTCGTCGCGCTTGCCCCCACCGATGCCTACAGCGCGCGTTTCGCGGAGCTGGGCGTGAAGCATGTGCCGCTCCCGATGGACAATCAGGGCGTCTCGCCGGCGCGCGATCTGGCGCTGCTGGGGCGCTATCTCGCCGCCCTCCGCCGGGAGCGCCCTGCTGTCTTCCTGGGCTATACGGCCAAGCCGAATGTTTACGGCTCGCTCGCGGCGCACGCGCTCGGCATACCCGTCATCAACAACGTATCCGGCCTCGGCACCGCCTTCATTCGGGACGGACTGCTGACGCGCATCGTCAGCGGCCTCTACCGTTTGGCGTTTGCCCGATCGAGCACCGTGTTCTTCCAGAATCCGGAAGACCGCGACCTGTTCGTATCGAAGCAACTGCTCGATGCCGGTAAAACCGCGGTGCTGCCGGGCTCCGGCATCGACTTGAGGCGCTTCGCTCCTGCCGACGAAGCCCCCCGCTCGCCGGGGCAACCCTTCACCTTTCTGCTGGTCGCGCGACTGCTGTGGGACAAGGGCGTGGGGGAATATGTCGAGGCGGCGCGCCGGGTCCTGGCGCTCCATCCCGGCGCCCGCTTCCAGTTGCTCGGTTTCCTGGATGTCGCCAACCGCACCGCCGTTCCGCGCCAGGAGGTGGAACGATGGGTAGCGGAAGGTGTGATCGAATATCTCGGCCATGCCGACGATGTTCGTCCGTTTCTTGCCGGGGCCGATTGCGTGGTCCTCCCCTCCTATCGCGAGGGGCTGCCGCGGACGCTGCTGGAGGCTGCGGCGATGGGCAAGCCGTTGATCGCCACCGATGTCCCGGGCTGCCGCCATATCGCCGACCACGGGGTCAACGGCTATTTGTGCGCGGTGCAGGACCCAGGGTCGCTGGCGCAGGCCATGACAAGGATGCTGAACCTGCCGGACGTCGAACGGCGCGATATGGGTCGTGCGGCGCGCGCCAAGGCCGAGGCCGAATTCGACGAGGCGAAAGTGGTGGAGCGCTATCTGAGCGCGATCGCGCAGGCGCTCGCCGGGCGCTAATCGGCCGAAAGGTGCCGGGCCTTGGCAGCGGGCTTGTCATCATCCCGGGTCTTTTGGCGGGCGCGCGGCCGCGGCTCTGCCATCAGCGCCACGCACATCGCGAAAACGGCGCTGATTGCGGCGGTGCGGAGCGGAAACTCGACAAAGCTGTGAGTCAGGATCACGGCGCTGGCAATGGTCGCGGCGCGCGCGGCATGGTCCGGCTCATCGGCCCGCCAGATCAGAAACACGCGGCGCAGCCACCACAGCAGGAACAAGGCCACCAAGGCCATGCCGGGCAGCCCCGTCTCCAGTGCCACCTCGATATAATCGTTGTGGACATGGTTCATGTACCAGCGGGTCACCGCCTGCGGGTTCTCGTAGCGGGGATAGATCTCTGGGAATGTGCCGATGCCCGATCCCAGCGGCAGGTAGTCCTTGGCCGCCTGAATGGATGTGCCGAAGGAGCTGTAGCGCGAGTCCTGGGAGGTGCGCGCCTGCTCGCTGGTAAGGTTGTTCTGGAAAGGCGCGCTCAGCATCAGCGCGGCCGAGCCGGCCAGGAGCAACGCCGCCGCCACCGGCGCCCAGACCGGCAGCCGCTTGCGCCGGTAGAGAATCATCAAGGCTGCCGCGCCGAGGGCCGGAACGGCAAGGCCGATGCCGGCCAGCGAGCCATTCACCGCAATGCCGACGAGCAGCACGCTCAGCGCACCGATCAGCACCAAAAGCAGCGCCGATGATTTCTGCAGGGAGCCGCCGCGCCGTGCCATCAGATAAAGCATGGCAAGGAACGGTATCGCCACCACCAGCAGTTCCGCCATGTTGTTCGAATTGGCAAAGAAGCCGACCGCCGAACCCCGGTTGGTGATCCGGTAAAAGTACAGGGACGAGTTCTCACCCCCGGCCAGTTGCAAGGCGCCGACGCCGACGGCGCACGCGGTAACGACTATCAGGGCAACCGCCAGCCAGGAGGACTTGTAGCCGCCCAAGCGGACGATGCCGAACCAGATGGCGAGTGCCGGCAGCATCCACAGTGCGGAGGCGATCGTCCGGTACGGCGCCAGCGAGATGGGCATCCATGGCAGCGGTTGCCCGAGCATCTCGAAGCCGCGAACGATTTCCCCCCGGCCGCCGAGGCTGGTCCAGATAGACGGCGGCAGCGGAACAAGTTGGACAAGCACGACCATGATGGCGAGAGCCAGAAGCAGCATGACCTGCTTGGCCGACGACGAAATCGGGGCGCTGCGGCGGGCGACCACCGCCCACAAGATGATCGGGATGGCCAACAGCTGCAGCGCGACATTGGCCCAATAGCCGCCGCCGCTGGCGCCGCCGAGCACCAGGCACAGAACCAGGTAGGCCGGCACCAGGGCGAGCCGCAGGACGTGGATCACGAGCCTTCCCTTGCCAGTTTGAGGTTGCGGATCGTCACGGACTGCTCGTTCGGGAATTCGGCAGCGCCGCCCGCAAGTCGCAACCATTGCGCACGGCATCCCGCCGGTACGGTGAAGTTCGCGCCGACCCTGCGTGGCGCATAGGTGATGCCGGAGAGCGGCAGCTGTACCAGCGACGCGTTGCTCCCTTGGCAACTCAAGGTCCAGCCGAGCCTGCCGTCCTCGCCTTTGGCATCGCCTTCGGCATCGAACTGGAGACGGTAGCGGCCCGGGCGCAGCATCAGCAATTGTTCCGCCAGCACGGCATCGGTCCGGCCGTAGAAGCTTGCCTGCAAAGCGCCGCCGCTGGCCCGCTCGGCAACGCCCTCGGCGCCACTCGTCAGCGCCCAGTTGAAGGGCGTCGAGCCGGGCAGGCCGCGGAAGCCGGGATCGTAGAGCCCCATCGCGCCGTCGCTCGCGGGAAGCTTGCCGAATTCGCGCCAAAGGCGATACGCGCGGTCGACCTCGCCTTCCCTGGCGAGCTTGTTGACCAGCATCGCCTGCCACTGCGTGTCGACGCCGGGCGGGGTCGGTCCGCCCGAAGAAGCCAGGGCCAGGATCGTGTCGGCGCTGGCACCGTCCGCTGCAAGGCGGGAAAGCACCGCGTTGAGCAGGCCGGGATTGTTACTGAGTGCGCCCTTGAGCGTGCCTGCGGTACTGGGCTGCGTAACCATCTTGGCGAGCTGCGGTATCAGCACTTCACTTGTTCTGGGCACCAGCACGGTAAGGATGCCGAGTTCGGCCGCGGCTTCGCGCGGGCGCTCGGTGCGCAAGTAGCGGTCGAGCAACAGCAGCCGCGCCATGCGGTTGCGCGGGTTGCGGCGCTTTGCCTCTTCCAACAGGGCTTCGCCTCGAGCGGTTTCACCTTTGGCCAGCGCCATCACGCCTTCGAGCAGGAACGGTTCCTCGGCGATTGGGTGATCGCCCAAGGCCGCCAGCGCCTCGGCACGCGCTTGGGGCGTGACATGGCCGTTGCGGAGCCTGAACTCCAGCATCGCCATTCCGATCCGGGTCGATGGATGGGTGGGGGCGATTTGCGCCGCCGCGGGCGGGTTGCGCCCGCCCCATGCCTGTGCCGCGCCGGCCTTGCCGACCTGCCAGGCGAGAAAGGCACCAACAGGCACGGTGAGCAGGAGGGCCGCAAGCCGCGGCCCTCCTATCTTTTCTCGCTCGCGTCGGGTGCGCTTACGCCTCACGCTGGGCAATGAGCTTGATTTCGCGCTCGCGGTTGCCGACGCCGCCATAGCGGTAAGGCTCGTAACCATAGCCGTAGCCATAGCCGTGCGCCTGGTGACGGAACTTGGTCAGCACGGCGCCGACGATGTTCGCGCCCGACGCCTTGAGCCGGTTGGTGGAATCGATTGCCGCGCGGGTACGGGTTTTGCCGCTCTCGATGACCAGCAGCGTTGCGCGGCACACGCCGGCGAGCAACGGCGCATCGGCCAAGCCAAGAACCGGCGGACCATCGACGATGACCATGTCGTAGGCGTTCATCGCCTCCGCGATCAGGGCCTTGAGGCGCGGTGAAGCAAGAAGCTCCGCCGGGTTCGGCGGCAACGGACCGCACGGCAGCAACGACAGGTTCTCGAACTGGGTCTTGAGAACATGAGCCTGCAGCGGGTCCGTATTCGTGAGCAGTTTCGACAGCCCTTCGTTCGGCTCGAGCCCCGTGACAAAGGCAGGCTTGCGCAGATCCGAGTCGATCAGCAGCACGGAATTTCCGAGCCTTGCAAAGTTCTGCGCCAGCGCCAGCGTGGTACTGGACTTGCCTTCCGCGGCCCGGGTGCTGGTGACGAGCAGGCTCTTGGGCGCCCCGGTGTCGGTGGTGAACTGCAACGATGTCCGCAGCGAGTAATAGGCTTCGGAAACCGGCGACGACTGGTCCTTGAGCTCTTCCGAGACCGCCTCCACGCCCTTCTTCTTCGGAATGACGCCGAGCGACGGCAGCCGCAGCTTGTCGCGAACATCGTCCGGAGTCTTGACCGTGTCGTTGAGGAACTCGAGCGCGAGCGCCGCACCGATGCCCGCGACCATGCCGAGGATCAGGCCGATCAGCAGGTTGAGCATCAAATTGGGCTTGTAGGGTGCCCCCGGCGGCTCCGCGCGGTCCACCACCGAGACGGAATTGGTGCCGATGCCGCCGGCGACTCCGATCTCTTTGTAGCGCTGGAGCAGAGCATCGTAGAGTGAGCGGTTGGTATCCACCTCGCGCTGCAGAATGTTGTACTGGATACGGTTGCCGCGCTCGTTCAGCACCGAGCCCTTGAGCTGGGTTACTGCGGACTGGAGCTTGCGCTCTTCGGCGATCGCCGCCTGATATTCCGCCGCAAGCGTGGTGCCCTGGCCGCCTGCCACCGTACCGGCTTCCTGGCGGATTTCCTGATCCAGCGCGTCGATGCGGGTGCGCAGCCGGACCATGTCGGGATATTCGGGCCGGAAGGTGGCGAGCTTTTCCTGATATTCGGCCTGAAGACCTGCCTTTTGGGCACGCAGCCCCGACGTGCTGGACGTAACGGTCGCGGCGTTCAGCCGGCTTGCCTGGCGATAGCGTTGCTCGGCGGTGATCCGGCGCGACTGCGCCTGCGCGAGCGCCGAATTCAACTGCAGCAGGGTCGCGCCTTCCAGCGAGCTGGTGTCGCCGCCGCCGCCCTTGTCGCTCCCGGTTGTGGTGCTGATCAGGCCCTGCTGCTGCGCATAAGCAACAAGCTGCCGCTCCGTCTTCTCGAGCTCGCCCTTGACCTTGCCGATCTGCCTTTCAAGGAACTGGCGCGCATAAGAGGATGCCTCGTAACGGCGCTCGAGATTGGCGTTGATGAAATTGTCGGCAAAGCTGTTGGTGATCTGAGCCGCCAAGGCGGGAGACTCCGACGTGTAGGAGATTTTCACGAGGCGGCTGCCCGGTACCGGGACGACTTCGAAGCCGCCCATCAACCTGCCGGTCGCGGACTTGAGCCGGCTGGTTCGGTCGCCGCCGGGCGCGACGAACGTCTCATTGCCGGGAAGATTCAACTCCTGGGCGACGCGCTGCGCCAGGCTGCGGCTGGCGAGCAGGCCATATTGGGTTGCCAGGAATTCACGGTCGTTGCCGCCGCCGCCCTGCATGCCCTTCGCGTCGTCCATGATCCTGACGGTGGGTGGATTGATTTCAAGCGCGGCGGTTGCGCGGTACAGCGGAGTGGTCAGAAAGGTAACCACGACCGCACCGGCCACGGCAACGGCAACGGCGCCCAGGATCAGCCAGCGCCATTCGGAAATGATGCGCCAAATCGTCGCGAAGTTGAGGTCCATCGACGAGGATGAGCCGTAGGATTGCTGGCCCCATTGCTGCGGAAGGGCAAGGTCACCGCCCGACTGGGGAGCCAGCGGCCAGATCGGCTGCGCGCCCGCGGGCTCGATGTCGTTCTTGCTCATAGAAAGCGGAGCTGCCTTTCAATGCAGAAATGCGCGCTCCCGAAGGCCGGGAGCGCGCGGGTGATCAGAACGGACGGAACATACCAAGAATGGGAAGCGCTGTCAGTATCTCGCGCTGAACGGCACGGACCTTGGAGCCATCGACCACGACGATGTCGCCGCTATACACGCGCGGGTCCTCGGCCGCGCCGCGGCGGATGTCGGTCAGATCGAAAGCGGCCGCCATTCGCTGCCCCTCGATCTGCCGGAAAATAGCGACTCGCCGCGGATTCGCATCCGCCGTGGTGCCCTTGGCCATTGCAACCACTTGAAGGAGCGTGATCTTGCTGTTGACCGGGAACACGCCCGGCGACGCCACCGCGCCGTCGACCGTGATAACCCGGGTGCTGGATGACTTGATGCCTACATTTACGTCCGGAGACCGGAGGTATTTGGCGCTGAGCAGCTTCGTCACCTCGGCGTCGAGTTCATCGGTCGTCATGCCCACCGCGCGGACGCTGCCGAGCAGCGGCAAGCCGATATAGCCGGCAAGATCGACCTCGAACTCGCCGGAAAGATCGGCCACCTGGAAAACGCTGACTCGCAGCGTGTCGAGCGGCGCGATCTTGTAACCTGGCTCCAGCGCCGCGACGGCGGGCGAGTCCGGCGCGCCGAACTCCTGGACGTCATAAGGGATGTTGCCGCCGCGCGACCCAGCGCAGGCGCCAAGGGCGCCAATCGCCGCGATCGCCGCAATCAGCGACCCAATCCGCCTTGGGCGGCGGGCGGCAGGAAGGGCTGCGGGCAACATGCGCGTTGCGGCGTCTTGGGAGAGCGTCACGGACTGTTCCAAATTTTGCAAGATCTTGGCCCCTGGCGATTTAGCGGAAGCGGCAGTTAGGTCAAGAGCAATTACCCGGGCATGAACGGCTAACGACCCGTTTCACCATTGAAAACAACAATCTAGGGGCCTGATTGCGCTGCTGCCGCGGCTCACTGCGTAGCCAGAAACCATCGTTGGTCGTCCTCGATCGCCACCGCAGTCAGGACGTTGCTGTGGTAGGCGCCAGTGTCGATGCCGATGCGGTTCGGACGCTCTTCGACGCGTTCCACTATCGTATGCCCATGAACCACCACGAAGCCATGCTCCTTGGCATCGCTCAGGAACGGATCGCGGATCCAGCGCAGATCGTGCAGGTCCTGCTCCTCCAGGCCGATCCCGGGACGGATGCCGGCGTGGACGAAAAGATAGTCGCCAAAACGGAAGGTGTCGTGAAAGCCAGACAGAAATTCGAGATGCTCGGGCGGCACCTTTGCCCGCAGCAATTGCAGGGCCGCTTCCTCATCCAGGAGGCGCAACGAGTCCGGATCGAGACCGTAGCTCTGCGCGCATTCCGCGCCGCCGAACTTCAGCCAGCTCGCCAGGATCTTCTTTTCTCCGGCGAGCAGACGAAGCATCACTTCCTCATGGTTCCCGCCAAGGAAGACGGTCCGCGCATCGGCATGCCGGTAGGTGCGCAGTCTCTCCACCACACCAGCCGATTCGGGGCCGCGATCGATGAGATCGCCCAGAAAGATGATGAAGTTGCGCCGCTGCGGGCGCGCCGCGATGTCCGCTTCGATTCGCCCGATCATGTCGTTCAGGAGATCCAAACGGCCGTGAATATCCCCCACCGCATAAGCGCGCGCGCCCTCCTTCCCCCGGGGCAGATTGCGCCCGCCGAGCAGGCCTTGCGACAATCTGTTGAGGAAACTCATCTTCTGCTACATCCTTCGGGGTCCGGCCGTTCGAGGTGGGGCCTATACGGCTGATGTTCCCCCCGGTTCCACCCCCGTCGGCTCGTTCAGGCCGGTGGTTTCGCGCCAAAGACGCGTTGCTGCGTTGCTCTGGCCGCAGCGGCCCGTATAGAAAGCCGCATGATCGATCGCGAACCGCTTACCGCCTGCCCCCTTTGCGCGGCGCCCGCCGCATCGGCACGGAGGCTGGAGAAATATCAGAAGGATCACCTGGTCAGCTGCTCGCGCTGCGGGTTCAACTTCTCCCTGCTCATCCCGAACGCCGAGGATTATGAGCGTGTCTACGGCGCGTATAATTACGAGGCGGAAGATGCCGCGCGCAGCGAAATCAACATTCAGAACGAGCGCGCTCTGGTGGAGCGGCTGATGCCGTACAAGCAGACCGGGAAGGTGCTGGACATTGCGGCCGGTGCCGGGCGTTTCCTGGTTCACTTCAGGGATCGCGGATTCGAGCCGTACGCCACCGAATTCAGCGAGCCGATGTGCCAGTATCTGGAGCGTAACGGCATCACCACCTACCGCGGTGGGCTGTTCCCGCAAGGCGCACCCGAAGGGGCGTTCGACGTGGTGGTGTTCACCGAGATCATTGAGCACATCAACAACCCGCTGGAAGTGCTGAGCGGAATCCACCGCCTGCTGCGCCCGGGCGGTTGCCTTTACCTCACCACGCCCAATTTCGATTCGCTCGAGCGTCGGATCATCGGACCCTCTTGGGGCATGCTGATGTGGCCCGAACACATCACCTACTGGACCCCCAAGCACCTCCACAGGGCGCTGCGCGGCGCCGGCTTTCGCAAGCGGTCCTTGAAGACGCAGAATATCAGCCCCTACCGCATCGTCGAGGCGCTGCAGAAGGGGCGGATGAAGGGCGCTGTGTCGGGGGTGTCGCCGCAGAGCTTCTCGGATGCGGCGCAGCAAAAGGTTTCAGGCAGCAAGCTGCTGTCGCTGGCCAAATCGGGGGTGAACAAGGGGCTGGATCTCACCAACCTGGGCTCCAGCATCCGCGCCTTTTACGAGCGCGTGTAGGCGCAGCCGGGCGCCAAAGCGGGCTTACCAGGCGGTACCGCCGAAATCCGCCTTGGTGAACGTCTTGCCATTGTGGATCAGCGTTCCCGGCACCTTTGCGCCGTAGAATTCCGCATTCCCCGTCACCCTGTTCACGCCGAAATACTTTCCCTTGGGGTGCGATTCGGCGGGCGAGCGCTGGCTCATGGTGCAGTCGCGGTAGAGGGCGAACCAGCTCCACGGCAGCACGGCCTGGTGGGTGAGGCGGAAGATGCAGCGATTGAACAGCACATTCTTGCTGTCCGACAGATCGGCGATCGGCTTCCCGCCGCCCTCGCCGGTATACACCTTGCCGGTCGGCGAGGCGGCCGGATCGTCCAGAAAGGTGCAATCGTGAAACTGGGTCGCTCGCTCGGGATCCGAGTCGCCATGAGCACGCACCATGGAGCCTACAATCCGGCATTTGTCGAAGCGGAAGCGCGGCTTGTGCGGCCAGAGCGACCAGGCGCTGGTGCCCACAAAGGTGCAGCCGGTGAAGGACGCACCCTCGCTGTCGCCGCTGTCCGCGACCATGCCGCAGCCGAAATTATCGATGAACTCGCAATTTTCGAACCGGTAGTCGCGGTTGACCTTGCCATTTTCCGCTTCGATATCGACGCCGGCGCCCGGAGCGCTGGCAACTCCGCCGCGGCCCGTATGGTTGAACTTGCAATTGGCGAACACATAGCCGCGGCCGCCGATCAGGCTGACCCCCTGACGCCCGTTATATTCGGCACGGAAATTCTCGATGCGCCGGGTCACCCCGCGCGCCGCGGATACCGAGTCGAGCCCGTCGATCATCATTCCGTCGAGCGGCTGGTGGTGGCTGCGGACGTTGCGGACGATCTCGTCGCCACGATTGTTGACGAGCAGGATGCCGTTGCCCGGTATCTGCCGGCCGGTATCGCCATAAGGGCCGCCGATCCTCAGCGCGCGCATGTTCCCGTCGAGCTCGATGTCGGCGATCAGGATCCCGCCGCTGCTCTCGGCAATGTCGATCATCGCCCAATATGGGATCGCAATCTGCTTGCCGTCGAGGAAAGGCATCGGGTTGTTGGTCGCCGCGCCGGTGTTGCGATCGAAGGTGCCGTAGCGAAGGCCCGGCGCCGCGCGCAGCACCGCGCCGCTCCCCAGAATCTGCAACGGTCTGTTGCAACGCCGGAAGGCAAGGATGCCGTGCGGCACGAAAGCGTTCTCGTTGGCATCCCGGCCACGCCGCTGGGCTCCGACGATGTACACTGCCCGGCGCAGCTGAATAGTGCCGCCGCCGGCAGCATTGACCGCCTGGGAAAGCCGCTCAAACGCCGCATTGTCGTTGGTGACGCCGTCGCCCTTGGCACCGAACATCTCCGGCGTGAAGACATCGCCTTGCGCCCGCGCCGGCCGGGCGGCCAGTGTCGCCGCCAGGGCAGTCCCGCCGATGCCGCTTAAAACATGTCTGCGTGAATATTCCATCGGGGGCCTTTGCCTCGGCGGGTGTGAACGGGGAATGACCTGCCGGCTTGCGTCTCAGTCGCCGGGCGGGATGAGCTTGCCTGGATTCATGATGCCGTGCGGGTCAAGCGCCGTCTTGATCGCGCGCTGTGCGCGAAGCCCGGCGGGGCAGGCGGTGCGGACGAGCTCGGAACGTTTGAGCTGGCCGATGCCGTGCTCGGCCGAGATCGAGCCGCCGGCGGCGCCCACCAGATCGTGCACGAAGCCGGTCACCATCTCCCCTTGCTCCTCCACCCAGCGTGCAGCGTCGGGGCGCGGGGGTGGAAGGACGTTGAAATGGATGTTGCCGTCGCCGAGATGGCCGAAGGCGACCACCCGCGCGCCCTCGAAGCGCGCCTCCACCTGCGGCGTGGCGGTTTGGAGAAAGGCCGGCATGGCTGAGACCGGCACCGAGATGTCATGCTTCACGGCGCGGCCTTCCTGCCGCTCCGCCTCGGCGATGGATTCGCGAATTCGCCACAGCGCGTCGGCCTGCGCCTCACCGCCGGCCAGGGCCGCATCGGTCACGAGGCCGCTTTCCAGAGCCGGCTCCAGCGCTGCGGCGAGCAGCGCCGACGCCTCCGCCCCGCTTTGCGGAGCAGTTACCTCCACCAGCACATGCCAAGGGTGTTGCGCGGTGAGCGGCGCCCGGGTGCCGGGGACATGGCGCAGCACCAGGCCAAGCGCGTGAGCCGGCATCAGTTCAAAGCTTTCGATGCCGTCGCCCAAGCGCAGTTCGAGCTGGCGCAGCAGGGTCAGCGCGTCGGCAGGCGAGGCAAGCCCCGCCCAGGCCACGCCGCGCGATCCCACCGCCGGCACGAGGCGCAGGCTGGCTGCGGTCACCACGCCCAGCGTGCCCTCGGCGCCGATCAGCAGCTGGCGCAGATCGTAGCCGCGATTGTCCTTCCGCAGCGCGGAAAGGCCCTGGTAGAAAGAACCGTCCGGCAGCACCGCTTCCAGCCCGAGGACGAGCGCTCGCATCGTTCCGAAGCGCAGCACCTGCGTGCCACCGGCATTGGTGGAAACCAGCCCCCCGATCGTGGCCGACCCCTTGGCGCCAAGCGAAAGCGGGAAACGCCGCCCGGCTCGAGAGGCGGCGTCGTGCACGGCGGCGAGGATCGCCCCCCCTTCCGCAACCAACATATTGTCGTCGGGCGAAACGCTGCGGATCCGGTTCAAGCGCCGTAGCGACAGCAGCAGCACCTCGTCCCCTCCCGGGGTGGCGCCGCCGACCAGCGATGTGTTGCCGCCCTGCGGCACCAGCGCCACCCGGTTTTCGGCGCAGCGGGCGACGATCGCCTGCACTTGCGCGGCCGAGTCTGGCAACAGCATGGCCGCCGCGGCGCCCTGGTAACGGCCCCTCCAGTCGACCAGCCACGGCTCCATCTCGGCGGCGTCGCGGGTAAAGCCGCGCGCCCCGAGCAGCGCTTCCAGCTCGCGAAGCAGGGCTTTGGAGGGCGGTAGAAGCATGGGGGGGGCCTTGGCGAAAAGCGCGCGCCGGCGCAATTGCTGCGGTTGAGGCCGCCTTGCGCGCTGCCTATGGAGGGCTGGTGCGGCTTTGATGGGGGTTCCAGGTCATGCTTGAAAGTCACTGGGCGCGGACCGCGGCGGCCGCCTTGTTGGTGCTGAGCGCCACCGGCTGCGACCTTGCGCCGGAGGAGCCGACCGGCCCGCCGATGATCGGCAAGCTGCCGGCCGAGCTGTGCGCACAGGCGAAGAAGAACCTCGATGATGCGGGCAAGACCGGTGGGTTCGAGTATGACGGCCGCGGGGGCGCCACGATCCGCGAAGATGCCTGGATCGTGATGGGCGCACAGGGGCAAGGCGACCTTACCCAGACGCTGGCGGTGGACGCGGCGTGCAAGGCGGGTACGGTGCCGCGCGAGCAACAGGTTTTTGTCCGCAGCGAGGAGGGCCGCACCTTGTCGAGCAGGATCGTGGAGATCGCCCCCGCCACCGACATGTTCTTCGAGGATTGAAAAGCAGTCATCGCATGGGCGTCGGGCGGCGTGTGGCCCGGCTGCACTGGAGCGAGGCTTTTTCGCTACGCATGGACCCAAGGCCTTCCACTGACACGCATTTCTAGCGTAGTGACGCGTTCGTTACGGGAGCGTGAGCAGGCTTGAGGAAAACTGCGATTCTTTTGGCTGCCGTGGGAAGCGGAGCGCTTGCAACGGCGTCGGCGGCCGCGGCCCAGACCGCCGTGCCGGTCGCCCAGCCGGCGCCCGCACCGACTGGCCCCATCATCTCCGACAGCCAGTTCGAGGAAGAGCTGCCTCCACTCGATACCGCGCTGGGCACTCCGCTCGAGCCGCTGGAAGACTTCGACGTGGCGGATCCGACGGTTGTGACTCCCGCGGGCGAGCTGATCGCCGATGCGCCGCTGGTCGACCCGGAACTCCAGCGCCCGCTTACCCCGCTCAGTGAGTTCGATGCCAGCGTGCCGGAGCCGGGCGCCGAAGCGGCCGATGACAGGCCGGCCGAGATCGAACCGGTGCGCTACACCCTGGTGCTCGAAGGGCTGGAGGAGGTGGAACTCGCAGGCCAGTTCCGCAGCCTGTCGGCGCTTGAAGACGCCGATGGAAAAGCCACCAACGGCTCGCAGGTCACCCAGCGTGCAAAGGAGGATGAGCTGCTCGCCGTCCGCCTGCTCCGTTCGGAAGGCTATTATGACGCCACCGCGCTTTCCACCATCGAGCAGCTGCCCGAGCCGGGCCGGTTGCGGGTGGTGCTGAGCGCCGTCCCGGGCCCGCGCTACAATTTCGGTGCAGTCGTGGTCGAAGGGGCCGACACTATTCCGTCCGGTCTCGTCCGGGAGGCGCTGCCCCTCAAGCCGGGCGATCCGATCGTCGCCCTCAATGTCGAAAGCGCGGAGGCCAATGTCCGCCTGCGCCTGCCGCAGCAGGGGTATCCGTTCGTCGATGTGGGCCTGCGCGACATCCTGCTCGATCCGGAGACCCGGCTCGGAGACTACACCTTGCCGGTCGATCCCGGGCCGCGCTCGCGCTTCGCCGGCTTCACTACCGAAGGCGATCTCGCATTCGACGCGAAGCATGTCGGCGTGCTGGCCCGCTTCAAGCGCGGCGAGTTGTTCGACCAGCGCAAGGTCGACGACCTGCGGGAGGCGATGATCGCCACCAGCCTCTTTTCCACCGTCGCCGCCGAGACGGTGCGGACCGGCGAACTGGCGGAAGATGGCTCCGAATATGTCAACATCCTGGTGCGCCAGGACGCCGGCCCCGCCCGCTCCATCTCCGGCAGCGCCGGCTACAATACCGGCGAGGGCCTGCGGATCGAGGGCACATGGGAGCATCGCAACTTCTTCCCGCCTGAAGGCGCGATCCGCGCCACCGCCATTGCCGGCACGCGGGAGCAGACTTTGCGCTTCCAGTTCCGCCGCTCCAACGCGGGCAAGCGCGATCGCACCGTGCTGCTGCAGGCGGAGGCAGGCCGGCGCGATTTCGCGGCCTTCACCGGCTACACGGCGCGTCTTCAAGGCCTGATCAGCCGCGAATCGACGCCGATCTGGCACAAGAAGTGGACCTGGGCCTATGGCGCGGAGCTGATCGCCACCAACGAAAGCCAGGTCGGCGAGCCGCGCCTGTCGATCGGAGATGCCTTCTTCCTGGCCGGAGTGACCGGCCAGCTCGGCTATGACACGTCGAACAGCCTGCTCGATCCAACCAAGGGTTTCCGCCTGCTCGGCCGGGTCAACCCGGAAACCTCGCTGCGCGATCCGGGCCAGCCCTACATCCGCAACCTCATCGAAGGCAGCGTCTACGTCCCCGCCTCAGACGCTCTTACCGTCGCCGCCCGTTCCCGGGTCAGGTCGATCTACGGAGCCGAGCTCGACCAGCTGGCATTGTCGCGGCGGCTGTACGGTGGCGGCGGCGGATCGGTGCGCGGCTTCGGCTTCCAGCAGCTCGGGCCGCGCGTCGAGCTGTCCAACCCGAAATTCGATCCCACCGATCCCGACGAGAAGGATTCGCCCACCATCTCGGTTCCCACCGGCGGCCGCAGCCTCGTCGAATTCGCGCTCGAGGCGCGGTACCGGTTCGGCAATTATGGGGTAGTCGGCTTCGTCGACGCCGGCCAGGTCTATGACAGCCAGAGCCCGCGCTTGTCCGACATGCGCATCGGTGTCGGCGTGGGCGGCCGGGTCTACACCAATTTCGGGCCGCTGCGCTTCGACGTCGCGACGCCGCTCGGCCGCCGCCAGGGCGAGCCGCTGGTGGCGGTCTACGTCTCGATCGGACAAGCCTTCTGATGGCCGACGGGGCGATCGTGGACGACGCACCCGCTCCCGCCGCGATTCCGCGCGGGCGCCACCGTGCCCGCACCGTCGCCAAATGGGTGGGCATCGTCCTGCTCGGCCTCGTGGTCCTGCTCGCCGCCTTCTGGATCTGGCTCAACAGCTCCCTTGGCCATCGCTATGTGGTCCGCCAGATCAACAATCTCGAAGTCGCCTCCGGGCTCGATATCGACGTCCAGCGCATCGAAGGCTCGCTGCTTGGCGAGCTCAAAATCTACGGCTTGACCCTCAAAGACCCCAAGGGCACCTTCTTCGCCGCGCCCGAAGCGACGCTCGATTGGCGGCCGCTCAGCTACTTTCGCAACCATGTCGACATCCGGGCGCTGACCATTCCCCAGGCGCGGCTGACGCGGCTGCCGGAGCTCAAGCCAGGCGAGCCCGATGCGCCGTTATTGCCCGATCTCGACATCGATATCGGCCGCTTCGAAATTGGCCGCATCCATGTCGATCCCGCCGTCACCGGCTATCGCCACCTGCTCGGCCTTTCCGGCGGCGCCAAGATCGCCGACGGCCGCGCCCAAGTCGCGCTCGATGCCGGAGCCCTTGCCGCGCCCGGCCTGCCCGGCGGCGACAAGCTCGTGCTTCGCCTCGATGCCGTGCCGGAAGCCAATCGCCTGGGGCTCGGTGTGCGCGTCGACGCTCCCGCCGACGGCTTCGTTTCAAGCCTCACCGGCATAAAACAGCCGCTCGCGGCCCTGGTGACCGGTTCCGGCACCTGGGAGAATTGGAACGGCCGCGCCCGCGCCAATCTGGGAGGCAAGCAATTCGCCAACCTGACGCTCGGCGCCCGCGACGGCCGGTGGAGCTTCACCGGTCCGCTTTCCCCCGGGCTGATCCTGCCGGAGGGCCCGGCCCGGCGGCTGTTCGGCCAGGTCCAGCTCAACCTCGTCACCGGCTGGGAGAACCGCCGGGCGGACATGCAGCTGCGGCTCAATTCGGCCGCGCTGGCGCTGGCGGCAGAAGGGCTGGTCGACCTTGGCCAGAACAAGTTCGAGAATCTGAAGGTTGCGGGCCGGTTGCTGCCCCCTGGGGATGTCGCCCCCAACCTGAGCGCGCGCGACCTCCGGCTCGAAGCGGTCCTGAACGGTGCCTTTGCAACCCCGTTCGTCGCCTACAATGTGCGCGCCGCCGCGGTCGGCTTCAACGGTACGGTGCTGGAAGGCCTGCGCGCAAGCGGCCGTGCCAAGGTCGACACCGACCGGATGCGTATTCCGATCTCCGCGCGCGCCACCCGCATCACCGGGCTTGACCCGTCGGTGGGCGGGCTACTGACCAACGTCGCCGTCGACGGCACCTTGTTCGTGAGCGGCGCCCGGATCGTGTCGGACGACCTCAAGATCCGTTCCGACAAGTTGAACGCGACGGTGGTGATGGCCGCCGACACCGCCCGCGGCCAATATCGCTTCGGCATCAACGGCACGATCAACAACTACCGGCTTCAGGGCGTCGGGCTGATGGACATCAGCACCGACATGAACGTGGTCACGGCCGCGAACGGCTTTGGGCTGAGCGGGCGTGTCGCGATCCGGACGCGGCAGATCGAGAATGCTTCGGCGCGCGATTTCCTCGGCGGCAACGCCACCGCCAGTGCGCGCGTGACCATGAACCCGGCCGGCGATGTGCTGCTGGAGGACATCAAGCTCAACTCGCCCGGCCTTCGCATCACCTCGGGCCGCGGCACATGGCGCCCGAACGGCAGCATCGACTTCCGGGTGGCGGGCGTGTCGCGCGAATATGGCGCGCTGGCGGTGATCGTCACTGGTAGCGTCGATCGGCCGCAGGTGCAGATCCGCGCCGCCAATCCCGGCTTCGGCATCGGCCTTCGGGACGTGTCCGCCACCATTCGGGCCACCGGCAACGGTTATCGGATCAACGCCACCGGCCAGTCGCAATACGGGCCGTTCAGTGCCGACGTGACGGTGCTGGCCGGGCGTACCCTCAGCGTCGACATCCACCGCCTGCTGTTCGCCGGCATGACCTTCACCGGGCGGGTTACGCAGACCGCCGCCGGTCCGTTCGCCGGCACCCTCGCGGTCACCGGGCAGGGCATTGACGGCACCATTCGCCTCGCCGCGGAAGGGCGCCATCAGCGCGCCGACGTGTCGGCGACGGCCAATGGCGCGCAGATCCCGGGTGCGACTCCGATCCTGATCCAGCGTGGCCTCGTCCAAGCGACCGTGATCCTTTATCCCGACGCGCCGCACATCGTCGGCGATGCGCAGTTCGAGGGTGTGCGCGCCGCCGACTTCCAGCTCGCCCGCGGCCGGGTACGCGCCGATTACCGCGGCGGCCGCGGCACCGCCCAGCTCTTCGCCGAAGGCTCGCGCGGGGTGCCCTTCCGGATCGGTGCCAATGTCGCGCTCAGCCCCGAGCTGATCCGCGCCAACATCCAGGGGGAAGCCAACCGGATCCCGTTCCGGCTCGCCCGCCCGGCCGAGGTCCGCAAGCTGCGCGATGGCTGGCAGTTGAGCCCGACCCAGATCGTATTGCCGCAGGGCAATGTGCTTCTCGCCGGCCGCTACGGCACTAAGGGAATGGAACTTCAGTCGCGGCTGCGGGACTTCGACCTTGCCATGCTGAACGCCTTTTCGCCGGGTCTCGGCCTCGCCGGGCGGGTCACCGGCAGCATCGATTTCGCCCAGCCGGCGGGCGGCGCATTCCCCCGCGCCGACGCGCGCCTGACGGTATCCGGCTTCACGCGTGCGGGTATCGCCACCCGCTCCCCGGCGGTCGACCTGGCGCTGCTCGGCGAGCTGCGTCCGGAAGGCGCTTCGTTGAACACCGTGATCCGCAGGAATGGCGGCGTGATCGGGCGCGCCCAGGTTCGGCTGCAGCCGGTCGGCGGCGCCGCGGGCTCCTGGACCGAGCGGCTGCTCGCCGCGCCCCTTGCCGGCGGCATTCGCTACAACGGCCCGGCCGAGGTCCTTTGGTCGCTGAGCGGTCTCACCGGGCGCCAGCTCGCCGGGCCGATCGGCATCGCCGCCGATTTCAGCGGCCGCGTGCAGGCGCCGCAGCTCAACGGCGTGATCCGCGCCAAGAACCTCAGCTTCGTGGACGAAGCGTATGGCACGCGCATCTCCAACCTAGCTCTGCAGGGCCGCTTCACCAGCTCGACGCTGGAGATCGTCAGCCTGTCAGGCCGCGCCGGCGAAGGTACGGTTCAGGGCAGCGGCACGGTCGGCTTCGCCGCCGCCAGCGGCTATCCGATGGACGTTCGCCTTACCTTCGACAATGCGCGGCTGGCGCGCAGCGACAATATCGGCGCCACCGTGGACGGTACCGTCGCCATCACCAACAGCCGCGCCAATGGAGCGCTGATCTCCGGCGAACTCAACCTGCCCGAGCTGCGCTACGAGATCATCCGGCAAGGCGCGGCGCAGGTGATCGAGCTTCAGGGCGTGCGCCGCAAGGGCGAGCCGCTGCCGCCGCCGGGCGGCGACCCCGAAGCGGATCAAGGCACGCCCAGCATCTGGAAGCTCGACTTGCGGGTGCGGGCCGACAACGAATTGTACGTCTCCGGCATGGGGCTGGAGAGCGAGTGGTCCGCCGACCTGCGTATTCAGGGCACATCCGCCACGCCGTCGATGACGGGCGAGGCGGAGCTGATCCGCGGCACCTACAGCTTCTCGGGACGCCGCTTCGACGTCACGCGCGGCCGTATCGCCTTCACTGGCGCCCGCCCGCCCAACCCGCGCATCGATCTCGTCGCCTCGTCCGACATCAAGGGCGTGACGGTGAACATCAATGTGTCGGGCACCGCCCTCAATCCGCAGATCGCCTTCACCTCGTCGCCGGCGCTGCCGCAGGACGAGATCATGTCGCGCATCCTGTTCGGAGGCTCGGTGACGGAGATTTCGGCGCTGCAGGCGGTACAGCTCGCATCCTCGCTGAACGCGCTTCGCGGCGGCGGCGGCGGCCTCAACCCGCTCGGCAAGCTGCGCTCCGCGACCGGCGTAGACCGCCTGCGGGTGCTCGGCGCCGACGAGACCACCGGCCGCGGCACGGCGGTGGCGGCGGGCTTCTACATCTCCAACGACATCTATCTTGAGGTCATCACCGACGCGCGCGGCTTCACCGCCACCCAGATCGAAGTGGCGCTGTCGCGGGCGCTCAGCGCCTTGTTCCAGGCAGGCTCGTCCGGGGGCTCAAGCGTCAACCTGCGCTACCGTAAGGAATATTGAACCGGCGGCCGCGCCCGTCCAAAGGCGTGCGATGGATTGGCACCAGCTCAAGCAATGGCTCACCATGGCGAGCGGCCTCGACATGGATGCGCTCCATGTTCACGCCGGCGTCGTTTGCCAGATCGTCGTGGCGCTGGTTCTGCGGCTGCGGCTGTCGAGCCTGTGGCCGTGGGCGGCAGTGGCGGCTGTGGCCTTCGGCAACGAGGTTTACGATTTCACCTACGAGGTGTGGCCGACGCGCGAGGAGCAGTTCTTTGAAAGCGTCAAGGATGTCTGGAACACCTTGCTGGTGCCAACATTGCTGATGCTGCTGGTGCGCTGGATGCCCGGCCTGTTCGTCGCGCCCTCAGCCGCCGATCCGGGTGAGGCGGGCGCCGATCCGGGCGAGCCCCGGGAATAGCCGCAGCGCCGGCATCAGCAGCGCGCGCGACGGGCCGTGCTCGGCGGCCCACCGGAGTCGCTCCGCCACGCCCAGCGGGCGCGCCGCACGTGCCGCGAAGGCGGCCTGGAAGCCGGCACTCCCTTTGCCCGACAGCAGCGCGTCGGCCGCCGCCATGCCGCTTTCCAGCGCGATAGCCACTCCGTCCCCGGCCAGCGAGGCGATAACCGCAGCCTGATCGCCGACCCGATAGATAGCGGGCGAGGTGGCACGGGCGCGCCAGCCGTAAGGCACGCCGGCAATGGCGCTCCACTCGCCAAGCGGTCCGCCTTCCAGCCGGCGGCCGAGCGCCGGCAGCTCGGAAGCCAGCTCCGCGAGAAGCGGCTCGATGCCGCCCGCCGCCTTGAGCCGCGCCCGCGAGACGGAGAGGCACAGGTTGGTAGTGCCGTCTTCCTGTGTCAGCGCGCCGGAATAGCCGCCGTTGAACAAGTGTAGCTCGATCACGCCATCGAGATCGGCGGCGCCGCGCACTGCGGCGCGCAGGCCGAGCGGCGCGGTGGATATGGCCGCACCGCGCTCGGCGCCGCGCAATTCGTGCTTGCCCGTCGCGATCAGCAGCGCCTCGCCCGCCAATTCCTCGCCATCCTCCAGCCGCAGCAGTCGGCGCTCGCGATCGGCGGCGCGGATCGAGCGGCCGTGCAGCAGCTCGGCACCGGCGGCGGCTGCCGCCGCCTGCAGGGCCGTGTCGAGAGTGCGGCGCGAAAGGCCGGCGGCGAGGCGCGGCAGACGGGTCTCGAGCACTCCGCGCGCCGTCACGAGCCGCAGCCGGGCGATCGGGCGGGCGCCCAGACGCTCGGGATCCAGCCCCAGCCGCCGTAACGACTCGAGAGCATCCCAGCCGAGGAAACCGCCGCACACCATGTCGCGCGGACCCTCGCTCCGCTCCACCACGAGCGGCCGCATCCCGCCAGCCGCGAGCCGGATCGCGGCTGCGCAGCCGGCCGGCCCGGCGCCGGCGATCAGCGCAGCCGTTCGACGCACAGCCGGAACGGGAAGCGGCGGACCACGCGGGCGTTGGAGACCCCCGCCTGGTCGAGCCTGGAGTGCCACTCGGCGGGGCGAAAGGCGCGGGCGATGGACAGGCGCCCGTCCTCCCGAACGATGCGGTGGACGCCGAGCAACCGGGCGAGCAGCGGATAGCCTGCATAAGCGAAGCCGTGGCGGTGGAGGTCGTTGACCATCCAGCCGCGTGTCGCATGGCTCTCCATCCAGCGCAAAAAAGCCTGGAGCTGCGGATCGGTCATGTGGTGGGCGACGAGGCTGGAAATTACGAAGTCGAAGCGGCCGAGTTCGGCATAGTCGCCGGCTCGCCAATCGATCGTCATGCCCTGCGGGCTCGCCGCTTGCGCCGCGACTGCGCTCTTCGGGTTGAGATCCACGCCGGTCAGCTTGGCGTCGAGCCCGCGCCGTGCCGCCCACCGGGCGATCGCACGCAGCATGCCGCCCTCGCCATAGCCGACATCGAGCAGGGTGAACTTCTTCGCCCCGGCGGTGGCGCGGGCAAGGAAAGAAAGCGTGGGGCGCGCCGCCAGCGTCCAGCGGTTGACGCGGCCAAGGTCGGCCAGAACCGCGCGATAGTCTTCCGACGGCAGCGCCGGATCATCCATCTGCTCCTCCTGGAGCGTGCGCACGGCAAGGCGTCTCATGGGGCACGACGAAAATGGAAGCCTTCCGCCGCCAGGCCGGGGCCGAAGGCCAGGGCGACGCCGCGGCGGTGTTCGGGCTCGCCGAGCAGGCGGGCCAGCACGAAGGGAAGTGTTGCCGACGACATGTTGCCGAACCGGACAAGCACCTCGCGCGAGGCGGCAAGGGCTTCCGGGCCGAGGCCGAGGCCGTGCTCGACCGCATCCAGCACCGAGCGCCCCCCTGCATGGACCGCCCAGGCATCGATGCCGGCAGGATCGTCTCCGCCGGTCAGCGCGTCGCGAAACTCGGGTTCGCGCAGCGCTTCGGCAATCCGGGCCGGCACTTCGCCGGAAAGCTGCATCACGAATCCGTTGTCCCCCACCTCCCAGCGGATCAGCGCGTCCGAATCGGGAAGGGTGGCGGCGAACGGCCGCTCGATGGCGAAACCCTGGGGGTCGGCGCTCACCAGCATCGCGGCCGCGCCGTCGCCGAACTGCAGCATGGCGAGCAGCGGCTCCAACCGGTCCTCGAACTGGAGGTGAAGCGTGGAAAGCTCCACCGTCACCGCCAGCACCCGCGCCGCGGGCTCCGAGCGGACGATATGGTGGGCGAGGCGGAGCGCGGAGACGGCGGCATAGCAGCCCATGAACCCCACCAACGTTCGTTCAACGGTGCCGCCAAGGCCGAGCCGGGCAGCGATGATCTGGTCGATACCCGGCGCAACGAAGCCCGTGCAACTCGCCACCACCAGATGAGTGATCCCGTCCAGCCCCGCCTGCCGCCTCAGACACTCCGCCGCATCGAGCGCAAGGGCGGGCGCGGCCTCGCCGTAAAGCGCCATTCGTGCCGCAGTGGAAGGATTGCCGCCATGGTAGAAGCCGCCGGGCGAGACCGGGGACCCGCCGTCGGGCCCCGGCGGCAGCACCGACCAGCGGTGGCCGATACCCGAACGCTCCGCCATGCGGCGAAACAATGCCCGCCGCCGCGGGTCCTCGATCCGGGCGACCGCCCAGCCAATGAACGCCTCGTGGACATCGTGCGACGGAACCGCGGTTCCGATCGCATTGAGGAAGGGGGTGGTCAGCTGTTCGCTCCCGAAGTTGAAACGCCCGCTAAACGTTTGGACAGCCGAGCGGAACAGCGGCTTTGGACCATATCGGGCTCTTCCGGAGCCGGCTGCCACGACAGGCGATACACGACCAGGAAGCCGTCATGATCGGCCAGCGGACGGCCTTTCCACGGCGCATCGAACATCGCTTCCACCCGTTCCGGCCGTACCGTGACGCGCGTGCCGGAATCGAACCCCTGCAGGTCCTGCGTGTCCATCCACGGCGTGTCGCCGTCCCACGACAGGCGCACATCGCACCCGGCGCTTGGCCGCAGGCACCATTCGTGGACGATCGGCCAAGGCTTGGTCATGGCGAATCGTTCATAGCGGTCGGGTGCGTTGCGCATGTTGAAGTCGCCGCCGAAGATCAACGGGTTCGCGGGATCGCGATGGGTTTCGATGAAGCGCCCCGTTTCTTCCACCTGCAGGCGGTGGGCGAGCAGCGAGCGATGCTCGGAGACGCCGGTCGACCCGCGCGAGTTCAAATGGGTGTTGAACAGGTCCACAGGCTGCGGGAGGCCCGGCACGGCAACGCGGGCGTGGAGCAGGCCCTTGTTGGACAGGCAGTCGAAGCCCGCGCATTCGCGGCTGCGGAACGGCTGGCGGGTCGCCTGCATGATCGCGAAGTCGCTGAGAATGTAGAGGCCGCTCGGCATGAATTGCGGAAAGCCTTCGCCCTTGCCACGCTTGCGGCGCTCCACCAACTCGGGCTCCGCTTCCTCGCTGGTTGGCGGCCGCCGCATGCCGGCGCCCGGGCCTCGCACGTAATTGGCGTAGCCGGCGCGTTCGCCGATCCGCACCGCTGTATTGGTGAAGGCCTCCTGGATGAGCACGATGTCGGGCGCCGTGCCGCTCGCGCGCTTGGCGGCAAGCTGGCGGGTGATTTCGAGCAGCCGCGGACCCCTATTCTGCCGCGCCGGCCAAGGCAGGCCCTCGACATTGTAGGTGAGGACGCTGAGCCGCATCTCCCGGCTGCCGTCGGCGAGCGTACCGATAGCGGGCACGCCGCCGCACTTGCCCATCCGGTCGCTCGGAAAGGTCGTGCAGCCGCCGAGCGCCACTGCTCCAGCGAGAATGGCCGTGAACCCCTTGGGTGCGCGACTGGCCTCATTTTCCAGGCGCGCTTGTTCCACAAAGTTTCGATTGAACGTCAGCATCTTCAGCAGCAGCAACTCTGTTCCTCCGCATGACCGTGAAAAAGGCTCAACTGGTCCGCGTAGGGGGCCCGAATAGGCTTGCCCCGGCGATTCCCACCCCCTTAGACGAAGGCGATGGATGGGGTGGAACCAAAGCCTGCCGACGGGATCATGCGCGGCCGCGTGCATCTGTTTCCGCTGCGCGTCTATTTCGAAGACACGGATGTCGCCGGCATCGTCTATTACGCCAATTACCTGCGCTTCCTTGAACGTGCCCGATCCGATCTGCTGCGCTTGATCGGGGTGGATCAACGCGGCGCGCTTGAAGCGGGGGAGGGCGTCTACGCGGTTGCCGAGGTTTCGATCCGCTACAAGGCGCCGGCGAAGCTTGCCGACGATCTGGTCGTGCACACGGAGGTGAAGGAAGTGCGGGCCGCATCCGTTATCATTCAGCAAAGAGTCATGCGAAACGGAGAAATCCTGGTGGACGCCTGCGTAACGGCCGCCTTCCTTTCTCCCGATGGCCGACCCAGGCGCCAGCCGCGCGTCTGGGTTGACAAGTTCCGGCGGTTGCAAGGGGAAGAATGAGAGTGGCGGATGTTTCAATGACGGGCAGTGCGATGTCGCCCGTTGCCCTGTTTCTCCAGGCGGACATCGTCGTCAAGAGCGTGATGGTCGGCCTGCTCCTGGCGAGCGTGTGGACGTGGGCGATCATTATCGGCCACGCGCTCAGGATGCGCCGCGTGCGCGAGCAGAACGACCGGTTCGAGCGCGAGTTCGGCAAGGCTGACGATATCGACCGCTTCTACGAAGCGCGGGGCCGCGACGAATTGCCCAGCGCCAAGATTTTCGCTGCCGGCATCGCCGAGTGGCGCCGCTCCACCGCCGGCAGCAAGGTCGACCGGGAAGGGACTCGCGCCCGCCTTGCCCAGGCGATGCATTCGGCGATCGGCGCGGAGGTGGACCGGCTGGCCGTGCGCCTTAACATCCTCGCCACGGTGGGTTCGGTGGCGCCGTTCGTCGGCCTGTTCGGCACGGTGTGGGGCATCATGCGCAGCTTTTCCGACATTGCCGGTGCGAACAATACCAGCCTTGCGGTGGTCGCCCCGGGCATCGCCGAGGCGCTTTTCGCCACCGCGCTCGGCCTGTTCGCAGCGATACCGGCGGTGATCGCGTACAACCGCATGACCTTCGGCATCAATCGGATCGAGGCGAGCCTGATGCGCTTTGCCGACACCTTCCACGGCACGCTGAGCCGCGAGCTGGAGCATGAGGGCTGACCATGGCGATGGGTCCCATTCATAGCGGCGGGCAGCGCAACCGGCGCACGCCGATGGCCGAGATCAATGTCACTCCGTTCGTGGACGTGATGCTGGTGTTGCTGATCGTCTTCATGGTGGCGGCGCCGTTGCTGGTCGCGGGAGTTCCCGTCGACCTGCCGGAGAGCAAGGCGGCAGCGCTTGATCAGGACCAGCAGCCGGTGCAGATCTCGCTCGATCCCACCGGCGCGCTTTATCTGGACGAAACCCCGATCGCACAGGGTGAGCTCGGCGCGCGGCTTGCCCAGATAGCAGCCAACAGCCGCGAGGAAGGAGGCCCCCGCATCTTCCTGCGCGCCGACCGAGGCCTCGATTACGGCCGGGTGATGGCGGTGATGGGGGAGATCAACGCGGCGGGACTTCGTCGGGTGGCCCTGGTCAGCACCCAGAGCGGTGAGGGCGGATGAAGGTGGACCGGACGGAAGCGGCCGGTTTCGGCGTCGCGCTGGCGGGGCACCTTGCCCTGCTGGCGGCGCTGGCGCTCGGCTTCGCCGTCTCCCCCACCCCACCTCAACAGGCCCGGCCGGACCCTATCGAAATCGATTTCGTGACGGAGGAGGTGGCGGTGGAGTCCTCCGCGCCCACACCGTCCGCCGAGGCACCCGCACCGTTGCTGGCGCCCATTGAAGGACCCCCGGACCCCGCGCCCGCGCCGGCCGAGCCGACGCCCGCGCCGCGGGTCCCCCAGCCGGCGCCGGTGCAGCGCGTCGAGCCGGTGCCGCAGCCCCGAGTGACTCCAACGCCGCCGCCGCCCACGCCGATGCCCAAGGCGGTGCAACGGCCTGCTCCGCCCCAGCCCGCTCCGAAGGTGGTGCAGCGGCCGGCGCCGGCGCCGCCGACTCCCGCTCCGAAGGCGGTGCAGCGGCCGGCTCCCGCGCCCAGGGCGGTGCAGCGCCCGCAGCCCGCCCAGCCTGCGCCCTCCACCGCCAAAGCGGCCCAGCCCAAGGCCGCGGGTCCCAGTTCAGCGGCACCCAAGGGTGCGGCGCCCAAGGCTGCCGCGCCCGCGCAGACGGCGCAGAAGAGCGGCTCCGGACCTACCGGGCGCCTCAAGGGTCTGCTCAATGGCTTGAGCGGCCGCGAAACCCCCAGCCAGTCCGCTTCGCCGCCCGCGGCCAAAGCGGGTCCGGCGGTCGCCGCCTCGCTTGGCGCCGAAGTGCGCCGCCAGCTCAAGCCGCACTGGCGGGCGCCGACTGGTGCCGATGTCGAGCTGCTGCGCACCACCGTGCGGGTGTCGCTGTCCCGCAGCGGCGCCATCGCCGATATCGGCGCGGTGACGACCACGGGGCAAAATGCCAGCAACAGCACCCAGGTGAAGCTCCACCAGGAGCAGGCGATCCGCGCCGTCCGCCTCGCCGCGCCGTTCCGGCTGCCCGCCGAATATTATGACGAGTGGAAAGAAATCGCCCCCGTCTTTGACAGAAGGCTCTAGCAAATGAAGCATCGCGTTTTCCTGGCCGCCGCTTTGGCCCTGTTCACCCTCTCTCCGGCGCACGCCCAGCTCAGCGTCGATGTGTCCGACGAATCGGCGGCGGACCTGACCATCGCGGTACCCGTCATGCCGACGCCGCAGACGGTGGACACCGAAGCGGGCAACAGCGCCGTTCTCGGCCGCCAGATAGCCGAGGTGGTGTCTGCTAACCTGGCGCGCAGCGGGTTGTTTCGACCCGTGGGACCAGCCGGTGTGCGTGCCATCGGCTTCGGCGAAGTCACCGCGCCAGCCTTCGATCATTGGGGCGGGATGGGCACGGCAGCGCTCGTGCAGGGTTTCGTGCAGGTCAATCCGGACGGCAACCTGACCGTCGGCTGCTACCTCTACGACGTAGCACTGAAGAGCGAGCTCACCCGCAACGGCTTCGTGGTCGCGCCCCGGGACTGGCGCCGCGCCGCCCACAAGTGCGCCGACGCCATCTATTCGCGCCTTTCGGGCGAAAGCCCCTTTTTCGACAGCCGCATCGCCTACATTGCGGAAAGCGGCCCAAAGGAAAAGCGTATCAAGCGCCTCGCCATCATGGATTCGGACGGCGCCAACCACCGTTTCCTCACCAATGGCCAGTCGACCGTGCTCACCCCGCGCTTCTCGCCCGACTACAGGCAGATCGTCTACCTGAGCTATGTCGAGAACCGGCCGCGCATCTACATCTACGATATCGGCACCGGCCGGCAGCGGGTGGTGACGGAAAGCGCCAACCAGACCTTTGCGCCGCGCTTCTCGCCGGATGGCCGCTGGATCCTGTATTCGATGTCGGTGGCCGGCAATACCGACATCTACCGGGTGTCGGCGAACGGCGGCCAGTCCCAGCGGCTGACCAATTCTCCGGGCATCGATGTCGGGGGAAGCTATTCGCCGGACGGCTCCAGGATCGTCTTTGAAAGCGACCGGTCGGGCGGCCAGCAGATTTATGTGATGAATGCCGATGGCTCCAACCAGCGCCGGATCAGCTTTGGCGGCGGCCGTTATGCGACGCCCGAATGGAGCCCGCGCGGCGATCTCATCGCCTTTACCAAGATCGCCGGCAATTTCCGGATCGGCGTGATGAGTCCGGACGGGGGCGGCGAGCGGCTGCTGACCAACAGCTGGCAGGACGAGGCGCCGACCTGGTCGCCCAACGGCCGCGTCATCCAGTTCTTCCGCACCACCCAGGGGCGCGGCGGACGCTCCAGCGTCCATCAGGTCGATCTCACCGGGGTCAACGAGCGCCGCATCCCGACGCCATTGGAAGGATCCGATCCCACCTGGGGGCCGCTGCTCCCATGATTTTGTTGAGTGGAAAGAAGGAGAAAAACATGAAGGCCAACAGCCTCAGGATCGCCGCCATCGCTGCGGCGCTCGCGCTCACCGCCGGCTGCGGCAAGAAGCAGCCCAAGGAGATCCCGCCGCCGCCTATCGGATCCGACGGCACGGGCCAGGACGGCCTGGGCGATCCCAATGCCGGCGGCGTCGGCACTGCCGCGCTGCCGGGCTCGCGCGGCGACTTTCTGCAAAGCGTCGGCCAATATGGCGACCGTGTGTTCTTCGACACCGACCGCTACGATGTCGACGATCAGGACCGTCGCACCCTCGACCAGCAAGTGGCGTGGCTACAGCGTTACCCCAATGTCCGGGTTACCATTGAAGGACACGCCGACGAGCGCGGCACCCGCGAATATAATCTCGCCCTTGGCGACCGCCGCGCCAATGCGGCAAGGAACTATCTCCAAAGCCGCGGCATCGCCGCATCGAGGATGAACGTGATCAGCTGGGGCAAGGAGCGCCCCGACGCGCTCGGCTCCGACGAAAGCGCCTGGGCCCAGAACCGCCGCGCCGTCACGGTGGTGCCGGAATAAGGGTCAGATTCTTCCCCTCGTCATTCCCGCGAACGCGGGAATTCCGTTTCTTCTTCCCAAGTAGAAGGCGAAAGAAGCGGGACCCCCCTTTCGCGGGGGTGACGGGGGTAGCATTGGGGAGAAGCTGGTGTTTAGGCGCCCAGCGCCTCGTCGAGTAGACGGGCAAGGCGCATCCCGCCGCGGGCGATCTGGCGGCGGGCGATCGGGATCAGCCGCTGCGTCGTCGCTTCGTCGATCACCGGACGGGTTGCGGGCAGCGGACCGCACGGATCCGCCATAACGCTCCCGTAAGCGTGTTCGCGCGACACTTCCCAGCTTTCCCGGCTCCAATCCTCGACCGTGCCGCCGCGCATCGCGTTGCGCTCGGCCGGCGCGAAGCTGCTCAGCACGCCCCTCCAGCCGCCCGGTGGGTCGGAGATCCCCCGCTCGGCGATCCAGCCGTCCCAGGTGCCGTGCAGGTTGGTGCGGCCGGCGATGACGCCGTAGCTGACGGGGAAGCGGTTGCCGCCGAGATCGCTTTTATCGCCGGCGTGGAGCGGCATGTGGAGGTCGCCGACGAAGTGGATCAGGAAGGCGAGCGCCATCAGCCGCTCGCGCGTCGGCAGCGCCTTGTCCGCGAGCAGCTTCAGGTTGCGCTCGATTTGCGCGGAGACGCAATTGCCGTCGCGGCAGGCGGCCTTGAGGTCGAACGGCTTGCAGATGTCGACATTCTGGTAATGCCAGGGCGAGGCGTAGCTGAAGCGCTCGCCCAGCGTCTTGATGCAGTCCGGCCAGTAGCTCGCTTCTTCCGGGGTTCGGGCGGGGCACTTCTCCGTTTGGAGAAGGCGGGAGTGGGCAAGGAGGCGCCGCACCGCCGCCTGGGCGCGCGGCGAGGCTTGCTCGTAGCCGATCCGGCCCACCGTCTCGTGGCCGTATTCCCACCACGCCGCCGCCGGGGACGAGAGGAGGAGGAACAAAGCGAGGAAGGCGAAGATGCGCTGGGTCATGGCGCCCCTATAGGGGAGCAGCGCGGATCATTCGTCCCCGTAAATGGCGATTTTCCGGCCCTGGGCCGATGCAATCGCGCGATACATGCCTTCGGCGTTGAACGTCCAGGCGCTGTGGCCGTCCGGAGTGACCACGATCACGCCTCCGGTGCCGCCGAGTTCGGCGACATGAGCGATTGCCGCTTCCGCCGCCGCCTCGGCGCTTTCGCCGAGCATGCGGATGCGCGCGCAGATTTCGTGGGCGACCGCGGCGCGGATGAAATACTCCCCGGAACCGGTGCAGGACACGGCGCCGGCGCGATCGTCGGCGTAGGTGCCGGCGCCGATCAGCGGCGAATCGCCGACTCGGGCCCAGCGCTTGCCGGTGATGCCGCCGGTTGAGGTGGCGGCGGCGACATGGCCGCGGCAGTCGACCGCGACCGCGCCGACCGTGCCGTATTTCAAGTCGACGTCGAAATAATCGTCGCCTTGCGAGCGCATGATCTCCAGCGCCTCGCGCCGCTGCGGCGTGGCGAAATATTCGGGCGGCGCCTGTTCCAGGTCCTGCTCGCGGGAGAATTGGTCGGCGCCTTCGCGGCTGAGGAAGACGTGCCTGCTCTTTTCCATCACCGCGCGGGCAAGGCTGATCGGGTTGCGGGTGGCGGACGCGCCGGCCACGGCGCCCGCCGCCAGCGTGCGCCCGTCCATGATCGCGGCGTCCATCTCGATCGTGCCCTGGTAGGTGAATACCGAGCCGTGGCCGGCGTTGAAATGGGGATGGTCCTCCAGCGCGCGCGCCGCCGCTTCCACCGCATCGAGGGCGCTGCCGCCGCTCGCCAGGATCGCCTCGCCGACGCCCAGAGCGCCGTCCAGCGCGGCGCGGATCTCGCCTTCCTGCTCCGCGCTCAGCAGATGGCGCTCGATCACTCCGGCGCCGCCGTGGACGACGAGCTTCCAGTCGGTCTGACGGGGCGCGTGGGGCATCGGGAACTCCGGGACAGGAAGCGGCCAAGAAGGCAGGGGCATGGCTCCCCTATCGCCGCCCCTTGTCGGCGGCAAGCGGAGGCGGAGGTTGGCGAAGGTGGCGCGTAGCGTGCAGTAGGGAACGTTGTCTATGCGTAATGAAGTAGAAGGTTAAAAAAGACTTGGCCTTGCAGCGAAAGAAAAAAGCAAATCGACAGACTATAGGAAGTGCAAGCGGGCACGTTCACTCCGAGCGTGGGGTAATATTTTCTAAAATGGGGGCACGAATATGGCGGTTTTGATTGGCACGTCCGATTACGATTGGATCGACGGAACAGGTTCGACGGACGAAATCTATGGGTCGGCGGGCGACGACACGCTCAACGGGTATGACGGCGACGATCTGCTCGACGGCGGCGAGGGCAACGATATCCTGGACGGCGGCACGGGCGCGGACCTGATGCGCGGCGGCTTCGGCGCGGACACTTATTATGTCGACCACCTGGGCGACGCGATCGTCGAAGAGGCGGTCGACGGGGGCCACGACCAGGTCATCGTGTCGCTCGACACCTATGTCATGCCGGCGTTCGTCGAGGACCTGTATGTGTGGTGGGAAAGCGGCTCCACCATCTACGGCAATGCGCTCAACAACCAGATCCACGGCTGGTGGGGCCCCGACCGGCTGGAAGGTGGCGCCGGCAACGACATCCTGTTCGGCGGCAGCGGCTCCGACACCCTGGTCGGCGGCCCCGGCAACGACCTTTATATCCTCGGCCCGGAGGACGACGACGAGTTCGACACGATCATCGAGGCGCCGGGCGGCGGCATCGATACGGTTGACGTAAACATCCCGCACTATGTGATGCACGCCAATGTCGAAAATGTCGTGCTGACGAGCCGATACGGCCCCACCACGATCGTCGGCAATGGCGGCTCCAACCACTTCCTGCTCGGCGGCGGCGCCTTCACCATCGACGGCGGCGGCGGCAGCGACACGGTCGATTATTCGGACGCCTGGGGCGCCGTGGAGGTCGACCTCCTGACCAACAAGAACGGCGGCTATGCCGCCGACGACAGCTTCACCAATGTCGAGAATATCGTCGGCACCTGGGCCGCCGATGTGCTGCGCGGCACGAACGGCGCCAACATCCTCAACGGCGGTTACGGCGCCGACACGATGGAAGGGCGCGGCGGCAACGACATCTATTATCTCGACGATCTGGGCGATGTGGTGATCGAGGCGCCGGGCGGCGGCACGGACGAAGTGCGGCTTTCGATGCAGATCTGGACCTATGTGATGCCGGACGAAGTGGAGCGGTTGCGCAATCAAGGCGACTACCTTTACGCGTGGGGCAATGCGCTCAACAACGAGATGATCGGCAGTTACGCGGCCGACATTTTCTACGGCGGCGACGGCCATGACATGCTGAGCGGCGCCGGCGGCGACGACTTTCTTTACGGGGAGGCCGGCCACGATATGTTGAGCGGCGGCACCGGCGACGACCATATGGAGGGCGGCGAAGGCAATGACGTCTACCTGGTCGACGCGGTCGGCGATGTGGTGATCGAGCGTCCCGGCGAAGGCAACGACCGTGTCTGCACCTCGCTTGCCGCCTATACCCTGCCCGAGGAGGTGGAGGAGCTGGCGTTTAACGGCCAAGGCGGCTTCCAGGGCACCGGCAACGGCCTTGCCAATGTCATCAAGGGCGGCAGCGGCACGGACACGCTGCACGGCCTGGCCGGCGACGACACACTGAGCGGCGGCGGCGGCGACGACTTGCTGGTCGGCGGCGACGGCGACGATCTGCTGTCCGGCGAATGGGGCAGGGACGTGCTGATCGGCGGCGCCGGCGCCGACACCTTCCGCTTCGGCGGCTGGTCGACCGGCACCGGCGCCGATGCCGACCGGATCGAGGATTTCGTGTCCGGCGAGGACAAGATCGATCTTTCCGGCATGGATGCCGACATGTGGACGCAGGGCGACCAGGCCTTCGTCTTCATCGGCGACGCGGCCTTTTCCGGCACCGCGGGCGAGCTGCGCTACGGCTTCGACGGCACCGACACCCGCATCCAGGGCGATCTCGACGGCGACGGCTTCGCCGATTTCGAGATATTGCTGACCGGAAACCCGATCCCGCTGGCGAGCGACTTCTTCCTGTAAGGAGCCGCTCCTCCGCCGCGCCTGCACGGCTTCTCCTCGGGAGCAGCGGGCGCGGCGGGTTTCGCCTTGCCGATCAAGCGGCTATATGGGGCTCATGTCCTTACGTCCCTGGCGCGATATCGCCCGCCGCCCTTCGCGCCAAATCATGGTCGGCAATGTGCCGGTGGGAGGCGACGCGCCGGTCACCGTCCAGACCATGACCAACACGCCGACCTCCGATGTCAGGGCGACGGTGGACCAGATCCGCCGCTGCGAGGAAGCGGGCGCCGACATCATCCGCGTCTCCTGCCCCGACGAAGCCTCCACCGCGGCGCTGAAGCAGATCGTGCGCGAGGCGCGGGTGCCGATCGTCGCCGACATTCATTTCCACTACAAGCGCGCGCTGGAAGCCGCCGATGCTGGTGCTGCCTGCCTGCGCATCAACCCGGGCAATATCGGATCGGCCGACCGGGTGCGCGAAGTGGTCAATGCCGCAAAGGCCAATGGCTGCGCGATCCGCATCGGCGTCAATGCCGGCAGCCTGGAGCGCGACCTCCTCGAAAAATACGGCGAGCCGTGCCCCGAAGCTTTGGTGGAAAGCGCGCTCGACCATATCCGCCTGCTCGAGGACCATGATTTTCGCGAATATAAGGTGGCGGTGAAGGCGTCGGACATCTTCCTTGCCGTCGCCGCCTACCAGCAGCTTGCCGAAGCGGTGGATTGTCCGCTTCACCTCGGCATTACCGAAGCCGGCGGTTTGCGGGGCGGCACGGTGAAGAGCGCGATCGGCATCGGATCCCTGCTGTGGTTCGGCATCGGCGACACCATCCGCGTCTCCCTGTCCGCCGAGCCGGAAGAGGAAGTGCGGGTCGGCTTCGAGATCCTGAAGGGCCTGGGCATCCGCAACCGCGGCGTACGCGTCGTCTCCTGCCCGTCCTGCGCGCGCCAGGGCTTCGATGTGATCCGCACCGTGCAGACGCTGGAGGAGCGGCTTTCCCATATCCGCACGCCCATGTCCTTGTCGGTGCTGGGCTGCGTGGTGAACGGGCCCGGCGAGGCGCGCGAAACCGACATCGGCATCACCGGAGGCGGCAACGGCAAGCACATGGTCTATCTGTCGGGCGTCACTGACCACCACGTCAACGATGCCGACATGGTCGAGCATATCGTCCGCCTGGTCGAAGCCAAGGCCGCCCAGATCGAAGCGGAAATGAGCGACGCGCACGCTTTGGTGGACGCGGCCGAGTGAGCGCCCATTGCTGCCACGAAAAGGGGCAGGAGCTGGAGCGGGTTGCGCTGCACAAGGACATTCGCCGCGTCCTCGTCGTCGTGATGATGCTCAACCTCCTCATGTTCGTGCTGGAGTTCGGGGCGGGGATCATTGCCGATTCGGCGGCTTTGATGGCCGATTCGGTCGACATGCTCGCCGACGGGCTGGTCTACGGGATCAGCCTGTATGCGCTGAACAAGAGCCTGAAGTGGCGGGCGGGCATGGCGCTCGCCAAGGGCGCCTTCATTCTTGCGCTGGGCCTTGGCGTCATCGTCCAGATCGTCACCAAGATCGTCTGGGGGCAGCCGCCCCAGGCCGGGATCATGCTGGTCTTCGGGGCGCTGGCGCTGATCGTGAATGTAAGCTCGGTGGCGTTGCTCTGGCCCTATCGGCGGCACGATGTGAACCTGTCCAGCACCTTTGAATGCTCGCGCAACGACGCTTATGCCAATGTCGGGGTGCTTGGCGCCGCTGCCCTGGTTTCGCTGACCGCCACGGCCTGGCCGGACGTCGCCATCGCGGCGGTCATCGCATTCCTGTTCATCCGCTCGGCGCTGCGCGTCACCCGGGAGGCGTGGCCGCAATATCGCAAGGCCGGCGCCCATTCCCACGCCCCTGGGCACGCCCACACGCACTCCCACACCCCGGCCGAATAGCCCTTCAGGCTTTTTTCACGCTCCGGTCTTACAAAAATGGGCGATGCAAAAAGCTCTCCTCGTCACCCTCGCCATCGGCGGCGCGATCGGCATCTTCTGGCCCTCGGGCCCGGAGGCGCCGCCGGCGGCCGCATCGTCGGTGGAAGCGGCCCCCGGTGGCGCGGAGCCCCGCGAGACGGTGCTCGACCGCAGCGGCGGCGGGCATTTCTATGCCAATGTCGAGGTCAACGGGCAGCTCGTCCGCTTCCTGGTCGACACCGGCGCCACCAATGTGACGCTGACCGAGCGCGATGCGGAGCGCGTCGGCATCGCCCTTTCGCCCGACAGCTACCAGACGGTGGGGATGGGCGCCGGCGGGCCGGTGCGCGGGCAGGTGGTGAAGTTCGACAATGTGGTGCTGGACGGCAAGAATGTCCGCGGGCTGACCGGCGCGGTGCTGGAGGGCGGTGAGATGAACCTGCTCGGCCAGGACTTTTTGAACAACTTCACCGTCGAGATGCGCGCGGGCAAGATGCGCATCTACTAGGCGCGTCGCCCAGTGCGCGCTATCGGCCGCGCCATGGCGTCCCGCACCCACTCCGATCCGGTCCTGGTGCCCTTCGCGGTCGGCGTGCTCGGCATTGCGCTGTTCTCGGCGATGGATGCGGTGATGAAAGGCCTCGCGCTCGCCATCGGCGCCTACAACGCCGTCTTCTGGCGCATGCTGGTGGGGCTGGTGCTGGCCGGCGTCCTCTACCTTTCGATGAAGCGGGAGAAGCCGAGCCCGGCGGCGATGCGCTTCCACATCATCCGCGGCCTGGTCGGCTCGGTAATGGCGATCACCTTCTTCTGGGGTCTCGCCCGCATGCCTATCGCCGAGGCGGTGGCGCTGACCTTTGTCGCGCCCCTGCTCTCGCTCTACCTCGCCGCGGTGCTGCTGGGCGAGCCCGTGGGCCGCCGCGCCGTCTTCGCGTCCGCACTCGGCTTCGTCGGCGTGTTGGTGATCGTGGGCGGCCAGGGCGGCGGATCGGGCGAGCGCGACCTGTGGGGCGCCGCCTCCATTCTCGCCTCCGCCATGCTCTACGCCTATAATATCGTGCTGATGCGTCAGCAGGCGCTGGTCGCCAAGCCACTCGAAATCGCCTTCTACCAATATGTCGTGGTCGTCGGCGCGCTCGCCTTGGCGGCGCCGTTCCTGGCGGAGGTGCCGCCGCTCGGAACCTGGCCGGAGCTGCTGCTCGCCGCCTTGCTTGCACTCGTGTCGCTGATGCTGCTCGCCTGGGCCTATCGGCGGGCCGAAGCGCATCGCCTGGCGCCGGTGGAATATACCGCCCTCCTGTGGGGCGCTTTGCTCGGCTTTCTGGTGTTCGGGGAAGGGGTGGGCTGGTCCACCCTGGTGGGTGCGGCGCTGATTGTCGCGGGATGCCTGCTCGCCGCCCATACGCGCCAGGCGCCGCTCCCCAATGCGGAGGCGATATCATGAGCCCAGCCCTGGCCTGGACCTTGCTGTGCGTCGGCGGCCTGTTCGAGGTCGGCTTCACCACCTGCCTTCGCTATGTCGACGGCTTCCGCAATGTACCCTGGACGATCGCCTTTCTGGTCTCGGTGACGCTGTCCATGGGCCTGCTGGAGCTTGCCGCGCGGACCATTCCGATGGGCACGGCCTATGCGGTGTGGGGCGGGATCGGCGCGGCCGGCACGGTGATCGTCGGCATGCTGTGGTTCGGCGAGCCGGTCAATTCGGTGCGCATCCTGCTGATCCTGGCCCTGATCGGCTGCATCGTCGGGCTGAGGCTGACCGCCGCGGCGTGACTGCTGACGCCGGGCCAGCCCCAAGCGCCAGCCGTCACCCCGGACTTGATTGAAGAGGCCCGCCAAGCCCCCGGCTTGGCTGAGGATGTCCGGGGGACATCCTCACCTCTTCAATGGGCCCACCTTCTTTCTCACCGACATCAAGGCAGGTGGATGCCGGATCAAGTCCGGCATGACGAAGGGAAGCCTAGCGCACCCGCGGCGCCAGGTGCGGGGCGATTTCCGGGCTTTCCTCGATCGAGGGGAGGAAGCGCGGCTCGACACGCTTCATCGAGGCCTGCTCGTAATCGTAGCCCAAGGACAGGATGAGGGCGTCGGACCATCTCGGGCCGATAAAGGAGAGACCCACCGGCAGCCCCTTCACCGCGCCCATCGGGACGGTGAGGTGGGGGTAACCGGCGATCGCGGCAAAGCCGCCGGCGCCGCCGCCGGGATAGGCATCGCCGTGCGCCGCATCGATCAGCCAGGCGGCGGCGACGGTGGGGCCGACCAGGGCGACGACATTGTTGTCCTTGAGCATCTTGTCGATGCCTTCGGCGCCGGCAAGGCGCAGGCTGGTCTCGCGCGCCTTTTTATATTCCGGGTCGGAAAGGCCCTTGGTCTTCTCCGCTTCCTCGAAGGTGCTCTGGCCGAACAGGGCGAGCTCCGTGGCGGCATTGGCCTTGTTGAAGGCGATGACGTCGCCGAGCGTGCGGGTGGTGACGGTGGGCGGAGTGGTGGCGAGATAGGCGTTCAAGTCCGCCTTGAGCTCGGTCAGCAAGACCTTGAACTCGCCCTGGCCCATCTCCGGCTTGCGATCGAACTTGGCGATTTCGACCAGGATCGCCCCTTCGCCGCGCAGGGTGGCGAGCGCTTCCTCGAACCGCTCGTTGGTGCCGAAGCCGCTGGCGAAGCGCATCACGCCGATGCGCTTGCCGCGCAGCGAGTCGGCGGAAAGGCCGGCGGCATAATCGGTGCGGCGGGCGTCGGCTTCGGCGGTCTGCGGATCGGCCGGATCGCTCCCGGTCATGCCGGCAAGGACGAGGGCGGCGTCGCGGACGGTGCGGGTCATCGGCCCGGGCGTGTCCTGGCTGTGGCTGATCGGGATGACATGGGTGCGGCTGACCAGGCCGACGGTCGGCTTGAAGCCGACGATGCCGTTGACGGAGGCCGGGCAGGTGATGGAGCCGTCGGTCTCGGTGCCGATCGCGGCGGGCACCATGCCGGCCGCCACCGCCGCGCCGCTGCCGGTCGAGGAGCCGCACGCGTTGCGGTTCAAGGCGTGGGGGTTGCGGGTCTGGCCGCCGACCGCGCTCCAGCCGGAGATCGAGTCGCCGTCGCGGATATTGGCCCATTCGGAGAGGTTGGCCTTGCCGACGATCACCGCGCCGGCCTCGCGCAGCCGGGCGACCAGCGGCGCGTCGCGGTTGGTCACGTTGTTGGCGAGCGCCAGGCTGCCGGCGGTGGTGGGGAGCGGGCCCCTGGTCTCGATATTGTCCTTGACCAGGATCGGCATGCCGTGGAGCGGGCCGCGCCTGGGCGCTGCGTCGAGGGCGCGGGCCTGGGCCATGGCGGTGGGGTCGGTGGCGATCACCGCGTTGATGCGCGGGTTCAGGGCCTCGATCCGCCGCAGCGCCGCCGCCGTATTCGCCTCGGCTGTCGCCGACGAGCTGAAGGCGGGCGCCAGCGGCGCGGCCGCATCCTGCCGCTGCGTGGTCGCGCAGGCGGTGAGGGCCAGAGCGGCGGTGGCGGCTGACAGGCTCGAAAGGCGCATCTTCTTCTCTCCTGGTTGCGCCCGCGAATGACGGAGAGGGAGCCGGAGGTAAAGGGCCGTCATGCCGGACTTGATCCGGCATCCACCTTCTTTCTTGTCAGACGGATTGAAGAAGGTGGACCCCGGATCAAGTCCGGGGTGACGAACTGATCAGGCCGTCGCCTTCGCCTGCCTGGCCAGTGCGATCGCTTCCTCGATCACCTTTACCGCTTCCTCGCGGTCGCCCCAGGTGCCGACCCGCACCCACTTTTCGGGCTCGAGATCCTTATAGTGGGTGAAGAAATGCTCGATCTGCTGGCGGATGATGATCGGCAGATCCTCGCCTTCCTCGACATTGGCGTAGTAGGGCGAGGTGCTCTTGATCGGCACGGCGAGGATCTTCTCGTCCCCTCCCGATTCGTCCTCCAGCCGCAGCACCGCGATGGGGCGGGAGCGCACCACCGAGCCCGGAATGAAGGGCACGCGCGCCATCACCATCACATCGAGCGGGTCGCCGTCGGGGGACAAGGTGTGCGGAATGAAGCCGTAATTGGTCGGGTAGCGCATCGGCGTGTGGAGGATGCGGTCGACGAAGATCGCGCCCGACACCTTGTCGAACTCATACTTCACCGGCTCGCCGCCGATCGGAACTTCGATGATGACGTTGATGGAATTGGGCGGATCGTCGCCGATCGGGATGAGGTCTATGTTCATGGGGGGCGGCCCTTAGCGGTTCAAAGGCGCCGCGTCACCCCGCTTCCCCCGCCGCGCAAAGATGCTAAGGCCCGCCGCCATGAGCAAGGGGCCGCAAAGGATCAGGGGAACCCAGGACATCTGGGGCGAGGAGGCCGACCGCTTCGGGGCGGTGGTGGCGGCGTTCGACCGCGTGCGGCGGCTCTACGGCTTCGGGCGGATCGAGCTGCCGGTGTTCGAGGCCACGCAGGTCTTCGCACGCTCGATCGGCGAGACCACCGACATCGTCTCGAAGGAGATGTACAGCCTGGAGGACCGCGGCGGCGAGAGCCTGACGCTGCGCCCCGAATTCACCGCCGGCATCTGCCGCGCCTGGCTTTCGGAAGGCTGGCAGCAGCACGCGCCGATGAAGGTCGCGACCCACGGCCCGGTGTTCCGCTACGAGCGGCCGCAAAAGGGGCGCTACCGGCAGTTCCACCAGCTGGACGCGGAGATACTGGGCTCCGACAGCCCGCTCGCCGATGTCGAGCTGCTCGTGATGGCGGACCAGCTTCTGAAGGAACTCGGCATTGCGGACGGCGTAACGCTGCAGCTCAATACGCTCGGCGACGCGGAAACGCGGGACGCCTGGCGCGCCGCCCTGGTCGCCCATTTCGAAGCGCAGCGCGCCGATCTGTCCGACGACAGCCTCGCCCGGCTGGACAAGAACCCGCTGCGCATCCTCGACAGCAAGGACCCGCGCGACCGCCCCGCCGCCGACAGCGCGCCCGACATTGACGAATTCCTGACGGGTGAAGCGCGCGGCTTCTTTGAGCAGGTCACCGCAGGTCTGGATGCCGCGGGGGTCGCCTGGACACGCAACGCCCGGCTGGTCCGCGGGCTCGATTATTATCGCCACACGGCGTTCGAGTTCGTCACCGACCGCCTGGGAGCGCAAGGCACGGTGCTGGCCGGCGGGCGCTATGACGGGCTGATGGAGGCTCTTGGCGGCCCGCACACCCCTGCGATCGGCTGGGCCGCGGGCATCGAGCGGCTGGCGATGATGATCGAGGCGCCCGTGGCGGCGCGGATGGATGCGGCGCTGGTGCCGATGGGAGAGACGGCCGAGGCGGCTGCCACGGCTATCCTGGCGGATCTTCGCCGCGCGGGGATCACCTGCGACATGGCCTATCGCGGCAACATGAAGAAGCGGATGCAGCGCGCCAATGCTCTCGGCGCGCGCTACGCTATCATTCTTGGCGATGATGAGCTTGCCCGCGGAGAGGCGGCGTTGAAGGATTTGCAGAGCGGCGAGCAGCGGAATGTGGCGCTCGCGGAACTGGCTGCCGCTTTGAAAGCCCCTCCCCTTCAGGATCGGGCGGTGGACCGTCCCCCGGACGGTCCTAAGCCCCGCCCGATGGATTTGGGGGTGGGGGTTGTCTAGGTGACCCACTCCGCTTCGCCGGGAACGTACAGCCCCCACCCCAACCCCTCCCCTGAAGGGGAGGGGCTTAGACTGTGACGTCCATTTCCGCCGACCGGATCGCGCAGATACTGGCGCGGCGCGATGAGTTGCAGGCGGCGATGTCGGCTGGCGACCTCGCCGCCGATGCCTTCGTGAAGCTGTCCAAGGAATATGCCGAGATCGAGCCGGTGGCGGCCGCTGCGGCGGAGGTGCGGCGGCTGCGGGACGAGCTCGCCTCGCTTGGCGAGATGCGCGACGATCCCGAGATGCGCGCAATGGCGGAGGACGAGATTCGCGCGACCGAGGCGCAGCTTCCCGAGGCCGAGCGGGCGCTGGCGCTCAAGCTGCTGCCGCGCGACGCCGCCGACGACCGGCCGGCGATGCTCGAAATCCGCGCCGGCACCGGCGGCGACGAGGCGGCTCTGTTCGCCGGTGACCTCCTGCGCATGTACCAGCGCTACGCCGACACGCAGGGCTGGCGGGTGGAGCTGATCTCGGCGAGCGCGTCGGAGGTCGGCGGATACAAGGAAGTGGTCGCCTCCGTCACCGGCCAGGGCGTGTTCGCGCGGATGAAGTTCGAAAGCGGCGTCCACCGCGTGCAGCGCGTGCCGGCGACGGAAAGCGGCGGGCGCATTCATACTTCGGCGGCGACGGTGGCGGTGCTGCCCGAGGCGGAGGATGTCGACGTGCAGATCGACGAAGCCCGCGACCTGCGCATCGATGTCTATCGCTCGTCGGGGCCGGGCGGCCAGTCGGTCAACACCACCGACAGCGCGGTGCGGATCACCCATCTGCCGTCGGGGCTGGTGGTGATCCAGCAGGACGAGAAATCGCAGCACAAGAACAAGGCCAAGGCGCTGAAAGTGCTGCGCACCCGGCTCTACGAGCAGGAGCGCGAGCGCCTCGCTTCGGAGCGGGCGGGCGCGCGCAAGTCGATGGTTGGGTCCGGCGACCGCTCCGAGCGGATCCGCACCTATAATTTTCCGCAGGGGCGGGTGACCGATCACCGGATCAACTTGACCCTCCACCGGCTGCCGGAGATCCTGGAAGGCCCGGGGCTGGAGGAACTGGTGTCGGCGCTGGTTTCGGAGGACCAGGCGCAGAAGCTGGCGAGCCTGGATGAAGTATAAGGCGGGAATAAGCCCCTCCCCTTTAGGGGAGGGGTGTGGGGTGGGGGATGTGCGTTTTGCAGGACGTCGTGGGTTCCGGGGATGACAAGCCCCACCCCAAACCCCTCCCCTGAAGGGGAGGGGCTTACCGTCGGCGAGGCTCTTGCCGACGGTACAAGGCGCCTTTCGCCGCATAGTGATACTGCGCGGCTCGACGCCGAACTGCTGATGGCGCATGCGCTGGGGGTGGAGCGGGGCGATATGCTGCTGCGGCACCTTGGCGATCCGGCGCCTCAGGGGTTTGGGACTCTCCTGGCGCGTCGCGAGGCGGGGGAGCCGGTTGCGTATATCACCGGCCGCCGCGCCTTTTGGACGATCGAGCTGGAGGTGGGGCCGGGCGTCCTCATTCCCCGCCCGGACAGCGAGACGCTGCTTGAAGCGGCTGTGGCGCATTTCGCGGGGAAGGCGCCGGGCCGCATCCTCGATCTCGGCACAGGGCCGGGAACCCTGCTGCTCGCGGCGCTTGCGCAGTGGCCGGACGCACGGGGGCTTGGCGTCGACGCTTCGGCGGCCGCGCTCGACTATGCCACCCGCAATGCGGAGCGGCTGGGCCTCGCAACCCGCGCCGAATTCCGACTGGGCGACTGGGCGGAGGGCGTCGCCGGCCCTTTCGACCTCATCTTGTGCAACCCGCCTTATGTCGAAGCCGGTGCGACGCTGCCGCGCGATGTCGCGGAGTGGGAGCCGCACGAGGCGCTGTTCGCGGGACCGGACGGGCTCGACGATTATCGGCGGCTTGCGCCTCAGGTGAGGCGGCTGCTGGGCGCGGGCGGGATTGCCTGCATCGAGCTTGGCGCCCGGCAGGCCGCGGGCGTGGCGCCGCTCTTCGCTGTCGAAGGCCTGCGCACGGCCCTGCACAACGACCTTGCCGGCCACGCGCGCTGCCTGGCGCTGACGCCTTGATGCAGGTGATATCTTTTCCGCTTGGATTTCCCTTTACCTGCGTCTACATAGGGACCTGAGGGACGGGGCCTTTCACAGCTAAAGACAAGCGTGAGGCTTACCGTCGCCGACCCCCGATTGCTTGAACGTCTCCGGACGGCTCACAGCGTGAGGTGGCAGGAGCCGCTTGCGGACGCCTGCCTTAAGGGGTCGTGCAAGTTACGCGGCCGGGAGGGGCCTGGCCGTCGACAGTGGCTGATTAGGACCACGAGGACGAGGACCCACTTTTGATCAACAATCGTCAGAACGGCCGACGCCGCGGCCGCGGTGGTGGCGGACCCCGCTCGCCGAACCAAACCCCCCAGGGCAACAACCGGCAGGACAACCGCAACCGCGGCAATGCCGCGCAATTGCTCGAAAAATACAAGGCTCTCGCCCGCGACGCGCAGATGCAGGGCGACCGCGTCCAGACCGAATATTATCACCAGTTCGCGGATCACTATTTCCGCGTCCTCAACGAAAACCGCCCCCGCTTCGAGGAGCAGCGTCCCCGCCGCGACGATTATTTCGGCGACGAGGATGAGGAGGGCGACGACAACAACATCTCCAACGAAGCCGATGACGGCGACGACCAGGACGGCAATGACGATCGCGAGGAGCGCGACGAAGGCCGCGATCGTGGCCGGGAGCGCGTCAGTCGTGCTCCGCGCAACGACCGCCCGGTACGCGCCGAGCGTCCCGAGCGCAGCGACCGTCCGGAACGAGCCGAGCGCAACGAGCGTCCGGAGCGTGCCGAGCGCAGCGACCGTCCGGAGCGTGCCGACCGCCCGGAGCGGGTTGAGCGCACCGACGAGGAGCGGCCCGAGCGGCCCCGCCGCGAGCCACGCGAGGACCGCAACGGGGAGCAGCCACGCTTCGAGCGCCCGCGCCCGCGCCGCGAGGAGCGCCGTCCCGAGCGCGCCGACGAGCAGGTCCGCGCCGAAGAGCCGATCGCGAGCACGATCTCGCTGGATGTGCTTCCGCCGGCGATCTCAATCGTCGACAGCGACACGCCCGCCAAGCCGGTCCGCCGCCGCACCCGCCGCCCCCGCGCCGAGGACGATACGGACATCGCACCCGCGGCCTGACCCGCCCGGGTGGTGAAAGATAAAGGCGGCGTTCTATCACGGAGCGCCGCCTTTTCCTTGCCTGATTGACACGCGAAGTTACGTTGTATCACGTTGCGCCGTCACCTCGGGGAGAGAGTTTGATGCGCCGCGTCCTTCTGTTGTCAGCCTGCTGCCTTGCCGCCCCGGTTTCGGCCCAGCAGGGGCAAGGCAATGTCGCCGTCACCGTCTATAACCAGAACCTCGCGCTGGTGCAGGACACCCGCCAGATCGATGTGCCCGCCGGCCGCTCCCGTCAGGAATTCCCCAATGTCTCGGGCCAGATCAGCCCGGAGACCGTGACCCTTTCCGCCCGCGATGTGTCGGTGGTGGAGCAGAATTTCGACTTCGACCTCCTCTCGCCCTCCAAGCTGATGGAAAAAGCGGTTGGCGAGGAGGTGACCCTGGTGCGCACCAACCCCGCCACCGGCGCCGAGCAGCGCGAGCGGGCGCGGGTGCTGGCGGTGAATGGCGGGGTCGTGCTGCAAATCGGGCAACGGATCGAGGTGCTGCGCGACGACGGCCTGCCGGTGCGCGTGATCTTCGACAAGGTGCCGGACAATCTGCGCGCCCGCCCGACCTTGTCAGTGACCATGGAAAGCCGCAGCGGCGGCGCGCGGCCGGTAACCTTGAGCTATCTGACACCCGGCATGAGCTGGAAGGCCGATTATGTCACCCTGTTCGACGAGGCTGCGGGGCGGATCGATGTGCAGGGCTGGGTGACATTGACCAACACCACCGGCACCACCTTCACCAATGCCGATACCCTGCTGGTGGCGGGCGATGTCGGCACCAGCAGCGGCGGCGGCTATAACGAATATGGCGGACGCTATCGCCCGCCTCCGCCACCGCCCCCTCCGGGCAACCGGCCGGGGACGCAGACGCCGGGCCGCGAGAGCCTTGGCGACTTCTATCTCTATCCGCTCAAGGAGAGGACCACGATCGCCGACAAGCAGACCAAGCAGGTCAGCTTCCTGGATGTCACCGCGGCCGCTGCCCGCCGCGCTTATGTTTTCCGCAACACCTGGCTCAACACGCTCGACCAGGCGGCGAGCGCCGACACCGTGCTGCAATTCTCGAGCGCCCGGGACAGCGGGCTCGGCGACGCGCTCCCGGCCGGCATCGTTCGCGTCTATCAGAAGGACACGCGCGGCAATGCCCAGTTCGTCGGCGAGAACCAGATCGGCCATACGCCGATGGGCTCGGACATCGCCATCACTACCGGCCAGGCCTTCGATGTGAAGGTGCAGCCGGTGGTCGAGAAGCGGGAGAAGATGTCGGGGGACCGCTGGCGGACCACCATGCGCTACACTCTGTCCAACGCGCGGCCGCAGGCGGTGACGGTGGACCTGATCCAGGCGGGCCTGTGGGGCGATGTCCGGATCGTGCAGGAAAGCGCCAAGAGCAACCGCCGCTCCGCCGATGAGACGCTGTGGCGGGTCACGGTCCCCGCCAACGGCGAGGCCAGCGTCACCGCCACCTTCGACTCGCGCTACTGAGCGCCCGCCCGGTGCCGGCGCGGCCCATCCTTCTTGCCGCCCTGCTCGCCGCGGCGGCTGCGCCGGCGGCGGGGCAGCCGATCGCGCGTTCGGCAGGACCCGATTCGGTGGATGTCACCGTCTACCGCGCGCCGCACCGCGGAGCTGGGGAGCCGATGCAGCTTGGCTGGCTGAACGGCTATGCCTTTGTCAGCGAGACACGGCGGGTGACGATCCCGGCGGGCGAATCGCAGGTCCGCTTCGAGGGCGTCGCCGGCGGCATCCTGCCGGAAAGCGCGATCGTCACCGGCCTTGGCGACGGCGTTCTCGAAAAGAACCAGGATGCGCGGCTGCTCTCGCCGGGCAGCCTGCTCGACGCCTCGCTCGGCAAGCGCGTGCATCTGCGGCGCACCTCGCGCGCCACCGGCGCGGTGCGGGAGATGGAGGCGATCGCGCGCTCCGGGCCCGACGGCGCGGTGGTGCTGGAAACGCCCGACGGCATTGAGGCGCTGCGCTGCACCGGCCAGGCGGAGACCCTGGTCTACGATCGTGTGCCGGAGGACCTTTCCGCCAAGCCGACTTTGTCGGTGCGGGTGCGGGCGGCGCGGGCGGTGACGGCGGAGGTCACCCTCTCCTACCTTGCCAGCGGCTTCGACTGGCAGGCGAGCTATGTCGCCGAACTCTCGCCGGACGGGCGCAGCGTCGACCTGTTCGCCTGGCTGACGCTCGCCAATGGCGATGAGACCAGCTTCCTGAACGCCGACACCCAGGCGGTGGCCGGGCAGATCAACCGGCAGCATATTCGCACTCCCCGGGCGCAGGCGCAGCCGTTGCGGCTGCAATGCTGGCCCGGCGGCACCACCACCAGCGACCTCCCCGAGACCGAGCATGATCGCGAGGAGATCGTGGTGACGGGGCACAGGATATCCGCCCCGATGATGATGGCGCCGCCGCCGCCCCCGCCGCCACCGCCACCCCCACCGGCGATGATGGCGGAGCAGGAGGATCTGGGCGACCTCAAGCTCTACCGGATCCCGCAGCCGGTCACCGTCGCCGCCAAGAGCCAGAAGCAGGTGGCGCTGCTTCAGCGGCGCGGGGTCAAGGTGGAGGAAGTGTACCGCCAGCGCTACTCGGTGGCGAATCTCGAGTCTGCGCCGCAGGTCGAGCGGGTGCTGGTGGCCCGCAACACGTCCGCCGGCGGCCTTGGCCTGCCGCTGCCTTCGGGGCGGGTGATGCTGCTGCGCCAATCGCGCGCGCGCCCGCTGCTGGTGGGGCGCGGCACGATGCGCGACACGGCGGTGGGCGAAGAGTTGGAGATCGTCGTCGGCCGCGCAACGGCGGTGAACGCCCGGCTGCGCCGCCTCGATTCCGCACCCAATGCCGGGGGCGACTGGGAGCTTGTCGTCTCCAACGCCACCGCCCGGCCGGTGCGCTACGAAGCCGAGATCTTCGAATGGGGCCACACCCTGGAGAGCGAGGCGCAGCTCCTTCGCCGCAACGGGCGGCCGGTGTGGATCGTCACCGTACCGGCGAACGGCACGGCGACCCTGCGCTTCCGCCCCGTCCCCCCGCCGCCCGAAACGCGCTAGTCCCGCCTTACCGCCCGCGGCCGATTGTTCTCGTCCAGCGCGACGAAGGTGAACAGGCCTTCGGTGACCTTCACTTCCTCGCGTCCGCGGTTTCGGCTGGCGGCGACTTCGATGCGGATGGCGATGGAGGTGCGGCCGATTCGCTCCACCTGCGCGAACACCGAGATGATGTCGTGGAGCAGGATCGGCGCGGTGAATTCCATCGCCTCGATCGCCACCGTCGCCACCGGCCCGTCGGCCTCGCGGCTGGCGACGATGCCCGCGGCGATGTCCATCTGGGAGAGCACCCAGCCGCCGAAGATGTGGCCGTTGGCGTTGATGTCGGCCGGGCGTGGGACGACGCGCAGGATCGGCTCGCGGCTGGCAATGTTCACCGGCGCCGCTCCCCGCTGGCTTCGTCGTCGTGGCCGGAGCTGTTGGACAGGAAGACGAGCCCCATCAGGCCGGTTCCGACCAGAACGGTGAAGCCGACTCCGGCCGTGGTGGCGATGATCATGTGGATCGGCATCGGCTCGCCGGAACTCGCCAGCCAGGCCAGCGCGGCGGCCACCGTCAAGGCGGCGGCGAGCAGCATCCACTTCATCGTCCGGCGGTAGCGGCGCCAGGCCATGGCGCTGCGCTCGATCTGCTGGAGGCGCACGGCCTCGTCCTGGGCGAGGCCGCGGGGCGGGATCGGATCGTGTCGTGGCATGGCCGCCATGTGGCGGGCCGGGACGCTTGCATCAAGGGCGCGAATCGCGCTGCGCGGCGCGCTTTCCTTCGCGGGCGGTCCGTGAAAGACTTGGGGCTGCCGATTCGCCTGACAAAGGAGCGCCCGATGACCATAGCCGCGATTCTGGAGAAGAAGGGCGGCGAGGTCATAGCCCTCGATTCGCGTGCGACCGTGCGCGATGCCGTGCGCCTGCTCGCCGAGCGCCGAATCGGGGCGGTGGTGGTAACGGACGGAGCGGAGCCGGCCGGCATGCTTTCGGAGCGCGACATCGTCTACTGCCTCGCCGCCGAAGGCGCCGGGGTGCTCGACATGCCGGTGACGCGGGTGATGACGGCGCCGGCGGTGACCGTGGAGAAGAGCGTGTCGGCGCTGGCCGCCTTGTCCAGCATGAGCAAACGCCGCATCCGCCACCTTCCCGTGGTGGAGGACGGGGCGCTGGTCGGGCTGGTGTCGATCGGCGATCTCGTCGCCTACCGGATTCGCCGCATCGAGGAAGAGGCGGAGGCGATGCGCGACTATATCCAGAATGCCTGATCCGCATGCAGCCGCTTGACGGGCGCGAACGAGACCCTATTTAGCGCCCTCCCCGGCCCGGATCGACAGGTTCTGGACGGGGCGTTTCGAGAAATTCGGGAAACGGCCACTTGACGGGAACGATCGCGTCCCCGATATGGCTCTCGTCAGCAACGATCGCAGCTTCGGCTCGCAACGCGCTGACAAGTTTCGAAAAATTTCGAAACAGGTCTTGCAAGAGCGGTTCGCTTCTCTTACATGGATCAAGTCGACGGGGACGGCGCCAACGCGCTTCCGCCTTTGTCGGCCACTCTTTGAAATTCGAAAGAACGGGAGGCCGCGGCCTCAAGGTATATCCTTGAAGACGCGGCGGGAAGGCGCGGTCCGCAAGGGCGGCATCTTCCTTTCAACAGCTCCCGAAGCGGCGCACCGGCCGGCACCTTGAAGCATCGCTTCTCAGGGGCCTGGCGGCGCGCGGAACCGGTCGGGCTTCGGCCCGGCGCCGGCTTCCAGCTTCGGCAAGTTTGTTGAAAAAAGCCATTGACGGTAGGAAATGTCCTCCATATATGGCCTCTCACCGGCGGGGCAGGGTTGTTGCCCACCTCGCTTGCGTCTCTAAACGATCGGTAACCCGGTTGCCCCAGATAAAGGGGAATGGAGACGCGTCGGCTCTTTGACATTGTTGGTTTAGATGAAGGGACATGTGGGCGGCGGCTCCAGTCACCGGGGAGTTTAAGGCTCCGGAGGATTGGTTAAAGCTAAGTCGTTCCATTGAGTTCATGCACATTGGGTTTTCCTGGTGTGAGTGGCTCAACATGTCCGTTACATATCCACAGTATATGTGAAGTGCAGGAACGGCTCCTTGAAGCCGGCCTCGATCGCTTGCGGGTTTTCCCCCGTAGGCACTGAGGTCGGACACAAACTTGAGAGTTTGATTCTGGCTCAGAACGAACGCTGGCGGCATGCCTAACACATGCAAGTCGAACGAGACCTTCGGGTCTAGTGGCGCACGGGTGCGTAACGCGTGGGAATCTGCCCTTAGGTTCGGAATAACAGTGGGAAACTACTGCTAATACCGGATAATATCGCGAGATCAAAGATTTATCGCCTAGGGATGAGCCCGCGTAGGATTAGCTAGTTGGTGGGGTAAAAGCTCACCAAGGCGACGATCCTTAGCTGGTCTGAGAGGATGATCAGCCACACTGGGACTGAGACACGGCCCAGACTCCTACGGGAGGCAGCAGTGGGGAATATTGGACAATGGGCGAAAGCCTGATCCAGCAATGCCGCGTG
>DASQNR010000013.1:0-3904 GCA_035644835.1 Allosphingosinicella sp. | reverse complement strand
GGCGGCGATCGGGCTGGAGGCGGGCCAGTCGTCCGCATCCATCCACAAAGGCCACATGAAGATCGAGAATGTCGACGTGGTCGGCTCGCGCCTCGGCATATTGCAAAGGGATCTGACCAAGGAGGTCTTGGAAGGCCGCGGCCGGGGCGACCTTTCCATGGTCTTCCGCGCGGTCAACCCGCTCCAGGCGCTGCTGCCGATCATCAACCTGGTGCCCGGCCGGCTCGGGGGGGTGCAATTGGCTGCCAACGACAACGGCTATTGCGGGGCGTGCGCCGCCTGAGTTCGGGGCCTGTTCTTTGCGCCGCCAAGTCGATGCGGTCTTGCAGGGGTGGTTGAAAATAATTCCTTCGAACTGCCCGCAAACACCATTGACGAAAAACCGGAAACGCGGAACATTGGAGGCAGGGGGGATTCCCGACTCAATCCGTTCGGCGGACGCCGAGAGGGCCGGCAAGGGCGCGTGGGCGCGCTTTTGCCGCTGGGCCGGTGCGTCTTGGACCCATGGGGGCGGGGACGTATGCGGGTCGGCAAAGACAATAATTCCAGCGGCAACTCGTCAGCCGGCACGCCGGCCGGGATTGCCCTTCGTTTGCAGCAACAATCGCGGCGCACCTGCGGGCGCGGTGGCGCGCGGTGCTCGGCCGCTCTGGCCTTCAGCAAACCGCGAGCTTGGCCGGGAACCGGCTCGAACACATGCGGCGCCGACTGTGTGCAGGTAATTTTTCGCACGGAAAAGAAGGTGGCATGATGATTCACGGTCTGAACATGTCCGAGAAGGCGAAGCGGGTCATCGAGAGCTTCGAGCCCGGCGTGCACCAATTCTTTCCCGTCGAGTATCAGGACAAGACGGGCAACTTCATCGGGATCGAGGGGAAGGCTGCATGAGCGGCAAGGTGTGGATCAGCAACATGAGCGGCGGCCAGGCGATCTTCGATAAACCTGGTCTTCGCACCAAGTATTTCGATGAAGAGTGGCGGCCCGCTCAGCATGATCAGGGTCTACCGCACGAAAACGTAGTGGATGCCGTCTACAGGCATTCAAAAGGCTATGCCTTGCAACGCACCGAGATGGCGGAAGCTGCGGCGGTGTTCGATGAAGAGTGCTTCAAGCGAACGCACGATCTCTTCGCGGTCGGCGGCTTCTACGCCGTCAAGGGCAAGCTGGCGGAGGTGCTGGCGCGCTTCGACCTGGGCGAGGGCGGACTGGTCCCCTTCCCGATCTACAAGGCGGATCTGGTGACCCCCTATGAAGGCGAATTCTTCCTGCTCAACTTCGGCGCGCAGAAGAACTGCATCCTGCCGGAGCAGAGCGAGAATGTCGCGAAGTTCCTGGTCGACCGGCAGACCGGCGTTCAGGTTTGGAAAGTGCATTCCTGGTTCGAAGACGGCGACGTGGCTGTTTCGTCCGCCGCTCTGGAGGGGGCCGACCTGTGGTTCGACCCCATGGTCTACAGCAAAAGATTCATGAGCAATGCTCTGGCCGAGGCGCTGCAAAGCGCCGGCATCGCTGAAGACTGGCGCCTCAAGCAATGCCGGATAGTGGAGACGGTTCGATGAGCGATGACAACGCCCGGCGGCGGTGGCTCGGCTACGAAGTCCAGCATATCTTCGTCCAGCAGATCAGGAACGGCACTTCGGACGAAGCGATCGCGGCTCGCACGCTCCTCAATTCCATCGGCTTCAATATCGAATCCACAGGCAACAAGATCGCGCTTCTACGAAGCGTCGAGATGCGCGACGCGTTGCTGGCCGGTCCCGCCAGCGTAAGGGACGCGCTGAGAGCGGCCGGCTTCGGATTCAACACGCATGACAGCCAGCCTGCATCCGGCGGGGTCGGCTCGCATCCCGAATATAGGGAGTTCAATCTTGCGGCGCTCGCCGAGCTGAATGCCCAGGCTGTAGAAGGCAACTGGGGGCGGGAAGCCCGCGAGCGCGCGGTTTTCGATCTGCACCGGTTCATGACGAACTTCAACGCGGACGGGAGCATTCCGGTCTATGGAACGCCAGTGCCGACGTTCGAGCGGGCCTGGGTCGCCTGGCGGGGGAACAAGGACTACGCGAACCTCTCTGCAGCCGAGGCCGGCGCCATCGACTCGTATAGGGGCTCATTCAACGCGACGCCGATCGACGACGGCACGGATAACAATAGCCAGATGCGCTATCGATTCTCGAAGGCGCTGTACGACGCTACTGCCGGCGTACTAACGGCGGAGGAACGGGAGGACGCGAGAAAGGCGCTCGCTCGCGCCGGGGCAAACGGATCAGAAAGCGGGCAAGCGTCGTCGGCTGTGTCGGCACTGCTTCATAATCTGCAGCGGCGCTCCGCGAGCCCAATCACCAATACCGAGGAAGCCGTCGAGGCGATCGCGTCGCAGCTTCATTCGGGAGCGCCGGACGGCACAGGGTTCGAAGCGCTGCTCGACGCGCTGGCGCCGGCGATCGAGTTCATCAGCCGGCATGCCGGCGAAATGGCCGGAAGCCTCGCCGACTTCGGCGAGTCCGTCGTCGCTGCAGCAGGCAGGTCGGTCAATTCCATCCTGGTCGGCCTCGGCGGCAACGCGATCGGCGATATCGTTGAGTTCCTCAACATGGCCTATGGGCCGATCAAGAAAGGATTGCAGACCGGCGACTGGAGCGATTTCGGAGGCGTCGTCGCTCAATATGGCGTGGCCGCGGTGATCAGCTCGGTCCTCGTCGTCGGCTCGATTGCCGTGGTATCCGCCGTCGTCGGGGCAATCAGCGCTCCCCTGGCGCCCGTAGCGGCCGCCTTCGTGGCGGCCGGGTGGGCCGCTTACGGGCTCTACGACGCGGTCATCAACGGTTATGAGCTGCTCGGCAAGATTGGCGCCGATCTGGCAGCGGGCATCGAGAAGATCGGCGAAACGATCGAGCAGATCGGCCAGGCGATTGAGAAGTACAGCCAGATCGTGCAGCGGATCGTCGCCAATGCGATGGACGTCGATTTCAGCGCGCCGATCTTCAACAGCGACGCCGCGGGCCAGCTCGCCACGAAGAACCTCGTCGACCCTCTGACTGCCAACCTGCCCGCATTCATCGAGGGCAGCGCCGGGAACGAACGCTTCTACGGCAAGAACAATGCCGTCATCGATGGCAAGGGCGGCAATGACGAAATCTACGTCAGGGACATGTCGACCGCCCGCGGCGGCGAGGGCAACGACATCCTCGCCGGCGGCAAGGCGAGGACGGTTGCCGCCGGAGCCCTGATCGATCCCGCCAAGCCGAACGGACCGCGTGCCGAATCCGATCTTCAGATGCTGCTCGACGGCGGCGAGGGCAGGGACTGGGTGATCGCGATGGGCGGTGAGAAAGCCATCACCGTCGGCGGCCTGGGCCGCGACTGGATTTTCAACACGTCGCAGGGCGGCGAGCTTTACGGCGATTATTACGGCGGCCTCAGCCCCGACGGCACGCCGGCGCCCGACACCAGCGAGAATGCGGACAATTTCTGGTTCTGGGCCGACACCACGATCATGGATGCCCAGCCCCTCGATGTGCTGAAATATTTCGGCATCCCGCTGACCGGCGGCGACGCCAATGGCGGCATTGCCGGGCATGCGATCATGGGCCTGCTCGGGTCCGCGATCGGCATGGCCAACGTCACCCGCTACATGACCGGCGAGATCGACGATTGGACCGGCGAGGTCTATGTCGACCACATCCAGCCGTGGATGCTCTACGCGTTCAAGCGTGACGAGTTCGGCAACCTCGACATGTATATCAGCAACGCGTTCGAGCAGCTGTTCCGCGGGATGATGGCGGCGATCGGGCTGGAGGCGGGCCAGTCGTCCGCATCCATCCACAAAGGCCACATGAAGATCGAGAATGTCGACGTGGTCGGCTCGCGCCTCGGCATATTGCAAAGGGATCTGACCAAGGAGGTC
>DASQNR010000012.1:0-535680 GCA_035644835.1 Allosphingosinicella sp. | reverse complement strand
GGCACGCCGATATAGCTCGCCTGCTTCTCGCTGAGCTTGGTGAGCTTCACGCCGAGCTTGTCGAGGTGAAGCGCCGCCACCTTCTCGTCGAGATGCTTGGGGAGTACGTAGACATTGTTCTCGTAGGTCTCGGCCTTCGTCCAGAGCTCGATCTGCGCGAGCGTCTGGTTGGTGAAGCTCGCCGACATGACGAAGCTCGGGTGACCCGTGGCATTGCCGAGGTTCACCAGGCGGCCCTTCGAGAGGACGATGATCTTCTTGCCGTCCGGGAACTCGACCTCGTCGACCTGCGGCTTGATCTCGGTCTACTTGAAGTTCTGGAGCGCGTTGATCTGGATTTCGCTGTCGAAGTGGCCGATGTTGCAGACGATCGCCATGTTCTTCATCGCCCGCATGTGATCCACGGTGATGATGTCGGCATTGCCGGTGGCGGTGACGAAGATGTCGGCGCGCGGCGCGGCCTCTTCCATGGTCACGACTTCATAGCCTTCCATCGCCGCCTGCAGTGCGCAGATCGGATCGACTTCGGTGACGAGCACGCGGGCGCCGCCGTTGCGTAAGCTGGCGGCCGAACCCTTGCCGACATCGCCGAAGCCGGCGACGCAGGCGACCTTGCCGGCGAGCATGACGTCGGTGCCGCGGCGGATGGCGTCGACCAGCGACTCCTTGCAGCCGTAAAGATTGTCGAACTTCGACTTGGTGACCGAGTCGTTGACGTTGATCGCCGGGAAGGGAAGCTTGCCCTGCTTGGCGAGCTCATACAGGCGGTGGACGCCGGTGGTGGTTTCTTCCGACACGCCCTTGATGGTCTCGACGGTCTTGGTCAGGTAGCCCGGACGCTCGGCAATGAAGCGCTTCAGCGTCGCGACGAAGATCTCTTCTTCCTCGTTGGTCGGGGTGAGCAGCTCTTCGCCTGCTTCGACGCGTGCGCCCCACAGCGCGAACATGGTGGCATCTCCGCCGTCGTCGAGGATCAGGTTGCAGGTTTCGTCCTGGCCCCAATCGAAGATGCGGGCGGCGTAATCCCAATATTCCTCAAGCGTCTCGCCCTTGACGGCGAACACCGGAACGCCGGTCGCCGCGATGGCGGCGGCGGCGTGATCCTGGGTGGAGAAGATGTTGCACGAGGCCCAGCGGACCTTGGCGCCGAGGGCGGTCAGGGTCTCGATCAGCACCGCCGTCTGAATAGTCATGTGGAGCGAACCGGTGATGCGCGCGCCCTTCAGGGGCTGCGACGCGCCGAATTCCTCGCGCAGCGCCATCAGGCCCGGCATTTCGGTCTCGGCGATGTCGATCTCCTTGCGACCGAAGCCGGCAAGCGCGATATCCGCCACGAAATAGTCGTCAAAGCTGGTCTGGGGCTGCGTGGCCACGGACAAATCTCCTTGGGTGATAAAAGCGAAAAGCCGCCTTTGCGAGGGGCGGCCGCACCCGAGCCCTCTACTGCCGATGGGCTGCAGATGCAAATATAAAGATATCTTTATATGTGAAGATCAAGCGGTGCCGAAATCGGCGGTGAGAAGCCGCGGATCGATGCCGGCGCTCAAGAAGGCAGCCGCCCAGCGGTCTTCGACATCGCGGGCGTAGAGGAGGTCGTCGCTGCCGGGAGTGGAAAACCAGCCGTTGCCGCACAGTTCCTGCTCAAGCTGCCCCGTGCCCCAGCCGGCATAGCCAAGCGCGGCGATCCAACGGGTGGGTCCCCTGCCCTCCGCTATGGCGCGGAGGATATCGCGGGTGGCGCTCAGCACCCATCGGCCGGCGACATGGACGCTTTCCTGCCCGCCCCAATCAGGCGAGTGGAGGATGAAGCCGCGTTGCGGCTCCACCGGGCCGCCGAGGTGGATGGCGACATCGGGCGCGACCCCAGGATCGATGTCGAGCTGCCCCAGCAGACCATGGAAGGTGATTCGCGGCACGATGCGGCCCAGCCCGATGCCGAGCGCACCGTTCTCGTCATGGACGCACATTGCGATCACCGCCTTCTCAAAGCGTGGATCGCCGATCCCCGGCATGGCGAGAAGCAGTTGGCCGGAGAGAAAGCGGGGTTCTTCCATGTGTTTGCTATAAGGCGGCGAGCGGCCACTGCTCAACCTCCTCGCCCCTGTTCCGGCGCCGCCGGGCTTGCTAGAGGCTCCCTCGAACCTGCAACCCCCACATGAGGAGCCCTCACATGACGATCAACGTCGGCGACCGCCTGCCCGCGACTACCTTCATCAAGGCTACCGCGGAAGGCCCGCAGCCGGTGAACAGCGAGGCGTATTTTGCTGGGCGGCGGGTTGCACTTTTCTCCGTCCCGGGCGCATTTACGCCGACCTGCTCGGCGCGGCACCTGCCGGGGTTCGTCGACAAGGCCGAGGAGTTCAGGGCCAAGGGCGTGGACGAGATCGCCTGCACCGCGGTCAACGACGCGTTCGTGCTCCAGGCCTGGTCGCAAAGCGCAGGCGCCGACGGCAAGGTGACGATGCTGGCCGACGGCAATGGCGACTTCGCCGCCGCGATCGGACTGGAAATGGACGGTTCTAAATTCGGCCTTGGCCGGCGCGGCCAGCGTTTCTCGATGGTCGTCAACGACGGCGTGGTGGAGCAGCTCAACGTCGAGGAACCGGGCGCGTTCAACGTCTCGAGCGCCGACTATCTGATCGAGCGACTCTAAGTCTCGGCTGCCGCTCGCTTTTCTTGCCGCCGCCACGCAACGGCGGCGGCACTGCGGCGTTCTCGCCGCTTGTAAATGAGTTCGAGCGGGAGAAGAGTTTATGGCCGACGCAGGCAAGGATGCGAAGAAGCGCGAAGGCAAATCCGCGGCGCTTCGCCTCGCCGAGGAAGTGCAGAAGCGCCCATTTGCCGCCGCGGCCATCGGCGTCGGAGCGGCGGCGGCGACGGCGGGCGCGGTGTTCGGCGCCCGCGCCCTGGCGAAGCGCGCCTGCGACGGCAAGCCGATCAACGAGGTCCTTGCAGCGGCGCTGACCGCCAACGAAGCCGCCGCGGCCTGCCGGGAAAAAGACGCGCGAGACAGCAAGGGCTGACGCCAGCACTGCCGTCATGCCGGACTTTATTCGGCATCCACCGTGTTGCAGGACCAGCGCCTGCGAGACCAAGGAGGTGGCCCCGGATCAAAGTCCGGGGTGACAGCCCCCCAATCTCAAGGCGTCGTTACGCGCCCCAGCCGCATTGCTTGCCCCGATTCTGCTGCTCCAGCCAGCCGATCAGCGGCTTGAAATATTCGATCATCGGCTGGCCCGACATCTCGCGAGTGCCGGTAAAGGCTTCCAGCGCATCGGGCCACGGCTTCGAGGCGCCCATTGCCAGCATGGCATTCAGCTTCTGGCCGACCTCCTTGTTGCCGTAAAAGGAGCAGCGGTGGAGCGGCCCGGTCCAACCGGCCTGCTTGCACGCCGCCTGGTAGAATTGGAACTGGAGGATGCGGGCGAGAAAGTAGCGCGTGTAGGGCACACTGGCCGGCACGTGATACTTGGCGCCGGGATCGAAATCCTGCTCGCTGCGCTGCACGGGCGGGGTGATGCCCTGATATTGCAGGCGCAAGTCGTTCCAGCCCTGCTGGAGATTGCCCGGGCCCACTTCGCCGCTGAACACCCGCCAGCGATATTTGTCGACGAGGAGGCCGAACGGCAGGAAGGCGACCTTGTCCATCGCCTGGCGCAGCAGCAGGCCGACATCCTTGTCGGCAGACGGCACCTTGTTGCGCGGCAGCAGGCCCACCTGGACGAGATATTCCGGCGTCACGGACAAGGCGATCATGTCGCCGATGGCCTCGTGGAACCCGTCATTGGCGCTGTCCAGGTAGAGGAAGGGCTGCTGGTTGTAGGCGCGCTGGTAGTAATTATGGCCAAGTTCGTGGTGGACGGTGACGAAATCGTCGGCGTTGACCTTGGTGCACATCTTGATGCGCAGGTCCTCGACATTGTCGACGTCCCAGGCGGAGGCGTGGCAGATGACCTCCCGGTCCCTGGGCGCGGTGATCATGGAGCGCTTCCAGAAGCTTTCAGGCAGCGGCGCGAAGCCCAGGGAGCTGAAGAACTGCTCGCCGGTGCGGACGATCTTCTCCGGCGTGTATTTCGCCTTCACCAACAGGTCGGTGAGGTCGTAGCCGACATCGCCGGCGCCCTTGGGCGCGACCACATCGTAGATATTCCCCCATTCCTGCGCCCACATGTTGCCGAGCAGGTCGGACCGGATCGGGCCGGTGGCGGCCTGCACCTTTTCACCATATTTCTGGTTGAGCTTCGTCCGGGTGTAGCAATGGAGCTGCTCGTAAAGCGGCTTGACCTCGTTCCACAATTTGTCGGTCATCGCCGCGAACTCATCGGGCGGCATGTCGTAGCGCGAGCGCCACATCGCTCCGGTGTCGGAATAGCCGAGCTCCTTGGCACCCTGGTTCGCGATTTCCGTCAGGCGGGTATAGTCCGTGCGCATCGGCCGGCCGACATTGGTGTGCCAGCTGGTCCACATCTCCTGGAGTTGGGCGGGATTGCGCACCGTTCCCATCTTCTCCTCGAGATCGTTGCCGGTCATTTCCTTGCCGCCAAGCGTGCCGCGGCCCTTGCCGTAGGCGGACTGGAGGCGCGTCGCGATCGTGTTGAGTTCCGCCGCCGCCCCGGGCGTAGTCGGCGCGGGCAGCACCAGCGCGCTCCTCAGCGTGTTGAGCTTGCGGCTGGTATCGTAATCGAGACCGGGCACATTCGCGTAACGCGCCGCTTCATTGGCGAGGCGGACCGACATTTCGGTGCCGATGGTGCCGAAGTGGGAGGCGAGCGCGTCCGTGTCCTCGGTGATGTACGTCGAATTCACCCACTGGGCGCGCGCGTTCAGGACCGAGAATTCGGACAATTCCTTTTCGGCTCGCGCAACAAAGGCACGCGCGTCCTCAAGGGTCGGGGCGGAGGTGGCGGCGCTTGCGGTTCGGGTGCCGGCAACGGCAGGCGCGGAGGCCGAGCCAGTGTCGGCGCTGTCGGCGGCGGCGGTGGCGCAACCGGCAAGACAAAAAGCCAGGGCGAGGGCGGAAACCTGGGCCTTCATGGGGAGCATCCTCGGGGCTGTTATGGTTGAAACGGCTCTTGCGCTTCTCCCCCCAAGCCCGTCAAGCGGCGAGGAAATCGGCCATGGCCCGGCCAAGCTCCGGCCCGGTGACGGCGCTCATGTGATTGCCCGGCACTTCAACATAGCGGCCTTGTGGAAGCAGGTCGGCAAGCGCCCCCGCGGGGCCGTTATCCTGATCCTGCGCGCCCGACAGGATCAGCGCCGGCATCGCGATCGACTTCAGCTCAGCTTCCGTTGAGTCGACGAAGCTGCCGAGCAGCGGCAGCATCGCCTGCGAGTCTGCGCCGGTGGTTTTTAGGAAGGCTTCCGCCATCCATTCGGGAGAGCCGCGCGGGTGGGTGCCGATGCCGGTCAGGATCTTGTGGAAGTGCCCCGCGCGGCGTCCGGTGTCGAGCATGCCGCGAAGGCCCATGCCGCTGACGATCAGGCGACGCGGCCGCGCGCCGAGGATGGCCATCCGTGCCGCCGTGCGCCCGCCGAGCGAGTAGCCGCCCAGATCGTACTCGGCGAGACTGAGATGGGCGATCAGCTCCATGCCGTCGCGGGCGAGGACGTCGGGCGGGTAGGAGGCCTCGTCATGCGGCGCGGCGCTCTCGCCGTGGCCGCGCAGGTCCGGCATGATCACGCGGAATCCTCGGGCGGCAACCGCCTGCGCATGGCCGAACTTCAGCCAGTTGGTCTCGGCATTGGAAAACAGGCCGTGGAGAAGCACCACAGGCCTCCCCTCCCCTATCTCATACCAGACGAGTGCGACGCCATCGGAGGCGGTGAAACTGTTTCGGCCTGGTTCCAAGCGTATCGCCTTCCTGTCTCGTCACCCCGGACTTGATCCGGGGTCCACCTTCCTTTCGACCAGCAGAAGGAAAGGTGGATGCCGGATCAAGTCCGGGATGACGCTTCGGTTCCCCTCTGCCCTACTCCGGAAGCTTCCCCACCGCCTCCATCCAGCGGTCGGTGAGCGCCTGATATTCGTCGGATCGCGTTTCGGGCAGGCCAGTCGTGTCGAGCCACGCCCGGTGCATGCTCTCCGCGCCGAAATGATGCCGTGGCTTGAAACGCGCCGGGTCGTCGAAAGAAGCGACGGTAAGGTCCATCTTCTCGCTGTCCGGATACGCAAAGCCTAGCGAGGCTCCGCATCCGCCGCAGAAAGGCCGGTGCGCAATGGCCGAGGAGACGTACCAGTCGGGCTCTCCGCTCCACACCACCGCGTCCTTGCGCAGCGTCTTGAAGGCGATCGAGATGCTGCCGGTGGAGCGCTGGCACATCCGGCAATGGCACAGATAGGCTTCGTCGTCGTCGACCTGCGCCGTGTAGCGAATGCGGCCGCAGGCGCAGCCGCCGGTCATCAAGTCAGGCATCGGGGATATCCTCTCCAAGAAGGTAGATGAGACCGCGATATCTGGTCGCCCTGACCTTCGCGGCGAACACGGCGTCCGCCGTCACGAGCGGGCCGTACGTCTCCGCTGCCGCCAAGAAATAACAGTCGTAGACGGAATGGTGCAACGCCAACGACAGCTCAAGCGCCGTGTGCCCGAACGTGCGCCCCGGCACCAGGCGCAGAAGCGCCATCACCGTGTCGAAGGCCCGCGCTGCCTGATCGGGAACGAGCTCGCGCCGGCGAACCCTTTTTGTGAGAGCATTCCCGACCTCCGCCTGACATAAGTCAGGGGCAACAAGCGTCCGGGTCAGCAAGCGAAGTGCCTGCTCCGTCGCTTCCTCCTCAAGCACCCACTTCAGAGCAACGCTTGAGTCGACGACCAGCGTCAATGGCCGTGATCGCGATCTTCGCGAAGGAGGACCTCACTCGGGGTCTGCATCACGCCCGGAGTCATGGCGCGAATTTCGGCCAGTTCCGCAAGGATCGTCTTCAAGCGCTCGGGGCTTCTCGGCATCGCACGACGCAGCGCCTCGCGAAGTTCCGCCTCGAGAGAACGCTTGTTCGCTTCGGCGGCCTCTCGGTACGCTGCCAGGACATCGTCATCGATGTTGCGGATCAGAGCCTGTGCCATGGCTAAACGATATCATAGTGCTATCACCGGCTCAAGCCGCCTTCTGAAGGTGCTTCCGGCCCAACAGCTCGGCTATCTGCACTGCGTTGAGCGCGGCGCCCTTCCTCAAGTTGTCCGAGACGCACCAAAGATTGAGACCGTTCTCCACCGTCGAATCCTCACGCACGCGGCTGATGAAGGTCGCGTACTCGCCGACGCACTCCACCGGCGTCACATAGCCGCCGTCCTCGCGCTTATCGATCAGCATCACGCCCGGTGCTTCGCGCAGGATGTTCTGCGCCTCCTGGGCCGACACTTCGCGCTCGAACTCGATGTTGATCGATTCCGAATGGCCGACGAATACGGGCACGCGCACGCAGGTGGCGGTGACCTTGATCTTGGGACCCAGTATCTTCTTGGTTTCGACCACCATCTTCCATTCCTCCTTGGTGGAGCCGTCGTCGAGGAACTCGTCGATATGGGGAATGACGTTGAAGGCGATCTGCTTGGTGAAGAATACCGGCTCGTTGGCGTCGCCGACGAAGATGTTGCGGCTCTGCTCGAACAGTTCGTCCATGCCGGTCTTGCCCGCGCCCGAGACCGACTGGTAGGTCGAGACCACCACACGCTTGATCCCAAACGCGTCATGGAGCGGCTTCAAAGCCACCACCATTTGCGCGGTGGAGCAGTTCGGATTGGCAATGATGTTCTTCCTGGCGTAGCCGGCGATCGCCTCCGGATTCACCTCCGGCACGATCAGCGGCACATCGGGGTCCATGCGGTAGAGCGAGCTGTTGTCGATCACCGTGCAGCCCGCGGCCGCCGCCCTGGGCGCGAACTCCTTGGAAGCGGCCGAACCGGCGGCGAACAACGCCATGTCCCAGCCGGAAAAATCGAAATGCTCGATATTCTGGACCTTGAGCTCGCGCCCGCTGTCGCCGAAGTCGATCATGGTCCCGGTGGAGCGCCGCGAGGCCACGGCGGCGATGTCGTCGAGCGGAAATTCGCGTTCAGCGAGGATGTTGAGCATTTCGCGCCCGACATTCCCCGTCGCGCCGACGACCACGACCCGATAACCCATATCTGAAACTCCGCGAAAAGGCTTGGCCCTCAGTTAGGCATGCGTGGCAGCTTTACAACATAGATGTCCGCCAGCCCCTTCTCCTGGCCCGCCCGCTCGCGGGTGCTGGCGAAGGTGAGCCGCTTGCCGTCCGCAGAGAAAGCGGGCGTGAAGTTGAACGGGCCGATGTTGACGCTGTCCGGCAGCGGCACCGGCTCCGACCAGCCGTCGCCGGAGGGCTCGGCTATGTGCAGCACGCCTTCGTCGCCGACCATCCGCCAGAAGGCGGCGCGGCGGCCGTCGGCGCTGAGCGTGAAGTCGCTGTCGCTCGCGGGCGTGTTGAACGGGCCGGGGAGCAGCTCTGGCGCGGAGAACACGCCGTTCCTCTCCACGGAGCGATAAATGTCGAGTCCGCCCTTGCCGCTGCGCTTGGCCGCGCTCCAGGTAAGGACGCCGCCGTGCAACTCTGCGCCAAGCTCCGGCCCCGCCCCGTTGACGACCTCGCCGAGATGCTCGGGCGCCGACCAGCCGCCGTTCGGCAGCCGCCGCGCCCGCCACAAATCGGTATCCTTCTTGTCCGGCTTCGCGGCCGTCGGCCGATCCGAGGAGAAATACAGCGTCCGCCCATCCGGCGTCAGCCAGGGATCCGTGTCGCTCCAGCGGGCATCGGAAAAGGCGATCGGGAAGGGCGCGGTCCAGCGGCCGCGGCGGCGCTCGGACACGAGGATCTTCGCCTTCTGAAACTCGGCTTCCGAACGGGCGAACACGCGCAGCGTACCGTTGCGGTCCTCGCTCAGATTGTAATCGTTGAGCGGCGAGGAAACCTCGGCCATCATCTGCGCCCCCGCGCCCGCGCCGCCTGCCAGCGCAAGCGCCGCCAACCATTGCCACATGCCGCATGCTCCCATTGCTCTGGCCCCCCACTCTGGTAACAAACACCGCGCGCCCGGCCTAGAGGTGCGGCAGGGGAAGCGGACATGAAGAGCAAGGCCTGGCTAGCGCTGCTGCTTCTGGCATCGCTCGTTCCCGTGCTTGGGATGAAGGCGCTGCTCGTGCCGCTCGCCCCCGTCGCCGCCGCTGCGCCCGGCGGCTTCGACACGGCCCGCGCCATGGCCCGGCTCGAGCGCGTGCTCGGCGACGAGCGCCCTCATCCCGTGGACAGCGCCGCCAATGACGGCGTGCGCGACCGGCTGGTGGCGGAGCTCCGCGCTCTGGGCCTCCAGCCGCGCATCAGCGACGACTTCACCTGCAACGGCTCGCTGCCGAGCCAGACCGTCTCCTGCGCCCGCATCCGCAACGTGGTCGCAACCCTCGGCCCGACGCAGGGGCGGCATGTGCTGCTCGTCGCCCACTATGATTCCACCCCCACCGGCCCCGGCGCGGCCGACGACGGCGTCGGCGTCGCCACCATGCTCGAACTGGCGGCGCTGCTCGCGAGCCAGCCGCTGCAGCGCCCCGTCACCCTACTCTTCAACGAGGGCGAGGAGACCGGCCTGATCGGCGCCCGCGCGTTCCTGGAACGCGATCCGCTGGCGGGCCGCGTCGACACGCTGGTGAACCTCGAATCCCGCGGCACCACTGGCCCCGCCATCATGTTCGAGACCGACCGGCCGAATGGGCGCGCGATCCGCCACTATGCCGGGTCCGTCTCCCGGCCCGCCGCCAATTCGATGACCGCCGATTTCTCGCGCCTCATTCCCAATTCCACCGATGTCGCGGTGTTCAAGGAGCGGCCCTGGACCATCCTCAACTTCTCGATGATCGGCAACGAGACGCGCTACCACAGCCCCGACGACCGTCTCGCCAATCTCGATCCCCGCAGCCTCCAGCATATGGGCATCCAGGCGCTGGAGGTGACGCGCGCCCTCACCTCCGGCCGCCCGGCGCCCGCGGCAGGCGAGCTCATTTACACCGACCTGCTGGGCCTGACGCTGGTCACCCTGCCGCTGTGGCTCGGCCTGGTCCTGCTCGGCGCCCTCACCCTCGGCTTCGCAATCCTTACCTGGCGGCGGCGCGGCGGCACCTTGCGCGGCGCGGGCGCGCTGCTGCTCGCCATGATCGATGCGGGCCTCAGCGTGTTCCTGCTCCACACGCTCATCGGATGGCTGCGTCCCGGGGAATATTGGCGCGCCTCCCCTGAATGGCTGTCGCTGGCGGTGGACCTCACCGCCATCGCGTCGGCCGCCGCCGCCTTGCTGTGGCTCAGCCGCGGCGTCCCCCGCGAGCGGCTGCGGCTCGCTTACTGGCTGGTCTTCCTGCTGCTCGGCGCGGCGATCTGCACGATCGCTCCCGGTGCCGCCATCTACTTCCTGCTGCCGCCTTTGTTCGCCGCCATCGGCCTCCTCTGGCCGCGTCTCGAACGCGCGGCGACCGGCTTGGCCCTGCTAGCCTTGCTCCTCACCTGGCTGCCGCTGCTTCACTTGAGCCAGGTGCTGCTCGATCTCGATACCGCTTGGATCTTCGCGCCGGTTTCCGCGCTGATCCTGTTCCCGCTGCTGATCGAGCTGCAGCCCGCCTTTGCGCGGCTCGGGCGCGGCCGGACCGCGGCGGCAATCGCCGTCATCGCCGCCCTGTTCTGGCTCCCACCGGCGTTCGCGCCGGCCTATTCGCAGGAGCGCAAGCAGCGCCTGAGCGTCGAATATGCCTGGGACGCCGCGGCCGGCAAGGCGCAGCTCCTCGCCTATCACGACCGCGGCCCGCTGCCCGAGCCGTTCACCGCGGCCGGCAATGTGCGTCGCGGGGTGGACGTGCCGTGGAGCGGCTACAAGCGCTGGGCCGTGGATGTCTCAGGACCAGCGATCACTCCGCCGGCGCTGGAGGGTATCGGCGAGCGCAGCGTAGGCGCGGACCGACTGGTGACTTTCCGGCTCCGCACCCACGGTTCGGATGTCGTACGGCTGGTGGGCGCCGAGGGCGTGCGCTTTCTCGCAGTGCGCGCCGGCGGCTCCACCCGGCGCTACGGCGAAAAGGGCGAGGCGGTGCTGCGCTGCCACGGCAGGAGCTGCGACGGAATGGTGTTCGAGCTTCTGATCGCCGGCCAAGCACCGGCCGAGGCCACCGTCATCGGCAGCCGCAGCGGCTTGCCGCGCGAGGCGGCGGCGGCGGCGCGCGGCAGGGCCGCCACCGCCCAGCCGCAATATGTGCCGGACTCCAGCCTGGCGGTGGACCGGATCAAGCTTTAGAACGGCTTAGCGGCTCTTCTTCACGCGCCGTTCGAGGAAGTCCTCGATCGTCGTCCACAGGTGGATCTGCCGCGCCTCGCCGGTGATCGCGTGGGTGGCGCCGGGGTAGACCATCAGCTCGAAGGGCTTCTTCGCGCCCTGCAGCGCCGCGATCATGGCGGTGCTGTTCTCGAACACGACATTGTCGTCGGCCATGCCGTGGAGCAGCAGCAGCGGGTCCGCGATCCTGTCCGCCCCGGTCAGCACGCTCGACGCCTGGTAGGGCTTCGGGTCTATTGAGGGATTGCCCAGGAAACGCTCGGTATAATGGGTGTCGTAAAGCTCCCACTTGGTCACCGGCGCACCCGAAATCCCCGCCGCATAGGCTCCCGGCGCCGCCTCCAGCAGGCGCAGCACCATATAGCCGCCATAGGACCAGCCGTAGACAGCGATCTTGCTGCCATCAACAAAATCCTGTCCTCTCAGCCACTTGAGGCCGGCAAGCTGATCCTCCGTCTCAACCCCGCCAAGCTTCAGGTAGAGCTGGTCGGCAAAATCCCGGCCGCGCCGCGGCGTGCCGCGGCCATCCACTGAAAAGACGATCCAGCCCTTGTCGACCAGGTACTGGTGCAAGGGGTTGGTCCAGCCCTGCAGCACCTGCCCGCCGGAGGGGCCGCCATAGACCTGCACGAACACCGGGTAGCGCCTGCCCGGCTCCCGCTTGGGCGACAGCATCTTGTACGGGATCGGCGTCCCGTCCGCGGCGGGGAGCGTGCCGAACTCGGCGGTGACATGGCTGTCGAGGAACGGCGCGTACGGATGATCGCCCGCGATCCTGTTCTCCTCGATCCAGGCGATGCGCTTGCCGCTGGCGTCGGCAAGATAGACCTGGTTGGGCTGGTTCGGGTTGGCACGCGAGATGAGGGCGCGGGTCGCCTTCTCGTCCATCTCGGCGCTGTTATGCCAGCCGCTTTCCGTCACCCGCACCGGCTTGCCCGGCCGGTCGAGGCGCACCCAGTAGAGGTGGCGCGCGTCGGGATGATCGAGCGTGCCGGTGAAATATACGCGCCGCGCTTTCTCATCGACGCCGGCGACATCCTCCACTTCCCAATTGCCGCGGGTCAGCTGACGCCACTTGCCGCCCTTCCTATGGTAAAGGTGCGAAAAGCCGCTGCGCTCGGACGACCACAGCAGGCTGCCGTCGGTCAGCGGCTTTAAATTGTCGTGCAGGTTGATCCAGGTCTTGGAGGTCTCGCTGAACAGCAGCCGCGACGCGCCGGTCACCGGATCGACCCGCAGCACATCCAGCCTTTTCTGGTCCCGGCTCTGGCGCTGGACGAACAGTGCCTTGCCGTCCCTGGTCCAGTCCACCCGGGCAAGGTAGATGTCCGGGTCCGAGCCCAGGTCCGCCTTCACCTTGCGGCTGCCGTCGGGCGCCATGATCCACAGTTCGACCAGTGCATTGGCGCTTCCCGCCACGGGGTAGCGCTGCTCGAACAGCTTCGTCCCTTCCGCCCCGATGGCGGCCCGGGTTACGACCTGGACCGGGCTCTCGTCGACCCGCGCCACCGCGATCCAGTGATCGTCCGGCGACCACCAGTGCCCCGTCTTGCGGCCCATTTCCTCCTGCGCGACGAACTCGGCCGAGCCCCAGCTCAAAGTGCCGCCGCCGCCTTCGGTAAGCGGCCGGGCGGCGCCGCTCGCCGCATCCGCGACGAACAAATTCTGCGCCCTTACGAAGGATAGGTAGCGGCCCGTTTCCGATACCTCGGCATCAAGCTCAGTCTCCGGCGTCTCGGTCACGCGCCGCACGCTGCCGTCGAGGCTCGCGAGGTAGAGGTCGCCGTCCAGCGGCACCAGGATGGATTTGCCGTCCGGTGCCCACTGATAGGCGGTAATCCCCTTGGTGCCGGCAATGCGCAGCCGCTCGCGCCGCATCTTCTCCTCTTCAGACACTTCGGCGCCGGTGCCAAGCTTGAGCGAATCGACCAGCATCCGCGCTTCGCCGGTGGCGGTGTCCACCGCCCAAAGGTCGTAACGATCCTTGTCCTCGGCACGGTTGCGCAGCAGCGTGGCATAGCCCCCGTCCGGCGACAGCTTCAACGAGCGTGGGGCTTGACCGGACAGCGACGGGCTCTGGAACACTCGTTCCAGCGTCAGGTCCCTGGCGGCGGCGGGAAAAGGAGCGGCGGCGGCGAGCAGCAGGCTCGCGAACAAAAGGGTGCGCATGGCCGCACCCTAGAGGCGGCACGGCAAAAGAAAAGGCTGCCGGGCTCTCCTGACGAATCGCTCTCCGCTGGTCCGGACCCTGGGAAGGGCGAGCTTCGTCGCGACCGGCCCGTGATGCAGCGGCAGATAAATTGCTTGCGCCAAAACTCTACATATGTAGGATAGGCAAATGAGCCGACGACCGAATATCTCGGAGCAGACCCGCACGGCCCTGGCGTCGTTCCTCGCGCAGCCAGCGGAGTGGCGCTACGGCTACGACATATCGCGCGAGACGGGTTTGAAGTCCGGCACCCTCTATCCGCTGCTGATGCGGCTCCACGATCAAGGACTTCTTGAAGCCGAGTGGCGGCCACCCGCACAGACCGGTCGGCCACCGCGGCACGCCTACCGCCTGACCGCTTCGGGAATTGCACTGGCGCGGGAACTGCGTCCGACCACCGCTGGAGTTTCGAGCATGCGACTTGAGCCTGCCAGATGAGCGCCGATGGACGAGGTCGCGCGGACGCGCTGATGAGACTGGCTCTGATCGTCGCACCGCCGGAGCGACGGGATTGGGCCGAGGCCATGCGGGCCGAGGTCGCCCACCTGCCGCCTTCTTGCGCCCAGGCGTTCGCATTGGGATGTCTATGGGCGTCGATCCGGGCCCGCGCCGGCTCCCCCGCCTTCATTCTCCAGGCGACCCGATGGGTGCTGGTTCTTGGGGCAATCGGCTGGAGCGTCGGCAACCTCTGGCTGGCCGGCCGCCTTTCCGGCGCAGGCGCGGCGCTACCGGCAACAGTCGCTTGCGCGTCGGCTGCGATCTACGCGTCGGGTGCCCTCCTTACGGCATTGCTGGGGCTGCGGGCCACCGTGGTCCTGGCCACGCCCATGCTGGTGCTGGTGGGGCTGGTTGCAGCCGGCACAGGGCTCTTGTTGCCGGCATTCCCCTACGACGGACTGTATCGGGCGCTGGCGCTGGAACAGTTCGGCCTGCTCGCGATAGTCCTGCTGATCGCGAGCGGCGTTCCAAGCTGGCTGGCAGCGCGGGAAAGGGCCTGTCGATGAAGCAGCGTCGCACCACCCTGGGGCTTGCCATTGCTGCCGGACTGCTGGGGACGGGCCATCTTGCACTGACGCCCCTGCTTTACACCGGTTGGACGATCGACAGCTTGTGGTTCGTGGGCACCGGATTGGCTATGCTGATCGGGGCGGGAGCAAATCTGCTTGCCGTCGGCGGGGGAAACCGGATGCGCCGCGCCGGCCTGCTCTCAATCAATCTGGCCATGGCTGCCTTCTTCGCCTCCGCCTGGCCGGTGCTGCCGGAACCGCAAGTGGTCGTCGGCGGGGTCCTGTTCGCGGCCTTGGCAGCCTGTGCGGCACTTTTCAGCGACAAGGCTCCCGAACAGGGGAAACAGAATGCCTGGTAACAACAAGTGGCTCGTCCTCGGGGGCACCCTGAGCGCCGCGGCGGCAATCCTGCACCTAGCCGTGATCGCAGGCGGCCCGGCGTGGTACCGTTTCTTCGGTGCCGGGGAAGCTATGGCTCAAGCCGCTGAGCGAGGCTCGTTCATACCGGCACTCATTACCCTCGCCATAGCGGCCATTCTGATGGTTTGGGCTCTTTACGCCTTTTCCGGCGCCCGGATCATTCGCCGCCTCCCGCTTCTTCGAACGGCCTTGGTCGTGATCAGCGCCGTGTATCTTATCCGCGCCTTCGTCCTGGTGCCGGCCCTGGTCCTTCGGCCGGATCTCGTGGACACTTTCGCCCTGGTGAGTTCGCTGGTGGTCCTCGCCTACGGCCTCGCTTATGCCATCGGGACATGGGCGGGATGGGCTGCCCTGAAGGTCGAGGCACGATCGGGGAAAGCCTGAACACCGCCCCCATCGACGGGGCGTTGGCTCCCAAAACCGGCGCCAAGGCGATGGGCTTCGAAACACCCACGCAAGCGTCAACTCCCTGGCGGCGGCGGAAATGGAACGGTGGCCACGGCGAGCGGCAGGATTCGTCCTTGGGTCCCCGGTCCGATCCGGATACGATGGTCCGCCATGACGGCGGTAGCCCCCTGCACAGACCAGAGATTGGAAGGTCTTCCGCCCGGCCCCATCGTGCTGTTCGACGCGGAGTGCGTTCTATGCTCGGCGAATGCACAGTTCATATTGAAACATGACAAAGCCGGCCGGTTTCATCTGGCCGCCATGCAGGGAGAGGTCGGAAAGGCACTGTTCCGCCGGCACGGGCTGGACCCGGCGGATCCGACGAGCATCCTGGTGATCGAGGGAAAGAGGGCGCGCAAGGACAGCGACGCGGTCCTAGCCATTTACGAGGGACTTGGATTCCCGTGGCGGCTGGCCTCGCTGCTACGGGTCGTGCCCAGGTTCGCACGCGATTCCGTCTATCGGCTTGTCGCCCGTCATCGATATCGCATGTTCGGCAAGCGTGCTTCATGCTGGGTGCCGGCCGAACGCTTTCGCTCCCGCCTCTTGTGAACTCCAGAAACGGGGGCGCAGTGAAGATTCTGATCCTTGGCGGCTATGGTGTCTTCGGTGGCCGGTTGGGCCAGCTTCTGTCCGATCTCCCGCAACTGACGCTGCTGGTCGCCGGCAGGAATGAAGAAAAGGCTCGCCTCTACTGCAAAGCCTTTCGGGGGAGCGCGAAGGCAGTTCCCCTGGTCCTCGACCGCCGGGAAATCGTCGATGGCCTTGCGGAGCAACGGCCCGATCTGGTCGTGGATGCCTCAGGCCCGTTCCAGGACTATGGGAGAGATCGCTACAGCGTCATTGAAGCCTGTCTTGCGGCACGTGTCGATTACCTCGATTTCGCCGATGCCGCGGATTTCGTCTGGGGCGTTTCGCGGTTCGACGAGGCGGCGCGGCACGCGGGCACCTTCGTCCTGTCCGGTGTGAGCAGCTTCCCGGTCCTGACCGCGGCGGTCCTCCGTGAAATCGCGTCAGGTATGGACATCGTCAGCGTAGAGGGCGGGATTGCTCCCTCGCCTTATGCCGGCATCGGCCTCAATGTGATGCGCGCGGTGGTCGGTTACGCCGGAGCGCCCGTGAAGCTGACCCGCGGCGGCCGCACGGCACATGGTGTCGGCCTTGCGGAAAGCCGGCGCTACACCATTGCAGTGCCGGGCAGGATACCTCTGCGCAACCTGCGCTTTTCGCTTGTCGATGTACCCGATCTGCAGGTTCTGCCGCCCGAGCATCCGAAGCTGAGGGACATCTGGATAGGCGCGGGACCGGTGCCGGAAGTGCTGCACCGCCTCCTCAATCTTCTCGCAAAGGCGCGCGCGCTCTTCCGCCTGCCGTCGCTGGAGCGGTTTTCGCGTTTATTCCACGTGATCCTCAACCTTGCGAAGGTCGGCGAGCATCGGGGCGGGATGTACGTCCACGTCCGCGGCCTGAACGGCAATATGGCGGTGGAGCGGAGCTGGCACTTGCTGGCCGAGGGAGATGACGGGCCATTGATCCCCTCGATGGCGATCGAGGGAATCGTCCGCAAGCTGCTCGAGGGTGAACGGCCCGTTTCCGGCGCCCGCGCGGCGACCCGCGCGCTGAGCCTGGCCGATTACCATCGCCTGTTTGCCGGGCGCGCCATCCACTCCGGGTTTCGCGACGAGGCGGCGGACGCCCCGATATACCGGCGTGTCCTTGGGACGGCGTTCGACGCCTTGCCGCCCAGCGTCAAACAGTTGCACGGCGACCCTTCCGCAAGGCGCTGGTCCGGAACCGCTCGGGTCGAGCGCGGCAAGGGCCTCGCGGGTCGCTTGCTCGCGGCCCTCCTCGGCTTTCCCGAAAGCGGCAACGACGTGCCCGTGACGGTTGCCTTCAAGCCCGAAAATGGTGGTGAGCTTTGGACTCGCACGTTCGGCGCGCGCTCGTTCCGCTCGCTCCAGACCTGCGGAAGCGGGCGCAACCGCCATCTTTTGGTTGAACGCTTCGGTATCGCCAGCTTTGCACTTGCTTTGGTGGTCGAGGGTGACCGTCTCTATCTGGTCCCCCGTCGCTGGTCCGTGCTCGGCGTGCCGATGCCCGGCTTACTGCTCCCACGGGGAAGCAGCTTCGAAACCGAACGGGATGGTCGGTTCCGTTTTGACGTCACGATCGACCTGCCTTGGGTCGGCCTCGTGGTTGCGTATAACGGCCTGCTTTCGCCCGAACAGGCCGCCAAGGGGGAGCCTTCGAAGACTGACTGAGCGGCCGCTAGCGAATCAGACCGCCCCAAAAAAGCGGGGAAGAGCCTCGCTCCTCCCCGCCCTCTTCTCCTTGCCGAAATCGGCGCTCCGGGCTCAGCCTTCGGCGTTTTCAGTCGTGGGCGTGGCGGTCTTTGCTTCGCCCTTGGCGGGACGAGTGTCGCGACGCTCGGCGATGCGGGCGGCCTTGCCGGTGCGGCCACGCAGATAATAAAGCTTGGCGCGGCGGACGGCGCCGCGGCGCACGACTTCGATCGTGTCGACATTCGGCGAATAGAGCGGGAAGACGCGCTCCACGCCTTCGCCGAAGCTGATCTTGCGGACGGTGAAGGAGCTGCCCATGCCGCGGTTGGCGCGGGCGATGCAGACGCCTTCATAATTCTGGATGCGGGTACGCTCGCCTTCGACGACCTTGACGCCGACGCGCAGGGTGTCGCCCGGGCGGAATTCCGGAATGGCACGGTTCGCCGTCAGGCTCTGAATCTGCTCGGCCTCGAGCTGCTGGATGAGGTTCATGTCTTCTAACTCTCGTCTCTGTCACGCCGCGCACCAGAGGGCGGTGGCCTTCGCGCGTCCCCGTGACGCGCGATCAGGTCCGGCCGCCTTAGCCGTGTGTCTTCGATCGCTTTGGCTTTTCGCCATGCAGCGATCTTCGCATGATCCCCCGATCGCAGCACTTCGGGGATCGCGCGCCCTTCCCATGTCACTGGTCGGGTATAATGAGGGTATTCGAGGAGGCCGCTTTCGAAGCTTTCCTCCTCACCGCTCGAAGGGGCGCCCATTACTCCGGGAAGCAGCCGAACGCAAGCATCGAGAAGGGCGAGCGCCGCCATCTCGCCGCCCGACAGCACGTAATCGCCGATCGACACGGGAAGGATCGGCCGCGCTTCGAACAGGCGCTCGTCCAACCCTTCGAACCGCCCGCACAGGATCGACACGCCCGGTCCGGCCGTGAGCTCGCGCACCAGCGCCTGGTCGAGCGGCCGCCCGCGCGGCGTCATCGCAATCAGGGGCGCGTCCGGCCTGCGCGCCAGCACATCGTCCACCGCCGCGCCCAGCACGTCGGCCCGCATCACCATGCCGGCCCCGCCGCCGGCCGGCGTATCGTCGACCGAGCGGTGCTTGTCGGTGGCGAAGTCGCGGATCTGCACCGCCTCGCAACGCCAAATCCCCTCCCCCAGCGCCCGGCCCGCAAGGCTGTGGCCGAGCGGCCCGGGAAACATCTCCGGATAGAGGGTGAGGATCGTGGCGGGCCAGGTCACGGCCGACGGGGGATGACGGTGTAGCGAAAGGCCTGGATGCCGGCCGGATCGGTGGGCGCGAGGAGGAGATTGCCTTCCAGCACGCCCTTGTCGCACTCCCAGCGGAAGGTGCCGGCAAGGGCGCCGGTGGCGGTGAGCGGGCCGTCGGTGCGGCAGGCGCCGAGGTCGCCACGGACCTTCGCGAATTCCCGGCGCCAGTTCGGGGCGGAGCGGTCCATCAGGAAGTTCATGGCGAGGAGCTTGCGCGCCGGTTCGACACTGCCCGCCCGGTACATCGCGCCGGCCGCGCGGTAGGCGGCGGCGAGCGAGGCGCTGACCGGCAGGCTCCGGCCCTTGAGCGCCCCCGCCTTGTGCAGCGCCACCGCGGCATCCCAGGCGGCGCCGGAGCCGCCATTGTAGGTGCGGTTCGAGAACACGAAGATGCCGACGCCGTGGTCGGTCATCAGCATCATGTGCGAGCCGTAGCCGGGATAGCCGCCGCCGTGGCTGAGCGTATTGCCGAGTTCCGGGTCCTGCGCGGCGATGAGGCCCATGCCGTAGGCGGCGGCCTGCGTGACGGGCGTGGAGCCGAAGCGCTGGCGCAGCCGCGGGAAGTTGGACCCCATCGCCATCTCGCGCACGGTGGCACGGGCGACCGGCACGGCTTCCTTGTCGTCCCGCGCCGGCCAGGCCGAAAGCAGGAAGGCCATCCACTTGGCGTAGTCGTTGGCGCTGGTCTGGACGCCGCCCATCGCGCCGAACACGCCGTGGCGCATGGTCGGCTCCTCGCTATGCGCCTCATTTTCCCAGCGATAGCCGATCGCCCGGCGCTCGATCGGCCAGTCGGTGACTTCGTACCCCGTCGACGCCATGCCGAGCGGGCGCTGGATATTGCGCATGATATATTGGTCGTACGGCATGCCCGAGACGTTGGTGACGATCCGTCCGAGCAGGGCGTAGCCGAAGTTGGAATATTCAAAGGCCAAGCCCGGGGCGCGGGTGAAGGGCACGCCTTGCTTCAGCATGCGGGTGAAGTCCGCCTCGCTCATCACCTGCTGGCGGTCGCCCCACGGATCGTCGGTGACGAAGCCGGGCGTGTGGTTCAACAGGTCGCGCACCCGAATTGGCGGCGAGTCCGCGGTCGGGTACTTCCACGCACCGAGCTCGGGGACATAGGTTTCGGCAAGCGCATCGAGCGACAGCTTGCCCTCGTCGCGCAGCTTGAGGATGGCGAGCCCGGTGAACGCCTTCGACATGGAGGCGATGCGGAACAGGCTGTCCGCCGTCACCGGGCGTCGCGCGCGCGTCAGGTCCTGCACGCCGAAGGTCTTGAGGTGCACCAGCCGCCCGTCGGCGACGATGCCGTAGACCAGGCCCGGCGCGTGGCTCGCCTGCTGGAAGTCCGCGAAAATCCGGTCGGTCTCGGGAATGGCCCGCGCAATCTCCGGGTGCGCGCTTTGCAGCGAAGCCGGAGCCGGTTGCGCCGCCGCTTCCGCCCCGACAAGCATCAACAGGGCGGCGCCCAAAACTGCCTTCATCTTGTGTCTCCTCGGCCCCGCCTTACCGGCGCGGCGGAACCAACGGCAAGTCGCTTCGCTTACGCGAACCATGAGCGACTTCGATTATGATTGCCTGGTGATCGGCGGCGGTCCCGCCGGCCTCACCGCCGCCATCTACCTCGTCCGGTTCCACCTTTCGCTGAAGCTCGTCGACGGCGGCAAGAGCCGGGCGAGCTGGATCCCCTCCTCCCACAACCATGCGGGCTACCCAGGCGGCATCAACGGCAAGGAGCTGCTGGCACTGATGCGCGAGCAGGCGCAGATGTACGGCGCCTCGATCGTGCGCGGCCATGTCACCCGGCTTGACCGGATCGAGGGCGGCTTCCGCGCGGAGTGGGGACAGGGCTCGGTCACCGCGCGCAAGGTGCTGCTCGCCACCGGCGTCACCAACCGCCGCCCGCCGATGGACATCGAGCTGCACGATCACGCGCTGTCCCGCGGCCTGATCCGCTATTGCCCGATCTGCGACGGCTATGAAGTCACCGACAAGAAAGTCGGCGTCATCGGCTCAGGCTCGCACGGCGTCGCCGAAGCCGTGTTCCTGCGTGGCTTCACGCAGGACATCACGCTCATCGCCCCGCACGACCGGCACGATCTGAGCGACGAGGACAAGGCCAAGCTCAAGCAATATGGCATCAACTGCATCAACGGCCCGTGCGAGGCGGTGGCGGCGCAGGAGGATTGCATCGTCGTCGACACCCCCGAGGGCCACCACGCCTTCGACAGCGTCTATCCGGCGCTGGGCTCCGACATCCACAACCAGCTGGCCGTGCAGGTGGGCGCCGAGCTCAAGGACGACAACCTCATCGTCGACGACCATCAGCGCACCACCGTCTCCGGCCTGTATGCGGCCGGCGACGTGGTGCTTGGCCTCGATCAGATCAGCCACGCCATGGGCGAAGGCGGAGTGGCCGCGACCACCATCCGCAACGATCTCTCCAAGGAGCAGCCGATCATCCGCGAGGCGCTGAAAGGCTCGCTCGCCGCCAAGAACACGCTGAACGGAGCCCAGCCGACCCCTTAGAGCTGGCCTTCCAGCCAGGCCTGGAGCTGCGTCTTGGGCGCGGCGCCGACCTTGGTGGCGGCGGGCTGGCCGTTCTTGAACAGGATCATGGTCGGGATGCCGCGCACGCCATATTTGGCGGGCGCATCGGGATTGTCGTCGATATTGAGCTTCACGACCTCGACCTTTTCGCCAAGCTCGTTCGAAATCTCCTCCAGCGCCGGCGCGATCATCCGGCACGGACCGCACCATTCCGCCCAGAAATCCACCAGCACGGGCTTGGAGGCGCCGAGCACATCCTGCTGGAACGAGGCGTCGGTGACGGTTTTGGTGGCCATGTGAAGTCACTCCTGAAGAAAAGTTGCCCTGCATTTAGGAGGCGGCGGCACGGGTCTCAAGGACCGGGCCGTGCGCGGCGAGCAAGGCAGCGGGCAGATCGTGCAGCACCGGCCCCGCCGTGTAGAGCAGCTTGGCCTCGATCCGGTGCTCCGGAAAGATCACCGCCAATGCCTGCGCATAGGCCGCCATCTGCCGCAGGTGCGCCGCCGGAATGTCATCGAGCGCCGCCGGCGGGTTGCGGCCGGTCTTGAAGTCGGCGAGCACGACCCTGTCCTTGCCGACCAGCAGACGGTCCACCGTGCCGGAAACCACCACCCCCTCCCCCACCACGGCCGCGATCGGCGCCTCGGCCAGTGCGCCGGGGCTGAACAGCGCAGCGTGAGCCGGGTTTGAAATGATGCGGCAGGCATCGTCGACCAGGGCGGCGCGAAGCGCGCCGTCGCCCACGCCGGCGCTGTCGCGCAGCCAGCCTTCGGCCCGCTCCCGCCGCTCCGCCTCGGGGACATCGGGCAACCGCTCGAACAAGGCGTGAAGCAGCCGCCCGCGGCGCGCCGCCTCGCGCATCGCCGGCGTCGGCGGCGGATCGGCGACATCGTCCTCGCCCAAAGCGGACGGCGCGAGCGGGCGCGGCGGGCGTGCTTCCACCGGCGCCGGCCTGGCGATCCATTCGGGCAGCGCCGGCTCCGGCGGGGCAGCGCGCAGCGCCGCCTTGACCTGCAGCTCGGCCGGCCCGTGGCGCCGCGCCTTGCCCCAGATCGAGTCCTCCGCCTCCTCCGCGCCCAAAGCCTCGAGCGAGCCTTGCACGGCCGTGTACCAGCTTGCCTTGGGCGGCACCCCCTTGCAGGCCGGGCCCAGCGCACCGCCGATATACAATCGCTCCTCGGCCCGGGTCAGCGCCACATAAAGCAGCCGCCAATGCTCCTCGCGCTCCAGCCGGTCCTGCTCCGCCACCTGCGAGGCCAGCGGCTCGGCCATCTCCTCCTTGCGCGGGCGAAACACCGGTACCGATGGCCCGTCCTCGCCCAGCTTCAAGGTCGCCGCGGCGCCGCGAAGGCCGCCGCCGCCGCGATCGGGATCGGAGCAGGCATCGGCAAGGATCAGCACCGGCGCCTGCAGGCCCTTGGAGCCGTGCACCGTCATCACCCGCACCGCATCGAGCGGCGCCGACGGATCACGCACGATCTCGACGTCCCCGCGCGAGAACCAGTCCAGGAAGCGCTGCAGCGACGGCGCCGAACTGCTTTCGAATTCCAGAGCCGAGGACAGCAGTTCCTCGATCGGATCGCGCGCTTCGGGCCCAAGCCGTTCCAGCAGGCTGCGCCGGCCCCCGGAGGGGCCGCTGAGCAAAGTCTCCAGGAATTGATGCGGAGTTGCATAATCGGCCATTTCGAGGATCGTGTGCAGCCCCTTGGCCGCGGCCTCCCCGCGCACAACATGCCAGAGCGGCCCTTCGCGGCCGTGCGCGGCGGCGAACAGCTGGTCCTGGCTCCACCCGAACAAGGGCGAGACGAGCAGGGAAGCAAGGTTGAGATCGTCGAGCGGCTGGACCGCGAAGCGGGCGGCGGCGAGCAAATCCTGCACCGCCAGCGGCGCGGTCAGCAGCAGCCGGTCGACGCCTGCCACCGGCACCCCCTCGGCATGGAGCCGCGCCACCAGCAGGGAGGCGAGGTCGCCGCGACGCCGCACCAGGATGAGGATGTCCTCCGGCCGCAGCGGCCGGCCCTTGGCTTCGACGGTGAACGGGTTGTCGAGCCAGCGCTTGATCTGCCGGGCGACCTTCCCGGCATATAGCCGAACGGTGTCGGAGACCCAGCCTTCCTCCCCCGCTTCCTCATTCTCGGCCTCGTCCTCGCCGGTGAAGGGCTGCCACAGGGTAACCGATCCGGCGCGGGCGGCGTGATGCGCGATGTGGGCATTGGGTGCACGCGGCAGGCCGAGTGCGTCATGGCCGAGATCGGAGATCACCCGGTCCACTGCCTCGAGGATCGGAGTCGCCGAACGGAAACTTCGGTCCATCGAAAGATCGAGGAACTCGCGCTCCACCCCCTCCGCCTCGCGTGCGAACCAGGCGCGGGCGAGTTCGAACGACTTGGGGTCCGTGCCCTGGAACCCGAAGATCGCCTGCTTGTAATCGCCGACGGTGAAGATCGTGCGGCGGCGGTGCGGCGCGCCCTGGCCCGCGAAATATTCCAGGGTGAGCGCGCGCACGATGTTCCACTGCCGCTCGTTGGTGTCCTGCGCTTCGTCGACGAGGATGTGATCGGTGGTCTGGTCGAGCTTGTAGCGCACCCACTCGCCCATTCCCGGCGTGAGCAGCAAGGTTTCGGCGCGGCGGATAAGATCGTCGAAATCGACCACGCCGAGCGCGCGCTTGGCCGCGGAATATTCGCCCGCATAGGCCTGGCCGGCGCGAAGCCCGGCGGCGAGGCACGACACCAAAGCCGCCACCTTGCGCATCTTGAGCAGGCGCGCGCAGCAGGCGGCGAGCTTCTCCGCCAGCGCGGCATAATCGGCCTCGGCCTTGAGCAGCCCCGCCTGCGGCTTGCGCGGCTCGCCCGCTTTGGTGAGCACCAGGCCCGCCAGATCGTCCAGTGCCGCGGCGCGCTGGCTGTTGCCGCCGCCGCGCCAGGCGGCAACGATGTCGCAGCAGCTCAGCCCGGTGGCGGTGCCCCAGGCACGGTTGGCGGCGACGATCCGCTCCAGCGTCGCGACATCGAACAGGTCGTCGCAGCATTGCTCCGAAATCGCCTCCTCGATGTCGCCGAGCGGCAGGTCGAAGGCGCGGCGCAGGCGATCCTCGATCAGCTCGGTCGGTCCCAGCGCCTCCATCGCCGCCGGAGCGCGGCCGCAGGCGCGCAGGAAGCCCTCGGCCCCGCCCTCCCCGAGCCGGTGGCTGAGCGCCTGCACATCGCAGATCAAGGCGGAACCGCCATGCTCCTCCGCGCGCACCAGCATCGCCGCCAGCGTCTGGCGGGTGAGCAATTGCTCCTCGCGCCCTTCGAGCGGCCTGAAGCCGGGTGCCAGGCCCGCCTCGGCCGGAAACGCGGCGAGCAGGCTTTGCGCAAAGGCGTGGATGGTCTGGATGCGCAGCCCCCCGCCCGGCGCGTCGAGCACCCGGGCAAACAAGGTGCGCGCGCGCGCCACTGCCGGCGGATCATTGTCCTCGCCGAGTGCGAACAGCTCCTTCGACAAGGCCAGGTCCTTGAGCCGCACCCAATAGGTCAGGCGCGCGTGGATACGGTCGGCCATCTCGGCAGCGCCGGCCTTGGTGAAGGTGAGGCACAGGATCGCGGACGGATCGACGCCCGACAGGAGGAGGCGCAGCACCCGGGCGGTGAGCACATGCGTCTTGCCGGTGCCCGCCGAGGCGGACAGCGCGGCATGATCGCGCGGTGAGGAGGCGCGCTCCTGGGCATCCTTGAGGGCGATAAGCGGGCGAAGGCGCGGCGGCATCGGCACTGCCTAAGCGCGCCGGCGCAGGGGAACAAGGGTAGCCGCCGCGGCAAACAAGGCGAAAATGCGGCAGACGGAGCGGCGGCAGCGGAACCGGCGGCGACTCTGCCGGATTGATGCAGATCAACGCAAAAGGGGTAATCGCATGCCCGAGGCACCGGCGCCCGTTCTCCTGGTCGAAGACGACCGGCGGCACCGACCATGTCTATCTCCAGTCGGTGGGCCTGCCCGGCTACCAGTTCATCCAGGACCCGCTCGATTATTCGAGCCGCCTCCACCACACCAGTATCGACACCTACGATCACCTAAAAGCCGAGGACCTGCGCCAGGCCGCGGTGATCATGGCGACCTTCCTCCTGAACGCCGCCAACCGCGCGGAAGCGCTGCCGCGCATGCCGGTGCCGAGCCAGCCCAGGCCGACGGACCCGTTCGAATATCCGAAGGCGGACTGAGGACGACTGGGGCGGGCACAGCCGCGCCTGCCCCCACCTCCCCCCGCGCTGCTTTGTCGCCGCCCGCCGGGGCTTACTGGATACGGCGCAGCGCAATGCCCTTCGCCTCCAGCATCGCGACGATGCTGTCGCTGCCGACAAGATGTCCGACACCGACTGCGACGAGTTGGTCCTGGTCTCGGGCGAGCAGCTCTACGATGCTATCGGCGTAGCGGACATTCCGCTCCACCAGCAGGCGGCGATAGAGCGACGGCGCCTTGGCCTTGAGCTCGCTGTTGAGCACCGAGTCGATGGTGGCGAGGTCGCCTTGCTCCCAGGCGGCGGCGATCTTCAAGGGCAGGTCCGTGCCGCCCGCCGCCCGATCGAGGACGTTTTCGAGGAAGGCGATCTGCTCTGCTTCGGGGAGGTCGGCGAGGTAGCGCACCTGCCGCTCGGGCGTGTCGAACCCCTCGATCCGGTCGCCTTGCGCCTTTGCGCTCTCCCGCAATGCGGAGTCGGCGCCGGCCTTTGGGTCGAGCCCGGCCTTGGCGAGCGGCAGCATGGCCAGCGTCATGGCGGCAAGCCACGGCCGCATCGGCGCCACCTGCGCGGCTGGCAATCCGTATTGCGCGAGCACGGCTTCGAGCTTGGCCTGCATCGCGGGCGTGAGCTTGGTGGCAAGCGACGCGGCGGGATCCATGCCGAGCTTCTGGATGACCGCGAGCGTGGCGGACCTGTCGTCGCTGGTCTCGATCTCCAGCCACAAGGCCTTGGAGGAAGCGAGGGCCTTGTCGAGCGCCGGCGTGCGCCACTTGGCGTCGGCGCGCACCGCATGGGCGGTGCCGAACAGGTAGATCGTCGAGTCGCCGTCGCTCGCCGCCCAGAGGGCGGGCGCGGCGTGGGCGGAACCGGCCGCGGCGAGCCCGGCGAGAAGCAGTGCGAAATGGCGGAAGGTGCGGGTCATGGACGATCCTTTGCAAGAAGGGCCGGGCGCTGTTCACAGCCGGAGGGGCGGGTCACGAGGTACCTTGTAATGCATGCTCTACTAGTGTAGCAAGATGATATGGATACGACTTCCTGGCAGACGCAGTTGCGCAAGGGTGCCGCCGAACTGGTCGTGCTCGGCCTGTTGCGCGGCGGCGAGCGCTACGGGCTCGACATATTGGAGCAGGCAGGCGGCGCCGGCGGCGTGCTGTCGGACGGCACGCTCTACCCCTTGCTCACCCGCCTTGAACGCGAGGGCAAGGTCGTGGCGCGTTGGGCGATGGCCGACGATGCCAAAGTGCCCCGCAAATATTATACGCTCTCGGAGGAGGGCGAGGCGCTGATCGCCGAGATGCAGCGCGTTTGGCATGAATTCAGCGCCTTCGTCACCGGCGCGCTTGAGGAGTCAGATCATGGGAAACGCCCTCACCCGGCCCGCCGAACTATACCTTGAGCGCCTGTCGCGGGCGCTGTGGCCGCTTGCCTCGAACCAGCGCCAGGCGATCGTTCTGGAGATCCGAGGCCATCTCGAAGGCAGCGCGGCGGGCGGCCGTCTGGAGGACGCGCTCGCCGGCCTCGGCGCTCCCGAGGCGCTCGCCGGCCACTTCCTCGACGCCGGTGCGGACCGCGGCGGGATCGCGCCCGCGCCGGTGGAAAGCGGCCGCGGGCTTAGCGGGAGCCAGGTGTTTCGCGAGGTACAGGCGACCTGGCGCGCTGGGCGCAACGGCCTGTTCTTGGTCGGCGCAGTGCTGGTGACCACCCTTACCGCGACCAACTTCCTCCTATGGCTGAAGGCGCTGCGCCCGGACATCTCGCTGGAAGCTTGGCCGGTGATGCTGCTGCGCACACTTGCCGTCATACTGGCGCTCGCCGCCGCCTACCGCCTGCTGCTGTCGGAGCGGCGCGATGTCTGGAGACTGGACCGCTCGACCTTGCCCTTTGCGGGCGCGCTGATCGTGAGCCTCGTCGCAAGCGCGGCGGTAGCCGTCGTCTTGGCGCGCGGCGGCACTGCCGTGCTGGAGGCCCTGGGCGTCGAGCGTGCGTCGCTGGGCGCGGCGCAGATGGTTCTGGCCGTGCTCTGGTTGGCCGTGGCGGCGATCACCTTGCTGCGGGTGCAGCCCTGGATTGCCGGCCTTGCCGCCGGGCGTGGGGAGGTATCGCTGCGTGCCAGTTGGATTGGGACGCGGGGACGGATGGGGAGTATCGCCAAAGGCTGGACCTTGCTCGTCTTCCCGCTCTACCTGCTCCACTTCGCGCTGAGTTTCGCCGCGGTGAAGCTGTTTCCACTCGGCGTGACTCAGCTTGCGCTGGCGGGGCTTGACGGCATCGTCTCCACCCTCGCCCTGCTCGCCGCTGCCTCCCTCAACGCCACCCTCTTCCGCTGGGTGGCCGGCGAGCCGATCCCGGGTCATCGCCCCTTCGGCACCGAGCCGCCGTCCCCTGAGCAGGTGGAAGCGGCGCGGCTGCGGCTGGGCACTCTGCTTCAGGCGGGAGCACCGGTTCGTTCCTGACTTAGCCTGACGGAGGCGGCGCGGTGGACTTGCCGCCCTCCCCTCCCTAGATGCCCGGCGATGAAGCGGCGGTTCGAGAAGATGCATGGGCTCGGCAACGACTTCGTCATCTTCGACGCGCGTGAGGCGCCGCTGGAGATGGACGAAAGGCGCGCCCGCGCGCTTGCCGACCGGCGCACCGGCATCGGCTGCGACCAGCTCATCGTGCTGGAGCCGAGCAAGGTCGCCGACCTGCGCATGCGCATCTGGAATTGCGACGGCGGCGAGGTCGAAGCGTGCGGCAATGCGTCGCGCTGCGTGGCAATGCTGGTCGGCGGAGAGACTCGCATCGAGACCAAGGGTGGCGTCATCCAAGGCGCTGCCGAGGGCGCGGCGGCAACGGTGGACATGGGCGAGCCGCGGTTCGGCTGGCACGAAATCCCGCTCGCCTACCCGATGGATACGGCGGCGCTGCCGGTCGGCTGGGAGGATCTGCAGCGGCCTCACGCCGTCAATGTTGGCAATCCGCACGTGATCTTCTTCGCCGAGGATCTCGCCGCCATCGATCTTGAGCGGCTTGGCCCCGAGATCGAAGGCGATTCGCTCTTTCCCGAGCGGGTGAACGTCAACGTCGCGGAGATCCGTGTCGGCGGCACGAATGTGGACGGCGTCCGCCGCCCCGGCATCGATCTGCGCGTTTGGGAGCGCGGCGCCGGGCTCACCCGGGCCTGCGGCACGGGCGCCTGCGCGACGGCGGTGGCGGCGATCCGGTACAGGAGCATGAAGTCCCCGGTGGCGGTGTGCCTGCCCGGCGGGACGCTGACGGTCGACTGGCAGCCCGGCGGCACCATCCGCATGACCGGCGGTGCGACCCACGTCTATTCCGGAGAGGTAGAGCTTTGAGCGGGCCGGAGCTGATCACGCTCGGCTGCCGGCTCAACGCCGCCGAAAGCGAGACGATGCGGCGGCTGGCGGGCGAGGCGGAAGACCTCATCATCGTCAACAGCTGCGCCGTCACCAACGAGGCGGTGCGGCAGACCCGCCAGGCGATCCGCCGCGCCAAGCGCGTGCGGCCGGAGGCGCGGCTGGTGGTGACCGGCTGCGCGGCGCAGATCGATCCTGCCGCCTTTGCCGCCATGCCTGAGGTCGACCGGGTGCTGGGCAACCTTGACAAGTTTTCGGCAGAGGCATTCGCCCTGACACCCGCGGCCGAAATCCGCGTGGCCGACATCATGGCGGTGCAGGAGACGGCGCCCCACCTAGCCGCCAGCTATTCCGAACGCAGCCGCGCCTTTCTGGAAGTCCAGAATGGCTGCGACCATCGCTGCACCTTCTGCATCATCCCTTTCGGACGCGGCAGCAGCCGCTCAGTGCCGGCGGGACAGGTGGTGGAGCGGGTCAAAGCGCTGGTCGGCGAGGGTTGCCGGGAAGTGGTGCTGACTGGCGTGGATGTCACGAGCTACGGCCCCGATCTGCCCGGCGCGCCCCGCCTCGGCATGCTGGTCGAGCGGATCCTGCGCCATGTGCCGGACCTGCCGCGGCTGCGCCTCTCTTCGCTCGATTGCATTGAGATGGACCAGCGGTTGTTCGAGCTTGCGACGGGCGAGCCGCGCTTCATGCCGCACCTCCACATGAGCTTCCAGGCCGGCGACGACATGGTGCTGAAGCGGATGAAGCGGCGCCACAGCCGGGCGCAGGCTGTAGAGACGGTGGCGCGGCTCAAGGCACGGCGGCCGGAGATTGCGATCGGTGCCGATCTCATCGCCGGCTTTCCGACGGAAACGGACGAGATGCACTTGAACAGCCTGGCGCTGATCGACGACTGCGAGATCGTGATGGGCCACATCTTTCCTTTTTCCCCAAAAGCGGGGACGCCGGCCGCGCGGATGCCGCAGGTGGCGCCGCAGCTGGTCAAGGAACGAGCGAAGCGGCTGCGCGAGGCGGCGGCGCGGCGACGCGGGGCCTGGCTGCGGGGGCTGGTGGGAACACGGCAGACTGTGCTGATGGAACGAGGGGGCCTCGGCCACACCGAACACTTTGCGCCCGTCACCCTCCGTCACTCCCGCGAAAGCGGGGGTCCCGCTTCCTTGGCGGCGGATGGTGATGGGAAGCGGGATTCCCGCTTTCGCGGGAATGACGGAAAGATTCTAGACGTGATTATCGACTCTGTTGAAGACGACCGTCTCGTCGGAGTGCCGGCATGAGCGAAGCATCCTGGCTCGACCGGCTGCAGGACGGCTTCCGCAAGACGTCTGAAAAGCTCGGCGACAACCTGACCGGCCTGTTCACCAAGGCGGCGCTCGATGAGGAGACCCTGGACGAGATCGAGGAAGCGCTGATCGCCTCCGATCTCGGTCCGTCCACTGCGGCGAAAATCCGCAACCGGCTCGCCGCCGAGAGGTTCGAGCGGGGCCTCAGCGAATATGCGGTGCGCGAAATCGTCGCCGACGAGATCGAGAAGATCTTGCGGCCCGTCGCCGTGCCGCTCGAAATCATTGCCTTTCCACGGCCGCAGGTGATCCTGGTGGTCGGCGTTAACGGATCGGGCAAGACCACCACCATCGCCAAGCTCGCCCACCTCCTCCTGGAACAGGATTATGGCGTGCTACTCGCCGCCGGCGACACATTCCGCGCCGCCGCCATCGGCCAGCTCCGGATCTGGGCGGATCGGATCGGCGTGCCGGTGATTTCCGGGCCGGAAGGCGGCGACAGCTCGGCGATCGTGTTCGACGGCGTCAAAAAGGCGACCGCGGAAGGCATCGACACGCTGATCGTCGACACTGCCGGCCGGCTTCAGAACAAGAAGGTGCTGATGGACGAGCTCGCCAAGATCCGGCGGGTGCTCGGTCGCCTCAATCCCGCCGCGCCGCACGATGTGGTGCTGGTGCTCGATGCCACCACCGGCCAGAATGCGCTGTCGCAGGTCGAAGTGTTCAAGGAAGTGGCTGGCGTCACCGGCCTGATCATGACCAAGCTGGACGGCACGGCGCGGGGCGGCGTGCTGGTCGCGGCCGCCGAGCAATATGGCCTGCCCATCCACGCCATCGGCGTCGGCGAAGGCATTGATGATCTACGCCCCTTCGATCCGCGCGTCGCCGCGCGGGCGATTGCGGGCCTTGGAAGGGAAGAGGCATGAACAGCAAGGCTGCCGAACCCGGGCCTCTGGCCCGGCTGATGATCGATCTTGGACCGCTGGTGGTGTTCTTCGCCGTCAATGCGCTGCGCGACATCTTCGCCGCCACCATTGCCTTCATGGTGGCGATCACCGCGGCGATGCTGATCTCCAAGCTCAAATACCGCCACATCTCGCCGCTCCTTTGGTTCTCCGCAGTGACGGTGATCGTGCTGGGCGGCATCACGGTCTGGCTGCACGACGAGACCTTCATCAAGATCAAGCCGACCATCTATTATACCCTCGTCGCAGCGCTGCTCGCCTTCGGCCTCGCCACCAAGCGCAACCTCCTCAAGATCGTGCTCGGCTCCGCCTACCCGGGTCTCTCCGAGCGCGGCTGGCAGCTCCTGAGCCGCAATTGGGCGATCTTCTTCGCGGTGATGGCGGGGGCCAACGAGGCGGTGTGGCGCTCGACCAGCACCGATTTTTGGGTCGGCTTCAAACTATGGGGCTTCCTTCCCGCCACCTTCCTGTTCGCCATCGCCAATGTGCCGATGCTGATGCGGCACGGCCTAGAGCTGGAGAAGGCGAAGGAAGAACCGCCGGTACCCCCTTCACAATGAAGGATATCAGCATGCCGCCGGTTGTCTCCATCCGCAACGTCTCGAAGCGCTATGCGGGCGGTCACGAGGCGCTGAAGGGCGTCAGCCTCGACATCGCAGCCGGCGAGATCTTCGCGCTGCTCGGTCCCAACGGCGCCGGCAAGACCACCCTTATCTCGATCATCTGCGGCATCGTCACGGCGAGCGGCGGCAGCGTGGAGGTGGACGGGCACGACATCGTCTCACACTATCGCCGCGTCCGCTCCCGCATCGGCCTGGTGCCGCAGGAGCTTCACACCGACGCGTTCGAGCCGGTCTGGTCCACCGTCGCCTTCAGCCGCGGTCTGTTCGGCCGGCCGCGCGATCCCGCCTATATCGAGCAGGTCCTCAAGGACCTGTCGCTGTGGGACAAGCGCAAGGTCAAGATCAAGGAATTGTCCGGCGGCATGAAGCGCCGGGTGATGATCGCCAAAGCGCTCGCCCACGAGCCCGACATCCTGTTCCTCGACGAGCCGACCGCCGGCGTCGATGTCGAACTGAGGCGCGACATGTGGAACCTGGTGCGGCGGCTGCGCGACAAGGGCGTCACCATCATCCTCACCACGCACTATATCGAGGAAGCCGAGGAAATGGCCGACCGGGTCGGCGTGATCTCGCGCGGCGAGCTGATCCTGGTCGAGGAAAAGACCGAACTGATGAAGAAGCTTGGCAAGAAGCAGCTCACCCTCAGCCTCGCAGAGCCGCTCGCCGCGATACCGCCTGAGCTGGCGGACTGGCAGCTTGCCCTGGACGCGGAAGGCCATGTGCTGCGCTACAGCTTCGACGGGCAGGCGGAGCGCACCGGCGTGCCCTCGCTGCTGCGGCGGATGAGCGACCTCGGCATCGGCTTTCGCGACCTCGAGACGAAGCAAAGCTCGCTGGAGGACATCTTCGTCAGCTTGGTCACCGAGCGCACGGGAGAGACGGCATGAGCGTCGGCGCCTTCAACCATCGCGGCGTCTGGTCGATCTACCGGTTCGAGATGTATCGCTTCGCCCGGACGATCTGGACGGGCCTCGCCACGCCGGTCATCACCACCTCGCTCTATTTCGTGGTCTTCGGCGCGGCGATCGGGTCGCGCATGACGGATGTCGGCGGCGTCGGCTACGGTGCGTTCATCGTGCCGGGCCTGATGATGCTCTCTTTGTTCACCGAGAGCATCTTCAACGCCTCCTTCGGCATCCACATGCCACGCTTCCTCGGCACCATCTACGAGCCCCTGTCGGCGCCGCTCTCCCCGTTCGAGATCGTGCTCGGCTATGTCGGCGCGGCCGTCACCAAAGCAATGTCGGTCGCCCTGGTCATTCTCGCCACCGCCAATTTGTTCGTCGACATCAATATTCTCCACCCGGTGTGGATGCTCGTCTACCTGCTGCTGGTGGCGACGACCTTCTGCCTGTTCGGCTTCATCGTCGGCATCTGGGCCAAGGGGTTCGAGCAGCTTCAGGTCATCCCCATGCTGATCGTCACGCCGCTGACCTTCCTCGGCGGCGCCTTCTACTCGATCGACATGCTGCCCGAGCCGTGGCGGACGATCACCCTGTTCAACCCGGTGGTCTACCTGATCAGCGGCTTTCGCTGGACCTTCTACGGCGCCGGCGATGTGGGCATCGGCATCAGCCTTGCCGCCACCTTAGCCTTTCTGCTCACTTGCCTGGGCGTCATCTGGTGGATTTTCCGAACTGGCTACCGCCTCAAGAGCTGAGGCGGACAACCGGCGGGCGCTCGGCGCCCGCCCGGCGCCTAGCCTTCCTGGTCGGCCCGCTTGATGCCTTCGCCGTCGAGGTTCTGGGCGACGAATTCCCAGTTCACCAGGTTCGACAACACCGCGTCGACGAAGGCCGGCCGCTGATTGCGATAGTCGATATAATAAGCATGCTCCCACACATCGACGGTAAGCAGCGGCTGCATACCGTCATGCGCCACCGGGCTGTCGCCATCGTGGAGCGAGGTGATCTTGAGCTTGCCGCCGTCGAGCACCAGCCACGCCCAGCCGCTGGCGAAGTGAGCGACGGCTTCATCCGCAAGCGCCTTGAGCATAGTCTCGGTTGAGCCGAACTCATCCTCGATCAAAGCCGCCAGGCGTCCGACCGGGCGCTGTGCGTCGGGCGGGGCAAGACATTGCCAGAAGAAATTATGGTTCCAGATCTGGCCGCTATTGTTGAACAAGCCCTTGTCCCCGCGCTCGGCAGCGGCGCGGATCACTGCACTTAACGACGCCCCGTCCAAACCCTTGTCAGCGACCATGTTGTTGACCTTGTCGACATAGGCCTTGTGGTGCTTGCCGTGGTGGTAATCCAGCGTTTCGGCCGACATATGCTCGCCGAGCGCCTCCCTCCCGTACGGAAGGTCGGGCAGAATGAATGGCATGGGTGGTCCTCCTCTCTCGCACCTGAACGAACGCGCCTGGGTTCCCCCAGTGCCATCGCCCCGGAATAAGGCGCCACCCCGCAGGGTGGCACGGAGGCTAGCGAACAGTGAAGCGGGAGAGTTCCGCCTTGGGCTCACGCCATTCCGGAGCGGCCGCGCTGGCCTGACGGTAATCGCGATACGCCTCTCTCAGGCGTCCGGAAAGTTCATGCGCAATGGCGCGACCGTAATAAGCAATTGCCGGCTTCTTTGTATTTTTGGCCAGTGCAGTATCGAACAGCCTTACCGCCTCGGTCCTCCGCTCGCCGTCGCCGAGACGCAGTGTGGCAACCCCCTTGTTGAGGTAAGCTTCCGCCTCCGCGGGATTCATGTCGATGGCGTTGTCGAAGTCGATGATGGCGGCCTCTGTATCGCCGCCGCGAAGCTTGAGAATGCCTCGGTTCACAAAGGTTGCAACAGCGTCGCGGGTGCTCAAATTCTCGTCGCGCAAAGCCCGATTGCACTGGCCGAGGCCTTGGCCTCCGAGGGATTTGCTTTCCGCCGCCTCATAGCACAAGCGCGCCGCGGAATTGCCGAGAACGGTAATTGCAGCCATGGCAGGAACAGCGGTGGCGACTGCAGCGAGCGCAGCAGCCGGCAAGAGGAAATTGCGAAGCGTCATGATGCGGTCCTCCTCTGAGTCTCACTTCTAGCAGGTTTTTCCCGCTCAGGCCATCAACTGGTGACGTTTCAGGGCGTGGCGAAGCTGATCGTAGCTGAGGCTGAGCGCGGCGGCGGCAGCACGCTGGTTCCACCGGCAGCGTTCCAGCGCGGCGGCCAGGATCGCCTTTTCATATTCGGCGACCGCCAGCCGGAAATCGGCGCAGCTGCCCGGATCGTAGCCGACCGGAACGGGCATCGTGCCCGCAACCTGCTCCGGCGCGGGGAGCGCCGGAAGCGCCGGGGCGGGCTGGTTGACAGACTGCGGGCGCCACGGCGATTCGAACGGATCGAACTGGATCATGTCGATCGACTGCGATGGGTCGTCGCAACGATACACCGCGCGTTCCACAACATTGCGAAGTTCGCGAACATTGCCCGGCCAATTGTAGGAAAGCAGCCGATCGAGCGCGCGGCTGCTGAAGCCGGGCCAGCTTTCCCACTCCAGCTCGAGCGCCATGCGGCGGGCGAAATGGTCGGCGAGAACGGGAATGTCGCTGGAACGGTGGCGCAGCGGCGGCAGCGTCACCACCTCGAACGACAGCCGGTCGAGCAGGTCGGGCCTGAAGCGGTTCTTCTCAGCCAGCCGCGGCAGATCCTCGTTGGTGGCGGCAACGATGCGGACATCGACCCGCATCGGCCGGGACGCACCGATCCGAGTCACCTCGCCATATTCAACGACTCGCAGCAGCCGCTCCTGCGCCGCCTGCGAAAGCGTGGCGAGTTCATCCAGGAACAAGGTGCCGCCGTCGGCTTCTTCGAAGCGCCCGGCCCTTACTTTCGTTGCGCCCGTGAAGGCCCCCGCTTCGTGCCCGAACAGCTCCGCCTCGATGAGCGTTTCGGGCAGCGCGGCGCAGTTCATGGTCACCAGCGGCCCATCCCAGCGCGAGGACAGATGGTGAAGGCGCTCGGCGATCAATTCCTTGCCGGTGCCGCGCTCACCGATCACGAGCACCGGGCGGTCGAGCGGCGCCGCGCGGCTGGCCCGCTCGACCGCATCCAGGAACGACGAGGATTGGCCGACGAGGTGGGTGCTGCGCTCCATTCCCGAATGTTGGGACGATTTGCCGAACCTTGGCAAGCAAAAAGATGCCGCCGCTACAGCAAGTGGATCGGGAAAGGGGATTTTCCGAGGTTTTCCGGGTTTGGCACGGCTCTTGATAAGGAGGAGGCATGCCGCCGTAGAGCGGAGATTTCGGGGTTAAAGGGAGAATGACAATGTCGAAGATGAGCAAGATGGGACAGAGCGTCGTCGCCACCTTTCTGGCACTGGTGCTGACGGCAACCGCGGTCACCGCGGCGGTCGGCCCGGCCCGGGCGGTCGAGACGGCACCTGTAAGCCTTGTCTGAAGACGCTTTAGGATCAGGCTTCACACCTGATCGGGCGGACGGCCGGCAACAGCCGCCCCTGGTTGTGCCGGCCGCTTCCGCGGGATGAATGTTCAAGGAGTATTTCATGGGTATCTTTTCGCGGACACGCGACATCATCGCCGCCAATTTCACCGACCTTCTCGACAAGGCCGAGGACCCGGCGAAGATGATCCGGATGATCATCCTCGAAATGGAGGAGACGCTGGTCGAAGTTCGCGCTTCAGCGGCACGCACCATTGCCGACCAAAAGGAGATGCGTCGGCAGATCGGGCGGCTCGACAGGCTGCAGGAAAGCTGGACGGAGAAGGCTGAACTGGCCTTGTCGAAGGGCCGCGACGACCTCGCCAAGGCTGCGCTGGTGGAAAAGCAGAAGGCGGGCGACATGGCCTCGAGCCTGCAGGCCGAGATCGACGTCCTCGACGATGGGTTGCGTGCGTCGGAGGGGGACATCGCCAAGCTGCAGGGCAAGCTGCGGGAGGCACGGACGCGGCAAAATGCGATCCAGAGCCGCCTGGAAAGTGCGCAGAACCGGGTGAAGATGCGCGAAGTCTATGCCGGCACCAAGGTGGACGAGGCTTTTTCGCGCTTCGATGTGCTGGAGCGGCGGGCGGACGTGGCGGAGGGCCGCGCCGATGCGCTCGCGCTCGGAGGCCCGCCCAAGACGCTGGAGGAAGAGATTTCCGAGCTTCGCAACGCCGAAAAGGTCGATGCCGAGCTCGAAGCGCTGAAAGCGCGCATGAACAAGAACCAGGAGGGCTGATCCGTGGAAGAAGTCATCATACCGGTGATGATCGTGGGCATGTTGTTCATTGGTCTGCCCTGGATCATCCTGCATTACATGACGCGCTGGAAAACCGCGGCGACGCTTACCTCCGCTGACGAAAATCTGATGGAGGACCTCTACGACATCGCCCGGCGGCTCGAAGAACGGGTGGTTACCGTGGAGCGTATCCTGACCGCCGAAAATCCGAACTGGCGCAGCCTGGCGTCCGATCCCTATGCGGAGCGGCTCGAGCCGCCCGTGGAGCGGATCGAGCGCCAGGCGGAGCGGCCACCCGCGCGCACCGTCAGCAACGCACCGGGGAGGATCGCAGAGTGACTCACGCGCGCCACACCAAATTCTACCTCGACAAGCAGAACCGCAAGTGGAGCGGGGTTTGCGCAGGGATCGCCGATTACACCGGGCTGGACCCGATGGTGGTGCGGATCGGCGCAGTCGTGCTCACCCTGCTTGGTGGCTTTCCCTGGACTCTGATCGCTTATTGGGTGGCGGCGTGGATGGCGCCCAACAAGCCGGGCGAATTGTACCGCCAGGATCCGGAGCAGACCAAATTCTGGCAGGGGGTGCGGGCCTCCCCGGCACGATCCGTCCGCGACGTCCGTTCGCGGCTGCGCGACATCGACCGCCGCATGGCGGAGGTGGAGATGTATGTGACCAGCGCCGACACGCGACTGGCCCGTGAGATCGAGCAATTGCGCTGAGTTGCGGCGCCAGGCGGGAGAAGCAAGGCAATGACCGGTAGCCAAGTCATGGTGGTCCTGATCGTGGCGATCGTGATGTTCGCCAGCATTTTCAAATCCAAGCAGGGGCACCAGGGCCGGGGCAGTCGCCGCGGACGTGAGGCGGCGCTCCACAACGACGGGGCCGAAAATGCGCGGCTGCAGGCGGAAGTCGCCGAGCTCAAGAAGCGGCTCGCGGTGCTGGAGCGGATCACCGTGGAGAAGGAAAGCAGCCTGGAGCGGCAAATCGAGGCTCTTCGGGACAAGTGAGGAGATGCCTGAGCCTTCCATCATCATTCCCCTTGCGGGATTTGCAGCGGCGGGACTGGCGCTCGCCAGCGCCGCCTCGCTAAAAGCCTGGGCGCAATGGCTGGACCTTCGCCGGGAGGCTTTGCGCTTCGGGCGGCCTGCCTCCCCTGCCCCACCTGACGAACTCAAGGCGCTGCGCGAGCGCGTGCGTAAACTCGAGGCGATCGCCGACGGTGCCGCCGGCTAAGGCTTGCGCCGCGCGCCGTCTCTGGTAGCGCGCAGCGCATGACCACCCAGACCCTCGACGATGTGCTTGACGATTACGAACTGCTGGAGCCGGACGACCGCTACAGGCTGCTGATCGATCTCGGCCGGGCGCTTGAGCCGATGCCCGAGCCGCTCAAAACCGATGCCACCCTGGTGCGCGGGTGCTCGGCTTCCGTTTGGCTTTACCCGGTGCCGCAGACAGACGGACGGCTCCACTTCCTTGCCGACAGCAATGCCGCCATCACCAAGGGCATCGTGGCATTGGTGCTGCTTGCCGTTCAGGACCGTGCGCCGGGCGAGATACTGGCGCTGGATGTGGAACAGGCCCTGGCGCCGTTCGACCTCAAGAACCAGCTCAGCTCCAACCGCACGCAAGGCATTCCCAACATGATCGGCCTGGTTCGCGAGACGGCGGCGCGGCTCGCCGCATGACGGTCACCCGTGCCGACCTGTCGCAGATGAAGGGCTTCGACCCTGAGCTCTTCACCCGCTTCGCCAGCCAGGTGGGGCACGGCGGCGCGCTGGGCTTCGTTTACATCGACCATGGCGAGGACTGGGTGGAACTGGGGCTCGAATATTCGGAAAAACTGGTGGGGGTGAAAGAGAGCGGCGTCATCGCGTCAGGCCCCATCATCAGCCTGATGGACATGTCCACCTCGATGGCAATCTGGGTCAAGCTCGGCGGTTTCCGGCACCAGGCAACGCTCGACATGCGGGTCGATTACCTGCGCCCTGCGGTGCCTGGGCGCCGCATCCACGGCCGCGGCGAATGCTACCGGGTGACCAGAAGCGTCGGCTTCGTGCGCGGCCTCGCCCACGACGGCGACGCCGCCGATCCGGTGGCCCATGTCACCGGCACCTTCATGTTCACGAAGTAGCGGCGCGGCGTTCCTCGGCCTTGCGAAGCACTTCATAGGCAGCCTGGATCGCCTGAAAGCGCACCGCCGCCTCCGCGTCCCCGGGCGCGGCGTCCGGGTGGTTGAGCTTCGCGAGCCGCCGGTACCCGGCCTTGATGTCGTCGAAGCTCGCGTCGACCTCCACTTCCAGCACATCGAGCGCGCGCATTTCCTCGCGGCTGCGGCTGCCGTCGCCCGAGCCTGCCCATCCCTGATAGCTCGACTGCTTGTAGCCGTCGTTGCCGCGCCGCTCGTCGGCCTCGCGCCGCGCCGCATCCTCGGCCGAGAGGCCTTCGAAATAATTCCAGCCCTTGTTGTATTCGGCGGCATGAGCCTCGCAGAAATACCAGCGCTCAGGGCTGTTGGGCGATTTCGGCGCGGGCCGGTCGCCGGGCGCGCTGCAGCCTTCCCGGTCGCACAGACGCACCTGCTGCGCCTGACGGTCGGCGCCGTAGGCGCGCCAGCGGGGAAAGCCCCAGTCGTTCGATCGTGTGTGCCGAGCCATTCGTTTTCTCTAACCCGCCGCGGCGCCCGCTTGTGCCCATAAAAATGCCAGAGGGCCTGTAAGCCGGGTTCTGTCCGGCGGGTTGCCCCGCCTGTGCAGCCATTCCTCTAGGAGGCGGATCGCTCCGCCCCTCCAGCAACCAACCCGGGCGACGAGCCGGAACAGGCCCGCGGGTTCCCCAAAAAGTACTACTTTTTGGGGTGGCCCCATTGCCGCCCCTATTCGGTCTTGCTCCCGGTGGGGTTTACCGTGCCGGCACCCGTTGCCGGGGCCGCGGTGGGCTCTTACTCCACCCTTTCAATTTCGCAGAACCGAAGTCCTTGCGACCTGCTTTCTGTTGCACTGTCCCTGGGGTCGCCCCCGCCGGGCATTACCCGGCACCGTTATTCCGTGGAGCCCGGACTTTCCTCGCCCCGCTTGCGCGAGCCGCGGCTGCCCGGCCCTCTGACCGGGCCTCTCTAGTCGGCGCCGCTCCGCTTGGGAAGGACCCGCGCCCGTGCCTCAGTGATCGCCGCTCCGCTTGGGAAGGACCCGCCCCTCGCCTCAGTCGTCCCCCTGCGGCTTGGGAAGGAGAAGGGCGAGCAGAATCGCCCGGCACTCTCCGTCGATGGCGCCGTCGATCAGCTCGGGGCGGAAGCGGCGCTGGAAGGCGACCACCGCGGCCATGGGGTTGCGCACATCGTAGCCGAACCGCTCCAGCGCGAGCAGGAAGCCGGCATCGGTCCAGTGCGGATCCATCAAATTCCTGGTCGGCCGCGGCAAAGCGAGGCGCAGCTTGGCCAGCCGGTGCCAGGGGAAGAGCTCGCCCGGATCCTGCTTGCGCGCCGGCGCGATGTCGGAATGGCCGACGATATTGCCCCGGGTGATCCCCCGCCGCCCGACGATGTCGGCGACCAGCGGCACCAGCGCGTCGATCTGCTCCTCGGGGAACGGCGTGTAGCCATGCTCGTGGCCGGGATTGGCGATCTCGATGCCGATCGAGGCGGAGTTCACATCCTGCACGCCCCGCCAGAAGGAGCGCCCCGCATGCCAGGCGCGCTTCTCCTCATCGACCATGCGCAGCACCTGCCCGTCTTCCGAGACGAAATAATGGCAGGAGACCTTGGCGGCCGGGTTGCGCAGCCAGGCGATGGCCGAGGCGGCATCCTTCATGCCCGTATAATGGAGCACCAGCATGGTGACGGAGGCTTCGCGCTCGTCGAAATTGGGGGACGGCGCATCGATCATCTCAATCATGTGGCCAACCGCTTCCAAAAAACCTGCTGCGTCAAGAGCCGCCGCACCGCGCCGGGGCGGCGGCCCGGTTACAGGACGGGGAGCGCGGCCCCGATCAAAAGCACGCCGGCTTCCCCATCGGCGACCTGGACCTCGCCCCCGCCGTCGCTGAGCAGGCAATGGACCAGCCAGGCGGCGGCGGCGCGGGGCGCGATCGCCTCCTCGCTGCTTTCGCCGAGCAGGGCGCGCTTCAATTCGGGGTCGAGCACGATTCGAGGACCTTCGGCGCGCACCACCATCTCCAGCCCGCCGCTGTGACGCTCGGCACCGACATCCAGCCGGCCGCCGCGCACCAGCGCATCGCCGGCGATCAGCACCAGGTTCATCAAGACCTTGAGGGCGGACTTGCTCATCGTCGGCTCGTCCACCATCCAGCCAAGCTGGATCCGGCCATCGCCGCCGAACAGGCCCTCGACTGCCACCCGCGCCTCGCGCGTGTCGACCTCGTCGCCGAAGCCGCCGGCCGCGCCGAAGGCCAGGCGGAAGAATTTGAGCTTGTTGGCGCTGGCCCGGGCGCTTTCGCCGAGCAGATCGAGGCAGCGGGCGCGCATGTCCGGATCATGCTCGTCGGAGAGCAGCTCGATGCCGTTGTTGAGCGCGCCGACCGGGGACAGCAGATCGTGGCAGAGACGCGAACATAAAAGGCTCGCGAATTCGTGGGATTTCATGCGGATGCTTGCCCCTGTCCTACGGCGTTTCCAGTGCCTCGCCCCGTATTGGCCCCGCAGGCGGGCCGTTGCAAGGCGGCAGGCGGCCCGGCAATCGCTCCGGCCCCCGTTGATATCCACCATTTCGTCGCCACATCGCCCCTGCAATGACCCGGGGGGGACACACCATAGACGCGACCATCGCATCCGACGCCGCCGGCTGGCGGCTCGACCGTGCCCTGGCCGCGGCCGTCCCCACCCTGTCGCGCGAGCGCCTCAAGGCGCTGATCTCGAGCGGACGCGTCATGGGTCCGGCCGGCACACCGGTGCGCGATCCCGCCGCCAAGGCGATTCCCGGCGGCGCTTATGCGGTGGAAGTGCCGGCGCCCGAGGCGGCCCACAATGTTGCTCAAGATATCGCGCTGGAGATCGTCCACGAGGACGAGCATCTGCTGGTGGTGGACAAGCCGGCCGGCATGGTCGTCCATCCCGCGGCGGGCAATTTCGACGGGACGCTGGTCAACGCCCTCCTCCACCATTGCGCCGGGCGCCTGTCGGGCATCGGCGGAGTGGCGCGCCCGGGCATCGTCCACCGCATCGACAAGGACACCTCGGGCCTGCTGGTGGTCGCCAAGACCGACCGGGCGCATGAAGGGCTCGCCGCGCAATTCGCGCGCCACAGCATCGACCGGCGCTACCAATTGGTGGTCTCGGGCATGCCCAATCCGCGCCAGGGCTCGGTCGACGCGGCGCTCGCCCGCTCCTCCGCCAACCGGCAGAAGATGGCGGTCGTCGACGCCGGCCGGGGCAAGCGGGCGGTGACTCACTACAGCGTGGTGCGGCCGCTGTACGAGGCGGCGCTGGTGGAATGCCGGCTGGAAACGGGGCGGACACACCAGGTGCGAGTCCACATGACCTCGCTCGGCCATCCTTTGCTCGGGGATCCGGTTTATGGACGGACCCGGACGGCGCACCGGGAGTTATTGAAAAAACTGGGTTTTGCACGCCAGGCTCTGCACGCCGCGGAGCTTGGCTTCATTCATCCGGTATCAACGGAAAACTTATCGTTCAAAAGCGCCGTTCCGTCCGATATGCAGGAACTGTTAAGCGCGCTTTCGGTAGAACAAGATGTTGGATCGGCCGTGGGCAAACGGCTGGACACGAGGGAGTGAAGACTATGGCTGGCGGCAGAAACGTGGCGACGATCCCCGCAATGGGCGGGGAAGCGGGCCTCAACCGCTACCTTTCCGAGATCAAGAAGTTTCCGATCCTGGCCCCGGAAGAGGAGTTCATGCTCGCCAAGCGCTGGGCGGAGCATCAGGATACGGAAGCGGCGGCCAAGCTGGTCAACTCGCACCTGCGCCTCGTCGCCAAGATCGCCATGGGCTATCGCGGCTACGGCCTGCCGACGGCCGAGCTGATCTCCGAAGGCAATATCGGCCTGATGCAGGGCGTGAAGAAGTTCGAGCCCGACCGGGGCTTCCGCCTCGCCACCTACGCGATGTGGTGGATCCGCGCGTCGATCCAGGAATATATCCTGCGCTCGTGGAGCCTGGTCAAGATGGGCACCACCGCGGCCCAGAAGAAGCTGTTCTTCAACCTTCGCCGGATGAAGAACCGCATCGAGGCGTTCGAGGACGGGGATCTCAAGCCCGCCGACGTGACCAAGATCGCCACCGATCTCGGCGTGTCCGAGGAGGATGTGATCTCCATGAACCGCCGCATGGCGATGGGCGGAGACACTTCGCTCAACGTGCCGCTGCGCGAGGAAGGCGACGGCCAGTGGCAGGATTGGCTGGTCGACACCGAGCCGCTTCAGGACGAGCGCGTCGCCGAGGCCGAGGAAACCAAGGTCCGCCACGAGCTGCTGCTCGAGGCGATGAAGGCCTTGAACGACCGCGAAAAGCACATCCTGACCGAACGCAGGCTCAGCGACGAGCCAAAGACTCTCGAGGAATTGAGCCAGGTCTACGATGTCAGCCGCGAGCGTATCCGCCAGATCGAGGTTCGGGCGTTCGAGAAGCTCCAAAAGGCGCTGATGAACCTTGCCGGCGAGCGGCGCCTGTTGCCCGCGAGCTGATGGGCCGCTGCATCGCCCTGAACATTCAGGGTATGGCTGGATGAGAGCTTCATGGGATGCAGGCCCGGCGCGTGATCGCGTCCGGTCTGCCCATCGGTGCCGCGCATGGCGCGGGTGAGAGCAAGGAAGCGCAGCCTTCCCCTGCGCATCCTCGGCTGGGTCGTGAAGGGGGTGCTCCTCTTCGTCCTGCTCTCGGTGCTGTGGGTCGTGCTCTACCGGTGGGTGAACCCTCCTTACACATTGACCATGCTCGGAGACCGGCTGGGCGGGCGCAATATTCAGCAGGAATGGATGCCGCTGGAGCGGATCGACCGGAACATGGTGCGCGCCGCGATCGCCGCCGAGGACAGCAAATTCTGCGCCCATTGGGGCTTCGACCAGGATGCGATCGCCGCCGCGATGCGCCGCAATGCGCGTGGCGGATCGGTGATCCGCGGCGGCTCCACGATCAGCCAGCAGACCGCCAAGAACGCCTTCCTCTGGCAAGGCGGCGGCTTCTTCCGCAAAGGGCTGGAAGCCTGGTTCACGCTGCTGATCGAGAATGTCTGGGGCAAGCAGCGGATCATGGAGGTTTATCTCAACATCGCCGAGACCGGCATCGGCACCTATGGCGTCAATGCCGGGGCGATGCGCTATTTCAACCACGACGCCGCGACGCTGACCCGCACCGAGGCGGCGCGCATCGCGGCCGTGCTGCCCCTCCCCAAGAAGCGCGGCGCCGCCGCTCCCCAAGGCTTCACCCGCCGCTACGGCAACGCCATCGCGTCGCGCATCGGCGTGGTCGCGCGCGAGGGCCTGGATGCCTGCGTCTACGGGGGCGGCCGAGCCGACGCGCCGGAGGAGCCGGCCGAGCGCCCGCCGGCGCGGCCGAACCGAAGCGACACCGTGCCGGCACCACGCCCCGCGCCGCGCCCTGCGCAGACGCAGCCCCTCCCCGGCGAGGAATATGAGCAACCGGAGGCTTTGCCGGAGCCGGAGGAAGAGGCACCGGAGGCCCCGCCGCCCCCCGCAGAGCAGGTCAACGGCCTTTAGGGCAGCAGCACGCCGAGGCCAGCTACCCCTCTCCCGTCCTTCACGGGAGAGGGAGGGCCGCCCCAAGCGCTCCCATCGAAGTACTACTTCGATGGGTACCCGGAGGGTGGGAGGGTGAGGGTCTGGTCCGTGGACTCAGCAAAGACCCTCACCCTCCCAAGCCTTCGGCTTGGGCCCCTCCCTCTCCCGCGAAAGGCGGGAGAGGGGGAACCGACGCGCATCGCCCAATCGCCGCGTGCGAGGGCGCGCTCCGACCCCTCTCCCGTCCTTCACGGGAGAGGGGGTGCAGGGATTCATCCCTGGTCCGACACTTGAAACCGGGTCGAAGTACCACTTCGACCCGCTGCCATCAGAACGGCATCTTGAAGCCCGGCGGCATCTGGAGGCCGCCGGTGACGCCTTCCATGGCGCCCTTGGCGGCTTCGTCGGCCTTGGCGCGGGCGTCGTTGAGCGCGGCGACGACCAGGTCTTCCACCATCTGCTTTTCGGAAGGGACGAGCAGGCTCTCGTCGATCTCGACGCCGATGATCCGGCCCTTGGCGCTGGCGCGGACCTTGACCAGGCCGCCGCCCGACGCGCCCTGCACCTCGACCTTGTCGAGATCGTCATGCGCCCGCATCAGCTTGGCCTGGGCTTCCTGGGCCATTTTCATCAACTCGTTCAAATCAGGCATCATGCGCTCCGTTGTTCGTTCAATGTATAGCCGGCGAGTTCCGCGCCGGGAAACGCTTCGAATGCGGCCTTGACCAGCGGCGTCTCGAGCACCGCTTCGCGTTCGCGATCCTGCGCCATCCGCTCCTGCTCGCGCAGGGAGGGCTCGGCGTCGCCGTCGGCCGCGATCACCTGCCATTGCAGGCCGGTGAGCGCCTTCAGCGCGGTGCCGAGATCCCGTACGAACTCTCCCGACAGCGGCTTGATCGGCTTCACGGCAAGCTCGGGCGGCGCGTAGCGCACCAGGCCGCAATAATCGTGAAGCTGCTGCGCCAGATGCGGCTTGCCGCCGGCGGCAAGCAACGCAACAAGGGCGGCGAAGGTGGCGGGCGGCGGTGCTTCGGAAACCGACGCCGGAGCCGCCGGAGCCGCCGGAGCCGCCGGGGCGGCCGACGCTGACGCCGGGGCGCGGGCGGGCAAAGCCTCGCCGTTGGCCAGCTTCTCGATCAGGGTCCCGGGATCGGGCATTTCGGCGGCGTGGATGACACGCAGCAGCGCCATTTCGGCCGCTTCCAGCGCCATCGGCGCGGCATTCACCTCGGCCAGGCCTTTGAGCAGGAGCTGCCACAGGCGGTGGACGGCGGCGTAGGAAAGGCGGCCGGACCATTCCGCATAAGCGGCGCGCTCCTCGACCGACTGCGCCTGGTCGTCCGCGCCGCCGACCTTGGCACGCGTGATGCCGTGCACCGCTTCCAGCAGCCCGCGAACCACCGCCGAAGGCTCGACGCCGAGATCATATTGCGCCTTGAGCGCGGCCAGCGACCCTTGCGCATCGCCGACCAGGAGCAGGCCGAGCAGCGCGCGGATCGCGCCCCTGTCCGACAGGCCGAGCATGCCGCGGACCTGATCGGCGGACACCCCGCCGGCGCCGTGGGCGATCGCCTGGTCGAGAATGGAAAGGCCGTCGCGCGCCGAGCCCTCGGCGGCGCGGGCGATCAGCGCCAGCGCCTCGGGCTCGATCTCGACCCCTTCCCTGGCGGAGACTTCGCCGAAATGGTGGGCGAGCTTGTCGGCGGGGATGCGGCGCAGGTCGAAACGCTGGCAGCGGGACAGGACGGTGACCGGAACCTTGTTGACCTCGGTGGTGGCGAACAGGAACTTCACATGCGGGGGCGGCTCTTCCAGCGTCTTCAACAGCGCGTTGAAGGCGTTCTTGGAGAGCATGTGAACTTCGTCGATGATGTAGACCTTGTAGCGCGCCGACACCGCCGCGTAGCGCACAGCCTCGATGATTTCGCGGACATCGTCGACGCCGGTGTGGGAGGCGGCGTCCATCTCGACGACATCGATGTGGCGGCCTTCGGCGATCGCGCGGCACGGCTCGCAGGTGCCGCACGGGTCGATGGTCGGGCCGCCGGCCTCATCCGGACCGATGCAGTTCAACGCCTTGGCGATGAGCCGCGCGGTGGACGTCTTGCCGACGCCGCGAACGCCGGTGAGCAAAAAGGCGTGGGCCAGGCGATCGCGGCGGATCGCGTTGGCCAGCGTCTGCACCATCGCCTCCTGGCCGATCAGCTGGTTGAAATTCTGCGGCCGGTACTTGCGGGCGAGAACGCGGTAGGGCTCGGCGGCGGGCGCCGCCTGCGGCTGCGGCGGCTCGTCCAGGCCGAGGCCGAAGGAGTCTGGGGAATCGGGCATGTCGCTTCATCCTAGCGGCTCGGCGCGCACCTGTCGAAGCGGATCAGCGCGCCGGCAGCGACGCTCGGGCAGCCTCGGCGATCATCCGGGCGACCTCGCCCGCCGGATCGCGCGGCACCTGGGTTCGGATCGCGGCGCTGGCGGCGCGGCCGATCTCGGGCCAGCGGCCGCGCGCGGCCCAGGCCCGCTCCAGCGCTTCGTCGACCGCATCGTCGGTGGCCGCCGCGGCGAGGAAGCCGGTGACACCGTCCTCCACCACCTCGGGATTGCCGGCGACCCGGGTCACCACCGGCACGCGGCCGGACAGCATCGCCTCCACCAGCACCAGCGGCAGCCCTTCGCAATGGGAGGGCAGCAGCAATCCCTGATGATCCCGCCAGATGTCCGCGACATTGTCGGTAAACCCGCCGAACTTTATGCTGTCGAGGCCGAGGTAGCGCGCCGTCTCCTCCATGCCGCGGCGGTGGTCGCCGGAGCCGAAGAAGGTGACGCTGACCGGCCGCGCGCGCCACTTGTCGCGGGCCATCACCCGCAGGATGATGTCCTGGCCCTTCTCGCGCGGGAACAAGCGGCCGACGCATGCGAGGCGAAGCCCCTCCCCGCCCGGCCAGTCGGTGCGCTCCTCCCACGGCACCTGGAAGGGATTGCGCACCACCGAGCCCTGCGGCAGGTCCATCGCCAGCTGCTCCTCGGTGAGGCGCAGATTGTGCCGGGACACGAACCAGGCGAAGCGGCTGTCGCGGTAGACATCGCGAAGGTCGTCCAGATAACGGTCGGTCGGCCAGTACATCTCGGCCGCCTTCTGGCAGATGATGCCGTAGGCGTAGCCGCGCCGGTGGACGCGTTTCAGATAGAACACGCCGTCGGTGTTGCCGCCCTGAGAGACGACGACCAGTTCCGGCTTGGCCTTGCGCAGCCCGTAGCGCAGCCGGATGTCGCGAATGAGAAAGGCGGCCGGCCAGGCGATGGTGGAAAGGAACTCGTAGCTTTTCTTCGGAAGCAGCGGCAGCCGCTTCGTGTCGATCATGGTGCAGCCGAGCGCACGCAGGCGCTCGAGCCGGGGATTGTTCTCGCTCAGGTCGCCCTTGATGACGGTGATCCGGTGACCGGCTTCGGCGAGAGCGGCCGCGGCAGCGCTCCACAATTCTTCGCTGCCGCCCCAGCCGGGATTGCTGCTGATGAAGGCCAGGCTTCGCGATTGCGTCCGGTTGAGGGGGTCCACTATGGCAGTCCAATATGGGGATTTCCCGAAAGATTCGCAGCATTGCCGCTGGCCGGGACCTTGCCCGCCATAGCGGCCCTGCGCGGCTCGCGGAAGTAGCGCGCGCATCCGAATGGTGGGAATTCAAACTCGTCCCGCTGTTTGCCATGTTCTACGCCACCGCCCTGGTTGCCGGCGCTCCGCTCCACGATCTGGGATGGGCGGCACTGACTCTGATGGCCGCGATCGTTCCGGGCGCCGCTTATGTCAGCATCGTCAACGACCTTACCGACCGCAAGGAAGATGCGGCTGCCGGAAAGGCAAACCGCCTTGCCAACCGCTCGGGCGCAGCGGTTGCGCTGCTGATCGCGGTGCCGATTTCGATCGGACTGTTCTTTGCCTGGACATGGCGCAACGACCTGACGCTCCTCCTCCCCTATCTGGCCGCCTGGGCCGCCTTCACGCTTTATTCGGTCCCGCCGTTTCGGCTGAAGACGCGCGGCGTGGCCGGTGTGCTTGCCGATGCATCGGGCGCCCACCTTTTCCCGACCCTGGTCGCGGTGATGCTGGTGATCCGCAGCGCGGGGGTGGAGGCCAACGCGGTCTGGCTTGCGGCCTCGAGCCTCTGGGCGCTCGCTTACGGCCTTCGCGGCATCATCTGGCACCAGTTGCTCGACGACGAGGCCGACCGGCGCGCCGCCGTCGACACCTTTGTGCAGCGCAGCGAGAGACGCAGCATCATCATCCTTGCGCGCTGGATCATCTTTCCGATCGAATTGTGCGCCTTTTCGATCCTTTTGTCGCAGATGCCAAGCTGGCTGCCGATCCTTTTCCTGGGCGGCTACGGCATCATGGTGCGGCGCAAGCTCAAGCTCTTCCGGTTGGACGCGGTGATCGTCGAGCCGAAAGAGCGCCACCTGATCATCCTGAACGAATATTACGATCTGTTCCTGCCGCTCGCTTTGTTGGTCGCCTGCGCGTGGCGGTGGCCCTGGGATGCGGCCGCGCTGCTTCTCCACTTTCTCCTCTTCCCGCGCCGCCTTGTGCAAACAAGCCAGGATATGTGGAAGCTGCGCCCATTTCAGAGGAGATAGTCATTGCGGTAAGGGTCGAAGCGCGGATCGCCCGCCAGCACGTCGGCCTGGCCGCGAAACAGCTCCAGCACCTCGTCCGTGAGAGGGGCGGCCGTCACCGGCTCGGCCGGACGGAGCCGCTGAAGCAGCTTGATCGGCCGGGACAAACGGTTGGCGAAGGCTGCTTTGGCATAGATGCGCAGCAGCCGTTGCCGCGCCACCGGGGACCGGCTGATCGCCCGGGCGAGGCGCGGATACCAGCGCAGTTCATAGGGATCGAGCGATGTGTTGAACCTTTGCACCGGCAAAGGGCCGGCGCCGAGGCCGAACCGGCGTTCAATGGCACCGGCGAAGTCGCCGGGGCCGTCGCGCAGCATCTCCCATGGCAGCACCATCACGCGATCGTCACCGAACGCTTCCCGATAGATGCCGATCAGTCGATCATAATGCCAGGCGTTGCTCTGCTGGGCATTGGCGATCAGCGTCTCCATGTCCAGGTCGCCGCCGGTGCGCACATATTGGGAATATGAGGAAAGGATCATGCCGCGAAAGCCCCGCGTGACGATCAGGATGTGCGCGTTGGGAAAACATTCCTTGAGCCGGCCGCAGACCAAGGCCTGCTCGGCCGGCATGGCGCCGCGGCGTTCCGGATCGTGCCGTACTCCCGGCCCGGTATTGGTTTGCGGCGCCACCAGGACTTCGGAGCTGGTGACTCGAAGCCTGGGCGGCTGCGCATCCTCCTGCGGAAGCCTCCAGATGCTCTGCACGTTCGAATAGCCGGCTATCCCGCCGTGGATGAAAGCGATCTGCGGGTGGGTCTCGAACCAGGCGCGCAGGAAGTTGCTCGCCGTCTTCGGGTAACCGATGTGGATCAGGTGCGGTGTCATGCCGTCAAGCCTTGTGCGTGGCGGGTCAGGGCTTCCACGGCGAAGGCGGTGGTGATCGCCTCCGATCCCCAGCGCGGGGTGTCGGGATGCGGATCGGCAAAGCCGCCCGACTTCAGCCGGGCCCGCCCGCCATGGTAGAGCGCGGCGCGCGGCCAGCTCCCGTCGCGGGCCTGCCCCCCGAGCAATGCCGCGATATGAGGCGAAGCGTCCTCGCTCCAGTCGAGGAGGGCGCAGGCGGCAAGCGCATGCTCCAGAGCACCGCTGGGCGCGGCCGCGGCGGTGCGCTCGCGGATCAACGCCCCCGCCCCTGGAGCGCGCGCCGCCAGAGCGCGGGACAGGAAGTAGCGGACCACGAACGGGTTCTCGTACCATTTGTCGCACTGGCGCTCGTTCCCATCGCGCAGCACCGAGAGCAGGAACTCGACCACCGCCTCGTCGCCATCGAAGCGGCCAAGCCAGTCGAGGGTGTTGGCGTTGACGCAGGCGTCGATGTCGTAGGGCTTGGCCGAGGTCAGGCGGAAGAACATGACCAGGGTGGGAAGGTGGCGAAGCTGGCGCGCAACGAGACTGGCGTGGCGGGCGCCGGTCCAGCGGGGGCGCGGCACGATCCAGGTGAAGAAGCGGCCCCTCCCGTCGCGGTTGGCAAGGAGGAGGTCGCGGATTTCCGGAAGTTGGCGCCCTGCCTGAGCGAGGGTGGCGGCGGCGCAACTTGTGTCGTCGAGATCGGGCGGCAGGCTAGCGAAATGCGGATGGTCCCGAGTCCAGTGCCGCCACAGCCCGTCGCCGTCCATCTCGCGCACCAGGAAATCGTGGGCGCGCTCGACCAGCGGCGCGGCATCGGGGCAGCGGGCAAGGCAGCGGGCGGCAAGCGCGGTCGGGAAGATGGACGGGTCGAGCTCGCACCGCTCGGCCATGGTCGGATCGGTGGTGGCATAGACCGGGAACTCGCCGCTCGGCAGTTGCGCCTCGCGCATAAAGGCCAGCCCCCGCGCCACCGCGTGGGCGAGCCCCGCATCCTGCGTCATGGTCGCCACTGCCCCATCCTCACCGCGCCAGTCCCACTGCCATCGCCCGCATCGCCGAACCGGGACCGCACCCGCATATCCCTTGCGCTCCTAGGTCCCAACGCCGAACGTGTCGATAGACCCGTCGCCGGACATGCCGCAGCGAGGCCCGCGGGTTTGCGGCGCATTTCAAGAACATGCTAGAGGGCGCAAAATGTCGCGCATCCTACTCGAATCTCAAAGGGAAGAGGAGCTACGGACGCGTGGCTACACCGTCGTGCGCCTCCTCGATCCGGCGGAGCCGCCTCGCCTCCTCGAGGCGCTCACCGATGCCCTGCCCCGCGGCTTCACGGCGGTGGAGCAGCCGGGCAAGCGGTTCGAGTTCCACGCCAGCTTCCTCGACTCCAACCTCGACTACCGGCGCCGCTCGCACGAGCGGATCTGCGAACTCTTCCAGCCGCGGCTGAACGAGATCCTGGTCGACTACGAGATCCTGATCGCGGGGCTGTTCGTGAAGCAGCCGGGAACCGGCGCGGTGCCGCTGCACTTCGATTGGAGCATGATCGAGGCGCCGGACGACATCGGTCTCAATGTCTGGTGCCCGCTGGTCGATGTCGATGCCGGCAACGGGGCTCTCCACCTGGTGGAGGGGAGCCAGCGGCTGCTCCGCCACATCGGCGCGCCGCACACGCCGATCTACTGCAGCGGCTACGACGCGGCGGTGATGGAGCGATCGACGATGGTGCCCCTGGAGGCGGGGGAAGCGCTGATCTACGACAACACGATCCTCCACTGGTCGCCCGTCAATCGTTCATCGCAGCCGCGCCCGGTCATCGCGATGAACTGCATCCCCCGGCGCGCGCGGCCGGTCTTCTACCGGCTCGACAGCGCGGCGGCGGGCAGCCGCTTCGAAATGTTCGACATGAGCGACGGCGGTTTCTTCGAGCACATGCCGGGCGATTTCTTCGCGGGAGCGATCAACCGGCCCAGCCTCGGCTACATCGACAATCCCAACCAGCAGCTGTCGGTGGATGAGTTCGTCCGCCGGCTCGAGGCAAGGCGCTCCGGGGCGCCGCCTGGCCCGCGGGCTGCGCCGGGCCCGGCCACGACGGTCAGGCACATGCTCGGCTCGTTCGTCTCGCGCCAGGCGACGCGCGGCGCAGTCAGTCCCAGACGATGTCGAGATTGACGAGCTGGTTCAGCGCCAGCTTCGCATTGGCCGAGGGCGAGGGCCGCTGTCGCACGAACACCTTGGCGGGCGCATCGTAGACGCCACGCGTCGCCAGAGGGTGGCCGGTCCGCGCGTCGAGGATTCCCCCGCGCATCAGGTAGTTACCGCCAACCAGCGAAAGCCGCGGCACTATGCAGGTGAAGCTGCCTTCCCCGGCCTCGATGCGGCGCGATCTCGGATCGTAATCGCCGCCGATGCATATCCAGTGATCGTGGGTCCACAGGCTGAAGCCCCACATCGCCTGGATCGGCTCTTGCGCGCTATAGCGCAGCGTCACGCGCATCGCCTCGCCGGACCAGAGCGCGTCGCCCTCGACCGGCGACGCTTCGATCGAATCGATGCGCACCGCGCCGGAAGCGGTCCAGGCCTCGGTGGTCTCCGGAGCGGCGACGAGCCGCCGCTCGAACGACTCGTTGAGGGTCTCGACCGCAGTGCCGGCAAAGGTCAGCTTTCCCCGCTCCAGCAACAGCCCGCGCGTGCACAGCGTCTGGATCTGATAGGTGTTGTGCGACACGAAGAGCAGCGCGCCTCCCCCGTCGAGATAGGTGCGCATGTGGTTCACGCATTTGCGCTGAAAGGCGAGGTCGCCGACCGCCAGCACTTCATCCACCAGCAGCAGATCGGGCTCGAGGTGGGCCGACAATGCGTAGGACAGGCGCGCGCGCATGCCCGAGCTGTAGGATTGGAGCGGCGCGTCGATGAACTCGTCCAGCCCTGCGAAATCCATTACCTGGTCGAGCAGCCGGCGGGTCTGCGACGAGGACAGGCCATGCAGGGCGGCCCCGATCGCGATATTCTCCCGGCCGCTGAGCAGCGCGTTGAAACCGGTGCCGAGCTCGATGATCGCTTCCAACCGGCCGCGGATGCGCACCTCGCCCGCATCGGGCTTGAGCAGTCCGTAAAGCAGCTTGAGCAAAGTGCTCTTGCCGGCGCCGTTATGGCCGACCACGGCCAGCGATTCGCCCGGCGCAACATCGAAGCTGACGTCCCGAAGCGCCCAGAACTCGCCCTTTCGAAGCTCACCCGCCGGCGCCATGAACGGGAGCAGCTCGCCCGCCATGTCGCGCAACCCGTAGGCCAGCGATCGCCGCAGCTGACCGCCGAACTTCTTCGACAACCCGCGGACCGACAGTACCGGGCCGCTCACAGCCCGATCTCCAGCCGGGTGGGCGCGAGCGCCGTCATGCTGCTGAAATAAGGCTCGGCTCCGAGCGGCTGGAGCGGACGCAGGCGGGGGGCGCCGTCGAGCAGGGCGCCAAGCGCGGCGGCAACCACCCGGCGGGCGAGCGGGGCGCCGACGCAATGGTGGATGCCGCTGCCGAAGGCGAAATGGCGCCTGGAGGCGCGGTCGAGGCGCAGTTCGTTCGGAGCCGGAAATTGCGACGGATCGCGATTGGCGGCGCCTACGCACAGGAAAACGGGAGCGCCGGCGGGAATATCGACGCCGCCGAACTGCGCCTCCGCCCCCGTCAGGCGCGGGAGGATGTGCTCGGGCGGGTGGAGCCGCATCACTTCTTCGATAAAGGGAGCGAGCAGCGCCCGGTCTTCCCGCACCTTCTGCTGAACATCGGGATGCTCCAGCAGGCGCAGGACCGCGCGGGCGATCACCCGTTCGGTGGTGGTGTTGGAGGCAAGCCAGAGCAGGCGGACGAGGCTGCGCGCCTCGACCTCGCCGATCAGCCCCTCCCCGTCCCGAAGCAGCGTGCGGTAGATGGCGGCGCGCGGTGAAAAGGCGTCGAGGGCGGCGATCAGGACCGGCAGCGGCTCGGTGGCGGCCGCGTCGGCGGCGGCGGCGAGTTCGGCCAAAGTGGCGGCATCGAAGCCGATCAGCTCGGCGGCGACGGCGCGGCTCACCGGCTGCGCGAATTGGGTGACGGCGTCGAGTTCCGGGTTGAGCAGGCTGCGGGCGGTGCGGCCGGCGGTCGCTTCCAGGGTGCGCAGCGCGTCGGGCGTGAAGTGACGCGAGACGAGTCGGCGGATCTCGGCCTGGCGCGGCGGATCCTCGCCGAGCAGCACCGTGTCGACTTCGCCATAAGGCGCGTTGGAGAAGATGTCGGGCCGCGCCAGTGCCTGCTTGGTCTCCTCATAGCCGATCACCAGCCAGCCGCCGCTCTTCGGCAGGTGATGGACGGCTCCGGTCTGCCGCAGCGCTTCCCAGTGCGGGAACGGGTGGCGCGCCACTTCGGGGCTGGACAGATCGAGCCGCTCGGCGAGTGGCCCGGCGGGGGCGCGCGGCGGCGCGAACTGGCGGCGTACCCGCCGGGCGATGCGCACCAGGAGGTTCATCCGAGCCGGGCCACGAAATGCGGGCGCGCCAGGCGGTGGAACAGCCAGGCGAAGATGAGCAGGGCGGCGCCGGCGGCGGTGACCGTCCAGAAGCCCGGTGCAAGCCCGCTGCCGGCGAGGAAGCCGCGCACCGTGTCGAACACCGGCACGAGCGGATTGTAGGCGAGCGGCGAGGTCGCGGGGATCGGATACACGATCGGCGTCACGAAGAAGCCGAAGCTCAGCACCAGGATGATGCTGCGGCCGATATCGTCGTAGAGCAGCCCGATCGGGGCGAGCAGCAGGCCGATGCCGAGGCCGACCACCGCCAGCGCCAGGAAGACGAGCGGCACGAGCAGCATTTCGGGGGCGAAGGCGATGCGGAACCAGTGGATTGCGGCGGCCAGCACCAGCAGCCGGACGGCGCCGTTGAGCAGGGTTTCAAAGGCTCCGGCCAGCACCAAAGCCTCGGACGGCACCCGGCTGCGGGTGACGAGCTGCTTTCCCGCCTGCAATTGCTGGAGCGGCGCGTTCACCGCGTCGACGAACACCTGCCACAGGACGATGCCGCTCAGCACGAACAGCGCGTAGGGCAATTCGGTCGGCGCCACCGTGACGATGCGGCGCGACTGGATGAAGCCGGCAATCGCGGCGGTGCCGATCGCCGGAAGCAGCAGCCAGACATAGCCGAACCAGGAGCGGCGGTAGCGCACCCGCAAATTGCTGACGAACAGGCGGCGCGCGATCGGCAGGGACGCGCGCAGATCGCGCCCCGCCGCCGCCAGGAAGCGGCCGGGGCGGCGAAGCTCCGGAGCTGCGCTGTAGACGATCTCGGCCATAAGCGCGGGTACCTATCGGCGGCGCCCGTGCCTGTCGATAGCCGCGACCGGGGCTGGACGCGGGCGGGCGCTTGCGGGATGGCTGCTTGCGTGAACGATGCCCTGCCCGAAGAGCCGCTGGTGACGGCGGTGGTACCCGCCTTCAACGCGCGGGCGACGCTGGCGGAGACGCTGGAATCGGTGGCGGCGCAGACGTACCGGAATTTGGAGATCCTGATCGTCGACGACGGATCGACGGACGAGACGCCGGTCATTGCCGCGGCGTTTTGTGCCGCCGACCCGCGGGCGCGGCTGATCCTGAAGGAGAATGGCGGCGTCGCGTCAGCGCGCAACCATGGCATATCCGAGGCGCGGGGCGCGTGGGTGGCGCCGGTCGATGCCGACGATCTTTGGCACCCCGCCAAGATCGAAAAGCAGGTCGCCGCCGCATTGGCCGCGCCCTCCCCGCCCGGCTTCGTCTATTGCTGGTTCCGGCTGATCGACGGGGAAAGCAGCGTCATCGGCAGCGGCGAGAGGTGGACGGTGGACGGGCCGGCTCTGAAGCGGCTCGCCTACCGCAATTTCGTCGGCAACGGCAGCGCGCTGCTTCTTTCGCGGGAGGCGGCTCTGGCGGCGGGCGCATATGACGAGGGGCTGCGTGCGTGCGGGGCCGAGGGGTGCGAGGATATCGCGCTGCAACTGGAGGTGGCGCGGCGCCATCCCGTCGCCGCCGTGCCCGAATATCTCGTCGGCTACCGCTTCCACGCCGGCAGCATGTCGCGCAACGGCGATCGGATGTTCCGATCGTGGCAGTCGGTACTCGGGCGGCTGGAGCGGGAGGAGAAGCGCATCCCGGCCGAGGTGCTGCGCTGGAACCTGGGCATTCGCTATTTGAACCGGGCCGAGGCGCTGGCCTTGCGCGGGGAGCGGCTGGCGGGGCTTGGGAGCCTTGGCCGGGCGCTCATGCTCGATCCGGCGCGGACCGGGCTGCATCTCCTTTATCGAGGCGCCCGGCTCGTCGCCCGGCTGCTGCGGGGGCGCCGGCCTCGGCCTGAGCCGGTGGCGTTCGGCGCGGCCGACAGCCGGGCGGTGCTTGCCGCCGATCCGGACGCGCTCCAGCGGTTCGAGCGGCTTCTGCTGCGCTTCGACGAGGGGCGGATGGCGCGGCTGGCGGCGCTGGAGCGCGGCTAGGCCGGCCGGCTGCAGACATCCACCCAGCCGGCCGCGACCAGCTCGGCCAGCCGTTCGGGCGTGACCTTGACCGAAGTGTTGAGCGATCCGGCGGCGGGGTAGACGGTGTCGAAGTCCCGGAGCGAGATGTCGAGATAGACCGGCAGCGGGGTGGCGAGGCCGAAGGGGCAGACGCCGCCGACCGGGTGGCCGGTGAGGGCCAGCGTCTCCTCGGGCCCGAGCATGCGCGGGCGGGCGTTGAAGGCGGCCTTGGTCTTGCGATTGTCGAGCCGCCCGTCGCCGCGCGCCACCACCAGCACCACCTCGCCGCCGACCCGGATGGCGAGGGTCTTGGCGATCCGACCCGGCTCGACTCCGAGCGCGCTGGCGGCAAGGTCGACGGTTGCGGTGCTTTCGGCCGTTTCGAGGATTGGCAGATCGGGGGCGTGTTCGGCCAGCCAGGCCCGCACCGAATCGTGGCTCATCGCGTCATTCCCCGATCAGGTGGAGGGCGAGGCGGCGGCGGTGGGGGGCGCGGCGATGTTCGAACAGGTAGATGCCCTGCCAGGTGCCGAGCGCCAGGCGGCCGCCGATCAGCGGGATGGAAAGCTGGACCTGGGTGAGCGCGGCGCGAAGGTGGGCCGGCATGTCGTCCGGCCCCTCCTCGTCATGGTCGTAGGCGTGCGGGTCTTCCGGCGCGATGCGGGCGAAATAGGCTTCGAGGTCGCGGCGGGCGGCGGGCGCGGCATTTTCCTGGATGAGGAGCGAGGCGGAGGTGTGGCGGCAGAAGATCGTGAGCAGGCCCTGCTCCATCCCCTGCCCGGCCGCCCATCCGGCAACCGTATCGGTCACCTCGTGGAGCCCCTGCCGCGCGGTGGCGATCTCGATCTCGGTGCTTGCCTGCTTCATGGGCGCCTCCGTAAGCAGGGGGCCGGGTCGGCGCGCAAGCCCCTTGCGTGCCGAGACGCTTTACCGCCGCCGTTTCGAGCGCGTAAGGACAGCCTTATGAGCCTTCCCCCCCTCTTCTCGCGCCTGCGCCTGCCCGTGGTCGGCGCGCCCCTGTTCATCGTCTCCAACCCCGAGCTGGTCATCGCCCAGTGCAAGGCCGGGATCGTCGGCTCGTTTCCGGCGCTCAACGCTCGGCCGCAGAGCCTGCTCGACGAGTGGCTGCACCGGATCACCGAGGAGCTTGCCGCGTGGGACCGGGACAATCCGGACGCGCCCGCCGCGCCGTTCGCGGTCAACCAGATCGTCCACCGTTCCAACGACCGGCTGCAGCAGGACATGGCGACCTGCGCCAAGTGGAAGGTACCGATCGTCATCACCTCGCTGGGCGCGATCCCCGAGGTCAACGACGCGGTGCACGGCTGGGGCGGCATCGTCCTCCACGATGTGATCAACGACCGCTTCGCCCGGAGCGCGGTGAGGAAGGGCGCGGACGGGGTGATCGCGGTGGCGGCGGGCGCGGGCGGCCATGCCGGGACGCTGTCGCCCTTCGCGCTGGTGCAGGAGATACGCCAATGGTTCGACGGGCCGCTGCTGCTTTCGGGAGCGATCGCGCATGGGCGCTCGATCCTGGCGGCGCAGGCGGCGGGGGCGGATCTGGCCTATATCGGCTCGCCGTTCATTGCGACGGCGGAGGCCAATGCGCAGGAAAGCTACAAGCAGGGGATCGTCGAGGGGCGGGCGGCGGATATCGTGTATTCGAGCCTGTTTACCGGGGTGCACGGCAATTACCTTCGGCAGTCGATCGCCGCATCGGGGCTCGATCCGGACAATCTGCCCGAGGGCGATTTGAAGACGATGGATTTCGGCGGCGGCGACAGCGCCAAGAAGGCGTGGCGGGATATTTGGGGCTCGGGCCAGGGCATCGGGGCAATCGAGCGGGTGGCGCCGGCGGGCGAGATGGTGGCGGAGCTGCGGCGCCAGTATGACGCGGCCCGGGACGAGCTGCGGGTGAAGGCGAGCTTCTGAAGCCTAGTCTGCGGGGGGTGGTAGGCGTCGCGGCAAAGCCGCGCCGTCAGTCCTCGCTTGGCGCGAGGCTGGCCGCGCTTGCGCGTCTCAAGTGCAGCTTTGCTGCGCTTGTGCGCGCTTCGCGGTGGGAGCCGGGACGACCCGCAACGGATTTCGTTACGGCTGCTTCCTTCCGGACCTGACCGGGTTGGCGAATGCTGCGTCCGCCCGACTCCCGCCGCGCATATGGCGATTTCGCGTGCCCCGCGCAAGCAGGCCCGCCGCTCAGCGCCCCTGCAGATTGTGGGCGCCGCCGGGGATGGTGACGGTAAGGCTGTCGAGCGCCTCGTCGAGCCAGATCTGGCAGGACAGGCGCGAGGTGCGGGTGACATGGGAGGCGAGGTCGAGCATGTCCTCCTCCTCCTCGCCGGCGCCGGGGAGCTTGGCGAAATCCTCCGGCGCGACGATGACATGGCAGGTGGAGCAGGCCATCTGCCCTTCGCACGTGCCTTCCAGCGGCTGGCCGTGGGCCTGGGCGATGTCGAGCAGCCGCTCGCCGGGACTGCCGGCGGTGTCCTGGATGTGACGGCCGTCGGCGGAGACGAAGCGGATGCGGGTCATGCCGCGAACCTCCTCTGGGCGGCGGCGGCTTCCTCGATGGCGGTGAGGGCGGCGGTGAGTTCGGCCTCGTCCGTATAGCGGCCGAAGCCGAGGCGGATGCTGCCGCGCGCCCGGGCGCCCGAGAGGCCGAGGGCGGCGAGGACGTGGCTTGGGCGGCCTGAGCCGCTGGCGCAGGCCGAGCCGGCCGAAAAGGCGATGCCGCGCAGTTCCGAGATCAGCCGGCCGGCGTCCAGCCCTTCGCGGCGGATGTTGAGATTGCCGCGGTAGCGGGCGGTGTCGGAGCCGTTGAGGGTCCAGCCTGCGGTGAGCTTGCGGGCGGTGGCCGAGAGGCGCTCGATGTGGGCTTGGTCCGCCTCGCGGCGCTCGATGAGCAGGCGGGCCGCTTCGCCGAAGCCGGCGCACAAAGCAGGCGACAGGGTGCCGGAGCGAAGGCCCCCCTCCTGCCCGCCGCCGTGGAGCAGGGGATCGAGCGCCACCCCGTCCCGCACCCAAAGCGCGCCGATGCCCTTGGGGCCGTAGACCTTGTGCGCGGAAATCGCGGCCATGTCGCAGGCATCGAGCGGCAGCGGCACGCGGCCGAAGCCCTGCACCGCGTCGCAGAAGAACAGGGCGCCTTGAGCGCGGGCGAGCGCGCCGAGTTCGGCAATGGGCTGGATGACGCCGATCTCGTTATTGACCAGCATCGCGGCGACCAGACCGGTGGCGGGGGTGATGCGCTCGGACGCGAGGTTCAGGTCGACGAGCCCATCGGGGCCAACGGGCAGGATGTCGACTTCGAACCCCTGGCCGCCGAGCCATTCCACCGTGTCGAGCACGCAGGCATGTTCGGTGGCGAGGGTCACGATGCGGCGCCGGTTCGCAGGCAGCCGGGCGGCGGCGCCCTTCAGCGCCCAATTGGCCGCTTCGGTGGCGCCGGAGGTGAAGTGGAGCCTGCCCCCGCTCCCGCCCCTCCCGAGCGCGGCGGCGACTCGATCACGCGCGACCTCGATGACGGCGGCGGCTTCGCGGCCGAGGCGGTGGGGGCTGTGGGGGTTGGCGAAATTGGCCTCGATCCAGGGCCGCATCGCCGCCGCCGCCTCGGGCGCAAGCGGCGTCGTCGCCTGGTAATCGAGGTAGATTGGCGGCGTCACGCGGCGCGGCGCCGGCCGATCAGCGCGCGATATTCGGCGAGCAGGGCGTCGACATCGGCCTCGCTCGTCTGCGGGCCGAAGGAGACGCGGATCACCTCGCGCGCCGCCTCCTCGGCATAGCCCATGGCGGTCAGCACATGACTGGTCTTGAGGCTGCCGGACGCGCAGGCGCTGCCGGCGGTGACGGCGATGCCGGCAAGATCGAGCTGCATCATCTGCGCGGCGCCGGGGACGCCCGGCATCCGGTAGCAGGCGATGGTGGCGATGCGGGGTGCCTCTCCGGCCACCACTTCGCCGCCCGCCGCGCGGACGCCCTCGTCGACCCGGGCGCGCAGGCGTTTAACGTCGTCATACCAGCCGTGATCCGCCTCGCAGGCGGCGGCGAAGCCCATGATCGAGGGAATGGCGGCGGTGCCGGGGCGGTAGCCGCCCTCCTGCCCGCCGATCGCGTGGAGGCTGGCCGGATCCTTGATGAGCAGCGCACCGATGCCCGGCGGTCCGCCGAACTTGTGCGCGGCGACGACGAGGAAGTCGGCGTCGGGCAGCGGCAGCTTGCCGGCGCTTTGCGCGCAATCCGCGAGCAGCAGGCCGCCCGCGGTCCGCACCATCTGCGCAACCTCATCGAGCGAGTGGATGACTCCGGTCTCGTTATTGACCGATTGCACAGCCACCAGCGGCCGTTCGGCGCCCTCCAGCGCGACGGCGAGGCTGTCGAGGTCCAGCGTGCCCTCCGGGCGCACCGCCACCTGGCGGGCATCGGGTGCGCTGCGCAGCACAGCGGGATGCTCGACGGCGGAAACGATGAAGCTCCCCGCTTTGGCGCGCTCGAACACCAGCGAAATCGCTTCGGTGGCGCCGGAGGTGAAGATCAACGTCCCCTCCCACCCCAAAGCGGCGGCGATGCGGCGGCGGGCGTCCTCGAGCTGGGCGCGGGCGGCGCGGCCTTCGGCGTGCGGCGAGGAGGGATTGGCCCAGCTGACGCAGGCGGCCCGCATCGATTCCACCGCTTGCGGCAGGATCGGCGTGGTCGAGGCATGGTCGAGATAGATGCGGGAGGCCACGCGGCGTTCCTTTCAAATTGCGCATCGGGATGCGGCGCCTATATAGAGCAGGCGCGCGCGAAGGGCACATGCCCACGCGCCTTTCTTTAGATGCCAGACAATCGCAGGTGCAATGCCCGAAGTTATTTTCCCCGGTCCCGAAGGCCGTCTCGAAGGCCGTTTCAGCCCCGGTCCGCGCCCGCGCGCGCCGGTTGCCATGATCCTCCACCCGCACCCGCAGGGCAACACGATGAACAATGCCATCGTGCAGGATCTCTACAAAACCTTCGTGCGCCGCGGTTTCGCCACCTTGCGCTTCAACTTTCGCGGCGTCGGCAAGAGCCAGGGTCTGTTCGACAACGGCATCGGCGAATTGTCCGACGCGGCCTCGGCGCTCGACTGGGTGCAGCAGGTCCATCCCGAGGCGGAGACGACCTGGATCGCCGGCGTCTCCTTCGGCGCCTGGATCGGCATGCAATTGCTGATGCGCCGCCCCGAAGTGCGCGGCTTCATCTCGATCGCGCCGCCGGCCAACATGTACGATTTCACCTTCCTCGCCCCCTGCCCCGCCTCGGGCATCATCATCCAGGGGGATTCGGACGAGGTGGTGACGCCGCTGGCGGTGCAAAAGCTCGTCGAGAAGCTGCGTACCCAAAAGCACATCACCATCCACCACGACACCATTCCGGGTGCCAACCACTTCTTTCAGCACGAGCGGCCGCTGCTGATGAAGTCGGTGGACGACTATCTCGACTTCCGCCTCGATCCTTCCTGCCACATCCGCTGACCGCGCGCCGCCGGGCGGCGGGTCACCGTTAAAGTCAGCCGCCGCCGGGTGGCGGCAGGGTCCAGATCAGCACATTGGCGAGCAACACGGCTGCCGCGAGCAGCATCAGCAGGCCCTGCTTGCGGTTGCCAAGCTTGATCAGCAGGTAAAGACCGCCGCCCAGCAGCGTGAAGGCGGCAAGGACGGCGAGGCTGAGCGCGATGCTGGCGATGGTTTGCATCGCCCGCCTTTGCCACCGGGCCGCGCGCGAAAATAGCCCGGGCGGCGATTTTCAGGATTCCTCAACCCTGCCCGCCTAATCTGGCTTCATGGTGGAAGGGGATATCGTAGCAAGCCTGGACGAGGCGTTCGACACGATCGAAGCCGCGATCCTGCCGAGCCTGTCGGCAATGCTCGATTCGCTGCTCGACGCCGCAAGCCTCGGGCGCCCCGGCGTGGATGCCGCGGCTTATGCCGCGAACCTGAAGCAGTTGGCGAACGAGCTTCAATCGCTCACCCGCCAGGTCGAGGCCGTGGCCCAGCCCCGCCTGCCCCTGTTCGAAAGCTACGCCGCCGCTTCGGCCGCCTGATCGGCGATGATCCCGGCGTAGGCCGCCGGATCGACATTGCCGCCCGACAGCACGACCACCGTCCGCTCGCTCACCGGCCCCGCCTTGCCGGCCAGCAGCGCCGCCAGCGCGACGGCGCCGCCCGGCTCCACCACCAGCCGCAGCGTGCGGGCGGCGAAGGCCATGGCGCGGGCGATCTCCGCTTCCGTGACCGAGACGCCGCGGGCGCCGCTGGCGGCGAGCGCGCCGAGCGTCAGCGGCGAGACGAGCTTGGTCTGCAGCGCATCGCAGCGGGTCGGCGGCGCCGGCTCGATCACCGGCACCGGAACGCCGGCCTCGAGCGAGCGGGCCATGTCGTCCCAGCCTTCGGGCTCGACCGGCACGATCCGGGCGCCCGGCAGCGCCAGCGCGATGCCTCCGGACAATCCCCCGCCGCCGCAGGGCACCAGCACCGCGTCCGGCGCGGCGCCGAGCTGCTCGGCGATCTCTACGCCGACGCTGCCCTGCCCTTCGATGACATCGACATCGTCGAAGGAGGGGACCAGCGTCGCCCCCTGCTCGCGAGCGAGGCGGGCGCCGATCTCCTCGCGGCTTTGGGTGGCGCGATCGTAGGCGACGATCCGCGCGCCGGCGGCCAGGGTCGCGTCGCGTTTCACCGCAGGTGCGTCGGCGGGCATGACGATGGTGGCGGCGATCCCCAGCCGGCGGGCGGCAAGCGCGATGCCCTGGGCGTGGTTGCCCGACGAAAATGCGACGACGCCCCGAGCCCGCTCCGCGTCGTCGAGCTGGAGCAGGCGGTTGAAGGCGCCGCGCAGCTTGAAGCTGCCGCCTTGCTGGAGGCATTCGGCCTTGATCCAGACCCGGCCGCCCTCCCAGTCGAGCGGCAGAATCGGGGTGCGGGTCACGAACGGGGCGACACGCTTCGCCGCAGCGGAAACACCCTTTGGCGTCGGCACTCTCTCTGTCACGCAAGCCTCTGAGTTTGTGAGGGAAAAAGCAGCTCTTTACATGGGGGTAAGCGGCCAATATATCACGCCCCGCTGCCCCAGGGGGACTTCCAATAACCGCAAGGCAGCCTTGTCACAAACTACCGCCTTTGGAGGTCCCTTGAATTGCACACGCACCATAGCGCGCTGGGGCTAGCTATCGCCCCGTCCGGCACCGTTCTTTCCGGTGCCGAGATCGCCAAGCTCAACCCGGTTCAGCCGGTTACGTTGCTTCGTCCGCACGCCGCCCGTCGCGCTGCCCGCTTCTTCGTCGAGAAGTTTCCGGGCCGCTCGCTTTATGCGGTGAAGGCGAACCCGTCGCCGGACCTGCTGCGCATCCTGTGGAACAGCGGCGTGACGCATTACGATGTCGCCTCGCTCGCCGAAGTTCGGCTGGTGGCGGACACGCTGCCGGAAGCGCAGCTGTGCTTCATGCACCCGGTCAAGGCCGAGGAAGCCATTGCCGAGGCCTATGGGCTGGGCGTGCGCACCTTCTCGCTCGATACGATGGACGAGCTTGAGAAGATCGTTCGCGCCACCGGTGAAGCGAGCGACCTCAACCTGTGCGTGCGCATCCGGGTGTCGTCCGACCATGCCAAGCTCAGCCTTGCGTCGAAGTTCGGCGCGGAGCCCGGCGAGATGAAGGAGCTGCTGTTCGCGGCCCGCCAGGCGGCGGACGCGCTCGGCATCTGCTTCCATGTCGGCAGCCAGGCGATGAGCCCGTCGGCCTATTCCGAAGCGATGGAGCGCGTCCGCGCCGCCATCGTCGAGGCGGCGGTGACGGTGGACATCGTCGATGTCGGCGGCGGCTTTCCGTCCGTCTACCCGGGCATGGAGCCGCCGGCTTTGGAGGCCTATTTCGCCGTCATCGCCCGCGCTTTCGAGAGCCTGCCGATTTCCTATTCGGCCGAGCTTTGGTGCGAGCCGGGCCGGGCGCTATGCGCGGAATATGCCAGCGTGCTGGTGCGCGTCGAAAAGCGGCGGGGCGACCAGCTCTACATCAACGACGGTGCCTATGGCGCGCTGTTCGATGCGGCGCATATCGGCTGGCGCTTTCCGGTGAAGCTGGTGCGCGCTGAGGAGTCCGATACGCGCGACATGCCGTTCAGCTTCTACGGGCCGACCTGCGACGATCTCGACCATATGGCCGGGCCGTTCCACCTGCCCGCCGATGTCGGCCCGGGCGATTATATCGAGATCGGAATGCTCGGCGCCTATGGCTGCGCGATGCGGACCGGCTTCAACGGCTTCGGCGTCACTGCCAAGGTGATCGTCGATGACGAACCGATGGCGACCCTCTACGGCGAAGAGGCCGGCGAGGCGGCCCGGAACAACGTGGTTCAGCTTTAGGCAAGCCGCGTTCGAGTAAGGGACGCGGGACCTGCGTGGCCTTCGGGAGCCCGGGTCCGTTTCCTGAGTAGCAGCCGTCATGCCGGACTTGATCCGGCATCCACCTTCCTTCGCCTCAGAAGTAAGAAGGTGGACCCCGGATGGGACCCCATCAAAGTACTACTTTGATGGGTACCCTCAAGTCCGGGGTGACGGAAGAAGGGGTATCCGCGTCCCCATCGAACGACAGCGGTTCATTGTGGAAGTGTGGAATTGAAGATGAACGAGCAGACCAAGATCAACGACACCCGCAAGGCGGAGCTTCTGTCCAACGTTGTCGAACATATCGACATCAAGAGCTTCGACGCGCGCCCGATCGTCGATGCGATGAAGAAGATGAGCTTTTCCAGCCGCGACACCGGCCGGGCCGCCGAGCTCTACAACACCATGCTCGCCGACAAGGATTGTTCGGTGATCCTGGTGGTCGCCGGCTCGACCTCGGCCGGCGGCTGCATGGATCTCTATGCCGAGCTGGTGCGTAACAACATGGTGGACGCGATCGTCGCCACCGGCGCGACCATCGTGGACATGGATTTCTTCGAAGCGCTTGGCCACAAGCATTATCAGGCGCTGGAGATCCCCGACGACGACACGCTGCGCTCGCTCTACATCGACCGGATCTACGATACGTACATCGATGAAGAGAAGCTGCAGGAGACCGATCACACGATCGGCGACATCGCCAACAGCCTTGAAGCCCGTCCCTATTCTTCGCGCGAGTTCATCAAGGAGATGGGCAAGTGGCTGATGACGCACGGAAAAAAGGAGAACAGCCTGGTCAAGCTCGCTTACGAGCATGACGTGCCGATCTTCTGCCCGGCGTTCGTCGACAGCTCGGCGGGCTTCGGCCTGGTCAAACACCAGGTCGACCGGATGAAGGAAGGCAAGCCCTACATGGTGCTCGACGCCATTGCCGACTTCCGCGAGCTCACCATGCTCAAGATCGAGGCCGGCACCACCGGCCTGCTGATGATCGGCGGCGGCGTCCCGAAGAACTTCACGCAGGACACGGTCGTCTGCGCCGAGATCCTCGGCCATGACGATGTCGAAGTGCATAAATATGCGGTGCAGATCACCGTCGCCGACGTACGCGACGGCGCCTGCTCCTCCTCGACGCTTCAGGAAGCGGCGTCGTGGGGCAAGGTTTCGACCGCGATGGAGCAGATGGTGTTCGCCGAGGCGACCACCGTCCTGCCGCTGATCGCGTCCGACGCCTACCACCGCGGCCATTGGCGGGACCGCGCCAAGCGCGGCTTCGCCAAGCTGTTCGGCTGATCAGAAAACCCCCGCCTTCACCGGCGGGGGTTTTTGTTTGTGAGCGCCAGTACCGGCCGCAGCACACTGTTTCTTAATACGAAAAGCGCCAAAACGGCGCAAACGCCGCCATTGGGGCGGGTTCGTGCCGAAAGGGCGCCGATGTCACGATTCCGGCAGATCGCCGAGGAGGCTCACGAGGAGAGCGAGGCCCGGGCCCGCACCCTGCGCGCGCGGCGCGAGGCCGTGCTCGCCGGCGCCAGGCGCGCCTTCGATGCCGATGTGGCGCTTTTGTCCCAGGAGGTGCTGCCGCTGCTCACCGAAGCGGCCGACGCCTGCTCGGCGGTGGGCGCGCCGCCGCAGATGAAGAACAATTTCAAGCTGGAGATGACCCGACTCGGCGCGCCGCCCGCGGTTATCGAATTCTGGTGCGCCGGCCCCACCCGCCCGTCCGTCAAAGGCTCGGCCATGGTCACGCCCACCGGCGAACGGATCGAGCTTCGCTGCTATCGCGGCGCGCTCACCATCGGCGGCGACAGCTACGAGCGGACGCTGCCGATCGAAGGCAATGCCAAGCCGCTGATCGAGGCGGCGCTCGGCAAGGTGCTGCGCAGCTACTTCCTCAATCTCGAAGCAGTCGAGGCCGGCGAACAGGCTTAAAGGCTCAGGCGGCGGGCGGACGCCGGAAGCAGCCCACCAGTTCGACATGGGTCGACCAGCGGAACTGGCCGACCGGCTGCACCCAGTCGAGCCGCCAGCCCCCGTCGACCAGCGTCCTCGCGTCCCGCGCGAAGGTCGCCGGGTTGCACGACACATAAGCGAGGCACGGCAGCGCGGCGCGGGCGAGGTGCGCCACCTGCTCCTTCGCGCCTGCGCGCGGCGGATCGAGCACCACCGCTTCGAATCGGCCGAGTTCCTCCGGGGTCAGCGGGCGGCGGAACAGGTCGCGATGATCGACGAACACCTGCCGCTGCGTGGCGTTGGCGGCGGCCTTGAGCACCAGGGCCGCGTCGCGCGCGCCTTCAACCGCCAGCACCTTGCCCTCCAGCGCGAGCGCGAAGGTACCGAGGCCGGCGAACAGGTCGGCGACGATCCGCGCCTCCCCCATCGCCTCGCGCACCGCGGCGACCAAGACCGCCTCGCCGTCGGCCGTGGCCTGCAGAAAGGCGTTCTCGGGCAGCGGCACCGGCACGCCGCCCAGCGTGATCGTCACCGGCTCCGGCTCCCAGCGGGTCTGGGCGCCATAGCCGTCGTCGATGCTGAGCCGGGCCAGGCGATGCTCCTGCGCGAAGGCGGCAAGCGCCTCGTTCTGCTCGAGCCCATCGGCCTTGACCCGGTCCAGCGTCAGATCCACGCCCTGGTCGGCCAGCGTCATCCGTATTTCGCCATTGCCGCGCGCCGGCAGCAATGTGCCCAGCAGACGGCGCAGCGGCGCGACGAGCGCGAACAATTCAGGCCGCAGGATGTGGCATTCGCGCATGTCGACGATGCGGTGGCTGGCCTCGGCGTGGAAGCCGATCAGCACCTGCTTGCCGCGCCGCTCGGCCTTCAGGGATGCGCGGCGGCGGCTGTTCGGCGGCGATATGTGGGCGGGGCGGATGTCCGGCGCCGCAAGGCCCTGCGCGGCCAATCCTCCGACGATGCGTTCGGCGAGATACGCGCCATAGGCCTGGTCGTCGATCTGCTGGACCTGGCAGCCGCCGCATTCGGGGAAATGGCGGCAGGGCGGCACCTGGCGGTGCGGGCCCGGCTCCACCGTCCCGTCCTCCAGCACCAGATCGCCCGGCGCGGTGAGCGGGAAGAAGCGGCCGCTCGCCGTGACTCCATCGCCGCGCCCGGCGAGGCGAAGGATGCGCTCGCTCATCGGCATTCCGCGACGGCGCGCGGGAGGTGCGCGGGCAGATCGTCGGCGATCAGCCCCGGCCCGGCGAAGGCCGCGGCGCGCCCGTACAGCCACACGCCGGCACAGGCCGCGTCGAAAGCCTCCATGCCGCGCGCCCGCATCGCGCCGATGATCCCCGCCAGCACATCGCCGGTGCCCGCCGTCGCGAGCCAGTGACTGGCCGCAGGCGCGATCGCCGCCTGGCCGTCGGGCGCGGCAACCACCGTGTCCGCACCCTTGTGGACGATCACCGCGCCGCTCGCCCGTGCCGCCTGGCGCGCTTGCTCCACCTTGCCGCCCGGTGCCGCTCCGAACAGCCGCGCGAACTCGCCTCCGTGCGGAGTCAGCACCGGCATGTGCCGGGCGCGGGCGAAGAGCTGCGGCCCGGCGTCGGCCGCAAGGGCGAGCGCGTCGGTATCGAGCACCAGCGGCCGGTCCGACGCGAGCGCCTCCTGGAGCAGCGCCCGCGCTCCATCGCCCCGGCCAAGTCCCGGCCCAACCACCGCCGCCCCCACCCGGGGATCGGCAAGGACCGAGGCGGCCGAAGCATCGGAGCGGACGATCGCCGACGGAAGACCGGGCGCCGCCCCTTCCCCCACCAGCCGCACATAGCCCGCGCCCCCGCGCAAAGCCGCCGCGGCGGCAAGGCCGGCGGCGCCGGGCATCTCGCCCGCCAGCACGGCCACATAGCCGCGGGTGAACTTGTGGTCTGCCGGCCCAGGCGGGCTAAGCAACGGCCGTGCGATCTCGTGGAGCAGGCTTTCACCGGCCACGCGGATGTCGGCGACCACGACCCGCCCCATCAACGCGGCCGCCGGCTGGAGGAGGTGCGCGGGCTTGAGCGTCGCGAAGGTGACGGTCAGGTCGAAAGCGGGCACGGCCGAGAGGATTGCGCCGTCGTCGCTGGTGACGCCGCTCGGCAGATCCACCGCCACGCGCACCCGCGCGGCAGCCGCCAGGCGCGCCACCTGGCCGGCAAGCGCGGGGTTCAGCGGATGGCGAAGGCCGGTGCCGAACAAGGCATCGATCAACAGCGGCGCCGGCCCGGCATCCGCCAGCGGCTCGACCGGTCCCTGCCACCGCGCCCGCGCCGCCTGCGCGGTTTCGGTAGCCGGCTCACCAAGCGCGGCCACCCGCACTTGGGCGCCTCGCTCAGCCAGCACCCGCGCGATCACATAACCATCGCCGCCATTGTTGCCGGGCCCGCACAGGATCAACGCCGGCAGCGGTCCCGCAAAGCGCCAGATGGCTTCGGCCGCGGCCTCGCCGGCGCGTTCCATCAGCACGCTTTCGGCCGTGCCGCCGGCAATCGCCTCCGCCTCGGCGCGGCGCATTTCGCCGGCCGTCAGAATGGCGCGCCGAGTCACTGCTTGACGGTGGCGGGCAGCCGGTAGCGATCGCCCGCCAGCACGACTTCGATCCGGTCGGGCCCGAGCGGCGTCACCACCGCCTGCTCCGCCCCGTCGGCGGCGATCACACCGCGCCCGTCGGTGGTGACCAGCAGCCGGCGGAAGCCTCCGCTGGGGCTGCGCAGGGTGAGGGTAAGGCCGTCCGACCCGGTCACCCGCTCCACCGCGCAGACCGGCTCGAATGTTTGCGAGCCGCCAACGGCGCATTCGATTCGCTCCGCGCCTTCTGCAGCGGAGGCCATTGCATCCTGCGGGGTTTCGGGATTGCTGCTGCCGCAGGCGGCGAGTGCGAGGAGCAGGAAAACAGGGCTGGTCTTCATCGCCGCCCTGATGGGCCAAGCCGATCCGCGAGGCAAGGCGGCCGGCGTCATCGCAGCCGCTCCAGCGCGATGCGCCAGGCGTCGGGGATCGGCGCCGGCCGCCGGCTGTCGCGGCCGACATAGACATGGACGAAGAAGCCCTCGGCCGCCGCCTCCTTTTCCCCCACCGCGAAGATGCCGATCCGGTAGCGCACGCTGGATCCGCCGACATGCTCGACCGCGACGCCCACCTCCACCTCCTGGGGATAGGCCATAGGCCGGGCGTAGCGGCATCCGGTTTCAACGACGAGGCCGATCGGATCGCCGCGCGCGACATCGAGCAGCCCCGCCTCGATCAGCCAGGCATTCACCGCCGTGTCGAACCAGCCGTAATAGACGATGTTGTTGATATGGCCGTAGGCGTCATTGTCCGCCCAGCGCGTCGTGAGCCTGCGCCACGCGCGGTAGGCGCCGCGCCCTTGGAACGGAGCCCGGCTCAAAGCGCCGCTTCGTAGAGCCGGCGCGCATCGGCCTGGCTGATCGCGCACGGATTGTTCACGAGCAACCGCTCCTGCTTCATCGCCTCGGCGGCGAGCAGGTCGAGATGCCCGGCGGAAACGCCGACTTCGGACAAGCGCAAAGGCACGCCGGCGCGGCGGCAAATCGCCTCCATCGCCTCCACGAAGCCCTGCGCCTGCGCCTGCGTGCCAAGCCCGCCAAGCGCCGGATCGAGCAAGGTGCCGAGCTCCGCATAAAGCGGCATCGCCGCCTGCATATTGTGCCCCAGCACATGGCGCAGCATCAGCGCGTTGGAAACGCCGTGCGGCACATGGAAATGCCCGCCGAGCGGGTAGGCAAGCGCGTGCACGCCCGCCACCGGCGCATTGGCGAAGGCTACTCCGGCGAGATGCGCGCCGAGCAGCATCGCCGCCCGCGCGTCGAGATCGGACGGCGCCTCGCACACACGATCGATATTCCGGGCGAGCAGAGACAGCGCCTCGCGGGCGAGCAGGTCAGACATCGGGTTCTTGAGCCGCGCCGAAGTATAGGCCTCGATCGCGTGCACCATCGCATCGATGCCGGTGGCGGCGGTAACGCCGCGCGGCAGGCCGACCGTCAACGCGGGATCGAGCACCGCCCAGTCGGCCACCAAGGCTGCGCTCGACACGCCCTTTTTCTCGGTTGCGCCGACCGTGATGATGCTGACCGGCGTCGCTTCGGAACCGGTGCCGGCGGTGGTGGGAACGAGGATGAGCGGCAGGCGGCGCCCCGTCGCGTTGCCGACGCCCCAAAGCGTATCGAGATCCTCGCCCGAGCCGAGCAGATAGGCGGCGAGCTTGGCGACATCCATCGGGCTGCCGCCGCCGAAGCCGACCACGCTGGCGCAACCCTCCGCCGCCGCTACCGCCGCCAGCAGCGTTTCCTGGGACGGATCCGCTTCGACCGCATCAAAGATGCGGGGCTCTGTGCCACCCGCCTGCAGCGCTGCAAGGGCCGGCTCGGCGAGGCCCAAGGCGCGGATTTGCGCGTCGGTAACGAAGAGGCAGGGCCCAGGAGGCAGAACCTCCGCCAGCCGTTCCGCCGCGCCGTCGCCGCACGAAAGCCTGGGGCCGTAGAAGAAAGTGTAAGGTTTCATGTTCGAAGCTCTAGCCTCAAACCGGCGTCACAGCGATCGTTCGAGACGGCTGAGCAGGCTTCGCGCCGGACTGGGCTGGGGGACGGCCTGCGGCCCCACCTCGTCGAGCCGGCGTACCCGTGCGAACAGATCGCGGCTCGCCGCCACCAGTGCCTGGGCGGCCTGCGGCAATTGCGGCAACACCGCGCCGTCGCTCTCCGGCTCGTCGCCGAGGCGCCTGGACGGCCGCCGCGACTCGGTGGCACTGAGTTCGCCCGCTTCCACCGCCCGTTGGGTGAGCAGCCACGCGACGATGTGCATCAGCCGCGTGGTCACCTTCAGCGACTCGCACGAAAACCCGACTCGCAGCATCGGATCGAGCGAGTCGCGCTCCTCCCGCCCCAGCCGGTCGAAATAGGAACGCGCCTCATCGGCGAGCAACATCGCTTCGGTGTAAAGCGTACCGACCAGCCTCGGTGTGAGCTGGAACTGTGCCTCGTTCTGCGCCATGCCGCCCAGATGCCACAGCGCGGGCGCCGCGGCCACGGGCAAAGAGGGTAAATCCAGGGCGGTTTCGGGACGCTTGGCGGGTAGTCAGGCGATGATGTCCGGTATCATGTCGTCCTCGAGCAGCGCGATCTCGTCGCGAAGGCGCAGCTTGCGCTTCTTGAGCCGGGCGATCTGGAGCTGGTCGGGCGCAGGTTGCGCGAGCAAGGCGGCGATCGCCGCGTCCAGATCGCGATGCTCGGTTCGCAGCCACACCAGCCGCGAGGCTGAGCCTAACTCGTGGACGCTCATTCCTGCCCCGTCTCCAATCGATCCCCTACTCAGGCCTGCCAAAAAGCGGTAAGGAGGGCGTGTTAACGGACCGTCGCATATATCGGGTGAACGGTCGAGCGCGAGGAGACAGCAAGGCCCGTCAGGTGTTTAGATCGCGAAGTCAGCCAGCAGCAAAGGAGACTGGGATGCAACAGGCGCATATCTCGGCATTGGAAACAAAGCACGCGGCCATCGACAAACGCATCGTCGCGGAAGAGCAGCGCCCCTGGCCCGACGCCGCCGCCCTGGCCCGCCTCAAGAAAGAGAAGTTGCGGGTCAAGGAAGCCATCGCCGGCATCCACTAGAAACGGCATTCAGGGCGGCTCCGGCAAGGGGCCGCCTTTTTCATGTTCCTCACCCAAGTCGTGCCTGCCGCGAAAGCAGCACCGGGCCCGTAGGCCTTGGTCGAGGCTGCCGCATGCAGCGGCGTGGCGGCGACATCTGAGGCGCTCCTGCCAGGCGCAGCCGCGTGCCCGCCCTCGACCCTAGTCGCGCCCGCGGGAGGCAGCGGCGTGGGCGCCAGTACCCCCTCTCCCGCTTTTCGCGGGAGAGGGCTGGGGTGAGGGTCTTGCTGCGCCGGCGCGCGTACGACGTCCGAGAGAAGAAGAAGAAGACCCTCACCCTGCCCTCTCCCGCCAAGGGCGGGAGAGGGGGATCTGGGCCCACGAACGCGGTTCGTGCTGCCAGGGGGCCGCCTTTTTCATGTTCGCCGATGGAGCCGCGGCTGCCGCGAAAGCCGCGCGGGTGCACGGCGGCGGCTCGGCCTGATCGCGCCTGCCTGACGCAGCGGCGTCGACGCCATCCCCCTCTCCCGCTTTTCGGGAGAGGGAGTAGCGGCCGCGCTCGGCTTACTGGCGGCTGCCGCACACAGCAGCGTAGGCGCCATATCCCCTCTCCCGCCTTTCGCGGGAGAGGGTAGGGTGAGGGTCTTCTTCTTTTTCTCAGATGCCGAGTGGGCGCGGGCGCAGCAAGACCCTCACCCCAACCCTTTCCCGCGAAAGCGGGAGAGGGAGTAGTGGCCCGCGCTCAGCCCTTGTCGTGCCCGCGAGCGAAGCAGCTTCGGGGCGCCCATTCCGAGGTGCGCCGCCACGAACTCCTGCGTGTGAAATAATCGGGCAGAACACGCCGGCCCTACCCTATAGGGCAAAGCCGGCGCCTCGCGCGCGTCCTCCTTCACAGGCGAACCCCGCACACGCTGGGAGGGCGCCCCCGCACCCCCCGGAAACAAACCCGGCTCCAAGCACCACCTGGAGCCGAAGCCGTTTCAGTCGTCTCGCGAGATGCGCTCGTTGCGTTCGTGGCGTTCCTGCGCCTCGACCGTCATGGTCGCGATCGGCCGCGCTTCCAGGCGGGCGATGGCGATGGGCTCGCCGGTCACTTCGCAATAGCCGTAATCGCCGGTCTCGATCCGGCGAAGCGCGGAATCGATCTTGGAGATGAGCTTGCGCTGTCGGTCGCGGGTGCGAAGCTCGATGCTCCAGTCGGTCTCGCTCGAAGCGCGGTCCGTCAGGTCCGCCTCGCGAATGGGGCCGCTCTTGAGCTGCGCCATCGTCCCTTCCGCCTCGCGAAGGATCTCATCCTTCCAGTTGAGCAGTTTTTGCCGGAAATAGGCCAACTGAGACGCGCTCATGAAGTCGTCATGGTCGACTCCGAGGAACGCATTCGTGCTGGTTTCGTCTTGGTAGCCTTGGTCGTAAAACCCACTGGCAGCCGTAGCCATAACCCCTCCACCTCTCCGCGGTCCGCACCGGCGGACTGCTATCCTTCGGTACCGCTCCCGAGTTGTCCGAGAATCGTCGGCACCTGCCCCATCCGCGCCTATACGCCCAGGCAAAGGGCAGTACAAGTCACTCAAAAGCAGGAAAAAATTTTACCCGCGGTTTTTGCGGCAGGCCGTGCAGCTCCGCATGGGCGCCCCGGGCAAGCGAATCAGTCCCGCGGATCCGAATCGGATAGCCTCGTCGCACCCGTTAACCATAAGCATAGACACCGCCTCGGCATCTTTACCTTCACCCCTTCGCCGCCCTTGTCTCCTAATGGGACGGAAGTCGCCGGGTTGGGCGTTTCGCGGCCATTTGCAGGCCTCATCGTGGTTAACGCCCTTGCGCTTCAACCAGTCCTTTGCATTTGTCGGCAATAGCCCGGTGACAGCCTTCGGATGCTTGGCAGCAATTATCCGAAAAGCCACCGCAGCCTGGGAAGAAGGGTGAGTGATATGTCCGTGAAGATGGCTTTGGCAAAATTGTGCGCCTGCACCTGTGGCGGCGCCGTGATCGGCGGCGGCGCCGTTCACGTGGCGGAGAACCCGCCTTCGCGTCCCGCGATCATCAAAAGCGCAAAGGCGAAAAGCATCAAGGCGGCGCCCCACGCCCGAGTCAAATCCAAGGTGCGCGCCAAGCGGGTGAAGAAGATCGCCCGCACCTCCTGCGTGGTGAGGCAGCCGGGCACCACCACCACCACCCGCACCGTCACCTATCCCGGCGCGGCGGCCCTGCCGATCCCGCCCCTCCCCCCCAGCGAAGGCTTCTTCAGCGGCGGCGGCGGCGGCAGCGCCCCGGTGGTTGTCGGCGGCGGCGGCGGCGGTTTCGGCTTCGGCGGCGGCTTCTTCTCCGGCGGCTTCTTCGGCGGATCGAGCGGCAATGCCATCTTCACCGCATCGACCTCCACCTCGACGGGCGGCGTCTCCACCACCAGCGGCGGCAGCTCCACCTCCAGCTCGACTTCGAGCGGCGGCAGCTCCACCTCCACCGGCGGCGCCTCCATCTCGACGTCGAGCGGCAATGTGAATGTGTCGACCTCGACCGGCGGCGTCTCCACCTCCAGCGGCAATGTGTCGACCTCCAGCGGCAGCGTGTCGACATCGTCGACAAGCTCCACCGGCGGCGTCAACATCGATAATTCGAACACCAACAACAACACGAACAAGCAAGAGCAGAATCAGAAGCAGAACCAAGAGCAGACCAACAACAACACCAACAACAACTGGAACAATAATAACAATAATAATTGGAACAATAACAACAATAATAATAACAGCACGACATCGAGCACCAGCGGCAGCACCAGCAGTGGCTCCAGCGGCCACCAGCCCCCGCCGAGCTCGACGGGCGGTACGCCGGTGCCGGCGCCGCCGATGATCCTGCTGTTCGGCGCCGCCGCCGCTGCCCTGGTCGCGCGCCGCCGCTTCGCCCGCAAAGAGGCCTGAGCAGCGCTACGACCGTTCACCGGTCAAAAAAGAGGCCGCGCCGGTGGGTCCCGGCGCGGCCTTTTTCTGTCTGCGAAAGAAGGCGGTGCCTTAGCGGCTGCCACCCCCGGCCGCGGCTTGGAGTTCGGCCGCCGTCAAGCTGGTGACGACGCCGTTCGGACCGGCGCCAACCGCGGAGCGCGGCAGCCGCACGGCGCCGCCGGCGTTGAGCTTCACCGTCACGAACTCGGCATCCACCGCTTCGATCGTGCCCACACTGGCGCCGCCCGCGCCGGTCACCGCCGCGCCGGGAGCGACCCTGGCCTCGGCCTGCGCCTTGGTTTCCTCTACCGCCGCGTTGAGCTGCGCCTGAGTCATGGCGAACAATAGCGCGCCCTGCGCGGCGGTGAACGACGTCCTGGGCAGACGCACCTCGTGCCGGTCGGTTTTGACGATGAGGTGATCGCCGTCGACCCGTACGACCGTACCGACCGCCCCGCCGCTGGTATCCTTCACCGCCGCGCCTGCAGCGATGCCGTCAGCCTGGGCCCATGCCGCCGGCGCAGAGGCGAGGCCGATCGCGACCAGCGGGAGGACGATTGCGCGCTTGATGTTCATTACCGCTCCTGATGTGGTTTGTGGATCCGAAAGGCGCCCCCGCCGCCCGGGTTTGCGTCGGTCGGCGGTGGCGCCATGTCCGCTATTCCGCCTGGATGATCCTCTCGATCTCAGCGACCGGATGACCGGTCAGGTCCTTGGCGATTTCCCCGGCCAGCCTCTTCTCGACCTCCTTGTGGTAATGCTTGCGAAGCTCGCCCAGGGTGCGCGGCGGTGCGACGATGATGAGCTGGTCGAAATCGTTTCTCAGCGCCCGTTTCTTCAGCATCTCGGCCGTTTCGTGGGCGAAGCGGTCTTCCTCCAGCTGGTGGAAGTCGGTTTCCTCATAAGCACTGCGGCCGGGCCCGCCGGAGTCGAAGGTGCGCCCAGGCCTGTCCCTTGACTGGTCCGCGTCGGCCGGATTCTCCTGCTCGCGCTTGCGCTCGACCTGAAGCTTGGGGAATTCGGCATCGCCCTCGTTGCGAAAGAAAAGCATCTTCTTGCCGTCGGCCACGACCACGAACGAATTGTGGGGCACCTGCATTCGCATTCTCCTTTTGCCTGTTCCCTTCGTGAACGCGCCCGCGGCGCCGATTGTTTCGCCGAACTGCCGGGCTTGCCACTCGGCCGGGCGCGCCGCATAGCTGCGCGCCGATGCGCATCCTCCTCACCAACGACGACGGGGTGAACGCCCGCGGCCTTGCCCTCCTGGAACGAATCGCCCGCACATTCTCCGACGATGTCTGGGTGGTGGCGCCGAGCGAGGAGCAATCGGGCGCCGGACATTCGCTGACGCTGACCAAGCCCCTGCGCCTGCGCCGACTGGGGGAACGCCGCTTCTGCGTCACCGGCACGCCCACCGACTCGGTGATGATGGCGCTGGCCCATGTCATGAAGGACGGGCCGCCCGATCTCGTTCTTTCGGGCATCAACCGCGGCGCGAACCTTGGCGAGGATGTCACCTATTCCGGCACCGTCTCCGCCGCCATGGAAGCGGCGCTGGCCGGCATTCCCGCCATAGCCCTGAGCCAGGTCTATGCCCGGGCGGGAATGGGCGACGAAGTGCCGTTCGGCGCCGCGGAAGCCTGGGCGGAGCGTGCGCTGGCGCCGCTGTTGGCGGAGCCGATGGCACCGCGCACCCTTGTCAACATCAACTTTCCTGCTCTCGCCCCCGATGAGGTCAAGGGCATCCGCACCGTCCGCCAGGGCTTTCGCGATTACGGCCGGCTCAAGATCGTTGAGCGCACCGATCCGCGCGGCTACGATTATTTCTGGTTCGCCCTCGGCCCGTCGGTGCAGACCCCGGGCCACGTGACGGACCTCGAAGCGGTGGCCGATGGTTATGTCGCGGTGACGCCGCTTCACCTCGACCTGACCCACGAGCCGTCGCTGGCACGGCTGGCCGGCCTTTACCGCTGATGGCCCGCACCAGCGCGCCAATGACCCTGCGTCGCAAGGCACCGATCACCGGCTGGGCCTCCATCGGGGTGAGGCTGGGGGCGGTGTTCGGCCTGCTCGCCTTCGTGATCGCCGTCCATTGGTTCGAGCGGCACAACCTGCGCGACCATCTCGATGGCCATGTCAGCTTTTCCGATGTGGTCTATTTCTCCATGATCAGCATCACCACCACCGGCTACGGCGACATCGTCCCGATCAGCACCGGCACGCGCATGTTCGATGCGCTGGTGGTGACTCCGATCCGAATCTTCTTCGTCCTCATCTTCATCGGCACGGCCTATACGTTCGTGCTCAAGCGAACCTGGAACAACTGGCTTATGGCGCGGCTGCAACGGACATTGAGCGACCATGTGGTGGTCGCCGGCTTTGGAACCTCCGGATCGGAAGCGGTGGACGAACTGATCGCGCGCGGCACCGATCCCGGCAAGATCGTCGTCATCGATTGCGATCAGGATGCGCTGCAGCGCGCCGAGGCGCTGGGCTGCGCCGTGCTCCAGGCCGACGCGACCCGCGACCGGACGCTGGAGGCGGTGCGCGTCGCCAATGCCCGGGTGCTGATCATCTCGGCAGGCCGCGACGACACGTCGATCCTGATCTGCCTCACCGCGCGCCATCTCGCGCCGGACCTGCGCATCACCATCGCGGTGCGCGCCGAGGACAACGAGCTTCCCGCCCGCGCGGCCGGCGCCACCATCGTGATCAATCCGGTCAGCTTCGCCGGCCTGCTGCTGGCGGGCTCGGCGGAAGGACCGAACATCTCCGATTATCTGGCCGATCTCGCCTCCGCCCACGGCCGCGTTCACCTGGCCGAGCGCGAGGTGCTGCCTGAAGAATGCGGCCGCTCCTTGACCGAACTTGCCACCGGCCTTGGAGTCCGCGTCTATCGCGGCGGCAAGCCGATCGGTTTCTGGGAGGAGGGTGCAAAGGCGCTGTGCACCGGCGACCGCATCGTCGAGATCATCCCGTCATTGGCTTCGGAGGCCGACCTGCCCCTCCGGTCGGGCCCGATCCGCAAGCCCCGGGCTAGCTGACTCCTCAGGCGCAGCCGGTCCACTTCGCCACCACGCAGGCGCTCGGCTCAACTTCAGCGTCCGCGGGTTCGATCCGGTGATGGACGCACAATACGGTGAGATAATGGGTGCCGCCGTCGCGTGCGACGGTGAGGCGGTCCGCCGGCGAGGGCAAGGCCGCGAAGCGCCACACGCCCCAATCCTCCGACTGGTCCTTGAGCGAACCCCGTTCCACCAGCAGCTGCGCAATCGCCATCGCTCACACTCCTTCATGCCCTCCATAGCCCTTGAGCGGCCGGGGGAGCGAGGACCTTGTTGTGCGCGGTCCAATCCACGCCCGCATCCCATAACCGACAGCCCGAGAGACGTCCCCGGGGCAGGCAAGCCTGAACTTCGGTCGGCGTTCGCATGCTCCCCTAGGAAAATCGAAGCATCGGCCTTATGTGAGCGCCTCCCATGGCAATCACGCTCCCCTCCCCGCCCAAGGTCGGCATGGTGTCGCTCGGCTGCCCCAAGGCGCTGGTCGATTCCGAGCGGATCCTGACCAAGCTGCGCTCGGACGGCTACCAACTCTCGCCCGATTACGACGCGGCGGATGTGGTGCTGGTCAACACGTGCGGATTTCTCGATTCCGCCAAGGAAGAAAGCCTGGCCGCCATCGGCGAGGCGATTGCGGAGAACGGCCGGGTCATCGTCACCGGCTGCATGGGGAATGAGGCGGATCTCATTCGTGCCAAATTCCCGCAGGTGCTCGCCGTCACCGGCCCGCACCAATATGAGCAGGTGGTCGGCGCCGTCCACGTCGCCGCGCCAATGCCGCCCTCCGCCTATTTGAACCTGGTGCCGGAAGGCGGCCTCAAGCTGACGCCGCGCCACTACAGCTATCTCAAGATATCGGAAGGCTGCAATCACCGCTGCAGCTTCTGCATCATCCCGTCGATCCGCGGCGACCTCGTCAGCCGCCGTCCCGACGCGATCCTGCGCGAAGCCGAAAAGCTCGTCGCCGCCGGCACCAAGGAGCTGCTGGTCATCAGCCAGGACACCTCGGCCTACGGCGTCGACATGCGCCACTCCGAATGGAGCTGGAAGGGCGCGCCGGTCCGCGCCCACATGACCGATCTCGCCCGCGAGCTCGGCAAGCTCGGCGCCTGGGTCCGGCTCCACTATGTCTACCCCTACCCACACGTCGACCAGGTCATCCCGCTGATGGCCGAGGGGCTGGTCCTCCCCTATCTCGACATTCCCTTTCAGCACGCCTCGCCGTCGGTGCTGAAGGCGATGAAGCGCCCGGCCAACGAGGCCAAGGTGCTGCAGCGCATCCACGCATGGCGCGAGATCTGCCCCGATATCGCCATCCGCTCCTCCTTCGTCGTCGGCTTCCCCGGCGAGACCGAGGCGGATTTCGACTATCTGATGCAGTGGCTCGCCGAAGCGAAGCTCGACCGCGTCGGTGCTTTCCGCTTCGAACCCGTCACGGGGGCCGCCGCCAATTCGCTCCCGGGCGTGGTGCCCGAAGAGGTAAAGGAAGAGCGCTACGCCCGCCTGATGGAGCTCACCGCCAGCATCTCCGCCGCCAAGCTCGCCGCCAAGATCGGGCGCGAGATCCACGTCATCATCGACCTTGCCGACGGCGAAGGCGGCGCCACCGGCCGCAGCCACGCCGATGCGCCAGAGATCGACGGCGAAGTCCACCTGCGCGACGCCGGCAGCGCAAAGGCTGGAGACATCCTCCGCGTCCTGGTCGAGGATGCCGACGAGCACGATCTGTTCGGAGTGCCGTTGCCGGCATGACGGACTTCGACGCGCTCCTCCAGCCTGACCGCGGCGAGCCGGCAATCGCGCTCCACCTCGTCGACAAGGCGGGCTTCGACGGGTGGCTCAAGGCACAGCCGGAGCGGACGCGCCGCGCCGCCGAGGCGCAGGAGTTCCGCGGCGACGCCAACCAACTCGCCATCCTGCCGGGGGACAGGTCGGATTGGTCGGCGCTGCTCGGGGTCGCCAAGGCCGGCGAGCTTGGGCCCTGGTGTCTCGCCAAGGCCGCCGAGGCTTTGCCTGGCGGCAGATACCGGCTTGAAGGCGCCGCTCCGGGCGCCGCGGCTTTGGGCTGGCTGCTCGGCCATTACAGTTTCGAGCGCTACAAGCAGCCCAAGCATCGCAAGGGGCCACGCATCCTGCTCACTCCCGAGCCGGCGCGGATCGAAGACGCCGTGTCGCTCGCGCAAAGCGTCGCCTTGATCCGCGACCTCGTCAACACGCCCGCCGGCGATCTCGGCCCGGCCGAGCTCCAAGCCTGCGTTCGGTCGCTGGCTATCGAGTGCGGCGCCTCCGTGACGGTAACCGCCGGCGCCGCTTTGGCCGAGGGCTATCCCATGGTCGAAGCGGTTGGGCGGGCGGCCAGCGCAGATCGCGCGCCGCGGCTGGTTGAGCTGGAATGGGGCGATGCGGCGCACCCGCGCGTGGCGATCGTCGGCAAGGGCGTGTGCTTCGACACCGGGGGCCTCGACATCAAGCCTTCGTCCGGCATGCGGCTGATGAAAAAGGACATGGGCGGGGCCGCCCACGCCCTCGCCCTTGCCCAGCTGATCATGAAGCGCCGCCTGCCCGTGCGCCTCCACCTGCTCATCCCGGCGGTCGAGAACAGTATTTCGGGCGCTGCCTTCCGCCCCGGCGATGTGCTCAAAAGCCGCCAGGGCCTCACCGTCGAAGTCGGCAACACCGATGCCGAAGGACGCCTGATCCTGGGCGATGCCCTCACCAGGGCCGGTGAAGGCGGGCCGGAGCTGATCCTCGATTTCGCGACCCTGACCGGCGCGGCGCGAGTCGCGCTCGGCCCCGACCTTCCGGCGCTCTTCGCCAATGACGACGATGTTGCCGCATCTTTGCTCGCCGCCGGCACCGCCGTGTCGGACCCGTTGTGGCGGATGCCGCTGTGGGACGGCTATGACGAGATGCTGGCGTCCGACATCGCCGATCTCGGCAACATATCCGACGCGCCGATGGCGGGAGCGGTCACGGCCGCCTTGTTCCTGCGCCGCTTCGTACCGGCGAATATCGCCTGGGCGCATTTCGACACCTTCGCCTGGCGCTCGGCATCGCGCCCCGGCCGCGCCAAGGGCGGCGATGCACTCGGCCTGCGCGCGGCATGGGAAATGCTGCTTCGGCGTTACGGCGGATGACGAGCGGCGCCGTTTTTGGGCCGAAATTTCAGTGGCTAACGAAACGAAAGCCATTCTGACTGGTTGTATGCCCGAAACAGACCGTCTTCTTCTTCCAAGGGAACGGCCGGGATTTTGGAGAAAGACCAGTGGCAGAGCGCTCGCTCAGGAGCTGGATGCAAACGCTGATCGGTTATGTGCGGTCAGGCCAGCCGGATCTCACCAATCGTCAGATGGCGCTGCTGCTGATCGTCTACATGACGCCCGGGCCGCACACCGTGCGCGGACTTGCCCAGACTCTGGGCGTATCCAAACCGGTCATCACGCGCGCCTTGAATACGCTGGGCACGCTCGGCTATCTGCGCCGGGTACGCGACGAGGCCGATCGCCGGAATGTGTTCGTTGCGAAGACCAGCATAGGGCAAGAGTTTCTTGAGCGCTTCGAAGGCAATATCGAGCAGCAGGACGGCAACGGCCGACGCGCGCCCAGGGAGCGCGCCATCCTCCTCCAGCACTGAGCGCTTCTCGCTCAACGGCCCCTCGATCGTCCTCAACCCGCGCGTCAACGCCTATCGCAAGGACATTGCGGATGTCGGCCTCGCCGGCATCCTGTTCGCGCCCCATTACGCCCGGCCTCTGATACGCGCCTGCGGAATGCTGCCGACCGGCGTCTTCACCGGCCCCAGCGAGCTGAGCGATCCAGTCTCGCAGCTGCTGCCGGGAGAGCTTTTCGCGGTGGTCGAGTTCACCACCGGCTGGGCCTGGGGCTATTGCGTGGCTGACCGCCGCGTCGGCTATGTCGAAACGATCGAACTCACCGATCCGCTGGAGCCCACCCACATCGTCGTCGAGGCCTCCGCGCCGATCCAGACGTGCGGCGATCCCATGTCACCCCCGATTGCCCAACTGCCGATGGGGGCGCAGGTCCATGGCGACATACGGGGCGCGATGCTGCAGATCGAGGGAGGGTGCGTGCCCCTGTCGTACCTGCGCGCCGTCGGCGAGCGCGACAGCGATCCCGCCGCGGTTGCCTGCCGCCTGCTCGGCGCCCCCTATCTGCGCGGCGGCCGCACTGCCCACGGCATCGATTGCTCGGGCCTGGTCCAGCTCGCGCTCCAGCTGTGCGGCGTGGACTGCCCGCGCGACACTGCCGACCAGCGGGCGCTCGGCGACACCCTTCCCGACCACGCACCGCTCCGGCGCGGCGACCTCCTGTTCTGCGACGATCATGTCGGCCTGATGGTCGATGACCGGATGGCTATCCAGGTCAGCCACAAGGCGGGGAAAGTGGCTGTGGAGCCTTTCCACTGCGCCCATGCCGCCGGCACCGAGAGCGAGATAGAGCGGCGACGCCTCGGCTGACTTGCCTTTCGGCAGCGTAACGAGCAGTCTTGCGGCCTCACCGGCAGAGGAGGATCGCATGGCCGCCGCCGCACACGCCGCCCCACCCGCATGGTTCCGCATCGCCGCGCTCATGGCAATCCTGTGGAACGCGATGGGGGTCTATCAGTATCTCGGTTCGGTCGGCCTGTTCGGCGACCCGCTGGCCAGCCTTACCGACGCCCAGCGCGCCGCCGCCCAGAGCATCCCTCCGGCAATCGTGGCGGCCTTCGCCATCGGCACCTTCGCAGGTCTGATCGGCAGCCTCGGCCTGCTCCTGCGCAAGCGCTGGGCGTGGCCGGCCTTGCTCGTCTCGCTGCTCGCGCTGGCCGTGCTGGAATTCTATGTCGTGTTCCTGAGCGGCGCCCTCGCAGAATTCGGCGGCATGGCCCTTCCCGTGACCATCGTCGCGGTGGCAGCCCTGCTCGCCTGGCTTGCCAATCATGCTCGAAGGCGCGGCTGGCTGGACTAGGCCCTACATCTCGCCGCGGGCGCGGCGGAGGGCATACCATTTCTGCACATTGGCATTGTGCTCGGGGAGGGTGTTGGCGAAGATGTGGCCGCCCGTGCCGTCGGCGACAAAGTACAGCGCCGGTGTCTGCGCCGGGTTGAGCACCGCGGCGATCGACTCCTTGCCGGGATTGGCGATCGGGCCTGCCGGCAGCCCCGCCATCGCATAGGTGTTGTAGCCGTTATTGGCCCGCAGTTCGGAAAGCAGGATGCGCCGCCCGAGCGGCCGGCCCTTGGTGACCGGGTAGATGACGGTTGGGTCGGCATCGAGCTTCATGCCGATGCGGACGCGGTTGGAATAGACCCCGGCGATCATCGGCCGCTCGGACGCCTTGCCGGTCTCCTTCTCGACGATGGAGGCGAGGATCACCGCTTCGCGCTTGTCGGTGACGACGCTGTGGGGGCCCTTCTTCGGCCACAGGCTGTCGAGCGTTCTGGTCATGGCCGCCTGCATCCGCGCCAGCACCGCCGCGCGGCTCTCACCGCGCTGGTAGCTGTAGCTGTCGGGCAGCACCGAGCCTTCCTCCGGCACCGGCACTTCGCCGGTCAGGCCTTCGGCCTTCATCAGCCGCTCGTGCACCAGCACCGAGGGCATGCCCTCGGGGACGGTGACCATGCGCTGCAGCGACTTGCCGCTCTGCAGGATGGACAGCACCTGCGAGTGGCTGGCGCGGGCGGGGAATTCATATTCGCCCGCCTTGATGGTGCCGCCGCCGAACAGCTTCGCCTGGAACACGAAGCGCTCGGCGGAAGCGATCACGCCCGCCCCTTCCAATGTGCGCGCGGCCTTTACCATGCTGGAGCCGGGCGCGATCACCACCGGGGTCGGCTGCGCGGCCGGGCCGGCACCGTTCCAGCCCTGGATGAACCACAGGCCGACGCCGAGCAGGACGAGGACGGCGACGCCCAGCGCAAGCAGCTTTTTCATGGGCGGATCAAACCGCCTTCATCACCAGGCTGGCATTGGTGCCGCCGAAGCCGAAGCTGTTGTTGAGCACCGCCTTCACCTTCCGCTCCTTGGGCACATGCGGCACCAGGTCGACACCGAGCGTTCCCTCGCTGGGATCGTCGAGGTTGAGCGTCGGCGGCACGATTTGGTCGCGCATCGCAAGGATGCAGAAGATCGCCTCCACCGCGCCGGCGCCGCCAAGCAGGTGGCCGATCGCCGACTTGGTCGAGCTCATCGACAGGGTACCGACGGCGTTGCCGAACAGCTTGCGCACCGCGCCCAGCTCCAGCTCGTCGCCCATCGGCGTCGAAGTGCCGTGGGCGTTGATATAGTCGATGTCGGAAAGGTCGAGGCCGGAGCGCTTCATCGCCACCGCCATCGCGCGGTAGCCGCCGGCGCCTTCCGGGTGCGGCGCGGTGACATGGTAGGCGTCGCCCGACATGCCGTAGCCGATGACCTCGGCGTAGATCTTGGCGCCGCGCGCCTTGGCATGCTCATATTCCTCAAGAATGACGACGCCCGCGCCCTCGCCCATCACGAAACCGTCGCGCGCCTTGTCATAGGGTCGGGAGGCCTTCTCAGGCTGATCATTGAACTGGGTGGAGAGCGCCCGCGCCTGGGAAAAGCCCGCGATGCCGAGCGGGCACAGCGCGCTTTCGGCGCCGCCCGCCACCATGATGTCGGCATCGTCGAGCATGATCATCCGCGCCGCGTCGCCGATCGAGTGGGCGCCGGTGGAGCAGGCGGTGACGACCGCGTGGTTCGGGCCCATCAGGCCGTATTTGATCGACACCTGGCCGGAAATCAGGTTGATCAGGCGGCCGTGGACGAAGTGCGGGCTGACGCGGCGTGGCCCCTTTTCATGGAGAACCAGCGACTCCTTTTCGATGCCCGGCAGGCCGCCGATGCCGGAGCCGATCGATACGCCGACGCGGTAGCGCTGTTCCTCGCTCATGTCGGTGAGGCCGGCATCTTCCAGGGCCTGGCCGGCGGCGTCGAGGCCATAGATGATGAACGGATCGACCTGCCGCTGGATCTTGTGGTCGACCCGCAGCGACGGATCGAAGCCGAACTCATGATCCGGCGCCTTCACCTCGCAGGCGATCTGGCAGGCATAGCCGGTGGGATCGAAGCGGGTGATGCGCGCCGCCCCGCTGCGGGACGCGAGGATGTTCTTCCAGCTCGTCTCCACATCGGCCCCGAGCGGGGAAACCATGCCGAGACCCGTGACAACTACGCGGCGCATTTGAAAACTCCCGGATCGTGAATGTCAAAACGGCTCCCCGGCATGCGACGGGGAGCCGATCGATCAAGCGGCTCAAACCCCCGCGCGCGGCGGAGGCCCGAAGCTCAGGCCTTGTTGTTGTCGATATACTGGATGGCGTCATTGACCGTGGTGATCTTCTCGGCGGCATCGTCGGGGATTTCCACGCCGAATTCTTCTTCGAACGCCATTACCAGCTCGACAATGTCGAGACTGTCGGCACCGAGATCGTCGATGAAGCTCGCGTCCTCGGTCACTTTCTCGGCTTCGACGCCGAGATGCTCGACGACGATTTTCTTCACGCGATCGGCGGTCTCGCTCATATATTCTACCCTTCCCTAGGTGCGTTTGCGGATTGCCCTAGCCGCTCCCCAATGGGGCTGGCAAGTGGCCGTTACGGTATCGGCGCTTGCGGCGCCGATCAAAGCATCGCCATGCCGCCGTTCACATGCAGGGTCTGCCCCGTCACATAAGCGGCTTCGCGGCTGGCAAGGTAAACCGCCGCCGCGGCGATGTCGTTCCCGTCGCCGAGCCTTCCCGATGGAATGCGGCCCATCAGCGTTTCCTTTTGCGCCTCCGGCAGGGCCTCCGTCATCGCCGAGCGGATGAAGCCCGGCGCGATGCAGTTCACCGTGATGCCGCGGCTCGCGACCTCCTGCGCCAGCGCCTTGGACATGCCGACGACGCCGGCCTTGGAGGCGGCGTAATTGGCCTGGCCCGGATTGCCGGTTGCGCCGACCACCGAGGTGATCGAGATGATGCGGCCGTGCCGCGCGCGCATCATCGGCTTCAAGGCGGCTCGGGCAAGCCGGAACGTGGCCTCGAGGTTGATGCGGATCACATCCCCCCATTCCTCATCCTTCATCCGCATGGCGAGGTTGTCGCGAGTTACCCCGGCGTTGTTGATGAGAATGTCGATCTTGCCAAGCGCCTCCACGGCCCGCGGCACCAGGCCGTCCACGGCGGCCGCATCCGACAGATTGGCGGCAAGCGCGACATGGTCGCCGCCCAGGCCGCTTCGGAAGGCCTCCAGCTTCTCCTCGTTCGAGCCCGACACCGCCAGCCGCGCCCCCTGCGCCGCCAGCGCCCGCGCGATCGCAGACCCGATGCCCCCCGAAGCGCCGGTCACCAGCCCAGTCATTCCCGTTAGGTCAAACATCGTCATTCTCCGATTTGATTGTTCACGCGGAGGCGCGGAGTCGCGGAGGGGCGATAGTCGTTGACGATCCGCCTGACACCCTCCTTCAGCGTTTCTCCGCCGAAATTCAGAAGCAGCCCAACGGGCTGCTTCATCAGCCGCAGATAGGTGAGCAGTTGCTTTCGTGGACCGGGCTCAGCCGCTCCACCGATTTCACCTCCACGATCAGCCGCCCGTCTACCAGCAGATCGATCCTGAACGCCCCTTCGAAACGAACGCCCTCGAACTCAATTGCTACCGGCTGCTGACGAACGACCTCATATCCCATCAACCCCAGCCTGCCCGCGAGAAGCGTCTCATAGACGCTCTCCAACAAGCCTGGCCCCAGCTCACGGTGCAGGCGCAGCGCAACGTCGACCACATCTCCGCTGATCTGATCGATATCCTTCACCCGCGCCCCTCCGCGTCTCCGCGCCTCCGCGTGAGCCAAACTGCCTTCAGCCAGCTTCGAATCCGATCCCCCTGCGCCTCCGCGCGAACATTAAAGCTCCTTCACCAGGGCGTCGAGGTCGTCCATCGTGATCACGCTGGTCACGGCGGCGTCGGGAGCGATGCGCTTCACCATCGGACCGAGCACCTTGCCGCCGAATTCCACGAAATGGGTGACGCCCGCTTCGGCCATGGCCGAGACGCTCTCGCGCCAGCGCACCATGCCGGTGACCTGCTGGACGAGCAGGCTTCGAATCTCGTCCGCGTCCTCCACCGGCGCGGCGGTCACGTTGGCGTAGAGGGGCACGACCGGAGTGCCGATCGGCGCCTCGGCAAGGGCTTGTTCCATCGCCCGCGCGGCGGGCTCCATCAGCGGTGAGTGGAACGGGGCCGAGACCGGCAGCAGCAAGGCGCGCTTGGCACCCATTTCCTTGGCAAGGCCGATTGCCCGCTCGATCGCACCGCAGTGGCCCGAAATCACCACCTGGCTGGGATCATTGTCATTGGCGACCGTGCACACTTCACCCTGCGCCGCCGCCCGGGCGATGGCGTCTGCCATTTCGAGGCTCGCGCCGAGCACCGCCGCCATCGCCCCCTGCCCTACCGGCACCGCCTGCTGCATGGCGAGGCCGCGTAGCTTGAGGAGCCGTGCGGTGGTGGCAGCGTCGAAGGAGCCGGCGGCGGCGAGCGCGGTATATTCACCAAGGCTGTGGCCGGCGACGAAGTCCGCCCTGGCCGCAAGGTCGATCCCCGCGCTGCGCAAGGTGGCAAGCGCGTTGGCCATGATCGCGGGCTGGGCGTTTTCGGTAAGGGTGAGGTCCTCGATCGGTCCTTCCGCCATCAGGCGCGAAAGGTTCTGCTTCAGTGCCTCGTCGACCTCCTGGAACAGCTCGCGGGCGACCTTGCTCGATTCCGCAAGCGCCTTGCCCATGCCGACCGACTGGCTGCCCTGGCCGGGAAAGATGAATGCACGCATCGTGGTTCCTCCTGTTGCCGCGGCTGCTAGGCGACGAGCGGCCCCAAGCGCAAGCGAGGCTTGCTTTTTCGCCTGCCCTGCGCCAAGGGAGCGCCAAGGGGCGGAGAGGCGCGTGCTTTTCCAGCCCCTTTAATTTTGAGACGACAGCAATTTGAGACGACAGCCGGAGGGGCGTCCGCAATGGGCGGCGTCAGCGATCGGCCAAGAGAAGGAACGCGACACATGCCGCTTTACGAGCATGTTTTTCTCGCGCGTCAAGACCTGGCACAAGCCCAGGTGGACGCGCTGGCGCAAACCGCCACCGACATCATCGAGAGCAATGGCGGCAAGGTCGTCAAGACCGAGACCTGGGGCTTGCGCTCCATCGCCTATCGCATCTCCAAGAACCGCAAGGCGCATTATGTCGCCCTCGACTTCGAAGCGCCGACCAATGTCGTTGCCGAACTCGAGCGCCAGACCCAGATCAACGAAGATGTGATCCGCTACATGACCATCCGTGTCGATGCGCATGAGCCGGGCCCGTCGGCGATGATGCGCCGCAACGAGCGCGACAGCCGGGACGGCCGCGGTGATCGTGGCGACCGCGGCGATCGCGGTGACCGCGGCCCCCGCCGTGACCGGGACGACCGCGGCGATCGCGCGCCCCGCGCCGACTTCGCCGAAGCGTAAGTAGAGAAAGGACAGCATATGGCACGCCCATTTTTCCGCCGCCGCAAGAGCTGCCCCTTCTCGGGCAAAGACGCTCCCATGATCGACTACAAGGACGTCCGCTTGCTCCAGGGCTTCGTGTCCGAGCGCGGCAAGATCGTCCCGAGCCGCATCACCGCCGTCTCCGGCAAGAAGCAGCGCGAGCTGGCCACCGCGATCAAGCGCGCCCGCCACCTCGGCCTTCTCCCCTACGTCGTGAAATAAGGAGCGCGAGCAATGGATGTCATTCTGCTCGAACGGATCGAAAAGCTCGGCGCCATCGGCGATGTGGTGAAGGTGAAGAACGGCTACGCCCGCAACTTCCTCCTTCCCAACAACAAGGCGTTGCGCGCCAACGATGCCAACCGCAAGGTCTTCGAGGCCAATCGCGAGCGCATCGAGACGCAGAACGCCGAGCGCCGCTCGGTCGCCGAGAAGGACTCAAAGGGCATTGACGGCGCCACCGTTCAGCTCATCCGCCAGGCGTCCAACACCGGCCAGCTCTACGGCTCGGTGTCGGCCCGCGACCTGGCGGAGGCGCTGGAAGCCGATGGCCACAAGATCGCCAAGAATCAGATCGTGCTCAACAAGCCGATCAAGTCGATCGGGCTTCAGGACGTGCGCATCGCTCTGCACCCGGAAGTCTCCGTGACGATTCGGGTCAACGTCGCCCGCTCGCCCGAAGAGGCCGAGCTTCAGGCGCAGGGCGTCGATGTCATGGCCGAGATGTTCGACCGCGGCGAGGCCGGCTTCACCGAGGAGTTCGATCCCAATGCCGAGCCGGGCGAAATCCGGGTCGACACGGACGACACCGCGGCCGGCGACGACGACGACGCGGCGACTGCCTGAACGAACAATAGGGGGCGGCGGTGCGAACCGCCGCCCCTTTTGCCTGCGCAGCCAAGCCGCTAGCCTGATCCGCAGCAACAGGTTCCAGGCTCCTTCATGACCAATCCCACGGCCGCCGCCTTGGCCGCCAGCCCGCGCTGGTTTCCCCACCTCCTCGACCCGGTCCACGACCGCCTGCTCCTCGTCGACAAGGATGAGGAAGAGTATCGCGCGGCGAGTTTCCTCGACGATCGCTCGCTGCGCCAGGATCGGGCCAGGCACATAGCCGAGTGGCGCGATGTCGCCGCCGCCTTGGCCGGGCCGCCGCGCCGCGACGCTCATTACATCTTTCACATCGGCCATGTCGGCTCGACCCTCGTCTCGCGGCTGCTCGGCGAGCTGCCCGGCATCCTGGCGCTGCGCGAGCCGGCGATCCTGCGCACCCTTGCCGATCTGCTGGGCGAGGAGAACAGGCCGGAGAGCGTGTGGAGCCCGGACGACGTTTCGGAGCGGCTCGACACCCTCACCGCCCTTCTTTCGCGCACCTACCGGCCCGAGCAGCGGGTGACGATCAAGGCGACGAGCTTCGTAAGCGACTTTGCCGCACGATTGGTGCCGGAAGGCTCGAAGGCCTTGCTCCTGTACAGCCGGCCCGAGCGCTATATCGAAACCATCCTGGCCGGCGACAATTCCCGCCAGGAGATGCGGATGAGCGGCGGCGAGCGGTTGCGCCGCCTTCATCGCCGCACCGGCGAACCGCGCTGGCGCCGCTGGGAATTGGGCGAAGGCGATCTTGTCGGCATGGCCTGGGCAACCGAGATGACCGCGCTTCTTGCCGCTGCCGAGGACCTGCCGGCGGGCGCGACGATGTGGCTGGAGTTCGACGATTTCCTCGCAGAGCCCGCAATGTGGCTGGAGCGGATCACCGGCTTCCTCGGCGAGACCCTTTCGCCCTTGGATGCCGAAAAGCTTGCCGCAAGCCCACTGATGCGCCGCTATTCCAAGGCACCCGAATATGAATACGGCCCCGAGCTTCGCCGCCAGCTGCTCCAACAGGCGCGGCGGGAGCAGGGTGCGGCCCGCGGCGAGGCACTTCGCTGGGTCGAAGCCGCGGGCGGGGCGGTGCCGCAGATCGGCCGCTGCCTCCAGCTTGCCGCCGGCTCGACGGACGCCTGACCAGCGGCTAACAAGCCGTTCGGCGGAGGCGCAGCGTGTTTATCGAGATACCCGACCTTTTGAAGAGTGACGAAGTGGCCGCGCTGCGGCGGATCGCCGCCTCGTCCCAATTCATGGACGGGCGGGCGAGCAACCCCCATTCCAGCGTCAAGAACAACCTCCAGCTCTACGACAAGGGCGCCTCCGACGCGATGGCGCGAGCGCTGTTCGGCAATGAGACGTTCCGCAATTTTGCCTTTCCGGTGATCCTCGCCCCGCCGATGATCAGCCGCTACGCGCCGGGCATGCATTACGGCGCCCACGCCGACGCCGCTTATCTGCCGCTCGGCGAAAAGCCGATACGCTGCGATGTGAGCTGCACCATCTTCCTTTCCGATCCAGGAAGTTACGAAGGCGGTGCGCTCAGGATTTCGCTCGGCAGCCACGATGTCCGCGTCCGCGGCGCGGCGGGCTCGGCAATCGTCTACCCCTCCCACATGCTGCACGAGGTGGAGCCGGTGGTACGCGGCGAACGGCTGGTGGGCCTTACCTTCGTCCAGAGCCGGATCAAGGACAGCGCCCGGCGCGAGCTGCTGTACGAGTTGAACGAGGTGGCGGCGCTGGAGGGGCTGGGGATGGACCCGGCAAACTACGCCCGCCTCCAGGTGGTTCAGCGGAACCTGCTCCACCATTGGGGCGATATGCCCTGAGGGGCAACATCTCGCACAGGTAACCAACGCACATGCTGAAGCTCATCATCGGCAACAAGGCCTATTCCTCCTGGTCGCTGCGCGGCTGGCTGGCCGTGAAGCAATCGGGGCTGGCGTTTGAGGAAATCACCGTTCCGATGTTCAACGAGGAGTGGGACCGGCGGCGGCAGGGACAGGAATTCGCGCCGTCCGGCGGCAAGGTGCCGATCCTGTGGGACGACAAGGCGGTGATCTGGGATTCGCTCGCCATCGTCGAGTGGCTCGCCGACCGGGCCGGCCGCGCCCGTTATTGGCCGGAGGATGAGGTTGCCCGCGGCATGGCCCGCTCGATGGCGGCGGAAATGCATTCCAGTTACGACAACCTCCGCCGCGAATGCCCGATGAACCTTCGCAAGCATGTTCCCGACCATGCCGTCTCCGATTCGGTGCGGGAGGAGCTGGTCCGCATCTTCGAGCTTTGGGCGCAGGCGCGCGCGCGCCACGGCGGCGGCGGACCGTTTCTGTTCGGCACATTCGGCGCGGTGGACATCATGTTCGCGCCCGTGGTGACCCGCTTCATCACCTACGGCATCCGCGTTCCTCGCTTCGCCGCCGCCTATATGGAGGCGATGCTCGGTCAGCCGTGGATGCTGGAATGGATGCAAGCAGCGCAGGACGAGCCGTGGGTGATCGAGAAATATGACGAGCCGCAGTCCGCTCAGTAAGCCGTGCCGTCCTTGTGCGTGAACCGGCCATCGGCGCCGTGGATGTGCATGTCGATGTCCGGGTAATGGCAGTGGCCATGAGTAGGCTTGCCGATCGCCACGAAGATGCAATCCGCGTCGCCTCGGTTGACCAGGTGGTGGCCGTCCGCCGTTCCTTTGGGAAAGGCAGCGATGTCGCCGGCCTTCAGGATCGTTTCGCAGCCCTCTTCCACCAGCACCGCCTCGCCCGCCAGCACGATGACGAGCTCGTCTTCCTCTTCATGCCAGTGGCGCTGGCTCGAGATGCCGCCGGGCTGCAGCACCACGTGGCTGGCGCCGAAATCCTCCAGCCCCGCCGCGGGCGCGAGGCGGCGGTACAGGCGCTTCGCCATCGCTTCGGCATAAGGCGGCGGGTAGCCGGTGCGGTTGGTTTGTTCGATCGCCTGAAGGTCGAGCTTGGGCATGTCCGGTCTCGCGCTGGTTATGGAGCCGCGCCCTTGCTAGGCGATGCGTGATGACCAGCGCAATCGATCCGGTGCAGCTCACCGCCGACCTCATCGCCTGCCCCAGCGTGACTCCGTTATCCGCCGGCGCGTTCGACGTCCTCGAAGCCGCGCTCCGCCAGATCGGCTTTGAAGTGCATCGCTTCTTCTCGGGCCAGACTCCGGACGGGCCGGTGGAGAACATGGTCGCCATCCGCGGCGGTGAGGGCCCACATTTCGCCTTTGCCGGCCATCTCGACGTGGTCCCTCCCGGCGATGGCTGGCGTTCGGATCCCTTTCGCCCCGAGATACGCGGCGGCCTGCTCTACGGCCGCGGCGCGGTCGACATGAAGGGCGGGGTTGCGGCCTTTGTGGCTGCGTGTGCGGAAACCCCGGCGCATCGCGGCACCCTCAGTCTGCTGATCACCGGCGACGAAGAAGGGCCGGCGGTTCACGGCACCAAAGCCATCATGGCCTGGATGGCCGAGCGCGGCATCCGGCCCGACATGATCCTGATTGGCGAACCCACCTCCGTGGACCGGCTGGGCGACACGGTGAAGATCGGCCGGCGCGGCACCGTCAACATGCGGATCACCGTGCCGGGCCAGCAGGGGCATGTCGCTTACCCGCACCGCGCCGACAATCCGGTGCCGAAACTCGCCCGGGTACTTGCCGCGCTGGACGCCCTTCACCTGGACCATGGGACCGAGGCGTTCGAACCGTCGAACCTTGAGTTCACCGCCGTCTCCACGCCGACCAGCGCGACCAACATCATCCCCGGCTCCGCCTCGGCGCAGCTCAATATCCGCTTCAACAACCTCCACCGAGGCGAGGAGTTGATCGAACGCGTGCGGAGCATCGCAGAGGAGGCCGCGCCGGGCACGGTTGTGGAGGGCAAGGTCTCGGGCGAAGCCTTTCTGACGCCGCCCGGCCCGCTCTACGACCTCGTCACCGACGCGATCCGCATCGAGACGGGCGTCGCGCCGGTGCTGTCGACCAGCGGCGGTACATCGGACGGCCGCTTTCTGATCGCTTTATGCCCGGTGATCGATTTCGGCCTGCCCAATGCCACCATGCACAAGCTCGACGAGGCGGCCGGAGTGGAAGACATTCGCTCGCTTGCCAGGATCTACGCGCGCATCTTGCGGTCGGCGCTGGCCTAGGACGCGCGGGCGAGGCTTCGGGCGCAATCCTGCGCCGATACCCACGCGACAAAGGCATCCTCGTCGAGCGGATCGGCGCCCAGGAACCCTTCCACGGAGTCGCAGCCGGCGATCCTCAGAATCGCAAGCTGCTCCTCGTGGGCAACGCCGGTCGCCACCGCTTCGCAACCGAGGCCGTGAATGAGGTGAAGCACCGAGGATAGCATCGCCCGCGCGCGCGCATCGTGTTCCACATCTTCGATAAGCACGGGATCGAGCTTCACCCGATCAACCGGAAAGCCGCGCAGCGCCGTAAGGTTGGAATCTGCGGCGCCGAAACCGCCGACTGCGACCGTTACCCCGAGCCGGCGCAGCCCTTCCAGATCGCTGCTGACATGGCCCGGGACGAGTGCCAGGTCACCGGCTGCGACTTCGAGTTCCAGGAGGCCATTGCGCTGACGCGCCGCCGCCAGCGTCTGATGGATAGCCGGGGCGAACTCGCCGCGGACCAGCTGAGAGGTGGACAAGCGGAAGCAGAGGCGTTGTGGCAAAGCCGCCGCTTGCCATCGATCGTAAGCCGCCACGGCCGAAGCCAAGGTAAAGCCGGCCAGCCATTGCTCCAGGCCGCCATCGGCGGAGTCGATCCCAAGGCCTTCGATAGCCACGGAAGGCTCGCCCGGCCGGTTCCACCACAAGGAAGCATCACCGGCAAGGATCGCGCCGGTGCGCAGGCACAGCCTCGGCCGGTAGGCGAAGGCGACCTGACCCTGCTCCACCGCCTGCTGAAGCGATGCGGCCAGGGCCGCGCGGGCTTCCGACGCGCGGGCGAGTGCCGGCTCGTAGAGGCAGACGCGCGCCCGGCCGCTTGCCTTCGCGTGGTACATGGCAAGGTCCGCAGCCTTCATCAGAGCCGTGAGTTCGCCGCCGTGATCCGGGCAAAGGGCCACTCCGATCGAGGCACCCATCTGGCTGGTATGGCCGGCCGTGCTGAACGGCTCCGCCAAGGCGGAAAGGGCGAGGCCTGCAATCCGCTCGGCCTCCGCTGCGTTGCCCACATCCGGCAGCAATATCGTGAATTCATCGCCGGCGAGGCGGGCAAGCAACGGCGTCGCCCCCGCGCCCGCTTCAGCCTTGACGACTATGCGCAGGCGGTTGGCGACCATGGTCAGCACCTGGTCACCCTGGGCATGGCCGAGGCGATCGTTCACTTCCTTGAAGCCGTCGAGGTCGATGAACAACAGGGCTGTGACATCATCCTCCCGCCGTGCGGCCAGGATCCGTTCCGCTTCGCGCCGAAAGTGGATTCGGTTGGGAAGCGCGGTGACCGGATCGTACATCGCCATGGTTCGGAAATTATCGAGAGAGGAGCGAACCTGCTCGAACAGACCGTCCACCGCATCGGCGAGTGCCGGCATGGCATGGCGAACCGCAGCAGGGGCGGGCGAGGCGAGATCGCCGCGCCGAACCGCGAGCAGCCGCTCGATCAGCGCCGCTCCGGCGCGGGCCTGGGCGCTGTTGGGGCGTTCGGCGGCCATCCGCACCACCATCAGCGCGAACAGGCCGATAAACAGCGAGGCGACAATCTGCTGGTCGACATCGCCAAGCAGAAGAAAGCCCAGAAGGGTGAAGATGAACGCCGCCCCTCCCGCTACCAGCGAAAGAAAGCCATTGCTGATCCTGATCCAGATGGCGCGCATTTGGTCCCCTTGCCGGCCATCCCCTTTTGACCTGCAGGCGAGCCATAGCCCGTTCCTGGTTACTAAAGCGTAGCGGCGATAAACTCGATCAGCGGCGGCGGCGAAGGACGATGTAAAGAGCGCCCGTGCCGCCATGGCGCGGATGGGCACCGCGCACGGCGGCGATGCTCGCGGCGTGGCGTGAGCCGGCGAGCCAGTCTCCAACCGCGGCACGGATCGCACCGCGCTTCACCGGCCGTTCGGTACCAGGCGGCTTGCCGGTGACGAGAAGGAGGAGGCGCGCTTCGGAGGCGATGGCGAGTTCCAGCCGCCGGTCGAGCAGATCGTAAGCAGTGGACAGGTTGTGGCCGTGGAGGTCGAGCACAAAATCGGGTGAGACCAGGCCGCGCGAGAGGCGCCGGTCCCAAGTCCCGTCGAGTGTCGTCCCCGGCTGCACGGGAGCTGGAAGCGACGGCGCGGCGCGTCGGGGCGGGGGTCCCGCGGACTTTCGCGATGGCTGGGGCGCCTCCGGGGGTGGCGGCGCGGCCGGCTGAGCAGCGCCTTCCGGCACGGCGCGCAGCGGCCGAACGCTTTCAACCACCCGGCTCCAAAGCTGCTGTTCTTCAGGGTTGAGGCGTCGCACCGAGCCGCCCGAGCGTACCCTTGGGAACGAGGATCCAGGCGCGGCCCCTGCCCTGCATTCCGCCGGCAATGCGTGCCGCTTCCTCGCCCGCCCCCCAGAAGGTGTCGAAGCGGTTCGAACCCTTGATGGCACCGCCGGTATCCTGCGCGATCCAAAGGCCGCTCGCCTCAGGCCGGTCCATTTCCAGCAGAACCGGCGCGCCGAGCGGCACGTATTTGGGGTCGGCGGCAACGCTGGCGCGGCCGGTGACCGGCAGGCCGAGCGCGCCGAGCGGACCCGGGCCGGTCAGCTCCTGAAAGAAGATGTAGCTCTTATTCTCGCGCATGATGGCGCGGCCTTGCTCCGGATTGGCGCGCAGCCAGGCGACGATGCCCTGCATGGTGGTCTGGCCGGGGCCGAGCAGGCCGCGGTCCTTCATCAGCTTGCCGATGCCGACATATTCGCGGCCGTTCTGCCCGGCATAGCCGATCCGCATCACGCTGCCGTCGGCCATGCGCAACCGGCCCGAACCCTGGATCTGGAGGAAAAAGAATTCGATGGCATCGGCCGCCCAGCCAATCTCGAGGCCCCGGCCGGCGAGGGCCCCGTCCTCGATCTGCGAGCGTTCGGCATAGGGAATGATGGCGCCGTTCTCCATCCGTCCGCGGCGCGGAGTACCGGCGGCGGCTGCGGCGGCGGCATCCACTTCGACGAGGTCGGGGGGCTTGCGGTATACGGGCACGTCGCAGCCCGGCCGGGGGGTGCGGCAGCCGGTGATCTCCGGTTCGAAATAGCCGGTAGCGAACGCCTTGCCGTCCCCGACCTCGACCAATTCGAAATTGTCGCGGAACCAGCGCAGGTACATGTCGCGCGGCTGGGCCATGGTGTCGGTCTGTGCGCAAAGCGGCGCCCAATCGGACGGGCGCGTCAGGCCGCTGGCATCCTCGCGCCGGGTGAGCGCCGGGCAGCTGATCTTGAAAGCGCGGTAGGCGCGATCGGCCTGCTCCACCGTGACGCCGGACAGGCTCGGCCCGGCGCGCACCCCCGCTTCCCGCGCCGTTTGCGGCCCGGCTGGCTTGGGCTCCGCAGGCCTGGGGACGGCGACCCGCTCAACGGGCTTGGTGGGCGGCGGAGCCTCGGGCGGGACAAGCTTGGGCGCGCAGCTTGCCAGGGCGAGGAGCAGGCCGAAGCCGGCTGAAAGACGACCCAGGCTCAGGCTTGCTGAGCGCGAAGCTGGACGCCCACGGCGGATCGTCCGGCCGTTGGGCCCGGCCAGGAGGGTTCTGCCAGATGATTCGCTTTGCTGCATGGCGCCAAGGATAGCCGCCGAAGCGGCCCGGAGGAAATATTCCTCACCGGGCCGCGCGCCAGAGAGTTCAGGCCTCGTCGGTTTCGACCAGCAGCCAGTTGGGATCCTGCGTCGCAAGATTGCGGCGGAAGGTCCACACATCATGAGTCGGCACCGCGTCGGAAAGCGTACCGGCGATGACATTGCCGTCCCGGTCGCGGGTGACGGCGGCGATGTCGGCATCGAAGCGGACATCGATTTCAGCGCTGCGGCCCACCAGGCGCGCGTCGGCGATCACTGCCCGTTCGATCGCCACCAGCCGATTGTCGAGCCGGTGGCCGGCCGCTTCGCGCTCGGTGATCGCCGCGTCGAAGGAGGCGAACACTTCCGGGCCGCTCAGATGCCGGAGTTCTTCGCGATCGCCGCGCCAGAAGCCTTCGAGGGTCATCCGGTACGCGGCCTGAGCGCCTTCCAGAAAACGCGCCACATCGAACGCCGGATCGGCGGCGACGATGGCGCGGATACCGCCGGCGGCATTGTCTTCGAAGGCGAGGCCGGGCGCTTCCCCAGGCCGGTCGGGAGACGCTTCCGTCACCGTTGCGGCAGGCTCGCCCACCGGCGCGGTTTCGGCGGGGCGCAGGATCGGCTGCTGTTCATGCCCGGTGCGGCGGCCGAGCACCGAATAGAGGCGCAGCCCCACGAACAAAGCCACCATCGCCAGAAGCACAATCTCGATCGTCACCGCAGTCTCCGAAACATTCCGCACCTACATAGGCGCGGGGGGAGAAGGATTCAAATGCGGCGGGGTTCCCTGGCCGGCGCAACGATGGGTTCGGTGCGGTGCATCCCAAGCCTCACACCAGGAGCCGCGCAAGCTTTGCTGCGCCGACCGGCGGCGTCCGGTGCAACGCGGCACTGGCGAGCCCTGCGCTTCGGCGTTATCTTGCTGAGATGAATTCACAAATTCTCGTGGCGCTGCTCCTAGGTAGCGCACCGCCGGAACCGGCGGCGCCGGACCTCGATGCGCTGATGTCCCGCGCGCTGGCGACGGCCGAGCCCTTGCTCGCGCGGGTGGACTGGGACACGCGCGCCTACCGGATCACCAATTTGGTGCGGGCCGGACGCTGCGACGCTGAGCTTTCGCTGGCCGAGCCCGACCAGGAGATGCGGAGCGAGCGGCTTCAGGCGGCGATGCTGGAGGCCGTCCACCTGAACAATACGGCCTGTGCGAAGCGGCTTGCGCGACTGAGCTACAGCCGGCGCGACGATCCCGTCTACACGCTGGCAGGACGCCAAGCGCTGGGCCTGCTCGCCGGCGCGGTGCTTCGCGCCGCCGGGGAGGAGACGGAAGGGCAACGGCTGGTCGCGGAGGCGGAAGCCGCCTTGGCCGCCCCAACCGGTGCGGGCGGAGACCTGAACGCGCTCTGGCGTACCCGCTTGCGAGTGCTGCACCTGTACGAGGGCACACCCCTGTTCGCCCCCGAACTGGAGCGTGCCGTGTCCCTCTTCGCCGGGATCAACGGAACCGGGATCGACACGTCCACCGCCAATGGATTCCTGACGCTCCTCACCCGGGAGGGACGCCGCGGCGATGCCGAGCGGCTGATGCGGGCGGTCCCGCAGGCGGTGCAGGACCATGACGAACTTGCGCGCTGGGTGCCGCGGATGCTCCCCGCCCGCTGCCCGCCGCCCGCGGATGCTCACGAAGTCGTGGATGCAGGGATCGCTGCTGCGCTCGCCGAGCAGACAGATACGATGCGGCTTACGCGCCTGGAGTGGATCGTCCAGGCCGCCGCGTGGATCAAAGCCTGCAAGGGGGACCGCGCGAACCCGAAGGCATAGCACCCGAAAACACCGGCCCCGGAGGCGTTATTGCGCGGGCGCTACGCCCCTGCTACCCGGCGTCGCCGAGCGGCGGCGTCCAGGCGCGGCCACCGTCATCCACCGACTGGAAAGATGCAGCACATGGCCGAAGAAACTGGCGCCGAGGGCGTTTTCGATCAGCAAAGCAATGGCGAGGACACTCAGCCGCAGGTTGGCATCATCTCGCAATATGTGAAGGACATGTCGTTCGAGAACCCCAATGCGCCGGCCGTCTACCAATGGCAGGGCCAGCCGCAGATCGAAGTCGGCTTCGACATCGGCGCGACCAAGCTCAACGACGAGATCACTGAAGTGACGCTCAAGATCGAGGTGCGCGCCCGCACCGACGGGCAGACGGCGTTCGCGGTGGAGCTGGTTTATGCGGGCCTGGTGGGCATGCGCAATGTGCCCGAAGAGCAGGTCCAGCCCTTCCTGCTCGCCGAAGCGCCGCGCATCCTGTTCCCCTTCGCCCGCCAGATCGTCAGCCACACGGTGCAGGACGGCGGCTTCCCGCCGCTGCTGCTCGAGCCGATCGATTTCGGCGGCCTCTATATGCAGCGCATGGCCCAGCAGCTCGCCGATGAGGGCGAAGGCCAGGCGCCGATGGTCACCGGCCAGGCGTGACCAAGCCGCCCACGGGCAGCGACGGCGACCCTCCCGCCGACCGGGCGGAGGGCTCCATCCTTACGCCCCCGCCCTCCCCCGGCGTTACCGAACCCCCCGCCGGGGCCGTCGGCGGCCGGAACAAGGGCATGAACCTTTACGCGCCTTTGGGCTCGATCGGCGGGCTCACCATGGTGTCGCGCGTGCTCGGCTTCGTGCGGGAGATGGTGGTGGCGCGCGTGCTCGGCGCCTCGGCGGCGGCGGATGTGTTCACCCTCGCCTTTCTGATCCCCAACCTGTTTCGCCGGTTGTTCGGCGAGGGCGCCTTTTCGGCAGGCTTCGTGCCCCTGTTCAGCCAGCGGCTCAAGGATGACGGCGACACCGCCGGGGCGCGGCGCTTCGCCGAAGAAGTGCTTGCCGTCTTCCTGCCGCTGCTGCTGGTGATCACCGCCATCTTCATGGTGTTCATGCCCTTCTTCATCGGGCTGATCGTGCCCGACAATTGGGGGGCAGCCGGGGAGAAGACCGATTTCGCAGTAGCGATGACGCGCATCACCATGCCGTATCTGGTCTTCATCTGCCTGCTGTCCCTGGTGTCGGGCGTGCTGAATTCGATGGGACGCTTCGCCGCCGCCGCCTTCGCGCCGGCCTTGCTCAACGTCGCTCTGGTGATCGCGCTCTTGATCGTGCCGGACGGCGGCGAGCCCACGGTGCGGGCGATGTGCTGGGCGGTGGTGGCGGGCGGCATTGCCCAGCTCGGCCTGACCTGGGCCAATATGGTTCGAGCAGGCGTGCCGCTGAAGCTGCGGACGCCGCGGCTCACGCCGGGCGTGCGAGAGCTCTTCACGCTCGTGCTTCCCGCCACTTTGGCAGGCGGCACATATTATATCAGCCAGTTCTTCTACGTGTATTTCGCGACTCGGCTGCCCGAGGGTTCGCTGCTGATCCTCGGCCAGGCCGACCGGCTGAACCAGCTCCCGCTGGCGCTGATCGGCTCGGCGCTCGGCGTCGCCATCCTCCCCTCCGTCAGCCGCGCCATCGGCCGGGCCGACGAGGCGGCGGCGGGGCGGGTGCAGGCGCAGGCGATCGAGCTTGGCATGCTGCTCACCATCCCGGCCGCGGTCGCGCTCGCCGTTTGCGCCGGACCGATCGCCACCGTGATCTTCGAGGGCGGCCGCTTCACCGCGGAAGATGCCAGCGTCACCGGGGCGGTGCTTGCCACCCTGGTGCTCGGCCTTCCCGCTTATGTTCTGATCAAGATCCTGGCGCCCGGCTTCTACGCCAGGCGCGACGTCAAGACACCGGTCGTAATCGCGGTGGGGACGCTGATCGCCAGCGTGCTCCTGAACTTCATCCTGGTGCCGCGCCTCGGCATCGTCGCCTTGCCCCTCTCGACCGCGATCGGCGCCTGGACCAACGCGGCGTTGCTTGCCTTGCTGCTCCACCGGCGCGGCCACTTCCGGGTTCCAGGATGGCTTGCCTCGCGGCTGGTGCGCCAGCTCCTGGCCGGCGCGGCAATGGGCACGGCCCTGTGGCTCCTGCAGAACGCGCTCGGCGACCGCTTTGCCGGCGAGACGCTGGACAAGCTCCTCGGCATCGGCGCCCTCGTCTCGGTCGGGGGAATCGTCTATTTCGGCGTCGCCTGGATCATCGGGGGGATGAACAAGGACGACGTCCTCATCCTCCTCAGGAAGAAGAAGGTGGCCTGATGGCATCCGTTGCGCGCCCAGTGAGCCGGGTGGTCTCCGGCATCCAGCCGACCGGCAGCCTCCACCTTGGCAATTATCTGGGCGCGATAAAGCGGTGGGTGCAGATGCAGGACGAGGCGCAATGCTTCTTCTTCCTGGCCGACCTCCACGCCATCACCGTCTTCAATGATCCGGCGGAGCTTGCCGCCAATATCCGCGAAATGGCGGCGGCGCTGATCGCCTGCGGGATCGACGAGGAGCGGTCAGTTCTGTTCAACCACGCGCGGGTGTCGGCGCACCCTGAATTGGCCTGGATCCTCAACTGCACGGCGCGGATCGGCTGGCTCAACCGCATGACCCAGTTCAAGGACAAGGCCGGCAAGAACCGGGAAGGCTCGAGCGTCGGCCTCTACGCCTATCCGGTGCTGCAGGCTGCCGATGTGCTGCTTTACCAGGCCAGCCATGTGCCGGTCGGCGAGGACCAGAAGCAGCATATCGAACTGATCCGCGACATCGCCATCAAGTTCAACGCTGACTACGGCCGCGAGGTTTTCGCACTCCCGGAGGCGTTGATCGGCGACACCGGCGCACGGATCATGAGCCTGCGCGACGGAGCCGCCAAGATGTCCAAGTCGGACTCGTCCGACATGAGCCGGATCAACCTCACCGACGACAGCGACTCGATTGCCCAGAAGGTCCGCAAGGCCAAAACCGACGCGGAGCCGCTGCCCGAGACCTTGGACGAACTTGGCGGCCGCCCGGAAGCGAAGAACCTCGTCACCATCTATTCGGCGCTCGCCGACGAGACGCCGCAGGCGGTGCTGGCGCGCTATGCCGGCCAGGGCTTCGGCACCTTCAAGCCGGCGCTTGCCGACCTGCTCGTGGAGACGATGCGGCCGATCAAGGCCCGGCTCGACTCGCTTCGCGAGGATCCCGCCGAGCTCGACTCGATCCTGGAGCGCGGCGCGGACAAGGCGGCAGAAGCGGCCGCGCCGACCCTGAACGCGGCTTACGACGCGGTGGGCCTCGGGCGGCGGCGCTAAGCCACTCTTTACACTCCACAATTCGTCCTTCTTCAGCCACCGTTCAGCGGCTTGGGCTCAGGCCACGGATCGTCTACCGTGTCTGATGATCCATCCTTTCTCGAAAGGCCGCCAATCCCATGTCTATTTCCAGGAAGATCCTGATGCTTGCCGCCCCAGCGGCGCTGCTTGCGCTGAGCGCCTGTGCGACCGGATTTCCGGCACAAGTGTCACGCTACCAGGCGATGCCGGCGCCACAGGGGCAGAGCTTTTTTGTCGAATCGGCGGACCCGGCCGATCGCGGCGGGCTCGAATTCTCCCGCTACGCCGACCATGTGCGCCAGCACATGCTCGCACAGGGCTATAGCGAAGCGCCGACCCGCGGCGCGGCGACCCTGGTCGTCGCCGTCGATTACGGCGTCGACGACGGTAAGCAGCAGGTGGTGACCCGCCCCGGCTACTCCCGCTTCGGATGGGGCGCCTGGGGACCCTACCGCCCGATTTACTCGCGCTTCGGCTACGGGCGCGGCAGCCCGTTTTATTATGGGTGGGACGACCCGTTCTGGTATTCGCCGTTCGGCGCCGGCTATGGCGATATCGATGTTTACACCGTTTATAACAGCTTCCTGGATGTCGACATCCGCCGCGCTTCCGATGGCCAGTCGGTCTTCGAAGGTACCGCTCGCGCCCGTTCGCGCACCGACGATCTGAGGACGCTCGTTCCCAACCTCGTCGAGGCGATGTTCACCGGCTTCCCGGGCAATTCGGGTGAGCAGGTGCGGATCACCGTTCCGCCGCCGCCGCGCGGCCGCTGACGGGTCACCTCGGAACGGCTACATAACGCCGGAAGACTCAAAAGGAGGGCCGGTTTTCCGGTCCTCCTTTCTCGTGCGCGTTCAACGGGCGTTCACGCGCTTGCGGTGAGCCTGGGCAGACAGGGGATCAGGGACTGAGGGAGGATAAATGAAGGGGATATTGAAAGCGGGCGCCGCGGCGGCCGCGGCGCTGGCGCTCGGCTGCGGTGCGGCGCAGGCGCAGGCGCCACGCGCCGACAACGCCCAGGTCGAGGAAATCGTCGTCACCGGCTTCAAGAGCGGCGTGCCGATGTGGACGGTACGCAGCGACACCACCACCCTGGTGCTGGTGGGCAGCATCGAGGGCGTGTCCAAGACCACCAAGTGGGACCCGGACGCGCTCACCCAGGCGCTGCGCCGGGCAGACCGGGTCATGTTCCCGCAGATGCATGCATTCACGGCGTCGATCTTCTCGGCGATCGGCTGGGTGGCAAAGTATAATGCGATGGGCAGCCTGCCCAAAACGCAGAGCCTGGATCAATTCGCGCAGCCCGCCGAGATGCAACGGCTTTCCGCCCTTGCCGCGCGCAAGATGGTGCGCTCCGATTATGCGCGCCGCCATCCGCTCCACCTCGCTCGCGACCTGCAGGGCCGGGCCAAGGGGGAGATCGACTACGGCAATTCGGTGAGCATGTACGTCCGCAAGGCGGTGGACAAATATGATCTAACCCTGGTGCCGATCGAGAAGTCAAAGGCCAAGCCGCTCGTCAAGGATCTGTTCGCCTCAACTCCCGACGATCACCTGCCCTGCCTGTCCGCCTCCATCGCGCTTGCCGAAGCCGGCCCCGCGGCGGTGCAGGCGCGCTCCGATGCGTGGGCGGGGCGGCGGGTGCAGGAGGTGCTGAACTCGCCGGCCCAGGCGCCGTTCGAGCAATGCTGGCCTGCCGAGGCAATTGCCGCCACCGGCACCGACATGATGGAGGAGCTTACCGGCTTGCTCGCCGACCCACGGGTAACGCTTGCGGTGCTTAGCCTGCGGACGCTGGCCGGCAAGGATGCCGTGCTCGACCGCCTGCAAGCGGCGGGCTATGACATCCAGGGTCCGGACTGGAAATAGGCATCGGCGCCGACGCTGCCTCTTCGGATGGAGAGGCAGCGCCGCCCGCCGGCACGATGGGACGTCCGCCAGAAGTTCCTCAGCGCCGGATCAGCAGCACGCCGACCAGGATCGCCCCGGCGCCGGCAAGGCGGCTCAGGTCCACCGGCCGCCGCTCAAGGCCGAAGGCGCCGAGCTGGTCGAGGAGCAGCGCCATGCCCATCTGGCCGGCAACCAACAAAGCGATGAAGAAGCCCAAGCCGATGCGCGGCGCTGCAAAGGCGGCGGCGGTGACGAAAAAGGCGCCGTAGAGGCCGCCGGCCCACGCATAAGCCGGAAGTCCGCGCACCGCCGCCGGGCTCGGTCGAACTCCCATGACGAGCGCGATCACGAGCAAGGCGGCGGTGCCGACGGCGAAGCTGATCAGCGCCGCGTTGACCGGCGAGTTGACGGCGCGCGAGAGCATCGCGTTGGTGGGTGTCTGAAGCGCGGCGAAAGCGCCGCTGATCAGCGCGCCGAGGATCGCGAGGACGACGATGGGGTTTGCCGACACCCCTGTGCGTCAACCTTCGAGCTGACGGGTGAGCAGGCGGATGTCGCTGTCCAGCTCCGGGTCCTGGGCGCGCAGCTTCTCGATCTGGCGCACCGCGTGGATCACCGTCGTGTGGTCGCGCCCGCCGAAGCGGCGGCCGATCTCGGGGAGGCTGCGCGGTGTGAGCTGCTTCGAGAGGTACATGGCGACCTGGCGCGGACGGGCGACTTCGCGCGACCGGCGCGCGGAAGTCATCTCCGCCTTGCGGATTCGAAAATGCTCGGAAACGCGGGTCTGGATCTCGTCGATCGAGATGCGGCGCTGGTTGGCGCGCAGCGTCGAGGCGAGCACTTCGGTGACGAATTCAAGATCGATCGACCGGTTCTGCATCGCAGAATACGCGGCGATGCGATTGAGCGCGCCCTCGAGTTCGCGGACGTTGGAGCTGATCCTTTTGGCGAGGAACATCACCACTTCTTCGGGCACATCGACATCGGGAAGCGCTTCGAGCTTCTTCAAGATGATGTTCAGCCGCAGTTCCAGGTCGGCCTGGTTGATGTCCGCGACGAGCCCCCACGACAGGCGTGAAAGGATGCGCGGTTCGATGCCGTCGAGATCCTGCGGCGCGCGGTCGGAGCTGATCACCAGGCGACGGCCCGCCGAGATGATCTCGTTCATGGTGTGGAAGAATTCTTCCTGCGTCGACTCCTTGCCGGCGATGAACTGGACATCGTCGATCATCAGCAGGTCCGCCGCCCGCAGCTGCTGCTTGAACTTGATCGTGTCGTTGGCGCGCAGCGCCGCGACGAACTCGACCATGAACTTCTCGGCCGACATGTAGATGATCCGGGCGCGCGGCCGGAGGCGGTGGAAATCGTGGCCGATGGCGTGAAGCAAGTGGGTTTTACCGCGCCCGGTGCCGCCGTGAAGGAAAAGCGGGTTGAAGACGACATTCTCCGCGGTGGCGAGGGTGCGCGCGGCGTTGAAGGCGACTTCGTTGGCCTTGCCCACCACGAAATTCTCGAACCGGTAGCGCGGCTCCAGCGCGACCGCATAGAGACCCTCCGGCGCGGCCGGCTCCTCTTCGGGCGGCGGGGCGGGAATTTCGACCAGCGCGGCAGTTCGCGGCGCCGCCGCGCCGACTCCGATGACGAGGTGCCGCACGACCGGGTTGGTCTGCCCCCAGGCAAGCGCGAGCCGCTCGGCGAAATGGGTCTGCACCCAATCGGCCATGAACTGGGACGGCAGTTCGAGGCGCAGCGTGCCGCTGTCGGCGTCGAAATTGCCAAGGCTGATCGGACGCAGCCAGCCATCGAAGGTGCGGGCGCCGCAATCGCGGCGAAGCCCGGCACGAATCGCCTCCCAGGCAGCCTGCAACGGATCGGCCTGGATCGAGGCCGCGGAAGCGTCCCCTTTCATCGGCTTTGAAGAGATCAACGCATCCCCCTCTTATTGCGGCCGAACACCGGGCCTTCTTGTTCTTTGAGCAAATCTCTTCCGCGCACGGCGCCGCCCCCCGGCGTGACCGCTTCGCAAAATTGATCCTGCTGTGTGCGTCCGAAAGGAGATTCGCCCCGTCCGGAGCGATCTTTCTAGGGACGAGGCCGCACCGCTTTCAAGCGCGAAAACTGTCGCGGCGGCACATAAAATGATTGACTCACGGATTCCCGTGGCTTTGCACCAAAATGGCGGTTTTCCGCCATTGTTGCGCTGCCGCATCGTGCGAATCGCCGTAATCCCTCGCTTTTCTGTGACATGTGCATGACAAACAAAAAACCCGCCGGAGGGGATCTCCGGCGGGTTTGGAAACCCTTATGCTCGTGACGCCCGTCAGGCGAGCGCTGCGACGCGCTTCGTCAGCCTGGAGAACTTGCGGGACGCGGTGTTCTTGTGAAACACGCCCTTGGCCACGCCGCGCATCAATTCCGGCTGGACCTTGGAGATCGCCGCCAGCGCAGTCGCCTTGTCGCCGGCCTCGATCGCTGCTTCCACCTGCTTCACGAAGGTGCGGATGCGGCTGACGCGGGCGCCGTTGATGGTCGCGCGGCGGTCGTTGCGGCGGATGCGTTTCTTTGCTTGCGGCGTATTCGCCATCGTCCAAATGCCTCTTGTCTGTAGATGAAAGACTGTCTGTAAATGAAAAGGGTGCGGCAATCGGTCCGCACCCGTTCGGTGCAGGCCCTTAAGCCAGCGGCGCCCGAACGTCAACTCATCCGCGCTGGCAACGCGGGCAGAAAAAGGTCGAGCGGCCGCCTTCCGCGCGGCGGCGAACAGTGGCGCCGCAGCCGCACGCTTGGCCTTCGCGGCCATAAACCAGGAACTGCTTGGAGAAATAGCCGAGTTCCCCATCGGGCCGGGCGTAATCGCGCAAGCTCGAGCCTCCCGCTTCGATGGCGGCGCGGAGCACCGCCTTCACCGCCTCGACCAGCCGCTCCAGCCGGTGAAGGGAGATACGCCCGGCCGCACGCGCCGGCGCAATGCCGGCCATGTGCAGCGCCTCGCAGACATAGATGTTGCCCAGTCCGGCAACCACACGCTGGTCGAGCAGCATCGCCTTGATGGGTGCCGAGCGGCCGCGGAGCGCGGCGGCAAGCGCGGCGGCGTTGAAGGCATGCCCGAGAGGCTCCGGCCCCATCGCGACGAACGGCGGATAAGCGTCCAGCGCCGCCGTCGGCACCAGGTCGAGCGAGCCGAAGCGGCGGGGGTCGTTGAGCGCCAGCCGCCTCCCCTCCTCCGTTTCCACGACGAAATGGTCGTGGGCGCCGAGCGCTTCGGGATCGATCCGCCAGCGGCCCGACATGCCGAGGTGGAAGATCAGGGTGTCGCCCCTGTCTGTGTCGATCAGACCGTATTTGGCGCGTCGGCCAAGCCCGGTCACGGTAGCTCCGGTGAGCCGCTGGCGAAGGTCGGCGGGAAAGGCGCGGCGCAAGTCGGCGCGGCGGGTTTCGGCGGACGCGATCCGGCGCCCCTTGAGCACGGGAACGAGCCCGCGCACGGTGGTCTCGACCTCCGGTAATTCAGGCATGGTCGGCCCGGCGAAGATGGCGGATGCACATGGCCCCACCCCCTGCTAGAGGCGGCGGAGATGGACAAGGTTTCTTTCGGCTTCGAGGATGTGGATCCGGACGAGAAGACGCGCCGGGTGGGCTCTGTCTTCTCCCGCGTCGCGTCCCGCTACGACCTGATGAACGACCTGATGTCCGGTGGCCTCCACCGGCCGTGGAAGGACATGTTCGTGCGGCGCGTGGGCCCGCGCCGGGGCGAGCATATCCTCGACATGGCGGGCGGCACCGGCGACATCGCCTTTCGCATGGCCCGCCGCGGCGCGGTGATCACGGTCGCCGACATCAGCCGCGAGATGCTGGAGGTGGGCCGGGATCGCGCCGCGCGGCAGCGGGTCGAGGGCCTCGCCTGGTCGCAACAGAATGCCGAAACGCTGGACTTCGCCGACCGCAGCTTCGACGCCTACACCATCGCCTTCGGCATTCGGAATGTGACGCGGGTGCAAAAGGCGCTCGAGGAAGCGCACCGGGTGCTCAAGGTCGGCGGCCGCTTCTTCTGCCTGGAATTCTCCACCACCACCTGGCCCGGCTTCGCCCAGCTTTACGATGCCTATTCGCTGCGGGTGGTGCCCAAGCTCGGCAAGGCGGTGGCGCAGGACGAGGACAGCTATCGCTACCTGGTTGAATCGATCCGCCGCTTTCCGCCGATGGAGGAATTCCGGAGCATGATCGGCAAAGCCGGATTTGCGCGAACGCGGGCCGAGCCGATCCTCGGCGGCCTCGTTGCGATCCATTCGGGCTGGAAGATCTGATTTGACTCACCGCGTCGTCCATATCTGGCGGCTCCTGAAATGGGGCCGGGTGCTCGCCCGCCACGGCGCACTGCGCGGGATCGAGCGCGATGCCAACACGCCGCCGCAGGTGCGGCGCCTTGCCCGAATCGCCCGCTTCGGAGCGCGGGTCCCGGTGGAGCCGAGATATGGCGAAGCGTTTCAGACGCTGGGTCCGGCGGCGATCAAGTTCGGCCAGGCGCTGGCGACGCGACCCGATCTGGTCGGCGCCAAGGCCGCCCACGACCTCCAGCTCCTCCAGGACAATTTGCCCGCCGCGCCCTTCGAGCAGGTCCGCCGCGCAATCGAGCACGGCCTGGAAAAGCCTCTGGAAGATGTGTTCCGCGAGATTGATCCGGAGCCGGTCGGAGCCGCCTCCATTGCCCAGGTGCACCGCGCTACCACCACCGAGGGCCGGCTGGTGGCGGTCAAGGTGCTGCGCCCCAACATCGAGGAGGATTTCGCCCGCGCCCTCGACACCTATCAATGGGCGGCGGCCCAGATGGAGCGGATGGGCGGCGAGGTTACCCGGCTTCGGCCGCGTGCGATCATCGCCCATTTCAAGCAATGGACGGCTCGTGAGTTGGACTTGCGGCGCGAAGCCGCTTCGGCGTCGGAGTTGCGCGAGAACCTCGTCGCAGAGAGCGGCTTCTATGTCCCGGCCATCGACTGGACCCGCACTTCGCGCCGGGTGATGACGCTGGAGTGGATCGACGGCATCAAGCTCACCGACCGCGATGCGCTGGTGGCGGCGGGGCATGACCTCCCCTCCCTCGCCGCCATCCTGGTGCGCGCCTTCCTGCGCCAGTCGGTAATCGACGGGTTCTTTCACGCCGACCTCCACCAGGGCAATCTGTTCGCGCTGCCCGACGGCCGGCTGGCGGCGATCGACTTCGGCATCATGGGCCGGATCGACCGGCGGGCGCGGCGCTGGCTGGCCGAGATACTCTACGGCCTGCTCACCGGCAATTACCGGCGGGTCGCCGAAATTCATTTCGAAGCGCAATATGTGCCCGCCCATCACAATATCGATGAGTTCGCGACGGCGCTGCGGGCGGTGGGCGAGCCGATCCGCGGCCTGCCGGTCAAGGACATTTCGATCGGCCAGATGCTCGACGGGCTGTTCACCATCACCCGCGACTTCGAGATGCCGACCCAGCCGCACCTTCTCCTGCTCCAGAAGACGATGGTGATGGAGGAAGGCGTCGCCCACGCGCTCGATCCCGACATCAACATGTGGGAAACCGCCGAGCCGTTCCTGCGCGACTGGATGCGCGGTGAGCTTGGCCCGGAGGCGGCGCTCGCGGACCGGCTGGTGCAGGATTTCCGCACCCTGGCGATGATCCCCGAGCTCATCCGCCGCATCGACCATTATTACCCGGCCCCCGGCGCCGCCCCGCCCGACCCGCCGCTCGCCGACGTGGTGGTGGTGCAGCCGCGGCATGGGCTGCGCTACACGCTGACGGCCCTCCTCGCGGCCGCGGCTGGCGCGGCGGCTGTTTTGTTGTTCGGTTGACACTGGCGTCCGCAGGCATAGCTTAGCGCAATGGCCGCTACAGCATTCCAGCCCAACTCGGGTTCGCTCCTCAACAGGCTGCTTGAGGAAGCCCAACGACTCGGGGTCCACGTTTCGGGTAAATCCGAGAACGAGATTCGGCAGGCGGTGCGCGAAGCTTGGCTGGAGGAAAACCGCGAGGCGATCGAAAGCTGGAATGCCTGGACCGAGAAAAACGGCCTCCCGCTCGAACGCTACCGCGCCTTCTGATGGCGCGACACGACGTGTATCGCGGAGCAGGCGCGTACCTGCTTGACTGCCAAAATGATCATTTGAGAGGACTTGCCACGCGCTTTGTGGTGCCGCTCCTGCCGGTGGGGGAGGTACCTCAGGTGTTTCGCTTGAACCCGACCTTCACTGTGCAAGGAGAAACGGTGGTGATGGCGACACAGCTTGGATCGTCCGTTCCGGCGCACCACTTGCGGGATCGGTTGGCTTCGCTCGCGGATCAGCACGATGCGATCGTCGATGCCTTCGACGTGCTGCTGACGGGCTATTGATGCGGGGCAAGTCGATCCTTCTGATCATCGGCGGCGGCATCGCCGCCTACAAATCGTGCGAGTTGGTGCGGCTGATCCGCAAGGCGGGCGCTACGGTGCGCTGCGTGCTGACGAAAGGAGGCGCGCAGTTCGTCACGCCGATGACGCTGGCGGCGCTGTCCGAGCAACCGGTGCATACCAGCCTGTGGGATCTCAAGGACGAGGTCGAGATGGGCCACATCCAGCTGTCGCGGCAGGCGGACCTTGTGGTGGTCTGTCCGGCTACCGCCGATCTCATGGCCAGGATGGCCGCGGGCATCGCCGACGATCTTGCCACCACCTTGCTCCTCGCCACCGACAAGCACGTGCTCGCGGCGCCTGCCATGAATGTGCGGATGTGGCAGCATGAGGCGACGCGCCGCAATGTGGCGCAGCTGCGCCGCGACGGCATCACCGTTCTGGAGCCGGACGAGGGCGAAATGGCGTGCGGTGAATACGGCCCCGGGCGCCTGCCGGAGCCGGAGGCGATCCTCGCCGCCATCGCGGCGCAGCTGCGCGGACCGGGGCGGCTGAGGGACCGGCATGTGATCGTCACCGCAGGGCCGACGCACGAGCCGATAGATCCGGTGCGGGTGATCGCCAACCGTTCCTCGGGTAAGCAGGGCTTCGCAATCGCAGCGGCGCTGGCCGAGCTTGGCGCGCGGGTGACGCTGGTTGCGGGGCCGGTGGCGCTCCCTACACCTGCGGGGGTGAACCGCGTCGATGTGGAGACGGCAGCGCAGATGAAATGCGCCCTCGAGGCCGCGCTGCCCGCCGATGCGGCGGTGCTGGTTGCGGCGGTGGCGGACTGGCGGGTGGATGCGGCGCCGGTCAAGCTCAAGAAGGCGAACGGGCCGCCCGACCTTCGCTGGTCGGCCAATCCGGACATCCTGCGCGACCTTGCGGCCGACCCACGGCGTCCCACGCTGCTCGTCGGCTTCGCAGCCGAGACCGGCGACACCATTGCCGTTGCTCAAGCGAAACGAGCAAGCAAGGGGTGCGACTGGATCGTCGCCAATGATGTATCGGGAGACGTGATGGGCGGCGACCAGAATTCGGTGCACCTGATCTCCGCAGGCGGCCTGGAAAGCTGGGCCCGCGCGCCAAAGGAAGAGGTGGCGCGCCGCCTGGCCGAAAGGATTGCCGACGCATTGGAGGGCTGACAATGGACAAGGATTGGCTGCTGCTGACGCCGCTGTCGCGTTTCGGTGATCTGGGCCTGCTGCTGCTGCGCTGGGTGACCGGCGCCTTCCTCGTCTACCAGAGCCACGACAATGTGCTGAGCGCGGCGCGGATGGAGGAGTTCGAGGCATTCCTCAGCCAATTCAACTTCATCCTGCCTTGGGCGATGGCGCCGCTGTGCGTGTGGGCGCAGTTCGTGTGCGGCATCGCCTTCGTCCTCGGCCTCTTCACCCGCTGGGCCGGCCTGGTCACTGCCTTTACCTTCGTGGTGGCGGTGTGGATGGTGCACTGGCCGCAGGACTTTGCCGGATGGTGGCCCGCTTTGATCCTGGTCTTCCTCGGCATCCTGTTTGCAACGGTGGGGGCGGGCCGCTACGCGATCGATGCCAAGATCGAGCGGAGGCGAATGGGTGATCGACATCAGGCTGAAGCGGTTGCCGCACGGTGAGGGGCTGCCCCTCCCCTCTTATGCCAGCGCCGGCGCGGCGGGACTGGATGTGGTCGCGGCCGAGAGCCTGACGCTGGCGCCCGGCGCCCGCCACGCCGTCGCTACCGGCTTCGCCATTGCCATTCCGGACGGCTTTGAAGTTCAGGTGCGGCCGCGATCGGGCCTTGCGTTTAAGCACGGCATCACCTGCCTCAACACGCCCGGCACCATCGACAGCGACTATCGGGGTGAGTTGAAGGTGATCCTGGCCAATCTCGGCTCCGAGCCGTTCGAAGTGGTGCGTGGCGAGCGTATCGCACAGCTGGTCCCCGCCCCGGTGCTGCGCGCGTCGTTCACCGAAGCCGACGACCTCGGGGACACCGCTCGCGGATCGGGCGGCTTCGGCTCCACCGGCCGGTGAGCCTCAGCGACGAAGAATTGGACCGCTACGCCCGCCACATCGTGCTGAAGGAGATTGGCGGGGAAGGTCAGAACAAGCTTCGCGCGGCATCGGTCGCCTTGATCGGCGCGGGCGGCATCGGCGCTCCGGCCATCCAGTATCTTGCCGCTGCCGGTGTCGGCACGCTGCGGGTGATCGACGACGATACGGTCAGGCTGGACAATCTCCAGCGCCAGATCCTGTTCGGCACCGGCGATGTCGGGCGGGGGAAGTCGCAGGTCTCCGCGGAGGCGGTGGCGCGGCTCAACCCCAATGTCCGGGTGGAAGCGCTGGAACGGCGGCTGGAAGCTGGTTCGGTGGCGGAACTGCTCGGCGGCGTCGACCTCGTCCTCGACGGGTCGGACAATTTCGCAACGCGCCTGCTCGTTTCCGATCACCTGACGCGGGCGCGCGTCCCGCTCGTCTCCGCCGCCATCGGCCAGTTCCAGGCGCAGATCGGCACCTTTCGCGGCTGGGAGGCGGACAAGCCCTGCTATCGCTGCTTTGTCGGCGACGCCTTCGATGCCGAGGATTGCGACACCTGCTCGGAACTCGGCGTGCTGGGCGCGATGGCGGGGATTGCTGGGAGCTTTGCGGCGTTGGAGGCGATCCGACAGATCGTCGCGCTGGGCGACGAGGCGGCGGGGCGGATTCACATCTTCGATGGGCTGAGGCCGGCCATGCGCTCGGTGCGGGTTCCCAAGGACCCGGCCTGCTCCGGTTGCCGGCCCGCGCTTTAGACGGGAAGCTGCCCGGCGAAATCGTGAAGCTGGGCGAGGCTGAGCGCCGCCAGCCCGGCGCCGAACACCAGATCGAACCCGCGCACCGGCCGAATCCGGCTGCCCCGCCGGTGAAGTGCCATGTCGATCAGCGTCATGAGCAGGATGGAAAGCCCGCACAGGCCGGCGGCCGCGGCAAGCAGGCCGAACGGCCAGCGCAGCAGCTCCGGCGAACCGGCGTGGAACGGCCAGAGCAGCAGCGCCAGCAGCGCGCACGCGCCGCCGACGCCGCTTGCCCGGCGGATCGTCCACCAGCCGAGCATCACGCCTCCTTCTTGGCCGCCGTCTTTTTCGCCGGTGCCTTTTTGGCGGCGGCCTTCTTGGCAGGTGCCTTCTTGGCAGGTGCCTTCTTGGCCGGTGGTTTTTCGGCGCCGTCGGAAGCCGCCTTCTTGGCCGCTGCCGGTTTCTTGGCGGGTGCCTTGCGGCCCTTCTTGGGCGGCGGGCCCTTGGCGGCACGCTCGTCGATGAGCTGGGCCGCTTCTTCCAGCGTCAGCTGGTCGGGCGCAAGGCTCTTGGGCAAGGTCGCATTGGTGGTGCCGTCGGTGACGTAGGCGCCGAAGCGGCCTTCCATCAGCTTGATCTCGAGCGCGGTGCGCGGGTGCGCCCCGAGCACCTTCAAGGGCTCGCGCGCCGCACCGCGGCCGCGGCCGCCGCCGGCTGCGGCTTCGGCGAGCTTGACCACGGCGGCGTTCATGCCGGTTTCGAACACATCGGCGGTGGAGGCGAGCTTCGCATACTTGCCATTGTGTGCGAGGTACGGCCCGTAACGCCCTATCGACGCTGTGATCGCCTCGCCCGTCTCCGGATGCGCGCCGATCGTGCGGGGCAGCGACAGGAGGCGCACGGCAAGGTCGAGATCGAGCTCGCCGGCATCCTTGGGGATGGACGCGCGCTTGGCCTCCTTGCCCTCGCCCATTTCGATATAGGGGCCGAAGCGGCCGCTCTTGCGGACGATGTCCTGGCCCGTTTCGGAGTGTTGGCCCAGTATTTCAGGGCCTTGTTCTGCGCTGTCCGCATCGTCCCCGCCCTGGCCGAAACGGCGGGTAAACTTGCACTCGGGATAGTTGGAGCAGGCGACGAAGGCGCCGAAGCGACCGCCGCGCATGGCGAGGCGCCCGTCGCCGCAGGCCGGGCAGACCCGGGCGTCCGAGCCGTCCTCCTTGTCCGGGAACAGCCAGGGCGCGAGGAATTCGTCGAGCGCCGCGGTGATCTCGGAAGGCTTCTGCTCCATGATCTCAAGCGTCTTCGGCTTGAAGTCGCGCCAGAAGGCTTCGAGCACCTTTTGCCACTCGGCCCGGCCGCCGGAAATGTCATCGAGCTCGTCCTCGAGATGGGCGGTGAAATCGAACGAGACATAGCGCTCGAAGAAGCGCTCGAGAAAGGCGGTGAGCAGGCGGCCGCTTTCTTCGGGGATGAAGCGGTTCTTTTCGACCCGCGTGTAGCCGCGGTCCTTCAGCGTCTGCAGCGTGGCCGCATAGGTGGAGGGGCGGCCGATGCCGAGCTCCTCCATCTTCTTGACGAGGGAGGCTTCGGAATAACGCGGCGGCGGCTGGGTGAAATGCTGCTCCGAGATCACCTTCTTCTTGGCCGGCGCGTCGCCTTCCTTGAGGCGCGGCAGGCGGCGGCTGTCTTCGTCGCCCTCATCGTCGCGACCCTCTTCGTAGAGGGCGAGGAAGCCGGGGAAGAGGACGACCTGGCCGGTGGCGCGCAGGGCGGTCTGGCCGGTGCCGTCGGTGAGCTCGGCGGTGGTGCGTTCGAGCCGCGCCGAGGCCATCTGGCTGGCCAGTGCGCGCTTGAAGACGAGGTCGTAGAGCCGCCCGTGGTCGCCGGAGCCGGCGCGGTCCTTGGAGAAGTCGGTGGGGCGGATCGCTTCGTGCGCTTCCTGGGCGTTCTTGGCCTTGGTCTCGTAGTGGCGCGGCTTGTCCGGCACATAGCTGGCGTCGAAACGGTTGGCGACGGCCAGCCTCGCGGCGGAGACGGCCTCGCCCGCCATCTGCACGCCGTCGGTGCGCATGTAGGTGATTGCGCCGTCCTCGTAGAGGCCCTGCGCGACGCGCATGGTGTGGCTGGCCGAGAAGCCCAATTTGCGCGCCGCTTCCTGCTGCAGCGTGGAGGTGGTGAAGGGCGGCGGCGGGTTGCGGCGCAGCTCCTTGGCCTCGACGCTGGCGACCGAGAAGCGGCCAGCCTCGACGGCGGCCTTGGCGGCGTCGGCGGAGCCCTTGTCGCCCAGGCTGAGCTTGTCGACCTTCTCCCCCTTGAGGCGGATCAGCCGGGCGAGGAATTCCGTCCCGTCCGATTCCATGAGCGCGGCGACGCTCCAATATTCCTGTGCGCGGAACAGCTCGATCTCGCGCTCGCGGTCCACCACCAGGCGCAAGGCCACCGACTGGACGCGGCCGGCCGACTTGGCGCCGGGCAGCTTGCGCCACAGCACCGGGGACAGGGTGAAGCCGACCAGGTAATCGAGCGCGCGGCGGGCGCGGTAGGCGTCGATGAGATCCTCGTCGAGCGCACGGGGCCGCTGCATCGCCTCCAGCACCGCCGTCTTGGTGATGGCGTTGAAGGTCACCCGCTCTACGTCGTCAGGCAGCGCTTTGCGCTTCCTCAAGACTTCCTGGACGTGCCAGCTGATCGCCTCCCCTTCGCGATCGGGATCGGTGGCGAGGATCAGCGAGGTGGCCTTCTTGGCCTCATCGGTGATCGCCTTCAATTGCCGCGCCTTGTCCGCATAGGTCTCCCACTCCATCGCGAAGTTCGCGTCGGGATCGACCGATCCGTCTTTGGGCGGCAGATCGCGGACATGGCCGTAGGAGGCGAGCACGCGGAAACCGCTGCCCAGATATTTCTCGATGGTTTTTGCCTTGGCAGGCGATTCGACGACGACAAGTTTCATGGACGCTGCACACTTTCCCTACACGTACGCGCGAGAGTGGCGAGCGCTTCGGGGCGGCGTCAAGCGGCCGCGCGGCGGTTGGCGCTAGCCCTGCCGCCAATCGTAATTTGTCGGCAGGATGCACTTGCCGCCTTCGTAGCGGCCGACCGAGCGGATCACCTCGCCCTCGCGCGGCTCCACGCGCCTGCCCGAGATCTGGCTTTCCAGCACCCGGCGCACCAGCGTGTCGAGACGAGTCACCAGGTAGCAGTCGATCGCCGGGGCGGCGTGGGGATTGCCGATGCCGCTGTCGTCGGTCAGGAACAGGTAGCGCGACTGGGTGGCGGCGGCCATCGCCCGCATGACATATTCGGCCAAGTCGCCGACGCCCGAGGCGGCCAGCGGCACGATCTGGATGCGCTTGGCCCGTGCCGCCTCCGCCGCCCGCCATGCCTGGCCGACATTGCGGTCGTGCGGCGGCGCGTCGGCGACCAGCAGCAGCGATTTGACAGCATCGGGCCGCCAGTCGAGCGCCACCGCCCGCGCCAGCGCCAGGTCCATGGCCTCCGGATAATCGCCGCCGCCCTCCGCCTGTTGCGCGGCAAGGCGGGACTGCATCTGCTCCAGCGCGCCGGTGAAGGCATAAGTGCGGGTTACATACGCATCGCCTTCGTCGCGATAGGCGACCAGGCCAAGCCGGATGTCGAGGCCGGGGTGGCTGCGGCGGATGCCGGCAAGTATCGCGCGCAGTTCTGACTTGAGGAAGTCGATTTCGTCTCCCATCGATCCGGTGGTGTCGATGGCGAGCAGCAGATCGAATTTGGTGACCGGCCGGGCGGCGGCACGCATGGTCACGGCGTGGCGCTGCGCCCCCGGCTGGTCGGAAATGGCAATGCTGCGCGCCGCTCCCGCGCCGGGGACGTTGAGGCGCACGCGGTCGCCGAGCCGGTCGAGCGCGGGATAGAAGACGGCGGTGCCGTCCGCGAGCGTTTCCAGGGACAAGCTATTGCCGTCCGCGCAGGTCAAGGTTGCGCGCGCGAACGGGATCGGGCGGCCCGATTCGTCCTGCACCGCCACGGTGAGCACCCGCATCGTATCCACCCTCGGCAGCTCCTGAAGGTCGGCGCGGGCCAGGAAGCGCCGCGCATAGGCGGCGTAGAGCTCGGGATTGAGCAGATCGTCATGGTCGCCGGCCGTCAGCAAACCCGATTGCGGCTGGGCGTGACGGCGGCTCGTCGCGAAGCGGCTGTCCGACGCGACCGGCGGCGGCGGCGGAGCCGCCGAGGATGCCGCCCCGGCCTCCCCCGATCCCACCACGGTGACCACTGAGGGACTTTCAAGCGGTGGACGGGAAACCCGGCTCCCCGTGACCACCACATCCGATCCGGCCGCGGCCCCTTCCTCGAGGGCGACTGCGCCATCCGAGGGCATCGGAGGCGGGGGCGGAGGCGGCGGAGGCGGGGGCGGCGGTGGAGGCGGCGGAGAGGGCGCCATCGGCGAGGATGGCGCGGCCATGGTCCGGTCTTCGAATCGGCTCTGCTGCTGGTCGGGAACCTCCCGCTCCGGAGGCAAGGCGGCAAGCGCGGCCGGGCGCCGGCATAGTCCCTGCGAGCCGTCCCGGCCCTGCGACCCGTTCTTGCCTTGCGCACCGCTTTTGCCCTGCGCGAACGACACTGCGGGAAAGGACGAAGACAGGCTGAAGCTGGTGACCAGGATCGTCAACGCGGCGACGGGACGGCTGATGCGCATGCCATTTCTCCAGCTGCTATGTAACAATATCACAACATACTCGCCCTCAACCGTCAAGCCAGCAGGCTCACCCGCCCGGCGGCATGGCGTTCCAAACGGCCCGCAAGCTCCAGCTCCAGCAACACCGTGTGGACGATGGCGGGCGGCAGCCCGGCCTGGCGGATGATCTCGTCCACCGGCACCGGCGTGCCGTTGAGGAGGCCGCCGACGCGTCCGCGTGCGCTCTCGTCGGCATCGACCGGTTCGGCCGGGGCCGCATAAGGGCGCTCCGGCTGGCGAAAGGGACGGATCTGCAACGGGTTGATCGCCTCCATCACATCCTCCGCATTCTGCACCAGGGTGGCGCCCTCCCGGATCAGCTGGTTGCAGCCTTGCGCGCGCGGATCGAGCGGCGAGCCCGGCACCGCCAGCACCTCGCGGCCGAACTCCGCGGCGAAGCGGGCGGTGATCAGCGATCCGGAGCGAGGCGCCGCTTCCACCACCACCGTGCCGTGGGCGAGGCCGGCGATGATCCGGTTGCGCGAGGGAAAGTGGCGGGCGCGCGGCTCGGTGCCCGGCGGCTGCTCGGCGACCAGCAGGCCGCGCTCCGCCACCGCGTGCTGGCGCGCTTGATTCTCGGGCGGATAGACGACATCGATGCCGCCGGCGACGATGCCGATGGTGCCGCTCTCCAGCGCGCCGTCATGGGCGGCGCTGTCGATACCGCGGGCGAGGCCCGAAACCACCGCTGCGCCGGCATCGCCGAGGCCGGTGGCGAGAAGCCGCGCGAAGCGGCAGGCGGCAGCGGACGCATTGCGGGCGCCGACCACCGCCACCGCCGTTTTCTCGAGCAGAGTGAGGTGGCCCTGGACGATCAGCGCCGGCGGCGCCGTTTCGATCTCGGCGAGGAGCGGCGGATACAGGCCCTGCCCCAGGAACAGGTAGCGCGCGCCGAGCTTCGCCACCGCCTCCATTTCCCGCTCCACCGACGCCCGGCTGGCGAGGCGCGGCGCCCGGCCGCCGCCGCGCGCGGCGAGATCGGGGACGGCGGAGATGGCGGCGGCGGCGGAGCCGAAGCGGGCGATGAGCTGAAAGTAGGTGATCGGGCCGATATTGTCCGACCGGATCAGACGCAGGCGGGCGATGCGGTCTTCGTCGCCGGTTTCAGCCATTGCGTGCCGATCCAATCCGCGGCTCGGTGCCGGACAGCAGCCGATCGAGATTGGCGCGATGCTTCCACAGGACCAGCAGGCCCAGGCCAAGGAACAGCAAGGCCAGGTCGAACCGGCCGAGGATCGCGGCCACGACCGGGGCGAACAGGCCCGCCGCCATGCCCGCCACCGAGGAAAAGCGGATCAGCAGAATCAGCCCGATCCAGGCAACCCCGTAGGAAAGCGGCCCCGCCCAGTGCAGCTCGCCGATCAGCGAAAAGCCGAGCAGGATACCGAAAAAGGTGGCGACGCCCTTGCCGCCGGCGAATTTCAGCCACACCGGGTAAAGGTGGCCGAGCAGCGCAAAGGCCGCGGCGAGGCCGGCGGTACCGGGAAACATCCTTTCGGCGAGCACGACCGCTGCCGTGGCTTTGAGCCCGTCCAGGATCAGGGTCGCTGCGGCCAGGCCCTTGCGGCCGGTCCGCAGGACGTTGGTGGCGCCGATATTCCCTGAGCCGATCGCGCGCAGATCGCCCGCGCCGGTGAGGCGGGTGAGGAGGATGCCGAACGGGATCGATCCGAGCAGATAGCCGAGCAGCAATGCCAGCAGCGGCCCTGCCATCATCTCGGTTGTCACAAGATCGTCCCCCCGGAATCCGCGGGAACTCTACCAAAAGGGCAAAAGCGCGCAATCGTTTTACATCAAAGCGGCAGAATTCGCGGTTTGCAGCCGCCGCGGCCGAGCCTAGATCGGATCGGTGACAGCATCGCAGCGCCCCATTCTCATTTTCGATTCCGGGATCGGCGGCCTATCCGTGCTCGGACCGATCCGCGCCCTGCTGCCCCACGCGCCTCTCGTCTACGCGGCGGACAGCGCAGGCTATCCCTACGGCACCCGCCGCGCCGCCGAGATCGAGGCGCGCGTCCCCGCAGTGCTTGGCCGCCTTGCCGAACGTCTCGATCCGCAATTGGCCGTGATCGCCTGCAACACCGCCTCCACCATCGCCCTCGACGCCGTGCGTTTCGCGCTCGATCTGCCGGTGGTCGGCACCGTCCCCGCCATCAAACCGGCCGCCGCGCTGTCGAAGAGTCGGGCTATCGGCGTGCTCGGCACGGAGGCGACGGTGCGCCAGCCCTATCTTGAGCGCCTGGTTCAAGAATTTGCCAGCGACTGCACCGTGGTCCGTCACGGCTCGGCCGAGCTGGTGGATCTCGCCGAAGCCAAATTGCGCGGCGAGGACACCGACCCTCTCGCCTACCGCCGCATCCTTCAGGCGCTGTTCGACCGCGCCGGCGGCAGGGAAGTCGACACGATCGTGCTCGCCTGCACCCATTTCCCGCTGGTCGAAGCGGAGCTTGCCGCCGCCTCTCCGCGACCCGTCCGCTTCGTCGACGGCAAGGAAGGCATAGCCCGGCGTACCGCCTGGCTGCTGCGCGACCTCCATTGGCCCGCCCAGATGCCGCCCGGCGTCGCCCTGTTCACCGGTCGCGGCACCGATATCGAAGCCTACCGCCCCGGCCTAGCCCGCTTCGGGCTCAGCGAGGTGATGACTCTCTAGGCGAACATCCCTAAGGGACCCGCGCATCTGGCGTATTTGCGCACGCGGCGCTATACGGGCACGGGCCTTCCGGGGAGCGGGTTTTGGACTATCAGCGGATTTTCGCGCAGGCGATCGACCGGCTTCATGCCGAAGGGCGCTACCGGGTGTTCATCGACATCCTGCGCAACAAGGGCTCGTTTCCCAATGCCCGCTGCTTTGCGGGCCATAACGGTCCCAAGCCGATCACCGTCTGGTGCTCCAACGATTATCTCGCCATGGGCCAGCATCCCGATGTGGTGTGCGCCATGGAAGAAGCGCTGCACGATGTCGGCGCAGGCTCGGGCGGTACACGCAACATCGGCGGCAACACGCATTACCATGTCGAGCTGGAAGCCGAGCTTGCCGACCTGCACGGCAAGGAATCGGCCCTGCTCTTCACCTCGGGCTACATCTCCAACGAGGCGACGCTGGCAACGCTCGGCAAGCTGCTGCCCGGCTGCATCATCTTCTCGGATGCATTGAACCACGCCTCGATGATCGCCGGCATCCGCAACTCGGGCTGCGAGAAGCGCGTGTTCCGGCACAACGATGTCGCCCACCTCGAAGAGCTGCTGGCAGAGGCCGATCCCGAAGCTCCCAAGCTGATCGCCTTTGAAAGCGTCTATTCGATGGACGGCGATGTCGCGCCGATCGCCGAAATCTGCGACCTTGCCGACCGCTACAATGCGATCACCTATCTGGACGAGGTCCACGCCGTCGGCATGTACGGCCCGCGCGGCGGCGGGATTTCGGAGCGGGACGGGCTGGCCGACCGCATCACCATCATCGAAGGGACGCTCGGCAAGGCGTTCGGAGTGATGGGCGGCTATATCGCCGCGGACCGCAACATCGTCGATGTGGTGAGGAGCTACGCTCCGGGCTTCATCTTCACCACCTCGCTCTCGCCGGTACTGGTCGCCGGCGCGCTGGCGAGCGTCAGGCACCTCAAGGCTTCGTCCGCGGAGCGCGAGGGCCAGCAGGCGGCCGCCGCCCGATTGAAGGCAATGTTCGAGGTGGCCGGGCTGCCGGTGATGGCATCCACCACCCATATCGTGCCGCTGATGGTCGGCTGCCCGATCAAGGCGAAGAAGATTAGCGACATCCTGCTCGCCGAATATGGCGTGTACGTCCAGCCGATCAACTTCCCCACCGTGCCGCGCGGCACCGAGCGGCTGCGCTTCACCCCGGGGCCCAACCATTCGGAAGCGATGATGGGCGAACTGGTGGGCGCGCTTAGCGAGATCTGGAGCCGGCTGGAGCTGCGCGAGGCGGCCTGAGCCCTTGCGATAGCGGGTGGCAAAGCGCCGTCCCTTCCCCTAGGAAAATCGCTTCACCCGAAGGGAGCCCGTCAGGCATGGCCGAGCGCATCGCCATCGTTTCCGATCATGCCGCCTTTGCGATGAAGGCCGAGCTCATCGAACATATCCGCCAGCGCGGCTACGGCGTGCTCGATCTCGGCACCACCTCCACCGACAGCGTCGATTACCCGGATTACGGCTACCGCATCGCTCGCGCCATCGCCGAGGGTGAGGTCGAGCGCGGCATTGCCTTGTGCGGATCGGGTATCGGCATCTCCATCTCGGTCAACCGCCATCCCGCCTGCCGCTGCGCGCTGGTTTCCGACGGACTTTCGGCGCGGCTGGCGCGGGAGCATAATGACGCCAATGTGCTGGCGCTCGGCGCACGGCTGATCGGGATCGAGGCGGCGCGCGACTGCCTCGACCAGTTCCTCGCCACCCCGTTCGCCGGCGGCCGCCACCAGCGCCGCATCGACAAGCTTTCCAACCCGAATTTCGCCGAGGAGCCCGCATGAGCAGCCGCCCCGCCAACGACCTCCACGATGTCCAGCACCAGGGCTTCTTCACCGGGCGGCTGGCCGCCGCCGACGGCGCCGTCGCCCAAGCCATCGCCTCCGAACTCGACCGCCAGCAGAACCAGATCGAACTGATCGCATCGGAGAACATCGTCAGCCGCGCGGTGCTCGAGGCGCAAGGCTCGGTGCTCACCAATAAATATGCGGAAGGGTATCCCGGCCGGCGTTATTACCAGGGCTGCGCGCCGTCCGACGCGGTGGAGACGCTGGCGATCGAGCGGGCGAAGGAGCTGTTCGGCTGCGGCTTTGCCAATGTGCAGCCGCATAGCGGCGCGCAGGCCAACGGCGCGGTGATGCTGGCGCTGACCAAGCCTGGCGACACGATCTTGGGCATGAGCCTCGATGCCGGCGGCCATCTCACCCACGGCGCCAAGCCGGCCATGTCCGGCAAGTGGTTCAACGCCATTCAGTATGGCGTGCGGCGTGAGGATCATCTGATCGACTTCGACCAGGTCGAGGCGCTCGCCAAGGAGCACAAGCCGCGGCTGATCATCGCCGGCGGCTCGGCCTATCCGCGCCACATCGATTTCGCCCGCTTCCGCGCCATTGCCGATCAAGTGGGCGCAACATTCCTGGTCGACATGGCCCATTTCGCCGGGCTGGTCGCGGCCGGCGAGCACCCCTCCCCCTTCGGCCACGCCCATGTCGTCACTACCACCACCCACAAGACGTTGCGCGGCCCGCGCGGCGGCATGGTGATGACGGACGACGAGGCCATCGCCAAGAAGATCAACTCGGCCGTCTTCCCGGGCCTGCAGGGTGGGCCGCTGATGCATGTGATCGCCGCCAAGGCGGTGGCGTTCGGCGAGGCGCTACAGCCGGGCTTCAAGAGCTATGCCCGCGCCGTCATCGCCAACGCCCAGGCGATGGCGGAGCGGCTGGGGGAGCGCGGCGCCAATCTGATCGCCGGCGGCACCGACACGCACCTGGCGCTCGTGGATGTTACTCCGCTCGGCATCACCGGCCGCGACGCCGACGAGGCGCTGGAGCGCGCGGCGATCACCTGCAACAAGAACGGCATCCCGTTCGATCCGCTGCCGCCGGTCAAGACCAGCGGCATCCGCGTCGGCTCGCCGGCCGGCACCACCCGCGGCTTCGGCACGGCCGAATTCCGCGACATCGCCGACATGATCGCGGACGTGCTCGAAGGCCTGCGCGACAACGGCCACGACGGCAACGGCGAGGTGGAAACGAAGGTAAAGCGCCGGGTGCGCGACTTGTGCGCCCGCTTCCCCATTTACCAGGATTGAGGAAAATCACGATGCAAGACAAGGAACTCGGCAAGAGCATGGCCAAATGGGCGGCGTTGGGCGCGGTAGTGGCGATCCCTGTCCCCTTTATCGGCCCGATCATCGGCGCGGCGGCGGGCGCCGGCTATGCCTATGTCAAAGGCAAGAAGAAGAGCTGAATGCGCTGCCCCTTTTGCGCCCATGACAACAGCCAGGTGAAGGACAGCCGCCCCAGCGAGGACGGCTCCTCCATCCGGCGCCGCCGCCAGTGCGAGGATTGCGGCGCGCGGTTCACCACCTTTGAGCGGATCCAGTTGCGCGAGCTCAATGTGGTCAAATCCGGCAACCGGCGCGAGCCGTTCGACCGCACCAAATTGGAGCGCTCGATCGCCATCGCCTGCCGCAAGCGCGCGGTGCCGCAGGAGCGGCTCGACCGGCTGGTCTCTTCCATCCAGCGCCAGGTGGAGACCAGCGGCGAAAGCGAGATCGATAGCGCCCGCATCGGCGGGATGGTGATGGACGGATTGAAGGCGCTCGATCCGGTTGCCTACATACGCTTCGCCAGCGTCTACAAGGATTTCCGCGAAGCTCGCGACTTTGAGGAATTCGCCGGCAGCGTCAGCGAGGCTGGCCCGGCGTGAGCGCGCCGCAGCCGGCGTGCGCCCCGCTTCCCGCCATCGTCCTCGTCCGGCCGCAGCTTGGCGAGAATATCGGCAAGGCAGCGCGGGCGATGCTGAACTTCGGTTTGTCCGACCTGCGCCTGGTGAGCCCGCGCGACGGCTGGCCCAACCCCGCCGCCGGCCCCGCCGCGTCCGGAGCCGACATCGTGCTCGAACAGGCCCGGGTGTTCGACACCGTTGCCGATGCGGTTGCCGATTGTGCTCACATCTACGCCACTACCGTGCGCAAGCGCGGGCTGATCGTGCCGGTCGTGTCTCCCGAAGAAGCCGCGCGCGAGATTCGCGCGGTCCCCGAGCTGTCCGCCATCCTGTTCGGCGCCGAACGGGCGGGCCTTGAGACGGAGGAAGTCGGCATTGCGCAAAAGATCCTGACCGTGCCGATCAACCCGGACTTTCGTTCGCTCAATCTTGCCCAGGCGGTGATCCTCGTCGCTTACGAATGGTCGAAACAATCAAACCTGCTGGTGCCGACGGAGGGCGACCCGGCCGAGCCGCGCGCCAGCCAATTCCAGCTCGAGGGGCTGATCGGCCAACTCGACGAGTCGCTCGAGGCCTCCGGCTATTATTTCCCGCCGGACCGAACGCCCGTGACCCGCAGCACCATGCGCACCATCCTCAGCAAGGCCGGCTGGTCCAATCGCGAGGTTCAGGCGCTACGGGGCATGATCCGCGCGCTGGTCAATCCGCGGCGCCGAGAACCTTGACGGGCTTTGCTTATTCGGGCGCGCCGCGCAGCCGGTCGAACTGCACGAATTCGTAGCCGATCGAGGCTTCCACCAGCCGGTCGTAGAGCTCGGCAGCCGCCTCCGCCGGCACATCATGGCGCAGTGCCAGCGCCGCCACATTGCGCAGGACTTCGGCTTTTCGATCCTCGTCGCGCACCTTCTCCCTCTCGGGTTTGATGCGTGCGGCAGCGTCCATGTAGCGGAAGCGTTCGCCGATCAGCGCTACGATCTCCCGGTCCAACGCATCGACGCCGGCGCGCACTTGCGCCATCGTCAGGCAATCGTGCGGAGCGGTGCGATCCTGCGGCATGGGATCCATGTAGCGGCACCGGCTGCGATGTCGATATTGACTTTTTGGAACAATCGGGGCAACGTTCCAGGCTGTAATTCGCATGAGGAGTGGTTCATGAAAACCGCAGCTTTCGTACTGGCGTCTCTTCTCCTCTCGGGCGCCGCTATGGCCGAAACCGCCACCAGTGCCAAGAAGGACAAGCTGATCTGCGTGAAGCAGAACCCGACCGGCTCCAGGCTTGGCGCGACTCGTGTCTGCATGACCAAGGATCAATGGGCGGACCATAAGCGCCAGACCCAGCAGGATATTGAGCGCCGCCAGACGACGCAGGTCAACCCGCAGGGTTGATCTTCCGCGGCCGCCCTTGCGGCGGCTTTCGGATTAATCGTCACTAGTCGCCGCTCGGCCGTTCATCGGCCGGGCTGTTGACATTTGGCGGCCCCGCCGCCATTTGACCCCCTTCGCAATTGGCCCCGCACCCCGGTGAAGCGGTGGCCGCGTCCGGCGCTTTTCGAGCGCTCCGGGCGGTGCGGTTCCGGGACGCACGACAAACTAGCAGATTGGACCATCAGATGAGCAAGCGCAGCAGCGCCAAGTATAAACTCGACCGTCGCATGGGCGAGAACGTCTTCGGGCGCCCGAAGAGCCCGGTCAACAAGCGCGAATACGGTCCCGGCCAGCACGGCCAGCGCCGCAAGGGCAAGATGTCGGACTTCGGCATTCAGCTGCGCGCCAAGCAGAAGCTCAAGGGCTATTATGGCGACGTCACCGAAAAGCAGTTCAAGCGCACCTACACCGAGGCCGCGCGGATCAAGGGCGACACCGGCCAGAACCTGATCGGCCTGCTTGAGCGCCGCCTCGACATGATCGTGTATCGCGCCAAGTTCACGCCGACCATCTGGTCGGCCCGGCAGCTGGTCAGCCACGGCCATGTCCGGGTCAACGGCGTCAAGTGCAACATCGCGTCGCGCCGCGTCAATGTCGGCGATGTCATCGAGCTTGGCCCCAAGGCGCAGGAAATGGCGCTGGTGATGGAGGCGCAGCAGCTCGCCGAGCGCGAGATTCCCGAATATGTGGTCCCGGACGGCACCGCCAAGGTCACCTTCAACCGCGTGCCCACGCTCGATGAGGTGCCTTACCCCGTCCGCATGGAGCCCAACCTGGTTGTCGAGTTCTACTCGCGCTGATCCAACCGGACTCGTTCAAATGAAGGGCGGCTCCGCGAGGAGCTGCCCTTCTTCGTTTCCGGTTCCGGTCAGGGCAGCTTGAGCGCCGCGCGCAGGAATGCGTCGCTGCGCTTCAGCATGTCGCGGCGCGCCGCGCTGTCGTCGATCTGGTGGTCGAGCTTGGGATAGACCACCAGTTCCACCGTCTTTCCGGCTTCCTTGAGGCGCCCCTCCATCAGCCGCGCCTGGGCGATCGGCACATTCAAGTCCCGGTCGCCGTGGAACATCAACACCGGCGCCTTGAGCTTGCGCGCATTTTGCGCCGGCGATCCTTCGCTGACATGGGGGCCGCTGCCGATCATGCTTGAGACATAGCGGGCGTTGGTCCAACCTCGCGCTTCCTGAAGCAGCCCGGCCAGGTCGGTCACCGGCGCGATCGCCACCACCGCCTTGTACAGATCGGGGTCGAGCGCGCCCGACTGTAGCGCGGCGTAGCCGCCATAGGACCAGCCGACGATGGCGAGCTTTGACGGATCGGCGATCCCTTGCGCGGCCAGCCAGCGTCCGGCGTCGTTGACATCGCCGATCGCCGTCTTCCAGCTCCGGAAGCCCTGGTTCTTGAACCATGATTCCCCGTAGCCGGCCGAGCCGCGGTAGTTGGGCTGGAGCACTGCATAGCCGCGGCTGGCGAAATATTGGGCGAGCCAGTCGAAGCCCCATTCGTCGCGGGCATTCGGGCCGCCATGCGGCATCACGATCGCCGGCAGGTTCTTCTGCGCGCCGCCGATCGGCATGGTGAGATAGGCCGGGACCTCCGTGCCGTCCGCCGCCTTGTAGGTCATCGGCTTCATCGGCGCGAGGGTCGCGCCTTCAAGCTGCGGCCGTGCCAGCATCAACTCGTTCAGGCTGCCCGCCTGGTTGTCGTACAGGTAGTAGCGGCCCGGATCGGTGTCGCTGCCGGCCCACAGGAGCAGCTTGTTCTCGTCCGCGCTGGCATCCATGAAATGGATCAGCGGATGGTTGGGCAGAGCCCGCGACAGCGCCTTGGCTAGCGCGGCAAGCCTCGGATCGAAATACACCGCCTCGCGCTTTTCCGTCGCATAGGTCGCGGCGATCACCCGGTTCGACCGTCCGATACCGATCGTGCCGTCGACATCCACCTGCGGGTGGGAGAAGACGAGGCTCTCGCGCTTGGCGCCGTCCAGCGTCACGCTGAACAACGCGTCGCGTCCCTGATGGCGCTTGATGCCGTAGGCGATGTCGAGCTTGGGATCGACAGCGATGGGGAAAAAGCCCTGCTCCGAAATGGCATCGACGCTGCCCAGCGACTGCCAGTCGCGCGACGCCTTGGTGCGGTAGAAGTGATTGATCTTGCCGCTTTCATAGCCGGTGGCGCCGGCAATGTCCCGCGTGGCCATCAACCGGATATTGCCCTGCCCGTCACTGAAATAGCGCGACGCATGCTTTCTGGCCGGCTCCACCACCTTGGCCGACAGCGACTTGGTGTCGATCCGGTCGAGCCCGTAACCCTCCCTCTTGTCCTCGAAGCGCGTCCCGATCTTGGCTTCGGGGACATAGTTGCGGGCCATCAACAGGCTGCCGTCGCCGGCGGAGATGTCCACCACGCTGCCGCCGCCAAAAGAGACATAAAGGTCGTCCGGCCGGCTATCCCGGCTGAGCATCTTCAGATTCCTGCCATCGGCATCGAGGGCGATGATCCGGCTGGCCCCAACCGGCCCGATCGCCGCGGCCTCGCTGACCAGATAGACGGTGCAGACCAGCCGCGCTTCCGAGACCCAGCTGCAGCTGTGCAGCCGCTCCGGGCTTCCCGACGCGGTGGTCGCCAGGACCGGCGCGGTCCCCGCGCCGATATCTACGGTGTAGAGCATATTGCCCTGCCCCGGCCCCGGCGCGATGAAGGCAAGCTTCGATCCGCTCGGCGAGAGGCTGGCGTCGAGCACGCCCTCCCGCGCGCCAAAGGCTGCGACCGGATCGGCCGGCGGCGCGGCGGCAGGCAGCAAAACGAGCGCCGTCGCGGCGAGAAGAAGCGGTTTCAACATGTATATCCCCCAGTGACTGCCCCATAGTCACACCCGAGGATGGCAGCCGATCCGGCGCGGCGCAAGCTTGCGCGGGTGAAATCCTGCTGCGATAGGCGAGCGCCACAGGCGGAACGAGAGGAACCATCATGCGCGCCATCGTCAACGGTTTGAGCATTGCCGCCGCCGTGGCCCTCGCCGGCTGCGCCACCCCTGCCCCGGAAGCCGGCGGCCTGGCTTCGGGTTATGACGGCCCGCCGCTATCGCTCGCCACCCTTACCGACGCCACCCGCATCCTCTCGTCCGACGAGTTCGAGGGACGCGCGCCGACCACGCCAGGGGAAGAAAAGACGGTCCGCTACCTCGCCGACCAGTTCAGGAAGGCAGGCCTCGAGCCCGGCAACAAGGGCAGCTGGTTCCAGGATGTGCCCCTGGTGGAATCCACCGCCACCCCTGGCGCGCTCACCATTTCAGGCGGCGGCGGAGCGCCGATCCGGCTTGCGCACCGCACCGATTTCGTCGCCAATTCCTATCAGATCCAGCCCCGGGTCGATCTCCAGAACAGCGAAATGGTGTTCGTCGGCTACGGCATCGACGCTCCCGAGCGCGGCTGGAACGATTATGCCGGCGTCGATGTGCGCGGCAAGACGGTGATAATCCTCGTCAACGATCCGGACTGGCAGTCGCCCGGGCTGGAGGGGCCGTTCAACGGCAAGGCAATGACCTATTACGGCCGCTGGACCTATAAATATGAGGAAGCAGCCAGAAGGGGCGCCGCCGGCGCGCTGATCGTCCACGACACCGAGCCGGCCGCCTATGGCTGGAACGTCGTCCAATCGAGCTGGACCGGCGCCCAGTACAATATGGATGATCCCGGCAACCACATGAACCAGTCCAAGGCGATCGGCTGGCTCACCAACGAGGCCGCGCGCCGTGTCCTGGCCGCGTCCGGACAGGACCTCACTGCGCTCAGCGCCGCCGCTAGGCAGCGCGGCTTCAAAGCGGTGCCGCTCAAGACCCGCGCCTCGATCAGCCTTTCCAACCAGATCAAGCGCCAGGCGTCGCGCAATGTGATCGGCATCCTGCGCGGCGCCAAGCGGCCCGACGAATATGTCATCTATACCGCGCACTGGGACCATCTCGGCCGCTGCGATGCGGATGCCACCGGCGACGACATCTGCAACGGCGCGCTCGACAACGCCACCGGGACGGCCGGACTCATCGCCCTTGCCCAGGCCCATGCCAAGCAGGGCCGGCCCGGCCGGTCGATCGTGTTCCTTGCCGTCACCGCCGAGGAATCAGGTCTGCTCGGCTCGCGTTATTATGCCGAGAATCCGGTCTTCCCGCTCGCCCGGACGGTGGGCGGGGTCAACATGGACGGGCTCAACATCACCGGCAACACGCGCGACTTCATCGTCATCGGCCGGGGCAAATCCGAGCTTGAGGATTATATGCAGCGCGCCACCGATCGCTTCGGCCTCGAGATCAAGAACGAGCCGACTCCGCAGGCCGGATACTATTACCGGTCCGACCATTTCAGCCTCGCCCGCGGCGGCGTGCCGATGCTCTATGCGGAAGGCGGCGAGGATCTGGTCAACGGCGGCACCGCTGCGGGCGCCGCGGCGTCCGACGATTACCGGCGCAACCGCTATCACCAGCCGAGCGACGAATTCGATCCCAATTGGGACTGGACCGGCGCGATCCGCGATCTGCAGATCTACTACATGATCGGCCGGGAACTCGCCCAGTCCACCGGGTGGCCGAACTGGCGCGAAGGCGACGAATTCCGCGCTATCCGCGACCGCAGCCGCGCCGCGGCGGCGGCCGCGCCCGCGCGATGACGCTTCGCCAGCCGGCGGAATGGGCGGACCATGCCTGGGTGTGGATCGGCTTTCCCAGCCACCCCGAGCTTTGGCAGGAGGATCTGGAGGCGGGCCGCGACGAGGTAGCCGCCTTCGCCCGCGCGGTCCACGCCGACGGGCGCGGCGAAGAGGTCCGCCTGGTCGCCGCCGATCCCGCCGCGGCCCGGGCCGCGCAGGCCGCGGCGCCGTTCGCCACGGTGGTGGTGGAGATGTTCGGCGACATCTGGCTGCGCGATACCGGGCCGATTCTGTTGCGCCGCGGCGATAGCCTGGTACCGGCAAGCTTCCTGTTCAACGGTTGGGGCGGCAAATACGATCTGGAAGGCGACGACACGATCGGCCCCCGGCTTGCCGGCACGGCCGGGCTGGAGGCCCTGCGCCACCCCTGGGTACTGGAAGGCGGCGCCATCGACACCGACGGCTCCGGCCTGTTCGTCACCACCGAGCAATGCCTGCTCAACCCCAACCGCAACCCCGGCCTGTCGCGCGAGGACATCGAGGCACGGCTGCGCAGCGACATGGGCGCCGAACGCATCCTGTGGCTGGGCGAGGGATTACTCAACGACCATACCGACGGCCATGTCGACAATCTCGCCCGCTTCGTCGGCGAGAATCGCCTCGCCATTCCCGTGGCCACCGGCGAGGAGGATCCCAATGCCGCGATCTTCGAGGACGCCCGCCACCGCGCCGAGGCCTTTGGAGTGGAGGTCGTTCCCCTCCCCTCCCCCGGCCGCGTGGAGCGCGATGGCGAAATCGTGCCGGCCTCTTATATGAACTTCTACATTGGCAACGCCGCCGTCGTGATCCCCCTCTACGGCGCCGCCAATGACGACGCCGCCGTGGAGGCGATCGGCGCCCTGTTCCCGGGCCGCGATGCGGTGGGGTTGCGGGCCGATCATGTGCTGACCGGCGGCGGGTCCTTTCATTGTATCAGCCAGCAGATGCCCCAATGAGCCAGATCACCGTCGCCGCCGTCCAGCTCGCCTTCACCGACGATGTCGGCGAGAATATCCGCGCCGTCTCCGAACTGGTGCGCGAAGCCGCCGCCAAGGGCGCCAAACTGATTTTGCCGCCCGAATTGTTCGAAGGCCCCTATTTCTGCCGCACTCAGGACGAGGGTCATTTCACCCGCGCCCTCCCCGTCGACGAGCATCCGGCCGTGCTGGCCATGCAGGCGCTAGCGCGCGAACTCCAGGTCTATATCCCGACCAGCTTCTTCGAGGCGGAGGGTCATCATCACTACAACAGCCTCGCCATGATCGACGACGGCGGCGCGGTGATGGGGGTCTACCGCAAGAGCCATATCCCCGATGGCCCCGGCTATTCGGAGAAATTCTATTTCCGCCCCGGCAATACCGGCTTCAAGACCTTCCGCACCCCCTATGGCCGCGTCGGTCCTGCCGTGTGCTGGGACCAATGGTATCCCGAGACGGCGCGGGCGCTGATGCTGGACGGCGCCGAGATCCTGCTCTTTCCGACCGCGATCGGCACCGAACCGCACGATCCGGGCCTCGACACCAGCCGGATGTGGCGCCGCGCGATGATCGGCCATGCCGTATCGAACGTCGTGCCGGTGGTCGCCGCCAACCGCATCGGCACCGAGCATGGGCAGCGTTTCTACGGCCACTCCTTCATCTGCGACCAGCGCGGCGACATGCTGGCCGAGTTCGGCGCCGAAGAGACGGGCGTGCTGACCGCCACGCTCGACCTTGCGGAGGCCCGCGCCCACCGCGCCGCCTTCGGCTTCTTCCGCGACCGCCGTCCCGACCTTTACGGCCGCCTGGCGAAGGACATCTAATCGACGCGCCTGGCGCGGCGATCCCTATACCATTGGTCGACGAATTGCCGCTGGCAGCCGGACTGACCGTAGGAGCCCACCACCGAGCAACTGCCCGGCAGGTTGGTGCGCGCCGCATCCTCAAGCAATTCGGTGCGCGCCCCCCAGGACACCTCGCTCGGTGGATCGCCTGTATTCCTCAGGTCCTTGGGGATCCGGTAGCGGTCGTTCTCCGGCCGGCGCGCGCAGACCACGATCTCCTCCTCCGACGCCTTGGGGCACGGATCGTCGCCATAGACGACGATGCTGGTGGTCCGCTCCGGCGGCGGCTCCTGCGCCAGGGCCGGCGGCGCCAGTCCGATCAGGAACGCAAGCAGGATCGTGCGGATCTTCATCGGCCCGATGTCCCCCCTCTGCAATGAACCGCCGATGAAGCCGGATGCGCCGCTCAGGGCCGCAGCGCGAGCGCCTTGGCGAAGGCGGCTTCGAACATCGCCGCGGTCAAACGCCCGGTATTCTGGTTGTAGCGGGAGCAATGGTAGCTATCGATCAGTATCCGCCCGTCGGGAAGGCGGTGCTCGGCGAGGTGCGCGAACTTGTAGGCGGACAATTTGCCGCCGGCCGTGCGCACCGCCGTCTGGTGGGCGATCTGGCCCAGCGCAAGCAGCACCCGCGCCTGCTTGAGCCCGTCGAGCGCCAGGCTGTAATAAGGCCGGCAGGTGGCGATTTCCTCCGGAGTCGGCTTGTTCTGCGGCGGCAGGCACCGCACCGCGTTGACGATCGCAACCCCGGTAAGGCGCAGGCTGTCGTCCGCCCGTTCTTCAAAGCGCCCCTCCGCCAGGCCCACCTTCAGCAGCGTCTCGTAGAGCAGCACGCCCGCGAAATCCCCGGTGAACGGGCGCCCGGTGCGATTGGCGCCGTGCATGCCGGGCGCGAGGCCGACGACGGCGAGCCACGCTTCCGGGTCCCCGAAGCAGTGAACCGGCGCGTTCCACCAGCCGGGCTGGGTGACACGCAATTCCTCTCGAAAGGCGACGAGGCGTGGGCAGAGCGGGCAGTCGCGCGGCGGTTCGATGGCGGCAACGGGGCTGGCGGGGCTTTCGGGGAACATAGCTCTGGTCTAGGCGGCGGGGCATGGCGAAAACAAGCTATGCGGTGGCGCTCGGCTCCAACCGGCGTCACGGCGTATACGGCGCGCCGGCGGCGGTGGTGCGTGCCGCGGGCGCTGCGCTCGCTGCCGAGCCCGGCGTTGCGCTGGAAACGCTGTCGACGATCCGCGCCACCCCTGCTCTGGGGCCCGCCGGCCGAAGCTTCGCCAACGCCGCGGCCATTCTGTCGAGCAGCCACGACCCTGCGCAAATGCTTGTCCGCCTCAAGGCCATCGAACGCGCGTTCGGCCGCCGCCCGGGGCGGCGCTGGGGACCACGGGTGCTCGATCTCGATATTGTCCTGTGGTCGCACGGGCCGTTCGCGGAGGCCAGCCTTACAATCCCGCACCCGGCCTTCCGCGCCCGCCGCTTCGTGCTCGATCCGCTCGCCGAGCTGGTGCCGGGCTGGCGCGATCCGTTAACCGGTCTGACCATCCGCCAGCTCCATGCCCGCCTCGCCGCACCCCGCCCGGTTGACCCCGCGCCGCAGCACTCCTAGGGCAGGCGCCGCACGCTTGGGGGCCCTTAGCTCAGTCGGTAGAGCAACTGACTTTTAATCAGTAGGTCGCTGGTTCGAACCCAGCAGGGCTCACCATCCCCCGAAGCTCCCGCTGCGGCGCGATGACACTGTCACAACGGCGCTCTTAGTGACACGCGCTGTGGCGCGCGCGGAAAGCGCAACTAGCGCCAATTGTTGACACCACCTCACCCTACCTCTCCGCTACCTTTCACGCCCGCGCGCCCCCGTGCTAGGGATATTTGTCAGATCCGCGCTCCCGGGGAAGGATGCATCAAGGAGGCACCGCGGGTGGTGGTGTCTCTCTTCGGGGACATTCAGAACCAGAGACAAGACCAAGTCCTCTCAGCATCCGGTGAGACGCGAAACACATCCTGCCGATGGTAGTGCGACTGCCAATGACCTCCAAGAGGTGCGCAAGTGCGGGCAACTTCTCAGTAGCTTACGGTGAAAGTCGCTACTTGGGCGGAGCCAGCGGCCGGCGCCTTGCTGCGCATAAGTTTCACGGACTTCAGCAGCGCAAAGCGCTTAGGGCACCACCCCGGCTCCGTTCTACCGGTCCAGCGGCGCGTTCTCGTGGGTAAGGTTCCGCCTGGGGCAGAAAGGCAACGAGGCAGACTCCAGAGTTCGAGAGGCGAGTCGTGCTCCGGAGGGCGGTGTGGAGGCGAGTGGATAGGGTCGGCTGCCGTATGTCCATAAGGGGCCCGAAGAGGTGGCTGCGCGGAGAAACTCGTGTCCACGCGTTTTTCGGTGTGTATCTGATCGCCTCGCGCTTGCAGCCCGGATCGCGGCGCTCCGCCCCCGCGCGAGGACATCGCCGCAAGCTTATCGAAGCCTTGTAAGCCTACCCGATGTGGCCGATGATGTCTGGGACGCCGGCGTGGAGAGCAGGATGAGGAAGGCGCTCGTTATCGGGCGGGCTGAAGCACGGCGGCTTTGGCTGCGCGCACAACGCCTGGACCGGGATGACCCGTTCGGGTCCGGACCTGCGGCCGTCGCAAGGGCGGTCGCGCATGCAGGCTACGTCCAGATCGATACGATAAACGTGATCGAGCGCAGCCATCATCACATTCTGCATACGCGCATCCCGGGCTACCGGCGCAGGGATCTCGCGGCCTGCCAGTCGGCCGAACGCACGATTTTCGAATATTGGACTCACGCGCTCGCTTATGTGCCGACCGCCGACTATCGTTTTTTCGTGCCCGCAATGGAGCGTCAGCGGACCAAGCCACATCCGAGCTTCGCGCAGATCGATCCGACCGACTATTCGGCCCTGCTCGGGCGCATCCGCGACGAGGGGCCGCTCTCAATTCGCGACATCGATGACAAGGTGCTAGTCGAGAAGAGTCACGCATGGGGAAGCCGCAAACCGTCCAGAAAGCTGCTGGCCTACGGCTTCTTCAGCGGCGACTTGATGATAAGCGCCCGCGACGGCATGGTGAAGACGTACGAACTAACCGACCGGCACTTCGGCTGGACGGCGAGGCCGGAGGCCCCGGGAGCAGCAGACTTCGCCGCGTATCTCCTCGACCGCGGCCTGCGTTCCCAAGGGTTGGTGAGCCTCGAATCGGTGACCTACGGAACCGCGTCGGCGAAGCCCGCGGTCGCCCGCACCGTCGCCGAAAGGGTCGAGAAGGGCGCCCTGGTTCCGGTTACCATCGACGCCCTACCGCGGGCCGAACACTGGGCCACGCCGGCCGCGCTCGATCGACTCGCGGCGCTGGAGCCCGCCCGTCACGTGCACATCCTGTCGCCCTTCGATCCGCTGATCATCCAGCGCAAGCGGCTGGCCGCCTTGTTCGAATATGAGCACCGCTTCGAGGCCTACGTCCCTGCCGACAGGCGTAAGCTGGGCTATTTCGCCCTGCCTGTGCTCGTCGGCGACCGCATCGTTGCAGCGATCGATCTCAAAATGGACCGAGGGCGGGACATTCTGGAGATTCGCAAGTGGACTTGGTTCGAACGGGAGACGAAGATGCTGACTCGCCGAATTCAGGCGGCCCTGGATAAATTCGAGCGTTTCCAGAAGAGCCGCTGATCCCCCCAGCCGTCACTTCCTCCTGCGCCGCCTGTCACGAGACGCCCAGCGCCGAGACCGGCGCGGGATCTGCATCGCCAGCGAGCTTGCCGGAGCGCAACGCACCCGCGAGCAGGAGGTGCAGGACGAGGGTCAGCACCAGCATGAAGGCCAGCCCGGCGAGCAGCCCTTCCCCGCCGGACCGCTCGAGCAACACCCCCGCAGCGGCAGGCCCAATTGCGGCGCCGGCCAACGATACCGCACCGACCGCCGCCGCCAGTCGCCCGGTCCGGTCAAGCAGGGCTGCCAAGCCGAGATACAAAGGTACAAGAAAGAATTGCGAGGCATTGTAGGCGATCTGGAGGGTAGCGAAGGCCGCGGGGCCGGCCGCGGTGACCCAGAGCAGGGACAATGAGCCGGAAACCAGAGCGCCCCCAATCAAGGCAGCGCCCATTTCGGTCCGGGTCGAAACGAACCAGGCGGTAACCGCCGAACCGGCCATGCCCGACAGGCCGACCGCGAAGAAGATCGCGCTCATCGAAGCCTCGCTGACGCCGACCCGGAGCCCGAGGACTGCGGAGAAGGACCATACCATCCCGTCGCGGGTCCACACCGAGGCGGCGGTCAGAAGCAGTATGGCCCGGGCGAAACGGTTGCCGCCGAACACACCGGGGGTGAGATCGGGGCGGCCGGACGGCTCGGTAGGCGCCAGCTGCCGAACTCCAAGCCACACCAGCGCCACCGTTGCCAGCAGCGCCAGGGACAATCCCTTTGGCCCGAGATAGGTGGTTAGAAGTCCGCTCATCGGTAGGATGACAATGCCGGCCAGGCTCGCCAGGACGCTGACCTTGGCAGCGAAGGCGGCCGCATTGGCCGAGCGGGTTATCAGTCCGCCGCCGGCGGCGAGTGCCAGACCCGCCCCGAAGCCGGCCAGCATCCAGGTCGGGATCAGCGCTGCGCGAGAAGAGGCAAGGGCGATCAGAATGATCTGGGAAGCGGCAAGAAGGCAGCCGCCGATCCCGGCGAGGCGGCGGAAGCTTATCCGGTGGACGACCAGGCTCCCCGCGAGCGCCCCCATTGTGACGGAAATCAGGGCAGCCGACGCCACGAGGCCCGAATAGGCCGACCCGAGCTTCGCGTGATGCTCAACCACGTTAACCAGCACGGGCGAGATGGTGAGAGGCAGCATTCCAAGCACCCCGTAGGCCGCTAGGGCCGCCACCAATAAGCGGCCCTCGCCGGTTTCCCTCACCATGCGCCTGCTCCCTCAGCGGAACTCCGGTCCGCCCCTTCCCTGATTCGGAAGAGACGTGAGGAGATTATTGCAGTCGTTCGATCGACGCAGCTTGCTTCGGTTCCAATCTGGAACCGTTGTTCATTGACCTTGGACCTTCCCGGTAGAAATGTCTTTCGGGGCGGTAATGCTCATACTGAATAATCGGGATACGCTCATCCTAAGCCGTGGAGTCAGCGATGTCGTCTGTGACCGACTCAGTGGATGCATCGGCCGGCAGCGGCCGTGTGCTCGATCAGGCGGCATTTCGTCGTAACCAGTTGCGCCACTTCTGGCTGCTGACCGCCGGGCCCGCACTAGTCGGCATACCGACGCTCGCTTTCGTCCGGCCCACTTCGATCGATCTTGCCCTGCTTTCGCTATTCTGGATGCTGACCGCGGTCGGCGTGACTTGTGGGCTGCATCGTCTTTTTTCGCACCGGTCCTTCAAGCCCAAGGAGCCGCTGCGCGACGTGCTGGCGGTCCTCGCCTCGATGGCGGGCGAAGGGCCGCCAATCGCCTGGGCGGTGTTTCACCGTCGCCATCACGAGCTGAGCGATCGTTCCGGCGATCCCCACTCGCCGCACGGTCACGGGCCGGGCGCAATGGGGCTGGCGCGGGGTCTCTTACATTCGGCCTTCACCTGGATGCACAGCCATGAAGTCCCCAACCCGGTCATCTACGCGCCGGATCTGCTGGCGGACAAGCGGCTGGTTGCAATTAATCAGCGTTATTATTGGTGGGTCGCCCTGGGCGCGGCCGCGCCTGCGGCCATCGGCGGCCTCGCGACCTTGAGCTGGACCGGCGCCTTGACCGGCTTCCTTTGGGGCTGGGCGGTTCGGGCGCTCCTGCTCAACGGAATGATCGGCTTCGTGAACGGCTTCAATCATGTCTGGGGCAGCCGCGCCTTTGCCACCCGCGACCACAGCCGCAACATGCCGTGGCTTGCACTTCCCACTCTAGGCGAGTGCTGGCACAACAATCACCACGCCTTCCCGAATTCGGCCGACATGAGCCTTGGGCAGCACCGCTTCGACCTGGGCTATCAGCTGATCCGGCTCTGGCGGGCCTTGGGGCTGGTCGGGGACATCACGGTACCCTCGCCTCAGCGCGTCGAGCGGCGCCGGACTCTCGACCGCCAGATTCCTGACGACACTCTGCTCGGGAGGTAGCGGTGCCCAAGCTCTCAGTCGACCGCCCCCCCGCCTCGAGGCAAGCCTCTCGACCGCACGTCGTCGACCTTGCGACCTGGCCCTTCGTGGTCGGCACGTCCCTGGGGATATACTGGATCGCCACCGAGGCGGGGCAGCTCTCGCCGGACCTTGCCGTGCTGGCCCAGTTCACCTACCTGGTCGGACTGATCTACGCCCTGGAGCAGATAAGGCCTTACCACCCCGAGTGGAACGTCTACGACGGGCAGCTCAAAAACGACCTCATCTACAATATCACGTTCCCGGCCGCCCAGCTTCTGGCGACCGTGGTCAGCCTATACCTCCTGCGGGTCCTTGCCGGCGACCAGCAGGAGCCTCCCTGGCCGGCATGGCCGGCGCACTGGCCCCTGCTGGCTCAGCTGCTGATCCTGGTCCCGTTGCTCGACCTCGTGTTTTATTCCGTCCACCGCGCCTTTCACAGCTCGCCGAGGCTCTGGCGCGTCCATTCCATCCATCACAGCAGCCTTCAGCTGCATATAGTGAACAACGCCCGCCTGCATCCGTTCGAAGTCGCAGCGACATTCGCTCCGGTGGTGCTCCTGGTCCATCTGATCGGCGTCCCGCTGGAGGTGTTCGGCTATTTCCTCGCCTTTCAACAGGCGGTGGGGCTGATGACCCACGGCAATGTGCGGGTCCGGACCGGACGACTCGGCCTCCTCCTCAACACGCCCGAGCAGCACCATTGGCACCATAGTCGGCTGCCGGAGGAGGGAAATCGAAACTTCGGATCGGTAACCATGATTTGGGATCACGTCTTCCGATCCTTCCTCCGCCCTGCCTCGCGACTGGCGTCGCCGGACATCGGGACGGATACCCCCGTTCCGGATGGCTTTGCAGCGCAGATGATCGCGCCGCTGCAACGGCCGAGCCGTTGACCCGATAGCCTCAGCCGCGTTGTCTACAGACCGAAGAGGCGATATCACTCCGTCGCCTCGGGGAGACAGGGATGAACGCGGGGCGAGATCTTGAATACCTCCGAGTGCTGGTCGCCGCGGCCGATGCCGGCAGCCTGAGCGCAGCCGCCCGAAAGCTTGGAGTCACTCAACCGGTATTGAGCCGCAAGCTGGCGGGGCTGGAACGGCGGTTGGGAATGCGGCTGGCCCTGAGAAGTCCCAGAGCCTTCATTCTCACCAACGAAGGGCGCCAGCTTTACGAGTCGAGCCGCGATATCCTCGATCGCATCGAGACGACCTTCGAGTCCATGGATCGCAGCAGCGGCACCGTCGCCGGGCGGTTGCGGGTCACGGCTCCCGACGCCTTCGGCGCTCGGCACATCGCTCCGTTGCTGGTCGAGCTGCAGCAACGCCATCCCCGCCTGGCCGTGGAGCTCCTGATCGTCGATCGGGTCGTGGACCTGGTGGTCGAAGGGATTGATCTGGCCATCCGGGTCGGCACCGTCGAAGATACCAACCTCAAGACGATGCGGGTGGCCGATTTCGACTACGTCTTCGTCGCCGCGCCTTCATATCTGTCCCGGCACCCCCCGCTTACCCGCATCGAGCAATTGGCGCAGCATGACCTGGTCGCCTATGGGACGGCGACGGGCTTCACGCCGCTTCGCTTCCGCAAGGATGGCGGAGTTACAACGGTGCAGGCTTGCGCGCGCCTCGCTTCGAACAATGTTCATGCCGTCCGCGCAGCATTGCTGGCCGGGGCGGGAGTGGGAATGGCCACCCGATGGTTCGTCAACGAGGATCTGGCGCAAGGCCGGCTCGTCGAACTTTTCTCCAACCACGATCTTCCTCGCAAGAGCTTCAGCATCGCTCATCCATTCCTGAGCTACGTGCCCCTGCGCGTCCGGGTCGCGCGAGATTTTTTGGCCGAACGCATCCGCCAAATAGAAGGATTACGCCGAGCCCCGGGGACGGAGTGAATCGATTTCCGCACCGTAGGAACGCTGGGCGTGACGAAGCGAGAGCGATCGCCCGTCCACGGGCGCCGACGGGGCGCGCGAGGCGGCGACTCGTTGCTCCACCTTCAGGGCGCGAAAATAGGTTTGCCTGAACGCCAGGGCCGGACGGTCGGCGACCACGCTGACCGGGTCGGGAAGGCCGTGCGGCGTCTGGGAGGAAAGCAGGTAGCCGACATGAGCCAGATCTTCGGCATTCAGCCGCCGCATCCACTTTGCAATAGCGAAATCGAGCAGTCGATTCTTGGCGAACGAACGCGAATGCTCGCCGAAGAACCAAGTGTGCGTATCGTCCGCGGGTGTGATCGCGACGAACCCGACCTGGCGATGACCCGTGGTGAATGTGTCGTAGAAATAGACGACGCCGCCCAGGTCGAAGCGGAAGAAGCATTGCTGCCGGTCGAGTTCGGTCACGCCGAGCCGCCGCCGCCAGAGGCCGAGCAGGCCGGCGTTGCCCTTGGAGGGTCCCTTCCAGGGCGAAAGAGGGTCCAGCTGTGCCCGAAATCCGCGACGATCGGGATCGATCTCCACCGACTGGTTCTCGACGATCGTCGGCTCGCCGGCGAGGGTTCCGGGATGAATGAAGGGCGGATGCGAGTTGTCGATCGCGTTTTCGACGGCGGAGACAAATGGTCCGTGGGCCAGATCGGCGACGTCGAACACCCGGCGCATTCCCGCGGACGGTTCGAAGAAGGCGTAGGACGGCGGCGGGGTATCGGCGGGATCCGAACTGATCCAGATCCATAGGATTCCCTGCTGCTCACAAAGCTGATAGCTGCGGACGACGGCGCCGGGCGGGATCTTGAAGGTGCAGGGTTGGGACGGCACACGCGTGCACCGTCCGTCGCCGCCGAAGCGCCAGCCGTGGAACGGACATTCGACCTCTCCGTCGACGATGCGTCCCATGCCGAGGTTGGCCCCGCGATGGGGGCAAGTCGCATCCAGCGCGACCGCTTTGCCCGCGGAGTCGCGGAACAGCACCAGTTCGCGACCCAAGATCTTCCGCTGGAGCGGTTTACCGCTCAGCTCGTGACTCCAACCCGCGGAGTACCAGGTCTTCTCGACGAACATCGGCTTGTCCCCCCCGACGCAGCGGTAGTTGAAAGGTCGTGAGCAGAGCTCGACACAGCGGCCGGCCGGCAGCGACGACGACTGTCAGTAACCTTCCCTAGTGATCGGCCATTGTCCACTTTGATTGATCGCCAAAACGCAATCAAAACCGGTTGCCATCGTTGGTCCGGCAACAGATCAAAAGGTGAGCGGCCAGGGGTCGGTCAGCCAAGTGAATCATCGAATCAGAAATGGGGTTCGTCATGGACAAGTGCGCCATGAATACGATGACTGCGGTATTGACTCACCATGCGGAAGTCATCGGAGATCAGGCCGCCTACATCTACTCACCAGCGCGAACCAACTGCGACCAGGCTATTACCTACGCCGATTTGCACCGCGACGCGCTGCAAATCGCGTGCGTACTGCGCCGCGAGCACGGGTTGGGGGAAAAACGGGCGCTCCTCCTGTATCAATCGGGCCTCGACTTTATCCGTGCGCTCTATGGTTGTCTCTATGCCGGCATCGTATGCGTGCCCATGTACCTGCCGCGGCTCGTCGAGGACGAGCGACTCGCAGCGGTGCTCGGCAGCGCCGATGTCGCGGCCATACTGACCGTCTCGTCCCGCCGCGCGTTCGCCGATGCTCTGGTCGCCACCGTCGTCGGGTCGCGCCCGCAAGTAATCTGCACGGACGAAATCGTCCGTTGGTCACCCCGGCGCTCGCCTGAAACGCTCCTGGCCGATCCCTCGGCCCTGGCGATCATCCAATTCACCTCCGGTTCGCTGGGGCGACCGAAGGGCGTCATGATCAGCAACGCCAACATCATCGCCAACCAGCGCATGATCAAGCATGGATTCGGGCATGTCGGCGGTGAAGTGGTGGTCGGTTGGCTTCCCTTCTTTCACGACATGGGCCTTATCGGAAACATCTTTCAGCCGATGTTCGTCGGTGGCCTCTCCGTGATGATGGCGCCGACGCATTTCCTGCAAAATCCGGCGCGGTGGCTGGAGTTGATTTCCAGCTACCGCGCCGTCACCAGCGGCGCTCCGAACTTCGCCTACGATTATTGCGTGGAGCACGTGTCGGGCACGCACCTCGACCGCCTCGATCTTTCATGCTGGAAAGTGGCGTATAACGGCGCCGAGCTCGTCCGCGAGTCGACGATGCGCCGGTTCGCGGAAAAGTTTGCGCCGCTCGGCTTCGAATATGGAAGCTTCCTGCCGTGCTACGGGCTTGCGGAAGCTACCCTGTACGTGACCGGCCGCAGATTGGGCGACGATCCGTCGGCCGCCGAGTTGGCGGAGCAAGGCGACGGTACGGCCCCGGTGAGCGTCGGACGCCCGGCCCCGGAGGCGGTGCTTCGAATCCTCGGGCCCGACGCCATGCCGGTCGGCGCTGGCCAGGTCGGCGAGATTTGCGTCGGCGGTCCCCACGTCACGGAAGGCTATTTCCGGCACGAAGAGTTGACCGCCGCCTCGTTCGTCGTCGCCGCGGACACCAAGGAAAGACTGTTTCGGACCGGCGATCTCGGGCGGCAATCGGGAGACGATCTGTTCATCACCGGCCGTGAAAAGAACCTGCTGGTGGTCAACGGAAAGAACTACCAGGGCGAGGAAATCGAGTTCGACATCGCCCGGCAATCGGAGCTGTTCTGCCCGTCGGGCACCTGCATCCTGCAGGTCGACGAAGGGCTTGTGACCAACCGATTCGTGGTCTTGCAGGAGGTAAGCAAGCGAATCGCAGCCCGGCTGAGCTCGGATTCGAAAGATGTCGATCACGCGGCCTACGCCGCGGCGCGGCACGTACTGGCCCGCTTCGGGCTGCCCGTCACGGAATTCCTGTTCCTGCGAGAGAACAAGCTGCCGCGGACGAGCAGCGGAAAGATCAACCGGCTCTCTACCGCAAGCTTGCTCGCTTCAAAGACCGTCGGAATCGTTCACCGCGCCAGCGTTCGCTGACCCACCCGAACAAAGGAGAGCGCCATGTTGGAACTGTCGCATGAATCGAGTGAGCTGAGCGTCCTGGTGGCGGACTTCTTGTCGAGCAAGGGCCGCACGCACATCGGGCCGATCATCCACTCCACCTCGCTGAGCGATGACCTCGCGCTCGACTCGCTCGAGAAATTCGAGCTGATGCTGAAGATCGAGAACAGCCTGAAGGTCGCGATCGACCCCGACCATGCTTTCCAGATCGACAGCGTCGGCGAGCTGAAGGAATATCTCGATCGCCAACAGCAAAGCGAGGACGGAGCGGGCGGCAGCGCCACCGGCTTCTACGATCTTGAAAAGTACCTCGCGACCACGGTCCCACAATTCCTGCGGACCGTGGACGAGCAGCGCGAGCGCTCTCTCAGGATCGAAGGCCGGTGGATCACCGACTTCGCCTCGGCGAACTATCTGGGGCTCGACCTCCACCCGGCGGTCAAGGCCGCCATCGAGCCGGCTATCGCTAAGTGGGGCGTGCATCCAAGCTGGACCCGGGTGGTTGCCTCGCCGGCGATCTACGACGATCTCGAGCGCAAGCTCGCCGATTTCGTCGGAGTGCCGGAGACGCTTGTCTTCCCGACCGTAACCCTGACGCACATGGGCGTGCTGCCGTTGCTGGTGAAAGCGGGGGATAGTCTGTTGCTCGACGAGCACGGGCACCGGTCGCTTCACGAGGCCGCGGCGGTGGTAAGCGCCCGCGGCGGCACCGTGACGTTGTTCCGGCACGGCGACTCTGAGGACCTGGAGCAAAAGCTCGCGGCCGCGGCGGGCTCCAGAGCCGTCATAGTGGCTTGCGACGGCGTTTACTCCATGACCGGCGAGGAGCTGCCGCTCGCGGCGATGCTGGCGCAATGCCGACGCCACGGCGCGCGGCTCTATGTGGACGATGCGCACGGCTTCGGCGTGCTCGGGGCCGATCCGACCGAGGACATGCCCTACGGGCGGGGCGGGGGCGGGCTACTCCGCAAGAGCGGAGTGAAGGAGGGGCTGGAGGACGTGATCTACGTTGCGGGGCTGTCCAAGTCCTTCTCCTCGCTCGCCGCCTTCGTTTCCTGCCGCGATGCGGAGGAAAAGCAGCGGCTTTCGGCCGCCGCGACCTGGGTATTTTCCGGCCCCTGTCCGACCGCCAGCCTGGCGACTGCGATAGCGGGCCTCGACATATCGCTGAGCGCGGAAGGGGAGGAACTTCGAGCCAAGCTGCTGGGCCTCACCCGATTGCTGGTGACGAATGCCCGGGAGCTGGGCTTCGTCGTGGAGAACCAAAACCTCTTCCCGCTGGTGAGCATCGTCATCGGCTCGGTGAAGGACGTGGTGGAGGCCTGCAGGATACTTTGGCGGCACGGTATCTTGATCACCCCGGCGGTCTACCCCACCGTCCCGCTGCACCGGTCGATGCTCCGCTTCACTCTTACCGCTGCGAACAACGAGGAGCAGGTCTTCCAGGCGATCGAAGCTCTGGCCGAAATCCGCGACCTGATCCCGGCAGCCCCCTACGCCTGACCCTCGAACAGGGAGGAGAGTGTATCGTGGACGCTATGACCAGCCGAGTTGACGAAAGCCCTGCCGCCTGCGCGCCGGTTTCCAGTCACAATGAATGGGACGTCTTGGAGGAGGTGATCGTCGGAAATCCCGCCGGCGCGATGGTGCCGTCGGACCTGTCGGTCCTGGAGGCGACGGTCCCGAGCCACCACTGGCCGATGCTCAACGATCTCTTCCCCGGCTTGCAGGGGCGCTACCCGGAGGAACTCGTCGCCGCGGCACAGGAGGATCGCGCCGAATTCGTCGCGATCCTGCAAGGCGAGGGGGTAACCGTTCTGGACACGCCCGCTTTCTCATTCGAGGCGGAGACCGCCACCCCTTTCTGGCGAACCTCGTCGGGCTTTTGCGCGGCTAACCCGCGCGACAGCCTCCTCCTGATCGGTTCGCTGCTGATCGAGGCCCCCATGTGCGACCGGTCGCGCTATTTCGAGACCTTCGCGTACCGGCCGATCTTGCACCAACTTTCACGTCGTGGGGCGACGTGGATCGCCGCTCCCAAGCCGATGTTGAAGGACGATGTGTTCAGGTCGCCGCTAGCACGAGACCGGCAGTCTCGTCCAACCGAGTGGCTGGTCGGCGAGAACGAGATCCTTTTCGACGGGGCCGACTTCATGCGCTGCGGCCGCGACATCTTCGTCACGCGAAGCCACGTCACGAACGACGCCGGAATCGACTGGGTCGAGCAGGTGCTAGGGGACGGATATCGCGTCCATCGGATCACCACGCGCAACCCCTATGCGATGCACATCGACGATACGATGATGCCCCTCCGGCCCGGGCTGCTCCTCGTCAGCCCCGACTATTTGGACAGCTCGGCGCTCCCCGCCATCTTCAAAAGCTGGGACGTAATTGAAGCCCCGCGGCCGCGCTATACCGAAACCAACGTGCTGGGATCGTTGTCCGGCTGGCTCAACGTCAACCTGCTCAGCCTCGACGGCAAACGGGTGATCGTCGAGCGGGAGCAGACCGAGACCGTCGCGCTGCTTCGAGACCTCGGCTTCCATCCGATCACATGCGCGTTCGAGAGCTACTATCCTTTCATCGGCTCCTTTCATTGCGCGACCTTGGACGTGCGTCGGCGTGGAACGCTGGAAAGCTACTTCTGACCATGTCTGTCGCCGTGGATCTGTTCCCCCCGGCGGCAGCGAAGGGGGCCGCGCCCAGTGCGATCGTGATCGGAGCGGGCCTCTCCGGGCTCGTTGCCGCCGCCAGATTGGAGCAGCGATACGGCATCTCACCGCTGGTGCTCGAGGCGCAGGAAACCGTTGGCGGACGTATTCGGGATCTGTGCCTGGGCGGTGGCGAGTCGGTGGAGTTGGGCGCCAATTGGTTTGCGAAATCGCAGCCGCTAATCGCCGAGCAGCTGTGCGCGCTCGGTCTCGAGTCCGTTCCCACTTACGATGAGGGCCTCCACCTGATGCATTGGCGGGGCCGCCGGCGCGCTTTCAAAGGCGCGGTTCCCCCCATCGGAGCCTTTCCAGCGCTGGAGGTCGGGCTCGCCCTGGCGAAGCTGGAGCGCCTGGCGCTTCCCATCGATCCTGCCGCACCGTGGCTGCATCAGGACGCCGGCCACCTTGACCGCCGCGACTTCGGCAGCTGGATCGAACGGACTGTGAGAACCGCCAGCGCGCGCACGTTTCTGAGCCTGGTCTCGGAGATCATTTTCGGCGCGCCGCCCCACATGCTGTCGTTGCTTTACGTGCTATTCTACGCCCGCAGCTCCGGCAGCCTCACCAGCCTCATCAGCGTCAGGAACGGACATCAGGAACTCCGGATTCGGGGCGGCCCAGGCCAACTCGTCGCTGCACTGGCCGCCCGCCTTGGCCGGGCGGTGGTGACCGGCGCGCCCGTCGATCGCGTCGAAAGGGGCGGAAGTGGAGTGTCGGTATTCAGCTCCGGCCGATGCTTCCACGCCCGGCACGTCGTGCTCGCGCTTGCGCCGATGATGGCGAACCGCATCCGGTTCGAGCCCATGCTCGCCCCGTCCCGCGACCGGCTGTTGCAATCCATGCCGCAGGGCCGGGTGGTGAAGGTCGCGCTGCTGTACAAAAATCCGTGGTGGCGCGGTCTCGGCCTTTCGGGGCAGATGATGTCGGATTCGACGCCGCTAACCTACACCATCGACAACAGCCCCGATAACGGCACGGGTGCCCTTGCCGGCTTCGTCTGCACATCGCAGGCGGACCGGTTCTGCGATCTTTCACCGGAAGCGCAACGCAAGGAGCTGGAGGCGGCGATCAGGCGATCCTTTGGCGCCGACGCGCCGACTGCCGAGCAGGTTCACGTGGAGGACTGGGCTGCCAACCCCTGGATCAGGGGAAGCTACGGCGGATACTGCCCGCCGGGCGTTCTTACCAAATATGGCCCCACGCTGCGGGCCGGCGCCTCCGGGCTTTCTTGGGCCGGCGCTGAAACCGCGACGACGCACGTCTGCCAGATGGAAGGGGCAATCCAGGCGGGTCTGCGAGCTGCCGACGAGACCGCCGCAGCTCTCGCCGAATGCACGGCCGGCCGCACCGGGTGAACCGGGTGCCTCGTCAGAAGTCGGTGGTGACGGTGACTCGAAAGCGCCTCGGCGCATTGTACAAAAGTGCACCGGACGGCTGTGGTCGCCAGCTGAACGCGTTGGTGATGTTGAGCAGCTGGCCGCGCAACAACGCTCGCCGCTGGCCGAGGCCGAAGCGCCACCGGAAGCCGATATTGGCGGTCACCAGCGGCGGTGAGCGCAGCGAGTTGTCGCTGAGCACAGGGATCGACCCCACGTAGAGAATTGTGCCGTCGAGCGAAATCGAGGAGCCGGACGAGACCGTCCAGTCCGCGTCCACCCGGGCCATGGACCTCGGCACGGAGACGGGTACCAGCCTTGCGTTTCCGGTTCGGACTCGGGGATCCTGATAGAGGCCGCCTGCGACGATGGTGATCGTGGGCCGCGGCCGCCATGAGAGCGAGAGCTCGACGCCCCGATTTTCGAGCTGGCCGATGAAGCGAAACCAATTCGACGAGTCGACATTGGCATAGGCTCTGGTGATCCGAAAAGCGCCGGCTATAAGTGAGACTTCGCTGCGGGGTTTCCACCGGAACCCGCCGTCGATCTGCTCCGTGATGCTGGGCGACAGTACCTCGTTCGGGTTCCTGGCGCTCGCCGGGCTCGTCCCGGTTTCCTCAAGTCCCCGAGAATAGCCGGCATAAGCGACGAAGCCCGGCGCCAATTCGATCCCGGCGGCGACGTTGCCGAGCAGCGGATTCGCCCGGGTTTCGACCGGGACCGCTGCAGGAGCGCGATACAGCTTCTCGAATTCTGTCGTTTGGATGCCTAGGTTGAACTGGGCGCGTCGCCCCCAGGCGCCTATATAGCTGAGTCCGATGGTCCTTTGTTCGATCCGATCGTGCGCCTGATCCTTATGCCGAATGCCGGGCCGGGGCAGTTGCACCCGATCGTCGATGCGGCGAAATCCGAGGTCGCTGACGACCTGACCCCCATAGGTCCCCCTGAAGGCCCGGCCTCGCAGCGAGGCGGTGAGGGAATGGCGCCAGCTACCGGCCTGCCAGTGCCTGATGAGTTGAAGCTCCCCGGAGAGAGAGCCGTAGGACTGGCCGGGAAACTGGACGGCGATCCGGCGGGCCATGCCGGCGGGGTCGGTTCCGACGTCGAGCTGCGCAATAGTTTCGTCGGGCGTCCAAAGCGAGTAGAACAACCCGCCGCGCAGCTTGAAGCCTTTGAAATCATCGATCTCGGCGATTACGCCCGCGTTGCTGTCCTCGCCGCTGGTTGTTGCCCATCGTTGGCCAACCATGCGTCCGCGCTCCACTCTGGGAGGCAAGACTCCGCTCCCGGCGAAGACCCTTGGCGCAAGGTACAAGTCCCGGTAGATTTTCTGGCTCGCGAAGGCGTGAAGGCGCAGGTTCCCGTCGCTCCATGACGGGAGCACGGCGGCCGTCGCGACGAAGCCCTCTCCGCCCGCGTCGTCGCGCAGCGCCGGGACGACGCTTCCGCCGAAGCCGATCTTCCACCGTCGGCCCGGCTCGGCATAGGTCGCGTCCAACTCGACTATCGGCGAGCCGTAGGCTTCCAGTCCGGCAATCAGACTGCCGCCCGGAGCGTCGGCGGGGAGCCGCAGCGAATAGCGAACGACGCCGGAGGGCGCCGGAAGCGTCTCGCCGAGCGCCGTTGGGCCGACGCGGACGCTTGTCGAGCGCAGCAGCCGCGAGTTGGTGAGGCCCTGCCGATCAAAATACAGGCCTTCGATCCGGATGTTTCCGGCCAGGGCCGGCGAGAAGCCGCGGGTGGCGTCTTCCGAGTAGAGGCCTATGGTCGCGCCGCCGATGTCGAGGCCGAAGGCGTCGGTCGCCTGTTGAACGACGTTCTCATCGACCCGCCTGCGTGGGCCCTGCTCTCGATCGGCCGTGCCGTTGCCTTCGTCCTTCGGGACGCCGTCGCCCGGGGCGGCAGGCGCCTGCGATGCCGCCGGCGCTTGCGGACGCGCCGGGGCGGCAGCGGTAATCAGGCCGCCCAGCATGACGAGGAGAGGGCTGGACAGGGCGATGCGCCGGGCCATTCCAGGGGGTCACTTCAAACCGAGATGGACGTCGACGCGTTTGCGGGCGGGGAAGACAAAATGCTCCTCTCGCTCGTGCAATTCGTCAACAAGCCGCAGATCGGGAAAGGCCTTGAACAGCGCCGGAACGGCATAGGTCAGCTCCATTCTCGAGAGCTGGTGCCCGAGGCAGTAATGCGGGCCGCCGCCGAACGAGAGATGATCCCCCTCGCCGCGACCGAGATCGAATCGGTCCGCCTGGTCGAAGCGACTCTCATCCCGGTTCGCGGAGGCAATTGAGATGAGCAGAATATCGGACGGTTCGATCCTAACGCCGTGAATTTCCACAGGCTCGGCTACGGTGCGCCGGAGGAAATGGATGGGCGCGTCCCATCTCAACGCCTCCTCGACGGCCGTGGCAGCCGCATCGGGCCGCTGCAGCAGAACCTCCAGCTGATCCCGATGGATCGCAAGGCCGACAATGGCATTGGCGAGCGTGCTCATCGTCGATTCGTAGCCAGCGTCGAGGAACGAGTAGAGCATTGCGATCAGTTCGTTGCGACTGAGGCGATCTCCGTCCGAGTGCGCGCCGATCAATCCGTCCGCCATCGTGTCGCCGGGCGCCAGGGTCCGGCGATCGATGAAGCCGCCGAAATAGTCGATGAAGTATTGGCACGCCTCCTCGCACCGGCGGGCGGATTCGGGTTGGACCGGAATTGGCGAAAATACGGGCCTGAAGTCCGGAACCCGGCGGATCAGCTCGTCCCAGTCATCGCGCGGGACGCCCATCATCGTGAGGACGACGATGCAGGGAAGTCGGGCCGCGAAGCGGGCGACGATGTCGACGGTTGCCTGACCGGCCAGGTCCTCGACCAATTCGTCGACCGTTCGGCGGACCAGAGCCCGAAGCGGCTCCAGGGCTCGGCCGGTGAAGAAGGGATTGACCAGCCGGCGAAGGCGGTCGTGATTCGGGGAATCGGTGAGCACCAGAACGTTTTCGAACATCGTGGCGGCGGCACCGGACCCGAGGTGCGGCGGAACGGCTTCGCCGGCCGGCCGAATTCGCGTGGACCGGCCTTTCAGCATCGCTGCGGCATCGTCGTATCGCCATAGAATGGACAGATGAGTCTCGCCCAACGGCTGACGGGTGACCGGACTTTCGCTGCGGAACCGGCGATAGGTTGCATACCGATCTGCAATGAACGCCGGATCGAAAGGATCGAACATTGGCGAAGCCCTCGCGAGAAAATGTCAGAAATCAGCTGACGGGAGCCGGCGCGCCCTGCCCGACGACGTCCGACAGCGCGTCCTCCGGGAGCGCCAGCCGCGCCGCCGGCCGGCTGAGACACTTCACGAGCCAACGGCGGATGGCCGGGAACTCGCCGAGGTCGAGACCGGCCGCCTTGCTCGCCGTCATCATTTCGGCGACCACGATGTCGGCGACGGAAAATGTCGGCCCGGCAAGATAGGGCCGTTCCTCCAGCTCGTTCTGAAGGATCTGCAAGGGATGGGCGAGCTTGGCGCGGGCGGCGCTGGCCTGCTGCGCGCTACGCTGTGCCGCCGGAAGCCAGGAATGGTGGGCTCCGGCGCTTTCGAGAGGGCGGTCGAGCTCACTGAGAGCCCAGATCGGCCACTGATATGCCCTCGCCGCCTGCCCCCAGTCCGCCGGGAAGAGCGGCCCACCATATCGTCGCGCCACATACAGGCAAATTGCGACCGACTCGACGATCACCTCGTCGCCATCGACCAGCACGGGGATATGGCCATTCGGGTTCAAGGCGAGGAATTCGGGGGACCGGGTCCCGCCCGGTCCGAATTCCACCTCCCGTTCGCGAAACGGCGCTTGACACTCGAGCAGCAGCCACCGCACGCGATTCGCCCGGGATGCCGGATTGCCGTACAAGGTCAGCATGGCCACGAGTCTCCGGTCGCTCGTTCACGCGCCGCGACTCGATCGAGATAGGCGACCATGGTGGCTAACATCTGGTCGTTCAGGTCGATATAGATCCTTCGGCGGTCGGCCTCGTCAGGGGTGCGGACCAGCAAGCCTTTCGCTTCCATGCGGCGGATCCAGCGAAATGCCGTAGTCGTGGGAACAGGAGCCGCCAGGCAAAGGCTGAGCACGGACACCCGGACGCCTTCCAGCTTCGAGATGGTGAGATCGAGCAGGATGTCCCAGGCCGGATCGGCAAACAGGACGGCCGGGAACATCCGCTCGCGCTCCCGCCTTTCCTTTGTAAGTCTGCGGGCCTCACGCACCAGTTCCGCATTGTTTCTCACCGGCCCTTCGGTGGACCTGTTCGAGATTTGCGCGACAGCTTGGGAAACTATCCCTACGCGCTCTGTGCGAAGACAATTCGACGGCCCCATCTTATCTCTCCATTTGTTACGGAGGCAATAACAGCGACGTTCCGAATATATCGGGAGCGTAATGTGCTGAATTATCAAGCTCCTCGGTACAGTCGGATTGTTTTACTATTTCGGAGTGCTGTAAACATGCCACGGCAGCATGAAGCTCATGTCGGCTCGGCATAAACTAAGGAATTCAGTGGGATAGCTCCGATCCCCGCAGCCACAGGGTTTGGCCGGTCCGAAAACATTTCAGTTCGAAACAGGTTGCTGGTGAGCCCACCGCTCCGTCGTGCAATGTTCGCGACAATGTTCGGTGAGGATCAGTCGGTTTCGCCGAATAGTCTGCGTAAAACCAGCTGAATCAATGGCCGCAATGGGGGGGCGCATTGCTAACTGTCGGGTCTCGTTCGAGGACTGAAATCACGCTCCTCGCAGGACTGGCGCTCCCAATCGCGCTCAGCCTCGTGCTTCGTTCAGCTATGGCCGTTATCGATACCATGATCGTTGCCCAATACTCGGCAGTGGAGCTTGCTGCCGTGGGCGTGGGTTCGGCGCTCTGGCTGTCGACATTCGCCTTCGTCAGCGGAGCGCTGCTCATCACGGCGCCGATCGTCAGCGCGCGCCATGGCGCGTCCGATACGGCGTCGATCGGCGGCGAGGTTGACCAACTCCTCTGGTTCGCCCTGGGCCTCGGCGCCTTCGGTCTGTCGGCGATCAACCTGCTTGCCTTAGCGTTGCCCCATCTGGGCGTGGAACCGGAGCTGGCGTTCCGAGCCGCATCGTATCTCCACCTCGTCAGCCTAGCGATGCCCGGCGCTGCGCTTTTCCAGGTCGGGCGATATGCCAGTGAAGGATTGAAGCTGCTGGCGACTCCGACGCTCATCGCCGTGGCCGGCTTCGCGATCAACGTCGTGCTGTCCTGCTGGCTCGTCTTCGGCGGCCTGGGCCTGCCCGCCATGGGATCGGCCGGCTGTGCCCTGGCGACCGTGGGAACGATGTGGTTGATGGCGGCCGCGATGATCTTCAGCCTCTCGCGCGGGCGTCGCTATCGGGAGCTGAAGCTCGTGCGCCTGCGCCGGGTAGATCCCGTCCGCCAAGCCGCTCTGATCCGGAGGGGCATTCCGGTGGGGATCATGCTGTTGCTGGAGGTCGGCATCTTCGGACTGGTCGCGGTGGCGTCCGGCCGCCTTGGAGCGCAGGCGGCCGCGAGCCACCAGATCGCGATCAGTATCGCCAATCTCCTTTTCATGGTGCCGCTCGCCTTGTCGCTGGCGATCGCCATTCGAGTGGCGCATCTGCGCGGAGCCGGCGAAGAGGGAAGTGCGCAACTATCGGCGCGCTACGGTGTCGGGATGTGCGCGATTTTGTCGCTGGGCTTTGCCGGTGCGCTGATTGCCGCGGCACCGTTCATTGCTCACCAGTCGGTGCGGGACGCAGAAGTCGCCGCAATCGCGGCGCAGCTTTTGTGGCTGGCAGCCTTCCTGCAACTGGCGGACTCGCTTCAGGTCGCCTTTGCCGGTGTTCTTCGAGGCTATGGCGACACCTTCACACCGATGTTGATCACGCTCGGCGCCTTCTGGGCCTTCGGCGTTCCGCTCGGGCTCTGGCTTGCTTTCGCCTCCCCGCAGCTCGAATTGACCGGCCTCTGGATCGGCCTGCTCGCCGGGATTGCCGCGGCCGCTGGGGCTCTGGGACTGCGGACGCGCACGCTGGTGCGGGCGCACTCGGTCCCCGGTTCCCTGATGCTGTCGGCGGGCTGAGATGATCACCCGGGCCTCACCGACTTCGGACTCGATCGCGGGTCCGGCCGGTCTCCCGTTCCTCGGCTCGACGCTTTCCTTCCTAGCGGCGCCTCGCGAGTTCGCCGAGCGGCTGCACAACCGCTACGGGCCCGTGTCGCGAGTCCGGTACTTCGGCAAGGATGTCGTCTTCCTCCTGGGAGCCGATGCCAATGAGGCGGTGCTCCTCGACCGCCACCAAAGCTTCTCGAGCAGCGGCGGATGGGCTTATATCGGCGAATTCTTTCGAGGCGGGCTGATGCTTCGCGATTTCGGGGACCATCGCGAGCACCGGCGGCTACTACAGGATTCGTTCCGGCAACCGGCACTGCGCCGTTATGCGGTCCTGATGTCGTCCACGGTAGCGAACGACCTGGAAGGCTGGCGGGAGAAAGCGGACGGCGGGGCCTATTGGGCGGTGCGACAACTCATGATGCGCACCGCTCTCACGACACTCTTGGGCATGGCGGAGGAACGCGGCGCCGCGCTCGGCCGGCACTTCATGCGCACCCTCGAGGCAACGTACGGCCTGCTACCGAGGTTCGTTCCGGGTTCGGCGCGGCAAAGGGGGATCGAGAGCCGGCGCTGGCTCGAGGTTCAGGTCGGAGAGCTGGTCGACATTAAGCGGATGTCTCCCGGCGACGATCTGCTCAGCCAGCTCATCGGGAAGGCAAATGCGGTGGACTCGTCCCTGACGCGCGAAATGATCGTCGATCATATCATCTTCCTGATGATGGCAGCTCACGATACAACCACCAGCACCCTAACGGCTGCTATCGCCTCCCTGATCGACCATCCGGAATGGCAGGACGAGGTCCGGGCGGAGCTAGCAACCGTCGACCTAGCGGAGCCGACGCTCGAGCAGCTGGCGGCCTTGCCGATTACGGAGGCGGTCCTCAACGAAGCGATGCGGCTCCATGCGCCACTCGGCTCGATTCCGCGATTCACGGTAAAGCCGGTCCCGGTCTCGGGTGTCGTCGTTCCGGCCGGACGCCACGTTATCGTCTCGCCTGATTTCGTACATCGCTCCCCTGAGCACTGGCCCAACCCCGAGCTCTTCCAGCCTCAGCGCTTCCTTTGTTCGAAGACGGTCGCGGAGAGGCACCGGTTTGCCTGGGTGCCGTTCGGTGGAGGCGCTCACAAGTGCCTCGGCTATCACTTCGCCTACCTTCAGGCGAAGATCCTGCTCGCCCACCTTCTCCGCAAGTGGCGGCTAGCCGGCGGCTCCGCCTCGCCGCGACGGTGGATCGACCTCCCGATGCCGCGGCCCCACGACGGCCTGCCCCTGAGAATCGAGCGGATCTGATGGCCAGTGAGATGCCTGTCGCCGCCGCCGTCCGGTCCTATCGCGACGCCACCGGCGCACCCGACCTGATGGGCGAATCGCATGGGGAGTTCGTGTTTGCCGCGAGGATGGCGCCGCACCACCTTAACGGAATTGGCATAGCCCATGGCGGCTTCCTGGCTTCCTCGTGTCTCCAGGTCGGAAGGTTGGTGGCCGAAATGGCCCTGACCGGACCCGAGGGCGATCATTCAGCCGTCCGATCGCAATCCTGCCAGATCGCATATGTTCGGCCCGCCCCGGCGGGATCCACGCTGCTGTTTCACGCCGCGGTTTCCCTCTGCCGCACATCGGCAGTCGGCGTGCGGGTCACGGTTGCCGCCGAGGATGCACCGGATCAGATCATCGTCGCCGGATGGGGAACATGGACGCGCGCCCGATAGACATCGAATCGCTGTGGCTCGTGCCGGGCATCCTGCCACCGCGCATCGCTGGCCACGCGCCGCCAGGATTTCGCGAACTCCCGCTGTGGGATCCGTTTGAGGCTTATGTCGGCCCCTTCTACATGACTTCCGATCAACCTGTACAGACGGCCGCATTCATCGTGCGTCACGACCATCTCGATGGTTCGGGGGCATGCGACCCCGGCATGCTGCTGACCTTTGCGGATTCATGCTCCGCAACTATGGCTTGGAACGCGGCGGGCCGGCGTAATGCCGTCACTCTGGAGCTCAGCGCGCAGTTCGGCGCTTCGGCCCGGCTGGGCGACACCGTCACTTTCGTCTGCACCAGCGTCGGCTTGCTCGGCGAGACGGTCCTGCTCGCCGCTCGGATCGAAAGCGGCGGCCAGACCGTGGCCCTGGTAAACAGTCGCTGGAGAATAATCGGCAGTACCGCGGTCTCGCAGCCGTGATCGCCGCTGATTGGGAAGGAGCTTCCATGACTGCCAGAGCCATGCTGCCTCGTGAGGCCTATCTCGACGAGGGTTGGTTCCGCGAGGAAGGGGAGCGGGTCTTCGGGACCTCCTGGTGCTTCGCGGGTACAATCCACGAGCTTACCCGCCCCGGCGACTACATCTCGACATCGGCCGGCGCTTACCCGATATTCGTCGTACGCCGCAGCGATGGCGAGCTCGGGGCCTATCACAACCTGTGCCGCCACCGCGGTACTCAGCTTCTCCAGGAGGGGACCGGCAACACTGGCCTCCACATCGTCTGCGGCTATCACTGCTGGCGCTACGGATTGGACGGCGCTCTCCGCTCGGTGCCGAGACCCCGCCAATTTCCGGACCTGCAGAAGGATCGGCTGAGTTTGCTTCCGGCGAAGGTCGACGTTTTCCGAGGTTTGGTGTTCGTCCACCCCGATCTCGAGGCGCCGGACTTGGAAGACGTGCTCGGTGACTTCGCCCTACACTTGGGACCCTATGATGTGAGCGAGCTCGTCGAGCTCAGCCGCACCGAGCGGGCGATGGCGGCGAACTGGAAGCTGTTTGTCGAGAACCACATCGACAGTTACCATCTGTGGTATGCGCACCGCCGCTCGATACTGGGCCTTGCTCACGATCGGCAAACCAACGCCTATTATAACGGGCACTGGTCCTTTTTCGAGCCGACCAAGCAAGCCGGAGTGATGGTGGAATTCGAAAAGAACCTGCCCACGCCGAAAATTGTGGACGACCAACGCTGGTATGGATCCGGAGTCCATTTACTGTTTCCGAACCTCGGCGTCGTCACCGGCGCGAAATTCCTGGCGACCCTGCGGGCTATTCCTCAGACGGCGACAACCAGCCGAATTGAGATGCGGATTTTCGGTCGTCCGCGACCCGACGGCTTCACTGACGACGATTATCGCTACTATCTAGACAACGGCACCAGTGACGGAACCGATCTGACCGGCGAAGATATCAACCTGTGCGAACGCGTACAGATCAGCATGGCCTCGCCGAAATTCCGCTGGGGGCCGCTTGCCGAGGAATATGAACGCTCGATCGGCCTGTTCCACAAGACGATCTCGGATCGATTGGGCCGAACTTTTGCGGGCATTTCGGAATAGCAGCCGGTAGAATCCGCTGAGGTCGCAAAGGCGAACCCGTCGACGGACGGGATCAGTAAGCAGCAGACGGCTCGACTTCCGTCACTAGGTCAATCCGCATTGAACTTCCTCATATAGCCGCCGTGCCCTTGGTAGCTGAGTAGAGAGAGGCGCGGGGCCGAGAAAAGTTGTCTTCCGTCGCCGTCGCAGGCTTATAAGCGGCCACAAAGCCAGTCCTGATTAGCACGCGCTTCAGACTAAGCCTCATTGGCGGGGCTATGAACGGTATGCGCCGCGCAAGCGTATCTCTCGTGTCAGACGCGTTCCTTGCCGAGGGATTCGCTGAACAGTAGCCCCACGCTGGGCACGTTCGGCAATCTCGCCTTTACCCGCTCGCCGCTGCGAAGGCCCCCTGCGACTACTTTCGCGCCAACGACGATCAAAACCACAATGTCGAGTGTGACGCCGACGCCAACGTTCTCGATGACGATCTTGCAGCCCGTTGATCCAATGCTTCTGATCTCTTGGACCGCCAGGATGTGTAAGTCTCCAAAGTGTTTTGAATTTGTGAGCCCCTCCTCTGAGCAAAAGCGTGCCAGCTAGTCGCACTCGCATGAAAGAGCCTCTCCAAACTGATCCTGACTAGCCCACACGCCAAACCAGAGTTTTATCTCGACCGCGCATTTTACCTCGGATAACATCCTTGGCACCCATCCATTCGCAGCGATGACAATTGGGTTGCGCCGAATTCTTGGAACGGCGTCAAGGGCTAAGAACCGCCACAATCTAAGACCGCCAGCAATTCGCATCGGACACATCATTCCCACTCATCTTCAGTCCATGGCTCCTCGGCCAGCGACTCGATTAGCGCCGCCTCGAACTCGAAGCCGATCGAGAGCGTGTCGTCGTCCAGCCGCGAGAGGATCGACTTGACGATGGCTGGCTGAGTGGTCCCGCCGGCGCGGAATGCCAGGTCCTCGAAAAACGAGCGCTCGAACTCCTCCACGGCAACGCCGTCCGCCCAGATGTCAGGCATGCGGGTGAGCGTCATTGAGCGCGCGTGCCGCTGGATCGTAACCGAATCGGTGAGGGCCTCGGTGCGGGACGTGACGAACCGCTCGAAGCGCGACTCGCGATTGTTGACGGGGCGGGCGTCGATCCCATGTGCCTCTAAGAAGCTTCCCAACGACGCGACGTGGGTGAGGAAGGCCTCGCGTACTAATCTTCCGCCTTCGGGGCTCCGCAGGATCGCGCCGATCTCCGCCAGCCGCCGCTCCCTGGCCGCCTCCTCCTGCGCCACTTTGGCGCGGACGCGACGGCCGTACGCCTGTGGCATCCACCGCCCGAAGACCGTGTCGATCGAGTAAGGACGAATCGACACCCGGCCCCCTGGCGGATCGTCTCCGTCCAGAGCGTCGGCGGCGTACTCGGTCTGCAGCGGGCTTCGCAGATCGAAGCCAAAGCCCTGGGTGTGCGGGTTCGCGTGGCTGACGCCAGACGATCCCGCGAGTGCCTCGGAAAGGCGCTCCTGGTGCTGGGCGTCGAACCGGAACGCATCGAACGTGAACAGCCGTTGCGCCGGCGGCTTGTGGCAGAGGAGCCCCGCCATGAAGAAGTCTCGAAGCGTGCCGATCTCGGCCGCCGGCGGCGGAAAGCCAACGTCGACGGCCGTGGCGAAGACTGCCGCGACGTAGGACGACAGCGCCTCGTGCCGTCCGGAAAGCCGCACCATCAGTTCATGCCGGCTGCTGCCGGGATTTGCCGAGCCGATGAACCAGACGGGTTGGGTGGTTTTGAGGAACCGGAAGAGCTTGGTGTGGAAGTGGACCGGCGAGCTTCTCACCACCGCGACCACGACATCCCGGAAGCCGCTCTTGATCAGCTTGTTCCGAAGCCGCTGCATGTCGGCCCATGTCGCCGGAATGGCGAATGTCGCCTCGAGCCCGACCGCGATCTTGACCTTGCAGGCACCTCGCTTTGGCCGTTTAACCTGCTTGCACAGGGTGATGATCGGTTCGACGCTGTAGAAGCCGCCGAGAATAGTGATCTCGGTGGCGGCCGCGGCTGCGGCTTGTAGCGCCTGGTTGATCTCAACATGGTCGACGTCGTCGCCAAGATCGATGAGGTCGGGCCGTCCGACGACTATGGTCGATGACACCATGCGTTGCTTAGACATCACGGGACACTACCGGTAGGACCAGTGCCTGCAAGCCGGTTCCGTTGCGTGCAAACTACTTCGATATTCCCTCACGTCGCCCCACCCATTCAGACGACCTTGCGATATGCACGGGCGTGCGTCACGATCTGCGTCTCCGCAGGCAATGGCCGCGGAGCGGAGGGGAACCTATCAACGTGCCGAGACAGTGGTGACTGCCGCCTCAACGGCTGCGGCGAACACGCATCCCCTCGATGTGGTCCGGGCCGGCTGTGGGACGCGTGTGCTGTTCGGCACCTGCGCACTCAGCCTCCGCTTCTTCGAGGCGGCGCCACTGCGAGCGCTGCGGCGCGTCGGCGCCAACAAGTGGCTCGGTCAACGCAACCTGGTCGAGGACGACGACGACGCGGTGGTGTCACCGGCGGCGTTGCTCGAGGCGATCGACCGGTCGTGCCAGTGGGAGGACCCGGCCCTCTGCGCGTCCAGCCTGCGTACTGCAGTCGCGATCTGCCGGGGGACTGACGAGGCGGAGGACCTGTTCACGGGCCCGTTCGATCGGCTGCCACTGAGGCGCCTCTCGGCGCGTTTCCGCAGCGCGGCCGGATTGCCGATGCGCGACGCGTGCGAGCTGATCGTCTCCGAGCTGCTCATCGGCCAGCATGTCGACTGGGCAGTCGGCCGCAAGGGCGACGATTCGCAGTGTCTGAAAATTGACATCGATGAGGGCCGCTGGATCACCCTTCGCGCCGCCGGGTGGTTCAACCCAACGCCGGACCGGCTCTACACGCTGCTGGAGCCCGCGTCCGACTGCGGGCTAATTGATCGAGCCGATGGGGGCTACGTCAGGCCGAAGGGGCTGGCACGGGACGGTGCCGCTTGAGCAACAAGCTCTTCAGGGACCGGGTGCGCGAGCGGGACCTTGATAACTTCCTCGTCGAGGAGCTGCACGCCTCGCCAGTGTTTCGAACCTGGCTGCTCGGCCACTTGGCGGGGAGGTTCGATGCTCCCGGTGGATGCGACGTCAGATTGCAGAAGTCGCCGACCAGACTTCAGGATACCAGGCAGACCGACGTACAGATCGGCTGGTTCGATGCGGCCGGCGTGATAAGGGCGCGTGTCCTGATCGAGAGCAAGATCACGGCCGATTTCCAGCCCGGTCAGGCCGAGGCCTACGCGGCGGAGGTGGCGGTCGCCCGTTCGGAGTTGGGCACGCAGCGGGCCGCTTCCATGCTCGTCGCGCCAGCTGGCCGGCTCGGCACGTTGCTCGACGCTTCCGCCTTCGACGCCAGCGTCTCGATCGAAGCGATCACTGATGCCCTTGAGGCGCGGCGCGGAGAAGGCGTGCCGGAGGAGGTGGATGCCCGACTCGCGGTGCGCGTCCAGCTCCTTGAGGCCCTGTGCGGAAAGCGGGCGTCGACCGCCTGGATCGCCAAAACCGTTCCCGAAAAGCGGGATTTCGCGGAGGCCTACGCAGCGCTGGCTCGCGAGCGGCTGCCGGCCCTGCGAGTCCGACCGTCGACGGATGGACCAAAGGCGATCACGCGCATTTTCGAGGGCCTAAACCTGCCTGGATTGCCGGTCCCTGCGCTGCGTCACGAATTTGGGAGCGGGGTCGGATGGAAGTGGGTCAACGCGCAGTTTCCGGGCCTCGGGCATCGGAGCCCGGCCGTGCGCGCCTCGGGCATCCTCTCAGGTACGCCCTATTCGGTGGAGGAGGCGGGAAAGTCACTCGCGATCCGCGTTCCCACGCCAGGTATCGACCCGCAGTCGCCCTTTGCTTCGCAGCGCGAGGCCGTGATAGCCGGCTTCGACGCCATCGGCGCCCTCGTGGACTGGCTGAAGGAGAATGCCTCAGCGCTTGCGGCGCTGCTGTGCGGCGGCCCCTCCGCGCAGCTCGTGGTCGGCACCTCACTGCGAAAAGCCGAGGCGCTCGAACGGGAATTCACCGACGCGCTCCATGACATCTATGCTCAGTGCGCGACGCTGGGCTACCATCCCACCGGCATGCTCCAGATGATGGAGCGGCTGGGCGGTATCGGAACCGCACGCAGACTCCTCGAACTGCCGCCTTCTGATGGGTTGGCGCGGCTCGCGCTACTCGATCGCATCGACCTCGCGGTAGAGTCTCTCGTGCTCGAGCCGCGGTGGGATGGCGTCTTTACGGAAGAGGAGCGGCGTATAGCACGGCGGCGTCTAAGATAGACACGGATGAACGGGAACAAATGCGGTGAGGCAGGCCCCTGGTGGATTGGGTTAGACCTCATCAAGTGGCCAAGCAGGAGCGTCGATTGAAGGAAGTCGTCCAGGCGCAATACGAGCAGCGACTGTCGCGCTACGCTGCCCTGCTACACGGGAACGAGCCGCCAGGGCTTGTCGCCAAACTGGCGATTTACTCCGCATTGCTCGAACAACAAGCGACCTGGGGTGAACAGCTTTGGAGAATCGAACCTCTGCTGTATCCGTTGATTCAGTCCGCCGAGATCGACCTCCATCTGGCGACGGCACGCCTACTTGAGCGGCCCAATCGTAGCGATAGGAGCCTCTTTCGCTTCCTCGAGTTCTGTCGGGAGAACCGAACGCTCATCACGTGGCTCGATGGCGCGCCACCAGCGGACCTCCTTCAGGCGGAGAGCGACCAACTCGAGGCCCACCGGCCCACGATCGACGCGATAATGGGGCGCAGAGACAAATTCTTCGCGCACCTCGACAAGAAGTACTTCAATGACGCGTCCTCGGTCTACGAGGATTTCCCCTTGCCGGAAGCCGACGTGCTCGCCCTCGTGAACACGATCATCGGGGTCATTTCAACGCATCAGCAGCTGCTCTCGGGTCAGATGAATTTCCACGTTGCCGAGTTCTACCATATCGCCGTCGACAATATGATTCGCAATCTGCGCAGCGGCCGCTCGGTGAACTTTCCCGGCCAGCTCGATTGACATGGAGCGGTGCGCCCGCTTGCCCGTGATACCATGCGCGGTGACATTGCGGCGCACGATGAAAGGGGGTTCAGCATGGCAGGATGGGTGCGATACTCGATGTGGGACCGGTGGCGTGATCTCACGCGTTTCCGACTCGCCTCAGAAATGGCGCTCGCGTCCTACAAGATCTATGTGAACGACTTCCCGGTAACGTCGCCCGCCGCGATGACTGTCCATGACCCTTCCGGAGATTCGGGATTCAAATGCGGCCTGGACGACTTCAAGCTGATCCTGAACGACAATGAGGTGCTCTACCGCACTATATTTCCGTCCTATGTCGCCTTGACCGAAGATCTGGCGCGCGAGCTGGTCGAGCGTCTTGTCACCGACAAGTCGACGCCGCGCGCGACATTTTCAACCATGCCAGCGAGCGGCGATCTGGCGGACGCGGCGGAACGCTACGTTTCTATCACTGCCGTCGAAGTGTGGGGCGAGGCGATCCTCAAGGCGGGTGCGCGCGACTGGAGCGATGTGAAGGGTGGCAAACGCGGTGTGGTCGAGGCGATTACGGTGCGCAACCTATGCGCCCATGGCATTCCAGTCTTCAACCGTACTGCGGTGAATCGAATAAGGGCGGCAGCGGGCCGCGGCGTTGCCATCAAGGAGGGCGATCCGATTCGGCTCGATAAGAAGAAATTCGGGACCTACACGGCAACGCTGCGGGCCTTCGCGAGGACATTGGCGGATGGGGTTACGAACCTCCCCGATGTGCAGGCGACCCCTTGAACAACGACCATTCTTAGAACCTAGGCACTACAAAGGAGAGGTTAACGGTCGCATCAGACATCATGAGATGCGCTTTTTTTTGTTAAAACATATATATCGACTCCAAAAAGATAGCCTGTTTCTCTGCAATGTCAGGGACTAACCACAATGCTGCGGGTGTGTCACTTATCAGTGACTGGCTCAATTTAATTATTATGCTTTCTACTTCACGTCTCGCCTGCCAGTCACGCAAACCGCCTCGTCCAGTCCACCAGTTCGATCTCAGGCCCCGGCGCTTTAGGGCGGGCTAACGGCGAATAGACGTTGTAGGCCAGCCATGACTCCTCGGCAGGGCGGGCCTCGTCGGAGACCTGCACGAACCACGCCGCCCGCTTTGGATCCCACTGGTACCCGCGCCCCTTCAGGCTATCCTTGAGGTCGAAATGAGCGCCGATGGCCCGTACGATCCAGGCCGGCGTCCCCGCGGTCGCGAGCAGCTCCGATAGAGCCGTCCGCCCGGCTGGGTCGGTGTGGCGGAGAAGCTCGATCACCGCGTCGACGTCTCCCAGGGCGCGGTGCCGGTCATGGAAATAGCCATATTGAGCCAGAAGCCAGCCGAGTGAGCGTCCGTCGAAACCGCGCCCGGGCCAGTCGATCTCCTTGCAGCTACAAGCCCAGGGACGACCGGCCGCCGCTGGGAACCGGCTCTCCACGAATTTACGGTCAAAGGCGGCGTTGTGGGCAATCACGACATCGGCGCTGTTGAGCAGGCCTTGAGCGAGCCGATCGTCAATCGCCTTCCCAAACAGCTCCTCGTACCTGAGACCGGTAAGGCGTGAGACCTCATCCGGCAGCGGCCGACCTGGGTCCTCAAGCCAGGAATAGCCGCGTCCGAACTCGGTGATGATGCCGTTGTCGTCATAACGGAAGCGCCTAGCCGCGAACTCGATTATCACGTCCGAGGAGACGTCGGTTCCAGTGGTCTCGACGTCGATGACCAGGCCGATCTTCGTGGGCGCTGACCCACCCAAGCCGGTGACACCCTCCTCAAGCCGAAGCCGCCGAATGATGCGAATTTCCGACCCATGTGATCCGTCGGCTCCGACCTTGTCCACTTGCATCTCGTGGGCTTCGGACCGCCCCTCCGAGCTCGAGTCAGGTTCTTTGCCCGAACTACCAAATAGCCGGTCCAATGTCTCCGGAGCAGCATCCAAGCCCAGCGATAGGCCATGCAACAATGTGGCTCGAAGGAAATGGCGACGCTCCAGGCAAGCTTCGATCGGCGGCCGCCCGTTGAAAAGCTCTTTCGGGGACAAGAGCCATTCGACCGGATCGTCGTCTAACCGCTCCCGCTGAAACCTGGCCCCGGTATCGACGGCAACCGTCGCTAATCTGCAGAGGCCGCGTTGGGACACCTGAACGAGTTGGTCTGTCGGAGAATCTTCGATCAGCGGGTCGTTGCCCGGGGCCCGCCCCTGAGCTGCTTTGGTGTCCATCGGCCAAAAATCGCCCCCTCCTGAAATGATGCCCATCGCGCTAATCCCCTGTTTGCCACCACCCGTTGCCGTCCAGCGGCAGCTCGACAGGCCAACACCAGCCCGTCCGCCGAGAGGCTAAATAGTTCAGGAGTCCGTGAACTAAACAAGTGCGGTTGCTGACGGATTAACCATTGATTAGGCTTCGGCATGATAGCCGAGGATATCGCTGCGGGCTTCCAGGCTCTCGCACACCCGCTGCGGGTCCAGGCCATCAGCATGCTTGTGACCGCGGGCGATGCCGGTCTGGCCGCCGGCGCGATCTCTACCGAACTTGGCGTCGCCAAGAACACGCTATCGCCACATCTCGTGGTGTTGGCTCGAGCCGCGCTCGTTTCCAGCAAGCGTAATGGAAGATCGATCATCTACCGGGCAGATCTGCAGCAACTGCAGCGGCTCTGGATGGCGTTTCCTCTGTCCGAAGAGGTAAAACTGCATCTATCCGCCTCAAGCAAGCGGTGAGCCTCTTGTGAATCAAGAAAGACGCCGCGACCGCTCACTACCCAAGGGCAAACCAGCAGTCACCAATACATATAGCTCCATTTCCAAGGCATCGGCAGTGGGAGGGCGATCGGTTCGCTCGCAGCGCCACTGCCATCATCTCCCGATCTGGTGTGAAGTATCGACTCACGCTGAGGTTTCCATGTGCCGAGTCGGCCTAATCCCATTATTGTTGCTGGTTCCTGCCACGACTTGGTCGCAGCCGGAGACGCCAAGACATCTTCAGCCAAACTTCGGCAATGATCGAGGCGAGGAAATGGTAGCGCGCCAGGCTGTGGATTTGCCCTTGGTCCAGATCACCCTGTCGAGGGAACGAGCGTCACCAAGGGCGCGGTGGAGCACCGTCATCGTTTCCGTGACGGCCTCGCGCGACGTCGTGCCGGTCGATCTTGCGGTTATCGCAGGCGGCGGCCTCAGAGAAGGCTGGCACCGGTAATAATTCCCGAAGGCGCCCGACCTAGAAACAGAGTGCTGGTCGCCGAGAATTGCTCGTACGAAGTTCGCGCCCGGGCTGAGCCGCGCCCCCTCTCGCCCCAGGAAAAACACTCGGGGAGGCCCTCGGCGAGCTTGAGCAGCAGGGCAATGTCGCACCGGCGCCGCGGCGAGCACGGCGACCCGCACCGCGGTCCTTACTCGCCCCGAATGTCCAGGTGACTGGACGGGTGGAGTTCACCGACCGGTCCGGCGGTGGTCATCCGGTGAGGGGCATTCGCGTGGAGATCCGGGACCAGGACAGCAACTCGGCCGATGATGTCCTCGCGACGGTGGAAACCGACGACAATGGGCGCTTCGCGACGACCGTCTCCAGCGCGGACGAGGACGGAACGGGAGCGGAGCTCTACGCGACCGCCTATGCGATCGGCCGCGACGTCGAAGTCAGCCGCTACGCGCCGGGACCGAACGGCTCCCACCCGACGCGCTCGATCAATTCGGCGCGGCACGATAATGCCGACAGCGGATTGGTCGATCTGTCGATCATCACTTCCAACGACGAGGCGCAATTCCCGAACGCCGTCGCATTCGTTTTCCCTTGCAGCAGAGTGGATCTAGTGAGAACTTGAACCAAAGCGCGTAAGCTCGCGTGTCTCGGCGAGTTCGGCACCGAAACTTGGGGGGGAGGAGCTTGCGATGAAACGCCGGATCATTAGGTCGGTCAACACCGGCGCCGCGGGTGTCAGGCACCTTGTGCTTGGCGTCCTGCTTTCCGGAACGTGCGCTTCCCCCCTTTCCGGTCAGTCGACATTGACCGATCCCAATGAAAGCCAAGCCCTCTCCGGCTCCGGGGGCACATCTGATCAGTGGACGCAGATGAAGGCGCAGGCCGAAAGCCAGACCGCTGCCTACAACGCCGCGAAGGCATCAGCCGAGGCGCAGAAGGCTGCGATCGAGGCCGAGACGGCCGCAGCCAAGGCGAAGTTCGGCGGCGTGACTGGACAGACGACGATCACAGGTGCCGTCGAAGGAGCCGAGGGTTCAGCCAGGGCCGAAGCCATGCTCCTCGTGAGCCGAGCGACGGTGCAGGCGGCGGACGGACTGGCGGCGCGAGTCGCTCCGGCGCTGAAGGCCTATCCTGAGCGGAAGTTGCTCGTCCTGACGGACCTGACGCAGCTCGCCACCGGCGACGCGGTGCAGTTCGAGGTGCAACTCGGTTCCCTGGCGAAGCAACTCCAGGCGGCGGCGGATGACTGCGAAACCGCACTTCAGACCGCGAGGGGTGGATCCCGCCGGGGCTCGGGCGGTCGGGAACGGGGTGCGTTCATCCCCATGCTTGGCGGCATCATGGACACTGCGGTGAAGCTCGGCAGCTACTTTCAGACCGACTACAAGTTCGGGTCGGTCCAGGTGACGGAAACCACAAACCTCACGGCAGCCGCGGTGGCGAACGCGCTCAGAACAAAGGGAACGGCGCAGCCGATCATCATCCCCGCCACGATACTAGCCTCCGATCCGCAACCTCTTGTGGCGGATCTCGCTCCCGTTCAGGACCAGTATGCTCGAGCGATTGGGCTTGCAGCCGCCGCTAAGCGACTGGCCGCCGATACGAGACAGGCCGATCCGGCGGGGGCTGCCCGACTGGACGCGGCGGAAGCGCGCGCCACGAAGGCCCTGACGGCTTACGAGAGCTTTGCCACCGCGCTTACGACGAGCAGCGAGGGAAAGGAGGCTCCAGTAGTCCGTATTGTCAGACAGAAGCTCGTTCGTAAGCATCTCGCCAGCTCGCCCTTGGTGCTGCTGGTCACCTCGGACCGAGCCGGAGCCTACTACACGAAGAAGAATCTATGGACGTTCCTCGGTGGCCCGCCGCTCTACACGATGGGCGGGGTTTCACTCGTTTACTCCTTGTTCGACCCCGCTGACGACAACGTCCTGCAGTCGGGAGCGGTCACGAAGCACGGAGGCTACCGCTCAGTCCGGGCAGTTGAGAAGCTCTTCAACTGACCAGAGGATCCCTCCTGTGCGCCGTCTTGGCATCCCTCGTCGTCACCGGCTCGGCACCCGCATCCGCGCCACTCGCCATGCTGATCGACATTGATATCGTGAAGGGTAGGCCGGTTCCAGCCGGCCACCTGCGGGCCGTGGTGGCGCTCGCCTATCATAATGAGCCATTCTCAAGCTGTTCCGGGACCCTCATCGCCGAAGACATGGTGCTGACAGCCGCGCATTGCGTCTGCGGGTATCCGCCTGATCGGATCTTCGTGGGCTACGACATGAAGGTGACCAACGGAGGCTCCTTCGTCCCCGCGTCGGGCTGGAGAGCCGCTTACCGATGCGGGGTCGACACCGCCGCCACCGGCGTCGACATAGCCATCCTGAAGGTTAGTAGGACCAAAGTGACCCCGATGACCGCCGCGCCGGATGCCCTCATTCAAAGAGCAAACTGGCTCAGGATCGTCGGCTTCGGCGCGACCGACATCGACGGTGAAAGATTCGAGGACCGGAAGCTCGAGTCGGCAGTTCCGGTGACCAGCATTGACTGCCCGAGAGACGTCGCCGAGGAAGCGGGCTGCCAGGTGGGGGAGGAGATTGTCGCGGGCACGTTGGGCGGACCGGACACCTGCAGCGGTGACAGCGGCGGTCCGATCCTCATCAGCGATAGAGGCGGCGCGGGGGAATACGGAGAAGGGATGTTCAGGATTGCCGGCGTGACCTCCCGAGGGATCGATGGGGAGGGTACAATCTGCGGTCGAGGCGGCGTCTACGAGCGCCTGACGCCCGCGGTTTGGAACTGGGTTTCGCAGGCTCAGCGGTCGCTTCGCAGAGGAACTTAAAGCTATCAGTGAGCCTGCGGAGGACTCCGCCCAAATGTCGGCACCACCTTACCCTGCCCCTCCGCCAACCTTTCAGGCCCTCGCGCTCTCCGTGCCAGCGACCCTTGCATCGCGCTTCGGGTAAGGCTGCGTCCGGGAGGCTCCTGATTCGATACGAGGGTATTCGTTTCCGCCCGGGGGTCCAGCCCGCGCCTCACTGCCACGAACGGAGCAGGTAGCCGTCGCCCCTATGCTCCCATTAGGGGTGCGTAAGTTCAATCACACCGCATGCGACGCGCTCACTGTCGTTGCACGATAAGAGCCAACGCAACGATACTTTAGAAGGCGACTAGGCCTGGATCAAACTAGGTGCCTCAGCGTGAACATGGGCTGCGGATCTGGAAAAGCGAGCATCATTCCGGACAAGGTGGAGCTTGAAGTGATTCGCTGATCTAGCGGTCCGCTTGCCACTAGGTGATGTTAGCCGCGCCAACCCGGCATCGAAAATCGACTCCCGCCTTCGCCGCTACGTCCGCTTGCCGATTGCAGAAATTTCTAAGTTGCCGGATGGAGCAGCTGTAACGGCAGCGGCCCAACACATACGCGGCCGGTCACCATCTGCACGCAGCATCCGTCAATGCCCCCAATGACCGGCGACTCGACCGGGCGCCTAGCCTGCGCGCTGCAGCCCCTTAGCCTGCAGATCGGCCTCGAACTCGGCGATACAGACCTTCGGAACCGCGAGAACGAAAAGATCGCGCGCCCGAGTCAGGGCGACATAGCCGATCCGCCCATCTTCGCTTCCCGTACCGTCAAGTAACGCCCGAACATGCCCTTTCTTGGCGACATACAGCACAGCGTCGATGCTCGTGCCCTTCACCTTGTGAACGGTGGATGCAGGAAAGGCAGCTAGATCGAGCTCGGCCAGATTGGGCAAGTCGGTAAGCGGACGGTTCTCCAGCGCCTTCTTAGCCAGCTTGTTTCCAAGATGCTCGCCCGGCTTCAGCCCGAAGTCCCGCTCAAGCTGCACCAGCAGCGCCCGGATGCGGGCGCAAAGCAGTGGATGCCAGGCCGTGTCGGCCACCAGCGCTGACGAGGGTAGCCCAGTCTTGGCGTCGCGGACGAAGGACCAGATCGCACGCCGAAGACCGTCGGTATCTTGACCGGTTCCACGCGCCAGCTGCGATGTCAGAACGCCATATTCCGGCGCCAGCAGGCCGATGATCCCGGCGCACGCCTCGCTAAAGGCCCGCGGGAGCTTTCCCTGGTCGCGGCTGATCGCGGCGTTGGCAAAGCAGCGCACGACACCGACCCCTTGGCCATCCTGCTCGCCGCCCCATTCGCCAGCCAAATCGCTCGAGCGGCACAGCACGACGCCGCACCGAGGATCGATCTCGGCCTTCTCCAGCAGGCTTTGGAAGGTCGCGAGCGCCGCGCCGCGTTCCTTGGAGTCATAGGGAATGTAGAAGGCGCCGTGGCGGTCGGCCTGAGATGGCCGGTCGGCGGTGTCGGCGCGGCCAGTCAGCCGATTTGCCACCGCTACGATGCTCGGCACCGAACGATAGTTCACCGACAGCCGGCGGTCGCTGACCCCTGTTCGGCCGCTGTAGCCGGCGAGGAACGAGCCGTCGGCTCGCGCGAACTCATAGATCGCCTGGTGCGGATCGCCGATCAACGACACTTGCGATCCTTGCTTGATCAGCAACTCCAGAATCGCTTGGTGCTCGGGCCCGATGTCCTGGGCCTCGTCGACCAGGATGTGCGGATAGCGGCGGGCGAGCACCGCGAGCAACGAAGGTTGATCCTTGAGAGTGCGCCACACCCAATATCTGGCCGATGAATGAGTGTAAGCTCCAACGGCACCAAGCTTCGCGACGGCGGCCTCGGCCCGCCACCGGTCAATGACCTGCGCTTGCCGCCCCACAGTGTAGACGAAGACGCCACCCTGCAGCGAGAGCGACAGGCTCGCCGTCGGGTGGCTGCGCTTGCCGTCGAAAACCGTGAAGCTCTTGAGGAAAGGCTCTCTTCCGTCGACGAGGAATGGCGTGCAGCCGCATCCCATCACCCGATGGCCGTGCGGACGCAGCACATTGGTGGTGATGAACCCGTCCATCGTGTCGATCTCGACCGCCCTGTCCCGCCTCGAGGCAGAGCCTTGCGATCGTATCGCGGCTGCATATTCGTTCCAGAATGTTTCCACGGCGACATTGGAGAAGGACAGCAGCGCGACGAGACTGCGCTCGTTCGCGTGCAGCTGGCGCATCGCCGCCAGACGGCGCACGGCGGTCCGCGTCTTCCCGCTGCCGGCACAGGCGGTAACGGCGATCGGCTCCAGCGGCAGGGCTACGATCGCCTCCTGTTCCGGGGAAAGCCAGGTCACCTCTGGCATGCGTGCTTGATCGCCCCCAAGATGTAGGCCGGGGTCACAAACACATTCGCGTTGTCCGAGATCTTGGCGGCAAGTGCCTGCGCGAACCTTCCCTTCTGCACATTGTTGAACGGCCGCTCGAACATGCCGCGGAACAACAGCTCCGCCTTTTCGCGGTCATCAGCGCCCTTAGCGACTTCGACCTTAAGGGCGGCGGCGATTTGCGGATGAATTTCCTCGAGTGCGCTCAGCATGACGGGACGATTGTTCGCCTCCAGGGCCAGGTCGTACTCGAACGTCTTCTGCCCGTAGAAGATCTTTACCAGGCTATCCTGCCGCGCCCGCATCGCGGCCGTGTTGTCGGAAACAGTGATCGTCTCGCCAGCGGCCGGATAATGCGCCACCAATTTGTCACCGATCTTGATCAGGGGGTCGGCGTCGGTGATCGCTGCGGCCGGCACCTTGATCGCCTGCTCGCCGAACAAGGGCATGAATGAGTCGAAGTTGAGGCCTTCGACGCTGATCAGGCTGACGCCGTGATCGCGCAGGTCCAAGCCTTCGCGTGTGGCCAGTACGTTGACCAGAAGCAGCTCGGCCGCGCCCTCGACGAAGATGACCCGGCGGGCGAAGAACAGCTCCGCCCGCGTAACATCGAGATAGCGGGCGAGCTTCTCGCGCTTGCCCTTCCCGAACTCGACGGCGCGTGGGTGAAACACCTCGGCGCCTCCCGCGGCGTCCATCAGGCAGACGATCGAGTCGAGATCGGCGATGCTCGCGAAATTCGGCGAGTGGCTGGTGACGAACACCTGCACCGGCTTCTCGCTGGTGGCGTCGTGGTCGATGCTCGACAGATAGCGCAGCAGCACCGCCTGCAGCTGCGGATGAAGATGCGCTTCCGGCTCCTCGACGATCAGGCTTCGAAATGCCGCATCGGCATTCTTGGCCAGCTCGCTGAGCACGACGGCCATGAAGATCAAATTGTTGTAGCCGAGCCCGTTGCGCTCGATCTCGAACGTGTCGACGAGCAGCGACAGACGGGCCGCAAGCTTAGAGAAGTCGGAGCCAGCTAGCTCGATATTGACGACCTGGGCAAGCTGCTCGCCGAGCATGGTGCGGTGACGGCCGCTAATCGCGCTTTGCGTGTCGAGGATTGGCTTGTGCTTCTTCAGCTGCTTGTCGAGCTCGGCCAGCGCCGCGGCGATTGCGTCCTTGCCCGGCTGGTCTGAGAGAAGATGAAGCAGACGGGACAGCTGACTGTTCCGGCTCGGCCGAAGCCCCTGCTCGGCATCCCTCAACGGTTGCAGATAGACGCAGCGCAGATTGTCCAGGATCGTGCTCGTCACCGCGACGTCGTCGAACTCGCCGCACCACCGGCGGCCGCGGAGCCGGCCTGATGTGTCCGGCTCGCCGTAGGTGACGCCCAGAACCGCCTCATATTTGCCACCCTCGCCTGGTCGCAGGGCGTGCAGGAAGTCCGCTTCGTCTGCAGGCTCCAGTCCGCGAAAGACGTACTCAAACCGGATTTCACCTGAAGCGCTTCCACCGGGCGGCAGATGCAGATCATCCGTCGTGAAGCGGGGATAGGGATCGTCGGCACCGGCGAGCAGGGCGCGGAGCGCATCCACCACCGCGCTCTTCCCGATATTGTTGGGGCCAACGATGACGTTGAGCCCCGGCCGAAACTCCAGCGTCACGCTCGAGAGCCGGCGAAAATTAGCGATCCTCAGTTGCGCCAGGTACACATTCTTCCCCTGTTGCCCTGCGACTGTTTGCTCGGACGTGGCGCGGCAGGTCAATATGCGGAACCGGATGTTCGGCGGCACGAGCCGAATTTCCGCCGATCAGCTTCCGATTTGCACGGGCTGTGACAGGCCATCCCTCCGGCACCTGCGAAACCGCCATCAAAGCCCTTGAGAAACACGGACGGCCATTAGCTTGCAAAGATGCCGGGGCCGCAAGGTAGTTGGCTCCTCGCAATGACAAGAAATTTCTTACGTATGCTGAGGCAAAGTTTGCCTTGCCGATGTACTTCCGACGCGCGCGCACCATTAGCTTTTCCGAGATTCGAGAGGCGACGACTAATTTTCCGCCGCATCACTTGTGGTCACCGACGATCGGCGCAGCGCCAGTTTTGGGCGTTCCGGAGGCGCGGCTGGAGGCGCGGCGCGAACCACGGATCGCCTCTCGACGTGTACCGGGGAGATCAGCCGCCTGATATCCGGGTCATTGAAGAACGGGCGGATGGCGTCGATGTCCCGCTCACTTATGGGGGGCTTCTGTGCCCCGAGCGCCCTGTAGAGGTTCTGAACTGGTACCTGAATGGCCTCCGGACTGGGGAAGGACTGATCGATATCGTTGTCAAATCCGCTCGGCAGGACGGTCATGGCATCGTGATGGAGACGGGAGAGATCGACGGTCACGACAAGCACTTCATCGACCATCTCCACCCGCCAAGAACGCAGGAGCGCCCAGAACAAATAGTCCTCGGCGTGCCGCACGATCTGGCGTTCGGACCTCTTGACCCGCGCGCCCTCCACGGCCTCGCGCAACCTTCGGAGGGGTATCATGGCGGCCACGGCGGAAACCGGCCGATCACCGCCGGACGGCGTCGAATGGAAAAGTGTGCGAGCTAGTGCGTAGAGGACCGCAGCCTGCGCTTCACGTGATTGCCCGCGAGATCCAATCATCAGATCCGCCAGGACCGTGAAGGTGTTACGGCCGCGACTGGAGAAATCCCGCGCTCCCGTCCGCATCAGAAATGACAGCCACACCAGCCATGGCGATCCCCACGGTTGATCGACCACGACGTCAAGCGCTCTGGCGAGCTGCACGAAGAGTTCGAAGCCGGGGAGCGGGACACGTTCGGCGCTGATGTCCCCGAGTGCGTCGAACCATGCAATCGCCTTCTCCCGGCGCTGGGCGGACGCGCTTGCTCCAGCGACAACGAACTCGATTACCTCGGGCGTGACTGCCGATGTCATCTCCATCAGCCAGTTGTTAGAGGCCGTTCGCTGAAGGAGATCGGTTTCGATGAGGTGCTCGGCCGCCAGGAATTCCTGGAGCGAGCGGTGGAAGTAGATTGTGTTCGGCCCCTTCTCGACCAGGCACCCCTGAATCAACTCGCGCCGCATCTCGTCACGCGCGAGCGAGTGGCGAACCTCCTTCGCTGCAGCGTCACACAATGTCTGGGGGATGTCGGCAAGCGTGGTTGTCGATGCGCCGCCACGCTCCCAAAGCCACCACGCGAGACTCGCATTGAATTTTCGACGGACCTCGATCGGGAAGTCACGGTCACGGCCGCGCTTGTCGAGTTCGCGGAGCAGCAGGTAGTGTACGAAGCTGTCGAACAGCTCATACACCGACATGTCGGCTCTGAGCTGATCTGGCTGTATCGCGATCTCGCACAGCATCTGGGCGTGGACTGGACGTTCAAGAAGACGGTCGAAACGCCCAGAGCCGAGTTCAACGATCCGTTGCGACACCCAAGCAGGATCAGTGGCTGGTCCATCGCGCTCTTCGGATGCGCGTATCGGGAGATACCGAGTGACGTAATCCCTGGCCTCGTCGGGCGTGAAGCCGCGGATCGCGATGTGCCTGTAAGGACGCCGCCGGGGCACGGGCACCTCGCGTCCGGCAGCCGTCCTCTGCACCCCATCAATGATCGCCTTGAACTCGGCCTCGTCATGGAAGGCAGTATCCCGCCCGAGGACAAGGATGCGGGCATCCTCCTCGTCGAGCTTCATCAGCTCGGTGAGAACCTGCTCGAATTTGGCCGGCGTCATGCCGTGCTTCATTTCGTCGAAGCCATCGTAGATCAGCAGGAACCGCCCGACGCGATTGAGCGCTCGCAGGGTTTCGAAGTGGTAATTCGTTACCCGATGCTGGCTAGCGAGCACCTTGCCGAGGAGCCCCTCGATCGACTGCTCATCAGAGATTTCGCCGAGCCGTACCAGGATCGGCGCCCGTGCCGTGGGGTCCTCAAGCGCAATCCGGGCCATAGAGGCCGAAAGATGGCTGGCAAAGGTGGACTTACCCTTCCCATAGGAGCCTAGGATGAAAAGCGGTGGTGCATCCGCACCGTTCATCCATTCGCGAACGTGCGTTTCGAGATCCTCCCCCTCGGTTGTCTCCGGTCTGACGTAATACCTTTCCAGCTGTGATCGCTCGTGGGCGGCGACGAGGTCGCGAAGATAGGAATCGATGAGCAACAGCCGGCGCTGGAGCTCTGTAAAGGTCATGATCTGGAGGCCACGGACGGTCTCGGGGACTTGCCGGGCCGCCGGGCTCACGGGACCGTTCGAAATTAGCCAAGCGTGGTCAATCTCCCCTTCCCTCACCAAGGGGCCATAATCGGCGGCGAATTGAGTCGCCTCGCTGAGCGGTAGCGTGCCTTGGTAGTCCTTCGCTTCAAACGCATATTTCTGCACCCCGGCCATCTCGTCACGGGACCAGATGCCGTGAACATCGACATGCTTGTACCCCACTCGCGTTTCAGTCGTCGTAGTGAAGCCGGCCGAACTGAGAACGCGCTCGACGAGGTCGCGAAACGCGTCGCCCTTCTTCGTCGTGCTGTGACCTATCATGGACGAGCCTTACGCCATCGGAGCGCCGTACGCGATATGATCTCCATCTCCAGTAGGCAGCTTTAGCGACGCGTGACAGTCTGGGTCGCCCATTCCAGTAGGACGATGACGAAGGATAAAGATATCCTCACGTTTACTCGTGTGTCGACTACCGGTCACAGCCTCCCCAAATGACACCCGCGCTCGAACATATAGAGTGTCGGGATAAACTCATTTTGTTTGCTTGCCTCTGCGGGACGAGCCCGGCTCAGCGGGAGATTTCCCCCGACGACGCTTCCTCCCCTTGTGACCAAGCCCGATGGCGTGCGCCATCTGACGTCGTTGCTCGGCATAAGCTGGTGCAACCATCGGGTACTCTCGAGAGAGACCGTACTGAGCGCGATACTGCTGCGGTTCAAGGTCGTGTGCGGTCGCCAGATGTCGCTTCAAAGTCTTCTGCTTCCGACCGCAGGCCAAACAGACCAAATAATCGGACTTCACTGAGGAGCGTACCGAGACAGCCGGAGTGGGTGAGGCTTGGGATTCTTGCGCCGGCTCTGAGGGAGATCCGAGTGATGCCAAAGCAGCATGGACGCTTGCGACCAATTGACCGACGTCGCTTACCGAAACCCGATTGTTGGCGACATGAGCTGAGACAATATCGGCCGTCAGCTCGATCAATTGCTGTTCTTCCACGAGCGGCTCCCTGCGAATTCAGCTCAACCTGCACTGGAGCAACCGCGACCGCAAGTGGTCGGCCAGATCAGATATGAATCGGAGTCCAGCTGGATGAACTGCGGCGCGTCATAGGCGCGGGTAAGATCCCCTCCTTCCCAAGGTCAGCGTCGCGAGGAGCCCTGCCTCTTCAAGTGCGCGCTTTAGACCAGCGTCGCCCACATGTGCATAGATGGCGGTGGTCGCGATATTCTCGTGCCCGAGCAGCCGCTGCAGAAAGCGCAGATCGACCCCGTCCTCAAGAAGCAGCGTTGCGCAGGTATGGCGCAGCATATGCGGCGTGACCCTCCTCGCCAACCCGGCTTCACTCGCGAAGCTACGCAAATGGCGCCGGACCGCTTGTGTAGACCAGGGCACGCCATCTGGTCCAAGCAATGAAGCTGCGCCTTGCTCGGCAGCAAGCCGGGCGAGCAGTCCACGTAACCGCTGATCCACAACAAACACGCGTCGCTCTTTCCGGCCTTTGCCGCGAACGAGCAGTGCGCCGCTCTCCGGATCGTAATCATCCGGCCGCAACTGGACGAGCTCACCGACACGGATGCCCGTTGCAAGCAGCACCAGGACAGCGGCTGCGACCCGCTTTGCGAAAGAAGTTGCGCGTCGGTCGAGCGCTCCTGACCAGGCGGCATCGGCTAGCCGAGACGCCTCCATACGCGTGATTCCTCGCGGAAGCGATCGAGCGCGGGGAAGCTGCATCTCTAGCTGCGCGAATGGCGATTGCTCAATTGTCCGCGTGCGGACCAAATCCTTGTAGAAGCCTCGAAGGCAAGCCATCCGCCGCCGTAAGGTCCGGGGCGCGGCGGCCCTCTCGGCGGTCAGATAGTCAGCATAGGCCAGAACGGTTGACGCCTGCTGAGGGCAAAGCTCTCGACTGGCGAGGAAGTTCGAATAGCTCCGCAAATCGCAGGCGTAGGCGCGCAACGTATGTTCGGAAGGGTCGCGCATTGTTCTTAGGCGACTCACATATGCCGCCACGGCTTCGTTGACTATCAATCTTCATCCCCCACCACGGGCGCCGGTGCCGTGCCCCCACAGCGGAATCTCGCGTCATAACGGATAGAGTTTGCCAATCGCTTGACGGCTTCCCGCGCGCAGAACGGTGAGGTACGTTGCCGGTCTCTTAAGACGGATAACCCCCGATTATGCTCCTGACACTGGCTCAGTCTTATATGAGATGGCTGCTCATCACCGCAGCCGTCTGTGTAGTCGGAACGGTTATGTCGGCATTCTTGGCCAATCCCCCGCAAGGTCGGGATTTCTTTGTCTCGTTCGTTTACAATTGGAACGGTTTTCTCGTCGCCCCTACCGCCTTGGGAGCTTTACAGTTTGGAGCTTACACATTCCGCCAACAATTCCATTTCCTCGTTTCCGAGATATTAGAGATAGATTCCGACCCCAGCGGCGAAGTATACTTCGAACTCGAGAGACTGTTTTCATGGCGCAACAAACAGGCCATAGCTCTACCTGTATTTTTCGTTGGAACCTTCATCCTCTACATATGTGGCTACCCATTATCGGGACTGGCCAGCTTCCTGCTGTGGGCCGTGTCATCTGCCATGTTTTACGTGGGCGGAATGATGCTGGCCTACACGATTCATTCTGCCCGTTTCTTTGGCGCCTTGGAGCAGAATCTAAGTAGCATTCGGCTGAGGCCGAACGTACATGTGCTGGAGCTAGAAAACTTCAACCTATACCTAACGACCCTGTTTCTTGCTGGGGCGATTGCCCTCTATTTTGCGTTTCGTGGGACGCTGACCGCGAATTTTACGTTTGTTCCTCCATTTGACTGGATAGGCGAGCTGGTGCGTGCCTTTGTTGGCCCCGAAGGCGAATATAAGGAGGTCAGAAACCTGCTTATATATCCGCTCATAATATTTCCACCCTACGCCATGTTCGCTGCGTTATACATGCGGATGGTGTTGAGGAAAATCTACCTGACGAGTGTCAAGCTCAAGGTTACCGAGATCGATGATCTGGCACGACCCCTGATCTATGGCACGACGCCAGATCACACTGCCGATCGGATTATCGAAATCCGTAACGCCGTGATGGACCTTCAGCAGAAGGTAACTCGCGACACTAAAGATCTTGCTTTAGTTGGAGTAAAGGATTTTCCCTCAATCGTGCTCATTACTCTAGTCGTAGTGCAATTCATTGCCCACAATGACGGGACAGTGAAAGGGTTTTTGAGCGGCCTCATTGGGATTAAATGATCAGAGTGCGCAAGAGCGGCCGAAGCCACACGAAATTACGGTTGCGGATGACCCTCGCCAGGTTATCGGGTTGCAGAAAGTGAGCAAGCGTAATTTCCCCGAAAATAAGGTCGTCCACTGACTTTTGGTCGAGGCAGCCCAAAAGCTCGATGAACGCCTTGCCTCGGCTCGATGTGGCTTTGGTCTGCTCCAGAAACAAACTTTGGTGAAATTTCGTAGCGAAGCCCCCCAGTGGGCGTGTCACCCTGGCTAGGTCTTGAGCTTGAAGTCTGCCGGCCTCAACGGTGCGCCTGATCCCGGCGGCAACAGACTTGTACTGCAGCAGAAGCCGGGTCAGGCACGTTCCTGTGGCCGCCGGGTGCAGCTGACCCGCTTCACCAAAAAACAATATCCTGTTCAGAGCAGGCGAGTTGACAACGCCCACTGGAACCACCCCCTGTAAGATTTCTCCACCAGGCATTTTCTCAAGAATGGCCGAATAGTGCGACTTCTCCACGATGAAGTTGAACTCCTGCGCCAGCGTTTGGGTAGATCGAATCGACGCCGCGGGTGCAATAAGCACTGCATTTGCCTTGCCGTCTGCTCTCGGGAACACCTCAAATAGCGCTGGGCTGTCGGAAAGGATCACATTGTCGGCTGCCACCGGAGTGATCTCTTTCTTAAGCTGCAGGACTCTTCCATAGAGGTGGTGATAACCAAGAATCCGCACCGACCCTGTCCCGCTGACGATCGGCGACGCAAAACCCATGCAGTCCACAAGTAAGGCGGCGCGGAAAGAGCAATTGTTTGCGCGCGCAATGATCCTGTCGCCAGCATAGTTATAAGTATAAAAGCGGTGCTCGTACAGAACGTTCGCTCCGTTCGAAGCGATGGTGGCGAGTAGCGCCGCTTCCAGCCGGTGGGTGTCCCAAAGTACGTAATCACTCTTCGCTGTGAACTGGTCACCCGTGCTCGCGATGAACTCCATCTCGCTCCACCTGGAGTCGATATAGGCCTCAAGCTCTGGATTGCACTCAAGAGACTGTCTGGATGTAAGCCAGAATTTATTCGAGCAAGCCGAGCGTGGATTCCGCTCTATGACCACGACCGAAAGATATTTTGACACTTCGGCTGCCAGCAACAGGCCGGAGATGCCGGCGCCGCATATCACGACGTCGCAGTCAGTCATAATCGGGGGTTATCCGTCCGCAGGTAACGGCCTCCGTGCTTTGCTTGGTTTCGGCCTGCCAGCGCCGTCTGTTAATCACGAAAGTGAAGGCAAGAGCAGTAGACACACCGTTCCCGCCCGAAGCTGACCGATAATCAGGGATTATCGGCGTGGGGCTGCATACCGTCGTGGGATATTATGATTCTCGGGCCGATTGGCTTGCGAGCCCGCCGCCCCTCCATCTCGATCGGACAGCGTTGGAGGAGTTGGCCTTCCAGATCCCTCGCGAGACCGAGGTGGTTCGAACAATGGACGAGATGCGTTCGGTTTTCGGCCCGCTCGGCATCAGGTGCGAGATGATTGCCGCAGGAGACAGGCGGCTGTTCGAGCTCATCGAGCGTGCCGACGAGGGCACTTTGTTCATGAACCTGACGGACGGCTTCTTCCCGGTGACCACGTCCTACCTTCCCGGGCTTTGCGCAATGATGCGGCGGCGCTACTTCGGCAATTCGGGCGCTCTCCAGCTGGCGGTGCAGAACAAGTATCTGCAATATGCCGTCTGCCGCTTGCTCTCGATCAGGGCTCCAGAAACCTACCTTTACGATGGCGACCTGTGTCTCGGCGCCGAGCCGCCCGAAGACGGGCGCTTCGAGTTTTTCGTCAAGCCGTTCGATCAGGCCAACTCTATTGGCATCTTCAACGATGCCTGTTGCGCGACGGTCGGCGAGGCCGCGGCGCTGTCGCTTCGGATCAAGCAGCATTACGGCACGAAGGCACTCGTGCAGCAGCGGATCTGCGGCCCCACCGTGCGAGTCAATTATGTCGCCGTCGATCCGGAGCGGCCCGGCGAAGAGGCCCTCGGGATACACCGGATGGAAGGCCCGCCCGAGCCGGACAGGCCATTCTCGACCTTCGAAGCCCATTTGGAGGACTTCGCGGCGGCGGACTCCGACTATGCCGCACATGCGGTCGCTCACTGCCTCACCGCCGGCCCCGAGGCGGCGGAGCGCCTAGAAGTCGTCGCCCAGATCCGCAGCGACGTTCGAAAGCTCGTCCGCCAGTTCGGCCTCCGCCACTTCTTTTCGATGGATTATCGGCTCGGCGACGATGGCCAGGGCTATTTTATCGAGATCAACACCTTGCCGTTCGCGCGTAACGCCGCCCTCCGCGCCCACTGCCGGGACATGTACGGAATGACCGTCGGGGCGGCCCTGGCCCACGCCATGCTCGCCTCCTCCGACTCCGCCTTCCCGCGAGAATGGTGAGCGCCCGGTCCGATCCGGGTGACTTCGACCGGAACGACTTCGACGATATCTATAGTCGGTATTTCGAGGATCTTATCGCGGCCCGGGACATTGCCGCCGATCCATCGGGATGGGCTAGGACGGAAGCGCCGCGAGATCTTGCCCCGCCCGCGCCAGCCATCAGGGGGTCGCTGGCTCATTATGTCGTCGACAACCGAAGCCTGATCGCCTGGGCCAAGGAGCCGCTCCTGGCGCTGCTCTCCCGCTGGGACCGCTCGGCCTACAGCTATGACGAAGTAACGATCACGCCGTCCATCTCGACCGCCGCCCTCGCCGTCCTCCTTCGACTTCGAGCCTCGGGCACGACGCGAATCCTCTTCGAGACACCGGCTTATTATGCCACGATAGAGCAGGCGAATGCGCTCGGAATCCAGACTCGCCTCCTGGCAACGCATTTCGATGACGCTTACCGGTGGGAGCCGGCGGCCATGGCGGCGGCCGCCGGCCCGGACTGCGCCTGCTGGCTCAGTCAGCCCCGCTATGCCCTCGGCGACAATCAAAGGCCCGCCGACATCATGGACCTGCTCCATGCTTTGCCTTCCGGCTCGAGCGTGGTGGTTGACGAGACTTCGGACCAGAACTGGCCGAGCGTGCTCGGGCCGATCCGTGTCGAGGGCAACACGGCTCCACTGATCAAAATACGCGGCCTGGTGAAGCCGCTCGGACTGAACGGCCTGAGGCTGGCCGCCATCATGCATCCCGTCTCGGATCGCGCGGCGTTCCAGGAGCTGCAATGGCTCGTTGGCGGCGCTCTCGACGCGTACAGCCTAGCGGCCGGAATGCAACTCGCGGAGGTGGAAGATCTCTATCCGTCCATGCTCGCCGCCGCTCGGTCGAGTATCGCCAGGCGCCGGCGCCGGCTCGCCATGACCGCGCGGCGCGCCCCGATCCACCTCAGCTCGATGGACAACGGCTATTTGGGGACGATGGAGTTGGAATGGGCGAACGGCGACGGCGGCGTCGCCAAGCGGCGACGCTTGCTTGAATTCTGTCGGAACGAGAAAATGCCGGTCACGCTCGGATCTGCGATGCTGTTTGCGCGGGATCGTCGGCGCGAACGGGTCAGGCTGAATTATTTCATGCCTATGGGCGAGCTGGAATATAGCGTGCGAGCGCTGCGCCGCTTCCTGACCGGATCCTGAGGGTCATTTCTCCTGGGCCAGCCCGATGATGACCTTCCTGACCTTGCTCAGCAGGACGGTGCTCACGGCAAGCCTGAGATCGACGACGATCGACGTGGTGGGGATCAGCGATTTGATACGCATCTCATAGGCACGCCGTTCGCCGTCCGTAAGCCCGGTTGTCAGGCTGAAGAATTCGAACGGTTCCGCCGCGGCCGGCACGATCTCGGTTCCGCCGGCTGGCGATGCCCCCTGACCGACTCGAAACGTGCTGCTGTGAACGGCCTTCAGTTCGGCGCGCGTGAAACTCGCCAAGATCAGCGCGAGTGCAAACAGTCTGCCTCCCGGAAGCAGTTCGACCAGCTCGGCCAGGACGGAGTTGTACGGACGCACCTCTCCAATTCGGACCGCACTGTGCCGCAGGAAATCATCCAGGGCGTCCTGGAAGAATTGCGGCGACAACGGCCCCTCGGCAATGACCCAGAGGCTGCCGGGCCGCGCCGTCAGGGCGGTATCGAGCAGGATGAGATACTCCTCGACGAAGCGCGACAGGGCCAGATGAATTCCGCCGAAGGTGACGGCGTATCGGTGGCCGATGGCCGAGTGGCTGCGATCGTAGACGATCTGCCGGGTGACATCGTGCAGAAGCAGGAGCTTGTGCATGTCGACTTCGTCCTGCTCGAACGCCTCGACGAGAAATTCCACGAACAGCTCGAGCATCTGCGCGAAGCTGGTGGGCTGCCTTGCGATTGCCGCCCAGCGGCGCAGATCGAACGCCCGGTCGACACTTTCATTCGCGCCGAGCAAGTCGCCGTCGATGAAGTACTGCATCGTGAGGGTAGCGAGCGGATCGTCCCCTTGGGCGGCGGCCAGCTTCCCAAGGCCGTCGGGATCGACCATCGTTGCGTCTTCGCCGCGCCGTCCGTTCCGGATCGCGCAATCCAAAAGCTGCCCGCGCTTCAGGCCGAAGTTGGAAATGACCGTCCGAAGCTCGATCTCGGTGCTTCGGAAGGAGGCTCGAACAAACAGGTTCGCTTCGAAGACGTGGGTGGTGGTCCGACAGTCTACGAAACTGGCATCGTAGAGTCTGCAGCCCTTGATCAAGACGTTGTCGAGGTCGCATCCTTCGAAGGTGACGTCGTGATATTCATTTTCTGTGATTGCTGCATTGTGAAAATTGCAGTTCTCGAAACGGACAGCGGCGTAGACGGTCGACGTGTGGGTCGCCGAATTGATAGCGCAGTTGGCGAATCTCGAACGTTCGACGAGGCAATCCTTGAAGTCACAGCCGACGAGATCGATCCCGTCGACCTCCACCCCGTCGAACGTGCAGGACAGGAAATTATGGTGGTCGAGCCGATGAACCGGCCGCGCCCTGCCCGAGAAGTGAAGTCCAATGGCGTCCACGGCCTCCTGGATAGGCCCTTCAAGCGTGTCGAGATCCACCCTGGCCTCCGGCCGAGCGATCCCCGCCCGGGCCAGCTCCCGCCCCGCTGAGGGTTCCCGCGCCATTTCATAATCCCTGATTATCCTTCGCCCCCGGCGAAGCCTATAGGCTATCCGATCAATAGGAAACTGGAAAAAAGCCGTTGAACTTAGTCCGCGTAGGGAACTCTGAGCAGGTCTCCGGTAGCCCTCCGAACCACCCCTTCGCATCAGCTGAATCAATCGAAGGTTTGTGCTTGGTGCCCAAGGAGAACTTGGCCGGCGTTCCCGAGAAGTTAAGCTCCAGCGCGCCCTCCACCCCGACAGCTTCGATTTGCGGTAGGTAAGCGCGAGAGCTGAAACTGTGTAGAAATTCACGCTAGCCACGTCTCCTCCGCCAGCCGATCGAAGTCAGCCACCTATTTGAACCAGACCCAGCAAACCGCATCCAAGCGACACCCACTCGTCTTCACGCGATCCTCGACGTCAAAGCCGGCGCCGACGGCGCGAACGATCCAGCCGCGCGCGCCGACCGTTTCGATAAGTATGCGAAGCGCCGTTCGCCCGCTCGGATCGCGGTGCCGAAGAAGAATTCGAAGCTAGACCGCCTGCAGGAGCAGGAGCACACGATCGCGAGGAGGTCGCGGACCGCCATCCTCTAGTTGCGCGCGGCGAGTTCGCCGCCCATCGATCTAGAACGTGGGCCGCTTCACCTGAGGCACGCGCCGCGCGAGCTCGTCCTTCACGGATGCCGAATAGTCCCGCTCGGCCTTCGCTCCGGCCACTAGCCGCAGGGTTAGAGCATGATAGTCGCCTAACGCCACGGTGAGGCTGGGCAGCTGCTTGCGCTGAGGAAAGTCCGTCGGCGAGCAGGCCTCCTCGCCGACACTGCAGTAAACGCTCTCCTGCGAGAGGCTGACCGTCGGCTTCCCGTAGCGGGCTATAACGGAGGCGGTGAAGGCGGTCGGAGTCATTGCTGTGCGGCGGATCCGATAGGTCACGACGTGGACAGCGGCGCCGGCGGGGACTGGAAGGTAGGAAACCTCGACCTCTTCCTGCCCCTTGGAATATCTTTCGCTGAGGATCCCCTGATTGTAAGCCTTCGGCCGAGCTTTGCTGCCGCTTGCGGCGAGCTCAATTGAGATCTTCTCCTCCCACGATATACCCCTGATCTGCTCGACGCGCGAGTAGCCCGCCTTCGTCAGAGCGACGGCCACTTCGCCGGGCTTCATGCCCAGGGCCGCGCCGGCAATGTTCAATTCTCCCGCTCCGTAGTAGCGCGGCTTCTCGCCCGCAGCCGGCGCTTCGCCGGGCAGCCCAGCGAGGACGACGAGAGCCAACATCCATTTCCCCATCACCTGATCCTCCATCGCCGACGGCGATGAAAGCCGGCGGCATCGCCTCTGGATCGAGGCGATGCCGGCCCGAGAACCGGATGTTGGAAACCTGCAACTAGACAGGCGCGGACGCCTTTAGGCCGAAGCCCTGGACATACGCGGCCGCCATCCGGTCGCAGGTCCTCAGGGGACCTTCGAACCGGGTGCCGACTGCCGACTCCTAGTTGCGAGGTTTCCACGCCTCGGCCCGCCGCGAAGGGCAGGCGCGGAGAATTAGGCACTTCCCCAGAGAAATGACAAGCCGGTCAAACGGCTTGCGGCGGTGAACCAGCACGTCCGTCGACACTCCCAACGGAAACCCAAAACTGCCGAGTCATCGCCAGCGACCCATGCCGCGTCTCGGGGATCGGTCGCGACGAGCAGCGGCTTCGATTTTTCTGATAATCAGATTGGAGATAAAAATGGCACTCGGCAGAAGCCGCCTCGGGCCGTCGCTGCTTAGCGTCGCCTGGGTGCGAACATTCATTTCGGTTTTCACCTTAGCCAACGCCGCAGCAGCCGCTGCCGCAGCCCCTCCACCGGCCGCCGAACACATCCCCGTGCCCAGTCAGGAACGCAAAGCTCCGTTCGTCCGCAAGTCGTTCGTCATGGCGACGGAGTTGCCAGCGCCTTCCGCATCGGGATCGCTGGCCCGCGACGGGCAGTGGCACGCTCCTCGCGAGTGCTCCTCAACCCTCATCGTAATCGATACTCGCATAAACTCCGGCATGATCTCTTTCGAAGAGCCGCCAAGCATGACGCCCCCCGCCCTCGCCTCTGTAATGGACAACCACCAGCAGCCACTGCCCTGGAAGGGCTTCAGCGGGGAACAGAACCGCCTCCTTTTTCCGCGCCGCGAGGACCACGGACATGGGCTCGGGAACCTCCCGAACCTCACCACAGATTTGCAAGGGCCCCGGGGCCTGCGGAAGAGCCAGGCACCGGACGCCTCGCAGATACACAGCCGCGGGGCCCAAATTGCGAATGGCGATCCTTGTCCCGCCTCCAGCGCCATCGGGTCTAGGATTCTCAGGAACCACTTTGCTTCGGCCGATGCCAGTATCGGACCTGGTGGCGATCAAGGCCGCGATGATTGCCCAAGCGGCGAGGATCGTAGACAGCCCCCCAAGGAGATTATTGAAAGCAGCAAGCTTCAGCTGGCGGACCCCAAGCGCGTTGGCATCGTCAGCAATTTTCCCCGACCGACAACGGGCGAGGTAGCCGTCCTCTTCTTCATCGCCTGGCTCCTCTTCGGCTTCGCCTTTCCCGCGTCCTTCTCGCGGTCCACCAAGTGGGTTGTCCTGGGGCTGCTTGCAGGCGCCGGCGGCCTGGCTATCGTTCTTGTAATCGGCTATCTTATAGCTCACGGTCCCTGAGACGCACACGAAAGCCAAACTCAGCAAGAACAGACCCCAGATTAGCAGACGGATCTTCGAGTCGGCTCTTTCCATCTGATGAGTGATACATGAAAGGTGTCAATCGCACCCCGGTATTCTTAATCGGATAAAAAAGGCAGGTGGCCTGTCCAGCCAACCTTGACCATCTGACCAGTCTGTTTCTGCAATTCCGCGGGCGCGACTGATCCTTTAAATCGTGCCCACCTCTCCTTCTGCGACCTAGGCGATCTTTGATCAGCTGGCCCCCGCGAGCATTGGCGGCGTCCCTGGCTAACGGGATCGGGAGGCGCCTAGATAGCTGACTGGTTCGCCCTTTCGCTTGGTTGCGCCTCGATCGGTCGCTGCGGTGTATGCCGCTCGGGAGCGACGAGGTTGCAAGATCATCAGGACACTCCAAGCTGGTGGAATGCGCTTGGCATTTCGCGCCGGCGCGGCGACATGGGTCCGGATGAAGATAGGCCTGGATCATCTGCCGGAAGCCAAGCAGCGAGAGCTCGCAACGGTGGTGCGGATCCTTTTCGAGGAGTTCGATGCCGTTACGGCTCGGGCAAGCCAGCAGTGGAAGAAGGGCGGCCGCATCCTGAAGGTGGTGTTGTACGGCTCATATGCCCGCGGGGATTGGGTAGACGATCCTATGGGCGGCTACAAATCAGATTACGACATCCTCGTCGTCGTTAGCGACGAGCGACTCACGGACGTAGTCGACTTCTGGTCGGTGGCAGACGACCGGCTGCTGCGGGAGACGTCGATCTCCAAGAGGCTCAGCGCCCCCGTTAATTTCATCGTCCTTTCGCTGATGGACGTGAACGGCCAGCTCGAGCGAGGGCGACCATTCTTCATCGATATCGTCGAGCATGGAGTGGCGCTGTACGAGGCGGAAGGCTACGCCTTTGTGAGCCCGCGGAAGCTGTCTCCCGAGGCTGCAAAAGCGGAGGCTCAAGTCCACTTCGACCGCTGGTTCGCCGGCGCGTCGGAATTCCTAGCGACTGCCAAATTCACCCAGGGCGAAGGCTGGAAGAACCGAACTGCCTTTCTCCTCCACCAAGCCACCGAGCAGCTCTATCACTGCGCGCTCCTGGTGCTGACGCTCTACAGCCCCAAATCGCACAAGCTGAACTTCCTGCGATCCCAGGCGGAGCAGATAGCTCCGGAATTGATCGAAGCCTGGCCTAGGTACGGCAAGTTCGAACGCCGAGCTTTCGAGCTTCTGCGACAAGCTTATGTGAATGCCCGGTACTCACCGCACTACAAAATTTCCGAGAAGGAGCTCGCCTGGCTGATTGAGCGGGTTGAGCTGCTGCGACAGGTGGTAGAGCGGGCCTGCCGCGGCAGCCTCGGACAGAACGGCTGAGCCACACACCGCCGGGCTCCTTCCTCGGAAAACCATGCAGGAGACGCGACTGAATCCCCTGTTGCAGATTCATCCAATGTTCTAATCTGCCTTCATGCCCAAGCTCCTCACTCCCAACCAAATCATCGGCGAAATCGGTGAGAACGCCGTTCGTGGCCGCTTCCTCACCATGGGTTTTCAGTTCGACGGTAGATCGCGCCTTGAGGCCGGGGTCGACGGCATTGCCGAAGTAATGGAAAATGGCCGCCCAATGGCCCGCATGATCGCGGTTCAAGTCAAATCTACGACGGACGCCCGATACGCATCAGAAACGGACCAGGGCTTCACCTACCTCCTCCGCCCGCAGGATCTGGATTATTGGAAGGGATCCAACCTGCCGGTAATTGTCGTATTCTACCGCCGGTCCGACAACAGCTTCTATTGGAAGGAGGTATCCCGCGACTCGAATATTGCCGAGCGCAGGCTCCAGATAGACAAGACGCTCGACGTCCTCGACAGCAGCACGGTCAACCGCCTCGCCAGCTTGACCGTGCCCAAAGCCGGATTCGGCTACTACATGCCAGCACTAGGTGGGGGCGAGGAAGCGCTCGTCAACATTCTGCCGATCACCCTGCCCGCCGAGATGTACGTCGCGTCCACCTCCTATGACGGCCGGCGTGCCACTGCCGTTCTTCTGGACTCAGACGAGCCAGCTCGCTTCGACTGGACCATTGCCGGCGGCACATTTTGGTCCTTCCACGATCCGCGAACCTCAAGCTGCAGCGGGATTGTCGATCTCGATCAGGTGGACGCGATAGACACGGCCGATCTCGCTTTTCACGACGATGTCGACGAGACAAACCGGTTCATGCACCTCCTGCGCCAAGCCCTTCGCCATCAGACGCGCGAGGACCTGAACTGGAGCAAGGACCGCAAGATCCTCTACTTCCGCGCACTGCAGGCCGATACGCCTCGCAACTTCGCTTACGAATCGGCGAAGAAGAAAACCGACGCCGACGTTGTGATGGTCGCGATGAGCGACAGGGAGGAAGGCGGGGTCTCGTTCGTCCGTCACCACGCATTCGCACCACGTTTTGAGCGGCTGGGCGACCAGTGGTATCTGGTCATCTCTCCCACCTATTATTTCACAACCAACGGATTCATGCCGCACCCGTATCCGAGCGCCCTGCTCGCCGGCAAGAAGCGGCTGGACAAGAGCGCGGCTATTCGCGGGCAGGTGATCATGTGGCACCGTTATCTGACCAAGGCGGACCGCGATGCGGAGCGCGCCGCGGTCGGCTTGTTCGGAATCCAGACCACGCCCGAGCCTCGGCTTCGTTTCGGCGAGCCACCTACGGTCCAGCTCGAGACCCGCGTTCCCGAGGATGGTTGGGGCGGAGGCAAGAAAAAGACTGACGCTCCGGATCAGCTGGAGGATCTCTTCGGATGAGCACCTTCGACACCCGCGTCTTCAAGGAACCCGAGCTCGAGTTCGGCGACCACCATCATCATCCCGATCCCCGCCTCGGGCTCTTCGAAGCCGGTCCACTCCAACCCTTCGTCGGCGACGTCATCAAGATCGGCGTCATCGGAAGCGCGAAGACGATCGAGGACACACGAAAATTTCTGGAGACGGCCGCGGCCGGCGTCGAGGGAAAGTCGGAGAAGCATCCCAACATGCACCCGGCGTTCCCGGGCCTGGGCAACCAGAGTCCCTACCGCTGCCGGTTCGAGGTCGAAGAGGGCGCAACAGCTGCCCTGTCTCAGAGCAAGCTCGACAAGATAGCCAAGGAGCCGGACCATCAGACCGCCGTGGAGATGGCGGTGGACGAGATCGTCGCTGAGCTTCGTTCGCTCGACGAGGGAGGACACCGACCCGACGTCGCCATCATCGCTCTTCCGGTACGCCTGCTCGAACGAGTTTGGAATGCCAAGATCGATGCCGGCGGCACGATGGAAAAGGATGACAGCAGCGGATCGGATGCTCCCAACTTCCGAGGCATGCTGAAGGCCCGGGCGATGAGCCTCAGCTTCCCGATCCAGATCGTCTGGGAAGACGTCATAGATGACAAGGCTGCCATCCCGCAGAAGATCAAAGAAAGCAGCGCGCGCAAAATTCAGGACCTCGCAGGCCGCAGCTGGAATTTGCTGACGACGCTCTACTACAAGGGCAGCGGACGCATACCGTGGCGCCGAATGCCCAAGGAGGGCGAGTTCACCGCCTGCTACATCGGGATCAGCTTCTACCGAGAAGCCGCAGGGCAGCAGCTCTTCACAAGCGCCGCCCAAATGTTCGACGAGCGTGGACGCGGTTTCGTGCTGAAAGGGAAGCGCGCGCATACCGAAAGCCGAGGGCGCCACCCGTACATGACCCGCGAGGACGCCCGCGAGATCGTTGAAAACGTGCTCGCCGCGTACAGAACCCACCACAAGACGCTGCCGGCGCGGGTGATTGTGCTGAAAACGTCGCGGTTCAAGGATGAGGAAGCGGACGGCATACTCGAAGCTTTGGACGCCGCCGGCGCCGAGCTCCGCGATCTCGTTTGGGTCCAAGAATCCTATTCAGTGAAGCTGCTCCGCGACGGCAACTATCCCGTTTTGCGCGGGACCTTCGTCGATCTCGGCGGAAACGGCTTGCTCTATACCAACGGTAGCATGCCCTACTACGGCACCTATCCCGGCCAGTACGATCCCCGCCCGCTGCTGCTCTGCCCGCACCGGTCCTGCGACAGCACTGCCGCGCAGCTTGCCGAGGAGGTTTTCTCGCTGACGAAGATCAACTGGAACTCGACCCAGATGAATCAGCGCCTGCCTATCCCGATACGCGCGGCACGCATGGTGGGCGAGGTGCTCAAGTACATGAAAGAGGGTCAGGTCGAGAGCAGCGATTATCGGAAATACATCTGACGGACGAGCTTATAGGCGCCAGGCCACATGCTACTGGCGCTTAAGCCGAGAGCCCCTGCGGCGGCGTGGCTGCCGGCGTCTCCCAATGATCCTCGCTCTGAGCGGTCGAAAGTGCGCCCGAACCCGGCAATCCAATTTACCGGGTTCGACAGCGGCCCCACGACGATCCACGATATCAACGGCCAGGTTGCCCAGGGATGCACCTTCCCGGCGAATTGAGAGACCACGATCTTCACGACGCGACAGTTTCCGGGGGGGCCGGTAACGCCGCCTCCGAACATTGCGATCCAGAGCGAGAGCCTGGCTAGCTCCCCAATCCCGGTGCCGAGGATACCCGGCCCTTCGCTGCACCTTGGACCACTCATGAGGCCTCGAGACTCACTTACGAGTCACTCGGATCGACGTCGGGCGGCGGCCGCTTCGTCCCCATCACGTCATTCAGTACGCTCTTCGCTCCGACCGGCAGGTCGCTCTACTGCGCATGAAGAGGCGATAGATCGGGGGTGGCAGAACGCGCGGCCGAAGGATGGAAACCCGCCCCCCCTTCCGGCCTTCTCGCACACGTCAATGCTCATCAGCCTTGGCCGCGACGACTACATTGCCACATTTTCAATGATTGTAACTCGACAATTACGTGAATCCGTACAACCCGCAGCGGACCTTTCTCGCGGATTCTCCCATGCCTGGACCAACTGATGCCCCCACTGCCGCAGCCGATGAAGCTCGGCGCCACTATCGTCTTCGACGTATACGCGACCGGGGTTTCGGGCCCGCGCTCTTTGGCGAACCGACCTGGGACATCCTCTTGGATCTTACATCGCGGCGAGCGCCCCTCGGCTGGTCTCGGGTATGGGTGCGTCACTCGCCACCTCCGCGTCGACCGAGGACGTAGACCGCTGGCTCACACTTCTGGAAAAACAGGGCCTGGTCGAGCGTTTCTATCTCGGCACCGCGAAGAGCGGAGCAATCGTGGAACTTCCACAGCAGGCGTTCGACCGGATGACCCGCCTCTTGTGTAACGAGCCTTGAGCGCACTTGTCGCCGTCGCCTGCTGTTTCGGCAGTGGATAGCTGGGCCAAGGCTTGTCCTTCGGCGGGTTCAGATCGTGGCCGTGGCTGTCCGACAATTCGATCGATCAATCCTTCCGGTGGACTTGAAGCTCCATCTCCTGATTTCGACTCCTCCGTCCAAGCCTATTGGCTTCGGCTTTGGTGCCTGTGACATGGCAAGCCCGCTTTGCGCCGTCCCGCTTCACCTGCCAGCCATGGGACTGCCATTCAGAAATTAGCACCGGCACGCGCGAGAGCGCGACACGAGTGCGCATCGTAGCGTTTAGGTTTCTAGGCGAACTGGCCTGTCCTTGACGACATCTGCGGTGCGCGACAGGTTCGCGGCAGGGGGTAAATCTTTTGTCAGAAGCCGTTCCGCCGCCACCGCCGGCAATACACACGCCAGCGCCCGAAGTGGCGAAGTCGCAGATCCAGATCGCCCGAGCGGGTGTCATGGTACCGGCGCAGGGTCAGCTGCAGCCACCGGCGGTCTCCGATGCCGCCATCCGAGCCGCGCTCGTGCAGCAATCGGGTACCCTGAAGGCCGCTGAGCGCACCGCGAAAGCAACGCAAGAAGCCGCTGAGACCGCTGCGAAGAATGCCTGGTGGGCGGCGATACTCGCCCTAACCGGAGCCATCTTCACAGCCTTCGTTTCTTGGCGAAACGGATGGCTCCAGACTCGCACGACGCAGCAGATCAAGCACGCCGATTTTCGGCAAGGATGGATCGACAAGCTGCGGGAGGAAATTGCCAGGTTCACTCGCCTCGCCACCGAGAACGACGGTGAGTCAGAGGCGGAAGGGAAGCTTAAGGAGAGCATGTCGATCATCATCCTGCGGATGGACAAGGACGATCCCGACTACGATCAGCTAATCAGCCTCATGGACGAAGTCGCCGACCGGAGCCGACAGGCCGATCGTAGCGCCAACGCCGCGTCAATCGCAGACTTCCTCCAGCTGTCACAGGCGATCTTGAAGCGGGAGTGGGAGGTGACGAAGCGCGATATGCACGCGACGCCGTGGGGGCGGCCTTTCAGCTGGATCGCCGCCCGCGCCCGGCGGCGGCGGCGCGAGGAGGAAAAGGAGATGGTCAGGCGGACCCGTACAAAGGAATCCGCCACACCCCCGAAGAGGCTATTTTCCTTCTTTGGATGGCCGATCGTGTGGCGCCGCCGCCAGCGGCCCCCCGCCGATCCCAAGAAGCCATTGATACGGATCGGCCGCCTCCAGCTGATGAGAGCGGGCAAGGAAGAAGTCGGCACCACGGGCGACGCCGACGCTCCGACGTCCCAGCAAACGCCTCCTGCACCAGCGGATCCCCAATAAAGCCGCGTCTCGGACGAACACGCGCAGCTTACGGGCCCTATCGGTCCAGATCGCGGACAATCCGGGCCATTTGGAGCGGTCCGGCGCTCAGTAGCTCCGCCCGGCGGAAGGTTGCTCCGGATGCGAACTCGGCCTCGCGCGTGCAGCGAGGGGGACGCGTTCCTCGGGCCTTAATGTCGCGACGCGGACCTCTTGGTTCATCCGACATCCTGACCTCGGACGGGTCCAGGCGTCGAGACCGCGGCCGACGTGGCGGCGGCAATGAGCATGCTTAAGGTGCGCGGAACCATATCCGTGTATCGGATGCCCATCAACAGCATCTACCGTGAAACCTACCCAGGAGGCTCGTTGCGCGCTCTGTCCAGTGCGCAGCGTCAATGCCCGCCTCCCGGATCACACTCAGCGCCAGCTCGATTCCAGCATCAAAGCTCGTCGTGAGGTTGCTCCGCTCCTGCATATTGATGAGAGGTGCGCCCGCCGAAACGGCGCTGTAGATGAGGAGCGACTCCGCCCCCTTGATCACCTCCGGACCGGCATCGGAAACGATGAGGATCACTCGGGCCGCGCGATCGAACAACAGCGTCGTCTTCACATGCTGGAACGCGTATTCGAGCATCTTCTCCGGTGCGGTGACCGTGGAGCGACGCAGGCGTCGGCGGCCCATGCTGACGCAGATGCGGCGATAGGCATCGTCCCAAACATCTTCTCTCGCACGCCCGTACTGCCCCGTGTCCAAGCAGGTCTCATCCCGCAACCGAGCTTCAAGTCGGCCGAACAGGCTGCCCGGCGACGCCTTGCCGATGTAGCGGAGCTCAGCCAGCCGGTCGCTGTGGCCGGCGAAAAGGTACAATCCCTGGGCATCTGGATACGGCAAGATGGCCATCAGTCCGTCGAGCGCTTTCCTCGTGATCGCGCATTTGGCGTCGTAGGCGCGGTCGCTGTCGCCGATCCGCACTGCATCGTCGTAGAGTCGGAATGTCGGCGCCACCTCGTCGCGCAGCTTCTCCAGATCAAACTCGAGACGCATCCCTTACGCCGCCCTTGTTGCTCGGTAGGCTGCGGGAATGGCTCCGCACGTAAGTGCCGTCCCGATGCGTGTAGCCGTTCTTGTAAACAGACTTGGGCGTGCCTGTCGCTGCGCTGATGTCACCATAGCAGCTCCTCTCCTCAGCCCACCCAGAGTCGAAGGGGCGCGACGGACGGCTCCCAGCGTGCCGAACGAGGAAGCGTGATACCATCGCCGCACCTCACGGTCTTCGGAAAAATCGTTTGGCGAAAGCTCAGCTACTTCCTAGAACCCCGGAAGAATGGGGGAAAACGCGAATCTGGATCTGCTCCGCCTTGTGGGCGAGGCGCTGTATGGCGAACGTTGGCAATCGCCCATTGCGAACGATCTTGGCGTCTCAGATCGAGCCGTCAGATACTGGCTCAGCTGCGCAAACCAGTGTCCCGATGACATGGGAGACCGGCTCCTCGCGATCGTAGCCCGGAAGCGCACGGCGCTGGGAAAGCTCGAATCAACAGTGATCGGGCGCCTAGGGCGCGCCGACAGGGCCAGTCCGTGATCGACCCCGCCGCAGCCGCTCAAAATGCCATGCGCATCATCGCCGGCACCTCCGTAGGCGGGGGCAAGCCAATCCTGCTTGTCGGCTGCGAGGATGATCGGGCCGCCACGCTTGCGGCACTTTCGACGCTCACCGGCGTCGCGCCGGTCAATCTGAACGCCGAGTTCTCACAGGCCCTGATCGATGCCGACGGCACCCGCGTCAATCCGGCGGCGATCATCGCGAACATGGCCACTGATGCTTCTCCACTTCTAATCGATCGCATCCATGTCCTCATGCTGCCTCAGCTGAGGATCAATGCGCTGGACGTCCTGACCCGCGTCGCCCGGCGCCGCACCGTTTGCGCCACTTGGCCAGGCCGTCTCGAGAACCGCCGTCTGCGCTATGCAGATCGCAACCACCCCGAATGCCTCGACGAGGACGCGAACCGTGCGCTTGTCGTGGATTTATCGATCAACGAAGGCACCTACCGATGAAATATAGCGACCTCGTCAAGTTCGAACCGATTGAATCGGTCATTCAGCTGCTCGACGCCAACAAGGCCGACGAGGGGCGCCGCCTGGTCGCCAGCTACGTGATTTCCGATGCGATGGCGGACCGCATCGCGGACATCATTTTTCCTCAGCTGGGGTTCGATTCGTCCGTTGACCACAAGGGCATCCTCGTCGTCGGCAATTACGGCACCGGGAAATCGCACCTCATGTCGGTGATCTCCACGATCGCCGAAGATGCGTCGGTCGTCGCCGAACTCCGCAACGACAAGGTGCGCACGGCAGCGTCATCGATCGCAGGTAAGTTCCAGGTGCTGCGAATCGAAATCTCGAGCCGCATGTCCCTTCGGGACATCCTCGTCCAGGAGTTGGAGGGCTTCCTCGCCTCCAAAAGCGTCACCTTCAAGTTCCCGCCGGAGGACAAGGTGACGCAGAACAAGACGGCGCTCACCGAGATGATGGATGCCTTCGAACAGAAGTTTCCCGGACAGGGCCTCCTCGTCGTGGTCGATGAGATGCTCGATTATCTGCGTTCCCGGAAGGACACCGAGCTCGTCCACGACCTGTCTTTCCTGCGCGAGATCGGGGAGATCGCGAAGAACACTCGCTTCCGCTTTGTGGGCGGGGTCCAGGAGGCCATCTTCGACAGCGCCCGTTTCGCGTCGACGGCCGACAGCCTTCGCCGCGTGAAGGACCGATTCCAGCAGGTCCTCATTGATCGGCAGGACATCGGCTTCGTCGTCGCGGAGAGATTGCTGCGGAAGGACGAGCACCAGCGCGAGGCAATCCGCAAGCATCTCGAGCCGTTCGCGAAATTCTACGGGACGATGGGAGATCGGCTTGAGCAGTTCGTGCGACTGTTCCCGGTCCATCCGGATTACATCACCATCTTCGAACGGATCGAGTTCGCAGAGAACCGGAACGCCCTCTCCACCCTCTCGGGGACGATGAGAAAGATGCTGGACCAAGAGGTTCCATCCGACGCCCCGGGCGTCATTACATATGACAGCTTCTGGTCCGAGATCCGATCCAACTCCGTCTTCCGTGCCCAGACCGGAGTGCGCGATGTAGTCCGTATCTCGGAGACCCTGCAGGAGAAGATCGAGACGGCATTCCCCAAGGGGAAGGCGATGAGCCGCCCCACGGCGCACCGCATCATCGACGGACTCGCTATCCAGCGGCTCACCACCCCCGACATCCATGTCGAAATGGGGCCGACGTCGGCGGAGCTGCGCGATCAGCTGCTGCTGATGAACCCGATGGCGGCGGAGTTCCCACCCGACGAGCCGGCCCAGGACCTCCTCACCTTCATCGATGCCACGATCGGGGACATCATGAAGGCGGTGAATGGGCAGTTCATCACCCGCGCCACCGGCAGCGACCAGGTCTTCCTCGATGTCGCCAAGGACGTCGACTATGATTCCGAGATCGACAAGCGCGGCGAGAGCCTCGACGACGAGGATCTCGACAACGCTTATTATCAGGCGATTGCCCATCTCATGGAACGCACCGACGAGGCCACGCACCTGCCCGGGCACAAGATCTGGCAGTACCCGCTGGAGTGGTCTGAGCGTCGCGTTCACCGCGACGGCTACCTGTTCTTCGGATCGCCGGTGGATCGGCCGACGGCTTATCCAGCCCGCGACTTCTATCTCTATTTCGTGCAGCCATACGATCCGCCGAAATTCAAGGATGAAGAGAAGTCCGATGAGATCTTCCTGCGCCTTGCAAACAAGGACGACGCGCTCACCATCATCCTGCGTCGATTCTCCTCAGCTTCGGCGCTCGCAGCGATCAATACCGGCAATGCGAAGACCGTCTACGCCGCAAAGGCGGAGGACGCTCTAAAGAGCATGCGCAAGTGGCTGAGAGATCAGCAAGCCACCGCATTCAACGTCACCTATCAGGGCAAGACCCGCACGCTCGGCGACTGGGCCAAGGAGTTCTCCGTACGCGACCGAGCGGGAATCAAGAGCGACGAGGCCGTCAACTTTCGCGAATGGGTCAACGTGTCCGCCGGCTTCCTGCTCGCTCCCCACTTCGCCGACTACTACCCGGAATATCCGACTTTCGGGACGATCGTCACGGACGCCAATCGCCGCATGCTCTGCACCACCGCCGTGAAGGCGCTGGGGGTTCCTTCGCGACCGAAGGATGCCGTCATGATCCTCGACGCGCTCAAGCTGCTGGATGGCGACAAGCTGGACCCGCGCCAGTCGCCCTACGCGCAGGAGATCATGACGCGCCTGTCGGCGAGGGGTACGGGTCAGGTGCTCAATCGCGCCGAGATCTTCGAGGCAACCTCCATGGCCGAGTCCTTCGCGCCGCGCCGTTTCGGTCTCGAGCCTGACCTCGTCGCCGTCATCCTTGCGGCGCTCGTCCACACCGGCGACATTGTCGTGTCCGTTGCCGGCCGTAAGGTCGACTCCTCGAGTCTCACGGAAGGCTCGGCATCGCTCGTCGAGGAGTTGGCTGACTTCAAGCACATCGAAGCTCCGAAAGACGTCAATGTTCCTGTGCTGCGGGATCTGTACGAGCTCTTCGGCCTGCCGGCCGGGCAAGCTCAGGCTGCCGCCAAAGGCGACGAGAGCGCGGTGCGGAGCCTGCAGGACGCGATCCAAAGGACGATCGAAGGTGCTCTGACGCTCGCCGCCGGTCTCGAGAGCTCGCTCTCCTTTTGGGGCGCAGGCGTCATGACACCGGAGCAGATCCAGGACGGTCGCGGCCGTATCGAGGCTGTCCGGAAGTTCGCTGAGGCGCATTCAGCTTACAACAGCCCCGCCAAGCTCAAGAACCTTCGGACCACCGCGACGGACATCATCGCTCGCGCAGACGATTTCGCCGGCTTTCGGCGGACCGGCGCGCTCGTAGGACAGGTGGAAAGCGTTTCTAAGGACGCTGCCTACCTCCAGCAGACGGAAATCGTTCTTCGTGATGACGATCCGTGGCTCGAGAAGGCGCGGAAAGCGCGGCTCGAGATTGCCACCGAGCTTAGCGACGTCCTTGAAGCTGCGAAGATGACTGCAATCCGGACGCGGTTGAGCAGCCTCAAGAAGGATTACGTCACCCATTACGTTTCGCTTCACACCAAGGCCCGCCTTGGCATGCAGGAGAGCAAGACGAAGGGAGAGCTGATGAACGATGTTCGCCTGAAGACGCTCGACCAGCTCTCGCGGGTGCCAATTCTTCCCGCCAACGAGCTCGAGACATTCAGGAACACGCTCGCCGATCTCAAGACGTGCGCCGGCCTCGTCGAGAGCGAGTTGGCCGCCCGAGCGACCTGCCCTCATTGCTCCTACACGCCGAAGGCCGATCCGTTGCCGCTCACTGCGCCCGCGTCGTCGATTCTGTCGACGCTGGACGACCGTCTCGACACGCTTTTGCAAGGATGGACGGCTCGTCTCCGTGAGGAGCTCCAGGATCCGATCACGTTGGCGGAGGGGCTGCAGCTCGTCGACGCCAACGCCCGGGGGCGCATTCAGGGGTTTGCCAAGGGCGATGCGCTGCCTGAGCCGCTCGATGTCGAGTTCGTCTCGGGCATCAAGGACGCGCTCTCCGATCTGGCGAAGGTCGAGATCACGTCGAAGGACCTCCGATCCGCGCTGACCAACGGCGGATCCCCGGTGACCGTCGAGGATATTCGCAAGCGCTTCGAGAAGCTGCTCGCGGACCAGATCAAAGGAAAGGACGAGACGAAAGTGCGGTTCGTCATCGTCGAGGGAGCTCAGTAACATGGCCCGCCAAACCCGCATGGATCTCCCTAGCGAGGACCAGACCGTCACCTGCCTCGGCCAGACGTTCGAGAGCGACGAGGCACGGCGAGAGCATTTTCGCGCGCTGCTGCGTGAACGGCTGGCGGATCCCGCATTTCGCTCGATTCCGGGCTTCCCGGAAGGATCTATCGACGACATCGTGAAGATGTCTGACCCGCCCTTCTACACCGCCTGCCCCAACCCGTTCATCCGAGAAGCCTTGTCGCTGATCGGCAAGCCATATGAGGCTGGCAATCCATACTCGAGACCACCGCTTGCCCTCGACGCATCGGTAGGGAAAACAGACGCGCTCTATAAAGCACATGGTTACCACACGAAGGTTCCGCACCATGCGATCGTTCCGTCAATCCTGCACTATACCAGTCCTGGTGAGATAGTTCTGGATGCTTTCGGCGGATCAGGGATGACCGCGGTGGCTGCAGCCTATTGCGGCATGGCACCGGCTGCGTACCGGACGAGGCTCGAAGCTGAGGCACGAGAAGCGGGTCGCGACAAGCCTGAATGGGGCCGCCGCTATGCGGTTCTGAACGATCTCTCCCCCGCCGCCACGTTCATCGCATCGAATTACGTCTCCCCATTCGATCAGCAGGAGTTCAGCCTGGCTGCAGCCGCGCTGCTCGACGCGGTCGAGCGCGAAATCGGTTGGATGTACGAAACGACGCTTAGTAATGGCGATAAGGCTCGCATAGAATACACGGTATGGAGTGAGATATTCTCATGTCAGACATGCGGCTATGAAAACGTTTTTACCGATTCAGAACAAAGTGATGCCGACGGCGGTCGTGCCAAGATAATATGTTCGGGATGCGGCGCGAGCGAACGCAAGGAAGACATGACCATGGTGATCGAGCGATTTCTCGATCCCGGTACCGGGGAGATTAACTGGCGACCAAAACGAGTCCCATCCCTCATCATATACAAAAAAGGGAAGCAGAAGCTATCAAAGGTTCCTGGTCCGAGCGATTTGGCGCTCATCGAGCGTATCAATGGATTGCCGCTACCGCCAGAGGTTCCGACTGATGCACTGCCAGACACGCAGATGTCGAATGTCGGTCGCATGAAGACAACTAACACTCAAGCAATCCATCACTTCTTCTTGCCGCGTGCAGCACAGGCGATGGCATGTCTCTGGAGAAATGCACATGCGCATCGAGAAGACCGCGTTCGTCGCATGCTTGTATGGTCGGTAGAGCAAGCGATCTGGGGATTGACAGTGCTGGCTCGGTACGTGCCCTCGCATTTCTCGCAGGTAAACCAGTACATGTCGGGGGTGTTTTACGTTGGCTCCCAGCACGCCGAATGTTCACCGTGGTACATTCTAGACGGCAAGTTTTCTAGGTTAGCTAGTGCTTTCAACAATTTTAAGATCGAAGAAGCTAGTACCTTTATTAGCGTTGGAGACGCTTCCCACCTACGGATCGACGACAACTCCATAGATTACATCTTTACCGATCCTCCTTTTGGATCGAACATTTACTACTCAGATCTTAATTTCTTGGTAGAGGCGTGGCATGGAGTCAAAACCGCTCCTGCCAAGGAGGCGATCGTCGACCCTTTCAAAGAGAAGGATATCGGCTGGTATCAAGATGCCATGCAGAGCTGTTTCGCAGAATATGCACGTGTTCTTAAACCAGGAAAGTGGATGACCGTGGTGTTCTCAAACAGCAAAGCGGCTGTTTGGAATTCTATTCAAGTCGCCCTTCAGCAAGCAGGGTTCATAGTCGCTGAAGTCACGGCACTCGACAAGAAGCAGGGGAGCTTCAAGCAAGTAACGTCCGCGAACGCCGTTAAGCAGGATCTCGTCGTTTCCTGCTATAAACCTAACGGTGGACTGGAGGATCGCTTCGAATCACGCGGTGTGACGGATGACACAGCTTGGGATTTTATGCGTACGCACCTCAAGAACCTTGCAGTCGTAAAGCGTGGCAAGGCCAGCAGCCTTGAAATGGTGGCCGAACGTGATCCGCGCCGGCTCTTCGACCGCATGGTCGCGTGGTTCGTGCGGCACAACACGCCGGTGCCGCTTTCAAGCGCCGAGTTCCAAGCCGGCCTTGCCGAACGCTTCCCTGAGCGCGACGGTATGTTCTTCCTGCCCAATCAGATCGACGAGTACGACAGGGCGCGCATGCAGGCGGGTGATCCGCCGCAGCGCGACCTGTTCGTGGACGACGAGCGAACGGCGATCGAGTGGCTGGCAGATTTCCTGAAGGCGAAACCTTCGACATCCCAGGAGGTGCACCCCGAGTTCACCAAGAAGACGGGTGCCGGCTGGCGGAAGCACGAGGTCAAGCCTGAGCTCCTTCGGCTGCTGGATGAGAATTTCTTGAAGTACGACGGTCAGGGTCCAGTGCCTTCTCAGATCCACGGCTATCTTTCCTCCAACTGGCGGGAGCTGAGGAACCTTGAGAAGGACGATTCGCAGCTCGTCCAGAGGGCGCGCAACCGGTGGTATGTGCCCGATCCGAACAAGCAGCAGGACGTCGAGGCGCGACGCGAGAAGGCGCTGCTGCGCGAGTTCGACGTCTACAAGGCGCACAAGGGCAAGAAGCTAAAGGAGATCCGGCTCGAAGTGATGCGGGCCGGTTTCAAGACCGCTTGGGCCGCCAAGGACTACCGCACGATCATCGACGTCTCGGCCAAGGTACCGGAGGAGGTCTGGCAGGAGGACGAGCGCCTGATGATGCTGCACAGCATGGCGGAAACGCGTCTCGCGGCGGAGCGGTGAGCTCAGTCGCCGCCTCGGGCGCGGCGGTCGCCCAGCGCGGCGATTGGCTGTGGCACGAGCCCCAAGGGGCAGTGCAGCTTATCGAGCGGCTCGATCGATGGGGTGTGCAGACGCTTCGCGTCTGGTCCCCATCGTCTGGCTCGGTGATCCAGATCGAGGCGACGTCGGTGGAGCCGATCGCTTCCCGGGCCCCGACGCTCAACACGCTCGTCCATCGAGCGGCGGCCGGGCGCGTGCAGGAGGCACTCGCGACCGAAGTCTTGCTGGCGCCCGTGCGGTCGAGCGTCACGCCTCTCCCGCATCAGCTCTATGCGCTCGAGCGGGCCCTGGAGAACGGGCGCGTCCGCCACCTCTTCGCGGACGAGGTCGGCTTGGGCAAGACAATCGAGGCGGGTCTCGTCATCCGGGAGCTCAAGCTCCGGGGCTTGGCAAGGCGCATCCTCGTCGTGGCGCCAAAGGGACTGACGCCACAGTGGCAAGCGGAGATGCAGCTCCACTTCGGCGAGACGTTCCGGATAGCCGATCCGGCGGACTTCGAGGCCGTCGCCCGCTGGTCCCAGGACGACAACGTCTGGAAGGCGGCCGATCAGGTGATATGTCCCCTCGACAGCGTGAAGCCTCTCGCCCGTCGCCGCGGCTGGTCCCGGGAGAGGATCGCCTCCTACAACCAGCGGCGGTTTGAAGACCTCATCACGGCGGGGTGGGACCTGGTCGTGATCGACGAGGCTCACCGCCTCGGCGGCAGCACCGAGCAGGTGGCGCGCTACAGGCTGGGCGCCGCGCTCGCGGACGCGAGTCCGCATCTCCTCCTGCTGTCCGCCACGCCGCATTCCGGCAAATCGGACCAGTTTCTGCGCCTAATGCAGCTGCTCGACCGCGTCGCCTTTCCCGGCGAGGACAGTATCGATCGTGAGCGAGTCGCGCCCTACGTGGTCCGTACCGAGAAGAGGCTGGCGATCGACAATGAAGGCAGCCCTCTTTTCAAACCGCGGCGGACCCGACTGATTACGGTCGATTGGGGCCCCCGTCATGACGCGCAGCGTCGCCTCTACGACGCCGTGACCGAATATGTTCGCGGAGGCTACAATCAGTCGCTGAAGAGCAAGCAGCGCCACATCGGCTTTCTCATGGTGCTGATGCAGCGTCTCGTTTCGTCGTCCACGGCGGCAATCGCGGCGACGCTTGAGCGTCGTCTGCAGGCGCTCGAGGACACACCTACTCAGCTCTCCCTGGTCCCGGGCTTCGACGTCGACGACATCGCGGATCTGGACGGTCAGTCGCAGCTCGAGGAGCTTGTCGATTGGCCCGGCTGGAGATCGGAAAAAGCAGAGGTTGCGGCCCTCCTGCAGCTTTCGGAACAGGCGCTCGGCGGCACCGACGCGAAAGTCGAGGCGCTGCTCGAGCACGTGTATCGCATGCAACAGGAAGAGGATGATCCGGCGCTCAAGGTGCTCATCTTCACCGAGTTCATCCCGACCCAGGCCATGTTAGCATCGCAGCTTCGCGAAAGAGGCTTCGAGGTCGCCACGCTCAATGGGCAGATGCCGGTCGAGGAGCGTGTCGCCGCACAGAACGCATTTGCCGGATCGTCACGAATCCTGATCTCGACCGATGCGGGGGGTGAAGGTCTCAACCTGCAGTTCGCCCACGTCATGTTCAACTTCGACCTGCCGTGGAACCCAATGAGGATCGAGCAGCGGATCGGCCGAGTCGACCGCATTGGCCAGAAGCATATCGTACGTGCAACGAACCTCGTTCTCGGAGACACCGTCGAGCATCGCGTGCGCGAGGTTCTCGAAGCGAAGCTGGAGGCGATCGCAAACGAGTTCGGCGTCGACAAGGCTGCAGACGTCATGGATTCCGTCGAGGCTGAAGCCATGTTCGACAGTCTCTACATCGACGGCATTCTCGCACCCGACACCATTGAGCAGCGTGCCGATGCCACTCTTGAAGAACTGCGCGCGCGGATCGCGGCCGATCGGCAGCGGCAGGAGTTGCTTGGTTCCAACGCCTCTTTGGACCCTAAGGCTGCCCAGCGGTGGCGCCGTCACCCCATCCACTTCTGGGTGGAAAAGGCCGTGATCGCCGGACTGCGGGACGCAGGAGGAGCGGCAAGTCAGAATGGGGGCACGTGGCGCCTCCAGTGGCCTGACGGTTCCACCACCGACCGAGCCTGCTTCGACGCAGCTGGCCTGGACGAAGCTCCTGGTGCGACATTGCTTACGCTCGATAGCGAGGCTGTCCGCCAAATCGTTGACGATTTGCCTGCGGAACCCGCTGGCCGGCCGGTGCCACGCCTCAGAATGCCGCAGCTACCCGCAGACGTCGAGGGCCTGTGGTCGCTCTGGCGCGTTCGCATAGGCACCCTTCGCGGCGACGAACAAAGGTTCATGCCCCTCTTCGTGCAGAACGGCCGCGCGTTCGCGCCGACCGCCCGGCGACTGTGGGATATCGTCCTGGCCGGTGACTTTGAGTTCGAGGCGGATTACCTGACGGATGCCATGGAGGGTATCGAGCCCATTGCAGAGACGCAGGCGGAGCCGATCTACGTCGAGCTCCGCGACAGGCATCTCCAGCAGCTGGAGCAGGAGCGCCGGCGCGTCGCCGCTGCGTTTGACGCACGGCGACGGGCAATAGGCCGCATCGGCCTTGAAAACGTACGGCGAGCGCGCTTGCGGCGCCTTGAGGAAGAGCATGATCTGCGGTTGCGGGAGTTGGAGGCAGCGACGACGATCATGCCGACCCTTGATCCCGTGGCGATCGCTGAGGTGCGGGCGGCATGACCGCTTGGTCCGACCATGTGACCACGCCATTCCAGCGCGAATTCGGCTCCCTCTGGGTCGTCAGCGATCCGGACGAGATCCTGCTGGCACCGACGGTCGCCCCGATCCTGGCCGAGCGAGGCTTCGAAATGGTCTCCTACCGGGACCCCCTCTCCTTCCGTCACCTTTACGAGACGGAGATCCTCCCAAGTGCCACTGAGGTCGCGTTCATCGTGCATGTCCGTGCAGATGCTCGGACGACGGTGCCGTGGGACGTGCTCCAGCGCGCCCGGGTCGTATCTTTGTCGATCCCGGAGCTGTTCGGCGCGCTGGACGCAAGCGCCGTGCGGGCGATAGGGCCGGACCGTTACGACGACCTGTGGCAGATCACGTCGTCCCGTCCGGGCATCCCCGCGATCGGCTCGATCGCCTCCAAGGATTTCATCGCCGCGAACATCTACCGCGTCGTCCCGGACCTGCTCAGGCAGCCGAACGACATCTGGGTCCAGGCGTTCGATCTGTTCTTCCGCGGCGTCGCCCTGCCCGAGCTGATCGCAAAGCATGTGGCCGAGCGTGCGTGTCGCCCTGAAGGGATGTCCGTTTCTGAAGCCGTCTCCATACTTTCCGACCGGGCTTACTTCATCGATCGAGTTCAGCGTGACTGGGATCGCTTCGCAGCTGCGACAGCCCGCGACGAGGAGCCGCCGGCGGACGGAATCCCATTCCCGACGCCGGGAATTCGCGTGAACGTCGACAGCATGGTGCTCGACGGGACGATTTCGCCGACGAAGGTGGAGCGACTTCCCCAGTCCGTGCCGAAGTGGATGCTCATCGGGATGGTGCGGGACGAGGATGCCGCTCGCGAGCTAGCGGCGAAGCGCATAGACCTGCTCCGCGAAGACATTCCCTCTGACGGCGCGTCGCATCGAGACTGGCTTCGTTTCGCGGAGCGGCACGCCGAGGTGGTCGATGCCTGCCGCGACTTTGCCGCCGGCGGCGCCTCGTTGCCGGACGCGATGGCCGCCATTGGACCCGCAATCGACGCCGCTCTCTTCGGCTGGCTGGAGAAAAGCTTCGACGGACTAAGTTCGAACAGCGTCGCGTCCAGCCCGTCGATCGTCCATCAGGTAGCGCCGCATATGGCGCACCGCCGGCGTCTCGGTGAGAAGCGGCAGGCGCTCGTCGTCATCGACGGCATCGCTCTCGATCAATGGTTCATCCTCGAGCGGCGCATTCGAAGCAGCCGACCGGATGTCCTCGTCGACACCGGGTCGTGCTTCGCGTGGCTGCCGACCCTGACGGGCGTCTCCAGGCAAGCGATTTTCGCAGGTGATCAACCGCGCGCATTCGCCAAATCGCTCGGCGGCACTTCCACGGAGCCCGCTGCCTGGCGACGGTTCTGGACCACTGAGGGTCTGGCGGATCGAGACGTGTTCTATGCCAAAGGCCTGGGTCATCCCGGATCGTGCGATCCCGTCATCAACGGGCCGATCGCCGATGCGGCGGGCGTCATCGGGGTGGTCGTCGACACCGTCGACGAACTTCTTCACGGCGAGTTGTTCGGCAAACAAGGCCTGGTCCGCCGGATCGAGCATTGGCTGGATCTGGGAGAGTGGGACCGGCTGATCTCCGCTCTGCTTAAGGCTGACTACCGGATCTACGTGACGGCCGACCACGGAAATGTGGATGTCGTCGGAATGGGGAGACCAGTCGAAGGCAGCATCGCCGAAGCGAGCGGCGAGAGAGTGCGCATCTACGATAGCGAGGCCCTACGGCTCAAGTCGGCCGGCACCATTTCAGGAAGCCGCCTTCTTCAGCCAGGGGGGCTGCCGGAGTCATACAAGCCCCTGTTCGCACCATATGGTGGAGCCTTCATTCCGAAGAATCAGCACGCGGTCGTGCATGGAGGCACCTCTCTAGAAGAGGTGATCGTCCCTTTCGTGAGAATTTCAAGGAAGGAAAAGTGGTGAGCACTGCACATCCCCGAATCGGCATGGATCGCTATGTCGACGCCGACTGGATGGAGCTGGCCGCTAGCGTGGTGCGTGGCGAGCTGGGCGTCGAGGGGCTTCATGATCGCCTAGCGAGCGACGTTTCAGGCCCAGAGGTCCGAAAGAAGACGATCGGCATCATCAACAGCATGTGGTTTCCAGCGGAGCCGACGGGCCGCGATCTCGCAGGCATGGCAGCCGAAGCGTCGGCGCGAGGTGGCAGCGACCGGGCCGCGGCTTTTGAAGCGGTAGCGATCGCCACCTATCCATATTTCCGCCAGGTCATCGAAAACCTTGGCCGACTTCTAAGGCTCCAGGACACCTGCTCGGCCGGCGAGGTTCACCGGCGAATGTTCGAACAGCATGGAAAGCGCACGACGATCGATCAGGCAACGAGCTATGGCTTCAAGACGCTGGTCTCTTGGGGAATGATCGAGCGCCGTCCCGACCGGCGCATCGGCCATGCCGCACCAATGGATTTGTCGCCAGCCGGCAAGCGGCTGCTGGATCTCGCCGCCAACAGATCTCGTCGAAGTGTCACGCCTCTGATGGCGTCAGACCCGCTCCTGTTTGCCTTTCAAGTGAGGTAACCTAGCCTGCCGGGTCGGGCAGCTACTTGAAGGCGTGCACGCCAACCATTCATGATCACGGCAACGGCCCTCCCGTCAGCCGCCGCAATGAGTCGATTTCCATTGGCATTGCTACCGTACTGGACCATGTCGCGGTTATCGTCGATGTGACGAGGGGGGATTGCGACCGTGGCGGTCATCACCACGCACTTGCGAGGCGGTCGCGGCATTACCACTCGCTTGCTGACTGAGACCTACGGCTGCGTTCGTGGAGATTGACCGCACTCCCGTACGCACTCCCATCGTATCGCACAGCGTCGCTCAGCTCGTTTCGCTATGCGGTATAGAGACGAACCAGCTCGCGCGAACCATCACCTTCAATCGGCGAACCTCGTCACTGCAGACTAGCGCACCGTGGTCGCGCGGGGTGCGCCGCGCTCGTGGCGATCAGATCACGCAGGCTCACATTGCCCCGATCAGTCGCCTTTGGAGGCGCGAGCGAAAGGGGTTGCCAAGTTCCATGGCGAGGCGACGCTAAGGCCGTCGGGTGCCCGACCGCCGCTCAATTCGGCGGGGACGCGACCTGTGCGGTTCGGTCGTGCGCCAAGCCGAAAGCACCTGCCCGCCACCCTCAGGGGAGCAGCGAGGGGGAGTCTTACCTGAAGGAGGAAAAGCAGATGGGCGAACTCGACTTGTCGGGGATCGATCCGCTACGTCGTGATGAGGTCAGGCGGCGCGTCACGATCCTCGACCGTTACTTGGCCATCAAGCGGCCTAACCGGCGTCATGCCGAAAGCCATGCGCGGGAGATCGGGATTGGGGTCGCCCACTTCTACCGCCTGGCAAAGGCATGGCGCCTACACCACAAGCCGGAGACGGTGGGCGTCGGCACGCGCGGGCGCCCGAAGGCGCGCAGGGACGGAATCACGCCGGAAGCCCGGCGGATCGTGAACGCGGTCGTCGATGACCTCGGCGCCGACGCCAGCTTGGAGGACCTGCTGAGGGAGGTCCGGCGGAGATGCGGCGCGGCGGATACCCCAGCGCCATCCCGCGGGGCCCTGTGGACCTACGTCATGGACGCACGCGCCACCAGTCCGATCAGAACGGGCGAGGGACGGCGGATCGTGGTGGGACGGATCTGGGCCGAACTGCCCACCGAACGTGACGGCACGATCACCTGGCCCGAAGTGGCGATCGCCATGCTACTGCCTGATCGGACAATCATCGGCACCGACGTTTCGACCGACCCAGCCAAGCGTGCCAGCGCGGCGCTAGCGCTCGCGCGAGCGTTCGCAGCCATCGGCAACGTTCCCGCCGACATCGAAGTCGAGGCTTCCGCCGTCGACCACGAGGAGATACGGGCGGTCCACCTCGCGCGCCTCGGATTTGAGGCCGCGCCGGGCGGAAGATCGACGGGCAACACCATCGTCGGCAACCTCGGGCGCGTCATCGGCGGAATGCGCATCCTCCATCGGCCGCATACCGCCAACCCGGACCGCCTGCTCGGTGCGCGGACCGTGGCGCCGCTGAACCGGGAAGCGGCAGAGGCCGAGGTAGAGCATGCGATCCATCGCCACAACGCGGCGGTCCGCGGCGACATCGCCAAACGCGTCTAGGCGCTTCCGGCCCCGAGCGTAACCAATGCCTCCTTCAGTCTGGGCGGCGGCTCGGCCGACCCCGACCGCGACAGCCCGGCAGTCTGGTTGTGGGCATCGGCGGCGCGGCGCAGCGCATCGTATGCTTCCGCCTCGCTCCAGGGCGTCATCTCCCCGTTCGTGGCGAGCGCCTCGCCCGACGATGTCCGCGTTGGGGTGAAGGTGACCCTGCCTAGGCGCGGCCCCACCGCTTTGGCGATCAGCCGGCCATAGCGCCGCTCGCCGCGCTCAAGGATGAAGTGGGTGTCGCGATACCGCACGTTCAGCTCGTGCATGAGCTTTGATATGCGAGCGACGTCCTCGCCGGCGGTGACGCGCATCACCGAGAACACATTCGACCACCGCCACTGCGCGCCGCTGTCATCGATCATCCGCAGTGCGTCGTTCGCGGCACGCGCGTGCCCGGAAACCACTTCGTCGATCGTTCCGACGCCGACGCCGAGCACCGCGCCGGTGCCGGCATCCATGCAGAGAAAGGCGATATGGGGGCGTCCGTCGGCACGGGGCAGCGAAATCGCGACGCAGTCCGAGAATAGCACCTGACCTAGCGGCATCGACGAAGCGATACGCCGCTGCTCCGCCTGGACGATCTCGCGCAGCTTAGTCATGCCCGGCAGCTTCACATCGTCAGGAAGACGCGCGAACCTGACCATCCTGTCCACCAGCGCGCGCGTCGACATGTCACCGTGCAGCAGCACGACCTGCCGAGCCGCGGCGGAGAGTGCGTCCAGCACGTCGTCCCCCAGTTTGGATCTGCGAGCGCGCGCGCCCGCGAAGATGCCGAGAGACGCGAGGGAGGGGCTGGAGCGCCACTCGGCAGCGATCCTGTAGAAACGGCTGACGCTGATCTCGCCAGCTATTCGGGCGGCATCCTCGACCCTAGTCCCACCCCACCATCGCCGAAGCGCCTCGAAGCGCTGAACGGCCCGGGCTCGCTGCGCCGGCGTGAGCCGCCTCCAGACCTCCACCTCGCCGTCGACCCGATCGGTTCCGACCGCGATCGCGAGGTCGGGCGGCAGCATGATCTCACGCGCGAGCTCTGGGGTCATCCGGCACAGTTAACCACGATTGTGGAGATTGTCGAATAAAAACGCCACTTTTCGATTGCTCTGGGTTCCAATTCGGATGTATGCGCTTTTCGAATAAGAATGCGACTGATGTGCGTTACTGCCAGTAGCCGGCGCTCGGACAGGCGCGTGGCCGGCGCGACCACCTTCAGCCGGCCTGCGGAGACGTCGCCGATGCTGCGAGACGAACTGACGATTGAACCGACCGAAGCCCGCGCCTCAGAGCTCTCGACCGCGGATCACGCCCGCGAGGTCAGCGCCCGGCAGGACGACATCGGGATGCGTTCCGTCCGTCCGAGGCAGGCGCTCGCGAACTGGAATCCGACGCGGCGCCCTCCGCGGCATCCCGTGATGCGGGTGCCCTACAGGCTGCTCCAACCCAAGCACCTCGACGGCGCGCGGGATCCGGCGTCCTGGGCTCTGATCGGGATCGAGGCCGCCGACGATCTGGGCGTCGTCCGCACGGGCATGACCTACGACAAGGAGTATGGGACGAGCGCCGGCTTCTTCGAGAAGCCGCGCCGGCTCCAATTCTTCGAAGGGCCGAACGAACCGGCGGTCGCCGACCATCTCGAGATGTCGCCCCGCTTTCTCGACTTTCAGTTCCAGCCGCTCCAGCTGACGTTCCGCCGCGGGGACGGTCTCGTCATCCACAAGTATCCTGATGTCGGGATCGAATACGACGACCACAGGGTCCGCTTCGGTGAGATCAAGTCGGACGAGGCCTGGTTCCGAGCCGAAGGCATTCGGCGGCCGCTCGACCGGATTGACGAAGCCATGGATTCGTCCGGCCTTGGTCCGTTGCTCAGGGTCAAGGGCTCCGTGTTTCGGGACGAGCAGGTGCTGAAGGCGCACCGCATCGCCATGGAGGCCCGTCTCACCGCCTTTGATCGCGCGAACGAAGGGCGTGTCGCCCGCGAGGCTATCACGGCCGCCGGCGGACGGGCCCGCTACCGAGACGTCGTCGCCGCCCTTGGCGGCCGCGACGCGCACGCCGCGGACAAGCTCTACGCCATGCTCATGCGGCGAGTAGTGGATTTCGACCTTTCGTCTGAACCGACCGACGACACCATCGTCACCGCGCCACGGCAGGCGACGGCGTTCGCGTTGCGCGAGCTGCTAGCACGCTTCCAACGGCGAGCTGCTTAATGCCGAGCCCGCTCCGGATTCCCGCCGGTACGGTCTTCGCGCACGACGGCGTGCGCATCGCGTTCGTTGAGGAGGTGGACGACTTCGTACTGCGCTACGTGATCGAAGGGACCGACGACGAGTTCCTGATCGAGGCAGCCCCCGGCGTCAAAGTGCGCCCCACTGTCAAATGGCTGCTGGACGAGTTTGCCGCCGGACGCCTGCGCGAATTTACGGCGAGCGAGGCGATGCTCACCGAGTGGCGCGGACGCTATCTCGGATGGGACAGGGCAGCCTGTCTCGCCAAGCAGCCCCGCGCTGTTCGTAAGTACGAGCTCGCGCTCGCAGCCCTCGTCCAAGCCAAGCCCCGGTCGGCGACAGCGCTCGAGGAGTTCGCGACGCACTTCTATCCGGCTGACCAGGTTCCGTCCGGCCGGTCGATCATCCGCTGGATGAACAACCTGGAGGCCTTCGGTGAAAAGGTCGGCACGATGATGAACCGCAGCGGGCGGGAGAAAGGGCGTTCGCCGCTACCGCCCATCGTTGACCGTCTCGTCCATCAGGCCATGGCGCTCTATTGGTCCCCCGGAGCCATCAAGAAGATGGACGCCTACGCCCTGACCGTCGCCGCCTGGCACCGGTTGAAGGACGCCGGCGCCACCGGCATCGGCCACGCCCCGCCCAACAAGAGCACCGTCGTCAACCGCATTAACAAGTGCGAGGACATGGAGTCCTGGACGTCCAAGCACGGCCCGCACGAGGCGAACCGGTACTTCCTCGCCTCAGGCGAAAGCGTGCCGGTCACCCGCCCGTTCCAGCTCGCCTACATTGACGGGACCGAGTTCGAACAGGTGTGCCTGTTCTCGGCCCAGGCCAAAATCCCCAGCAACAAGATGAGGATCGTCCAGGTGATGGATGCCTGCGCGCTCTTCGCCTACCAGACCACCCCCTTCAGCGGTCCCTACAGGTCCGAGATGGGGATGGGTGCGCTGATGGGCGCGCTGACACCGCCGGTCCTTACCGAAGGGGAGATGGCGGCCAACCCAATGCGCGTGCTGTTCTTCGGTCGTCAGGGGCTTCTGCGCGGCGACAACGACAAGGCCATCATACCGCCCTCGGCCATCGGCAACCTTGCGAGCGTCATCGGACGGGTCGAGCTGGCGAAGAAATATGGATCCGACGAGAAGTCCAACGTCGAGAACTACTTCGGATGGCTGAAGCGCAGGCTTGAGGGCGAGCCCGGAACCGTCTTGTCCGCGCGTAGCCGGCGGCGCTCGATCAGGCGCGACCCGCTGAAGGAGGCGGCCATGACCCGCGCCAGCTTCGCACAAAAGCTGGAGGCGCTCCGCCTCGAATGGAACGACACCGGGCACGAAGCTCTCGGCGGGCGGACGCCCAACGACGTCATGCTCGAGTTCATTTCAGCCAAGCGGATCCGCTCCAGCGACCCCAAGGAAGTCCGGCGCAACCTCTCGCGCACGGTGCCCGGGGTGCTCACTACCGATGGCGTCGTCCACGACAACGTCACTTACAGGTGGAACCGCGAAGGAGTAACACTGACGCTGTCGAGCAACCTCGCCGCGCAGGCTTTCTCCAAGCGGCTGGAAGGCACCGCGAAGTGCGACGTGTGGCTGCGGGTCTTCGACTGGAACCTCGACGTCATTGAGATCATGGACGAGGCGAACAACAAATTCGTCGAACTCTGGTCAGACGATCCCGATTACACCCAGTTCCTCACGCGCTTCGAGCACAAGTTCCATCAGTCCTGCGTGATTGAAGGCAGCACCGGCGCGCAGACGGCGGAGCAGCGCGCCCTGCGCCGGGCGGAATCGCTGGAGCAGCAGTGGGAGGATCTACACAATCGGCCCTATGCCATCGCCAAAAAGGCGGGGGCGATCCTCGAGCGCGCGGAGGTGCGGGCGAAGGCGCGCAACCTTACTCACGACCCCGACCTCACCGACTTCTCCGCCTTCATGATTCCCACGGATGTCGGCGGCGCCCAGCGGGACGACATCCCGCTGGGTCCCGCACAGACTCGAGCAGCAGACCGACATGACGATGCCGCCGCAGCCCGTGGGGACACCAACCGCAGCCCTGCGGGCGACTGGGGCGGGCTCGATCCGGGCCCCCGGTCCAACCTCGACATGCTTATCGCTGACCAGGAGCAGGAGGATCTGGACGGCGGTATCGACTGGGAAGCGGACGACGGTCTCCCCGAGGAATCCTCCTTGGAAGATGACGGATGACGAACGTGAAGAAGGACCCGCTCGGCCTTCAGCCGCCGCCCGTCCGCGGCGATGCCAAGCCAGTATTCAACAATCCCGCCCGAAACGCGAAGGTTGAGGCTGTCGTGCCGTTCTTCAAGACGAATTACATCGAGCACGAGCCGCAGACCATCGTCATCGAGCAACTCCTGAGCTATCTCAAGTCGATGCAGTCGCTGCTGGGCGGGCCGATCGACGGACGGTGCCTGTCCGAGCACAGCAATGCGGGCAAGTCGAGGATGATCGAGCATCTGATTCGGACGGCCGCGTCGCGGCGGGCGGAGGCCGGCCTGCCGCCCAACCCGCACCAGATCCTGTGCATCGAGCTGGACAAAACCACCTCGGTCGCCACCTGGCTCCGCCGCATCCTTTACGAAATGGGCGACGACCACTGGAACGACCGCCACGACAAGATCGAGGATCTCGAGGACCGCATCCTGACCATGTCGCGTCGGCTCGGCGTAGAGGGGATTGTCGGCGACGAGGTCCAGCACCTCGATCGCAAAACTACCGACGCGCGGCAGGTCACCGACCGCTTCAAGACCTTCCTTAACCGCGGCATCCTGCCGCTGATCCTGGTCGGTGACGAAGACGCGGAGAAGTTCTTCGAGAAGAACGGCAAGTTCGCCTCCCGCCTCGGCACGCCGCTCCAGCTTAAGCCGCTCGATCCACGCGAAGACGCGCACGACAAGGAGCTCTTCCTCACCTTCTGCGAACGGCTCGACCGGTCAATGGTCGACGCGGGGATATTGGACGAGCTGAGCGGCCTCAACAAGGCGGGCTTTCGGACGCAGCTCGTGACGGTAAGCGGCGGTCACGTCGGCCGGGTGTGCCGCGTCGTCTGTGAGGCGGCGCAGCACGCACTGCGGCGCGGATCACCCGCGATCGAGCGACACGACATGAGTGTCGCCACGCGCGGCTTCGCCATGAAGCTGAAATGGGTGCTCCACGACCCGTTCTCGAAGCGTGGCGGCTCGTGAAGGTCGCTGACGCGCCGTTTAGGTGCCTGCGCTTCGAATACGATCCAGATAGTCGCGAGAGTGTGGTCGGCGCTTTCGCGGCCGCCTGCAGGGAGCACCGGCTCTCAAGAGTGATGAGCGCGCTCGAGGGCGGCGGCGTGCATGTCGGCAGGGTCGGTTCGATCCAGTGGGCCCCGCCCGACACCCTCAGCCGCATCGCGCGGATCATGCAGACCGATCCTGCCAACCTGAACGCCATCGCGTTCGCGCGGTCCGAACTCCGCGACCGGATCGTCCTCGGCGATCTCGTGGCGCCGCGGTCCGCGTTCGATCTCGAGAGGCGCCGCATCGGCCCGATCTCCCTGCGCAAGGCGCACTACCATCGCAGCGCCTGGCTCAACCTGCTGCTGCCGTATTGCCCGGAATCCCTCGAACCGCTCGTTGACGCATGCTCGGACTGCGGACCGCTTGGGTGGCGTCGCGCGCGGGGACTGGACGCATGCGATGGTTGCGGCAAGCAGATTGCGCCATCCACGGCCGCGTATCTGCCGGACCATGCGGCGAGCGACTACAAGCTGTTCGCTGATTTGATGTCGCGCGATCCGGTCGCCGGCGCGAGGGCCGTCGAGCGACTTCCCCCCGACATCCAGTCGTTCTCGCGCTCGGCGCTCGTGGCTGTATCGCTGCGGGCGGGTACCGTCAGCACATACGGATGCGGGCGCTGGGGCGTTGACAGGCTGCTTAAAGCGGGGCCCGAAACGGTGGCGAACGTCGTTTCGGCGGGCGCGGCGCTGCTACGCCGATGGCCCGCCTCGATGCAGGCGTTCGCCGACGCCCGGCTTGACGCGATCGCGGGCGACGTGTCGGCCTACGACTCCATGCGGCGCGACATCCGGTGGATCGCGCAGCGTTCCGACGAGGAACGTCGGCTCGTCGGTATGGCGTTTCGCGACATCGACGGACGAAAGGTGCAGACCTTCGCCAAAGACACGCGGTTCTACACGGCCACCGAGACGAACACCCACCTTTGGACATCCTCGTGGCAGCTTAGACAGCTTCGCGACGCGAAGGCGCTCCGCTTTGAGGAGCTGCCGGGCGGGCTGCGCAAGCGCGTTCGGTACGACGCCGGCGACGTTGACGCGCTCCGAACCCTGCTCCGCTCCTCCATTTCGCCGGAAGCGGCCGCCGCCCGCCTCGAACTGCCGGTCTACGCCATCGGCCAGATCGCGTTCCCGAGACGCTCGCCGGGATCTTTGGATGCCACCGTATATCGGGAAACGGGACTGCTCACGGTCTACGACCATCCTGGAGTCGTCATAATACAGGGGCAAACGCTAGAAGCAGCCTCGGTCGACCAGCTCGCCTCCGCCATGGAGGCAAAGGCCGTCCGCCGGGCACCTCCTCCCGGGCTCATCCCCCTGCGCAGCGCGATGATTAGGTATCCTGGCGAGAAGCCCTGGGGTCGCGTGTTGGCTGCCTTGCTCGCAGGACGGATCCCATACTACGTCAACGGGAGCCAATCGGCGACCGCACGCAGCATGTACGTCGACCCGGCGAGGCTGCCGAAGCTCCCGCTCTCGCAGCAAGAGCGGGCAGACAGCTTCCTGCGCTTTACGCACGTCTCTATGCGCGACGCGGGCGAGATCCTCGGGGCCGGGTTCGACGAGACCGCCGCGGCGACCGCCTCGCGCAAGATCGAGATCGCTCGCCACGGAAAGGCGAACACAGTCTCTCGCGATGCGGTCAACGCACTGGCGGAGATCATCGCCTTCACCGGGGAGGCGGCCGTCTTCTCCAACCGGAACGCAGTCGGCCTCTACCACGAACTGAAGCGCGGCGGCGTCGCCCGGCTGCACGGCGGCTGGTCCCGCAGTGCGTTGGTCGAATTGGGACTGATCAGCGCGGCACCCTCCTCTCGTGACCGCGATCCCGGCGTGCGGAGCCGCGAGCTTGTCTCGTCAGGCTATGAACCTGTATAGTCTAGCAGGTGCTGCGCGGTTCAGCCGATTTCCCCTGTGACAAAGTTAAAGCGCCGCAGCGGCTCCGTCCACCCGTGCCAAGCCCCTGGTCGGTACGGCCGTGCTGGGCGTCCGTGTGATGGGTGCCGGCCGCAGCGAAGCCGCGCGAAGAGGCCGCCGCCCCCAAGGCCTCCGCTCCGGGAACTGGCGCCGCGCCCGTACGCTGTTGCGCCCGTGGAGCCTTTCACCCTTTCCCCCCATCCCGCTGAGTCGGCCGCGCTCGATGCGCTCCTAGCCCGTGTCGAACGCGAGCGGGACGCCAACGAGGCTGCCTTGCTCGATCGCGGCGCCCTGCTGCTGCGCGGCTGGCAGATCGAAAGCGCCGCCGCCTTCGGCGAGCTCGTGGCAATGCTGGCCGGCCGGACCGCATTGCTTGCCTATCGCGGCGGCGCCTCGCCTCGCCGGGCACTGGAGGGCGGCACTCGGCCGGTTTACAATTCCACCGAATACCCTGCCCATATCGAGCTGCCGCTCCACAACGAACTGTCCTACACCGCCGACTATCCCGAGCGGGTCTATTTTCTGTGTCTGGAGGCACCCGAGGCGGGCGGCGAAACCACGCTTGGCGACAGCCGCCGGATCCTTGCCGCCATGCCCGCGCCGGTGCGTCGCGCCCTCGAAAAGGGAGTGCGCTACATTCGTAACCTGCCGTCCGGCCGGGGCACGGGCTATTCGTGGCAGGATGCCTTCGAATGCGACGATGCGCTGGAAGTGGAGCGGCGCTCGGCGGCGATGGGGGCCGAATACGAATGGACCGGCGGCGGTTGGCTGCGGCTCACTCAGGAGCGGCCTGCCACCCACGTCCACCCGGAGACCGGCGCGCACGTCTGGTTCAACCAGGCCGACGGCTTCCATCCAAGCGCCCTCGACGACGCCAGCCGGGCCGAGCTGCTGCGCCTCTACGGAGACGAGGACCGCTTTCGCCTCGGGGTTCGCTACGGCGACGGAACGCCGATCGAGGCGGAAACTCTCGCCGCCATCCGCGCCGTCTTGCGCACGCACGCCGTGCCGCACATCTGGCGCCCGGGCGATGTCCTGGTTCTCGACAATATTCTCACCGCCCACGGACGCCGCCCCTTCACCGGACCCCGCCGGATCGCGGCGGCGATGAGCTGAGCCTCGCTGCGCCGGCGGGAGCCAAATCGGCACGGGGCCGTTAGGATTGCGTCCACATCTGAACACCCAAGGGATATGCAGCAAAAATCCCCTGCCAAGCGAAGGGCCGCCTGATGTGCGGCATAGCCGGCGAGATACGCTTCGGATCGGGCATCGCCGACGCAGGCGCCGTCGCCACCATTATGCGCAGCCAGTCTCGACGCGGGCCGGATTCCTGCGGGCAGCTGATGCGGGGCCGTGTCGGCTTGGGCCACCAGCGCCTCAGGATCATCGACCTTTCGACGCGGTCGGCGCAGCCGATGGTCGATGCCGAGCTCGGGCTGGACCTCGTCTTCAACGGCTGCGAGTCGTTGTCGGAACTGACCACCGCCGTCGCCCTGTCGATCTGCGACGACAAGGCGATGACTCGCCGCATCGTCGAAGCGGCCGGCGTGCGCGTTCCAGACGAAGTCGACGGAGAGGACGAAGCCGCCGTGCGGGCGATGCTGGACAAGCACGGCGCGCTGGTCGTCAAGCCCGCCCGCGGCGAACAGGGCCGCGGCGTCGCCGTCGACCTGGACACGATGGACAGTGTCGAACAGGCGATCGCTATCGCCCGGGGGCATTCGGACCGGGTGCTGGTGGAAAGCTTCCACCCCGGGGAGGACGTGCGCCTGGTGGTGATCGGCTTTCGCCTTGTCGCCGCCGCCGTGCGGCGCCCCGCCGAAGTGGTCGGCAACGGCCGCGACACGGTGCGCGAGCTGATCAAACGCCAGTCCCGCCGCCGCGCCGCCGCCACCGGTGGGGAGTCCAAGATCCCGCTGGACGCCGAAACCGAGCGGTGCGTCGCCAAAGCGGGCTTCGCGATGAGCGACATCCCGCCGCCGGGCACCGCCTTTGCGGTCCGCAAGGCAGCCAATCTTCACACCGGCGGGACGATCCACGATGTCACCTCGCGAGTGCATCCCCGCCTCGTCGAGGCGGCGATCCGAGTCGCCCGCGCGATCGATATTCCGGTGGTGGGCGTCGATTTCATCGTCCCCAATCCGTCGCAGCCAGATTATGTCTTCATTGAAGCCAATGAGCGGCCGGGCCTGGCCAATCACGAGCCCCAGCCCACCGCCGAGCGCTTCGTCGACCTGCTCTTCCCGCTGAGCATGCCCGCCGCCGCGCGCGCCGCCAGGAGACACGATGCCGCTCCCCAGCATTGACGCCGCTTATCTGCGCGCGCAGCTCGAACGCCTGCTCTCCATTGCCAGTCCGACCGGCTATACTGACACAGTGGTGCGCCATGGCTGCGAGGAGCTGGGGCGGCTCGGCCTGCCCTTCTCGGTGACCCGGCGCGGCGCCATTCTCCGGTGTATCGCGGTCGCGACATCGAAGGCGCGCGCGCGATCGTCTCGCACCTCGACACGCTCGGCGCGACCGTGAAGATGATCAAGGACAACGGACGTCTCGAGCTGGTGCCGATCGGCACCTGGTCGGCACGCTCGGCCGAGACGACGCGCTGCACCATCTTCACGGAGGAAGGCAGCTACCGCGGCACAATCCTGCCTCTGAAGGCTTCGGGGCACACCTTCAACGAGGAGATCGACACGCAACCGGTCGGCTGGCCCCATGTCGAAGTGCGGATCGACGCCCACTGCCACAACCGCGCCACCGTCGAGGCGCTCGGCATCCACATCGGCGATTTCGTGGCGATCGACACCGGCGCCGAGTTTCTCGACAATGGCTACATCGTCTCGCGTCACCTCGACGACAAAGCCGGCTGCGCCTCCATGCTGGCCGCGATGAAGGCGATGATCGATGCGGGCGTGCAGGTGCCGGTGGACATCCACTTCATCTTCACCGTCACCGAGGAGGTCGGATCGGGCGCTTCCGCGGTGCTGCTCGACAATGTCGTTGCCATGGTTTCCATCGACAACGGAACCACCGCACCGGGGCAGAACAGCGCCGAGTTCGGCGTTACGGTGGGAATGGCCGACCAGGTCGGGCCGTTCGATTACCATCTCACCCGCAAGCTCATCCGCCTGTGCGAGGACAATGGGATCCGTTACCAGCGCGACGTCTTTCGCTATTATCGGTCCGACAGCGCGTCCGCGCTCGAAGGGGGCGCCGATGTCCGCACGGCGCTCATCACCTTCGGCATCGACGCCAGCCACAGCTATGAGCGGATCCACATGCACGCGCTGAAATCGATCGCCGAGTTGATCGTCCTCTACGCCGCGAGCGCCGTCGAGATCACCCGCGACGCCGAGGAACTGGCCGGCATTGAAGGTTTCACCGAGCAGCCGACGGAGCCGGCCCCGCACGGCGCGGACGATCCGTCAGCGCACGAATGACGCCCGTTCAGCCGAAATAGGCAGGATCGCCGCCGGCCGTGACCACACGTGGCGGCATCTCGGAGAGAGTGGCGGCCAGCTCGTCCTCCTCCGGCAGCGCGAAGCCAAGCATGGCGCAGTCATAGCCGGCCATGCCGCACAGCCGGCGCCAGTCCGTGATGCGTATGCTGCCTTCGCCGCACTCAATGGCCTGCGACAGCGACAGCAAGGCAAGAACGCGTTTGACCCGGCTGAGGCCTAGGCCCAGCGCCTGGGCCAGCGCCTGGCGCGATATGGGCACCGCAAGGTGGTAATCGCCGGTGCGGCGGCCATATTGCTGCCCCAGCTCGCACAGCAGCCAGGCGACGCGGCGGCGGGTGCTTCGGCGATCCTCGACACCCCCTTCAGCGGCGACCGCAGCGCCCAGTGCCGCATGGAAATTCCAGTCGTCGTCGCCGGCCGCGCGCCGCGCGAACAGGAAAGGTAGCATCGCCACGGATGCCGGGAGCGGCGGGAATTCGATGCGGGCGACCATGACGCGAAGGCTTCTTCCAACCGGTTGCGGACAGGAAAGAAGCGCACGAACGCGCGGGCGCGTTCCGCGCAATCGTCCTAATCCGGGTTAGTTCCGCATCGGGTCGCAGCTCCCGCCGCGACAGCCTTAGCGCGTGACCGCCGCCTCGTAACCCGCCGCGGCCATACGATCTGCGGCGACGATGGCGGTGGAGGGGAGATATTCGGAGGCTTTTTGCGCGAACGATTCGGCCAATGCACGGCGCCGCGCCTTTGCCTCGGGGGTAACCGCTCTGGCCGCCGCCCGCATTTCCTCATGCGCGCGCCGTTGATAATATCTGAAATTCGATTCCATAAGGCCCCGCTCCCCAGCGACTGGTTACTAACTAACATGCGTTTCCCGCACGGCAAATGGCGCGGAATATCTTCCGCCGCACGCCCGTCTCCGGCTGCCGCAGGCCGCGGCTGGACAACCGCCTTTCGCGCGCCGACAGGCGGGCGGATGCTCGGGCTCTCCCACCTCCGCTTCGCCGCGATCACCGCCGCGATCCTGCTGGCCTTCGTCCTGCTGTTCGCCCTGGGAGGGCCGGAGGCGCCGGTGGACCGGGCGATCCTCTACTGGGCCCAACGCGAGGCGCTGGTGGGGCCGGCCCGGATCGTCACGCGGCTAGCGGACTGGACAAGCGTTCTGCTCATCGCAGGTGCGGCGGCCCTTTGGCTCGCCTGGCGTCGCCGCCGGGGCGCCGCCTTGCTGCTCATCGCCCTGCTTCTGTCCGAACGGCTGATCGTCGAGTTGCTCAAGAACCTGGTGGGACGAGACCGGCCCGATCCTGCTGGCCATCTCGACGCGGTGCATTCCATGGCCTTCCCCAGCGGCCATTCCGCCAATGCGATAACGCTGGGCCTGGGGCTTGCCCTGCTCCTGACGCCGCCGGGAGGCGCACGCGCCGCGGCGGTCGCCGCCGCGCTGCTGTTCGCGCTGCTTGTGGGCGTCTCCCGCATGGTGCTTGGCGTCCACTGGCCGAGCGATGTCGCCGGCGGCTGGTTGCTTGGCGCGCTCTGGACCGTGCTTCTTGTTCGGCTGGCTGCTGGAACCGGTGCTCCCCGCCCGCATTGAATCTCCACAACAAGGAGTGTTTCGATGACCGACCGCAACGACCGCGGCGCCGACCGCGCCGAGACCGCCCGCTTGAACGACGACAAGGACATCATCGAGTCGATGGAAGACGCTCCGAGCTTCGGCGGCTCCGCGGGGGGCAATCTCCAGCGCGACATCGGCGCCCGCGGCGAAGTGCACGAGGAAGTCGGCGACGGCTCCGGCGTCACCCGCGTGCGCGACAGCGACAAGCCGGAACAGGCCAATTTGCCGCGCTTCAACGACAGCTGAGGCTTAGCGCCTGCGGAAGACGAGGGTGAGGTTGTTGGCCGGCATCTCGTAGAGCCGCTCGAAGACGAGCCCCTGCCCCGCCGCTTCCGCCTGCACCGCTTCAAGGTCGCGCAGGCCCCAGGCAGGGTCGCGCGCCTTGAGCGAAGCGTCGAACCCCTCGTTGCTTGGTGCAGTCTCGACCCCGGCGCGCCGGTAAGGCCCGTAGAGGATCAGGGGCCCGCCAGGTGGCAGCAGCCGCGCGGCGCCCCGCATCAGCCCTTCCGTCGCCGCCCAGGGGCTGATGTGCACCATGTTGATGCACAGGATCGTATCGGCGTGATCGACCGGCCAGGTGTCCCAGGCCGCATCGAGAACGACCGGGGCGAGCAGATTGTCCGCGGCGCTGTCCGCCTGCCACGCCTCGATCGAGCTGATCGCCTGGTAGTCGGGGTCGCTCGGCTGCCAGCGCAAGCCCGGAAACAGCGGCGCGAGATAGACGGCATGCTCACCGGTTCCCGCCGCCACTTCCAGAAGCAGGCCCCGCTCCGGCAGCACCTCGCGCAGCACAGCCGCAACGGCATCGCGGTTGCGCTCGGTGGCGGGAGCGTGGCGCTTCATCCTTACTCCGCCGCCTCCGCCTGCGCCGCGTCCTTCCAGACCAGCACCGGCCTTCTTGCCGCCAGCGTCTCGTCGAGGCGGCGGCGCGGGGCGAAGTACGGAGCGCCCTTCAGCGCCTGATCCCCGGCCTTTGCGCGTTCAGCCACGGAGCGCAGCGCGCCGATGAACTGGTCCAACGCCGCCTTGGACTCGGTCTCGGTGGGCTCGACCAGCATCGCGCCGTGGACGACCAGCGGGAAGTACATGGTCATCGGGTGATAGCCCTCGTCGATCAGCCCCTTGGCGAGATCGAGGGTGGTGAGGCCGCCGCCAAAGCCCTTATCACTGAACAAGGCTTCGTGCATGCACGGACCGCTGTCGCCGAACGGCGCGTCGAGCACGTCCTCCAGGCTTCTGAGGATGTAGTTCGCGTTGAGCACTGCATCCCCCGACACCTGCCTGAGGCCGTCGGCACCGTGGCTGAGAATATAGGCCAGCGCGCGGGTGAACATGCCCATCTGGCCGTGGAAGGCCGTCATCCGCCCGAAGCTCGATCCGTGATGCTCGCCCGCAGTTTCTTCCTCGATCAGGGCGTATTGGTCGCCCTGCTTTTCGACAAATGGCAAAGGCGCGAACGGGGTCAGGGCTTCCGAGAAAACCACCGGGCCGGAGCCGGGGCCGCCGCCGCCATGGGGCGTGGAGAAGGTCTTGTGGAGGTTGATGTGCATCGCATCGATGCCGAGGTCGCCGGGGCGCACCCGGCCCACGATGGCGTTGAAGTTGGCGCCGTCACAGTAGACGAGGCCGCCGGCGGCATGAACGGCTTCCGAGATCGCCGTCATGTCCGGCTCGAACAGGCCGCAGGTGTTCGGATTGGTGATCATCACCGCCGCCACATCCGGCCCGAGCCGGGCCTTGAGCGCATCAAAGTCGACCCTGCCGCGTTCGTTGGCCGGGATGCTTTCCACTCGGTAGCCGACGAAGGCAGCGGTAGCGGGATTGGTGCCGTGGGCGCTTTCCGGGACGAGGACGACCTCGCGCGCATCGCCACGCGCTTCCAAGGCGGCGCGGATGGCGAGCAGGCCGCACAATTCGCCATGGGCGCCGGCCTTGGGGCTCATCGCCACCGAATGCATGCCGGTGAGCTTGACCAGCCAGCCGCCGAGTTCGGCGATCAGCTCCAGCGCACCCTGCACTGTATCGGCCGGCTGCAGCGGATGGATGTCGGCAAAGCCCGGCAGCCGCGCCATCCGCTCGCACAGCCGCGGATTGTGCTTCATGGTGCACGATCCAAGCGGGAACAGGCCGAGGTCGATGGCGTAATTCTGGCGGGACAGGCGGGTATAATGGCGCACCGTCTGCGGCTCGGACAGGCCCGGAAGGCCGATCGGACGGTTGCGCTCCAGCCCGCCGAGGCGGCTTGGGACCTCGGGCGCCGCGTCGAAATCGACGCCGCAGCCGGAAGCCTCGTCCAATTCGAAGATCAAGGGCTCTTCCAGCATCAGCGCGCGGTTGCCCGTGAAGGTGCCGGTGGGTTCGCTGTCGCTCGGGCCCATGTCAGGCTTCCAGCCGCTCGGATTCATGCTCATGCCAAAATCTCCTCGAGCGCGCCGGCAAGCGCCTCGACATCTTCGTCGGTGCAGATTTCCGTAACGGCGATAACCAGGCCATTCGCGAGCGCCGCTTCGTCCGGATAGAGCCGGCCGAGCGACACGCCGCCCAGGATGCCGCGCTCGGCGAGCGTGCGCACCACCGGCCTCGCCTCCTGCGGCAGCCGCAGGGTGAATTCGTTGAAGAAGGTGTCGCAGACCAGCTCCACCCCCGGCACCTGCGCCAGCCGCTCCGCCGCGCGTACCGCCTTGGCATGGTTGAGCTCTGCCAGCTGCCGCAGGCCGTGTTCGCCAAGGAGCGTCATATGGATCGAGAAGGCCAGCGCGCACAGCCCGGAGTTGGTGCAGATGTTCGACGTCGCCTTTTCCCGGCGGATATGCTGCTCGCGGGTGGATAGCGTCAGTACGAAGCCGCGCTTGCCTTCCGCGTCCACCGTCTCGCCGGCGAGCCGGCCGGGCATCTGGCGCACATATTTGTCGCGGGTGGCGAACAGGCCGACATAAGGCCCGCCGAAATTGAGGCCGACGCCGATCGACTGGCCCTCGCCGACGACGATATCTGCGCCCATTTCGCCAGGCGCTCGGATAAGCCCAAGGGCCACCGGCTCCGTCACCACCGCGATCAGCAGCGCGCCGGCCGCATGAGCCTGCTCGGCCAGTTCCGACAGGTCGGCGATGCGGCCGAGGATGTCCGGATATTGAACGACGACGCAGCTCGTCTCCCCATCGATCGCACCGATCAGCGCCTCGATGTCGGTCGCGGCTTCAAGCTTCGGTGCCGCCGCCACCAGCGTGTCGCCTGTGAAACGTGCCATGGTCTTCGCCACCGACACATAATGGGGGTGGAGGCCCGAAGAAAGAATAGCCTTGCCGCGCCGCGTAATCCGCCGCGCCATGCCGATCGCCTCCCAGCAGGCGGTGGAGCCATCATACATGGACGCATTGGCGACATCGCAGCCGTAGAGGCGCGCCACCTGGGTCTGGAATTCGAACAGCGCCTGGAGCGTCCCCTGCGCGATTTCCGGCTGGTAGGGCGTGTAGCTGGTCAGGAACTCGCCGCGCTGGATGAGGTGATCGACGGAGGCCGGGATATGGTGCTTGTAGGCGCCGCAGCCGAGGAAGAAGGGCGCTTCGCCCGCCGAAAGGTTGCGCCGCGCCATGGCGCCAAGCTGCCGCTCCACCGCCATCTCGCTGGCATGGTCGGATAGGCCTTCCACCTTGTGGCAAAGCCGCGCCGCATCGGGCACATCGACGAACAGGTCCTCAACCGTCTCGGCGCCGATGGTGCGGAGCATCTCCCGGCGGTCGGCTTCGGCTAGTGGCAGGTAACGCATGGCAGGCTTTCCGTTCTTGCCCTCCTCGCGGAGGGAAATGCTTGGGAGGAAATGAGTTCAGTCCGGCTTCTTCATGGTGAAGCGCAGCCGCACATAATCCGCGCTCCAGCTGCCGTCCGGCTGCTGAAGCAGGGGCTGGAGCCGCGCCTCGACCGCCGCCGCCACGGCATGCCGGTCTTCCTGCGCTACGCCGGCGACATCGAGCCAGCCGCTGCGGAAGGTCTTCACCCATCCCGCCACGCCCGTGGGCAACGGAGTGGGCCGCGGGATGAGGTGCGCCTGGATTTGCGTAAAGCCGGCGCAGGAATAAAGGCGGGCGAACTCCTCGACCGGCGGATACCATTGCGGGTCCTCCGCCGGCACGGGGTAGCCGCGCGCGACCAGTTCCTCACGGATGCCGCCGCGTAGCGCGGCGATATTGCCGGCGCCGCCCATTTCGCCCGCAAAGCGCCCGCCGGGCTTCAGTATCGCGAACACGCCCGCCGCGACCAGATCGGGATCAAGCATCCAGTGGAGCGCGGCGTTGGAGAAGGCGGCATCGAATTGGCCGAAGCGCCCGCTCTGCGCATCGAGCCCGAGCGCCTGTGCGTCCGCCACGAATGCATCTACGCCCCGCCCCCGCGCTGCCTCGACCATTTCAGGCGAGGCGTCGAGGCCGATCACCCTGGCGCCGGCGGCCATGATCCGCTTGGTCAGCACGCCGTCGCCGCAGCCCAGATCGAGGATCAGCTCGCCCGGTTGCGGGTTCAAAAGCTCAAGCGCAGCACTGCCCAGCGCCGGCACGAAGGCGGCGTTGGTGGCGTAATCGGTGGCCGACCATTGCGAGGACGGGTTGAGAGGCATTCAATCGCTCCGGACTGGAGGGGCAGTCTTATTGGGCGTCGCAGAAGGCCTTGTAGGCGTCGGCGTCCATCAGCCCCTCGAGTTCGCCGGCCTCGGCGAGACGCAGGCGGAAGAACCAGCCCTCCCCTTCGGGATCGGTGTTGACCAGCGAGGGATCGTCGCTGAGCGCCTGGTTGGCTTCAACCACCTCCCCGGTAACCGGCGCATAGACATCGGACGCGGCCTTGACCGACTCGACGACCGCAGCCTCGCCGCCCTTGGCGACCTGACGGCCGGCTTCCGGAAGCTCGACGAACACGATGTCGCCAAGCTGGCCCTGCGCGAAATCGGTGATGCCGACGGTGGCGGTGTCGCCCTCCACACGGATCCACTCATGTTCGGGGGTATAATGCACGGTCATTTCGCGGCTCCCTTGCGGATGTAACGATGCGGGACGAAGGGCATGGGCACGACCTTCGCCTGGAAAAGCTTGCCCCGCTGGGCAAGGGTGACGCTGCTGCCCGCTTCCGCGTTGGCGGCGGGCACATAGGCCATGGCGATCGGCGCTTCGAGCATCGGCGAGAAGCCACCGCTGGTCACCTTGCCCACTTCATTGCCCTCAGCATCGACCACCATCGCGCCCTCCCGCACCGGCTGGCGGCCTTCAACGGCAAGGCCGACGCGGCGGCGGATCGGCCCCTGCGCCAATGTGGCGAGGATACGCTCGGCGCCGGCAAAGCCGCCCTCGGCCTTGCGGCGCTTCGAGATTGCGAAAGTGAGGTCAGCCTCGACCGGCGTGATCTCCTCATCGAGGTCGTGGCCGTAGAGCGGCAGGCCGGCCTCGAGCCGCAGCGAATCCCGCGCGCCAAGGCCGATCGGCTTCACTTCCGGCTGAGCGGCAAGAAGCTCAGCGACCTGCACCGCCTCCTCGGACGCGACGGAAATCTCGAATCCATCCTCGCCAGTATAGCCCGAACGGCTGATCCAGGCAGGGATGCCGTCCAGCTCGAAGGCATCGCCGGTCATGAAGGTCAGTTCGGCAACCAGGGGCGCCAGCCGCGCCAGCGCGTCCACCGCTTTGGGCCCCTGCAGCGCCAGCAGCGCCTGGCTTGTCAGATGATCGAGCCCGACGCTGTTCGGCAAGCGGGCGCGCAGCACTTCGATGTCGCCGGCCTTGGTGGCGCCGTTCACCACCATGTAGAAATGGTCGTCGCGCCGCGTCACCATGAGATCGTCCACGATGCCGCCATGGTCATTGAGCAGCAGCGAATAACGCAGCCGCCCATCCTTGAGCAGCGACAGGTCTGCGGGCAGGATCGCCTCCAGCGCGGCGTCGAGATCCTCGCCGGTGATCAGCAATTGCCCCATGTGGCTGACATCGAACAGCCCCGCCGATTCGCGAGTCCACTTATGCTCGGCGAGGATGCCGTCATACTGGATCGGCATGGAATAGCCGGCGAACGGCACCATGCGGGCGCCGCGGGCGATGTGCCAATCGTTCAAGGGAAGCGGGGCGGCGGCGTCGGTCATGTCCAGTCTCCGGGGCGTCGGCCGCCACGCGAGCAGAGGCCCGGCGGCGTTGGTTCCGAACTTCCCCCTCTGTCACTGGACCTGAGAGCTTTCACGGGGAGCCGTTGCGGGCCGCCGCTTACCCCTTCGGTGGAGCCGGTTGCCCGAACTCGCTTTCCAGAGTGTCTTTGCCCGCGCGGTCCCTGGTGCCTGAGAGATTCCGGGGCGGTTGCTCCTTCGGCGGCCGACGGCTTTTTGAAAGCCGCCTGCACTCTCCCGCGCGAACACCAGCCCGAGGACCGGCGACAGGGGCCGCCTTGAAGCGTCCCCCGTCCCAAGTCAACGCAGCTTATCTCGTGGCATTGTAGGCGAGCTGCTCCTGGGTAAGCTGGAATCCGACCAGCACTTCGAAGCTCGCCCGCCGCACCGCCTCGCGCACCGTCGGATCGGCGAGCGGATCGATCGCGGCGTCGGCATCGCCCGGCTTGCGCTCGCGGGTGATCTGGCGGCGGATGTCGTCGGGCAGTGTCGCCGCGGAGCGGTTCACCGAGGCCGAGGCCGATCCGGTGGTGCTGGCGCGCAGCTGGCCGTCGCCAAATTGCAGGCCGGCGCGGCTGATGCTCTTGGAAACCACATTGGTGCCGCCCTGCACCACCGCCGCGAAATAGGGCACCACAACCTCGCGCGCGCCCCGACCGTCGCGGCGCTGGGCCCGGATGTCGAAATTGACGGTGGAGACGATGTTGTCGCCCGATTCGTCGCAACTGGTGCGAATGTTGGTGATATGCGCCACCACATCGATGGCATCCGCGGTGCGGGCATTTTCCGGGCTGAACACGGTGATGTCGCCGGTGCCTGCCGGGATCGCCACCGCGGGGCAGGCGGAGCGGGTGACGGTAATGCCGGTTGCGGTGATCTGGCCGTCCGTGTCGCAGCCTAACAGGATGAGCGGAAGAAGCGCGGCCACCGCCGCTTTATACTTGAACACAGGCTTTGGATCCTCATTTCCCCGGGGGCGGGCCGGCGGATCATAGGAACCGGGGTCCCCGGAGGCAAGCAAGGCTGTGCGGCTGCATGTGTGGACGCGGCGGCGCGATCGTCATAGAGGCTCTACACAATGCTTGATACGCGACGCCCCCTTACCTTGATGATCGCAGCGCCGCGCGGCTTCTGCGCCGGCGTCGACCGGGCCATCCGCATCGTCGAGCTGGCGATCGAACGCTACGGCGCGCCGGTCTATGTGCGCCACGAGATCGTCCACAACAAATTCGTCGTCGACAGCCTCAAGGCCAAAGGCGCGATTTTCGTCGCGGAGCTGGACGAGGTGCCGGACGGCGTGCCGGTGGTCTTCTCCGCTCATGGCGTGCCCAAGGCGGTGCCGGCAAAGGCGGAGGAGCGCGGACTCGATTATCTCGACGCCACCTGCCCGCTCGTCTCCAAGGTCCACCGCCAGGCCGAGCGGCTGGTTGAGGCAGGCCGCCACATATTGTTCATCGGCCATGCCGGCCACCCGGAAGTGATCGGCACGTTCGGCCAGGTGCCCGAAGGCATGATGACCCTCGTTGAGACGCTGGACGATGCCGAACGCATCGTGCCCGCGGATCCGGGCAACCTCGCCTTCCTGACGCAGACCACGCTTTCGGTGGACGACACGCGCGACATCGTCGCCGCGCTCCACCGCCGCTTCCCCGAGATCAAGGCGCCGCGGGGCGAGGACATCTGCTACGCCACCTCCAATCGCCAGGCGGCGGTAAAGGACATGGCGGTGGACTGCGATGCGGTGCTGGTAATCGGATCGCCCAAAAGCTCCAATTCATTGCGCCTCGTCGAGGTCGCCGAGCGTGCGGGCGTACCGGCCCGGTTGATCGGCCGGGCGGCCGAGATCGAGCTGGACTTCCTCGACGGCGTTTCCACCCTCGGCATCACCGCCGGTGCCTCAGCGCCTGAGACCCTGGTGCGAGAAGTCGTTAGCTTCCTTGCCGAACGCTTCAAGGTCACCGAGATCGAGCGCGACGGCGTGGTCGAGCGGATGGTGTTCAAACTGCCACGCGGCCTCGAAGCCGCCGCCTGACCACACGAGTGACCGAAGTCGACATCTTCACCGACGGCGCCTGCAAGGGCAATCCGGGCCGGGGCGGCTGGGGCGCGATCGTCCGATCGGGCGCGCATGAAAAGGAAATGTCCGGCGGCGAGCCTCACACCACCAACAACCGCATGGAGATGCTGGCCGCGATCCGTTCGCTCCAGGCGCTGAAGCGTCCGTGCAAAGTGACGCTGCACACCGACAGCATCTATCTGCGCGACGGCATCACCAAATGGATCCACGGCTGGATCCGCAACGGCTGGAAGACGGCCGATCGCAAGCCGGTCAAGAATGCGGAGCTCTGGCAGGAGCTGCTCGACGCCGCCGAGCCCCACGAGATCAAGTGGCAATGGGTCAAGGGCCATGCCGGCCACCCCGAAAACGAACGAGCGGACAAGCTGGCGTGTGCCGCCGCGCTTCAGCCTTCGAACCGCGCAGGATCGTAGGGCCGCGGGTCGATCCCCGCTGCGGCGCCTTCGGGCGCAGCGCCCAGCAACAGGGCTGCACCGAGCGCCGCCGCCGCTGGCGCCGTTTGGATGCCGAAGCCGCCTTGCCCTGCGAACCAGAAGAAGTCCCGCCGACCGGGCGCAAAGCCATAGACCGGCACCCGGTCCGGCGCAAAGCTCCTGAGGCCTGCCCAGCTGCGCTCCACCCGCTCTACCCGCCAGTCCACCGCCCGTTCCAGCCGGTCGATGGCCAGCGCCACATCCAGTTCGTCGGGTGCGCAATCACCCGGATCGCACGGTGTCTCGTCGTGCGGGCTCAGCCACAGCCGCCCGCCCGCCTCCGGCTTGAAGTAGAATCGCTCTTGCGCATCTATCACCAGCGGCAGGTCGGCGGGTGCCGGCGGAGCGATGCGGAGCTGCGCGATGGTGCGGCGGTAGGGCCGGATGCCGATCGGCCGCACTCCGGCGAGTTCCGCCACAGGGTCGGCCCAGGCGCCGGCTGCGTTGACCAGTACTTCTGCCTCGACCGCTCCGCTGGCGGTTTCCAGCCGCCAGGCGCCGCCGCGCCGCTCGCCGCCGGTCAGGCGCGCCCGTGTTAGCAGCTCGACGCCGTTGCGGCGGGCGGCGGCAAGGTAGTGCGCGTGGAGTGCCGCGACATCGATGTCGGCGCAGCTCGGCTCGAACAGTCCCGTATCCCAGCCGCCGCGCAGGCCCGGCAGCCGTGCCTCCAGCTCGGCGCGGTTCAGCCGCTTAAGCTCCACAGTGCCGCCGAACTCCCGCTCCATGGCGTTGAGCGCCGCGTCGCCGCCGGCCTCGGCAATGTGGAGCCCTCCGCGCGCACGGAGAAAGCCGCCCTCTCGCAGTGCCGGACCGGAAGCGCTGGTCAGGGGCTGAACGGCGGGGCCGCCATAGCTTTCGGCCCAAAACGCGGCTGAGCGCCCGGTGGAATGGTAGCCCGGCTGGTCCTCCGCCTCGATCAGCACCGCCGAAGCCCGCCCGGACAAGGCGGCGGCGAGGCTGGCGCCGGCCATGCCCGCGCCGATGATGGCAAAGTGGGCGCGCAGCGTCACCGCGCGGCGTGCCGGTCCAGGAAGCCGTCGATCCGGCCGAGCGCCTGGAGCCGCACCGGGTCTTGCTCCCGCAGGATCTCGTGGCCGGCATCGGGGAACATCAGCAGATTGGTTTCCGGTATCGCTTTGTGGGCGCGGCGGATGGCCTCGGCGCTGACCAGGCGGTCGGTCTCGGTGGCGATGAACAGCACCGGCACCGCGATCCCCGCCAGCCGTGCGTCCGTCAGCTCGGCGCAGGAGCGGTAGGCGGCATGGAGCCAGCCCCAGCTCGGCGGACCCAGGCTGAAGCCCGGCTCCCGGTTCCACCAATATTGCTCGTCGGCGTAGCGCTCGGGGCAGCGGGTGAGGAAATTCTGCCGCGACGAGCCCGGCGGTGCGGGATCGGCGCCGTCGCGCCACGCCGGCACTCGCCCCCAGCCCAGCCCCGCCATGCTTTGCGCCGTGGCCGCCGCCGCCCAGACCGGGAGCGGCGCGGTGTTGATCATCACCATCGGCGCGATCAGCACCGCGGCGGCAAGCTCCGGCCGCCGCTCGGCCAGGGTGCGCAGCAGGACGTGGCCGCCCATGGAATGGCCGACCACGACATGGGGGGCGGGCGTGGCTGCCTTCCAGTCGGCGATCAGCGCTTCGAGATCGTCGACCAGCGGATCGAGGCTGTCGAGATGCCCCCCCTCGATCGTGCCGCGCGAGCCGCCCTGGCTGCGCCAGTCGAAGGCGGTCACATCCCAGCCGGCCTCATGCCAGTGATGCTGGGCTTCCAGATATTTCTCGATGAAGTCGCCCCGCCCGCCGGCGAAGAGCAGGCTGCCGCGCGCGGCGCCGGTCTTCTCCTGCGGCCAGTGCATGCGCCGGTAGCGCCAGCCGTCCGGCGCCAGCCAGTGGCTCACGCGAGCGGCGGCGGGAAGCGCCCGCCGGTTGAATATTAGCTGCGTCATCCCCCGCGCGGTTACGGTTTCTAAAGCAAGCACGTCTAGTGCCTGTTAGCCATGCAAGGGGGCTTTTCCTGGTTCATGATCGCTCTGCTGTCGGCGGGGCTTCTCGCGGCGGCGGTCGGAGACTGGCGCACGCGCACCATCTCCAACTGGCTGAACGGAGCGATCGCGCTTGGCGCGATCCCGTTCTGGTGGTCGACCGGCCTCGGGCTCTGGCCCGATGTCGCCATTCAGGTCGGCGTCGCCGCTTTGGTCTTCGCCATCTTCCTGGTCGCCTTCGCGATGGGGCAGATGGGCGGCGGCGATGTGAAGATGCTTGGCGCCGTCGCCTTGTGGCTGCCGCCGATGGCGGTGTTCCACCTGGTGGTGATCATGTCGATCGCCGGCGGCGTGCTTACCCTTGCCATGCTGCTCCCCGCCCGCCTGCTCCGCCAGGAGGGAAATCCGGAGATACCATACGGAATCGCAATCGCTTTTGCCGCTTTCTGGCTGATCGGCGAACGGTTCCTTAACCATTTTGGCTGATGTTCAAGCCTAGATTTCGATGCGGGCAGGAGGCGACTGGCGTCATGGATGTGAAAAAGATTGTGCTGTTGATTGGCGCGCTGATCGTTGCGGCGGTCACGGCCGTCATGGCCAAGAATATGTTCAGCGGGGCATCGGCGCCGCAGGCCGTCGCCACCCCCGTCGTTCCCGCCGGCCCCGAAGTGCTGGTGGCGACCCGGTCGCTGCCGGTCGGCACCATCATCGATGCCGAGGCGCTGCGCTTCCAGAAATGGCCCGAAGGCCTCGTCCAGCCCGCTTACTACATGAAGGGCAAGCCCGGCGCGAACCCGGCCGATCTGATCGGCACCGTGGTCCGCTCGGAAGTGACCGCCGGCCAGCCGATCACCCAGGGCGCCTTGATCAAGCCGGGCGACCGGGGCTTTCTCGCCGCGGCGCTCGGCCCCGGCATGCGCGCCGTCACCGTGCCCGTCTCGGTCACCAGCGGCGTCGCCGGCTTCATCTTCCCGGGCGACCGTGTCGACCTCGTACTCAGCCAGTCGGTTGAAGGCGGCGGCGATGGCCCACCGCTCCGCGTTTCCGAAACCATCATCCGCAATGCCCGCGTGCTTGCCACCGATCAGCGCATGGATGTGAAGGGCGAGGACGGCAAGCCGGTGATGCAGAATGTCTCCACCGTAACGCTCGAGGCGACGCCGAAGATCGCCGAAAAGATCGCCGTCGCCCAGACCATCGGCCAGCTCTCCTTGTCGCTGCGCTCGATCGCGGACAACAACGCCGAACTGGAACGCGCCATCGCCTCCGGTGAAGTGACGGTGCCCGAGGGCACCGATGCCAAAGCCGAGAAGAAGATGCTGCTCGCCGTCGCCGGCCGTCCGGTCGACAGCGGTGCCACCTACACGGTCGGCTCCGATGTTTCCCGCTTCCAGCGCAGCACCGTCCCCGCCCGGGGCGCAGCCGAACGGTCCGACGGAGGGGCTCCCGCAGCTCCCGCCGCACCGATGGGCCCCATCTCGGTGGTCCAGCCTCAAGCGCCCACGGGTCCGACGGTTCGCGTCGCCCGGGGCAACAATGTCACCCAAGTTCCGGTCGGAGCCAAGTAACATGACAAAGCGCACTTTCTCACACCGCGCCGCTCTCGGCACCGCCATGGCGGCGGTCCTGGTGGCCAGCATCGGCGGCGCCGTCCCGGCCGCTCCGGCCGTCGCCCAGGCGGCGGGCCAGACCGGAACCTACAAGCCCTCCCGCCAGGTTCTCCTGTCGGTCGGCGAAGGCCAGCTCATCTCTCTGCCTCGGGCGGTCAGCGATGTGTGGACTTCCAATCCCGGTGTCGCCGATGTCAATGTCACCAGCCCGCGCCAGATCGGCCTGTTCGGCAAGGAAGGCGGAGAAGCGACGATCATCGCCACGGCCGCCGACGGCTCGGTGGTGTTCGGCGCCAATGTCCGCGTCAGCCAGAACATCTCGTCGGTGAACGAAGTGCTGAAGGCGGCAATGCCCGATGCCAACATCACCGTCACCCATGTCGGCCAGGTGGCGGTGCTGAACGGCACCGTGCAATCGCCGGCAGACAGCGCCCAGGCCGAGATGCTGGTGCGCTCGCTGCTCAACCCGGGCATCGACCCCAACGATCCGGCCGCCGTGCTCAAGATCGTGCCGATCAACCGTCTCAAGACAGCCACTCCGCTGCAGGTGATGCTGACGGTCAAGATCGCCGAAGTCAGCCGCTCGCTGATGCGCGATATCGGCGTCAACCTGGCCAGCCTCGACACCAGCGGCGGCAACACCGGCTTCATCATCGGCCGCGGCCGCACCATCGGCTCCTTCCTTCCAGGCGGCGAGGACGGCCAGCCCCGCTTCAGCTTCCAGCCGCCGCCCGGCGCCACGGGCCTCGGCCTGCGGCTCAACAACCTGTTCGGCGTCAATGTGGCCGGAATGCTCGATCTGGGCGAGACGAATGGCCTGGTGACACTGCTTGCCGAGCCGACCCTGACCGCGCTGTCGGGCGAAACCGCAAGCTTCCTCGCCGGCGGCGAATTTCCGATCCCTGTGGCCTCCGGCATCAACGGCACCTCGATCGAGTTCAAGGAATATGGCGTCAGCCTCGCTTTCACGCCGACCGTGCTCGAAGGCGGCCGCATCTCCATGCGCGTGCGGCCGGAAGTGTCGGAGCTGTCCAGCGAGGGCGCGATCCAGATCAACGGCTTCCGCGTTCCCTCCCTTACCACCCGCCGCACCGAGACGACGGTGGAACTGGGCTCGGGCCAGAGCTTCATGATCGGCGGCCTGATGCGCAACAGCGGCAATAATTCCATCGAGCGGACGCCCGGCCTCGGCAGCCTGCCGATCCTCGGGGCCCTGTTCCGCTCCAACAGCTTCCGCCGCAACGAGAGCGAGTTGGTGATCGTCGTCACGCCCTATCTCGTGAAGCCGGTCACCGCCGGCGAAATCGCTTTGCCCACCGACGGCTTCCGCAGCGCCAATACCAAGCAACGGGTGCTGCTCGGCAAGGAGGAGCAGAACCGCACCGGCGAGCGCCGCCCGGGCCCGGTTAGCGTAGCGCCGGCGACCTCCCCGGGACTAACCGGCATGAGCCCCGCGCGGACGCCCGCGGCTCCCGCCGCCGCCCGCCGTCAGGAGCCGGCAATCCGGCCCGCCCAGTCTTCCGCCGCCGCCGCCGCGCCGGCACCCGGCTTCAGCTTCTGATGTCCGCGACCGATCGAAAGGACGATACCGCCATGGTCAGCAAAGCGTCTCTCGCCGCCCTCCTCGCCCTCAGCGGCGCGCTTGCCGCCTGTTCCGGCAGCACCACGGCCGCTGCGGGCCCTGAGGCCAATCGCAGCCTGTATTCCCTCAACCAGCCGGTGGTGGAACGGTTCGATTATGTGATGGACCTGTCGACCGACGGCAGCGGCCTTTCCGCCGCCGAGCGCGGCCGGCTGGTGGGCTGGTTCCGCTCGATCGACCTTGGCTATGGCGACCATGTGTTCGTGGAGGAGCCTTATGCCTCCGGCGGGCGTGAGGCGGTGGCCAAGGTGACCGCCGAATACGGCCTGCTGCTCGGCGACGGGGCGCCCGTCACCGCGGGCCAGGTCCAGCCCGGTTCCGTGCGGGTGGTGGTCAGCCGCAGCCGCGCCCATGTCCCCAATTGTCCCAATTGGGATATGGCGGGCGGCCCGAGCTCGACCTCGTCCAATTACGGCTGCGCGGTGAACTCGAACCTTGCCGCGATGATTGCCGATCCCAACGATCTGGTGCTTGGCCAGACGGGAGCGTCCGCAGGGGATGCCGCCACGGCGTCCAAGGCCGTACGCGCGTACCGCAGCCGAGCGCCAAGCGGCGCAAGCGGCGATGTGAAGTCCGAAGCCACACGGGGGGGGGGCAAGTAATGAACGCGCCATTCAACGGCAGCCGCACGGCGGCGCTGCGCGATCCTTTTTGTGCGTTCGTCTCCGACGAAGCCACCGCAGAGCAGCTCCGCCCGATCGCGGTGGAGCATGGCTGGGCGCCGGAAAAGGTCAACCGCGGCGGACTGCGCAACGCCATCCAGACGCTGTCGGTGTCGGCCAGCCCGACCATCCTGTTCGTGGATCTTTCCGAATCCGGCGATCCCTTGAACGACATCAACGCGCTCGCCGAAGTGTGCGAACCGGGGACGGTGGTGATCGCGGCGGGCCAGGTCAACGATGTCCGCCTGTACCGCGACCTCATCGCATCGGGCATCCAGGACTATCTCCTCAAGCCCTTCACGCCGGATCAGCTGCGCGATTCCTTCGCGCATGCCCAGCTCATCGTGTCCGGCCCGCGTGTCAGCGAGCAGACCACCGACAAGCCGCATGTCATGACCGCGGTAATCGGGGTGCGGGGCGGCGTCGGTGCCTCTACCCTGGCAAGTTCGCTCGCCTGGCTGATGGGCGACAAGGGGGGGCGCTCGACAGCCTTGCTCGACCTTGACGTCCATTTCGGCACGGGCGCGCTCGCGCTCGATCTGGAGCCCGGCCGCGGTCTCACGGACGCAATCGAGAATCCGAGCCGCATCGACGGCTTGTTCATCGAACGCGCCATGGTTCGCGCCAACGAGAAACTGTGCGTGTTGTCGGCCGAAGCGCCGCTCAACCAGCCGATGCTCAACGACGGCGCCGCTTACTTCCAGTTGCAGGACGAGATCCGCAACGCCTTCGAGGCGACGGTGCTCGATCTGCCGCGCCCGATGCTGGTCCAGCACCCGCATCTCGTCCAGGACGTGCATGCCGCCGTTCTGGTGTGCGAGTTCACCCTCGCCGCCACCCGGGACGCAATCCGGATCCTCAGCTGGCTCAAGCAGAATGCGCCCCAGGCGAAGGTGATCGTGGTTGCCAACCGTGTCGTGGCGGGCCTCCAGGAGATCAGCCGCAAGGATTTCGAACTGTCGATCGAGCGCAAGGTCGACATCGTCATCCCCTACGATCCGAAAGCCGCGGCCCAGGCTGCCAAGCTCGGTCAGCCTTTTGCCAAGGTCGCGACCACGGCCAAGATCGCCGGTCCGCTCAACCAGCTGGTTCAGGCAACGGTGGCGACGGTGGAGTCCGGCGACGGCAGCGGTGCCGCGGGCGCCGGCAAGGCGGCCAAGCCCGGCGGCGGATCGCTGCTCGAGAAGTTCAACCTCAAGTCAATGCTCGCCAAGAAGCCCAAGCCCGCCAAGGCGCAAACCGCCTGATCGGCGGCGGCATGAGCGGAAAATCGGCGAAGTAAGGAAGTCGAAGACATGGGCCTGAGCCTTCCATTGATGATGATGACGGCGGGCCTCCTAGCGGTGCTCGGCATGGTCTATTTCGCCTTCGCCGGTCCCTCCGCGGTAAAGGCCGGCAATCGCCGCCTGGAAGGCGTGCGCGAGCGTCACAGCCGCTCCAGTGAAATCGCGACCCAGGCCCAGCTCAAGCGTATCCTCCAGACTCGCCAGCAGTCCAAGATGGATGGCCTGGCCCAGCGGTTCATTCCCAATCCCGCCCTGCTCGCCAAGCGGCTTCAGCAAACCGGCCGCAATATCTCGCTGCCCAAATACGCGCTCGCCTCGGTTGGCCTCGCCGTGGTCGTCGGCGTGCTTCTGTCGCTGCGCGGGCTCCCGCCGATGCTGTCCCTGTTCGTCAGCCTGTTCGCCGGCGTCGGCATTCCGCATTATGTCGTCAACAAGATGATCAAGCGGCGCGTCGCGAAGTTCACCGCGCGGTTTCCCGACGCGATCGACCTCATGGTGCGCGGCCTCCGCTCCGGCCTTCCGATCAGCGAAACGCTCGGCATCGTCGGCGAGGAATTGCCCGGCCCGATCTCCGAGGAGTTCCGGACGGTCAGCGACAAGATGAAGATCGGCCGCACCATGGAAGCGGCGCTTCAGGAAACCGCCGACCGGCTCGGCACCGCGGAAATCCAGTTCTTCGTGATCACGCTTGCCATCCAGCGTGAGACCGGCGGCAATCTGGCCGAAACCTTGAACAACCTTTCCGAGGTGCTGCGCAAGCGTGCGCAGATGAAGCTCAAGATCCGTGCGATGAGTTCGGAATCAAAGGCGTCCGCCTACATCGTCGGCGCGCTTCCGTTCATCGTCTTCGGGCTGATCTGGTTCATCAACGGCGATTACATGCAGAAGTTCTTCACCGACGACCGGCTGATGATCGCCGGCGTGGGTGGGCTCATCTGGATGAGCATCGGGGCCTTCATCATGGCCAAGATGATCGACTTCGAGATTTAAGGGGCGACTGGAATCATGGCACCTCCTGCAGTGGGACCGACGATCCTGGGCGTCGATGTGGTGATGGTGGCGACCTTCATGGCCGCCATCGCGACCTTCGCCGTGCTTGTCGCCATCTATGCCGCCACCACGGTCAAGGATCCGATGGCCAAGCGCGTCAAGGCGCTCAACGAGCGGCGCGAGCAGCTCAAGGCCGGCATCGTCGTTTCCACCAACAAGCGCCGCCGCAACATCACCAACCGCAACGAGGTCGGCGACAAGGTCCGCACCTTGCTCGGCGCCTTGAAGATGCTGCAGGACGAGCAGGTCGAAAAGGCGCAGCGCCGCCTGATGCAGGCCGGCATCCGCTCCAAGGATCTCGCCTTCGTGGTGATCCTCGCCCGCCTGCTCATGCCCGTGTTGTTCGGCACCATCATCATCATCGGCGTCTACGCGCTCGACTGGTTTCCCGATTGGGGTCCGCTGAAGCGCTATGGCCTGGTCGCCGGGACCGTCCTCTTTTCCTACAAGGCGCCCGACATCTGGCTCAAGAACAAGGTCAACAAGCGCACCCACGCCGTGCGAAAGGGACTTCCCGACGCGCTCGACCTTTTGGTGATCTGCGCGGAGGCGGGCCTTACCGTGGACGCCGCCTTCAACCGGGTCGCCCGTGAGCTTGGCAAGGCCTATCCCGAACTTGGCGACGAGTTCGCGCTGACCTCCATCGAGCTCGGCTTCCTCACCGACCGCCGCTCCGCCTTTGAGAACCTCGCCAACCGCGTCGATCTCGATTCGGTCCGCGGCGTCGTCACCACTATGATCCAGACCGAGAAATACGGCACTCCGCTCGCCAGCGCGCTGCGCGTCCTTTCCGCCGAATTCCGCAACGAGCGGATGATGCGCGCGGAGGAGAAGGCGGCCCGGCTGCCGGCGATCATGACGGTGCCGCTCATTCTCTTCATCCTGCCCGTGCTGTTCGTCGTCATCCTCGGCCCGGCGGCCTGCTCCATCTCCGACAACCTCACCATGTGAGGCGCCGGCGAGGGGACCGGGAACAACCGGCCCCCTCGCCCATTGTTTCGGCACCGGCCCAAGCGGGTTCGAGACAGGGAGACGCAGCAAGTGGACGCGATCAGCTACAACGACTGGCTCATCTGGGCCCTCGTCTTCCTGCTCGGCCTGGTGATCGGCATGGCGCTGATGGCCGGCGGCAAATGGAAGCGTCGCTACAAGGAAGAAACCCGCCTCCGCCAGGAGGAGGTACGCCGCCGAGAGGAGCTGGAGGCGCAGCTTGCCCGACACGAGCGCGACGACGGCGAAATGGGCTCGCTGCGGCACGCCGCGGCGCGCGACGAGGCCCGCCGCCGCGATGATGAGCCGGGCCCGCTCTGATCAAGCAGCCGCGATTCAGATGGCCCTCCCAACAGAGGGTCCATGACGAGTCATTGCGGGTCTAGTCGGCTAAAGACTCCACCGCGCTGAGCACGCCAAGGACCAGCTGACTCTGTTCGAACCATTGGAGGTCCGGCTTGGTCTGTCGTACGATACGGTCGATGGTATCGGTAGCCCACAAGGGATACAGCCACAGGTCATCCTGCCCTGCTTTATCCGCGTTATGCGCATGTGTGAGCTGTACGCCCCGCACCAGCTCCGAATAATCCCGGACCAGGAGCTGGACCAGTTCATCCACATCAGCCTGAGGCGGGTCCCTCAGGTCCGACAGCATCACTGGGCTTTTCCCTTTGATAACCCGCTCTGGTTCTCGCACAGGAACTGAATAACGGAAGTTCGCTTTTTCAGCTTCGCTCAAGGGCGGCAGCCCGAGCCTGCTCCGAAGAACCTCGCGCAGCCCGAGCACGATCAGCCTCTCATCCTCGATGCGGAGCGGCAACATGGCCGAGAGGGGTGAATAAGGATCGGCCAAGTATGCGTGCAGCGTCTCCGCCGGCAGCGAGAGAGGGAGAGCATTCGCCTCCATGAAGAGCAGAACCCTCCACAGGCCGTAGCGATCCTGCGGATCATCCAGAAACGCTGCGACCCTCTGAACCAGGTCATCGTCAATAATCAATCATCCCCCCCGCGGCTTCCGGTCTCGCTACTCAGCAGCCTTCGCCCAGCCTCGTCATTCTCACTCCGGCACCTCTCGGCAATGATGCCGTACCGCCTGCTCCAATAGGAAGCAGATTTTCACTCACATGTCGCCAGCGCCGTCCGGCCACAATCCGGCAGTCCATGCGTTGCCCCCCACCATGGATGATGCCGAACGAGAGGCGATGCTCAAGGCGATGGCGGCCAATCGCGGCTGCAAGCTGGTCAAATCCCGCCGGCGCAAAGCCGGCACCGGCGACTTTGGGCGTTTCGGGCTGCGCGATGCCGCGTCCGAGCGCGATGTGTTCGGCTTCGGCGCCGACGGCCTGCTCACCGCCACGCCTGATGAGATCGAAGCATTTCTGAGGAAAGGCGCTGTTGCCGACTGGAAGAGCAGCCTGGCCGCGGCGGCGGCGGCGGCGCCCGCCAATGATGAGCGTACGCCCGTAAGCAAAAGGACACGCAAGGAGAGTGCAAAGGAGGCTCGAGCCGCACCCCCTCCCCGCCCCGCCCCGAAGCTGCGCGTCGTGGAGCGGTCACCGGACCGGGCTTCGGCGCCGCCCGCCCCGCCCCCGCCCCCGCCGCCGCCTCCGGTATCAGCCCCGGCGGCCATTCTCAGGTTTCGCGAAGCGCGCACCGGCGATGCCGAGGCGCTGGCTGGCTTGTTGAGCGAGCCTGACACCAAGGCGCTCGCCGCGCGCGTCACGGCGCTGCGCAAGGCGGGCGAGCCACCGCTCGTGGCGGAACAAGGCGGCGATGTGCTGGGCGTGGTCGCATGGCATGCGATGCCGCTTCTCCAGGGGGAGGCGCCGCTTGGCCACATCACCCTCCTGTTCGTGGCTCCGGCCACCCGGCGCCGCGGCATCGGGCGCGCCCTCCTCGAGGACGCCGCCGCCCGGCTGGGCGATCGCGGCTGCACCCGCGTGGAAGCCTTTGCCGAGATCGAGCTTGCGGCAGCGCCTGATTTCTTTCGGCGGCTGGGCTGGAAGCGAAACGCCTACCGTTACATGCAGGAGCTATCCGCAGGCTGAGTTTCCGCGCAAGGGAAGGTGAACCTTTGCCGCCGCAGCCCCGTTTGTGACAGCAGCGCAATCAGCAGGAGTGTCCGATGGCCCATGATTCCACCCTCACGCGCCTAAACCTCACCCGCCTCGCCGTGCCGATCGCCGCCGCCGCCATGCTTGCCGGTTGCGCGCTGATCCCGAAGAGCGACCGCGGCCCGGTCGCGCCCCAGCAACCCGAGTTCGTCGGCCGCTCGATGACGGTGGTTGCGGCGAACGGCCAGGCCTCCACCATGCGGTTCGCGCGGGACGGCGGAGTGGTCGCGCGCTTCGGCGACCGTGAGACGCAGGGCCGTTGGGCGCTGGACGGCCGGCGGCTTTGCTTTACCTGGGGCGGCAGCTTCCGCGAATGCTGGCCCTACGCCCAGCCGTTCGAGCGCGGCCGTACCCGCGCGATCACCTCCGATCGCGGCAACGCCGTGCGGGTGACGCTGCGCTAGCCGGAGCCGCCAGCTTCTCCATCCGCTGCGGCGCGGCTCAATCCATGTGCTTGAGGCCAGTGCGCAGATAATCCCAGCCGGTGATCAGGGTCAGCGCCGCCGCCGCCCAAAGCGAGGCGAGACCGACCTGGTGCACCCACGGCCAGTAAGGCAGATCCGCGCCACGCACGCCAAAGGCGCCGCCAAGGATCAGCGCGCCGAGCGCGACGAGCTGAAAAGTGGTCTTCATCTTGGCGAGCCGGCTGACCGGCAGCGAAACCTGCAGGCCGGCGAGGAATTCGCGCAACCCCGACACCGCGATCTCGCGCAGCAGGATCACCAGCGCCGGGATGATGTGCCAATCGGAGATGATCGGATCGAGATCGTTGGCGCGCCGGCTGGCCGCCAGCATGACGATTACCGATACGACCATGATCTTGTCGGCAATCGGATCAAGGAAGATGCCGAGCTTGGAAACCGTCCCTTGCGCGCGGGCCAGATAGCCGTCGAAATAATCGGTGATGCCGACCAGGCAATAGAGCCCGAAAGTGATGGCATAATCCCACCAGCTCGGCTTCCACAGCAGGAAGACCAGCAACGGCACCGCCAGGATGCGCGACAAAGTGAGGATGTTGGGCAGTGTCAGCATCGGCTCGCCTTGCCCTTAGCGCGAATGGAATGGAAATGGGAGAGCGTGCGGGACTGGTCGCCAAGGCTTGTGCCGACCGGCGACCTGCGCAATGAGGGCGGCCGTGTTCAATTCCTGCCTCGGAAGCAAACCCATGCGCGCTGTATCCGCAATTTCCCGCCTTGCTTCCATGCGCATCGAAGAGCGCGCGCCGGCACCGGGACGATAGGCCCAGGGCCGCCATCCCATGACCCCTTCGCTCGTCCTGCTCCGGAAGCGCCGCTTCCTGCCCTTGTTCGTCACCCAGTTCCTGGGGGCTTTCAACGACAATCTCTACAAATCGGCGATGGTGATCCTGGTCACCTACGCGGTTTATGACGACCCCGCCAAGGAAGCGACGTTCAACGCCATTGCCGGCGGCCTCTTCATTCTTCCCTTTTTTCTCTTCTCCGCGCTGGCCGGCCAGCTGGCCGATTCCACCGACAAGTCGCGCATCATCCGGCTGGTCAAGACGGCCGAGATCGCCATCATGGTGTTCGGCGCGGTCGGGCTCATCCTCCACAACATCCCGCTGCTGCTGGCCGCCCTGTTCGCGATGGGCGTCCACTCGAGCTTCTTCGGCCCGATCAAATATGCGATCCTGCCCCAGCATCTCAAACAGGACGAAGTGCTGGCCGGCACCGGGCTGGTCGAAGCGGGAACCTATGGCGCGATCCTGCTCGGCACCATCGTTGGAGGTCTGCTCGGCCGCGAACATTACGATATCGCCGCGATCAGCGTCCTCGCCGTCGCCTTCCTGGGCTGGCTAGCGGGACGGCAGGTCCCCCCTGCCCCGCCCGAGACGGATGCGCCGCCCTTGAAGATGGACTGGCACATCATCCGGGCTTCGATCAGCCTGGTCAACGCCACCTTGCACATCCCGCGCCTGTTCCTCGCCATCGTCTGCATCAGCTTCTTTTGGATGATGGGCGCGATCCTCGCCGCCCAATTCCCGCCGCTGGTGAAGAACGTGCTGCACGCCAACGAGGAGGTGGCGACGCTCTTCCTCGCTATTTTCTCGGTCGGCGTGGCAATCGGATCGGTGCTGATCAACCGGCTCCTCAAAGGGCGCGTGCTTGCAATCTATTCGCCCGCGTCGGCGATCGCCATGGGCCTGTTCATCTGCCACCTCTACTACAATGTGGTGAACTGGCCGCCGCCGCCCGCCGGCGACATGCTCATGGACCTGCGCACCTTCATCCTCATCCCGCAGGCCGAGTGGGTGATGGTCGACTTGCTCGGCGTCGCGATTTCCGGTGGGATGTTCGTGGTCCCGCTCTACGCCTTTCTCACCACCACCGTGCCCAAGTCTGAAACCGCGCGCACCGTTGCCGCCAACAACATCGTCAACTCGGGCGCCATGGTGCTGGCGGCAGTTGCGCTCACCGTGCTCGTGCAGGTGGGGGTTTCGGTGGCGGAGACCTTGCTGATGGTGGCGGTGGCGAGCATCGGCGCCGCCTGGCTGGCATGGCGGCTGCACAAGGCTTGCAACTAGCCCACGCCGAAGCTCAGGCGAGATAGGTGCCGAAGAAGACCAGGCCGCCGGCAAAGGCGGTAAAGAACAAGCGCAGGCTCGACTCACCCTCGGCAATGGCTTCGGCCGAGAAGTGCGGCGCCGGTCCGACGAGAGCGGCGCGCAGCGGGTGGGAGCGCGCAACGGGGCGAACGGAAACAGGGTCAAGGCGTCTCATCGCCCTTGTTTAACGCTTTCTTCACCACGAATTCCACCGTCCGCGCCTGCCGTTCCTCGGGGCGTGCCAGGCTGGGACAGGCGGGTTGCGGAGGGGCGCAGCTTCGTCCTAGCAAGGTGGATGAAAGGATCCTCCTCGCGCCATGTCAGCCCTGCGCCGCCTGCTGTGCCGCTACGGCTTCCATCGCCCCGCCCCGGGTGAGGTGTGGAATCGCGGCTATTGGTTCACGCGCTGCAGCGGGTGCGACTCCGACATGGTCCGCACTGCCGCCGGGAAATGGCATGTGCCCAAGGGTCAGAAGGTGATCTGGAAGCCCAAGCAGCAGCGCGGCCGCCGGCAGGAAGGCATGCCGGAGAGCGAAGATCTACGCTCGCAGCCGGCCAGACGCGGCGAAACCGCACCGGAACCGTAACGGCCGGGCGTTCGTCTCTCCTTGCGTAGCCGCGTAAGGAGTTCACCCATGGCCAGCCTTCCCCAGCTCGAATTCTTCACGCGGGCGGGCTTTGCCGCGCGCGGCATAATGTACGGCCTGATCGGCTTCCTTGCTCTTCGCACCGGCCGGAACGGCGACGGCGCGGATGCCCTTCAATATCTTGCCGGCGAGACCGGGCGGATCGTGCTCGGCCTGATGGCGGCTGGCTTCCTGGGCTATGGTTTGTGGCGCTTGTCGGAAGCGGCGCTGGACACCGAGGGGCATGGCAGCGACGCCAAGGGCATCGCGGTGCGGGCCGGCGGAGCGGTAAGCGGCCTGATCCACCTCGGCCTCGCCTTTGTTGCCGTAAAGCTTGCAGCCGGATCGGGCGGCGGGGGCGGCAACAGCGCGCAGGAGGGAACCGCGATGGCGCTCGGGCTTCCAGGCGGAGGATTGCTGGTCGCGGCCGCGGGCGCAATCCTGCTGGTGGTCGGCGGCTGGCAAATCGCCCGCGCCATCCGCGGCGATTTCCTCAAGCATCTGGATTCGCGCGCAGCGCGGCGCGAGTGGGTCTCCTGGCTTGGGCGGGGCGGCTATGCGGCACGCGGCATCGTATTCCTCGCCATGGCCTGGTTCGTCGCCAAGGCTGCGTGGGCGTCCGATGCGGGCGCGGCGGGCGGCATGGGAGAGGCGCTCGCCTCCCTCCCCGACACCGTCCGCACCGCGGTGGCCGCCGGGCTCTTCCTGTTCGGGCTGTTCAGCCTCGTCGAGGCGCGCCACCGCAAGATCAACGATCCCGCCGTGATCGAGCGGCTCAAGGCCATGCGCTGAGCCTCGGCGGTCGTATCGTCCACCCCCCCAAGGACACGACCGGCTCAGTCCTGGCGGCAGACGCTTTCGTCGCGGATCACCGCCGCGCGCATCTCCTCGATGATGGCCAGCGCCCCGACCGTGGTTTCGCGCGGCGCCTCGAGTCCGAGCTTCTCGGCGACGCCCGACAGGATCATCTCGGCTTCGTCGAAGGCGCGGCAGAACAGCGGGGCAAGTTCCGGCCGGTCCGCCGCCATCCGGCGGAATACGGAGATCAGCACCGCCTGAATGGCAATCACCTCCGCCTTGACGATGGCTTCGTCGGTTCCGGTCATGGAGCCAGAACCGCTGAAGCGGCCAACGGCTCCGTGGTCAATTCTCCGCGGCGATCAGCAACAAGGCAGCGTCGATTGCGGCCGAGGCCGCCGCGCCTTCGGGAATGTCGTTGGCGAAGGCGGAGAAGGCGAGCGTGCGGCCGCTTCTGGCGACCATATAACCGGACAATGCCGTGGTCGCATTGAGGCCGCCGGTTTTTGCAAAAACCCGGCCTTGAAGCGGCGTATCGCGGAAGCGGCGGGCAAGCGTGCCGTCGGCCCCGCCAACCGCAAGGCTGGAGCGCCACGCCGCTCCCCAGGGCTGCGCCGCCGCCCAGCCAAGGAACCGCACCACCATGCGCGCGGAAAGCCGGTTGTAGGTCGACATGCCGGATCCGTCCGACAGGTCCCAGGCGTGGCGGGGAATGCCCGCCGCCGCCAAAAGCTCGCCCACGGCAGCGATCCCGCCGGCGATGCCGCCATTGCCGCGCCCCTGGCCGATGCGCCGGAGCAGGAGTTCGGCATGAACATTCTGGCTCGCCTTGTTGATCACCGCCAGATCCTCGACGAGCGGTGGCGGCACCAGGCGCGAAAGCGCGTCAGGCTCCGCCGGACCCGCCGGAGCCGGCCGCAGCAGCGAGCGGTAGCGCGAGCGCAAGGAACCGCTCACCTTGACTCCGCGCGCTTGCAACAGCGTTTTCATTCGCCAGGCTGCATAATATGCAGGATCGTCGATGCCGAGGCGGATCATCGCGGGTTCGGACCCCAAGGCGATCGTGCCGCCCAGCACAATTGCTCGCGAACCGGGCAGACGCTCTACAAGAAGCTCCGTCTTGCCGTCTGCCGCGACAGTGCGGGCATGGCTCTCCACTTGGTAAAAGCCGTCATGCGCCAGGATCGGCGGGAAACCCTGCCCTGCCGCCGTCACTCGAAGCACCGTCTCATTGTCATCCAGCGTCAGCGCGGCGACGGACGTGCCTGAGCGGGTGGGAATGTTGTTCCAGCTCATGCCGGGGCTCCAGCGCTGGTCCGGAAACAGGGTCGCGTCACCCACCACATCGCCCACTCGGCGCGTGCGCACCGCTACCGCGTCGGCGAGTGCCGAAAGGCAGTTGGTGACGCACTCCGGGGCGCTGGAGAGACGGGCGTCGCCGCGGCCGGTCAGGACCACGCCGGGCGGCCCCTTCGCCGCCGGCTCCAGGTGCACCGATGCGCCTCCGGCGACATCCGGTCCGGAAAGGCCCGGCAGGAACACGAACGCGGCTGCGGTGGTGAAGAGCTTGGTGTTCGACGCCGGAATGAAGCGCCCCTCCGGCGCGATCGACACCAGTTCGCTTCCCATCGCATCGGCAACGACGAAACCGAAGCGGATGCCCCGCCCCGAGGCCCGGAGCACCTCGTCCACCCGCTGCTCAAGGGAAGCCTTGGCGGGTGCCGCGGCGGATCCATCGCGCGGCACCTGCGCACCCGCCGGCAGCGCCAGCGCTAACATCAAGACGCCTGGCAGAAACAGCTTCGAGCCCATTGCCCCTCCTCCGCCCGGCTAGTTGACCGCAGCGCCCACCGCAATCGTGCAGCCAAGGGATACGCCACCAATGCGCGGCGTTGGGATCGAAAATCGGAGGCGCGCTGTGTTTTTCTTCTTTTCCAACCGCCTCGGCTGCGCGGGATCGCTGCTGCTCACCGCCATTGGTACCCTGGTCCTGCTGGCGGTGATGGGCTTTGTGAGCTTCTAGCGCTCCGTTGCGGATGGTGGGCGCTGACGGGCTCGAACCGCCGACCCTCTCGGTGTAAACGAGATGCTCTACCAACTGAGCTAAGCGCCCGCGCGCCTCACCTGCCACCGCGGGCGGGCGGGAGCAAGCCTTCTAAACCGCCAATGGCGAAATGCGCTGCGCCGCCCGCAGATAGGCTTCAAGAGCAGCGGCGGGAGTGTCGCCAAGCTCGATAAAGACGCGCCTGCCGTCTTCCGGATCGGCCTTTCGCACGAACACGCCCTGATCGCACAGGCTCTTGATCCAGCGCAGCGCGGTGGTGGGCGGCACGGCGGCGGCGATGCACAGGCTGGAAACCGCCACCCTTCGCTGCTCGAGGCGGGCGGCGAACAGATCGAGCATCATGTCCCAGGCGGGATCCGCGAACAGGTCGCTGCGAAAGAACTGGTCGCGCAGGCGCCGTGAGCGAATGATGCCGCGTACCAGCCCGGCATCGACCCGCACTTTCCCCTTGGCAGCTTCGGCAGCGGCCTCATTCTCTTCGCTCAGCTCGGTGAGCATCGACGCGATACGCTCCACCTCCTCGGCGATCTGCTGGAGCCGAGGCGCGCCGCCGCCCGCGCCCTTGGCGTCGTGGAGGCGCAGCGGCGGCACCCAAATGGCGGCGGCGACTCCTGCGAGCCAATCCAGACCGTCGGGTTCGGCAAGCAGCCTCACGCCTTGCGGGCGCGGCCGGACGGCGAGCGCCGCGGCGACCGGAGCAGGCGCGACGATCAGGCTGTTGAAGCGACCGGTCTCGGCAGAGGCGCAGAGGCGCTTCCAGAGCGAGTCGGCCGCTTCCACACCGGTCCCGTCGAGCACCAGCAACACCGCGTCCAGCGCGACCTGCCGCCCCAGCCGACGCAAGGCTTGGTCGGGCGCGCAAGTGGCGGCAATCCGGCAGCCGAACGCAGCCGCAGCCGAATGCGCTTGTGCCAGCGCCCCGGCATCACGCCCGATAACCATCAGGTTCGGCTGCGTGTCGTACGATATTTCCGAAAGCGGTCTTACCGCCGCACCCTTTTCCAACGCTCCGCCTTCACTTTAAGATGCGCCTTGCTGCTGTTCCGGGCGAAAGGCAGGCGCCCGCTCATCCAGTTCGACACTGCCACCCTTCCGCCTGTCGCTCCCGTCCCGCATCAGCGACACCGCATTCGCGCTGCCACGCACGCGCAATCCCCTGCCTCATCAGGGGGACACGAGGCTTAGTTGTGGATTAGTCGCTTGTGGACAGCAAAACAGTCGCTGGTTTTCATCCGATATGGATCAATCGACTCATGTTTCGCGGAGCCGCACATCCCTCTTCCGCATGTTTTCCGTCGGATCAGCCCGGGATCCGATCCACCGCCGCCTTTACGTGAAGGGCGGCGGTGTCATGATCGGGAGGACGCTCACCCAGTGCCTTGGCCGGTCATCCCAGGGACTTCACAATGTCTTCCACCATCTTCTTGGCGTCGGCGAGCAGCATCATGGTGTTGTCGCGGTAGAACAGCTCATTGTCGACCCCGGCATAGCCCGCGCCGCCCATCGAGCGTTTGATGAACAGCACCGTCTTCGCCTTTTCGACGTCCAGCACCGGCATGCCGTAGATCGGCGACGCCTTGTCGGTCTTGGCGGCCGGATTGGTGACATCGTTGGCGCCGATCACAAAGGCGACGTCAGTGCGGGCAAACTCGCCGTTGATATCTTCAAGCTCGAACACCTCGTCATACGGCACATTGGCCTCGGCAAGGAGCACGTTCATGTGGCCCGGCATGCGGCCCGCGACCGGGTGGATGGCGTATTTGACGCTTACCCCCTCCTTCTTGAGGAGGTCGCCCATTTCGCGCAGCGCATGCTGGGCCTGCGCCACGGCCATGCCGTAGCCGGGGACGATGATGACCTGCTCGGCCTGGCTCATCAGGAATGCGGCATCCTCGGCGGAGCCGCGCTTGTAGGGTCGGTCGATCGCCCCGCCCGCAGCGCCAGCCGCCGCCGCATCGCCGCCGAAGCCGCCGGCAATCACCGAAATGAAACTGCGGTTCATCGCCCGGCACATTATGTAGGAAAGGATCGCGCCCGACGAGCCGACCAGCGCGCCGGTGATGATCATCGCGGAATTCTGCAGCGTAAAGCCCATCGCCGCCGCCGCCCAGCCCGAATAGCTGTTCAGCATCGAGACCACGACCGGCATGTCGGCGCCACCGATCGGGATGATCAGCAGGAAGCCGATCAGGAAGGCGAGCGCCGTCAGCGTCCAGAACACCCAGGGGCTTTGGTCCTGCGTGAAATAGGCGGTGAGCCCGAGGATTGCGGCGAGCGTCGCCAGGTTGACGGCATGCCGCATCGGCAACATGATGGGCTTGCCAGACATGTTGCCGTTGAGCTTCAGGAAGGCGATCACCGAGCCGGAAAAGGTGATCGCGCCGATCGCAGCGCCGAGGCCCATCTCCACCCGGCTGACGGGATCAATCTCGATGGTCATCGTGCTGTCGGGAATAGAGATGCCGCCGCTCCGCCCGGCGACATCCGTGAACAGCGTTGACGCGATCCCGAACGCTTCCGGGTTGAGAAACGCCGCCGCCGCTACCAGCACCGCGGCAAGACCGACCAGGCTGTGGAACGCCGCCACGAGCTGCGGCATTGCGGTCATCGCGATCCGCCGCGCGGTGACGAGGCCGATCGCCGCGCCGATGGCAATGGCGATTGCGATCTCGCCCAGCGCAACGAAGTCGACAGCACCAGCCACACCGTCCGCACCGGCACCGCCATCGCGCGGCAGATAGTGGATCAGCGTGGTGGCAACCGCGATCAGCATGCCGATCATGCCGAAGCGGTTGCCGCGCTGGCTGCTCACCGGGCTGGAAAGCCCGCGAAGCGCGAAGATGAAGCAGATGCCCGCCACCAGGTAGGCGAGCATCACCCAGGACGGCGGCGCCACTGCGTGCATCAGCGCCGCTCCTTCTTCTTGTACATCGCGAGCATTCGCGCGGTTACCGCGAATCCGCCGAAGATGTTGATGCTGGCCAGCACCACGCCCAAGAGCCCCAGCCACTTGGCGCCCGGCACACCGGCCGCCGCGGCGGCGATGAGGGCGCCGACGATGATCACCGAGGAGATGGCGTTGGTCACCGCCATCAGCGGCGTGTGCAGCGCCGGGGTGACCGCCCAGACGACATAATAGCCGACGAAGCAGGCGAGGACGAAGATGGAGAGGATCGAGATGAAATCCATTTATATATCCTCCCCGGGACGGGGAGGGGGACCAGCCAAGGGCTGGTGGAGGGGGCTCCCCGCCCGCTCCAGAATAGCAGCAACGGCACTGCCGCAGTCGTGCATGACCTCGCCCGCTGGAATTCGGAGCACCGTCAGGCCTTTTTCCATCAGACGAGCATCGCGCCTCTTGTCGCGAAGATGCGCCTCCTCTGTGCCATGAACGTAACCGTCGATTTCAACTACAAGGGCCGCCTCACGACAATAGAAATCAACAACATACGGATCGACCGGGTGCTGCCTTCGAAACTTCAGGCCGGAAGGACGCTTTCGAAGCTGCTGCCATAGAAGGGCTTCCGGCGGTGACATGGCTCGGCGGAGGGTGCGGGCGGTGTATACCGCTGGGCGGCGGAGCGACGCTGAGCCCCCTCCACCGCGCTTCGCGCGGTCCCCCTCCCCGTCCCGGGGAGGATTGGAGCCGACACATCCCGTCATCCGGCGAGCAGCCTTTCGTGAACAATCTTGCCGCGCTGCGTCAGGCGTACGCCCTTTACGATCTCGTCGTCGTCGGGGAGCACCACCCTCCCCGCTTCCTTGTCCCAAAAGGCGCTGAGGAAGTTGTAGAGGTTGCGCGAGAAGAGCGCCGATGTGTCGGCGGCGAGCCGAGAGGGCATGTTGCGGTGGCCGACGATGCGCACGCCGTGGCGCTCCACCACCGCGCCAAGCACCGCGCCCTCGACATTGCCGCCCTGCTCGACCGCGAGATCCACCACCACGCTGCCCGGCCGCATGGTGGCGAGCTGCGCGTCGGTGATCAGCCGCGGCGCCGGGCGCCCCGGGATGAGCGCGGTGGTGACGACGATATCCTGCTTGGCGATGTGGGCGGAGACGAGCTCGGCCTGCGCTGCCTTGTATTCGTCGGACATTTCGGTGGCGTAGCCCCCGGCTCCTTCGCCCTCGATCCCCGCGACATTCTCGACGAAGATCGCCTTGGCGCCGAGGCTTTCGATCTGCTCCCTGGTGGCGGCGCGAACATCGGTGGCGGAGACGATCGCGCCGAGGCGCCGGGCGGTGGCGATCGCCTGGAGGCCCGCGACGCCGACGCCCATGATGAAGATGCGGGCCGCGGAGATGGTGCCGGCCGCCGTCATCATCATGGGCAGCGCACGGCCATATTCCGAAGTGGCGTCCAGCACCGCCTTGTAGCCGGCGAGGTTGGACTGGGAGGAGAGGATGTCCATCGATTGCGCGCGCGTAATGCGCGGCATCAGCTCCATAGCGAGAGCCTCGTGCCCCGCAGCGGCGAAAGCCTCCACTCGGTCGCGGCGGCGGAACGGATCGAGGGCCGCGACGATCAGCGCGCCGGGCTTGAGCCCCGCCAGCGCGTCTGAATCCGGCCCCTGCACCCCGAGCACCGCATCGGCGCCGGCAAGCACCTCGGCGCGTGCGCCGACCGTCGCGCCGGCGGCCTCGTAGGCGGCGTCGGCGATGGATGCCGACACGCCCGCCCCTGCCTCAACCGCTACAGTTGCGCCCAGCGCGATGAATTTTTTTGCAGTTTCCGGCGTTGCCGCGACCCTGCGTTCGCCGTCCGCTGTTTCGGTGAGGACGGCGATCTTCATATCTGCCCTATTCGGCGATTATGAAGACGACGATGATCGCAGTGATCACGCTGATGATCGTGCCCCACTTCATGAGGCCGACGAACCCCAAATAGCCTTTCTGGTGGACAGCGGTTTCCTTTTCCAGGTCCAGGTCGGCGGCCATGTGCATCCTCATCTCAGGTTCGTAGGGCCTGACCCTTATCAACTGTCACGCGGCGGCCCAAGCCCCAATTAAGGGCGCCTTTACCCACTTGGGCTAGAGCGGGGGCATGGACACAAAAGGGGATGCCATGCGGCCGGAGCCCACCCGCTGCCTGTTGCTGATCGACGACGAGCCGGCCCAGCGCCGCCTCGTCACCGCCATTGGCGCGCGCGCCGGCTGGTCCGTGCGCGGGGCGCCCGACATCGAGGCGGCGGCCGCGATCCTGGCTGAGACCGATGGGCCGCCGGTGGATGCGATCCTGCTAGACCATTGGATGCCCGGAGAGGCAGGCTCCCAGATCATCGCTGAAATTCGTGCGCTACGCCCCGATCTGCCGTTGCTGGTGATGACGTCCCAGACGTCGGTCGCAGTTGCGGTGGAGGCAATGCGCGCCGGTGCCAACGATTTCCTGGTAAAGCCGATCACGCCGGACCGGATGCTGACCGCGCTCAACTCCGCCACGGACCGGCGCCAGCGCAACGGCGAGCTGCGGCCCTTATCCGAAAAGATCAGCCAGCCCTTGAACTTCGACGAGATCGTCGGCTCGGCACCCCTGTTCCGGGCGGCCATGGCGGTCGCGGCCAAGGCGGCCCGGGCGCGTGTATCCGTCCTCATCGAGGGTGAAAGCGGATCGGGCAAGGAAGTGATCGCGCAGGCGATCCACACCTCCAGCCCTCGCGGTCGCAAGCCGATGATCACCGTGAATTGCGGCGCGATCCCTGCCAACCTCGTCGAATCGGTGCTGTTCGGCCACGAAAAAGGTGCCTTCACCGGCGCCTTCGATCGCCACATCGGCCGCTTCGAGGATGCCGACGGATCCACCCTGTTCCTGGACGAGGTCGGCGAACTGCCGCTGGAAACTCAGGTCAAGCTGCTGCGCGCGCTTGAAACCGGCGAGATCCAGCGGATCGGAGGCCGCGCCATTCAGATGGTGGATGTGCGGATCATTGCCGCCACCAATCGCCGGCTTGCCGAGGAAGTCGCCGAGGGGAGGTTCCGCGAAGACCTCTATTACCGGCTCAACGTGGTTCATGTCGATATTCCGCCGCTTCGTGCGCGGGCCAGCGACATACCCGCTTTGGCGCGCCACCTGCTCGCCCGCATCGCCGAACAGCCCGGCATGCGCCGGCTGTCGATCACCGACGACGCACTGGCGGTGCTGCTGCGCTACGGCTGGCCGGGAAATGTCCGCCAGCTCCAGAACGCCCTCTTCCGTGCCGCCGTCCTGTGCGACGGCAATGCGCTGACCGCCGCGGATTTCCCGCAGATCGCGCAGGAATCTGCCCTCAGCCGCCGCTCCAGCGACCATCACGGCCGCGCGCTGAACGGCGCCTCGCAAAGCGCCGCCCTGCACAGCGGGCCGGGCATCACGCTGTACGGCGACGACGGCAATCTGCGCCCCCTGGACGCCATCGAGGCCGATGTGATCCGCCTTGCCATCGGCCATTATCGCGGCCGGATGACGGAGGTTGCGCGCCGGCTCGGGATCGGCCGCTCCACCTTGTACCGGAAGCTCGGCGAACTCGGGATCAGCGACGCCGCCTGAGCGGGTGACGCGGGCGCACGGCTCCGTTAAACACACGGCATGAGCGACTTCGACAACGCCATCGTGCTGGTCACCGGCGCCGCCTCCGGCATCGGAGCCGCCGCCGCATGCCTGCTGGCCCGGAGCGGCGCCCGCAAGCTGATCCTGCTTGATCGCGACGAGGACCGGCTGCGCGACTTTGCCTTTTCCCTGCCCTGCGAGCGCCAGGTGATCATCGGGGATGTCGCGGACGAGCAGCTTTGGGCGCGGGCCGACCTCACCGGCCTCACCCACGCCTTGGTCAATGCCGGCGTCGGAGCGGGCGGCACGATCGAGGACAGCAGCCTGACAGAGTGGCGGCGGGTGATGTCGGCCAATCTTGACGGCGCCTTCCTGACGCTGCAGGCGGCGATGCGGGCGATGAAGGGCAATGGCGGCGCGATCGTGGTCACCGCCTCGGTTGCCGGCCTCAAGGCCGAGCCCGGCATCGGCGCCTATGGCGCGTCCAAGGCGGCGGTGATCCACCTGGTTCGAATTGCCGCCAAGGAGGGCGCCTCCAGCCGCATTCGAGTCAATGCCATCGCGCCGGGCGGCGTCGAGACTCCGATATGGGGCGGCGTGCCGTTCTTCCAGGAGCTGATCGAGACGATGGGCAGCGAAGAGGCCGCCTTTGCAGCAATCGGCGCCAAGGCCACGCCCATGGGCCGCTTCGCCAAGGCGGAGGAGATTGCCGACCAGATCGGTTTCCTGCTGTCCGACAAATCCGCGTTCATGACCGGCACCTGCCTCGTGTCCGACGGCGGCTACTCGCTCTGATCAGCCCGTGCCCCGCATTGCCCAACCGGCTGGCGCTACAGCCGCAAGCCGGGGCGGCAGCGCCCGCCGGGGCGCTAAGCTGAGGCAACCGGCCCGGTGATCGACTGAGACCGTCCTGGCAAGGCTCAGGCGAGAAGGTCCTGCACCTCGGGATGCGTCTCGACATAGTGGCGCACGAATGAGCAGAGCGGCACCACCTTCAATCCCTCCGCCCGCACCTGATCCAGCGCACCGGCGACCAGCCGGGTGCCGATCCCCTGCCCTTCGAGCTCCGTCGGCACTTCGGTGTGGGTAAAGCTGATTCGTTCGTCGGCGAGTTGATACGCGGCAAGCGCCTTGTGGCCGTCCACGACCAGCTCGTACTGGCTTTCGGCGCGATTGTCGGTGACCATGGCTTGATGCTCCGGAAGATCTTGCGAGCGATTCCGCACCGCCCGCTGCCTTAGTCTACAAGCTGTGTCGGCGGAAGGCGAGCAGCCGCCGGGCGGCCAAGGCGGATCCACGGGCCGGGTGCCGTGCATCGGCTTTCAGTGGAAGAGCATTGTGCAAGAAAAAGGCGGCGGGAGTTTCCTCCCGCCGCCCTTCACTGCTTGAACTGGCTTTGGCCTTAGCCGGCCATGCCCGTTGCAGCGGTGTTGAAGGCGTTACCCACGCCCTTGCCGACGCTGCGGACGGCGGTGATGGCGGCAACCGCGATGAGGGCTGCGATCAGGCCATATTCAATGGCGGTCGCGCCCTTGTTGTTCTTTACGAATTTGCGAATGAAATACATATCTGGTCTCCTGTTCCAAGGCGTTGGAAGTCCACACTTCCAGCCCCCTAACATGCGTTCAGGCGGCGCAACCCTTGCTAGGGCCAAAACCTTACCAAAGCGTTGAGCCACCACCGGCTATCGGGAAAAGATAGGGTTCCAGTCGGGACGGAACTCGTCGGCGGCCTTGCGGGTGGGAAAATGAAGCGCATTTGCCCGGGCGATCCGCGCCGGCAGGACTTATTGGGGGGTGAGTGCGGTGTCGCGCAGGCCGCGCCAGACTCGCAGCGCTTGCACGGTTTCGGGAACATCGTGGACCCGCACGATCTGCACGCCCTGCTCCACCGCCTTCAAGGCAAGCGCGATCGAGCCGCCGAGCCGCCGGTCGGTCGGCGCTTCGGCCGAAAGAGCTCCAATCATCCGCTTGCGGCTTGCGCCCAGCACGATCGGGCAGCCCAGCCCGTGGAACAGGCTGAGCCCGTTCAGCAGCGACAGATTGTGCTGCACGGTCTTGCCGAAGCCGATGCCGGGATCGATCAGGATGTTGCGCCGGGCAATGCCGGCGGCTTCGGCGGCGGCAATCCGCGCCTCAAGCCAGTTGTAGACCGCAAGGGCGACCGGCAGGTCGTAGAACGGCGCCTTCTGCATCGTTTCCGGTGTGCCCTGGTGGTGCATCAGCACCACCGGGCAGCCGGCGCGGGCAACGACCTCCCCCGCCCGCTCGTCGAAGCCCAGGGCGGAGACATCGTTGACCAGGCCGGCCCCTGCCACAAGCGCGCGCTCCATCACCAGCGCCTTCCTTGTGTCCACCGACACAGCGGTTCCGGACGCCGCCAGGCGGCGGATTACCGGCTCCACCCGGGCTGCTTCGTCCTCTTCCCAGACCGGTTGTGCGCCCGGACGGGTCGATTCGCCGCCGACATCCACGATCGCCGCGCCCGCCGCCGCTTGGGCAAAGCCGGCATCGGCCGCCGCCCCGGCATCGCCGTGGAGACCGCCGTCGGAGAAGCTGTCGGGCGTCGCGTTGACGATCCCCATCACCTGCGGCTGGTCGAGAGGCACGATGCGCTCGCCGATCCGGAGCGGCGGTCGCGGCGCCTGGATGTTGTGCCAAGCCGCGGCGGCGGCAGCGCCCAGCCGGGGCAGCGCCTCCTCCATGGCGTTCACGGGAACGAGTTCAGCGGTCGCCCTCGCGCCATTCAGCCGCAGCACTTCCACGGCGGAGAACCACAGCATGGTTCCGGCAAGCCGTGCGACCTGCCCGTCGAAGCCGAAAGGGGCGTCGACGAAGGCGACGGGGCGAAGGTAGACGCGGCCGTTCATGGCCCTGGCCTAGCGCCTGGCGCCGGCGACGCAAAAAAAATCGGGCTTTGTCACAAAAAGAGCGACAGAAAACCACAACAACGGGGACTGTAGGGGGGAGAGAGGTGGCGACCGCCTCTTTCAAAGGTCAGCAGGGTAACTGATTCTCCGATGGTCCGAGCCGCCATGGTGGGCATGGCAGGTTCGGACCCTTGTACGCCCAAAGGGGCTCCCGCGTACCTCCCGTGGTCAAAGGCATGCAGGCGATGAGGCGTCAAGGGACGGTCGCCGGAGACATGTTATCGGATCACGCCGCAAAGTCGAGTGACGTTTCAGTAACGCCAGGCTCTTTGTGCCAATTTATCATCAGCCGCGCCTTGCGCGCGCGCTACAGCGTATGGGCGCCGATCAGACTCGGCACCGGAATGGGACGCTTGCGATCACTTTGTTACTGAGCAGGAGCGGCGTTAACGCTCGCCCTGACGAATCCTGCGGGCCGAACTGGCCGTTCGGGGCTGCTTCCGAACCGTTCCACTGAACTCGAGCGGCCGCAAAGCCGGGCGTTAGCGTCGCTCAGCGGCGGCAGCCCTTGTTTCGCCTCGAACATTCGGGGCAATCTCAGGCTTGCAGACTTTGGAGGCGGGTTCCGCGAGGGACGCTCAGTCGAGGGTGAGCAGGTAGCGCTGTCGCACCGAGTCGAGCGGCGCCAGCGCCCCCTCCCAATCCAGATGCCAGAAGGTCCAGCCGTTGCAGGCAGGGGCGTTCTGGGCGGCCGCGCCAATGCGGTGGATGGAGCCCTGCTCGCCGCCATGCTCGATCGAGCCATCGGCGCAGACCCGCGCCTGCCAACGCCCTTTTGAATCGCTGAGCATAGTCCCTGGCGCGATCCAGCCGGTCTCGACCAGCGCGCCGAACGGCACCTTGGGCGCAGTGCGCTTGGAAGCCATGGTCTTGATCGCGCTTTCATCGAGCTCCAGAGTCGAGTCGATCCGCTCGCGCGCCACCTTGACATAACGGGTCTCGCGTTCGATCCCGATCCACTGCCGCCCGAGGCGCCGGGCCACCGCGCCGGTGGTACCGGTTCCGAAGAAGGGGTCGAGGACCACATCGCCCTTGACGGTGCAGGCGAGCAGCACCCGGTAGAGCAGGGCTTCGGGCTTCTGGGTGGGATGGGCCTTGCCGCCCCCCTCCCCCTTTACCCGCTCTCCGCCCGAGCAGATCGGCAGCAGCCAATCCGAACGCATCTGCAGTTCGTCGTTGAGCGCCTTCATGGCGCGATAGTTGAAGGTGTAGCGGCTGTCCTCCGACCGGCTCGCCCAGATCAAGGTCTCGTGCGCGTTGGTGAAGCGAGTGCCGCGGAAGTTCGGCATCGGGTTCGATTTGCGCCAAACCACGTCGTTCAGGATCCAATAGCCCTCGTCTTGCAGCGCGGCGCCGACCCTGAAGATGTTGTGGTAGCTGCCGATCACCCAAAGGGTGCCGTTGGGCTTCAAGAGGCGCCGCGCCTCCTTGAGCCAGGCACGGGTGAAGACGTCGTAGGACGCGAAAGTGTCGAACTTGTCCCAATCATCGTCCACCGCGTCGACGCGGCTGCCCTCGGGGCGGAACAGGTCGCCGCCGAGCTGGAGGTTGTAGGGCGGATCGGCGAAGATCATGTCGATCGAGCCGGCCGGCAGCTTCGCCATGGCGGCGACGCAATCCTCCTGCAGGATCTGGTTCAGCGGCAGGTCGGGCTTCGGCTCATCCCGGCGGACCTTGCGCTGCCCCGTCCCCACCCGCGTCAGAATCGTCATTCGAAGCCGCCCCCCGTCTACCCGCGCGCAGAGTGAGTCAGCCGGACTCCCCGGTCAAGATCACGCCTTTGGCAGAAGGAGCTGACAAAGCGGTTAACATGCCGCGAACGAAACGAGTCTGCAGCTAGGGCTGGTGTGCCGCAGCCTCATCTGGACTCAACATGAAGTGGTGTTGCCCTGAGGACTCAACAGGCGGCAAAGACGGGCTCGCCCTAAAGATCCATCAGCTGCTGAGTCGCGATCGGCAGCTCGCCGCGGGCCTCGAGGCAGGCGCGCACCGGCGCAAAGCTGCGGCGGTGGAGGGGTGTCGGCCCGAGTGTATCGAGGGCCCGGCAATGTTCGGGTGTGGGATAGCCCTTGTTGGTTTCCCAGCCATAGCCGGGGTGCTCGCGGGCAAGGTCCGCCATGATCCGGTCGCGGGTGACCTTTGCAACGATCGAGGCGGCGGCGATGGAGCGGCATTTCGCGTCCCCCGCGACGATGGCCACCGACGGCCGCTCCCAGCGCGGGCAGCGATTGCCATCGACGAGGACCATTGCCGGATCGAACCCCAAGGCCTCTACCGCCCGAGTCATCGCCAGCATCCGCGCCCAATAGATGTTGATGCGGTCGATCTCCTCCACCGTGGCGACGCCGACGCCCACGCGGGCCTGGCGATAGAGCCTGGCGCAGATCGCCTCGCGCATCGGCGCCGGGAGAACCTTTGAATCGTCTATGCCACGCGGAAATTTCTCCCGATCAAGCACGACGGCAGCCGCCACCACCGGCCCGGCGAGCGGCGCGCAGCCCGCTTCGTCGACTCCGGCGAGCGGCATCGGATGGATCTTCTCAAGCTTGAAACAGGGGCGTGCCATGATGTGGGATTAGAAGGGCTTAGCGGCGACGGCTAGCCGCGGCGCAAGAAAAGATGTGGATTAGTCTGCCAGCCGCCAAGGCGGGAAACGGCGGGCGATATCCGTCGAGTACAGGCAGATCCGATTGCCGTGCGGGTCGCGCGTCTCGGCCACCCGCCACAGATAGCGGCGATCCTCCGGCTGGACGGCGAAGACGATCCCAGCCGCTTCGAGGCGGCGAACTTCCCCATCCACATCCGCGCACTGGAAGAAGAGTTCGGCCTCCGACGGCGGTGCCGGCGGCGCTTTCACCTCGATCGAGAGGGTGAAGCCGCCGGGCGCCTCGAAGCGCGCGTAGCGCGGCGGCGCCGCGACGATCTGGCGACAGCCGAGCAGCTGGTAGAAGCGGAGGCTGGCTTGGTAGTCGGAGGCGGGCACGGTCACCTGGTTGAGGGTCGGGCCACCCGCAGGCAGATCGAGGCGCACCTTGTGGTGCCCCATCGGGCCATGGCCCCCTCCCAGAGCGGGCGCGTCCAGCAGCGCAAGCCGCACGAAGTGACGGGCCTGCGCGATAGCGGCCTCGATTCCCATGCCGCCGGCAAGACCCAAGGCAACGGCGCTGGCGAGGGTGCAGCCGGTGCCGTGCGTGTGGAGCGTCTCGATCCGCGGCGACGACCAACTTGCTGTCTCGGCATCGGCGCGGACAAGCAGGTCCGTGACAACATCGCCGCCGAGATGACCTCCCTTGGCGAGCACGGCGGCTGCCGAGGAGTACGCGTAGGAACGCGCCGCCGCCTCCAGCGCCGCCGGCGTGTCCACCACGCAGCCGGTCAGAGCCGCAAGCTCCGGCGCGTTTGGCGTGACAACGGTCGCAATCGCGGCGAGCCGATGGAAGGCGGCAATGGTAGCGGGGTCCGCCAGCACCGAGCCGCTGGTCGCGACCATCACGGGATCGAAGACGATGGGGACGGCGAGCTGCTCCAGCCGCTCGGCGACGGCGTGCACCGTTTCAGGCGAGCCGATCATGCCGATCTTCACCGCGTCGACGCCAATGTCGCAAATGCAGGCGTCCATCTGCTCCACCACGAAACCCGGCGGCACGGGCATCACTCCGGTAACGCCCAACGTGTTCTGCGCGGTGAGCGCGGTGATCGCGGTCATGGCATGGCCGCCGAGCATGGTGACGGTCTTGATGTCCGCCTGGATGCCCGCGCCGCCGCCCGAATCGGAGCCGGCGATGATGAGGATGCGGGGGGTGGTTCCCGTCATTGCGGGGTCCCCGAAACATACCACTTTTTCGGGTTCATCTTACGCAGCCTTCACGGCCTCACAGATGCTGTCGACGACCTCCTCGACCAGCGCCTCGTCCTCGCCTTCGGCCATGACTCGGATCAGGGGCTCGGTACCGGACTTGCGGATAACAAGGCGGCCGGTGCCGGCCAGGCGCGCTTCGGCGTCGGCGATGGCGCATTTGACGCTGTCGGCCTCGAGCGGGGCGCCCCCGCCGAACCGGACGTTCTTGAGGATCTGGGGCAGCGGCTCAAAGGCGTGGAGCACCTCGCTGGCGGCGCGGCCTTGCTCGACCAGGCAGGCGAGGATCTGCAGTGCGGCAACGAGCCCGTCGCCGGTGGTGGCGTAATCCGACAGGATGATGTGGCCCGATTGCTCGCCCCCCACGTTGAAGCCGCGCTCCCGCATTGCCTCCAGCACATAGCGGTCGCCCACTTGCGTCCGGATGAGCTCGAGCCCGTTCGACTGGAGGAAGCGTTCGAGGCCGAGGTTGGACATGACGGTGGCGACGATGCCGTCGCCTTGCAGCATGCCGCGCCGCGCCCAGGACACGGCGATCACCGCCATCAACTGGTCGCCGTCGACGATGCGTCCCTTCTCGTCCACCACGATCAGCCGGTCGGCGTCGCCGTCGAGCGCAATGCCGATGTCCGCCCCCTCCTCCACCACCCGCGCCTGAAGCGCGGCCGGCGCGGTCGAGCCGCAGCCGTCGTTGATGTTGGTGCCGTTGGGCGAGACACCCATCGCGACCACGGTGGCGCCAAGCTCCCACAACGCCGCGGGCGCGGTCTGGTAGGAGGCCCCGTTTGCGCAGTCGACGACGATTTTCAAACCGTCCAGGCGCAGCTCTTCGGGAAAGGTGGACTTGGCGAAGTGGATGTAGCGCCCGCGAGCATCCTCAATCTTGCGGGCGCGCCCGATGGCGGTAGCGTCGACCAGCACCGGCTCCTGCTCGAGCAAGGCTTCAATTGCGCTCTCGTCGGCGTCGGATAGTTTGTATCCGTCCGGCCCGAACAGCTTGATGCCGTTGTCCTGATAAGGATTGTGGCTGGCGGAGATCATCACGCCGAGGTCCGCACGCATCGATTTGGTCAGCAGCGCCACCGCCGGCGTCGGCACCGGGCCGACCATCACCACGTCCATGCCCACGCTCGTAAACCCGGAAATCAGCGCCGTTTCCATCATGTAGCCGGAGAGGCGGGTATCCTTGCCGATCACCACCCGATGGCGATGGTCCCCGCGGAGGAAATGGGCACCGGCGGCCTGGCCGATCCGCTGCGCCATCTGGGCCGTCATCGGCGCCTCGTTGGTGCGGCCCCGAATACCGTCCGTACCGAAGAACTTACGCGTCATCATTGTTCCTTCGAACTCGTCCATGCGCCTGTAGCGTGCCGCCGCGCGCGAGGCCACCCGCCCGGCATGGTCTCTCCTCCCGCTGCTGCTTCCACACGGGAATGGCCCCCGCTAAGAGAGGTGCATGAACCAGGCCGCCCGCATCCTCACCGCCCTCGCAATCGGCCTCGCCGCCGGCATCGTCGCCTTTCGCTGGGGCGGCGGCTTCACCGGGACGGCGGTGTCGATCGCCGAGCCGATCGGCGGGCTGTGGCTCGACGCGCTTCGGATGACGATCATCCCGCTCATCGTCTCGCTGCTCATCACCGGCATCGCCGCGGGCAGCGAGGCGGCGCGCTCCAGCAAGCTGGCGGGCCGCGCCATCCTGCTGTTCTTCGCGGTGATCTGGAGTTCGGCGATCATCGGAGCGTTCCTCACGCCAATGCTGCTCGGCATGTTCCCGATGCCAGGCGAATCCGCCGCGGCCTTGCGCTCGGCGCTGACCGGCGCGGGCGATAAGGTCGGCGAAATCCCCACCATCGGCCAGTTCGTCCGCTCGATCATTCCCACCAACCCGATCGCCGCGGCGGCGCAGGACCAGATCCTGCCGCTGATGCTGTTCACCGCGATCTTCGGCTTTGCCCTGACCCGCCTGCCCGACGGGCCCCGCGGGCAGCTCACCGGCTTCTTCCGCGCAGTGGCCGACACCATGCTGGTGATCGTCAACTGGGTGCTGTGGCTGGCGCCCATCGGCGTCTTCGCGCTCGCCTTCGTGGTCGGCGCCACGGCGGGCGCGGGGGCGATCGGGGCGCTGCTCCACTATATCCTGATCGTCGCCACGATCGGCTGCGTGATCTGGTTCCTGGCCTGGCCGCTCGCCATGGCCGGCGGCCGTGTCGGCTTTCTCGACTTCACCCGAGCCGCCGGGCCCGCCCACGCCGTTGCTATCTCGACGCAATCCTCGCTTGCTTCCCTGCCGGCAATGCTCAGGGGCACGGAGCGGATCGGCGTACCGGTGGCGGCCTCGGGCGTGGTGCTGCCGCTGGCGGTCGCCCTGTTCCGCGCCACGGGCCCCGGGATGAACATCGGGGTCGCCATCTACATCGCCCATTGGTACGGGATCGAGCTGACCCCGGCGATGCTGGTCGCGGGCGTGGCAGCGGCGGCGACGACCACTTTCAGCGCCGTCAGCCTGCCGGGCTCGATCACCTTCATCACCTCGATCGCCCCCATCTGCCTCGCCATGGGTCTGCCGATCGAGCCGCTGGTCGTGCTCCTGGCGGTGGAGACGCTGCCGGACATCGTGCGGACCACCGGCAATGTGTCGATGGACATGGCCGCCACCGCCACCGTCTCCCGCCGCTCCGGCTTTGACGCCGACACGCCGCACACGCAGGCCGACGCCCTGTTGAGCGAAGGCGCCTGAACAGCGCGGCTTAGCCGAGGGCAAGCGCGATGGGCGACACGCTGGGCGCGTGCGCCCAGGTGACGGCAAGCCACAAGGCGGTGCCCCCGCCCAAGGCGATCCAGCCGGGGGCGGCATTGTTCCACTGCGCGCGGCCGGTGAGCAAGGCCGCAAAGGGCATGAAGCTGGTCCGCGTTTCCCAATCCCGCCAGGCGCGGCCGACCACCTTGCGCTTCTTGCGGTCCTGCCCGATCGAGCCCGCCACTGCGAGGATCAGCATGCCAAGCGCCACGATGATGTTGCGCGGCGACCACCAGAGCGCGAGGTGGGTGAGCGCCCACAGGATCACCGCCCAATTCATCGGGTGACGAGTGATCGCGAACACACCGGTCGCTGGGCGCGCCGCCTGCTTGGCGGCTTGCGGATGCGGAAAGGCCGGGTTCCTGACGAACGCTCCAACCAGCAGAATCGAGGCCAGCAGCATCACTGCGGAGGCGACCCACCACCCCCAGTCGGGCGCGATCCAGATCGGAACCGAGACATCGATCGCCCGAAAGGCAAGCACCACCCACAGCAGGGTCAGCGCGGCGACGATCGAATAGACCCCCGTGAAGCCTGCCTCACCCAATGCCTGAACAAGGCGGGTGCGCAAGGGGTGCGACATCGCCAGATGCGTGCCAACGAAAGCCGTCGTCGCCAGCGCGAGGCCGGCATGCTCGATCACCTGTCGTAGACCTTGGGGAGATCGCCTTCGCCGGGGCGAAGGTAGCGGTCGCGAAGCTTGGTCTGGCGATTCTCGAGCGGCTGCTGCACGCCGTCGATCAGCACCAGCACCGGCGCCGAGCCATTCTCCAGCGGATCGCCGTCCCACACCACCACGTCCCCGCGTCGGCCGGGGCGCAGGGAGCCGATCTCGTCGCCCATCCCGAAGGCTTCGGCCGGCGCTGACGTGATCGTCCGCAGCGCCTCGCCCCAGCTCAGGCCGGAATGGCCGGGCACGCGGCCCAACGCGACGAGGTTGCCGGCATATTGGGTGGACCACCTGAGCTGGTGGCCTTCCTCGTTATTGATCTGACCGAGGCTCACCGGCACGCCGGCCGCCTTGAGGCGGGCGACGTTGGACTGGGTCGCGGCGAGCTGCTCGAAGCTGGAGGGCAAATCGTTGAGCGCATTGGCGATCACCGGCACGCCGGCGGCGCGGATGCGGTCGGCGACCGTCCAGCCTTCGGTGGCGCCGACCAGAACGAGCTTCAGGTTCGGGAATTCGCGCTTCAGGCCAAGCACCTGGAGGATATCGCTGGCCCGCTCGACATGAACGAGGAGGAGCTGGCGCCCCTGGAGGACCGGCACCAGAGCGGCGGCGTCGAAACGGGTGAGCAGCACGTCCTGGCCGCGCTGGATGTTGGAGCCGAGCAGACGATCGCCGGGCACTTCCTCCAACGGGAAATCGCGCTGATCGTTGGCGCGCGGCTCGCGCCGGCCGGCCGAGCCGCCGGAAATGCCGGAATTGCGGCCGACGTCGCGCGCTTCGCGCAGCGCGTTGCGGAACAGCACGTACATCGACGCGCGGCTGCCGCCGGCCTCGCGTGCCCCGTCCTCGCCCATTTCAACGAATTGAAAGGCGCGGGCTCGGGTGATCGGCTCCATGTCGACGCCGAGATCGATGATCGCGCCCTGGCCGGCGAAGATGCTCTTGCCGGTGCCCGGCGCGACCGCGGCGCGTGTCACGCCCGCGCTGCGGCTGACGGCGATGGCGGAGCCGCGCGGGTTGATCGCCGGTGTCACGTCGATCGCCGCGCTGAACGGCGAATTGGCGGCGGAGATGTCGTTGGTGCCGGAGACCGCGTTCACTTCCACCAGGCCGACTCGGGAAAAGCCGCTGACGATGCCGGGGGTCACCCACCGACCGGTGGCGTCGACCCGCTGCGCGCCGGCCGGCTCCGCGACATTGCTGCCCGCGGCGACGATGCGGCCGTCGCGTATGATCACGGTTCCGCCCTGGATCGGCTCGGACCCGTCGCCGAGCGCGACGGTGCCGCCGGTGATGGCGATGGTCTGCGCAAAGGCGGGGGCGGCGGGAAGGGAGCAAAGAAGAAGCGAGAATAAGACCCTCAGCCCAACCCTCTTCCGCAAACCGCCGGAGAGGGAGCTGTGCGGCGTGAGCTCGCCCCTCCCCCGCACTTCGGGGGAGAGGGAGGGACCCGCCGCCACGCGTTGGGAGGGTGAAGGTCTTTTCTCGATGTGGAACCGCATCACTTCACATCCCCTTCGCCGGGCTGGCCAAGCTCGAAGTCCGTCACGCCGCGCAGCTTCGGATCGTTGGCATCGTAGAGCAGCGCCCCGTCCACCCACACCCTCTCGGGCCGGGTGTAGACGCTGAAGGGATGGCCGTTCCACAGAACGACATCCGCCATCTTCCCTTCCTTGAGGCTACCGGTGCGCTCGTAGATGCCGATCGCCTTGGCGGGGTTGGAGCTGAGCCAGGTCCAGGCAATCTCGTCAGAAATCTGCATTCCCGATTTGCGGCCGTAGGCCAGCGCCTTGGCGGCTTCCTGGTTGAGGCGCTGGATGCCGTTGGGGTCGTCCGAATGGACAATCGCGCAGGCGCCGGCATTGTGGACCAGCGGGATATTCTCGTTGATGCCGTCATAGGCTTCCATCTTGAAGCCCCACCAATCCGCCCACATTGCCGAGCAGACGCCGTTCGCCTTGAGAAGATCGGCGATCTTGTAGCTTTCCACAGCGTGGTGGAAGGCCGAAACCTTGTAGCCGAACTCCTTGGCCATATCCATGATATTGGCCATTTCATCGGCACGATAGCAGTGGTTCTGGACGGTGATTTCGCCGGCCAGCACACCGCGCAGGGTCTCCATGGCAAGGTCGCGGGCCGGCATCTCGCCGCCGTCGCGTTCGTATTTGTCCCACTTGCGGCCATATTCTTGCGCCCGCGCCCAGGTCTGCCGCATGAGCGCTACATTGGCCATGCGGCTCGCCGGCATCTGGTTGCGGCTACCATAGACCCGCTTCGGATTCTCGCCGCACGCCATCTTGAGGCTGTAGGGGGCGCCCGGGAACTTCATCTGTTGCATCGTGCGCGCGGGCACGTTCTTCAGCGTAACCCCACGGCCGCCGAACAGATTGGCTGATCCGGGCAGGACGTGGAGCGAGGTGACGCCGCCATTGGCAAGTGCCCGGGTAAAGCCCGGATCCTGCGGCCAGACGCTGTGCTCGGCCCACACTTCGGGGCGCACCGGCCCGGTGATTTCATTGCCGTCCTGGTGCGCCTCTACCGACGGGCTGGGATAGTCGCCAAGGTGGCTGTGGACGTCGATGATGCCGGGCGTGACGAATTTGCCGGTGCCGTCGATCCGCGTCGCGCCATCGGGAATGGCCGTATCCGCACCGCCGACTGCGCGGAGCACGCCGTCGGCGAGCACCACCGTGCCATTGTCGATCCGCCGGCCATCGCCGTCGAACACCGTCACGCCGGTGATCGCGGTGACGGCGCCCGGGTAAGCGCGATAGGTGGAGGGGAACGGATCCCGGGAATAGGTCGTCGGCTTGCTCTTGGGCGTACCATCCGCCCTGGCGGACGCGGGCCTGTCGGTTTGGGCGCAGGCGCTCAGCAGAGCGGCCGAAAGCACGCTCGTCAGCAGTGGCAATCGCATCGGACGGTCGATCCCCTTGGCAAAGGCTATTGGCTTAGAATTGCTTGTCGTCCGGCTTGGTCTCGCGCTGCGGGAACATGCCGGCGTCCTGCCCACGGTCGCCGCCCATCTCCTTATAGCCGGCAAGCTCCTCGTCCCCAGCGTCGCGCAGCGTATCGAGGTGCATAAGCTTCTTGATCAGCGGCGAGATGACGATGATCGCGACGCCGACACCGATCGCGACCCAGCCGATCGTGCTGTAGACATCGAGCACCGTCTGCTTGCCCGCCGCCTCGCCGCTCGCGCTTTCGGAGCCCGTGGCCGCAGCGATCAGCCCGGCGACGAAATTGCCGGTCGCCGACGCGAAGAACCAGGTGCCCATGATTAGGCTCGCCATATGCGCCGGCGCGAGGCGGTTCATGGCACTGAGGCCCACCGGCGACAGGCACAGCTCACCGGTCGTGTGGAGCAGGTAGATGAGGAAGATGAACAGCAGCGGGATAAGCACTTCATTGCCGCCGGAGCCGCCCGCGACCAGCACTAGGAAACCGGCGCCGAGCTGGATCACCGCCAGCCCGAACTTGGCCGGCGTCGAGGGTTCGATCCCCCTGCGGCCGAGCGAGGTCCACAGCCAGGCGAACAACGGCGCGAGCAGTACGATGTAGATCGCATTGAGCGACTGGAACATCGAAGCCGGGATGTTCCATCCGAGCACTTCGCGATCGACATGGCGGTCGGTCAGCAGGTTGAGCGAAGAACCGGCCTGTTCGAACAAAGCCCAGAACAGGATCGAGCCGATGATGAGGAACATCGCGGCAAAGATGCGGTCCCGGTCCTCGTTCTTGCGGCCGAGCGACTGCCAGATGACGACCAGAATCGAGAGTGCAAAGCCGGTGAGGGCGACGGTCTGCGCCGTGTCCCCGGACATCGCGCCGAGGAACATCGCGATGAAGGCGAAGATTGCCAGTAACCCGCCGAGGCCGAACAGGGCCACGGGAAGCTTCGGTGCGGCTGCATAGGATCCGTAGACGAACTTGAAGGTCGCGACGCCCAGCACATAGAGAATGAGGATCGTGCCGCCGATGCCGAGCAGCGTACCCACTACCTCCTGGTTCTGGACCAGCCACCAGCACGCCACAACCGCTCCAAGCCCGACGAGGTAGAGCAGCCATTCAAGCTTGATACCCGCCACCGGGGAGGAGAGCCGCGCCGCATCGGGCGCCTCGCCGCGGCCCATCAGCAACGGCTTGCCCCAGATGAAGACGATGAGGCCAAGCAGCATGCCGACACCGGCCGCGCCGAAGCCGTAGGACCAGCCGTAGGTCTGGCCGAGATAGCCGCACAGGATGGAGCCCAAGGCAGCGCCGAGGTTAATGCCCATGTAGAAGATGGTGTAGGCGCCGTCGCGGCGCACGTCCGTGCGCGGGTAAAGCTGGCCGACGATCACCGAGATGTTGGCCTTGAGGAAGCCCGAGCCGACGATGATGAAGGCGAGCGCCAGCCAGAAGACGTTGAGCGAAGCGGCGTCTTCGCCGCCGCGGCCTTCGAAGCCCATCAGGAAGTGGCCGAAGGTCAGCAGAACCGCGCCGTAAACCACCGCCTTGCGCTGCCCGAGATAGCGATCCGCCAGGTAGCCGCCGAGAACCGGCGTGATGTACACCAGCGCCGTATAGGCCCCGTAGATGACGCTCGAGCGCTCGTCCGAGAAAAGCCAGTGCTGCGTCAGGTAGAAAATGAGCAGCGCCCGCATGCCGTAGTAGGAGAAGCGCTCCCACATTTCCGCGAAGAACAGGACGAACAGGCCACGCGGGTGGCCGAGGAACGTCTTCGTGTCGTAGCTGATCTCGGGAGCGCTGGTTGCCACTGGCTCAACTCCATACATTGTGCGGCCGCCTTCTGCGGGCGGCTGGAAAGGGCGGCACAGTAGCGGCACAATCGCGCTTGTGAAGCGGATTGTTGCTGCTCCTCCAGCCTGCTAGCGGCAAGGGCCATGTTCAACGATCTCTCTACCCCCCTGTCCCTGCTGCGCACCCGCCGCTCCGGCCGCCCCCGCGACCTGATAGAGCCGGGCCCGGATGCCGAGCAGCTGAGAGAGATTCTGGCGATCGCTGCCCGAACGCCGGATCATGGAAAGCTGGCGCCGTGGCGCTTCATCCATGTCGGCAAGGCGCAGCGCACCGCATTTTGCGCGATGCTCGAGGCCTCCTATCGGGCGGGCCGGGCGGAGGAGCCGGGCCGGCTGGAGGTGGACGCGGTGCAACGCTTCGCTCACCAGGCGCCGGAACTGGTTATCGTCCTTTCAAGCGCAATCGCGGAAGCCAAGATCCCGGTGTGGGAGCAGGAACTGAGCTGCGGCGCCGCCTGCATGAACCTTCTTTTGGCCGTCCACGCGCTTGGCTTCGCCGGCGGTTGGGTGACCGGCTGGGCGACCTACTCCCAGGATGTTCACGCCGCACTCGGCGCGCGTGAGGGCGAACGCATCGCGGGCTTCTTCTTCCTGGGCACGCTCGGCGCCCCGCAGGAGGAGCGGCCCCGCCCGCCGCTCGATGCGGTGATCAGCGCTTGGAGCCCACCCCCGACTCCGGGGGCCGCTTGACCCCCTCGCCGTGTTAGTACACCATAGCACATATGACCGAAGAACGCCCCGTTTACCTCCGCCTGCGTGACACAATCGCCGCCATGATACTCGAGGGGAAGGCCCGCGACGGCGACCCGCTCCCCTCCGTGCGCAGCCTCGCCGCAGAGCATGGCGCCAATCCCCTGACGGTAGCCAAGGCCTATCAAACTTTTCAGGATGAGGGGCTGGTGGTGGTGCGCCGCGGTGTCGGTATGTTCGTGGCCGAGGGCGCGGCCGGGCGGCTGCTGAAGACGGAGCGCAAGGATTTCCTGGAGCAGCGCTGGCCCGCCATCGCCGCCCAGATCCGGCGCCTGGGCCTGGACGCCGAAGACCTGGTTGAACGCGCACTTGCCTGACGATCCTGCGCCGCCTCCGCGCCTGCCACGGCATGAATAAAGGCGGCGGGGACTGGCCCCGCCGCCTTCTCGCTTTGAAAAGAGTTTCGCCTCAGCCCGCCATTGCGGTTCCGGCGGTGTTGAAGGTGTTGCCGACGCCGACACCAACGCTGCGCATAGCGGTAATTGCAGCAACCGCGATCAGGGCGGCGATAAGACCGTATTCAATGGCGGTGGCGCCCTTGTTGTCGCCGATAAGCTTGCGAATGATCTTCATGTCCATGGTCCCTTCATTTTTCGTCCTGTTCGGCGGTTCGCATCGCCTACGGGCCTTGAGCAGGAGGGACATGATGTACTGCGCGCAAGGTAAAGATAAGGTGAAGACACGGAGGCAGCCATGCAACGAGCCACCCCTTGCGCCGCGGTTCGGCCGCTGCCGAACGGTTCATCGATCAAAGAGCCAAATGGAGTTTGATCAAAGGAGGAGGTGGTGGAGCGGAGGGGATGCGACACGTGACTGGTGCAATGCCGTAGGCAAGCTTCAGCCGTGCACTGTCTCGTGACGCTCGAGCATAGCGACGAATTCCAGGATCTTGCGCGCTCTGGTCTCTGCCTTCTTCACGGCTCCTATGCGGTAGAGGATCGCGTATCGGTTGGCGCCGGTCAGTGTCTCAAAGAACGCTGCCGCCGCCGGGCTTCGATTCAACGCTGCCTGGAGGTCCGCCGGCACCTCGGCCTTGCTGGCAGGGGCGTAGGCTTCGTCCCACCTGCCGTCCGCCTTGGCAGCCTCGATCTGCGCCAGCCCACCCGGGCGCAGCCGCCCGGTCTTGAGGAGCTCGGTTGCGCGGGCGCGGTTTACCTGTGACCACTTGCTGCGAGCTCTGCGCGGCGTGAAGCGGATGAGCCAGTGCTTGTCATCGTACTTATCGAGCTGGCCGTCGATCCAGCCGTGGCAAAGCGCAGCGTTGATCGCCTCGGCCTTCGTCACGCTCGCAATGCCCGAACCGGCCTTGGCAAACTTGATCCACAGCCCGGCAGAGCTTGCGGGCTGCGCCTCGAGCCAGTGGGCCAAGGCGGCGGCGTCGGCAAAGGCAACGATCGGTAATCCGGCACGCTCTTCGGCCATCGGGCGATCTCCTTTGAGACTGAAGCAGGATCCTTGCGCGCAACTCATAACCTGTGCCGCCAGACATTTCGAAGATTGTTCAGTGCCTCAAGCACTTCCCGAGAGCAGAATCGGCGGAGACTACCTTTGCAAGGCTTCTTCCCCGCAGGCAGCCCAGGGGCTAACGGCCGCGGCCGGGACGCGGGGCACGAGCGTTTGGGTGGCGCTAAAGGTAGTCATTCGGCAGCTCTCGAGACCGCCGGAAACCAGGCGCTCACCGCCCAGCCGGCTTGCGCCTTGTTTTCGGCTTCAGAGATGCCCGCCCAGGGCTTGCCAAAGAAGAACGCGCGCCCGGCGTGCTCGGCCTTGTGCGGCGGCATCCCGCTCCCGACTCCCGTCGGCTGCCCGCCTTGCTTCCAGGACGACTATGAAATCGCTCAGACCTGCCCGGTATCTAATCTCCGCAAGCCGCGCCTGGCGAACCGAGAGGTCGGCTTCCGCGCCCGCCATGCCGGCCTCCCGGTCGGCTGCCGCCACGAGGGCGTAGCCGGTCTCTGAATCGCCCAACGCTTGATAAACTGCACCCCGGTAGCGCTGAAATGCCGCTTGCTTCTCAGCCTCCGCGGCTTCGATCTCCGCCGCGATGCGCCCGAAATCAAGCAACGGCCCCGCAATCGTGCCCCCCACCGATCCCACAATGGCGTCGGTATCAAAAAGTCCGCCGATCCCAAAGGCGAGCAGCCCGATTGCGGCGGAGAGATCAAAGCGGGGGAAACGCTGGGCTGCCGTCGCGGCAAGGTCGTAGTCGCTTGCGGCGAGGCGCGCCGAGGCTGCCCGTATATCGGGCCGGTTCAACAGCAAGGCGGAAGGCAGGGTGGCTGGAGCCGGAGGTGCTTCCCGTGAAGGAACGGAAGAAGCCAGCAACTGCTCGACCGCTTCGGCTGGCTGAGCAGTGAGCGTGACCAGCCGTCCGATCAGACGCGCCCTCTCGCTTGAAAGCGCCTCCAGCCGGCTCCTTGACGCTGCGACCGATGTCTCGGCTCGTAGACGATCGAACCCCGGTGCGATTCCCGCTTTCTCACGCACTCCAGCGAGCCGGGCCAGCTCCTCCGCGTCGGCGGCATCGCTTTCGATTGCCGCTTTGCGCGCGGCCAGGGTCCGCTGGTCAATAACCGCCAGCGCGATGTCCGCCGTCAAGGCAAGGCGTACGGCAACCGCATCGGCATCGGCGGCGGTGATGCGTACACGGGCGGCCCGCTCTTGCGAGCGCAATCGGCCAAAGATGTCGGGATCCCAGCTCGCAACGACGGTCGCGCCCAATTGCGTTCGGGTAGTGTCTAAGCTGGCTCCAGGGGGCAGGCTGGAGCCGAACTGGTCGGGGTTGGTTCGGCTCACCTGCACCGAACCGTTTGCTCCGATCGCCGGCAAACGCTCCGCCCCGGCTCGGTTGGCTCCTGCTCGCGCCGCATCGATCCTTGCGATCGCCTCGAGCAAGCTCGGAGACCGGGCAAGCGCAGCAGCGGCAAGGACGGTGAAGGCACGGTCGTTCTGCGGCAGGAGATCGGCCACCGCCGCTCCCTCCGCGGCTTTAGGCTGATACAGGAAGGAAGCGGGCAGCTCCGGCGCGGGAGTACCGATGTGGCGCGCCGGGCCGGCAGCGCAGCCGGCGAGCAGGAGGGCACCAAGCAAGGCCACGGGGCGAGTCATCGTGCGGCCTTCCCGGAGGCGGGGCTGCGGGTTGCAGCGGGGCTTGGCTTGGCACGGATGAAGGCATCGACCTGCTGGCCTACTCGAAACCCTTCCGTCGCAGGGAGTGCATAGAGGACTTGGAGTACGCGGACATCCACACGCTCTGCTGCCGAATTGGTGAGCGAGCGCTTTGGTACCACCAGCGGCTCGGCGCGTACGAACTCGCCCCTAACCTGACTGCCGGCCGCTCCGCGGGGGCTGATGAATGCGGGCGCTCCGAGGTCCAGCCGCACCGCCTCGTCCTCGTCTATGTCGATCCGAACGTGGAGCGGGCGAGTCTCGCCCATTCGAATGAACGGCTCCGCATTGCCGCCTTGCGGCGCCCCCGCACTGACGAACTCTCCCGGCCTGATGTTCACCGCCAGTATCTCGCCAGACATAGGGGCGCGAACGGTTAACCGCCCAAGTTCGGTTTGAGCGGTTGCCTGCGCCGCCTGGGCAGATTGCAGACGCGCGCGCGCTGCGTGCAAGCGTGCCTCCGCCACCTTGCGCCGCTCGCGAGCGGTAATCGCCTCGCCCTCGGCACGAACCACCTCGGATCGGCTCACGGCAGCAGGATCGGAGATGTTTCGGTAGAGCGTCAATTGTTGCCGGGTCGTCGCCTCCGCGGCGCGCGCTTCTCCTATGGCGGCCTGTGCCTCAACCATCGCAGCCCGGGCCTCGCCTATCGTGCTCGCCGTCTCCGCGATGCGCGCGCGGACCGATCGCTCATCGACCGTGAACAAAGGCTCCCCCTTCGAGACGTAATCGCCCGGCCGCACCCGCAGCCCGGTGACGAGGCCGGAGACGGCAGTGCCTATGTCGACGATCTCGCTCGAGGGCTCGACGACCCCTGCCCCCGCGACCCGGGGTGCGCTTGCCAAAGCTCCCTGGGCCCTCGCCGGCTCCTCTTCCGCCTCTCCGAGAGCGCGGTTCGGCAGGCCAGTGAAAATGAAGAGAGCTGCCAGGATGAGGCCGATCACGGCGATCACCGGCAGCACCTGCCGGCTGAAGTTGATGCTGCGCAGGTTCACTTGCCTGTTCCTTCCGCGGGCACAGTGGTGCCGTCATGTGTAATCCGGCCGTCCTCCAAAACGAGGATCCGGTCGGCGAGGTCGAAAATTCGATTGTCATGCGTGACGATGATGACCGAGCGATCCTCGGCCACCGCGACCTCCCGGAGCAAATCCATCACCTTTCGGCCCGATCCGGCGTCGAGCGCGGCGGTCGGCTCGTCGCACACCACCAGGCGTGGACGATGCACGAGCGCGCGCGCGATGGCGACCCGCTGCTGTTGTCCCCCGGAAAGCTGACTGGGCAGCTTGTCCGCCTGATCGGAGATGTTGAGGGCGTGCATGATCTCCCGCGCCCGCTCCCTTGCGGCGCTTCGCTCCATCCCCTGTGCGATCAAGGGCACGGCGGCATTGCTGGCCGCGTCGATGGTGGGGATGAGGTTGTACTGCTGAAAGATGAAACCGATGTTGCGGAGCCGGAAATCGACGAGGGCGCGATCGCTCAAGGCATAGATGTCGGTGCCGAACACCTCCACGGTTCCTTCGGTGGGGAAAAGGATGCCGCACATGATGGAAATGAGGGTCGTCTTGCCCGAGCCGCTTTCCCCGACCAGGTACGTCAGCTCGCCCGGGCGGACATCGAGATCGATGCCGTGAAGAACGCGGATGACCTGCTGCCCCGCTTGGAAATCGCGCGCAATGTTGCGCACCGAAATTGCTGGCGCGTTCATCGGAACACCGCCGCTGGCTCGGTCTTGAAGACGTTGCGCAGTGCCAGCCATCCAGTCAGGGCGATGATGATCGACACGGCCGCCAGGCTGAGGAGCGGGACCTGCCATGGGATGTAGAATCCCTTGAAGGTCGGATCGCTCGAGAACCCCCAGATGAAAGCCACGGTGCCAAGAATGCCGAGGCCGTAGCCGATCAGTCCCACCAGGCCCGCCTGGGCGGCGACCATACGGGCCAGCTTTCCATTGCGCACCCCGATGGCTTTAAGGGCCCCGAATTGCTTGATGTTGTCCCGGATGAAGAGGCTGAAGGTGAGGCCGACGATCGCCACGCCCACAACGAAGCCCAACGCTACGGTGATACCGAAGTTGAGCGGTATGCCGGTATTCTCGATAATGAAGTCGATCCCGTCTTGCGCGAACTGGTCGCGCGTTCGGGCGCGAAGGCCTGTCTGGCTCTCGATCCGCTTTCCCAGCTCCGCCGGTGTGATCCCTGGCGCACTGCGAACAAGGACGAAGCTCATCCGGTTGCGGGTGCCAGGCACGTAGTTCAACGCCTGGCTGTAGGTCGTGTAGAGCGTCACCTGGCTGGTGAAGCTTGGCATCGCATCGGCGATACCCCGAACCACTGCGCGCTGGTCGTTGAGTTCCAACCGCTCGCCCAGCGGGCTGTCTCCCTCCGGGAACATCCGGATCGCTCCGACATCGTCTATGACGACGGTGTCCGGCTGCTCAAGAACGGCGCGGCTCCCTTCCACCATCCCCTTTGGCAGCCCGATCAAGGTGGTATCGTCCACGCCGATCACGCTCACCCCTTCCAAGTCCCCGTCTTTCGTACGTACGGATGCGCCGGCGCGCAGGTGGGGCACGGCCCATGCGACGCCGGGGACGGATCGAACCCGGTCGAGCGCGGTGGAGGGCATGGGGAAGCTCACATCGGTGGTGCGGCTGACCGGGTCCATCACCCAGAGGTCAGCGGCATCTACGTTGTAGACGCCGCTGGAGCCGCGTTCGAGCAGGTTCACGAAGATCGTGAGTTGCTGGGTGATAAGCAGGGTCGAGAAGGCGATGCCGAACACCAGGCCGAAGAACTTCTGCCGGTCCCCCGTGAGCATTCGGATGGCGATCCAGATCATCGTATCGCGCGCCTCTTGGGCGCCCGGGGTTGCAAGTCATTGCCCCGACGCGCTATTCCTGAACGGTATCGTTTAATTGAACGGAGTCGTTCAGAATGTCAAGACCCATTGCCCCGGGCAGGGGTCGGCCGATCGACCAGGCAAAGCGTGAGGCAATCCTGGACGCCGCCGCCGCCCGGTTTCTCGAAGACGGCTATTCCGCCTGCTCGATCGAAGGCATTGCAGCGCAGGCCGGCGTGTCGAAGGTGACGATCTACAACCAGTTCGGCGGCAAGGAGGAATTGTTCCGGGCCGCAATCGAGCGTGAGTGCGATGCGATACGCCGCAAGCTTTTATTCGATGGCGACGGGGAGCCCATTCGGGATCGGCTGCTGAGGTTCGGTCTCGAAATGCACGCGTTTCTTTTCCGGCCGGAGATGAGGCAGTTCGAACGCAGCGTTGCCGCCGAAACGGAGCGCGATCCAGCGGTTGGCCGCGCCTTTCTGGAAGCCGGTCCACGACGGATAAAGGATGCGCTGGCCGCGCTGCTGATCCGGTCACGGGAGCGAGGCGAACTCCAGTTTGAGGATGCGGACCTGGTAGCCGAGCAGTTCGCGGGCATGGTGAAAGGCATGGCCGAGGTCGAGTGGCGCTTCGCTGGCGAATATGATGCGGCAAAAAGCGCAGCCAGAGTTGAGAACGCGGTAGAGACGATCATGCGAGCCTATGGGTCGTCATGATATCCTAAAGCCGCTGTCCCGCCAGACGCGCTTTATACAAGTTGTACAAGGGTTTAAGATGGTGGAGCCGAGGGGGATCGAACCCCTGACCTCTGCAATGCCATTGCAGCGCTCTCCCAGCTGAGCTACGGCCCCGAACCCTTGACGGCCGCCTGGGAGAGCAGCCGGGTGCCAGCATTGTCGCTGACGGACGCCGCCTTTAGGAGACGCGGCGCCCTTTAGCAAGCGGGCTTGAAGCCCTTGTCAGACCTCTTCGTCGTCGTCGCCCGCACCGGGCACGCCGATATCGTCGTCGCCGCCAAGATCGACTTCGTCGTCCGGATTCTCCTCGGCATCTTCATCGATTTCGAGCTCGTCGGCAGCAAGATCGGCGTCTTCCTTCTCGTCCACGGCGGCCTCTTTCTTGGGCGCGTCGAACGGCAGCGGCTGCTTCGATTTCAGCACCGGCTCGGGATCCCAGGCAACGCCGCATTCGAGGCAGGTAACCGGATCTTCCTTGCCGAGATCGTAAAAGCGCGTCCCGCACTTCGGGCAGCTACGCTTCGTGCCCCATTCAGCCTTCACCATCGGTGAGAAAACTCCAGCATCAAAATTGAAGAGAAAGCCGCCGGCGAACGCCGCTGCGGCCTGATTGCGCCGCGCCTTGCCACATGGGGTGCCGGGTGTCAAAGCCAAGCCTTATGCATGACCCGAGCCCACGGCCGCGGGCGTTTCGGCCGCTCGGGCCGCTGCGCGGCACCGCCCTCGTCCCCGGCGACAAGTCCATTTCCCACCGTGCGCTGATCCTTGCCGGTCTCGCGACGGGACGCAGCCGCATCGGCGGGCTTTCGGAAGGCCGGGATGTGCTGGCCACCGCAGCCGGCATGCGAGCGTTTGGCGCAAGGATCGGCCGGGAGGGCGACAGCTTGACGGTAGATGGACTTGGCGGCGCCCTGCTTCAGCCGCGGGCGGCGCTCGCCATGGGCAATAGCGGCACCTCGGCGCGATTGCTGATGGGCCTTGCCGCCACCCGCAACCTAACCGCCACCTTCACCGGCGACGCGTCGCTCTCGCGCCGGCCGATGAGCCGCATCATCGCACCGCTGCGCAGGTTGGGCGCGGATATCTCGGCGGCGCCTGGCGGGCTGCTGCCGCTGACGGTGCGCGGCCTCCTTCCCGCCGCGCCGCTCCTCCACCCGATGGAAGTGGCTTCGGCACAGGTCAAATCCGCACTCCTCCTCGCCGGCCTCAACACGCCCGGAATCACCCGCATCTTCGAGCCCGTGCCCACCCGGGACCATAGCGAGCGCATGTTAGGCGCCTTCGGGGCCGAGCTTGAGGTGGAGGAGGCGGCGGACGGCCGCATCCTCTGCTTGCGCGGTGAAGGAGCGTTGAGGGCGCAGACGCTCTCGGTGCCGGGCGATCCTTCCGCCGCCGCCTTCCTGCTCGTGGCGGCGCTGATCGTGCCCGGCTCCGAAATTCTGATCCAGGGCGTAGGCATCAATCCGACCCGTACCGGCTTGTTCGAGGTCCTGCGCGAAATGGGCGCGGACCTGCGCCTCTCCAATCAACGGACTGAATGCGGAGAACCGGTGGCCGACATTGCCGCGTGCCATTCGCATTTGCGAGGCGTGGATGTGCCGCCGGAGTTAGCGCCCTCGATGATCGACGAGTATCCGATCTTCTTCATTGCCGCCGCCTTCGCACGGGGCACCAGCCGGACCAGCGGCCTATCCGAGTTGCGGGTGAAGGAATCCGACCGGCTGGCGACCATGGCGCGGGGCTTCGCCGCGCTGGGCATGGCGGTGGAGGAGACCGTCGACGGCCTTGCCATCACCGGAACAGGTGGCGAGCCCCTCCCAGGCGGCACGGAACCCATAGACCCGCAAATGGATCATCGTATCGCAATGAGCTTTGCCGTCGCTGGCCTCCACTGCCGGGCACCGCTAACGATTGCCGACATGAGCCCCGCGGGCACCAGCTTCCCCCGCTTTGCAGAAACTTTGGAAGGCCTCGCCGCATGATCATAGCCGTCGACGGACCCGCGGCAAGCGGCAAGGGCACGATCGCCAAGGCACTCGCCCGCCACTACGGCCTCCCCCACATGGACACCGGCCTCCTCTACCGGGCCGTTGGGCTCAACCTGCTTCGCTGGGACGGCGACCCTGAAAGCGAATTCGCCGCGGTGCGGGCCTGCAATTTCGCCCAAGTCGATTTCGACGATCCGGAACTCAAGAGCGAGGCGGCGGGCGGGATTGCGTCGCGTATTTCCGCTTACCCACTGGTGCGTGCTGCGCTGATCCAGCGGCAGCGCGACTTTGCCTCGCAGCCGGGAGGCGCCGTATTGGATGGACGTGACATCGGAACGGTTATCGCACCGGATGCGCAGGCCAAGCTGTTCGTCACCGCCACAGCCGAGGTCCGTGCCCGCCGCCGCTTCGACGAGCTGATCCGGATGGGTATGCATGTCCACTATGAAGACGTACTGCTCGATATCCAGGCCCGCGACGCGCGCGACAGCGGCCGCGCTGCTGCCCCGCTCGTCCAGGCAGACGATGCCCATCTTCTCGAAACCAGCTCGATCGGCATTGCAGAGGCGATCGCAGGGGCAGTGGCCGCGGTGGAGCGGAGCGTGGCCGCCACCTCCCCTGTCGATTGACGCGAGGACGTTGCGTCCCCGGCACGCTTGCGCCATCAGCGCGGCAGCCCAAGAGGAGACGTCTTCGATGCTTCGCCATGTTCTGACCGCCGCACTCGCCGCTTCGGCGCTTTCCGCTTGTGGGCCGACTGCGTCTGCCGAGCGCGCGGCCGCTGCCGCCGTTTATGCCGACACCGCGATCGCCGCCGCGGTCGATTCGCCTTCCCGTACCCCTGCCAACCTGGTGCGCGACCGTTATCGTCACCCGCGCGAGACCCTGGGCTTCTTCGGTGTGGAACCGGATGACACCGTAGTCGAGGTCTGGCCGGGCGGCGGCTGGTATGCCGAGATCCTGGCGCCGCTGCTGGGTGAAAGCGGCACTTATTATGCCGCCGCCAACGGCAACGGATTGAACGGCATCAAGGGGCTGATGGCAAAGGACGCGGCGCGCTACGGCAAGGCCCGGCTTGCCTCTTTTCCGATGGGGCGCCCCAACGCCAATGAGCCGGCAGTGCCGGCCGGCAGCGCCGATGTTGTCCTCACCTTCCGCAACGTCCACAATTGGATGATGGGCGAGCAGCCCTTCGCCGACGAGGCGTTCCGCCAGATGTTCGCGATGCTGAAGCCCGGCGGCACCCTCGGGGTCGTCGAGCACCGCTTGCCCGAGAGTGCCGATGCCGCGCGTGAGAAAACGTCGGGCTATGTGAAGACTTCAACCGTGCGCCGCCTGGCCGAGCAGGCCGGCTTTCGCTTCGTTGCAGCTTCGGAAGTGAACGCCAACCCGCGCGACACCGCCGATCATGCCAACGGCGTTTGGGCGCTGCCGCCAACATATCGCGGCGGCGCGGCCGATCGTGCGCGCTTCGAGGCGATCGGCGAAAGCGATCGAATGACGCTGAAGTTCATCAAGCCGGCGCGCTGATCCGGCGGCGAAGGACTGCCGCCTAGCGTGCGTCCTTCGCCACCACGCCGTCCTTCATCACGAACCCGACCCGCTTCAGCACTGTCACATCGCGGGTGGGATCGCCGGCAACGGCGATGATGTCGGCGCGCTTGCCGGGCTCGATCGTCCCGATTTCCTGCGAAAGGCCGAGCAGGCCCGCGGCGTTCACGGTGGCCGTGACGATGGCGGCGGCGGGCGTCATGCCATGCTTGACCAGCAACTCGAACTCGTCGGCATTGCGCCCGTGCTTGGAGACGCCGGCATCGGTGCCGTAGGCAATCTTCACCCCCGCGGGATGCGCTTTCTCGACATTCTTGCCGGTGATGCCGATCCGCCACCGGATCTTGGGCAGCACCTCGGGCGAGTAGGCATCGGGGTTGGCCGCCAGCCGTTCGAGATAGCCGTTCACGGTGGACAGCGTCGGCACCAAATAGGCCCCGCCGCGCTTGAACAGCCGCACGCTCTCATCGTCCAGCATCGTGCCGTGTTCGATCGAGGCGGCACCGGCGGCCAACGCCATGTTGATGCCGTCGGCGCCGTGCGCGTGTACCGCGACCTTCTTGCCGTAGAGCCTGGCGGTATCCACGATCGCCTTTGCCTCGTCTTCGAACATCTGCGCGCCGAGCCCTGCGCCGATCCGGCTGTTGACACCGCCGGTGGTCGCGATCTTGATCACATCGACGCCGCGGCGGACCTGGAGCCGAACCGCCCGCCGGCACGCCTCGGCGCCGTCGCATAAATTATCCTGCGGCACCGACGGATGGAGCTCGTCGGCTAAACCGAGCGTGGCATCCATATGGCCCGAAGTGGTGGATATAGAACGGCCGGCATCGACGATCCGCGGTGCGATGACTGCGCCGCGCGCAGCGGCGTCGCGGATTGCCAGCGTCGCGCCGGATCCATCGCCGAGATTGCGCACCGTGGTGAATCCCGCATCGAGGGTCTTGCGGGCGTTGGCGAGGGTGCGCAGCGTAACGGCGGGCGCGTTGTCGGTCAGTCCTTCGATCAGGCCAGCCGTGCCGCCCGCGTCGCTGTCGAGATGGACATGAGCGTCGATCAGCCCCGGCAGCACGAAGCGGTCGGACAGGTCAACCAGGCGCGCGCCGGGCGGGAGCGCGGCATGACCGTCACGCACCTCGGCTATTCGGCCGCCTCGGATCAGCAGCGTCGAGGGGCCGCGCGGCCGCTGGCCGGGCCGGTCCAGCAACTGCCCCGCATGTACAACGGTGACGATATCGACGGGCCCGGGGGCAGGTTGCTGGGCGGCAGCTGCCGTGCCGCCGAGCAAGGTGCCGGCTATGATGAGATTGCGCATCCGAACTCCTTAGCGGCCGAGCTTGTCGACCTTGTCCTGCAGGGCTGCAAGCTCCGCTTTCAGCCGCGCGACCTCGTCCCCATGCTCCACCGCCGAACCATCGGAGGCCGAGTTGGGGGTGGCCCCGGTGCCAGTTGCTGCCGCCTGGAACAGCTCCATGTTGCGACGGGCGATTTCCGCAAAGGGTCCAGCCGTGAAGGCACCGGCAAGCGTGTCGCGCAGCTGGTTCTGGTTGCGCTGAAAGGCATCCAGCGAGGCTTCGAGATATTGCGGAACCGCCGACTGCATTCGATCGCCGTACATGCCGATCAGCTGGCGCAGGAAGTTGACCGGCAGCATCGTGGTGCCGCGCGCTTCCTCATCCATGATGATCTGGGTCAGCACCGCATGGGTGATGTCGTCGCCGGACTTGGCGTCCACCACTTTGAATTCGCGCTTCTGCCGGACCATTTCCGCAAGCCGGTCAAGGGTTATGTAGCTGGAACTTTCCGTGTCATAGAGGCGGCGGTTCGCATATTTCTTGATAATGACGACGCCGTCGCCCGATCCCGCTGCAGCCATGAGCAAGCCCCCCGTGCCTGAAAAAACGGCCCTATCACCAAAGCTTGCCGCACCGCAACACGGGCCGCGGCCGCTGCCTTTGTTTCTGGAAATGCTGCGCAGCGAAACCGCAGCAAATCCGGTGCGGATGCAACAAGCTCTGGCCGGCCTGCGGCGCTACCAGGAGGCGGCGCGCGCGCCGCCGCGGCCGCCGATGCCGGCACTTGCGGAACAGCTCGGTGCGTCCCTTCGCGACTATGGCGGCAGCGGTCCCCCGGTGGTGTTCATCCCCTCGCTGATCAACCCGCCGGGTATCCTCGATCTGAGCGAGGAGCGTTCGCTGCTGTGCTGGCTGGCCGCACGCGGACACCGGCCGCTGTTGCTCGACTGGGGCTGGGAAGTGGGCGCGCGGCAGGACCTCGACGTAGCGGGTCATGTTTCGGAGATCGCGGTTCCCCTGGTCCGCTCGCTCGGCGAACCGGCGGCGCTGGTCGGCTATTGCCTCGGAGGAACCATGGCCTTGGCGGCGGCGCGACCGACCGGGGCTAGCGGCGTGGCGACGGTCGCCGCGCCTTGGCACTTTTCAGGCTTTCCCGACGAAGCAAGGATGATGCTGGCGGGGCTGTGGCGGGCCTGCGCCCCGGTTGTGGATCGCCTGGGCGTGCTGCCGATGGAGGTTCTGCAAAGCGCGTTCTGGAGCCTCGATCCGGCGCGTACCGTCGCCAAGTTCGAAGCCTTCGCCGACATGGCCGATGGCAGCCCTGCGGCTGAGATGTTCGTTCAGCTGGAAGATTGGGCAAATGACGGCCCGCCGTTGAGCGCTGCGGCGGCACGCGAGTTGTTCGAAGGCTTTTTCGCCCGCGATGCGCCGGGTCTCGGCCGTTGGGGCGGAGACCCGGCCGCTCTTCCCTGCCCGCTGCTTCACATCGTCTCGACACGGGACCGGATCGTGCCCGCCGCGTCGGCGCCGCCTGGCGGACAGCGCATCGACCTCGCTCAGGGCCATGTCGGCATGATGATCGGCCGACGTGCGCCGGATACGCTGTGGGCACCCCTCTCCGCTTGGCTTTCCCGCATTGCAGCAAGCTGCTAGGGCGCGCCCAACTTCTTTCAGATCGGGAGCCGCCCTTATGACCGACGTCGTCATCACCGCCGCCAAGCGTACCCCTGTTGGCGCGTTCCTCGGCGCCTTTGCCGCAGTGCCCGCCCATGAACTCGGCCGCACCGCCATTGCCGCCGCGCTGGAGCAGTCCCGAGTGTCGCCGGAGGACGTTAGCGAGGTGATCCTCGGCCAGGTCCTCACTGCCGCGCAGGGCCAGAACCCCGCCCGTCAGGCCTCAATGGCCGCCGGGGTGCCCAAGGAAGTTCCGGCTTGGGGGGTAAACCAGGTCTGCGGGTCTGGGCTGCGCGCGGTCGCCCTTGCCAGCCAGGCGATCCTTACCGGTGACGCGCGTGTGGTCGTGGCGGGCGGCCAGGAAAGCATGAGCCTTTCCGCCCATGCCCAGAACCTGCGGCCGGGCACGAAGATGGGCGACCTTCAGATGGTCGACACGATGGTCAAGGATGGGCTCACCGACGCCTTTGCAGGCTACCACATGGGCATCACCGCCGAGAATCTTGCCGAGCGCTACCAGATTACCCGCGACGAGCAGGACGCCTTTGCCGCAGCCTCGCAGAACAAGGCCTCTGCCGCCCGCGCGGAAGGGCGGTTCGCCGATGAGATCGCGGCGGTGACGGTGAAGGGCCGCAAAGGCGATGTTGTCACCAGTCACGACGAATATATCCGTGACGGCGTTGAGCAATCTGCCCTGGGCGGTCTGCGCCCCGCTTTCAAAAAGGATGGCACGGTGACAGCCGGCAACGCGTCCGGCCTCAATGACGGAGCCGCCGCTCTGGTCCTGATGAGCCGCGAAGAAGCGGAGGCTCGCGGCGTCCCGATCCTGGCTCGGGTGGCGAGTTGGGCGTCGGCCGGTGTGGATCCCTCCATCATGGGGATCGGGCCGGTGCCCGCCACGCAGCGGGCGCTTCAAAAAGCAGGCTGGAGCATCGCCGACCTCGACCTGATCGAAGCGAACGAAGCCTTTGCGGCGCAAGCGCTGGCAGTTGGCAAGGAGCTTGGCTGGGATGCCGGCAAGGTCAATGTCAACGGCGGCGCCATTGCAATCGGCCACCCCATCGGCGCGTCGGGCGCGCGGGTGCTCACCACCCTGCTTCACGAAATGGGGCGTCGCAGTGCAAGGCGGGGCCTCGCCACGCTGTGCATCGGCGGTGGCATGGGGATCGCACTGTGCGTCGAGAGGGACTGAGGGGAGCAGCCTCATTGGTTGACCCCTCCAGATTATGCCCCAACCTTCTCAGCGCCTTAGTAGAAGGTGGTGTTGCAGAACGGTGACAGCGGCTGAACAATCGATTAACCCGCACTCCAGCACGCTTGATCGAAAATCCCGAATGGTCTTCTGGCAAGGCAAGGCCGCATGCCAGCGGTCCTTCAACAAGGGATTTTGGGATGAGAAAGAATCGACTGTTGGGCACGAGCGCGCTGCGTTCCGCCCTGTTCGCCGGTTTTGCCGTATTTGCAGCTCCGGCAATGGCGCAGGCTGCCCGTGAAGATTCAGCCGAGCAGCTCGACTCGGAAGTTGAAATTCAGTCCGGCGAAGCCGCGTCTCCGACCAACCAGGACGCCATCCTTGTTACCGGATCGCGCATTCGCCGCCCGAACCTCGACTCGACGGTTCCGATCACCTCGATCAGCGGTGAGCAGTTCTTCCAGCAGGGCGACACCAACATCGGTGACACGCTGAACGACCTGCCGCAGCTTCGCAGCACCTTTGCACAGCAGAACCCGGGCCTCGGCATTGGCATCGCCGGCCTCAACCTGCTCGATCTTCGTGGCCTCGGCACCTCCCGTACCCTGGTGCTGGTCAACGGCCGCCGCCACGTTGCCGCCGACATCCTCAACAACGCGGTGTCACCCGACATCAACACGATCCCCAACGACCTCATCGAGCGCGTCGACATCGTCACGGGCAGCCAGTCGGCGATCTACGGTTCCGACGCGATCGCGGGCGTGGTCAACTTCGTCCTGCGCCGCGATTTCGACGGCGTGCAGGTGCGCGGCCAGGCCGGCATCTCCGGAGAAGGCTACGGCGGCAACCAGTACATCTCGGCCATGGCTGGCCGGAATTTCATGGGCAACCGCGCCAACATCACCGTGCACGGTGAATATGCGCGTCAGGATCGCGTCTTCGCGTCCGACATCCCCGCCTTCCGCCGGGCCGATGGCTTCGTGATCATCGACGTCGATCCGGCCGGCCTGCCCAACGGCAGCGACGGCTTCCCCGATCGCGCGTTTTTCCGCGACATCCGCAGCGCCAGCATCAACCGCTTCGGCCTGGTTCCGATCACTCAGCCGGGCGACCAGTCGCTGTGCGGCAGGGGCATCGGCACCACCAATGGCGCGGGCGGCCTCGGCGCCGGCGGGAGCATCGGTACGCCGTACAACTGCACCTTCGTGTTCAATCCCAACGGCACGCTGGAAACGCAGACCGGCACCCGCACCGGCCAGGGCATCATTGGCGGCATCATCGGCGGCAACGGCCAGACCGGCCGTGAGGACCAGCTCCTTTCTGTCTTCCCGTCCACAGAGCGTATCAACCTCAACCTGCTCGCCCACTTCACGATCAGCGAGGCCTTCGAGCCCTTCATTGAAGCCAAGTGGAACAGGGTCAACGCGCTCGGCAACAATGCCGGTCCGTCGTTCATCCAGGGCACCTTCGGCCAGTTCGATGTTCGCGAGCGTATCCGTCTGGACAACCCGTTCCTGAACCCGGCTGCCCGCAGCACGATCGCCAACGCGATCCTTGCCTCGGGCTGCAACACCAGCTTGACCGCGGCGTGCAACGTCACGGGCGTCGCTGCCACGTTCAACCGGGGCGCGTTCGGCGGCCAGGGCGTAAGCGGTCCGCTCAACGCGGCGGACATTGCGGCCATCAACGCCGGCACCTACCGTTTCGTCACGGCGCGGCAGTTGGCCGATGCCGGCATTCGCGACGAGAAGTTCCAGCGTGACACCTACCGCATCGTCGGCGGCGTGCGCGGCAACTTCAACGAGGACTGGAACTACGAGCTGTCCGCCAACTACGGCAAGTTCAAGCAGGACGTCACGACCTTCGGCTACCTCGATCGCCAGCGCTTCCTGCTGTCGCTCGATGCCGGCCGCAATCCGACCACCGGTCAGATCCAGTGCCGCTCCCAGTTCGATCCGGCCGCCCGTACCCCGTTTGCGGGTTCGAACGCCCGCCTCGACGCCGACATCGCGGCATGCGTTCCCTACAACCCCTTCGGCGCGGCGGACAACACTGCGGCGAGGGACTATTTCAGGTACAATGCGCGGACCAAGGCGAGCCTGTCACAGCTCGATATCCTCGGCTTCGTGGGCGGCGACCTCAGCCAGCTGTTCGAGCTGCCGGGCGGCCCGATCAGCTTCGCAGTCGGCGCCGAGTATCGCAGGGAGAATGCCAACTACACCGACGATCCGTTCGTCGGCACGGGCGCGACCAATGCGGTAATCATCGGCCTGTTCGATCCGCCGACCTTTGAAGTGAAGGAGGCTTTCGGCGAGCTGCGCATCCCGCTCCTGCGCGAAACGCCCTTCTTCCACGATCTGAGCCTCAACGGCGCAGGCCGCATATCGGATTATGGCGGGCAGATCGGCACCGTCTACACCTACAACTTCGGCGGTGAATGGGCTCCCGTCCGCGATCTTCGCTTCCGGGCCAACTACGGAAAGGCCGTTCGTGCACCGAACGTGTCCGAGACGGCGTTCCCGCAGGTTCCCAACTTTGCACCGGGCTTTTTGGACCCCTGTGCGTCGGGCCAGATCGCGAACAACCCGAACCGTGCCGCCAACTGCCTCACGGACCTTGGTGCGGGCCTGCTCGCGGGTCTGCCGAACGTGTCCTACTCGCTGAACATCATCAGCGGCAGCAACCCGAACCTGCAGCCGGAGACCTCCAAGTCGCTGACCGTCGGTGCCGTGTTCCAGCCCCGGTTCGCTCCGGGCCTGGCGCTCAGTGTCGATTATTATGACATCAAGGTGCAGAATGTGATCGTCTCGCTGTCCGCGCAGAATATCGCGAACAGCTGCTACGATCAGCCGACCACGGCCAACGTCTTCTGCTCGCTCTTCACGCGCTATCGCGGGTCGGGACCGGGGCCGTTGGGTGAACAGCCGGGCCAGATCCTCGGTAACTCGCTGGTCTCCGCCGGCGTGAACTTCGCCCGGCGCGAACGCCGCGGCATCGATGTCAACCTCGCCTATCGTACGGAGATCAGCGATAATGTCCGGTTCGACACGAACCTGATCTATGTCCATGGCCTCAAGTCGAGCAACTTCGAGAATCCGACTCTCCCCAATTTCGAGAACCGGATCCTTGGCGAGCTGGGCGACCCGGTTGATGAGTTCCGGCTGGATACCGATCTGAGCATCGGCAACTTCACCCTCGGCTATCGCCTGCGCTTCATCGGCCCGATGGTGCTCAACGCGTACGAGGATTTCTACGAACTGCCGGGCGCGTGCACGGCGGCTGGTTGCCCGCCCAACAACCTGGATTACTCCGATATCCGCAAGTATCCGAATGTCTTCTACCACGACATTCGTTTCGACTGGAACTTGAAGAACCTGGGCGGCTTCGGCAGGGACTTCCTGTTCTATGTCGGCGTCGACAACGTCCTCAACCGGACTCCGCCGTTCGGCACCACCGCTACGGGTTCCGGCAGCGCGATCTACGATGTTCGCGGCCGCAACTTCTACGGCGGCTTCCGGGCTCGCTTCTAAGCAGCGTACGGCTTCAGCTCAGAAAATCGGGGTCAGGACTCAGTCCTGGCCCCTTTTTCTTGGCACTCGGTGCGCGCGCACGAGCACAAGTCCCGCGCGCGCCGGAGCCTGTGCGAGATCTCAGGAGAAGCTGAAGTTGACCGGGGCGCTTCGGGCGCGGCCGTCGAACGCCTGGTCGCTGTACGGACCCTCGCGATCTACCCAGTGCAGGAAGAGGTGGGCCGACCATCCGTTCGGATTGGGCGTAGTGCGTCCGTGGCGGTGGCTTACGCCCTTGTAGAGAACGGCGTCGCCGACCTCCATTGCGACCGAGGCGAAAGCGGCTTGCCCGAAATTCTCCGCGACCTTGGCCGAGGGATCGCTACGCGCCTTTTCCACTTCAAGCGGCCAAACGACACCGTCGCTATAGTCCAGTGTCAGCGACATGCTGTGCTCGCACGAATAACGATCCGAGTGGACGCGGCACACGTCGCCGGCACGGTAAATCCTGAAATAATCATAAGTCGGCAGCAACTCGCGCCCCACCAGCTGGCTCATCAGCGGGGTCAATCCCCACAGGAAGTGGAGCATCGGCTTGTAGTGGTGGCCGTATATCTCGAAGGCGGGCCGGCTGAGCAGGTTGACATGCTGATCGACCCGGCTGAGCGGGATCGGCCCGGGTCCGATCTCCTCTTTCAGGCTCTGCATGAAGGCCTGCGCCACTTCATGCGGGATCAGGCCCTGGAGGTGGGCGTAACCATCTTCGGCATATGAGCCTCTTACACGCATGGCCCTGAGGTAGAAAGTAAGCCGTCGCGGAGCAAGGCCTCCCCTTCCCCTTGTGCTCGCCAGCTTCTACTTGGGTGCATGGCAACTGCAGCTTCAGTCGCAAAAGTCGATGGGTTGATGGCGGCCGGCCGAGCGCAGGAGGCGGCGCGCCTCTTGTCCGCGGCGGCGGCGGCGGGCGACAAGGATGCCTTGCACATGCTTGCCCAGTGGCGGATCGCCGGGACAATCGCACGGCGAGACCTGTCGGCTGCGCGCCGACATTTGGGCGAGGCAGCGAAGCGCGGGCATGTCGACGCCGCCTTGCTGGAGGCGAATTTCACTGCCGCGGGCGTCGGCGGCGCGGCAGATTGGCCCGCAGCCGTGGCTGCGCTTGGCCGGCTCGAACACCGCTCCGGCCGTGCTGCACGCCAGCTTCATATGCTGGGGAAAATGGATCTGGCTCCGGATGGAACGCCCGCCGCTGTGCCCATGGCGCACCCGGTCAGCGAGGCGCCGCAGGTTCTGCTGGGAGCTCGTCTCCTCACCCAACCACAATGCGATTACCTACGCGAAATAGCGGCGCCGATGCTGCAGCCTTCGGTCATCGTAGATCCGCAGACCGGCCGCATGGTCCCGAACCCGGTCCGCACCTCCGACGGCGCGGTTTTCGGTGTGCATAGCGAGGATCTGGTCGTCAATGCCATCAATCGCCGCATTGCCGCCTTCAGTGGCACCGCGGTTGCGCAGGGCGAGCCGCTTCAGCTGCTACGCTACCGCCCCGGCGCCGAGTATCGCCCGCATTTCGATGCCATCGGAGGTGAAGCCAATCAGCGCATCCTGACCGTGATCGTGTACCTGAACGATGACTTTGAGGGTGGGGAAACGGCATTCCCGCGCACCGGCTTCCAGTTCAGGGGAGCGGCAGGAGATGCAATCCTGTTCCGCAATGTGCTGCCGAACGGCCAGCCTGATCCGCAGATGCTGCACGCTGGCCTGCCGGTGGGGCGTGGCACTAAATCGATCGCGACGCGGTGGATACGTCGCAGTGCCTTCACCTACCCGCCGCCGGTGCCGTTGCTGGACATCTGAAGCTCCGGCTCAGTCTTCTTCCAAAGCCTCGTCGGCGCGAGCAGCGACAATCGGTGCCGGCGTTCCCTCGTCCTGGCGCTGCCCGGCAAACCGCCAGTTGCCGTCGACCTGCTCAAAACAGGTCGGGCGCCCTCCGACGAAGGCCGCGCCATCCCAACGATGCACCACCAGCTCGACTTTCCCGGCCGTGACCTCCAGCCAATTGAAGCTTTGCAGCTCCTCGCCGCGAAGCCGCGTAGAAGTAGCGGTACCCGCCTGGATCACCAGCGCCGCTCCGGCCGTGTCGACCATCTCCCGCGCCGACTGGGCAAAGGACCGGTGAAAGTGACCGGCCAGCAGGATCTGCACACCTGCTTCCGCGGAGGCGGCAAGCGCGTCCTCATGGCGGCCGACAACCTTGCTGAGCTCGCCCTCCTCCCCGAGCGGCATGGCGAAGAGCGGATGGTGGGTGACGAGAATACGAGCCTTGCCGGGGGCGGCATCGCGAAAGCTGTCGCGGATCAGCTGCATTTGCTCCCGGTTGATGCGCCCGTCCTTGATCGTCAGCGAGCGGGCGGTGTTGATGCCGAGCACGGCGAGCTCATCATTTTCGAACCAGGGGCAAAGTTCGTCGTCAATGAAGCGGCGATAGCGGTGCAGCGGCCGAGCGAAGCGCCGCACCACATCGTAAAGCGGCACATCGTGATTGCCCGGGACTGCGAGGGTGGAGAGCCCCTCCGCCTGCAGCCGATCCAGCCAGGCGCAGGCAAGCTTATACTGCTCGACCCGCGCGCGCTGCGTGAAGTCGCCGCTGATCACCGTAAGGTCGGGGCGCCGCTCCGTTACGAAGGCTTCAACGGCTGCAACGACTTGTGGATCGTGGCGGCCGAAATGAACGTCGGAGAGATGTGCGATAGTGGCCATTGCGGCCCAACGACCGGCAAGGCCGAGGAGTTTCAGTCCCAGCGCCGTTCGTGCCGCGATCCCAGCAGGGTCAGCAGTTCGTATTGCGAAAGCCGGGACCGGCCGGCGGCAGCGGCAAGGTCATACTCGAGTTCCAGCCAATCCCCTTCCTGCACCTGCGGCGCAGCGCTCACATCGACCGCGGTGAGATCCATCGAGACACGGCCGCAGACCGGCAGCAGCGTATCGCCGACCCGAGCCTGGCCGACGCCGCCGGAAAAGGCGCGCACATACCCGTCGGCATATCCGATGTTGAGGATCGCCAATTCGGTCGGAGCTCCCGCGACGAAGGTCGCATTATAGCCCACCCCCTCCCCTGCCTCCGCGCGCCGGCGCTGCACGATCTGGGCCTCGACGCGGACCACCGGCCTGATCCACCCGTGCGCTTCCGGGCGCGGCAGGCCGCCATATAGCGCCAGGCCGGGGCGGGTGAGATCAAAGGTATAGCGTGTGCCGAGGCAGATGCCGGCGCTGTTCGCCAGGCTGCGCCGCCGGGCCGGCACCGCCTGTGCGATCTCCTCGAAAAGCCGCAACTGACGCTCGTTGAGCGCGTGGTCCTCATCCGCACAGGCAAGATGACTCATCACAGTCTCGATCCGCAGGCCATCGAGCAGGCCTGCCGCCACATCTGCCGGAGAAAGGCCGAGACGGTTGATGCCGGTGTCTATCATGACATCGCAGGGGCGCCCTTTTGCCTGCTCGTGCCACATCCGCACCTGGCGCGGTGTGTTGAGCACAGGTCGCGCCGGACTGGCGAGGGCCTGCGGCAGATCCTCCGCGGCGAGGCCGTGGAGAACGCTCAACGAGGCACCCTGCGCCACCGCACCGAGCGCCTCCGCCTCCCGCCAGGTAGCCACGTAGAAGTCACGGCAGCCGGCGCCGGCGAGGGACGACACCACCTCCCGTACGCCGAGGCCGTAGCCGTCTGCCTTCACCGCCGCGCCGCATGCGGCATTGCCGCTTTGCGCGCTCAGCCAGCGCCAGTTGGAAATCAGGGCTTGGCTGTCGAGGCGGAGGCGGGAGGGGTGGTGGCTCACCGTTGGAGCGATAACCGGCGGCAGCGCTTTAGTCCAACCGGCTTACCCGGCATACGGATGTGGCTACTCGCCGAGTTGCGCGCGCGCCGCATCCCAGTCGCGGCCATCGAAGCTGCGGGTGATTGCCTTCAATCCGTTCGGGCGGTTGAGGGTGTTAAAGTTTACGCTGCAGCAATCGGGATGGGATCGCGGCTGGTAGAAGCTCTTGATGCCGCAGATGCTGCAAAACAGGTGCTCGGCGGCGCCAGTGTTGAAACGATAGCTCGTCAGGCGCTCGCGGCCCTGAAGGAGGCGGAAATGATGATGCGGGACGATCAGATGGAGAAATCCCGTCGCCGTGCAGATCGAGCAATTGCAGTCGAGCAGTTCGACCTGGCGTGCAACGCTCGCTTCGAAGCGGACGGCGCGGCAATGGCAGCCGCCCGAGACCTCGACCATGTCTTCCAACGATCAGCCCTTGCCGCCACGGCCTCCGCCCGGAGCGCCGCCGCCTGGCCGTCCCCCGGGTGTGCCGCCGCGTCGGGGGCCACGGCCGCCCGGCGCGCCGGGGCCGCCGCCCGGGCCCCGCCCTGCGCCCGCGCCAGGTCCGCGTGCCGGTCCAGGGCGACGCTCACGCCGATCCTGCTCACCGATATGCGGAGGCCGCGGCGGAGTCGCCGATGCGGGGGCGACCGAATAGCCTTCCTTTAGAAGCTTGGAAAAGGCGCCGCGCACGCTGGCGCCGATCGCCGCCTGCAATTCGGGCGGGAGATCGGCGAACGTCGTGTTGGCGTGAACCGCGTTGAGATCGCGCAGCAAGGTGTTTGGGACGCCCCTGGAGGCGGCCTTCATGGCGGCGATCGAATCGATCACGGCGGAAAAGATGATCTCCTGCATGAGATCGGTGGCGGATTTCTTCATGGAGCCTTCCTAGCGCAGCGCCGCGGCGGTGTCGCTCGGCATCGGCGTCGCGGGGCCGCGCAGCAGCGTCCAGCCTTCGGGAAGATAATCGGTCGACATATAGAAATAGAAATTGCAGCGGCCTTCACGGTCGTAGGTCGCTCCCTTGGTGATGCCAAAGGCGGTGGCGCCGCTGAATACCGGCCCGCCGCTATCGCCGCCGCGGCAGTTCGGACCGGCCACCGTTACCCAAACCGCGTCACAAGGCCCGCCGCACAGCTCGCCTGGCGGCGCATAATCGGTCAACTCGACGAAGGAGCAACTATAGCCGCTGCTGACGCCGCGATGGCAGACGGCGTCGCCCGCGCGGGTGCTTTCGCGGCGGCGCTGGCCGCCCAGGAGGCGCGGCGCCGTTCCGGGATCGGCGTAGAAGACCGGCTGCTGTGCGGCTTCGCTGACATGGAGTTGCACGTCCTGATAGCTCCAGCCCCACTGGCCGCCGAATTCCAGCGTGACCTCGCCGCCGCCCTGCGGATCGATATAGCTGAGCGTATCGGGGCAGTGAGCGGCGGTGACGATGCCGGTGCGTGCACCGTCGGTTACCACGAAGCCGGTGGTGCAAACATTGCGCCGGCCGCTCAGCGCATCGGCGCCGGCCACGCGCACGCCCCCTTCCACTGCGGCACCGCCGGCGGCGTTCACAACGGAGCCGTCCATCACCCGCACCCGTACCGGCACCCCGGTCAGCGCCTCGATCCGTGCCTCGATCGCAGCCGGGTCGTTACGGGCGGCATCCTGGCCGCGGATCATCACGGTAAGTTCGCCGGTGCGCTGGTCGAGGCCCATCCCTTGAGCGGTGGGATGCGCCTTGCGAATGGCGGCGGCATGGCGGCGGATGGCGGCGATCACCTCTTCCCGCGTCGCCCCGGCGCCGGTGCGGTAAACGATCGGGACCGGCATACCGCCCGCGAAGACGATCTCGTCGGGTACCTTCTTGCGACCGGTGAGGAGGACATGGATGCGGAAGTCGGGACTGTGCTCGATGGAGATGCCCGCGAGGCGGCGCTTGTAGCGCGCGGCGATGGTGTCGGTCGCGGCCACGCTTTCTTCCTGCGCACGCAGCCGCCGGGCAGCTTCGTCGGCGGCTATCCCGACGCGGCGGGAATATTCCGAGGCGTCCTGGGTGATCGCTTCGTCGCTCGTGTACGGCACCGGGCGCGGCTTTACCTCCTGCGCCGCGGCGGGCGCCGCCGCGAGCAGGGCAAGAGCGAGGAACCGGAACAGGATGTTACGCAAGCATGTGCCCTCGAAGCTGACTGAGGCTCCCTTAGCCCGCTTTGCCTTTCGGAACGCTGACGCCTCCGGCCCAGTCCAGCCCCGCCTCAGCCGCGGTTGCGAACGTAGCGGCCGGGCGCCGGCTCGATGACATCGAGCTTGCCCGCGCCAGGCATACGCGCCCTGACCTTCTTGGCCTTGCCGCTGTCGGAAAGGCGCGCCTGCCAATGCGGCCACCAGCTTCCATCGCGCTTCTGCGCGCCGTCGAACCACTGGTCCGCAGTGTCGGCCAGGGCATCGTTGACCCAGAAGCCGTGCTTGTTGGCGCTCGGCGGGTTGATCACACCCGCATTGTGCCCGGAGCCGCCGAGCAGGAAGGAGACTTCGCCGCCGAACAGACGCGCGCTGTCGTACGACCCCTCCCAGGCGGAGACGTGATCGTCCTTGAGGCTGATGGCCAGCAAGGGCGTCTTCACGGCGCCCAGATCGATGGCCACTCCATCGAGCACGAGGCCGCCCGTCTTGAGCTTGTTATCGCGCAATATGTCGCGCGCCCAGCTCAGCAAGAACGCACGCGGGATGTGCGCGCCATCGGCGAACCAGTAGAGGATGTCCGAAGGCGGCGCTTCCTTGTCCATCAGGTAATGGCTGACCACCGATGACCAGATCAGGTCGTTGGCACGTACCGCGGAGAAAAGCGCCTGCAGGTCCTGTGCGGCCATGAAGCCCTTGTGAAGCAGGTGGCGCTCCATGGCACGAAGCTGCTCCGGCTCGGTGAATGTCGACCATTGGCCAAGTTGGGCAAAATCGAACATGGTGCCGATGGTGGTGGCCGAGGCGACCCGATCACCCTCCCCCTTCGCCGCGAGATAGGCGAGCGCGATGGCGACGAGCGTGCCGCCCATGCAGAAGCCGAACATGTCGACCTCGCGCTCACCGGTCGCCTGATCGATCGCATCCAGCGCCGCCACAGGCCCGAGCTTGATGTAATCGGCGAGATCGCAGTCCGCGAGTTCGGGCCCGGGATTGACCCATGAAACCACGAAGACCGTGTGGCCCTGTTCCACCAGCCAGCGGATCAGGCTCGACCTGGGCTGGAGATCGAGCAGGTAATATTTGTTCACCAGCGGCGGCACGTAGAGGATCGGGCGCTTGAACACCTCGTCCGTCGCCGGGGCGTACTGGATGAGCTGCATCAGCGCGTTCTCGAAAACGACGCTGCCGGGCGTCGCCGCGATATCGACGCCGAGCTCATATTCGCGCTCCACCCGGCGCTGGACGATGCCGGGTGTGTCGGCGGCGTCGGCAAGGAGGTTGGCAAGGCCCGACAGGAGGCTGATCGAGCCCGTGTCGATGGCGCGGCGAATGGCTTGGGGGTTGGTCAGCGCGAAATTGGCGGGGGATACGGCGTTCAAATATTGCTGGGTGAAGAATTCGACCTTGGTGCGGGTCGCCTCGTCCAGCCCCTCGGCGCCCTGGATGGTCTCCACGGCGCGGCGGGCGGTGAGCAGATATGCCTGCTTCAGATAATCAAAGACGGGCTCCTCGTTCCAGGCGGGATCGTTGAACCGGCGGTCGCCGCGTTCAGGGGCGGCGAGGGGCTCGGGCGAGGCACCGGCGGCGCGGGCCGCGGCATTGTGCCACAGCTTCATCCAGTCGGACGCGGCCTTCTGTTGGGCGGCGATGAGCTCACCCGGATGAGCCATCATGTGGGCGGCAAAGGCACTGAAGGCGCGGGCCGGGGCGGCGGCGTCGAAGGGCTGGGGCGTGTGCGGATCCATCGCCCGCTCGGTGGAAGCGCCGGCGAGCCGGACGGCAGACGCAATCACCTTGCTCCAGGCATCGGCCAGTTCCGACGGGCTGGGCAGCCGCTCCGGAAGCTTGAACAGGGTGGATCCGCTGCCTTGCGCCATGATTGTTCCTTAAACCGCCATCAGCTCTTCGAACGCGCCGCAGCTGCGCGGGCTGACGAACATAAAGAGCATCGCGCGGTCCGGGTTCCGGCTCGCCCAGCCCGCTTCGGGATCGGCGGCTGTGCGGAAATCCGCATCCAGGCTTACGGGAACAGGGGCATCGGCGAACAGGGTCGCGGCCGAACCAGCCTCGATGGTCATGATCTTTATACCTCTTGAAGGGGATGCGGCCCTTTCTCATAAGGTTCCGCGGCAATCCATAAGGATTGTTCCGATACCCTTGTGCGAAAGTTCCCATACCATGCGGGAATTCGACTGGAACGACCTCAAGTCCTTTCTCGCCGTCGCGCGCAGCGGCCGGCTGACCCTCGCCGCCGCCAGGACGGGGCAGGACCACACCACCCTGTCCCGCCGCATCGGCGCGCTGGAACATGCGCTCAAGGCCAAGCTGTTCGACCGCAGCCCTTCGGGCTACACCCTCACCGAGGCCGGGACGCGGCTGATGCCGGCGGCGGAGGAGATGGAGCGGCTGGCGCTGGGCGCGCGCGACGCGATCGGCGGCAGCGCGGACAGCGTGGACGGGACGGTACGGATCGGCGCGCCCGAAGGCTTTGGCAGCTATTTCCTGGCCCCGCGCATCGCCTCGCTGAAGCGGCTCCATCCGCAATTGTGCGTGCAGCTCGTCGCCGCCTCCGCGGTGTTCAGCCTCGCCAAACGGGAGGCGGATGTGGTGGTGTCGGTGAGCCGGCCGCCGGCTGGCCGGATCAGCGTATCCAAGCTGATCGACTACGATCTCGGCCTCTACGCCGCCCCCGCCTATCTGGAGCGCGCGGCGCCGATCGCGTGCGCCGCGGACCTCGGCGCGCACCAGTTCGTCAGCTATATAGGCGATCTGCTCCACTTTCCCGAGCTCGACTTCCTCCAGCATGTCGCGCCGCAGGGCGCGGTGGCGGTGGAGAGTTCAAACTTGGTAGCCCAGCTGCGCGCGACGCTGGCAGGCGCCGGCCTGTGCGTCCTCCCCGGCTTCCTCGCCGCCGAGGAAAAGGCGCTCGTGCGGGTGCTCCCCAGCGACGTCAGCCTTACGCGATCCTTGTGGCTGATCGTCCACCAGGATCAGGCGGGCCTTGCCCGCGTCAAGGCAGCGGTGCGCTTCGTGCGCGACGAAGTGGAAGCGGCGGGGGCGCTGTTCAAGCTCGCCTAGCGAAACGGGGGGTGAGGCTTTGGGAGTGCTTGGAGCGTGGCGCCTCCCTGGATAGGGCTTGGCGCGCACACCGGACCAAAACTCCCTGGCCAGGGCGCAACTCCGGGGCAACACTGTTGTCACATCCTTGCCTCAGTTAATCTATGTCCCTTGTCAGACTAAAGGGAGGAGATCATACCTCCAGGCGCAAGTGCCCGTCGGGAAAGCGGGAACGAACGCCAAACAGGGGGAGGCAGAAACATGCGCCTGAAATCCGTCGTCTTGACAACCACTTCCGCTGCCGTGCTGACGCTCGGCGCCTTCCCCGCAGCCGCGCAGACCGGCCCTGCAACCCCTCCCGATCCCACGGCCGAGGCGCAAACCACTCCGGCGCCCGGCGACGGTTCGCCGCAGACGGACGATGCGGTGCAGGGCGCCGACGGCAGCGACCAAGCAGCGCCGGGCGAGGAAATCGTCGTCACCGGCCTTCGCCGCTCGCTGCAGACCTCGCAGAACATCAAACGCAATTCCGACCAGATCGTCGACGTTATCGTCGCCGAGGACATCGGCAAGCTGCCCGACCGCACCGTCTCCGAAGCGTTGTCCCGTGTGCCGGGCGTCAGCGTAGAGCGGCAGGTGGGCGAAGCCGGCGAAGTGTTCGTACGCGGCTTGCGCGATCCGGCGACCACCTATAACGGCCGCGATATCTTTACCGCCGAAGCCCGCACGGTGGCACCGCAGGACTTCCCCGCCGGCGGCGTTGCCGCGCTGGAGGTTTTCAAATCACTCACCGCCGAGCAGGTCGAGGGCAATTTGGCCGGGCTGATCAATGTTCGTTCGCGCCGGCCCTTCGACTTCAAGGGTCTAGAAATCGCCGGGTCGTTAAACGGGACTTATGCGGACCGGGCTAGGGACGTGGCCTGGAATGGTAACATTTTGGTCTCCAATCGCTGGGATGCGGGAGAAGGCGAATTCGGCGCCTTGCTGAACGTCAGCTACACCGAACTCGAATATCTCGACTCCGCCCGGTTCGTTTCCGGCGACTTCTTCGCGATCAATGCAGTGCCCGGGCAGCCCGGCACCTTTGTGGACAATTTCAGCGCCAACGACGCTTCAACTGTGCGCGTACCGGTGGGCGTCGGCCTGTTTCAAAGCCCGGGGAAGCGCAAGCGGCCGTCGCTCAACGCGGCGCTGCAATGGCGGCCTTCGCCCAACCTGGAATTCTATGTGGACGGCCTTTACCAGGGCTTCCGCCGCGAGGTTTCGGACCGCAACCTGTTCGTTCCGCTGTTTTCGATCGATGCCAACAACCGGGCAACCTTCAACAACGTCGTCCTGCGCGACGATGTCAGCCCGCGTTATGCGGCCTCGCTCAGCACGCTGACCAACACGCCGCGCGCCGACGGCTTCCAGGCCGCAACCCGCGAAAAGACGAACACCTACCAGATCGCCGCAGGCGCCGTTTACAACACCGACAAGCTGCGCCTGGCCGTGGACGTAGCGCGCACCGACTCGAAATTCGATCTGTCGATCTACGGGGTCGATTACGCGATCACCTCCACGCCGCGGGTCAATGTCGTGTTCGACGCTCCGCGCGGCGACGGCGGGGTTGAGTTCAACTTTGCAAACGGCCTCGATCTCACCGATCTCAACAACTACCGCTACCGCGGCTTCTTCGACCGGCAGCTGATCGCCCAAGGCGACGATTATCAACTGCGCTTCGACGGGGAGTTGAAGGAACTGGTCTCCTTTCTTCCGTCGATCGACTTCGGCGTCCGGTTTACCAATCGCGACGGCTCCTTCCGCAACGGCGAGCGGTATTCGCCGCAGGAAGGCCTCAACCGCCCTTACGGCAGCCTGCCGCTCCAGTTCGCGGTTGGCCGTGACGGTTATCGCGGCGACATCAATCCGACGGTGCGCCGTCTCAACACGCCGACCTATGACAGCGTGCGCGGAAGCATAACGGAGCTGCGCCAGCTCGCCGGCTTCCCCGCCGGACTACCACCCTTCAATCCGCTTCAGAGCTACGACGCGGGAGAAAAGGCCTATACCGGCTACGGCCAGGTCAATTACCGCTTTGGCGACCGCGTCGACGGCGCGCTCGGCGTGCGGGTCGTGCGGACCGAATTCTCGCTGGACGGAAGCATCGAAAACATCGGCGGCGGCGGCATCCAGCCGTTCGAGGTCAGCAACAACTATACCAACGTGCTGCCCAACGCCTCGATCCGCTTCCGCCCGACCGAGCAGATTCACCTGCGCGCCGCATATACCGAAACGCGTACACGGCCGTTCTTTGGCGATCTCAACCCTGGCCTCAGGATCGATCCGCCGGGCGGCAGCCCGATCCGCACCGCCCGCGGCGGCAACCCGTTCTTGCGCCCGATCCAGTCGCGCAACTATGATCTGTCGCTGGAATATTATTTCGCCAGCACCGGCTTCGCTGCGCTTGCGCTGTTCCGGCGCGATGTCGATGGCTTCATCGCCAATTCCGAGCAGATCGTCGATCTTCCCGGCCTGGGGCAGACGCGGCTGCTCGCCCCGTTCAACCTGAACAAGGGCCGGTTGCAGGGCGTCGAGGCGCAGTTCCGCACCTTCTTCGACTTCCTGCCCAGCACCTTCTCGGGCTTCGGAACCGAGCTTAACTTCACCTACATCGACAACGACGCCAACCTGCCGGACGTCTCGAAATATACTTACAACGTCGTTGGTTTCTACGAAAAGGGCCCGATCACTGCCCGTGTGGCCTACAACCGCCGCTCGCGTTACTCGCAGGGCTTCTTCACCACCGCCGGCGGCGAACGCCTGTCCAGCGAGTTCGTGGCACCCGTTACCCGGCTCGATGCGTCGATCAGCTACACGCTGTTCGAAAACCTGACGGTCGCGGCCGATGTCTCCAACCTGCTCGGCAAGCCTTTCCGCAACTTCCGCCAAATCGAACCCGGAGTGATCTACCCGCGCGACGTGCGTTACGAGGAGCGGATCTACTCGGTCGGCATCCGCACGCGCTTCTAAGCACGTCGGCACCGCTCAGGGGCTGGAGGGGCGCCACCTCTCCGGCCCTATTATTCAAGCAGCCTGAAATGAAAGGTCTGGGGAACCACATTCGTCATGCCGGACTTGATCCGGCATCCACCTTCTTCCGTAGCGGCGATGACAGGAAGGTGGACCCCGGATCAGGTCCGGGGTGACGGTTATAGCGGCCGACAAGGAGCGACAGCCGGTCGAAACAGCAAGCGACCCTCAGTGACGATATTCGGCACGGAGGCGCTGCCGGCGCAAATTCTCCTCTCAAGGCTCCTTTGACGGCTCGGCGCTATCGGCCGCGAGGCACCTGTCGGCGCCCTCACCTGGCCTTGTCGGAAGCCCGCAGGCCGCGCGCGATCTGCGGCTTGCCGTCTTTCCAGACGATCGGCGCCAGGTACATCCAGCGCTCGTCCTTTGCCTTGCGGCAGCTGCTCGTCGCGGCCCAGGCGTGAAAGGCAATGACCTTGTGCGCTCCGACCTGGAAGATGCTCGGGTGCCCAGGCCCGCTGAGGCACCCCGCTTTCTTGTCCAGATAGCTGTAAAGGATGGGATTTTCCGGCGCGTCGGTGCAGGGTCCAAGTGGGCCTGTGCACCCAGCATAGCCGGTGGCGTAGGGCGAAAGCCGGGTCTTCGAATCCCATCCGTAATAAGCGGCGGAGTAAAAGAGGTGATAGCCGGTTGGCGCACGCACCATCGCCGGCGCCTCGACGAGCTTCATTTCCCAGGGCTGGTCGTCCTTGATGAGCGCCACCGGTGTGCCCACCACCGATCGGCCGTCGTCGGACAGGCGCTGGCCCCAGATAGCGGTCCCCTTGCCGACCCGGTTGCCGTCGCTCTTGTAGTAAAGGTAAAGCTTCCCGTCGCTGTCGCGGAACGGGTTCGCGTCGATCGTTCCGCCGAGGTCGAACTGGCAGACGAGAGGCTCCGCCGCGCTATCTCGGAAGGGCCCGCGCGGGTTGTCGGCGATGGCAAGGCCGATGCATTGGACATCCTTCGTGCGGTGGTTGGCCGTATAATAAAGCAGCCATTTGCCGCCTAATTCCATCACTTCGGGGGCCCAGGTGAAGCCCGGCTTCACCCACGGCGCGAGCACCGGCATGCCGTCGAGCCGTTTCTTCGGGCTCGCCGGATCCATCACCGTCGACCAGTTCACCAGGTCGGTCGAGGCTGCCATCGGCAGGTTGATGCCGGCGTTGGTCGCGTAGGCGATATATTCGTCGCCGTGGCGAAGGACGTGCGGATCGGGGAAATTCGTCTTGAACACCGGAACGAATCGCGCCGGATCGGCGGCCGATGCCGGGGCGCCCGGCACCGCCAGGAGCAAAACGGTCGAGAGGCTGATGAGCAAGGATTGGTGCGGCATGAGACGGGCCTTCTCGCAAGCGTTACGGCCACCTTCTAACACGCCTGCCCCTTGAACCAAGCCGCCGAGGTGCTCAGGGGATGATGACGTCCCTGTCGCCGAAGCGAAGCGGAGTGGTGAGGAGCGCGCGAAAGGCGTTGTAGCCGCCTGTTCCGGGCACATAAGCGTGAAAGAACAGCTGCGGCGCTCCATCCAAGCCCGGCGCGACCGAGGCATGGCCGGGCGCCCACCAGCTTTGCGTCGTCTTGAGCAAAGGCTCGGCGCGCTTCTCATAAGGCCCGAGCGGATGGTCCGCGACTGCGACTCCGATCCCGTAAGCGGGCGTGCAGAAATCGTTGCCGGCGTAGAACAGCCAGTAGCGCCCGTTCTGGCGCGTCACCCACGGACCTTCGATGAGGTGGCCTTCCCAGTCGAGATCGTTGGCGAGCACCTCGAGCGGCGCCCCGACCAGCGATTCTCCATCCAGCGCCAGGCGCTGGCCGAAGATCGGGGTTCGCATCGCATCGAGAATGGCTTCCGCCTCTGCGCACTCCTGAAGCACGCTCTTCACCCTGGCCCAGGAGCCGAGCGCCACATCGATCAGCGGCTGCATCAGGAAGAAGCGCTCCATCGGCCGGCGCCCGTTCGCCCACGGCTGGACGGCGGCGGCGAATTGGGCGGTGCGGCGGTCCTCCTCGTGATCGAAGATGCGGTCGATCAGCTCCGGGCGCGCCCGCATCAGGCCCGCCAGCGGGCGCGGCCACACCCCGTTGGTGTCCTGCTTCCAGAACAGAAACGGGGTGCCGTCGGCATCGACGAAGATATGCGAATCGATGACGCCGCCGCTCATCGGCGGGTTGGGCAGGCCTGAGCCCGGCGCGGGCGGATAAAGAAGGATGCCGCCGGTGATCAGCGGCCGGCCCATGTCGCGCCACGGACCTTCCGGATGCTCCGCCCTGGCGATGCCGATGGCAAGCGCGTTGCTCTTCTGGCGGGCGGTGTAGCAGAGCCAGTAATCGTCGCCGACCCGGGCCATTTCCGGCGCCCAGAAATCGGCGACATGGCGGCCGGTCGCGGTCCAGTCCGGCGCCTCGCCTTCGGGAAACACGAAGCCGCGATGCTCCCAATGCTCCAGGTCGCGGGAGTGGAGGATCGGGAAAGCGTCCGGCGCGTCGTTCGAGGTCGCGACCAGCCAATAGCCGTCGTCCGTCTTGAGCACCGCCGGGTCGCCGTAGCCGGATAGGATGTTCGGCGAGGCATTGGCGGTGAGAAGCGGCCGCCAGTCCGGCTCCGGTCCGTCCCCTGCTGCCGGGCCGGCATAGCAATGCGCGACGCGCATGCCCCAATCGGAGGCAAGCTCGGCGTAGAAGCGGGTATAATCGTCCTGCTCGCCGCCGGGGAGGCGGTAGCGGCGCGTCTGGCCGGTGCTGGGGCGGGACACGGTGAAGACCGTCCCCTCCCCTTCGGCAGCGGCGTCCACTTCGAAATCGATTGCGTGCGTCATGGCGCGCCCGTTAGCGGCGTGAGCGCGTCGAGAGAAGCGCCGAATGCTGCCTAGCGGCCGTAGATACGGTCGAGCGCGCGGGAGACATCGACCAGCCGCTCCGCGCCCGGGTCGAAGCGCGCGCCTGCGCCGAGCCGAACCGCCCAATCCGCCGCCGCGCGGCCGCCCCATTCATCGGGGGGCGAGACCAGCGTTTCAGTGGCGGTGCCGCGATAGCGCTCCGCCTTGAAGTCGTAGAAGGAGCCGCCGACGTTGCTCAGCGCCGCGCCGCCGGCGGTGCCGTAGAAGGACGCGGAGATCACCGCCTCCTGGCCGGCGGGCAGGTTCCAGGAGCAGGCGAGGCGGATGGAGGCACCGCCCTCCAGCTCGAGCTGCGCCACCGCATAATCCTCCACCGTGCCGGGCTGGAGCGGCTCACCCCTGGCGAGGAGCTGCGCCGAGGCGCCGCGCACCTCGGGGAAGTCGAACGCCCACAAGGCCAGGTCGACGAGGTGGACGCCAAGATCCATCACGCAGCCGCCGCCCGACAGCTCAGGATCGTAGAACCACGGCTTGTCCGGCCCGTAGGCGTTGTGGAAGACGAGATCGGCGGCGAAGACGCGGCCGAGGTCGCCGCTCCCGATCAGCTCGCGCACGCGCCGCATGCCTTGGGTGAAACGATAGGAGAGATCCACAGCGAGCAGCCGGTCGGCCTTGCGGGCTGCTTCCACCACCCGACTGGATTCGGCGGCGGTGCGGCCGAGCGGCTTCTGGCAGAAGACGGCTATTCCGGCGTCGAGCCCGCGGATCGATTGTTCGGCGTGCAGCGCGCTCGGCGTCGCGATCACCAGCCCGTCCAGCCCCTGTGCCAGCAGGCCGTCCAGCCCCTCGACGCGAACGGCGCCGGGGGCGAGCTTGAGCGCCTCCCCTGCCATTTCGTCGGAAGGGTCGGCGATCGCGGCGGCTTCGATCGCGCCGGTGGCCAGCATCTTTTCCATGCGGTGCCGGCCGATCCAGCCGACGCCAAGGAAGCCCACGCGCGGGCGGGCCATCAGGGCGTCACCAGCGCTTTGAGAAAGCCGTCCGGCCGGTCGCGGGTGGCGTCCAGCGCTTCGCCGAGCCGGTCGAGCGGGTAAGTGTGGGTGTAGAGCGGTGTCGGATCGAGCCGTCCCGAGCCCACCGCCTCGACCGCATCGCGTATGCCCTGCGCGTAAGCTGCGGGGTCGCGCTCATGGGCATTGATCACATCGATGCCGCGCCAGTTCCACAGCCACATATTGACCTGGCGCGGCCCGTCCTGATGATAGCCCGCGACGATCAGCTTGCCGCGCTCCTTGACCAGTTCGGAGGCGAGGTCGAGCGGCCATTGCTTGCCCACCGCCTCGATCACGCGGTCGCAGAAAGTGCCGTCGGTAAGCTCCTTGACCCGCTCGATGATGCCGTTGTGGTCGTCCATGGGGATGGTCTCGGCGGCGCCGAACTGCGTTGCCACATCCAGCGAGAATTGCCGGCGCGAAATGGCGATCACCCGCGCGCCCGCATCGGTGGCGAGCCGGGTGAGCAAAGCGCCCAGGAAGCCGATGCCGACGATCGCCACCGTCTGCCCGGCCTGGATGTCGCTCCTGCGAAAGATGTTCATCGCGCAGCCGAGCGGCTCGCCGGGAAAGGCCTGGCCGTTGAGGCTGTCGGGCAGGCGCACCACGGCGTCCGCTTCGGCGATGTCGTATTCGGCATAGCTCTTGTAGCTGAGCGCTGCCACGCGGTTGCCGACGGCGAGGTCCTGAACGCCCTCCCCCACCGCGTCGATGACGCCCCACCCTTCATGGCCGAGCGACCCCGCCTCGGTCGGGAACTGCATCCACTCCGGCCCTTCCCAGGGTGTCAGGTTGGACGCGCAGACGCCGCATCCTTCCAGCCGTACTCGCACCTGCCCCGGGCCCGGCTCCGGCCGCTCGACGTCCTGCACCTCTACCCGGCCCGGGCCTTCCAGCACCGCAGCCCGCATCCGATTTCCCACAACGATTTCTCCACCCCTGAAACAGGATAAGCGCCCTCTGGACGAAGGCGGCGCGGGGGGCAACGCCTGCTGAAGGGGGAAGTTGCGCCTCCCGAAACGCGGGAGCAAAGGGAGGCGATGGACGAATTGAAGCGCTCCTTTCCCCCCGTCGCCGATGCGCGGGCGCGGGTGCTGGTGCTAGGCAGCCTGCCGGGCGAACAGTCGCTCGCCCACGCTCAATATTACGCCCATCCCCGCAACCAGTTCTGGCGGCTGATCGGAGGCGTCATCGGGGAGGATCTGGTGCCGCTCGCCTATGCGGACCGCCTCGCCGCGCTTCAGGAAGCCGGGGTGGCGTTGTGGGACACGGTGGGCGCGGCGCGGCGGCGCGGCAGCCTGGACGCGGCGATACGCGACGCGGCGGCCAACCCGCTGGCGCAGTTCGTCGACACGCTGCCGGCGCTGCGGGCGGTCGGCTTCAACGGCGGCACCTCGGCCGCGACCGGAATGCCTCAGCTCGCCGGACGGGAGGGGCTGGCGCTCATCGCCCTCCCCTCCAGCAGCCCGGCCTACACGCTCGCCTTCGAGGCGAAGCGTGCCGCCTGGCTGCGCCTCGCCCGCTTCCTTTAGAAGCTGAACCGGGCGCTCAACCGGATGTCGCGGCCGGCGAGCGGCGCGAATTCGCGGGTCAGCGAGGCGTGGCGCCGTGCGTCGACATCGAAGATGTTGTTGGCCGACAAAATCACCGCCGTGCCGCTGTTGCGGCCGGCCGGGCGCCAGGTCAGCGAGGCGTTGACGAGGGTGAAGCCGTCCGTCGGGTTCTCGAGTGGTGCGACCCGGTCCTGCTCGGCGACGAACTCCGCCTCGACGCGCGCGTCGACCCCGGCCGACTGCGCCTCGAGACCGCCAAGGAAGCGGAACGGCGGAATGCGGGGGGCCGGGCCGCTATTGTCGACGGTGGCGCGAACATAATCGACTACCGCGTCGGCGACGAACTGCACACCGCGCGCCTTGAAAAGCCGGGCCGAGGCGGACGCTTCGAAGCCCCAATAACGGGCGTCGTCCTGGAAATATTGCAGGATCGGCAGATCGTCCTCTTCCTCGCCGGTGAAGGCTTGATAGATGTAGTCGTCGAACCGGTTGGCGTAGACGCTGGCGCTGAAGTCGAACGGACCGGTTTCGGCGCGCACGAAGATCTCGCCGCCCCAGCTCCTCTCCTTGCGCAAGGTCGCATCGCCGATTTCGAAGGCCTGCGACGCTACGTGCGGGCCGTTGGACAGCAATTCCTCGGCCGAGGGCGCACGTTCGGCCCGCGAGATGTTGGCGCCGAGCTTGACTCCGGGGCCGACGGCGACCGACCCCCCCAGAGCCGCGGAAAAGGCATTGAAGGTGCGGCGCACATCGGCCGCATCGGAACTGATCCGGCCATGTTCGTAACGCGCCGCCGCCTCGACATTGACGGGGCCGAAATCCCATTCCTGAAGCGTGAACACGCCATATTGGCTGGTCTTGTTGGGCGGCAGAAAGGCTTCCGCCCCGACCGCCGAGAAGTCACGGTGGAAATATTGCACGCCGCTCGCGCCGCTCCAGCTTCCACGCTCGTTCTGAATGAGTTCGAACCGGCCTTCCACGCCTTGGTTGCTGAACACGGTGCCGACCTCGGCGCCTTCGAATTCGGTATGCTCATAATCCGCATAACCGAGCCGCACGCGGGCCTCCTTGAACATGCCGCCGCCCAGGTTGAGCTGGCCGCGCAGGTCGAACCGGATCTGCTCCAGCCCGATCGTCACCTCTTCCTCACCATGGCCTTCCTCGCCTTCATCCTCGCCGTCGTCATGATGATGGTGGCCGGCACCGGGCCGCGTCGGGATCCCGTAGCGGCTGTCGAACCAGCCCACCGAGACGCCGATGCTGCCGGCATCGCGGATCAGGGCAAGGCCGGCCCCGAGCGTCTTCTGCTCGGTGGCGGTATTCGGTATGCGGCCCTTGAGGTTAGCCAACTCGAGCGCTTCGGCTGCTTCCTCCGCATGCCCTTCCGCGATTTCTTCTTCCGCGATCTCGAGCTGCTCGGCGCGCAGTTCCTTGGACAGGACGAAGCCGCCGACGCGCAGGTCGTCGGTTTTGCGAAAGCTGCCGTCGAGGTGGAGGACGAGCCCCCCCTTGCCAAGCGGCGCATCGACTCCGGCCGCGATGCTGCGCTCATCGGCGGCGGAGCCGTAGGCGCCGAGAACATCGATGTGAAGCGCTTCGTCCGGCACCGCGCGAGGGATGCGGCGGTCGAGGACGTTGACCGCGCCGCCGATCGCCTGGCTGCCGAACAGCAGCACGGCGGGGCCCTTCAGCACCTCGATGCGCGCGGCGGTGATGGGATCGATGGTCACGGCGTGATCGGCCGAGGTGTTCGAGACGTCCAGCGAGCCCAGGCCATCGGTCAGCACGCGCACCCGTTCGCCCTGGAAGCCGCGCAGCACCGGCCGCGACGCGCCGGGCGAGAAGGAGGTGGCGGAAACGCCGGGCAGGCGGGCGAGCGTGTCGCCGAGCTGCGGACGCAGGTCGCGCACCAGCTGGTCGCCGGTGAGCACCGCCGTCCCGGCAAGCAGATCGAGATCGCGTAGCGGCGCGGTGACGATGATGTCGCTGCCGAACTGGTCGTGGAGGTGGTCGCCCTGCACTTCGCCGCGCTCGGCGGGATCGGCAGGCGCCTGTTGCTGACCCTGTGCGGAGGCCGGAGCGGCGGCAAGCGCGGTGGTGGCGAGAAACGCAGTAAGCAGACGCATGGTGGAAACTCCCTTTTGCCACGCGGGCTCTAGGACGAAACGATATAAAGTCTCAACGGTTAAACCGACTCGCACTGCCGCGCCAACCGCACAACTCACCGAAGTTCGATGTGATTAAGCTGGCGGAAACCCCGGCGCTTATATGATGAATCCTATCGGGGAATTGTATTTGAGGAGGGGCCAGTGGCACAGTTGCATCATCGCCGTCCCAGCGAGGAGAGGCGGAACTTTCGCCGTCATTCGATCGGCGCGCTGCCCGGCGTGGCGCTGCTGGCGCTGGCATTCACCCAGGCGCAAGCGGCCGAACGCCGTCCGGAACGGACTGCTCCCGCCGTTGCAGGAAAGGCGGATATGCAGGTTGCCAAGGCAAGTCAGGGCAAGGTCGCACCGGTGAAGCTTGCGCAGGCCCGGCCGGTCGACCGGCGCGGCTTCACGCCCAATGCGCGGCCCATCGGCAGCAGCGAAACCGCGGCCCAGCGCATCCTGGAAGCGCAGGTTCGCGCACTGGCTCAAAGCTTCAACGGCGACATCGGCATTGCCGTTCAGGATGTCGCTACGGGCTGGACCACGGCTTATGACGGCAACACCTTGTTTCCGCAGCAAAGCGTCAGCAAGTTCTGGGTGGCGCTGACCGCCTTCCACAAAGCCGACAGGGGCCAGCTCGACCTTGGCCGCCCGGTGACCCTCACCAAGGCGGACATGACCTTGTTTCACCAGCCGGTCGCTCAGCAGATCGGCGCCAACGGCTACACCACCACGGTGGACAGCCTGATCAGTCGCGCGCTTCAGCAAAGCGACAATACCTGCAACGACTTCGTCATGTGGCGCGCCGGCGGCCCGGAGGCGGTTCGTGCCTTTTTGCGCGACAAGAACATCTCCGGCATCCGCTTCGGCCCAGGCGAGCGCTTGCTGCAAAGCCAGATCGCCGGCATGCAATGGAACCAATCCTACGCCTATAACGGCGCCTTCTACACGGCCCGCAACGCGGTTCCCGCGGCAACGCGGCGGGCGGCGTTCGAGCGCTACATCAAGGATCCGATGGACGGCGCGACACCGCTTGGCATTGTCGATGCCCTCGCGCGACTGAAGCGCGGCGAATTGCTTTCGCCCGCCTCGACCCAGAAGATGCTGGCCATTATGGGCAACACCCGCACCGGGCCGCAGCGGCTCAAGGGCGGCCTGGCCGGCGGCTGGCGCCTCGCGCACAAAACCGGCACCGGCCAGGTGCTGGGCGGCGTCCAGGCCGGCTACAACGACATCGGCATCGTCACTGCGCCGGATGGGCACAGCTATGCCGTCGCCGTGATGATCCGCCGCACCGGCGCCCCGCTCGGGGAGCGGATGGCGGTGATGCAGAACACGGTGCGCAGCGTGATCAGCTACCACGGCAACGCCGAAGGTTACGACATGGCCCGTAACGGGACGCCGGCAAGCGAAGGCAGCCGCTAGGCGAAGCGGAAATCGAGGCGGAACAGGGCGCCGGCAGGGGAGTCGACCACCCTCGCTTCGCCGCCGTGGCCGCGCATGATCTCCCGCACGAGATGGAGGCCGAGGCCGCAACCATCGCGATCCCAACGTTCGCGGCGGAACGGCTCGAAGATCCGTTCACGCGCCTCGGCGGCGACGCCGGGCCCCTCGTCCGCCACCTCGATCGTCCCATTCGTGGAGACGCGAACTTCAATCGTGCCCCTGTTTCCGCCGTGCGCGATCGCGTTTCCGAGCAGGTTCAGCAGGGCTCGCAACAGCGCATGCGGATCCGCGTCGACCACCACCAGGTCGGCGTCCGCCCGGAATGCGATCTCATAGCCACCGGCGATCGCCAGCGGCGCGATCTCGGCCACGGCGGTTTTGGACAGGGCCACGAGATCGACCGGCTCCCGCTGCCGTTTGGTGAGGGCAAGCCGCTCCGCATCCAGCATCTGGCCGACCATCTGGCCGAGGCGGAAAACGGTGCGCTGAAGGTCGGTCTTGCCGCCGCTTCTGGGCAATGCATCGACGTGCATGGTCAGCACGGCGAGCGGAGTCCTGAGTTCGTGGGCGACATCGGCGATGAAGCGCCTGCGCCGCTCGAACCCCGCCTCCAGCCGCTCGAGCGCAGCGTTGAAAGCGCGAACGATCGGCAGGAGCTCCTTGACCACCTTCTTCTCGGGGAGGCGTTTATCCAGTTCGGAAGGATCGATGCTCGCGACAGCGCGTGCCGTCGGCCGGAGCGAACGCAAGACGATCGGAATCGCCACCGGCCCCCCGGAGGCGCAGATCAGAATGATGAGCGTGATGGCCATGTAGAATTCGGCATCCAGATACGCGAGCAGAAGCCAATCCTCCGTCGTGATTGCCGACGGCTCGATTCCTCCGGCGTAAATGGTGACCACTCCCGCATCCGTATCAGCCTCCATGATCGACACGTCGCCGATGCGATCGGAGGCTTGCGAGTCACCAAGATGCGCCTCCTTGATCCCTTGCGGGAGGTGTTGGATCAACTGGCGCACACGATCGGGAACCGGTCCGTAAGACAGCTCCTCTGTCCCCTGCCGTACCATGAACCACGATCCCTCGCTGCGGCTTGCAAAGTCGACGGAGCGTGAGTGCGGCCGCAAGGCGAGAGCTCCGCCGGGCGTTTTGCGAAGATCCTTTTCCAGGAAGAGTATCGCGACCTCCGGCCCGACATTCAGCTCCCCGAAATGGGAGAGGAGCGGGCGGAGTGCGAGGATGAGGCCGAAGAACGCCAGCAAAGGCCCGATGATGAAGGCAAGCAAGAGCCGGCGTACCAGCGAGGGCCGCGGCCATTTCATGCCGCCCTCAGCATATAGCCGACGCCGCGGACGCCGTGGAGCACCACGCAGGCTCCAGCGTCGGCAAGGCGCCTTCGTAGACGGGAAATGTGCGCCTCGAGGGCATTGGAACAGATCTCGTCGTCATAACCATAGACCTGGGCTTCCAGGTGCTCGCGCATCACCACCCGGCCGGCACGACGGGCAAGCGCGGCGAGGATGGCGAGCTCGCGCCGCGGCAGGGGGAGCGGCACGCCTTCGACTCGGGCCTCACGCGCGGCAAGATCGAATTCAAGGTAGCCGACGGTGACGCTGGGGGTCGGCGCCCCCGCCGAGGAGCGGCGCAGGAGGACCCGGATGCGAGCGAGCAATTCGTCGAACGCGAAGGGCTTGATCAGATAATCCTCGGCGCCGGCGTCGAGGCCGGCGACGCGATCCGGCACGTCGTCGAGCGCGGTCAGCACGATCGCCGGCGGAGGCGAGGGGCGGGTACGAAGTACCGGAAGCAGCGACAGGCCGTCCCCGTCCGGCAGGCGCCGGTCGAGCAGGAGCAGCCGGTATTCCGCGCCAAGCACCGCCTCGATCGCATCGCCGAGGCTGGCGACGTGATCGACGACATAGCCCTCGGCCTTCAGCCGTGCCGACACCGCGGCGCCGAGCTCGGGCTCATCCTCAACCAGCAATATGCGCAACGCCTCGCCCTCCTGCCCGAGCTTTCATTTTGCTGAACCGACATTGCCGCAAGCTTACGCGCCGCCCGGCTCGGGCGTAATCTACCCACAAGCGCCCTCCCCCACATTGGGCATGCGCTGCCTACGATACGGACGCGGCCAAGGGAGGGACAGATGAAACATATCGGAACCATGATCGCCGCACTGCTGGTCGGCGGGGCGATGTCGCCGGACGGAGCGCAGGCGCAGACACGCGGCGGCTTCGAGGTGGGCGCGGAGCTGTTCGACTATGCCTATCGGGAACGCCTGGAAGGCGCGACGATCGTCTATGATGATGGCGTGTTCGGCGGGTTTCACCTGAACTATGTCGAGACCATCGGCGGCGGCTTGTTCTTGCGGGGCAAGCTTTCCGCGGCGGGAGGATCGGTCGATTACCGAAGGCCGGACCCGGCCGGCGAGGCACGGCTGGAAAATGTCAGCCAGGCCACGGGTCAGCTCGAGCTTCAGTTAGGCTTTGACCTTGCCGTGGGCGGCGGCGCGACGCTGAGCCCGTTCACCGGCCTCGCGAGCCGGGCGCTGATCGATGAGAGCGGCGGAAAGGTCACCTCCATCGGCGAGGCGGGCTACGACCGCGAGATCGGCTATTCCTACATTCCGGTCGGCGTGGGCGCGCGGGTGCCGGTCGGTTCGGGCGGAGCGATCCTGCTCAGCGCGCAGTATAATTGGGTGGTGAACGGCACGGCCGAGTCTAAGTTTTCCGGCCTCGACCCCGAGCTTCCCGACCTAAAGCTGGACCTGGACGGCGGCCACGGCTTCGAGGCCAGCGCCGCCTACCAGGTGGCACTCGGCAAGCGTGCCCTGAGCATCGGACCCTTTGTGCGGCACTGGAGGCTCGACCGCTCCGACAGCTTCGTCATCACCAATCCGGACGATCCGAGCCAGTCGCTCGAATTTTTCGAGCCCGCGAACCGCACCACCGAACTCGGCCTCAGGCTCTCCTTCGTCTTCTAGGCGTCGTAGTCGAGCTCTACGCCCTCCCCCTTCGGCACCGACTGGCAGGTGAGGACATAGCCAGAGGCGATCTCTTCGTCGGTGAGGCCGTAGCGGGCCGCCATCTCCACCTCGCCCGTCACCACGCGGGCGCGGCAGGTGGCGCAGACGCCGGCCTTGCAGGCGAAGGGGGCGGGCAGACCTGCCTCGCGGGCGCTGTCGAGGATGTTGCCGGCTTCGGCGCTGAACGGCACCCGGCGCTTGCGGCCGTCGAGGGTGACCAGCATCGTCAGCCCCTGTGCGCCCTGCGACATCTGCTGGAGCTGGGCGGCGAGCGCCTCGGGCGGGCGGTCGGCGGTGAAGCGCTCGATGTGGATCTTCTCGCGCGGTACCGCGCTGTGGCAGAGCGCCTCCTCGGCGGCGTCCATCATCGGGCCGGGACCGCAGATGAAGAAGGCGGCGACTTCGGACGGATCGACCAGCGCGCCGAGGATCTCGCCGCATTTGGCGCGATCGAGCATGCCGTTGAACAGGTCGATATCCTCCATCTCCTCGGCCAGGAAGTGGTGGACCTGGAGCCGGCCCATGAAGCGGTTCTTGAGCGCGGACAGCTCTTCCAGGAAGATCACCGACTGACTGTCGCGATTGCCGTAGAAGAGGGTGAAGCGGCTTGCCGGCTCCTCGAGGAGCGCCGTCTTGAGCAGCGAGATGACGGGCGTGATGCCCGAGCCGCCGGCAAAGCCGACATAGTGGTTCGAGGCATCGGCGCGGAATTGGTGGGTAAAGCTGCCGTGCGGCGGCATGACTTCCAGCGTGTCGCCCGGCTTCAGCGCCTCGGTCGCCCAGCTCGAGAAGCGGCCCCCGGCGATGCGCTTCACGGTGACCTTGAGCTGACCTTCCGACGGGGCCACGCACAGCGAGTAGTTGCGGCGGACATCCTCGCCGCCGATCTCGGCCCGCAAGGTGAGGTGCTGCCCGGCGCGGAAGCGATAAGCGTCGGCCAACTCGCCCGGCAGCTCGAACCGGATCGAGCGGGCGTCGGCGGTCTCGGCGACGATTTCGGCGATGCGGAGCGTGTGAAAGCCGGCGCTCATCAGGCCCTCAATGGCATTTGAACAGGTCGAAAGGCTCGGCGCAGGCGCGGCAGCGCCACAGCGACTTGCAGGCGGTGGAGCCGAAGCGGCTTATCTCGACCGTGTCGGACGAGCCGCATTGCGGGCAGGCGACAGCGGCGCCGCGGGCCACCGGCGGGGCTATCCCGTAAGCGTGGAGCTTGGCACGGCCTTCGGGCGTGATCCAGTCTGTCGTCCAGGCGGGGGAGAGCGCGGTTTCGATGCGGACGTGGCGGTAGCCGGCGGCGTCCAGCGCGGCGCGGATGTCGCGCTCGATCACCTCGGTTGCCGGGCAGCCGGTGTAGGTGGGAGTGATGACCACGCGGTCGGATCTGACGGAGCGGACGATGCCGAGGTCTACGACGGAGACCGCCGGGACTTCGGGATCGGGAACTTCGGCGACGACGGCGAGGATTCGCTCCGCCTCGTCCGCATCCAGGATCGCCGCCACGCTCACCACACCGCGTCCGGATAGGTGCGGGGAAGGTACTGCATGGTGCACAGGAGGTGGCCGAGATGCTCAGAGTGGTGGCCGCGGCGGCCGCCGAGGATCGGGCGCTGGTCGGCCGGCACGGCGATCGTCGCTTCGGCCAGCACGGCGTGGACGATGCGGTCATAGTCGCCGCGCAGGGCGGTGAGGTCGGTGAACAGGCCGGCGCAGAGGGCTGCGTCGGCGAGTTCGTCCAGTTCGAACAATTCGGGGACGAAGCGCCACATCCAGCCGATCCCGTCGGCCATGCGGCGATGGCTTTCCTCGGTGCCGTCGCCCAAGCGGATCACCCATTCGGCGCTGAGCTCCTGATGGTAGGTGACTTCCTTGACGGCTTTCTCCGCCACCGCGGCGATGAGGCTGTCCGAAGAGCCGATCAGCCGCTCGAACAGCAGTTTCTGCCAGGTGGAGAAAAGGAACTGTCGGGCCATGGTTTGGGCGAAGTCGCCATTGGGCTGCTCGACCAGCAGGCAGTTGGTGAAATCGAGCACGTCGCGGTGGAAGGCGAGCTTGTCGCCATCGCGCCCCTGCCCTTCCACCTTGCCCGCGGCGTCGAGGAACAAGGTGGCCTGCCCGATCAGGTCGAGCGCCATGTTGGCGAGGCTGAGGTCGACTTCCACGGACGGCGCGTGGCCGGTCCATTCGCCGAGGCGCTGGCCGAGGATCAGGCTGTCGTCGCCGAGCCGCAGCAGGGTGTTGAAGAGGATGCCCGGTTCGAGATCGGCGACCGCGTCGAACGCGCCGGTGCCGTGGGGGCCGGCGCGGGCGGCGGCTTCATCCTCGGGGCGGATCGGCGGGAGAGAGGGCACGACTAATTCCTCCCCGCTTGCGGGGAGGGGGACCAGCTGGGTTCCCGCCAAAGTGATACTTTGGCGGGTGCCCTGAAGGCTGGTGGAGGGGGGGTCGTGGGGGTCTCGGAACCCCCTCCACCGCGCTGCGCGCAGTCCCCCTCCCCGTCCCGGGGAGGATACTCTCTCATATGTGGGTGATCCCGTCGGGGATGTTGTAGAAGGTTGGGTGGCGGTAGACCTTGTCGGCCGACGGGTCGAACATCTGGGCGTCGTCGGCGGGGTCGGAGGCGACGATCTGGGCGGAGGGGATCACCCACAGGCTGACGCCTTCCATCCGGCGCGTGTAGGTGTCGCGGGCGTGGCGCAGCGCGATTTCCGGGTCCGGCGCGTGCACCGAGCCGACATGGCGGTGGGACATGCCTCCTTTCGAGCGGACGAACACTTCCCAAAGGGGCCAGTCTTTCATGAGCGGCACCCCTCCCCCGTCATTCCCGCGAAAGCGGGAATCCCGCTTCGGTAGCAGTCCAAGAAGGTAGAAGCGGGACCCCCGCTTTCGCGGGGGTGACGGAAGAGGTTCAAGCCGCAGCCCTCCGTTCCTGACGCTTCGCCGCATAGGCGTCGGCGGCTTCGCGGACCCAGGCGTTGCTTTCCCAGGCTTCGCGGCGCGCCTTCATGCGCTCCTTGGCGACCGGGCCTTCGCCGCGGACGACGGCGTAGAATTCCTCCCAGTCGATCGCCCCGAAATCGTAGGCGCCGCGCTCCTCGTTCCACTTCAAGTCCGGATCGGGAACGGTGAGGCCGATCGCCTCGGCCTGAGGCACCGTGATGTCGACGAACTTCTGGCGCAGCTCGTCATTGGTCTCGCGCTTGATCTTCCAGCGCATCGACTGGGCGGTGTTGGGCGAGTTCTCGTCGGGCGGGCCGAACATCATGAGGCTCGGCCACCACCAGCGGTTGAACGCGTCCTGCATCATGCGGCGCTGGTCTGCGGTGCCCGCCATCATCGCCATCGAGATCTCGTAGCCCTGGCGCTGGTGGAAGCTTTCCTCCTTGCAGACGCGAACCATGGCGCGGGCGTAGGGGCCGTAGGAGGTGCGCTGCAGCGGCACCTGGTTCATGATCGCGGCGCCGTCGACCAGCCAGCCGATCGCGCCCATGTCCGCCCAGGTCAGCGTCGGGTAGTTGAAGATGGTCGAATATTTGGCTTTGCCGGAGTGGAGCGCCTCGATCATCTGCTCGCGCGACGTGCCGAGCGTCTCGGCGGCGCTGTAGAGATAGAGGCCGTGGCCCGCCTCGTCCTGCACCTTGGCGAGCAGGATCGCCTTGCGGCGCAACGAGGGCGCGCGGCCGATCCAGTTTCCTTCGGGGAGCATGCCGACGATTTCGCTATGCGCGTGCTGCGAGATCTGGCGGGTGAGCGTTCGGCGATAGGCCTCGGGCATCCAGTCCTTGGGCTCGATGAACTCGTCGGCCGCGACCCGCGCCTCGAAGGCGGCGAGCTTATCCGGATCCTCGGTGGAGGCCAGGTTCTTGGTCTTCGAAAGCTCGGTCGTGTACATGTCTCAAACTCCGTGCCGCCGCCCTAGCAGGCGCTGCCTGTGCCTTCAATCAACGCACGAGGTCCGCCAAGGTGGCCGAAGCGGGACGGGACGAAGTTCACGAAGTTCACGATGTTCGACCAAATGCGCACGGGCGGCGATCCGCCGGTTCCGGAAGGCGGAAGGGGCGGGCGGACAAAGGCATGGGATTCGGGCATGAATCGAACATAGGCCGCCCCCGACATGTAGGAAACACCCGCCTGCCGCCGCGCTTCTTCCAAAATCCTAAACTCGTTCGATCACCAGGGCGATGCCCTGCCCCACGCCGATGCACATCGCGCACAGGGCGTAGCGGCCGCCGGTGCGGTGGAGTTGTTCGGTGGCGGTGAGCGCCAGGCGGGCGCCGGACATGCCCAGCGGGTGGCCGAGCGCGATGGCGCCGCCATTGGGGTTCACATGGGCGGCATCGTCGGGGAGGCCGAGTTCGCGCAGCACGGGCAGCGCCTGCGCCGCGAAGGCTTCGTTGATTTCGATGACGTCCATGTCCGCGACCGAAAGGCCGAGCCGGGCGAGCAGCTTTTGCGAGGCCGGCGCCGGGCCGATGCCCATGATGCGCGGCTCGACGCCGGCGACGGCGCCGCCGAGGATGCGGGCGCGCGGCGTCAGGCCGTTGCGGCGGGCGGCTTCCTCGGACGCGACGATCATGGCGGCGGCGCCGTCATTGACGCCCGAGGCGTTGCCGGCGGTGACCGTCCCGTCCGGGCGCACCAGGGGCCGGAGCCTGGCAAGCGCCTCGACGCTGGTCTTCCTGGGGTGCTCGTCGCGATCGACGATCAGGGCATCGCCCTTGCGCTGCGGGATCGACACCGGGACGATCTCGGCGGCGAAACGGCCATTCTCCTGGGCGGCGGCGGCCTTGTCCTGGCTGCGCACGGCAAAAATGTCCTGATCCTCGCGACTTACCTGCCATTCCTGTGCGACATTCTCGGCCGTCGACGGCATGGTGTCGTCGCCATAGGCGCCCTTCATCTTGGGATTGACGAAGCGCCAGCCGATGGTGGTGTCGTAGATTTCGGCATTGCGATCGAAGGCGCTGGTCGCCTTGGCCATGACGAAGGGCGCCCGGCTCATGCTTTCCGAGCCGCCGGCGATGAGGAGGTCCGCCTCCGAGCCGCGAATCACGCGGGCGGCCATGGTCACCGCGTCCATGCCCGAGCCGCACAGCCGGTTGAGCGTCACGCCGCCCGACTTGTGCGGAAGGCCGGCGAGCAGGCCGGCCATCCGCGCCAGGTTGCGATTGTCCTCTCCGGCCTGGTTGGCACAGCCCAGGATGACATCGTCGATCTCGTCCCAATCCACGCCGCCGTTCCGCTCCATCAGCGCCTTGATCGGTATGGCAGCCAGATCGTCGGCCCGGACATGCGCGAGCGCGCCGCCGTAGCGGCCGATCGGGGTGCGCACCGCGTCGCAGATAAAGGCCTCGGTCATGTTTGTTTCTCCACTTTCCCGCTGCGGGTCCGGTCTGTCGGCCGGGTCTCTATCAGCCCTTCTCCGCGTGGGGCAGGCTTTTTGCGGTGCTGCAGGGGCGCTAGGGGGGACGGCATGAACCAACACGGGCCGGGGCGCAGCTTGCCGCCCTTTCAACGCTTCGCCGCGATCGACTGGTCGGGCGCCAAGGGCAAGAAGCACAAGGGCATCGCGATTGCAGTTGCGAGCGCGGGAGATGCGGCGCCCAGGCTGATTCGCCCGGACCATGTCTGGTCGCGCGCCGAGGTGCTCGACTGGATGCTCGGCCACGCCGCGCAGGCACCGACCCTGTACGGCTTCGACTTCAGCTACGCGCCGCCGATCGCCGAGCGCGGCGCCTATTTTCCCGGCGAAACGGCGCCGCCAGCCGAGGCCCGGGCGCTGTGGGCCTATGTCGACGCGCTGTGCCAGGGCGACGAGGATCTCGGCGCGGCGAGCTTCATGGAGCAGCACCACCGGCGCCATTTCTATTTCGGCGCGGCCGACGGCGCCAAGGCGGATTTCCTGCATCACCGGGTGTGCGAGCACGCCTTCAACGCGACCGGCGGCGGCAAGGCATCGACCCTTTACGACGCGGTCGGCGCGGCGCAGGTCGCCAAGGCGAGCTATGCCGGCATGCGCCTGCTGCACCGGCTGGCGGGGCGCATACCGGTCTGGCCGATGGACGCTCTGCCCGAAGGCGGCAGCCTGGTGGTGGAAATCTACACCCGCGTGTTCATCCGGCTGGCGGGGCTTTCCGGGCGCAAGGTGCGGAGCCGCGCCGACTTGAACCTCGCGCTTGCCGGGCTCGGGAGCCGGGCGGCCCGGCTGCCCGAGGAGCCCAGCGACCACCAGACCGATGTGCTGATCGCGGCGGCCGGGCTGCGGGCAATCGCGGCGCAGCAGCGCTACTGGGACCCGCCTGCCCTCACCCCCGCCCTGTCCCGCACCGAAGGCTGGACGTTCGGTGTGGAGTGATTGGCGGTGTGGAGTGATTGGCGGTATGCAGCGATTGCTCGATTGGCGCGAGGTCGCCGCTTTTCCTTTTGCCGCTCAGGCGATCGGACACTAGCCTCCCCTTCTTTCCGGTGGGAGACACAAGATGAGGATGCGACATGCGCTGGTTGCGGGTTTGCTTGCGATGACGATTCTTGGCGGACCTTCCGCGGCGCAGCAGCCGGCGGCCGGCGGCGACGATCCGTTCCTGTGGCTGGAGGAAATCGAAGGCGATCGTGCGCTCGCCTGGGCGCGGGCGGAGAATGAAAAGAGCCTGGGTACGCTGCAGGCGGATAGCCGTTACAAAACCTTCGAGGCGCGGGCGCTGGAGATCCTCCAGGCCAAGGACCGGATCCCGTTCGTGTCGATCACTCCGACCGGCCTCTACAATTTCTGGCAGGATGAAAAGAATGTCCGCGGCGTCTGGCGACGGACCACGCTGGCGAGCTATCGCACCGCCACTCCGCAATGGGAAACGGTGCTCGATATCGACGCGCTTTCCGCCGCCGAACAGGCGAACTGGGTCTATCAGGGCTCGGCCTGCCTGCCGCCCGAGGAGACGCGCTGCGTCATCTTCCTGTCGAACGGCGGCAAGGACGCAAATGTCGCGCGCGAGTTCGACCTTACCACCAGGCGCTTCGTGGACGGCGGCTTCAACCTGCCGGAAGGCAAGCAGGCGGTGTCCTGGCTGGACAAGGACACGGTGATCGTGTCGCGCGACTGGGGCGAAGGCACGATGACCAAATCGGGCTATGCCTTTGTCGCCAAGACGCTGAAGCGCGGCCAGCAGCTGGCCGAGGCGAAGGAGATCTTCCGCGGCACGGCCGACGATGTGCAGGCGAGCGTGATCGTGATGCGCGACGGGCGCGGCATTGTGCACGGCGTCATGGGGCAGCGCGGCCTCAACTTCTTCGACCGCGAATATACCTTGCTGACCGACAAGGGCCCGGTGAAGCTCAACCTGCCGAAAAAGGCCTTTCCGACCGGCATCGTCGACGGCCGCCTGCTGCTCTCCACCCGCGAGGATTGGGCTCCGGTGCCGGGCCGCACCTTCAAGGCGGGCTCCTTGCTCTCCTATGACCTGGCAGCCTGGAAGAAGGACCCCAACAAGGCGGTGCCCTCCCTGGTGTTCGAACCCAATGCCCGCCAAACCCTGGGCAGCGTCGCCACCACCAGGAACAAGCTGATCCTCACCATCCTCGACAATGTGCGCGGCAAGGCCTTCGCTTATGACTATGCCGGCGGGGCATGGAAGGCGACGCCGGTGCCGCTGCCCGACAATGCGACCATCAACCTTACCGCAGCGTCCGACGAAAGCGACGAGGCGATGTTCTCGGCGACCAATTACCTGACGCCGAGCGCGCTTTATTATTACGACGCGGCCGCCGGCAAATTGGAGGCGCTCAAGACCACGCCGCCGCGCTTCGATGCGTCGGGCCATGTCGTCGAGCAGTTCGAGGCGACGTCGCGGGACGGCACCAGGATCCCGTACTTCATGGTGCGGCCCAAGACCGCCAGGATGGACGGCTCCACCCCCACCCTTCTTTATGGCTATGGCGGCTTCCAAAGCCCGATGGTGCCCAATTATTCGGGTACGATGGGCAAGCTGTGGCTCGAGCAGGGCAATGCCTATGTGGTGGCCAATCTGCGCGGCGGCGGCGAGTTCGGCCCGGCCTGGCACCAGGCCGCGCAAGGCGCCAACAAGCAGCGCACCTGGGACGATTTCATCGCCGTCGCCGAGGATCTGGTGAAGCGCAAGCTGACCAGCCCGCGGCGCCTGGGCGTGGTCGGCGGCAGCCAGGGCGGCCTGCTGGTCGGCACCGCCATCACCCAGCGGCCGGAATTGTTCAACGCCGCGATCATCCAGGTGCCGCTGTTCGACATGATCCGCTATCCCCTGATGGGCGCGGGCGCGTCGTGGATCGGCGAATATGGCGATCCCGCAAAGCCCGAGGAGCGCGGCTGGATCGAGGGCTATTCGCCCTACCAGAAGCTGGTCGCCGGCAAGACCTATCCGACGCCCTTCATCCTCACCTCCACCAAGGACGACCGGGTCCATCCCGGCCACGGCCGCAAGGCGGCGGCCAAGATCGCCGCGCTCGGCCAGCCTTATTATTATTACGAGAATATCGACGGCGGCCACAGCGCCGCGGCCAACTTGGCCGAAAGCGCGCGACGAATGGCGCTTGAATATACCTATGCCAGCAAGCGCCTGGTCGACTGAGCGCCGGGCGGAGTCACGGGAGCGGCCGGCAGGGGTGGACCTGCCGCCGCTTCTTCGCCATTTGGGGCAAAGGCCGCGTTAGCTCAGCTGGTAGAGCAACTGATTTGTAATCAGTAGGTCGTCCGTTCGAGTCGGACACGCGGCACCACACACCGGGCCCCGATGCCGAAGCCGCCTCCGCCGAGGCCGAGCACGTGGGCTCCCGAGCCGAAGTTCCTCCCCAATTCTCGCAATTCACCCATAGTTTCAACGATGTTCCGTTTCGGGACGCGCGATTTCTACGGGATGACATGCCTGCCCAGCCATGATCTTCCAGAATGATCAGCGGACTCAATGGAGTGTCCCCACATGAAAACCGTGATCCGAGATCAGGCTCGTCAATTGCCGCACTACCCCGCGAACAGAGGCTACCACGCCGTTTACCGACAGCAAGAGGTGAATCATTGCCCCGGCTGCGGCAGGTCCCATTGGCTGCTGGGGCGGATGTCGGCCGAATGTGGGTTCTGTTCCACGGCCCTGCCGTTCGCCGGCGCCGTCTTCGCCTCGGAACGGCTGACCAGCTGGTAGGTCTGAAGAATAGGCGACGGGCGCCGGCGCCAGCGCGGAACGGTCGCGCGCCACGCTCGCTATGATTGGCACCAGATTGAGTTTTCAATACGATCATTGAATGCCCGCGTCCTGATCCGCTTGTAGCTTGCGGAACCTGAGGGAAAATCGGTCGGCAGGATCCAAGCCTCGCCGCCGCGGCAAGCGAACAACAGGAGGGTCATCGGTATGGCAAACACCGCAGAAGAGAAAAGTAAGGAAGAAAAGGCAGTGCACGCAAGTGCTCCGTCGGTGATCGGCGCGGGCATCACCGTCACGGGAGACATCGAGGCGACCGACGACCTTCATGTCGAGGGCAAGGTCACCGGCGATGTCCGCTGTGCGACCTTGATGCTCGGCGAGGGAAGCCTGATCAAGGGAAGCATCTATGCGACGCGGGTGCATGCCGCCGGTACGGTCGAAGGTTCGATCGACACGGGCGACCTTGCCGTGGAAGCGTCGGCTCGCCTGGTCGGCGACATCACCTACCACCGCATCCGGATCACGGCGGGCGGCATCGTACAAGGCCAGATGAAGCACAAAGCGTCTTCCGAAGAAGATGCCGAATCCAGCAAGCTTCGGCTGGTGGAGGCGCAGCCCAAGGCGTCCCCCCCGTCCAAACCCATCTACATCGAATAGGTCCCTCCCCGGCGGAGGGGCTTTAAAATATCGGGCCGCGGCTTCACACACGCCAATGATGCCTGGCGTGCGGTGCCAACGGACCGATGGGGCAGGCTGGTGGCAGCACTCGAAATGCGAGGCGATCGCGAAGGAGCAAAGGTGGGGAAAGGACGATGCTACCCGGGGCCCACGAGCAAAGCCGGCCGGCTGTTCGGGACGGTGTCGTGAGCCTGCGATGCATGCTGGGCGTTCACACGGCGCAGGGCGTTCCACGCTGGAACGACGGCTATTATTTTGCGAAATGCGCCCGCTGCCGAGTCGACCTGGTCCGCACCGCATTCGACCGCTGGCACGTACCCCATGGCCACCGTGTCATATGGCAAGCCGAGCCCCCGCCATCGCGGCCTGAAGTGAGGCTTGAACCCGAGCTGGACCTCGAGCCGATTCCAGCCATGCCCGCTCCCGCCGTAGAGGATGCGGCGCCTTCAGCGGTGGACAAGGTCGAGAAGCCGGTCTCCGCCCCGGCCGCCGCACAGCCGCCAGCGGCCGAACGACTCGCAGCGACCGAACAGCCGCCAGCGCTCGAACCGCCGACAGCAGCCGAACCGGCGACAGCAGCCGAACCGCCCGCAGCGGCCGAACCGCCTGTGGCGGCCCCACAGGCTGCGGCGGCCGAGCAGGCTCCGAGAGAAGAGAAGAAGCGTGCGCGCCTGCCGGTGGAAGCACTTTTCGAAAGACTTCGTGGCACTCCGCCTCCGGCACCCGCGCCCCCCGTGCCGCCCGCCTCGCCCGCGTCGCCGGTGCCGCCCGCGTCGTCCGTGTCGCTCGGGCCACCCGCATCGCCCCCACGGCTGGACTGGGATTTCATGATGGAGCCCGCGGAGCGCAAGCGCTCCGCGCCGCCGGAACCTGTTTCCGTCGCCGAACCGGTCGAGCCGGCGCCCAAATCCCAGAACACCGCCGTCGAGGCCCGGGCGCCGGACGCACGCAACGGCCCGTCGATCGTCACTCGAGGCGTGCTGAGATTGCGGCGCCGGGCGATGTCCGCCTTTCGCAGCGCCAGGCACAACAAGCGATTCGCTCAATCCGGAGCTGTGGCCGTGGTCCTGGCGGTGCTGGTCGCCGGCAGCTTCTGGTTCGGAGAACCCGCCTCGCCGGGGAGCCGACCGGTGGATGTGTCACCTGTGATGGCGGTAGAACCTCCGCCCGAACAGCAGCCTGGAACAAGCCTGGATGAAGGGGAGCCGTCCTTTGTCACAGCAAGGGCATTGAGTTGCCGAGACGCTCCGGCGCTCCAGGCGCGCCGTGTACGAGTCCTGGGGCGCGGCGCCTCGGTGCGCGTTCTCGCACGGGACGGTGATTGGGTGAGCCTGGCCACCGCCAGGGGACAATGTTGGGCGGACGGCCGCTACGTAGCCGAGCCGCAGCCCCTCTGACCGGCTTCATGGGGAGCCGTAGGTGATTGTTGGATAATCGGGGCCAACCACCTATGGCTTGATCGGCGGCTCCCGTATCATGCCTGCTGCGTTCCCTCCCCCTCCCTTCCTAGAGCGGCGGCTTCGTGCTGACTGATGTCATAGACTGTCCCAATTGCTCCGCGCGTTATGTGGTGCCGCAAGCGATGTTCCCTGCGCCGGGCAGAACCGTCCGGTGCCATACGTGCGGCCATAGCTGGTTCGAGCTCAGCGCACGCGGGGCCGGCGATGATTTCGAAACGCTACCATCCGGCCCAACGGCCGGCACGGACGCGCCGGCGCGCCCGCCCGGCCCCCTGGAAAGGGTTCGTCGTCTGCTCCGGGACGAGCGTGGCGGCTACGACGCCTTCGCACACAGACCGCCATTCCAGCCTCGGGGAACGCCGTACCGCCTCATCCTCCTGGCTGCAGGATTGCCCACCATCGCCGGCCTGGCAGTCTACCTGCTATGGAAGCTCGTCTAGGCGGGTGAAGCGCCCACGGGCCGGTTGCGCTGCCCCAGGGGCGGTTGGTCTATGCGGCGTCCTGCTGCGCCGCGGCGACGAGGAGTCGAAAAGCCGGTGGAACCCCGGCATGGTGGCGCCACACCTTTTTGATCTCCCTCACCTGCCCACGCACCAGGATGGTGTCGCCAAGCGATGGAGTGTCCACATTGGCGTAAGCGAGAAGCCCGTGCTTGCCGGTATCGTCCTCGCCCCAGATTTCGTATTTCTTCAAAGCGCTCCCCCATGTCCAGCCTGCGCCGCCCTTTCTAGAAGGCGTTTCCTTTGCGGAAGGTTACGGGACAAGCCCGCGGTTCAAAAACGGCGAAGATTTACTCCGAACAATGGCTGAAGCGCGCAATCTGCAGGCGCGCTGCCGAGTGCAGCCTTGTCGAGGCAGAAGGCCAGCGATGCGAAATTGACGGCAACGGCGCCGCGGCGTCCGCCCATTGTGCCGTCGAGATGGCTGCCGCTCGCCTTGATGGTGGTTCGGATCGTGCGCTGGAAGATAGTCTCACCGGTGTCGATGCGGACCAGCTGGTAGGCGAGAGTCGCCGAAGCATCGCCTTTGGCGACAAAGGGGCTCGACGGCTCGACCGAGACCCAGCGCGCGATCAGCCGGACCTTGGCGCTTGGTGCATCAGGAGCGAGCATTTTCATCTGCGCCAGAGTATCGCGAAGGCCCTTGTGGATCGATCCCGGGGCGGCGACGGAGAAGCGAACGCTTCCCGGCAGTTGATCGATCTGCGCAAACGTAATTCGGCCGAACAGCGGGTGCTCGGGGGACAGCGGTTTCGGTGCTTCGGGCGCGAACGGTAGGCCGATAGCGATCAGCGGAATGTCAGGCCCGGCCAAGGCGGCGGCGGGCGTGGTCAGCGCCAGAAGGGCGAGAAAGATGATACGCATCGGCAGGTGCTTAGCCGCAAAGGTGTGAAGCAATTCCAAGCGTGATCCTGCGCCTGGAGAATATAGTGGGAGTTACTGATCGGCGAGTCGGTCCGAAACAGTGATTTGTGCCCTCGTCCGCCGCCGCCGTGAGGGTCAGGCCACTCCGTTCGTCGCAAAATGGGGCAAACAAGAGCGGGTTTGGGGCGAGGCGAACCCCGCAGAGCGCAGAAAAGCGGCCTTTTTTACGAAAATGACGTTTGTTCCCCCGCTTCGTTAAAACTCGTTAATAATTATTGACGCGCGGAATTTGTGAGGCTAGGCAAACACTTAGGCAATAGCGGACCGTCAAAGAAGCGGCCGGCTTGCCAAAGGGGTTGGGTGGGATGCCATGCCTGTGGGAAGAGCAATCATTTGCGGATCGGCCGCGTTAGCGGCGGTATCCGGCGGCCTTGTCGGGTCGCTGGCGGCCGCCTCGCCCGCGCCTTCGGCGATGCCGCCGCTCGCCTGGCAGAACGCGGGCAAGCTCCAGATCCTGTGCACCGTCGTCAGCGACCGGTTCGGCGAGCGCGAAAGCCTTGAAGCGCAATTGTGCGCGCGCACCCGCGCCCTCGCCGCCAAGAATTCGCCGGTCGCGGTTCAGCCGCTCGCTTTTGGCGATCCGGCGCTGATCGATCCCGCCAACATCACCTTGCTGCTCCACGCTTCGGTGCAGCAGCCCGGCGCCGAGCGCCTGCTCGTCTTCAACATCCGCGCCTACCGGGCCGGCGGAGTTGAAACCGACATCCTTTTCGGTGCGGTTCCCCGCGCCGTCACCCTGTCCGATGCCGAAGCCTTCGCTCCGGCTCTGGATGCGGCGCTCAGCGCCGCACTGTCCGAAACGCTGCCCTGGCACGGGGCCAGGTAGCTTCCATCACCCACTCACCACCCGGGGGGAATGAATGACCGATATTACCTTGCATCCAGTGATGTGCGAATGCGGCGCTTGCGGCGCCATCGCTTTTGACGCGAACGCGGACGGTACCGGCGGCGCAATTGCCGGCAAGACCGTTTATACGCTCGACCAGGTCACGGCGAACATGAACCGCACATCCTATGTGGGCACCGACATTCCGGGACCGAGGTGGGCATTCGGCGTCGACCTGATGGGCCAGAACAAGAGCGGCAGCGCCGACACCATCTTCTTCGGCTTCTACAACACGCAGAGCCAGCTCTTCCAGGTTCCCTATGTCTACACCAACGCCGCCGGCACCGGCCTGGTCGGCCGTAGCGAATATTTCGGCTTCGCGCCTTTCTCGGCCGCTCAGCAAGAAGCATCGCGCAAGGCGATCCAGCTGTGGGACGACCTCATCAAGGTCACCTTCGTCGAGCAGGCGGACGCCCGCAACGCCGACATCACCTTCGGCAACCTGACCAACGCGCCGAACACCCAAGCCTACGCGTTCCTCCCGTATAATTACGGCGGCAACTCGGCCGGCCTTCAGGGCGACATCTGGGTCAGCCTGTCGGCAGCCTCGAACCTGCAGCTCGGCAACGGATTCTACGGCCTCGCCACCCTGATCCACGAGTTCGGCCATGCCATCGGCCTGCAGCATCCGGGCGCCTACAATGCCGCTCCGGGGCTTTCGATCACCTATGCGGCCAATGCGGAATATTATCAGGATACCCGCATGTATTCGCAGATGTCCTACTTCAACGCCGAGTTCAGCGGCGGCGGCCATATCGATTGGAACCGCCTGCAGTGGGTCTACGGCCAAACGCCGCTGCTTCACGACATCGCCACCGTTCACAAGATGTACGGCGCCGATCCCACCACCCGCACCGGCGACACGGTTTACGGCTTCAACAGCAATGCCGGCCGCGATGTCTACGACTTCTCCGTCAACAAGATGCCGGTGATCTCGATCTACGATGCCGGCGGCAACGACACGCTCGATTTCTCGGGCTGGAACACCTCGTCGACCATCAACCTGATGCCCGGTTCCTTCTCGAGCGGCGGCGGCAGCGGCGTGGTTCCGCTTTCGGATCTCAAGGCCCGCGGCATCCTGCCGGAGAGCTATACGGAGGCGCAGTATCTGGCGCTGCGCACCCGCTACAATGCGGTTGACGGTATGCTCAAGCACAACATCTCGATCGCCTATGGCACCATCGTCGAGAATGCCATTGGCGGTGCCGGCAACGACACCATCACCGGCAACGATGTCGACAACGTACTCAACGGCGGCGCCGGCGACGACAAGATCGAAGGCCGGGCCGGCAACGACACGATCATCGGCGGCCTCGGTGCCGACATCATGACCGGCGGCATCGGCAACGATCTGTACTATGTCGACAATGCCGGCGACCAGGTGATCGAACTGCTGGGCGAAGGCGTGGATACGGTGTCGAGCTCGATCAGCTACACGCTGACCGACAATGTCGAGAACCTGATCCTCACCGGCGCCGCCCTGAACGGCACCGGCAACGCGCTCAACAACATCATCACCGGCAACGAGCTTGGCAACACGCTCACCGGCGGCGCCGGCGACGATACGCTGGAGGGTCTTGGCGGCAACGACATGCTCGACGGCGGCACCGGCGCCGACAAGATGTCGGGCGGTACCGGCAATGACATCTACATCGTCGACAATGCCGGCGATCAGGTGATCGAGCTGGCGGGTGAGGGCACCGACACGGTTCGCGCTTCGATCAGCTACACGCTTGGTGCAAACATCGAAAACCTCGTGCTCACCGGCACGGCGGCAAACGGTACCGGCAACGGCCTCGACAATGTGATCACCGGCAACGCGCTCAGCAACCACCTCAACGGCGGTGCGGGCAATGACCGGCTGATCGGCGGCGACGGCGTCGACTTCCTGACCGGCGGTGCGGGCAACGACATCTTCGTGGCCGAAATCAACGCCACCAAGGTGGACAGCAAGCAGGGCCCGATCTCGCTCGATGTCGTGCTCGACTTCACCCGCGGCCAGGACAAGATCGACCTCAGCGGCATCGATGCCAACGCGCTGATCGCCGGCCACCAGCAGTTCAAGTTCGTCGGCCAGGCCGCGGGCAAGGGCGCGGGCGAGCTGTCGTTCCAGCACTTCGGCAACATGAACGCCGCCGAGAAGGCGCTGGGCATGGAGCTGGACGGCTTTGACGGCGACAGCCCGTTCGACGGTCCGGTCACCGTCCTGCTCGGCAATGTCGACGGCGGCGACTATGACTTCGCGATGGTGTTCGTGAACACGCCCACCATCAACACCACCGACCTGATCTTCGTCTAAGACGAACCTGAGGATCGAAAAAGGGGAGCGCTCCGGCCGTATGGCCGGGGCGCTTTTCTTTTGCGCCGCGCCCGTCTACGCCGGCCCTGGAAAAGCGGGAGAAGCGGATGCGCATCGCGTGCCTGGGCGGAGGTCCCGCCGGGCTTTATTTCGCGATTTCGATGAAGCTGCGCGAGCCCGCGCACGAGATCGACCTGTTCGAGCGCAACCGGGCCGACGATACGTTCGGCTGGGGCGTCGTCTTTTCCGACCAGACGGTTGAGAACCTCCTCGCCAACGATCCGGTATCGGGCGCCGTCATCCAGCGCGAATTCGCCCATTGGGACGACATCGAGGTCCACCTGCGCGGCGAGACGATCCGCTCCTCTGGCCACGGCTTCATCGGCATCGGCCGCAAGCGGCTGCTCGCAATCCTGCAGGCGCGGGCGCGGGACCTGGGCGTGCGCCTGCATTTCGAGCAGGAAGGCAGCGCAAGGCTGGAAGACTGGGACGGCTACGACCTCGTCATCGCCGCGGACGGCGCCAACAGCCGCATCCGCAACGCCTACCGGGAGCATTTCGGACTCGACATCCAGCTGCGCCGCAACCGTTTCTTCTGGTTCGGCACGCCCAAGGCGTTCGAAGCCTTCACCTTCGCCTTCGAGGAGACCGAAGCCGGCTGGGTATGGGCGCATGCCTATCGCTTCGACGAGGATTTCTCGACCTTTATCGTCGAAATGGCGCCGGAGACCTGGGCCGGGCTCGGCCTCGACGCGATCGACCAGGACGCGGCGATCGCCCTGTGCGAGCAAATTTTCGCGCGGCATCTGGACGGCCGCGGCCTCCAGTCCAACGCCCGCCACCTGCCGGGGCCGCAGGCCTGGCTGCAATTCCGCCGGATCCTGTGCGAGCAATGGTCGTACCGCAACCTGATCCTGCTCGGCGACGCCGCCCACACCGCGCATTTCTCGATCGGATCGGGCACCAAGCTCGCGCTGGAGGATGCGATCAAGCTGGCCGAGGTGCTGAGCCGCCCCGGTCTGTCGCGGGAGGCCGCGCTCGGCGAATATCGGGCGGAGCGCCAGGTGGAGGTGCTCAAGCTCCAGAACAGCGCCCGCAATTCGACCGAATGGTTCGAGACGCTGGAGCGCTATCTCCACTTCGAGCCGATCCAGTTCGCGTATTCGCTCCTCACCCGCTCGCAGCGGGTCAGCCACGAGAATCTGCGGCTGCGCGACAAGCCATGGCTGGAGGGAGTGGAGCGCTGGTTCCAGTCCAAGGCGCGGGGGGCGCCGGTCAACGACCCCGCCCCGCCGATGTTCGCGCCGTACACGATGCGCGGCCTGCGGCTGGAGAACCGGGTGGTGGTCTCCCCGATGGCGACCTATTCGGCCCAGGACGGACTGCCCAACGACTTCCACCTCGTGCATTACGGGAGCCGGGCGCAAGGCGGTGCCGGCCTCGTCTACACCGAGATGACCTGCGTCTCCGCTGAAGGGCGGATCACGCCGGGCTGCGCGGGCCTCTACACGGACGAACAGGCGGCGGCGTGGAAGCGGGTTGTCGATTTCGTGCATGCCAACAGCCGCGCCGCCATATGCCTTCAACTCGGCCATTCTGGGCCCAAGGGCAGCACCAAGGTGGGCTGGGAGGGCTACGATGTGCCGCTGGACAGCGGCAACTGGCCCCTGATGGCGGCCTCCGACGTGGCTTGGAGCGCGGCCAACCAGGTGCCGCGGCCGATGACACGCGCCGACATGAACGAAGTGCGCGAGCAGTTCGTGGCGGCGGTGCGGCGGGGGCTGGAGGCTGGGTTCGACATGGTCGAGCTTCACGCCGCTCACGGCTACCTCCTGTCGAGCTTCATCACCCCGCTCGCCAACCAGCGCGGCGACGAATATGGCGGCAGCCTGGAGAACCGGCTTCGCTTCCCACTGGAGGTGTTCCGGGCGATGCGAGGCGAATGGCCGGAGGAGAAGCCGATGGCGGTGCGCATCTCGGCCAACGACTGGATGGGCGAGGCGGGCGTCACTCCGGACGAAGCCGTGGCGATCGGGCGTGCCTTTGCCGAGGCCGGGGCTGACCTGATCGATGTCTCGGCCGGCCAGACCTGGGCGGGGTGCAGCCCGGTCTACGGCCGGATGTTCCAGACGCCCTTTGCCGATCAGATCCGCAACCAGGGTGGAGTCGCCACCATGGCGGTGGGCAACATCTTCGAGCCCGACCACGTCAACTCGATCCTCGCCGCGGGCCGCGCCGACCTGGTGGCGCTGGCGCGGCCGCATCTAGTCGATCCGATGTGGACGCTGCGTGCGGCCGCGGGGCTGGACCATCGCGGCCAGTGGGTGCCGCCGCCCTATCTGGGCGGCATGGCCCAGCTTGCGCGCAACTTAGCGCGCGAACAGGAGCTCAAGGCATGAGGCTGGCAGGCTGTCACGCGGTGGTGACTGGCGGCGGAACCGGCATCGGCGCGGCCACCGCCCGCGCGCTCGCGGCGGAGGGGGCCAGGATCACTCTTGTCGCGCGCCGGCGGGAAAAGCTGGAGGCGATGGCGGCGGCGATCGGCGGCGCCTGCATCGCGCCTGCGGATGTGACTGTGCGCGAGGAGGTGAACCGCGCCTTTGACGCGGCACGCACAGCGAACGGGCCGATTTCCATCCTCGTCAACAATGCCGGGGCGGCCGAGCCGATGGCCTTCGCCAAGGTTACCGAAGCGCTGTGGCGGCGGGTGATGGCGGTCAATCTCGACGCCCTCCTCCACTGCACCCAGGCTGCGCTGCCGGACCTCAAGGCGGTACCCAGCGGCCGCATCGTCACCGTGGCGTCGACTGCGGGGCTCAAGCCCTATCTCTATACCGCGCCGTATGTGGCGGCGAAGCATGGCGCCGTCGGCCTGACCCGCGCGCTGGCGCTGGAGCTGGCGAAGACGCAGGTCACCGCCAATGCCGTCTGTCCTGGTTTTACCGAAACGGAGATGGCGGCGGACGCCATCGAGAATATCCGCGCCAGAACCGGGCGGTCGGAGGAGGAGGCGCGGGCGGAGCTTGCCCGGCTCAGCCCGCAGAACCGTTTGGTGCAGCCGGAAGAGGTGGCGGCGGCTATCCTGTGGCTGTGCCTGCCGGAGAGCGGCGCTATCAACGGGCAAGCGATTGCCGTGGCCGGCGGAGAAGTGATGTGAAGCTTGATCCCGGGAGCTACGTGCCCGAGCATTTCCTCTGGAGCTTCGAAGCCGGCGTCGCGACGGTGACTCTGAACCGCCCGGAGCGCAAGAACCCCCTCACCTTCCAAAGCTATGCCGAGCTCCGCGATACGTTCCGGGCGCTGGTCTACACACGCGAGGTGAAGGCGGTGGTGCTGGCGGGCGCCGGCGGAAACTTCAGTTCGGGCGGCGATGTTCATGAGATCATCGGGCCACTGACCGGGATGGACATGCCCGGCCTGCTCGAATTCACCCGCATGACCGGCGACCTCGTCAAGGCGATGCGCAGCTGCCCGCAGCCGATCGTCGCCGCCATCGACGGCGTGTGCGTCGGGGCGGGTGCGATCATGGCGATGGCGTCCGACCTGCGGCTGGCGACGCCCGAGGCGAAAACCGCCTTTCTCTTCACCCGGGTCGGCCTTGCCGGCTGCGACATGGGCGCCTGCGCTATCCTGCCGCGGATCATCGGCCAGGGCCGCGCCGCGGAACTCCTTTACACCGGCCGGTCGATGAGCGCGGAGGAAGGGGAGCGTTGGGGTTTCCACAACCGGCTGGTGCCGGCCGAAGCTTTGCTCGGCGAAGCTCAGGCGCTGGCGCGCAGCCTCGCGGAGGGCCCCTCCTTCGCCCACGGTATCACCAAGACGCAGCTCAACCAGGAATGGAATGTCAGCCTGGAAACCGCGATCGAAATGGAAGCCCAGGCCCAGGCGATCTGCATGGCGACGGGCGATTTCCGAAGGGCGTTCGAAGCGTTCGCGGAGAAGCGCAGGCCGGAGTTTCGGGGTGACTAGGCTATGCCCTCACCCTCCCACCCGCCTGCGCCGAGCGGGCCCCTCCCTCTCCCCTCGAGGGAGAGGGGTTTGGAGCAGCGGATTGTCCCCTCTCCCTTCAGGGGAGAGGGGCTGATGGCAGATTCGACCTTTCTCGATTGGCCGTTCTTCGAGGAGCGGCACCGCGTTCTCGCACGCGCACTCGAGGCTTGGTGCGAGGCGGAGCTTAGCGACGAGCATGAAGACGATGTCGACCAGGCCTGCCGCACGCTGGTACGCAAGCTCGGCGATGGCGGGTGGCTCAGCCAGTGCGTGCCGGACGCCGATGGCAAGCTTGATGTCCGCACCCTCGCGCTGATCCGCGAGACGCTGGCGCGGCATTCGGGGCTCGCCGACTTCGCATTCGCGATGCAGGGGCTCGGCTCCGGCACGATCAGCTTGTTCGGCAACGATGCGCAGAAGGCCGCCTATCTGCCTGCCGTGGCGCGGGGCGAGAAGATCGCCGCCTTTGCGCTCACCGAGCCCGGCTCCGGCTCTGATGTCGCCGCCATCGAAACCAGCGCGCGTGAGGACGGCGGCGGGTGGGTGGTGAACGGAGCCAAGACCTACATCTCGAACGGCGGCATCGCGGACTATTATATCCTGTTCGCGCGCACCGGCGAGGCGCCGGGGGCGAGGGGCCTGTCCGCCTTCATCGTCGACCGCGGCGCGCCGGGGCTGGACGACAGCGAGCGGATCGAGGTGATCGCGCCGCACCCGCTTGCCACGCTGCGCTTTGACGGCATGCGGCTGCCCGCTGAAGCCCTGCTCGGCGAGCGGGGGCGCGGCTTTGCCCAGGCGATGGCGACGCTGGACATCTTCCGCACCACGGTGGGTGCGGCGGCTCTCGGCTTCGCGCGGCGGGCGCTGGATGAGGCTACAGGACGGGCGATGGAACGGCGGCTGGGTGCCGGGACGCTCGCCGATAATCCCATCACGCAGTCGAAGCTCGCCGAGATGGTGCTGGACGTCGAGACCTCCGCCCTCCTCATCTACCGCGCCGCGTGGCTGCGCGATGTGCAGGGGCTGCGCAACAGCCGCGAGGCGGCGCTGGCCAAGCTTCACGCCACCGACAGCGCGCAGAGCGTGATCGACAAGGCGGTGCAGATGTTCGGCGGCCTGGGCGTCACTCGCGGCGTGCCTGTCGAGCGTCTCTACCGGGAGATACGCGCGCTCAGGATCTACGAGGGAGCCTCCGAAGTGCAGAAGGTGGTGATCGCCCGCGCCCATCTGGCGGAGTATCGGCATTGAGGGCGCTGCTCCCGCCGGGCTGGCCGCGGCCCAAAGGCTATTCGAACGGGGTGTCGGCAACCGGCCGCATGATCTTCACGGCCGGCGTGATCGGCTGGGACGAGACTGAGCGCTTCCCCTCCGCCGATCTGGCAGGGCAGTTCGCGCAGGTGCTGCGCAACACGCTGGCAATTCTCGCGGAGGACGGTGCAGGGCCCGAGCATGTCGTGCGGATGACCTGCTATGTGACGAGCTGCCACGACTATGTCGCCGCGCTTCCCGCCATCGGCGCGGCGTGGCGCGAGACGATGGGCCGCAATTTCCCCGCAATGGCGGTGGTGGAGGTGTCGCGGCTGGTGGAGCGGGAGGCGCTGGTGGAGATAGAAACCACCGCGGTGGTGCGCGAGTGACGGCGCACCGCGACACCTTCGTTCGCGACCGCCTGCCGCCGCTTGGGCGGCAGCCCGAATTCCTCTTCGACCGGCCCGAACTCAATTATCCCGAGCAGCTCAATGCCGCGGTGGAGTTGATCGCAACCGGCGAGTCGGACGCGCTTGCCGTGGTGAACGACGCCGGGCGCTGGACCTACCGGGAGATGCGTGAGCTTTCCGACCGGATCGCGCGGCTGCTGGTGGAGGAAGAGGGTCTCGTTCCCGGCAACCGGGTGCTGCTGCGCGGCCCCAATGGCGCGATGCTGTTCGCCTGCTGGCTTGGCGTGTTGAAAGCGGGCGGGATCGTAGTCGCAACCATGCCGATCCTGCGGGCGGGTGAGATCGCCACCATATTGGAGCGCGCGCGGGTCAGCCATGCCGTCGTGGATGCCCGCTGCCTGGAGGATTTCACGCCGGCCGCGGCGCAGGCGGGGACGCTGCGCTCGCTCATCACCTACCAGGGGGATCAGGGCGGCGGGGCGCTGGAGGGGCGGCTTGCCAGAGTCGCGCCCGGCTTCGCGGCGGTCGAGACGCTGCGCGACGATGTGGCGCTGATCGCCTTTACCTCCGGCACGACGGGCAAGCCCAAGGGCTGCGTCCATTATCATCGCGACATCCTCGCCTGCGCCGACAGCTTCGCGCGGCATGTGCTGAAGCCTGAGGCGGGGAGCCGCTGGGCCTGCTCGGCGCCGATCGCCTTTACCTTCGGGCTGGGCATGCTGCTGATCTTCCCTTGGCGCTTCGGGGGCATTGCCGTGACGATCGAGCAACCGGGGCCCAAGCCATTGCTGGAGGCGATCGCCCGGCATGGCATCACCAACCTGGCGACCGCACCGACCGCCTACAAGGCGATGCTGCCGATGCTGAGCGAGCACGACATCTCCAGCCTGAGCACCTGCGTTTCGGCGGGCGAACATCTCCCTGCGGCTACCTGGCACGCCTGGCAGGAGGCGACCGGCCTCAGGATCGTGGACGGCATCGGGGCGACCGAGATGATGCACATCTTCATCTCGGCCGGCGGCGACGAGATCCGCGCTGGCGCCACCGGCAAGGCGGTGCCGGGCTATGTCGCAGTCGTGCTTGGCGAGGATGGAGCGCCGCTGGCAACCGGCACCGGGCGGCTGGCGGTCAAAGGGCCGACCGGGTGCCGCTATTTCGACGATCCTCGCCAGGCGGACTATGTGATCGGCGGCTGGAACGTGACCGGCGACACCTATCGCGCCGATGAGGACGGCTATTTCTGGTTCGTGGCGCGCAGCGACGACATGATCGTCTCGGCCGGCTACAATATCGCCGCACCCGAGGTGGAGAATGCGCTCCATAGCCACGCCGCCGTGGCGGAATGCGCGGTGATCGGTGTGCCCTGCGAAGAGCGCGGGCAGCGGGTCAAGGCCTTCGTGGTCCCCGCGCCCGGGCGGCAGCCGTGCGATGCGCTCGCCCGCGCGCTTCAGGACCATGTCAAAGCGACGATCGCGCCTTACAAATATCCGCGCGAGCTGGAGTTCGTCGAGGCGCTGCCGAAGACCGCCACCGGCAAGCTCCAGCGCTTCGCCCTGCGCCGCGCCTGACGGTTCAGCAGGATTGCGCCTCGTTGCTGCCGAGCTTGCGCACGCCTTCGAGGCACTTGGGGGGCTGGGCGGCGGCGGGCGCTGCGTCGCTTTCGACCTTCTTGCCGAGCGGCGCGGCCTGCTTGTCCGGCAGGCCCGACAGCGCCCAATGAAGACTTGGAGTCGCCGGCTCCTTGCCCCGTGAGATAGCGGCAGCGGTGGCGGCTTCCCGCGTCATCGGCTCGTAGCGACGCACCACGGGGCGCTTGGCCATCTCCTCCGGAGTCGTCCCCGGTGCGGTCACGGCGGACTGCAGCGACGGCAAGGTGCCCGCGGCGGCGGCCGCTTCGGCGGCCGCGGCCGCCGCCGCGTCGACAGCCTCGACCTCCACGGCGCCGGCCAACGACGAAGGATCGGACGTCAGCGGGCGCATGGCAGCGAATTGCGGCTCGGTGCCGGTGGGACGGGAGCGGAAGGCGGGGGCTTTGCCCCAGCCGCCTTCCCAGCGGTAGAAGATGTGGGTGCCGACATTGGCGAGCTTTACCAGGCTGGAGCTCCAATACGGCACCACCCAATTGGTGTGATAATGGGTCGCCCAGCCGACCGGCGCATAGACCTTGCCGGCCAGCGCCTCGAGCGCGATGCTCTTCGCACGCGCCCAGATCGACATCATCGGCGTGCGCCGGATCGCGCCGTCGCAGGTGAAGGTGAACTGGCAGCCGGTAGCCCGCTCATGACCCTGGAAGACCACGCCGCACACGGTGTTGGGATAAGCGGGGTGGCGAACCCGGTTCAACACCACCTGCGCAACCGCCCGCTGCCCCTCCAAAGCTTCGGTGGCCGCTTCGTAGTAAACGGCGGCGGTCAGGCATTCGAGCGCCCGCAGCCGGTCGGACGGGCTCGCAAAGGTGACGGCGAAGGCGCTGGCGGCGGGGTTGGGCAGCTCGGAAAGCGGCACCGCGGCATTGATCGCCAGCGCGTCCTGGGGCGCCACGTCCTTGAACTGCATCGGCTCCGGCTGCGGCGGCACGCCGAGGCCCGGGATTCCCGCGCGGACATCGCCTACCTTGGCATAAGCAGCGTTTGGCGCCGGCTCGAGCAAGGCGAAGCTCAGGCCCGCAACCACCCAGAGAAACGCCGTGGTGGCGAGGACGAAGCCCGTCAGCCAATGCTTCTTGCCGGTGCGATCGGGCGCCGGAGCAGGCAGTGCAACGGTTGGCGATAGCATCCACGACTCCGGTGAAATGGACGGGCCCCTTAGTGCGGGGCCGGCCGACCTGGCAAGCGAAGGACCGGTAAAGCGGCCTGCCGCTTCGACGAACGGGTTGGCGAACGGATTGATGAAAAGCCACCCGCGACCCTATGAAAATGGGCGTGAAAGGCGGCTTTTTCAAGGCTGGGGCGCCGCACTGCCCCGGTAGCGCAACCGGAAGGTGCTGGCGAAGGCGGGCAGACGCGCTTCGCGGATCGCGTCGCGAAGGTCCGCCATTAATGCCTGATAGAAGCGGATATTATGTTCCGTCATCAGCATCGCCCCCAGGATTTCAGCGGAGCGGACGAGATGGTGGAGGTAGGCCCGCGACCAGGTGGCGCAGACCGGGCAGCCGCACTCCGGATCCAGCGGGCCCTGATCCTCGCCGAACCTGGCGTTGCGGATGTTGAGCGGGCCGGTGCGGGTGAAGGCCTGGCCGGTGCGGCCGGAACGGGTGGGGAGCACGCAATCGAACATGTCGATGCCGCGCTCCACCGCGCCCACGATGTCGTCGGGCTTGCCGACGCCCATCAGGTAGCGCGGCTTGTCGGCGGGGAGCTGGCCCGGCGCGAAATCAAGGACACGGAACATCTCCTCCTGCCCCTCCCCGACCGCCAGTCCTCCGACCGCATAGCCGTCGAAGCCGATGTCGATGAGCTTCTCGGCCGAGATGCGGCGCATGTCCTGATCGAGCGCGCCTTGCTGGATGCCGAACAAGGCCGAGCGTTCGGCATGCGCGCCGCCCGCCTCGAAGCCGTCGCGGGAGCGCTTGGCCCAGCGCATCGAGCGTTCCATCGCCGCCACCTGATCGTCGCGGCTGGAGGTGGTGGCAACGAGCTGGTCGAAGGCCATAACGATGTCGGAGCCGAGCAAGCGCTGGATCTCCATCGAGCGTTCCGGCGAGATCATGTGCTTGGAGCCATCCAAGTGGCTGCGGAACGTCACCCCTTCTTCCGTCACCTTGGCAAGGTCGGACAGGCTCATCACCTGATAGCCGCCGCTGTCGGTCAGGATCGGCCGGTCCCAGCCCATGAAGGCGTGGAGCCCACCCAGCCGCGCCACCCGCTCGGCGCCCGGTCGAAGCATCAGGTGGTAGGTGTTGCCGAGGATGATGTCGGCGCCGGCGGCGCGCACATCCGCGGGCTTCATTGCCTTGACGGTGGCGGCGGTGCCGACCGGCATGAAGGCCGGCGTGCGGATCTCGCCGCGCTGCATGGCGATCGTGCCGGTGCGAGCGGCGCCGTCGGTGGCGGAAATGGAGAAGGCGAAGCGAGTCACGCGCCGCTGCCTAGCGAAGGTCCGGGAGCGGGGGAAGGTTGGAGGAGGGAAGAAGCGGGACCCCCGCTTTCGCGGGGGTGACGGGTTGGGGTTGGGCTGACCACGTCATCCCCGCGAAAGCGGGGATCCCGCTTTTACTTCGCTAGGCTCGGCAGAAGCAGGCTGGCGTCGCCATAGCTGTAGAAGCGGTAGCCGCTCGCGATGGCGTGGGCATAGGCGGCCTGCATCCGCTCCAGACCCATCATCGCCGAGACCAGCATGAACAGGGTGGAGCGCGGCAGGTGGAAGTTGGTGAGGAGGCCGTCGGCGGCGCGGAAGCGGTAGCCCGGGGTGATGAAGATCGCCGTGTCGCCCTCGAAAGGATGGATGACGCGAGCCTCGTCGGCGGCGCTTTCGAGGAGGCGCAGCGAGGTGGTGCCCACGGGGATGATGCGCCCGCCGGCGGCTCGGGCAGCGTTGAGGCGGGCGGCGGCGGCGGCATCGATCCGGCCCCATTCGCTGTGCATGCGGTGCTCGGCGGTGTCGTCGGCCTTGACCGGCAGGAAGGTGCCGGCGCCGACGTGGAGCGTCAGCGTCTCACGGCCGATGCCGGCGGCGGCGAGCGAGTCCATGAGGCGGGGGGTGAAGTGGAGCGAGGCGGTGGGCGCCGCGACCGCGCCTTTTTCGCGGGCGAACATGGTCTGGTAGTCGTCGGCGTCGCGGGCGTCGGCTTCGCGTCTGGCGGCGATGTAGGGCGGCAGCGGCATCCGGCCGGCGCGTTCAAGCAGTAGCTCGACCGGCTCCTCGCCTTCGAAGGAGAGGAGGATGGAGCCGTCCCCCGCTTTGGCGCCGGCGAGGGCGGTGACGCCGTGGCCGAAGTCGATGCGATCGCCGTCCCGTACTCGTTTGGCGTTGCGGACGAAGGCGCGCCAGTCGCGCGGACCCTCGCGCTTGTGGAGGGTGGCGCCGATCCGGGCTTCCCCGCGCAGGCCCTCGAGCTGGGCGGGGATCACGCGGGTGTCGTTGAAGACGAGGATGTCGCCTGCGCGCAGCAGGCCGGGGAGGTCGGTAACCCGCCGGTCGCCGAGGCTGTCGGGGCCGACTTCGAGCAGCCGGGCGCTGTCGCGCGGCTGCGCGGGCCGAAGCGCGATCCGCTCCGGCGGCAGCTCGAAATCGAAAAGGTCGACGCGCACTTACTGAGGCGTGGGCGCGCTATCCACCCGGATGGCAGGCCCGGGAACGGTGGCCGGCGCCGGAACGGTGGCCATGGCCGGCGGCGCGAGATTGTCGGCGGCGATCGAGGCCTGGAGGATGCGGGTCGGGTCGGCCGGCGGCTCGCCCTTGGCGATGGCATCGACATGGTTCATCCCGCCGACCACGCGGCCGAACACGGTATAGCGACCATCGAGGCTGAGGCGCGGCGCGAGCATGATGAAGAACTGGCTGTTGGCGCTGTCAGGGGATTCCCCGCGGGCGGCGGCAAGCGCGCCGCGGACGTGCGGCAGCGCAGTGAACTCGGCCTTGAGATCGGGGAGGTCCGAGCCGCCGGTGCCGTCGCCCTTCGGATCGCCGCCCTGGGCCATGAAACCGTCGATAACCCGGTGAAAGGTGAGGCCGTTGTAGAAGCCCTTCCTGGTCAGCGTCTTGATGCGCTCAACATGGCCGGGCGCCGCGTCGGGACGAAGCTGCAGGAGGACGCGGCCGCCGTTGGAGAGGTCCAGAACAAAGGTATTTTCCGGATCGAGCGGCGGCGGCGGCCCCACCACGGGAGCTTGCGCGGCCAGCGATCCGGCAGCCAACAAGCCCATGAAGAGGGCGACAAGTGCTTTGATACGCATGATTTTTCCCGTTCCCCGAAGTGCCGCCATTGTGCGCTGCAGCAGCGGCGCGATCAAGACCCTTTGCGCCCTACAAGCTGAACCCGGGCTGCAACCTCATCGGCCACCGCGGGCGTGACGAACTTGCCGATGGCGCCGCCATAAAGGGCGATCTCCTTGACCAGCCGCGACGCGATCGGCTGAAGGGAGACATCGGCCATCAGGAAGACCGTTTCGATGCTGTCGTTCAACTGCTGGTTCATGCCCGCCATCTGATACTCATATTCAAAATCGGCCACGGCGCGCAGCCCGCGCACGATCACAGACGCGCCTTCGCGCTCGGCAAAGTCCATCAGCAGCAAATCGAACGAGACGACCCGGATGTCTCCCTCGACCCCGGCCACTTCGCGGAGAACCGATTCCATTCGCTCGGCGACGGTGAACATCGGCGACTTGGAAGGGTTGGTGGTGACTCCGATCACCAGCCGGTCGACCAGCTTGGCGCCGCGGCGAATGATGTCCATGTGGCCCAAGGTGATGGGATCGAAGGTTCCCGGATAGACACCGATGCGCATCGCCTCATCCCCCCTCAATGATCCCGCGCCACCGAAAAGCGGGCGATCGCGCGCAGCAGTTCCGCCTCGCTTCCGAAGCTGGCGAGGTGGGCGATGGCCTGCTCGACGAGCAGCTCCGCCTGTTGGCGCGCGCGATCGCGGCCAAGCAGGGTGACGAACGTCTCCTTGCCCCGATCGCGATCCTTGCCGACCTTTTTGCCGGTTTTCTCCTCCTCGCCTTCCTCATCGAGGAGGTCGTCCGCGATCTGGAAGGCAAGGCCGAGATCGCGGGCATAGCCGCGCAGCCTGGTTCGGCCTTCCGGCGGCACCCGGCCCATGATCGCCCCGGCTTCGACGCAAAAGCCGATCAGCGCGCCGGTCTTCAACTGCTGCAAACGGGTAACGGCGGCGATATCGAGGGCGGAATGGGAGGTTGCGATGTCCATCATCTGGCCGCCTGCCATGCCGCCCGGGCCGGCGGCGCGGGCAAGCTCTACCACCAGTTCGGAGCGTACGAACGGATCCTCGTGGGTAGCCTCGTCGCCAAGGAGCTCGAAGGCGAGCGCATGGAGCGAATCGCCGGCAAGGACGGCGGTGCATTCGTCATAGGCCTTGTGGAGGGTCGGCTTGCCGCGGCGCAGATCGTCATCGTCCATGCAGGGCAGATCGTCGTGGATCAGCGAGTAGACATGGATGCATTCGGCGGCCAGGCCGGTGCGCAGCGCCCGGCCGCGATCGACGTGGAACAAGGCGGCCGAAGCGACCGCAAGCAGCGGGCGCAGCCTTTTGCCGCCGCCGATCGCGGCATAGCGCATCGCTTCAAAGAGCGGTGCGCGCGCGTCCGGCGGCACCGGCAGCAAGACCGCGAAACCTTCGTCGACCTCGGCGGCGATTCGCTCCAGCGCCTCTTCAAGAATGGGATCCTGCCGCCGCATCTCGAAGGCTCAGGCCGCGTCGAACGGAGCGGTGCCGGCGGGTTGAGCGTCGCGCCCGATCTGGATCTTCTCGATCCTGGCCTGCGCCGCCTGCAGCCGCGCCTCGCATTGCTGGCGCAGGCGATCCCCTTCCCCGTACAATTCGATCGATTCATCGAGCGAGGCATCGCCGCTTTCGAGGCGCCGGACGATCTCCTCGAGCCGCTTCAGTGCGGCTTCAAAGGACAGCTCGGAAATGGTTTGGGCCTGATCGGACATGGCGAACAGCTTTGGTCCGGCGCGCACAGAGGGTCAAGCGGCGAGGCCCCTAGCGGCTCTTCTTGGGCTGGTAATCCGGTGTCGGAGGACCGGAGATCAGCGTGCCGGCACCGCTGCTTTCAACCTTTTGCACTTGCTCCTTCAACGCGGCGGCGCCTTCGCGGGCTTTTTTGATGCTTTGCCCGGACCCTTCGACCGACGCGGAAAAGTTCCGCACGGACGGGCTCGCGGTCTTGAGCTGCTGGTCCAAGGCGGCAGTGGCCTCGCGCGCGGCGCGGAGCGTGGCCTTGAGTTCGCCGGCTGCGGTGCGGCTGCGCTGGTCCAGGTTCTGGCGCATCAGCCTAGCCTGGCGCGCCGCGTCCGCCGCCGAAGCGGTGCCCTCGCGCACCGATTGGCGGGCAGGAGCGATGCGGGCGTCAAGCGCGGATCCCTGGGCGGCGATTTCGGCGGTGGTTCGCTCCATCTCCTCGATCCGGGCGGTGAGCAGCCGCTGTTGCTCCGGCGTGGTCGCCTCCAGAAGGCGGTCGGTGGCGTAGGCGATCGATTCCACCATCGGAGTGGGATCGCTGATCACATCGCCCATGCCGCCGCTGCCCAGCGGAATAAGCGGCACCTCGTGCCCGGCGCGGGCGAGAAGAGGCCGGCCCGACCGGCTCTCGCGCTCCAGCGATACGAGCGCGGTGCCGAACAACAGGTCGCTGTTCAAACGCGCCACCGTGCCCTCGGCGATCGGCAGATCGTCGTCCGTTATGTCGATGCGGACCCTGACGGCGCCCGGCTGCGTCGGATCGAGCCGCACGGAGGTAACGCGCCCGACGGGGACGCCCGAAAAGGTGACGGGGGATCCCACCAGAAGGCCCGAGACAGATTTGGTTATCAAAATTTCGTACGGGCGCCCGCTGCTGCGCCGGGCGGCGGTCATCCACAGCGAAGTCGCGACAATCGCGGCAAGGACGAGCGCCACGACGAGGCTGACCAATATCTTGTTGGACCGGGTTTCCACCCCTTCTTCCTTGCAGGCTCAACGCCCGGCTGCAAGCGGGAGAGGCAAACTTCCCGTCAGGCGGCGCCGTACCAATACACTCCGTCGCGCACGTCGCGAACGGCCCTGCCCTCAACTTCCAGGCGGCGCAGGTGCGCCATCGCCTCGCCGGTGGCGAGACCCATCATATTGTCCTCGATCCTGCGGGCGAAGAGGGTTCCGAAGCAGTCGACCGCGCGCTTCGGCTCGGCGAGGCGCAGGCAGAGCGCATCGAGCTGCTCGCGGTGGCCGCGATCGAGGGCGCCCAGGCGCGCGTGGAGGCCGGTGAACGGATCGCCGTGCGAGGGCAGGACGAACAGGCTGTCGGGGAGCGTGCGCAGCTTGGCGATGGATTGAAGCCAGTCGCCGAGCGGGTCGCCTTCCGGTTCGCTGAGGCTGAGCGAGATGTTGGAAGTGATGCGGGGCAGCACCTGGTCTCCGGCGATCAGGAGGCCGCCCGCTTCGTCGACCAGGCAGGCATGTTCGGGGCTGTGGCCGTTGCCGGTGACCACCCGCCAGGCGCGGCCGCCGATAGCGAGGGTATCGCCGTCGCGGATGCGCAGGAACGAGACGGGGACGGGACTGACCATAGCGGAGAAGCGGCCCCAGCCTTTGTCGGCTTCCGCGGCGATGCGCGTCTCGCTCCAGCCGGCGGCGCGCCAGTAGGCAATGGCCTCGGGCGGGGGCGCATCGCGCACGTCGGCGGTGAGCATGCGGGCGAACAGCCATTCCTCGCGAGTCATGAGGAGGGGCGCGGCGTAGCGCCCGGCCAGCCAGCCGGCGAGGCCGAGATGATCGGGATGGAAGTGGGTGCAGAGGATGCGGGTGACGGTGCGCCCGGCCAGAGGGCCGGCAATCAGCGCCTCCCAAGCCTCGCGGCAGGGCGGGATGTCGAGGCCAGTGTCGACGATCGCCACTCCGTTCCCATCCTCGATCAACCAGATGTTGATGTGCTTGAGCGCGCCGGGGATCGGCAGCCGCGCCCAGGCGATGCCCTCGGCGATGGGGAGGGTTTCGCCTGGCTCGGGTGCGCTGCGGCCGAAGGGGTAGGTGAGGCCCTTGTGCGTGTAGGGGGCGCTGCTTTGGGGCGGCGGCTCGACGAGAGCCGGATCAGCGGTCATGGTGGGCTGCCGCGCGCACGGAGGTGCCCCTTCTCCCGCTTTTCGCGGGAGAAGGTTGGGATGAGGGTCTTGCTGCGCTTGCGCGGCGGCTGACGGCGGGAGGAAGGGAAGAGGAGAAGAAGACCCTTACCCTGCCCTCTCCCGCGAAGGGCGGGAGAGGGTTTGGAGCAGCGGCTTCGGCTGTAGCGAGCCGGCTTGCCGGCTCAGCTCTTGAAGTAGCTGTCAAAATTCTGAGCCGCGCCTTCAACCTGGGCTTCGACGCCCTGCGACGCTTCGGCGTCGCGGGCGGCGGCGTCGCGTTCGCGGCGGAGCTGCTCGAGCAGGACTTCGCGGTCGCCGTCGAGGCGAAGGTCAGTCGTCGGCTGCTCGATGCCCGCCGCCTTGGCGGCCTTGGCCACGAGGGCGTCGAGCTCGCGCTGCGAGGAAAGGCCGAGCGTCACCGGATCCTTGGGCTGGATATTGGCGATGTTCCAGTGGCTGCGGTCGCGGATCGCGGCGATGGTGGTGCGGGTGGTGCCGATCAGCTTGGAGATCTGGCCATCGGTGATTTCCGGGTGGTTGCGGATGATCCAGGCGATGCCGTCCGGCTTGTCCTGCCGCTTGGAGACCGGAGTGTAGCGCGGGCCCTTGGAGCGGCGGGCCTGGTCCGGCTCCTTGAGGAGGCGGAGGCGATATTCGGGATCGTCCTGGCCAAGGTTGATCTCCTCCTGGTTGAGCTCGCCGGCGCGGATCGGATCGCGGCCGGTAAGCTTGGTGGCGGCCGTGTCATCGGCGATCGCCTGTATTTCCAGGATGTGGAGGCCGCAGAAGTCGGCGATCTGCTCAAAGGTGAGCGCGGTGTTGTCGACCAGCCATGAAGCGGTCGCATGGGGCATGAGCGGCTGGGCCACGGATCGTCTCCATAAACAATAAGGGCCGCCCCTTCCCGGAGCGGCCGAACATGCCGGTGATCTACTCGCAAGCGCCGCGAAGGGCAAGCCGAATGCCGCCAGGAGGAACGAGACCGGCGAAGCATCCGCCCCTCGCTCGCTCAGGCGGTGAGGACGATCTTGCCGACATGCCTGCCCTCTTCCATGCGCCGATGGGCATCGGCGGCGCGGGCAAGGGGGAAGGTTGAGTCGATCACCGGGCGGATGGTGCCGGAGTCGAGGTGCGGCCAGACTTCGCGGCGCAACTCGGCGGCGAGCGCGGCCTTGAAGGCGGCGTCTCGGGCGCGCAGCGTCGAGCCGGTGAGGGTGAGGCGGCGCGCCATCATCTGCCAGATCGGAAGCTCGGCCCTGGCGCCGCGCTGCACGGCGATCGAGACATGCCGGCCCTCCTCGGCGAGGCAGAGCAGGTTGCGCGGCAGATAATCGCCGCCGATCATGTCGAGGACGATGTCGACGCCGCGGCCTCCGGTAAGGCGCTTCACTTCCTCGACAAAGTCCTGCGCGCGGTAGTTCACGGCATGAGCGGCGCCGATCTCGAGAGCGCGGGCGCACTTCTCCGCGTTGCCGGCGGTGATGATGGTGGTGAGGCCGAACAGCTTGCCGAGCAGAATAGCGGTGGTGCCGATCCCGCTGGTGCCGCCGTGGACAAGGATCGTGTCTCCCGCTTGCGCGCCGCCACGCTGGAAGAGATTGGTCCAGACGGTGAAGAAGGTCTCCGGCAGCGCTGCCGCCTCGATCATCGAGAAGCCGCGCGGCACCGGCAGGCACTGCGCCGCCGGAGCGAGGCAATATTCGGCATAGCCGCCACCCGCGACCAGCGCGCAGACCCGCTCGCCAGGCCGCGCGCCGTCCCCCGCCACCACCTCGCCGGCGATTTCCAGCCCGGGCACGGACGGCGCGCCGGGCGGCGGCGGGTAGAGGCCGAGGCGCTGCATCACGTCGGGGCGGTTGACCCCCGCCGCCTCGACCCGGATCAGCAGCTCGCCGGGGCCCGGTACCGGCACCGGCCGCTCCACCGGCTGGAGCACTTCGGGGCCGCCGGGCGCGGCGGGATCGATGACGAGCATGTTTTGGGGAACGGTCATTGCGCAAGCGTCGCGGCGAAGCGGGGGCTATGCAAGCTCCTTCGAGTTGACAGATGGGCTCGCAGCGATGATTCTTCGGGGGCAATGGACCTCGATGAGCTCTTCCCGTCCGCGCCGGCCGATCCGCTGGCACAGCTGGCCAAGCAGGATCTCGATCCGCTGTCGGTGGATGAGCTTCACGCCCGCATCGCCGCGCTGGAAGCGGAGATCGCCCGCGTGAGGGGCAAGATCGATTTCGCGGCGCATCACCGCGCCAGCGCCGAAGAGCTTTTCAGGAAGTGAGACAAGCGGGGGAACTTAGAGGCTTTTCCCCGACTTTCCCTAAGACCTGCTTGATGCCGGGTCCAACACACCCGACATTGCGATCAAGCAGTCCGTGATCCACGCGGGCTACAAGGAGTAATCTAGTGCCGTCATTTGCCCGCGAACTCGAGCAGACCCTGCACACCGCCCTCGCCGAAGCGAGCGGCCGCAAGCATGAATATGCCACGCTCGAGCACCTTCTCCTCGCTCTGGTCGAGGACACCCATGCCAGCCGCGTCATGAAGGCGTGCGGCGTCGACCTCGGCGAATTGCGCGAGGCCGTTAAAATGTACCTCGACAACGAGCTCGAGGCACTCAAGGTGGAGGGCGAGAGCGACCCCTCCCCCACCAGCGGCTTCCAGCGCGTCGTCCAGCGCGCCATCCTCCACGTCCAGTCTTCCGGCCGCGACGAGGTGACCGGCGCCAATGTGCTGGTCGCGCTCTTCTCGGAGCGGGAGAGCTATGCCGTCTACTTCCTCCAGCAGCAGGACATGAGCCGCCTCGATGCGGTGAGCTATATCAGCCACGGCGTAGGCAAGGGCGAAACCACCGGCGAAGCACCCGAAGTGAAGGGCACCGAGGAGGCCAAGCAGGAAGACGGCAAGAAGAAGAACGAAAGCGCCTTGAAGCAGTTCACGGTGAACTTGAACGAGAAGGCCCAATCCGGCCGCGTCGATCCGCTGATCGGCCGCGGGCCCGAAGTGGACCGCACCGTCCAGATCCTGTGCCGCCGCTCCAAGAACAACCCGCTTTATGTCGGCGATCCCGGCGTCGGCAAAACCGCCATCGCCGAAGGCCTGGCGCGCAAGATCATCGAAGGCGATGTGCCCGAGGTGCTCAGGGAAGCCGTGATCTATTCGCTCGACATGGGCTCGCTGCTCGCCGGCACCCGCTATCGCGGCGATTTCGAGGAGCGCTTGAAGGCGGTGGTGACGGAGCTTGAGAAGCTGCCCCACGCGATCCTGTTCATTGACGAGATCCACACGGTGATCGGTGCCGGCGCGACGTCTGGCGGCGCGATGGATGCTTCGAACCTCCTCAAGCCGGCGCTTTCAGGCGGGACGATCCGCTGCATCGGCTCCACCACCTACAAGGAGTTCCGCAACCATTTCGAGAAGGACCGGGCGCTGCTCCGGCGCTTCCAGAAGATCGATGTCAACGAGCCCACGGTCGAGGACACGATCAAGATCATCACCGGCCTGCGCTCGGCGTTCGAGGAGCACCACCACGTCAAATACACCCCCGACGCGATCAAGGCGGCGGTGGAGCTTTCGGCGCGCTACATCAACGACCGCAAATTGCCCGACAAGGCGATCGACGTGATCGACGAAGTCGGCGCGATGCAGATGCTGGTGCCGCCCAACAAGCGCAAGAAAACCATCACGGTGAAGGAGATCGAAAGCGTCATCTCCACCATCGCGCGCATCCCGCCCAAGTCGGTCTCCACCGACGACAAAAAGGCGCTGGAGCATCTCGACCGTGACCTGCGGCGCGTGGTGTTCGGCCAGGATGCGGCGATCGGAGTCCTGTCCTCGGCGATCAAGCTCAGCCGCGCGGGCCTTCGCGATCCGGACAAGCCGATCGGCAACTACCTCTTTTCGGGCCCCACCGGCGTCGGCAAGACGGAGGTGGCGCGCCAGCTCGCCACCATCATGGGCATTCCGCTGCAGCGGTTCGACATGTCGGAATATATGGAGCGCCACTCGGTCAGCCGCCTGATCGGCGCGCCTCCGGGCTATGTCGGCTACGATCAGGGCGGACTGCTGACCGACGCAGTCGACCAGCATCCGCATTCGGTGCTGCTCCTCGACGAAATCGAAAAGGCGCATCCGGACCTGTTCAACATCCTGCTGCAGGTGATGGACAACGGCAAGCTCACCGACCACCACGGCAAGACGGTCGATTTCCGCAATGTCATCCTGATCATGACCACCAATGCCGGCGCCAGCGACATGGCACGCGAAGGCATGGGCTTTGGCGATACCACCCGCGAGGGTGAGGACGAAGAAGCGATCAAGCGGATGTTCACGCCGGAATTCCGCAACCGCCTCGATGCCATCGTGCCGTTCGGCTACCTGCCGCCGGAAGTTGTGGCGCGGGTGGTGGACAAGTTCGTCCTCCAGCTCGAGCTCCAGCTCGCCGACCGCAACGTCCACATCGACCTCGACGACGAGGCGAGGAAGTGGCTGACCGCGCGCGGCTACGACAAGCTCTACGGTGCCCGGCCAATGAGCCGCCTGGTGCAGGAGAAGATCAAGCAGCCGCTGGCCGAGGAATTGCTGTTCGGCAAGCTAATCCACGGCGGCGAGGTCAAGGTGACGATTAAGGACAATGCCCCGTCCTTTGAAATCACCGCCGCGCCGCCCAAGCCTTCCAAAAGGAAAGGCCGCAAGGCCGAGCCGGAAGGTGAGCAGGGCGGAAGCGACCAGGATGAGCGCGGCCCGCAGGGTGAGCAGAGCGAGCCTGAAGCGCGGGCCTGACGACGACCAGCGCCGGCAGCGCGGGCCGGTTCAGATGAGCCGGCCCGCGCTGGTCACGGGTGTGCGAGCCCGGCTGCCGTCGCGCGGCATCGGGCGGAACGGCACATTTCGGGAGATCCGGTTGCTTTGCTTACCGTCCGGCCGGGAGCATCGAGGCTGATCCGGCGGCCGGCGCCCGCCTTGGCGTGGCGCCGGGAAACGCCAGCGCCGCCTGCGGGACCGGGGCAGCGTAAGGGAATTGCGTGGAAAGGTCCGCGGCGAATGCGTCGTAGATCATGCGCGCGGCCGTGGCGATCACCGCCGGCCGGTTCTCCCCGCCCCGGGCGAAGAAGGCGACGGCGATGCGGCGGCCGTCGACCAGGGTCAAATACCCGACATCGCTGGTGTAGTTGGCGAGCGTGCCGGTCTTGTTTTCGACCCGCGCGCTTGGCGGAAGGATGCCGCGGATGCGGTTCGATCCGGTCCTGCAGCGGCGCATCATATCCAGCAGGATCGCGCGGCTGCCGGGCTTGAGCACGCTCCCTGTATCGATGAGGCGCAGAAGGCCGAGCATCGCGGTCGGCGTACTGGAGTCGCGCACATCCCGCAGATCGCGTCGGGCACTGAGCAGTTGAGCAATGGTGCGGTCCACGCGGATGCCGGACAGGCCGTGGGCGCGCAGCCACCCGTCGATCGGAGCCGGCCCTCCCAGCGACGCGATCAGCAGATCGGTGGCGCGATTGTCGCTGCGGGTGATCATCGCATCCATCAGGCTGCCGGCGCTGACCCCGGCAATCGGGTCGCCAAGGGTACGGCGACCTGCGTCGACATCGGCGAGATAGGCTGCGGCGACGGCGATCTTCATCGTGCTTGCCATCGGGAAGGCCTCGGCGCCGTTGAAGCTGATGGTCTTGCCGGTGGACAGATCCATGGCGGCAATACCGTATTCCCCGGGATTCTCCGTCGCTATAGCGGCGAGCCGCTGCTCAAGCGATTGGACCGTAGGCGAGACCTGGGCAGCGGCGGGCTGCACCATAAGAAGGGCCAGCGAGCCCAGCAACGCAAAGAACCGCATCCGCATCATCCCCAAACCCGTGACCGACGATCCCGCTGTGCGCAGGATCCTCCCCCATATGGTGGCAGCCTACAGGTTAGCCGGCGGTTGCGGAATTCGAACACACGGCAGTCATCGCGCGCCAGTCTCGCTTTGCCCGGTTTGCAGTGCTCCGACAACGGCGGGCAACACGGTGGGCCGCACCGGGCGCGGTTCGCCTGAGCCGCCGCATACCACTTCTGCCGGTTAGCGGCTTTCCGGCGCCAGGCCGACCAACCGACTTTTCGAAGCGCCATGCAGAGCGTCAGCCTGCGCCTGCAGGCGTCCCTGCCGACGGGCCTGGACCCGGCCCGGCTTCAGGCGTTGATCGATCGCGCCATGCCGACGGCTCTCCCCGACGCTGGCAAGAGGCGCTGTTCATCGACGACCGCCTGATCAATGTCGAAGGCGCCGAAGCGGTGGGCATGCGGGCGCATCTGTTCACGGACGCCGCCAGGCTGAGGCAGCGGCTGTTGGAAGAGGGATTGCTATAACAGGTTCGTCACCCCGGACTCCATCCGAGGTCCAGCTGGTTGGCTGCTGTGCCGATGGAGAACTGGACCCCGGATCAAGTCCGGGGTGACGGCTTAGGATAGCAGGACGCTGGGCGAGGCCGGGGGTTCAAGCAGCGTGGGGCGGCTTGAGTTTAGCACGGACCTCGCGTTCTGATACTGCTTACCAGGCTCCTGCCATCGCTTTGCACCACATTGACTGCCGCCTGTCCGCGGCAAACGCGTCCGTCGGCCAGTACATAATCGTAGGCGACGCGAACCGTATTGGCGTCCACGGGGGTCACGCTCTGCACCCGAAGCGGGCGCCGGAACGAGGAGTAATAGCGGCTGAGCGCCCCGGCCGAGAGCGGCCCGCTCCGTCGCTTCGACGGTATGACCAACTGCGCGGCTGACGAGCCGTCACCGGCGCTCAACGCCGAGTAAAAGGCGCGAACCGTTTCCGAAGCGCCGGCATCGTCGTCCGTGCGCGCGGTAGCGGCAGCCGCAGGCTCTTCCGGCGTGTCGGCGACTGCTGCCGGCTGAGCTTTCGGCGCAGCGGCGCGCGGCGGTGCCGGCTGGGGTCCTGGCTGGGGTGCCGGCTGGGCTACTGACGAAACGCGAGGCTCGGGTTCGGCCGCCACGTCTTCGTCGATGCTCGGGGCGGCTGACGGTTCGTCCAGCTCCTGGATCGTTGCCGTGTCGGCATCGGCCTCGGGATCTCCCAGCAGTTCCCGATCCGCCGAACTCAATTCCGGCCCCTTGTCGGGATACTCGGCACCGCGTTCGCTCGAAAGATAGGTGTACAACAGGAAGCCGGCGATGACGATGGCTGCCAGGAGCATCAGCAGCGTTGTGCGCGAACGCGGCGGACCGCTGCGGCTCCGGCCCGGCGACGCCTCGCCATGCTGAGAATGATCGGAGGCTGCCCACGCCGCCTGACCGAGCGAGGCTCCAGGTGCGGGGGTACGCGGCCCCTCGGTGCCGGTGTTGCTGGGGTTGTATGCAGGACCGGGCCCTGAAGAAGCTGCCGACCCCCGCTGCAGCACCTCGATGCGGGGCTTACGGGGCTGACCGGCATCGGGCGTGGCGGGCTGTGCGCCAGCGGGACGCGGCCCTGAATAACCGTTGTCGCGTGGTTCGTTCATGGCTGCCCCCGTCCGCCCGCGACCTCGTCGCCAAGGTCTTCGGTTTCAACTACCGTGCGGCGCACGGTTTCGTGGATCTGCTCGACTCGGCGCTCCGTGGTTTTGCTGACCACCACCTCCTCACGAACGAACACTTCCTTGCTCACAACAGCCTCTTCTTTGACTTGTGTGATCTCGATCACGCGGTCGCGGAGCAGACCGCCACCCTCCAGTTCCTGCTCGCTGACCGGGCGCGAGGCGGCGCGGCTCGCGACACGCACGAACTCGCTCATCAGCTCGATCTCCTGCGCAACCGGAACCTCTTCCACGCGGGTGCGCACCCTTGCCCCGCCGCGGACGACCTCACGGGTTCCTATTCGCAGCTCCTCCTCGACCACGGGAATCCGCTCCTCGGCGATGACCGAAGGGCTGCTCGGGATTGTGGCGGTCGCCTCTGAAGGAGCGCGCGAGTGGCTCTCGCCGGACGGCTCGGCGGCCACCCGCTCAAGGACCGCGATGATGGTATCGGGGCCCTCGCCGCTTCGGGACTGGGCAAGGAGCAGATAGTCTCCGGTTTGGAGCTTGTCCTCACAAGCCTTCCGCTCCTCCGGCGTCAGATCGAGCCTTCGTAGCGCCTGAAGGCTCGCGTTGCTCCGATCGTAGATGTCGGCATGGGCAAGTGAAACCCCGGTCTTCAAGGACTGCAGAGCTCGGGCGGCCTCCTCGCGCGAATCGTACAACGCCGTGACGGTGTGGCTCATCTGTCCCCCCCGGCCCGAACGGCCCCGTCGGCTCCGCCGGCGCCATCCGCAGTCCCTGTCCTGTCGATGTGGACTTGTTCGGAGCGGAGCACGACCGGTATCTCCCTGGTCTCCGCCACCGACTTACGGCGCACGTGAATCTCTTCAACAAGGATGAGGCGCTTCTCCATTACCACCACTTCCTCGACGACCGGGATGATGGTGGTGGAGCCCTCCAGCCGCACGCTGGGCAGGTGGGTGACCGCCTTGTTCACGGGAACGCGCTCGACCTCGACCTCGTCATGAGAGAGCTCGACCGGCACCGCCTCTTGCCGTTCTTCGACCGAAACCTGGATGCGCAACCGGCCGGTCTCCACCTCGCGCTTCGTGACCGATACGCGCTCCTCCGCAAGCGGGATCGCGGCGACTTCCTGTTCCTCTGTCATCGTGGTCCTGTGTGCATAGGAGGTGACGGCGTAACAGTCCGGCGAGCCGTTGCGTTCCGGCTGTCCACGCGGGGTGACGCCCGCGCGTTTCCGACGAGGGTTGCGGCTTCAATCACAGCCGCTCCTGCCCGTCATGACGGTTCACCATCGGCAGCCACAAGTGCATTTCCGTAGCGCTCCAGTTGCTGGCCCGCTGCGGCGCCCTGGGGGTGGCGAACATCGCGCGCCAGCACCTGGGCTATGTCGGCCATATATTCCGCGGCCTCGTTCGCGGACATCACACCCTTGCTGACGAGCATGGCGAAGATTGCCGAGGTGGTGATGGACTGTATGTCGAGCGCCGCTTGCGCCATGGCATCAGCTTCAATTTCCCGTGCTTCTTGCGGAGCATCTTGTCCGCGCTGCCGGCCGAAGAGAAAACTGTTCATCGATCATTCCAATTGTTAATCCGGGCGTGGACATGTCTGGCCCACTTTAGTTTCTGCAGCCAATCGCCTGTCGGCCGCGAAGTCACTCCCCGGCCCCTGATCTGATAAATAAACGATCGGCAAAGTGCCGTTTCACGGGTCCTGTCACGTCCGGTGATGCTGTTCGCGAAACCCTTGCGGACGCCTGCTGTTCCGGCGATTTCTTGAAACGCGCCAAGCCGTTGCGCGGGTGCCGCGCCGATCCTTATTGGACAAGCGGGTCCACTTCGCGAGGGTTCTCGATGAGCTGGTCGGGCAACCGATTGGGAGCATGAGCCGATCAGGCGGCCGCAAACCTCGGCCGCCAGGGAATCAAGCTGCCGGTGCATCGCCCAAGCCCCTGGGCCGGCGCCGCCTTTCCGTAGAGATATCCCTGCCCGAACCGGCAGCCCCCTTTCACCACGAAATCATGCTGGCTACCGGTTTCGATGCCCTCTGCGACAACCTCGATCCCCAGGCTGCGCCCCAGGTTGATCACGGCATCGATGATCGCCTCGGCGCCTCGGTCATGGCCGAGATCCGCTACGAACGAACGGTCGATCTTGATGATGTCCACCGGGAATTGTTTCAGGTGAGAAAGCGACGCATAGCCCGTGCCGAAATCGTCCAGGGCAATCTTCACACCTTCCTCGCTGAGGATCTGCAGCGCCCGCTCCACACATTCCGCTCCGCGCCCGAGGAACACGGCCTCGGTGACTTCAAGCTGGATCGAGTTGGTGGAAATCGAAGCGGCGGCGAGTCGCTCGAGGAGGCTCTCGGCGAACCCGCCGCGGCGGAATTCAGCGGCGGCCGCGTTGATGGCGACATGGTTGAAGACAATGCCCTGATCCTGCCAACGCTGCACATCCTCCACCACCTTTGCGATCATGCGATCGCTGATGTCTGCGGCAAGCGTAAGATCCTCGAATGCCGCGGCGATGGTGGATGGCGGCTGGATGCCCTTGCGAGGGTGTTTCCAGCGCAGAAGCGCCTCGTAGCCGGCAAGGGCTCCAGTGCGGAGGTCGACCTTGGGCTGGTAGTAGGGAACCACCAGATCGCTCCCCAGGGCATCCTTGGCAAGGGCCAGCATCGAGGAGCGCATCTGCATCTCCTCACGCATGGCCGGCTCGAAGATCCTGAGGCTGCCCCGGGCGGAAGATTTCGCGGCATAGAGTGCCACATCGGCGTTCTTCATCAACTCCGGCCGATCGAAACCATCGGTCGGATAGAGGCTGACGCCGATGCTTGCATGACAGTCCAGCATCCGGCCACCATAAGAGAAGGGCTCGGCAAGACGGGACGTTATCGCCCGCGCCGCGACTTCGACTTGCGCAGCTGAGCCGACACCGCCGAGAATGATTGCGAACTCGTCCCCGCCGAGGCGAGCAACGGTATCCCCTTCCTGGGCGGCCGATTTCAGCCGGTTGGCGAATTCGAGCAGCAATTCATCGCCGGCGTCATGGCCAAGGCCGTCATTGACCCGTTTCAAATGATCCACGTCGAGCATCATCAGGGCAAAGCCCCCGCCCAGTTCCTGGGCACGCTCGATCCCGACGTCCAGCCGCTGCTGCAACAGGAAACGATTGGGAAGCCGTGTCAGCGGATCATGGTTCGCCGCCCACTGCGCCTGTTCCTCCGCGACCTTCTGCTCGGTTATGTCGCGGGAAATCACCACCAGCCTGACGGGGAATCCATCTTCATTGAAGACCGGCGCGACGACCACGTCCAGCCAGCGTTCGGAACCTGGTGCGCCACGCATGACGAGCCTGGCAATCCCGCCCGCCTGGGCCTTCGCGATCGCCGCTTCCGCGCGCGCCCGAGGCACGTCGGTCATACCGCCCTCCCATCGCTGCCCAACCAGAGAGGAGGCTGATGAGAGGCCGCTGGCGCGCCGGGTTGCCTCGTTGACGAAGAGAATCTCTCCGCCCCTGTCGAGGAGCCAGACGCAATCGGGGCTGGCTTCGATGATCCCGCGATTGAGGACTTCGCTTTCATGCAGCGCAGCCTGGGCGAGAACGCGCTGGTGGATGTCGGTGCAGGTGCCGTACCAGCGGGCGATCTCACCGTCCTCATTTCGTTCGGGCAAAGCGCGCACCAAGGTCCAGCTATAGTCGCCGTCCGGTCCGAGGATACGAAACTCCGCCTCGTAGGGTGCGCCGGATGCCACGCTGGAAGTCCAGCTCGCTCGCGCCTGCTCCCGTTCGTCGGGATGAACCACCTCCAGCCACCCCTCTCCCAGCACCTTGCCCGCAGGCCATTGGTAGACGCCGCCGCGTTGGTTGCTGACGAAATCGAGGTGCCCATCGGGTCCTGCGGACCAGATGATCTGGGGAACGGAGTTGAGGATGCGCTGGACCCGCTCCTCGCTTCTCGCGAGATCCTGCTGCTGCAGCACCCGCTCATGGATATCGGTACAGGTGCCGTACCAACGCACATGCTCGCCCGCTTCGTTCCTCTCGAGCCTGGCACGGCTGACGATCCACCTGAACTCGCCGCTGCGATGGCGGATGCGATATTGCACCTCGTAAGGGTCGCCGGTCGCGCGGCAGTGGCTCCAGGCCGAGAGCGTCGCCTCATGGTCTTCCGGATGCAGAAGGCCTTCCCAGGCGGGCAGAGAACAAGCGCCCGCCGCAACTCCGGTGAACTCATACCAGCGATCGTTATAGAAGTCGGGCTGCTGTGCGCCGGCGGCCATCGACCATACCATCTGCGGCATGACGTCAAGGGCGGCGCGCCACCGCTCGGAAGCGGTCCTTTGCGCCTCCTCCATGGCCTTCCGGTCTGAAATATCGCGAAAGAACACGGTGATTCCAGAGCCGCTCGGGGCAATGTGCATTTCATACCAGCGGCCGCTCGATGGCAGGAAGCCTTCGGTCGAGGCGGCAGCCCCGCGTTCCATCGCCGCCTTGAAACATTCTCGGAAGACGGACCCTCTGCCGTCCGGGATGACCTTGAGGATCGACTTCCCGATCAGATCGTCCCCGGCACCGAAATAAGCTCGAGCCCGGCCGTTCATATAGGTGATCCGCCAGTCCCGATCGAGCGAGTAGACGCAATCCAGGGTGCTCTCCAGCATGGTCGCCAGATGCCTGGCCTTTCGCGTCGCCTCCGCTTCGGCCTTACGCACCGACCGTTCGAGCATCTTCTGCTCGGTCACATCCGTGATGAACCCTTCGATGGAGCGGCAGGCGTCGCCCTCGTAGACACCCTGTCCCTGAGCGCGAAGCCACCGCACAACGCCTGCTGCATTGAAAATCCGGTAGCAGATGGTGAACGGGCGGCGCCTTGCAACCGCTCTCCCGATGGCGTTGCTGACCCGCTGAAAGTCCTGCGGGTGAACGATTTCAGCCCAGCTCTTCCCCCCTTCGAACGCACTGGCGCGAAAACCTGTCAGCTTGAAGATCTTCGCGCTGACGAAGGCCATCCGCCAAGGCGGGCCAGGCTCGCACCGATACACCACCACCCCCGGCAGATTGCTCAGTAGGTAGTCGTGCCGCCGCCGCAGGTCGCGGAGAGCCAAGGCAATGTCCTCGCCGACCTCACGAGAGGTGCCAGGTGGAGCTAGCCCCGGCCCGGGCCGTGCCGGCGGCTTCGCCTGAGGGACAACAGCGCCCGTTAAGCTGGGCCGCCCAGCTTCAGGCCTGGTCTGCTCGCGCATGTCTTCATGGAAGCGCATCCAGCAGCCGCGCCCCGCAGCCTTGGCAGCATAGAGCGCGAGGTCCGCATCCTTGAGCAGATCCGACACGGACGCGGCATCAACGGGACAGATCGCGATCCCGATGCTCACGGCGGAGTGAATCTCCTGGCCGCGCACGAGCAGCGGCCTGCCAAGTTCCTGCACGATCCGCCCGGCAAAATCCTGCAACCATCGTTCGCCGGGGACGCGCTCGACAAGGATGGTGAATTCGTCCCCTCCCAGCCGGGAGACGAGAGCGTCCGCCTCCGCTACTGCGCGCAGCCGACGCGCCGTCTCGACGAGCAGTTCATCCCCCACGTCGTGTCCAAGACTGTCATTGACCTGCTTGAATCCGTCCAGGTCCAGCAGCAGGAGAGCGAGCTGTCGCTCGCCGCTGCATGTATCGATGGCCGCCTGTAGCCGGTCGCGGAACTGGCGGCGGTTCGCAAGGCCCGTCAGCGAGTCGTGCGTCGCCATCCAACTGGTCCGCTGCTCGGCCAGCTTTCTTTCGTTTATGTCCTCGGTCGCGCCATACCAGCCGACCACCCCGCCGTCGCGGTCCAGCCTCGGATAAGCGCGCGCGTGGACCCACCGGTATTCACCATCCCCCCACCGCATGCGGTGTTCGATGTCATACTGCTCACCGGTTCCGAGCGCATGCCGCCATGCCTCCATCACGCGGGTTCGGTCCTCGGGATGAACCAGCGGGGGTCCTGCCACCGCAGCTGTTGCGTCGACCGGAATACCGAAACGCAGCGCAGCCGATGAATTGGCGACCCTGATCTTGCCGCTCGCGTCTGCGGTCCAGAAGGCGGCCGGGTTCACCTCGACGAAGTGGCGGTGACGCTCCTCGCTTTCGGAAAGCGCGAGTTCCGCAAGTTTGCGTTCGGTGATATCCTGCTGGATGCCATAGGCGCGGAACCGGCGACCGTCCGCTGCCGTCTCGATGCGGGCGCGGGAAGCCGTCCAGCGGATTTCGCCGTCGGCTCGGACCACGCGATACTCAACGGTGGTCAATTCGCCGCCCAGCGCAACCTGCTTCAGATGCGCCAGCACCTCTGCGCGATCCTCCGGATGGATGAAGGAGAGCCATTCCCCCTGCGACCAGCTGCCGCGGTCTCCGGGAAGTCCGTACAGTTCGAAGAAAGCCGGGGTCCCGACACTGGTGCCGTCGCGCATGTCGATCTCGAAGCAGCCGATGCGCCCCACCTCCTGGGCAAGCTGCATCCTGTTCTCGGCCCGGCTGAGCGCGTCTTGCGAGTGCTGCCTGACGATCAGCCGAATAGCGCTGGTGACGCTGAGGCGATCCTGCGGCCGCAGACGCAGGATCAGTGCTTCTATCGCGGCTTCCGTTTTCTCCAGCGTCTCCCCGAACACGCCCGAGGAGTAGAAGATTCCAAGCAGCCGGCTGCTGCAGTCTTCTTCCAAAGGAACCGACCCGCCCCAGTGATCCTGATTATGTTCAAGGCTCATGTTGATTGTCCCGTCCCCGGTTGTGCCGGACCTTGCTTCTCCCACCTGTCGCTACCGCCCGCCCCCGGAGCAGCTGAAACCAAAGCAGATGTCGCTCGCTGTGGCCGATCGCAGCCCGAGCGAAGCCGTTCGCTACCGCAGCCTTACTGTCCAGCTCGCCCGCGGCGGGTTGCGGCAGCCGTGGCAAGGTGCTGATCTTTGTGCGCAGTCGGCCGATCGAAGCGGATCTGGGTGGTAGTGGACGCGACGCCGTAGCATTTGAACAGATAGTCTTGCCGCACGGTCGGGTCCCCCGCCTGCTCGCTCACCAGTGCGGCTTCGCACGCTATGGGAGCTTGCGGACTCTTCTCTGCAGCCCCGGCCGACGCAGCGACCGATGCAGCCAGGACGACGAAGACAGCGCAAAACGGTGGCTTACGGCTCATGCTCATGCTCCCCAAGATCGGAACCCTTCCGAGTGACAGCCTCTCACAATGGGGGGCGCGGCTTACCACTCCGCTCATGGAGGATACGGTATGCACACGGTATCGGCAGCATTGGGGGCACTCACACCATTCTTCTGCATACCGTGTCCGCCCCGTAGCGGCGGGTAAGGCTATGACAGCACTCGAGGGGTTACATCTTCGGTGCGGGCCATCGTTGTGCCGGCGGGCGGCGGTCCAATCCCCCACGAGCGGACCGCCGCCACTCCCGTCCGAACCCGAACACCACCGCGGCAGACCGGCTGCGGCATCGCGGCAGCCGGTCTGGCTCAGGCCTCATGGCAGAAAAGCAGATTTTGGCGGGCGTCACCGGACCTCATCGGTCCCGAATGGTGGCGGAGAGGGTGGGATTCGAACCCACGGTACCCGTAAAGGCACAACGGTTTTCGAGACCGTCCCAATCGACCACTCTGGCACCTCTCCGCAAAGATGAGTGCGGGCGCCGCGCATTGATACGCGTGGGGCCGGTCGACAGGCGGCGCGCTTAGCCCAAGCTTTTACGCTTGCCAAGCTTTGTCCTCTTCCGGGCACGGAACACGCGCTTGCCTTTGGCGGGTAAATTCCTACATCGAAAGAATGCAGGATCTCGCAAAAATGTTCGGGCTCGACGGTGAAGCGACGATCGCGCCGCCGATTGCCCATGCCCGCTTCGGCATCGGCGATGTCGTGCGCCACCGCATTTTCGACTTCCGCGGCGTGATCTTCGATGTCGATCCGGTGTTCGCGAACAGCGATGAATGGTATCAGGCGATCCCGCAGGAGATACGTCCGCGCAAGGACCAGCCTTTCTACCACCTGCTCGCCGAAAATGGCGAAACCAGCTACACCGCTTATGTCAGCCAGCAGAATCTGGAAGCGGACGAAAGCGACGAGCCGGTCGATCACCCCAGCATTCCCGGCCTGTTCGAGCCGTTCGCGCACGGGCGCTACCGGCTGCGGCGAGAGATGCGCCACTGAGGCACGGGGCGAGGCATTTCGCCTCTCGCCCGGTTGACAGGCCAGCCCCTCCCTAGTAGCAGGCCGGCTTCCCGCGCGGGTCGGCCGCGGCTGAATTTGCGCGGTATAAAAGCTTTAGAATGTTTGGAAAGAGCCATGTTCGCAGTCGTGCGCACGGGCGGCAAGCAGTATCGCGTTGCCGCCGGAGACAAGATCGTCGTTGAGAAGCTTGCCGGTGAGGCAGGCGAAACCATTACCCTGGGCGACATTCTGCTCGCCGGCGAGGGCGCGGAACTGCGCTCCACCGACGGCCTGACCGTCTCCGCCGAGATCATCGCGCAGGCGAAGGCGGACAAGGTCATCGTCTTCAAGAAGCGCCGCCGGCACAATTACCGGCGCAAGGCGGGCCATCGCCAGCAGCACACCATCCTGCGCATCACCGCGATCGGCGATCACAAGGCCGAGGAAAAGCCGAGCAAGGCGAAGGCTGAGCAGCCTGCCGGCGAGGCTCCCGCTGCCGCCGCTCCGGCTCCGGCCGCTGCCGCCGAGGCCCCGGCCAAGAAGCCGCGCGCCAAGAAGGCCGCTCCGGATGCGCCCGCCGCAACCGACCTGCAGCCCCAGGCGCCCTTGAAGGTCGACGGTGCGGAAAGCCCGATGACCGACACCCCTGTTGAAACCAAGAACGACGCTGAGTAAGTAAGCGGTCGAGCAAGAGACGTAAGGCAGATCTGAGATGGCACATAAAAAAGCAGGCGGCTCGTCCCGCAACGGCCGCGACTCCGCAGGCCGCCGCCTCGGCGTTAAGAAGTTTGGCGGCGAGCACGTCCTCGCGGGCAACATCATCGTGCGTCAGCGCGGGACCAAATGGTATCCGGGCGCCAATGTCGGCATCGGCAAGGACCACACCCTTTTTGCGCTTACCGACGGCCGCGTGCTGTTCAAGGACGGCAAGCTTGGCCGCAAGTTCGTGTGCGTCGATATGCCGGCCATCGCGGAAGCAGCGGAATAGGGACTCGCCGAGGAAGGGCCGTCCCCACGGGGCGGCCCCCCAGGTCTCATCAGAGAACCGAAATCGAGGGAGAGGGCCACCGCCCCCTCCCTTTTTTTATGTTTCCCTCGAAATTGTCACCGCGCCGCAACCCCTCGTGGGCCAAAGCGCCAGGCGAAGAGAGGAAGAAACGATGTTCGTTCGAACGGAAAGACTGCTGCTGCGGCCCGGCTGGACGCAGGACGCCCCCGCCCTCTTCACGGCAATCGCCGATGAAGCCATTGTCCGCAACCTCGCCAGCGCGCCCTGGCCCTACCACATGGCGGACGCCGAAGCCTTTCTGGCGACCGAGCGCGACCCGGCCGAGCCGGTGGCGCTGATCTTCCGCCGCACGGCGGGCGCGCCGCAGCTGGTCGGTACGATCGGCATCGGCCGCCGCCCCGACGGTGAGATGGACCTCGGCTATTTCATCGCCCGTCCCTTCTGGGGCCGGGGATATGCAACCGAAGCGGGCCGCGCGATGATCGCCTTCGCGCGCCACAGCCTGCGCATGGAGAAGCTCAGCGCCGGCTATTTCCTCGACAATCCGGCCTCCGGGCTGGTGCTGGCCAAGCTCGGCTTCCGGCCGACCGGAGTCGTGGTCCCGCGCTACAGCGCCGGGCGCCGGGAGGCGGCGGAGTGCCGGCTGCTGGAGCTAGACCTAAGCGAAATTGCCAAGGTAGGCGCGCCGGTCAGTGCGTCCCCTGAAAGGGTCGCCGCATAAGCCAGCCGCGGTTCGGCGGGGCGTGCCCTGCCGGCGGCGGCCCCATGCGCTTTTAGAAGGGGCGTTCGCCCTCGACATTGCCGGCGGTGGAATAACGGCAGACGAGGATTTCGTAGGCCCTGCCATTGGCCAGCGCGCAGCCGACCTTGCCGGTGTCGCGCCACATCAACTGGGTATAATGGCCGACATCGTCGAACTTGCCGGTGCGGCTGCTATAGGGGATGGGACGCGCGACATAGTGCTTCTTTTCCTCGATCCACATGCCGACCATCTGCTCGGGCGCGAAATGGCCGCGGCTGCCGAGCCAGAGGTTCTCGCCCTGTGGCTCGGGATCGTCGGGATCGTCCGGCGCATGTTCGATGTCGTCGATGGCGGCGAGCGCCTCGCCCCACTCGGCGGCATCGGCGGCAAGCGCCGGATCCCAGCGCAGCTGCGGCAGGCCGGCGTCGGTGCGCTCACGATTATGGGCGGCGAGCACTCGGGAATCGAGGCTGGTGAGGCGGCCGGTGGCGCCAGTGAGCAGCGGCGCCGACAGGCACACGGCCATCAGCGCCGCGACTCGAAACTTTTTGGCTGCACCCTCTCCCATGCGGAAAGGATGGCAGCGCCGCCTTTACGCCGGCTTCCCAGGCGTGGTTGACGAGGTGCTAAGGCTCAGCCTTTGCCCTGGTCGTGCTGAGGATCGTTCTGGAGGGGGCTGACGCCGCCCGGAGGATTGCCGTTGCTGGTGCCGCCTGAGGCGCGGACGCCCCCCATTCCGCCAGGCGAACCGGCATCGATGCCGCCAAGGCCGTTGCCGCTGCCGCTCTCGCTGCGCATCGCTCCGGCATCGCCGGTGGCCGCGCCCGCACCGGTCATGCCCGCGCCGCTGCCTCCGTCGCCGCCGAGGCGGTTGACGGCATCGTCGCCCTGCCCTTCGCCAGGCGTGACGGCCGCGTTACCGCCGCCGCCATCGACGTCCGGACTGCCGACGCCCGCGGCGCCCGCGCCAACGCCTGAGCCGGCGCGCACTTCGGTGTCGCCGGTTGCGGCAGTGCCACCGCTCTGGCCTTCGGAAAGGCCGCCGTCATTCTGGTCGCCCATGCTGGTTCTCCTGGAAATGGTTCGCAAGGAGCAACGAAGCCGACGCGCGGGCGGTTCCTATTCGGCGGCCTCGGCGGCCGGCGCTTCGAACAGCGGCGCGGCCGGGACCGGCGCGGCCTTGGCGGCGGCAATGCGAGGGGAGCGGGGCGGCTTTGCGCTGGCTTCCGCCTTGGCGTGGACCGCGCCGTCGCCGGTGCCGCGGCGGCGCTTGAAGCGCCCCTCCACCTCGGCGCCGGCGGCGACGGAGAGCGATTCGTAGAGGACATCGCCGGTTACCCGGGCGCTTGCCTCAAGCACCAGAGAGCCGGCTTCGACCGCGCCATCGATCAGACCGGCGAGCTTGGCTTCGGTGGCGGTGATATTGCCGTGGACGACGCCGCTGTCGCTTTGGGTGAGGGTGCCGCAGCGTATGTCGCCGGTGACCTTGCCGGCGATGTGGAGCCGGCCGGGCGTATCGATGTCGCCAGTGACGGTGACTTCCGCGCCGACCAATGAGATTTCGCCGCCCTCGCGGCCCGCGACACGCCCTCGCCAGAACATCGATAACCCTCCCCAGGAGCCGTCATCATCGCACATTATGCGGCCGTTTCAAGCGCTGGCGGTGCGCGTGGAGGAGGTGGCAGCAGCGACAGGGGCGGCGGCGGCGGCGGCGGCGGCGGCGGCGGCGGCGGCGGGCACAACGTACGGGGGCTGGTGTCGCCACCAGCCCCCACTGTCCCAGCTCCATGGCCCGCCTGCCGGCGCGGCGTCCCGCTGGGCGGGTGGTTCGCGAATCGGCCAAAGCCCGTCCGCTCCCCGGGTTTCGCTGGAAGAAGGAGGCTGCCGAAGCAGCCGCCCTCCCCTGCCGGGTTCCGACCGGACCGAAGCCTGGGCGGTTCCCGCCGGGTCGCGGCACGGCCTAAGCCGTATTCCGTCTCCCGTGCCTTTTCAAAGCCGGAGCAAGCCCGGCCCCTTGAGGCTTTGTCCGGCACGGCAGCCGAAACTGCCTTGCCGTCCGATTTCCCGCTGCCTGCGTTTCGGGCGAACCCGACCCGCCTGAAGCGAGGCGGCTTGGATGTCGGAGCAAGCTCCGGCGCCCTCGCCGCTTCGGAACAGAGCCGCATCAAAAAGCCGAAGCCTTCTCCCACTGCCTTGTTCCCGGAACCAGCCGCGACCGAAGTCGCCTCGATCCCGTCAGCGTCGCACAGGAGCCAGGCAAGCCTGCCTCCTACCGCTTCGCCTTACCCACCAACTTCAGGTCTGGGGGCGATGCCCCATTCCCACCTTCGTGGGCCGACAGGCGCCCGGCTCAACAGCCTCGCCTCCTGTCAGGCCGGTTCTTCGGGGTCGTGCCCGCATCGGCTTACGCCTCCGCACGCCCGGCTCCGCGCCGCCAACCTTCCCGCCGTCCCGTTCCGGCCTCTTCCCGAAAGAAAAGCCCGCTCCGCAGGGCGGTCCATCCGGTTCGGGTTCCGCTTCGTTTCCTCCGCTTCCTCCGCTCCGTCTGTAAGAGGATGCTGTCATGGCCCGCGAGTCGCACCAAGCTGATTCGCCATGTGGATAAGTAGGATAACGGGGATGGTTTCGTCGGTGGATCAGCCGCCGTTTCGGCCGCTGCCCTGAAGGCCGTTGGCGGCGTTCGTGTCGGCAACGCCCGGCTCGTCCCCCAGGTGGGGCGCCGTGGCGGCGGGCTTGCGCTTCTGCTCCTCGATCGCATCCAGCGTGTGGCGTGCAAGATCAAGCGCCATCAGCTTCAAGGAGTCGCTGAGCCGCCCCACCTCCTTGCGCACTCCGTCCGGCCCATTGCCGGCCGCGTCGCCGGTGGCGGCGCCCAGCCGAGTCTTGGGATCCTTGCCTTGGCGCAGCGCGGCGGCGGCGGCGAGCAGCGCGCCGGCGACGACTTCGCTCACCACCGGGTTCTTGGCAGCCTTCACCGCCTGGTCGCCGAGCTTGCGCAGCTTCTTGGGCACCTTGACGCCGGCGATGGTCTTCGGCGTCTCCATGTTGAGCGCCTTGTCCGCCTTGGCAGCCTTGTTCTTCTTCTTTTTCGCCACGCGTCTGTTCTCCTGTTGCGGCAGGCTGGATGCACTCCCCGGCCGCCAAGTCACTCGATGACGAGTCGTCATTCTACGATGATACGTCCGCCCATTCCCAAGATCCGGTGAACGAAGCTGCCGCCCTGCACCTGGTAGCGGCCGGCACGGGGCACCAGCACCATCGTGCGCGATGACAGCGCCGGCACTTCGACGCGGCCGTCCTTGACGCTCGCCCCGTCCTGCTCGCGCCGCTCCGCCTTGCGGAAGAAGCCCTTGGCGGAAAACGCCAGCGCCTGGTTTGAAGTGTTGACGAAACGCAGCCGCACCGGGCGGTCGGCCTTGAGCCGAAGCTCGCTCGGCTCGATGTTCCAGGTGGTGAGCAGGACGTCATATTCGGGAGCGGGACGCCAATCCTGCGCGGTGGCCGGCGCGGCGAGAAGGAGCAGGCAGGCGAACGAAGCGGGGAACGGGCGCATGCGGCGGCTCCGGTTACGCGGTTGACGGGCCAAGCCTAGCACGGGCATGCCTGCGCCATGAAGCCCTTCCTTGCCGTCGCCGCACTGGCGCTCACCGCCTTCGCCCCCGCCGCCGCCTCCGGGCAGATCAAAGGCGCCGAGAAAAGAATGGTCGAGGTGGTGGACCGGGAACAGGCGCGCAACCTCGCGCTGCTCGAAAAGCTGGTCAACCAGAATAGCGGGACGCTCAACAGCCCGGGCGTCGAGGCGGTGGGGCGGATGATGCGCGCCGAACTCGAGCCGCTCGGCTTCGAGGTGCGCTGGGTGCCGATTCCGGAAGCGGAGCGCTCCGGCCACATCGTCGCGGTCCACCGCGGCAACGGCAAGGGCAAGCGCCTGCTGCTGATCGGCCACCTCGATACGGTGTTCGAGCCGGATTCGCCGTTCCAGCGCTTCGCCATGAAGAACGAGACCATTGCCGAAGGCCCGGGCGTCGGCGACGACAAGGGCGGCATGGTGGTGATGTTGGCGGCGCTCCGCGCCATGCACCAGGCGGGCACGCTGAAAGCCGCCGACATCGAGATCGTGCTGACCGGCGACGAGGAGGATGCGGGGAAGCCGATCGCGATCGCGCGGCGCGACCTGATCGAGGCGGGCCGCCGCGCCGATGCCGCGCTCGACTTCGAGGGGCTGTCGACGGATGGGGGGCGAGATATGGGCTCTATCTCCCGGCGCGGCTCGGGCGACTGGGAAGTGCGGGTGACGGCGCGCTCCGGCCATTCCAGCCGCATCTTCTCCGATGTATCCGGCAATGGCGCGATCTACGAATTGTCGCGGATCATCACCGCCTTCCGCGAAGAGCTGCCCGAGCCCAACCTGACCTTCAATGTCGGCATCGTCGTGGGCGGCGCAACCGCCGCACTGGCCGATGGCGGCATTCGCGGCCAAGCGACGGGCAAGAACAACATCATCCCGGAAGTCGCCTTCGCCCGCGGCGACATTCGCACCCTGTCTCTGGACCAATATCAGCGGGTGACTGCGAAGATGAGCGGGATCGTGGCGCGACACCTGCCGGGCGCCACCGCCTCCATCCTGTTCGAAGACGGCGCCTACCCGCCGATGGCGCCGACGCCGGGCGGCCAGGCGCTGCTCGACCGGCTGAACCGGGTCAATTCCGACATGGGCCTGCCGAAGATGGAGGCGCAGGACCCGCTGAAGCGGGGCGCCGGCGACATCGGCTTCGTCGCCGCCGATGTGGACGGGCTGGTCGGCCTCGGCCCGGCGGGCGCGGGGTCGCACGCGCCGGGCGAGACCATCGATGTGCCGAGCCTGTGGCGGCAGGCGAAGCGCGCCGCGATCCTGATGAGTCGGCTGAGCCGCGAGAAGAGATAGCGGCGCGCCTGACGCTTGCCTTCTTGTCAGCAGCGGATTTTAGCGTCATCCCTGCGCCATAGCCGCGCCGGGGGGTGCGGCGATCCGAGGGGAAATCCAGATGTCGCGTCCTGCCGCCAAATTTCTGTGCGCCGTCGCCGCTTGCGCGGTTGCCGCCGTCACCGCCGCGCCTGCCTCGGCGCAGCGCGTCGAGCGCATCGTCGCGTTCGGCGATTCCTATGCCGACGACGGCAATTTGTTCGAGCTGCTCGGAATTCCGCGCCCGGCGCCCTATCCGAACGGACGCTTCTCCAACGGCACCAACTTCGTCGACACGATGTCGCAGATCCTGGGCGTGCCGGTCGACAATTTTGCGATCGGCGGCGCCTTTACCGGCAACGGCAACATCAACGGCCCCGGCATTCCGGGCTTCGTCACCGAATATAGCTCCTTCCTCGCCGGCGGCGGCCCCGCCGCCTTTCCGCGGGTCAGCGGCAAGTTCGGCCCGAACGACCTTGCGGTCATCTCGATCGGCGGCAACGACGCCCGCGCCTATGAACGCAGCCTCGGCCTTGCGCCCACCTCGGCGCAGATCGCCTCGCTGATCGCCGGCGTGCCCGGCCAGGCTGCCGTCCGCGTCAATGAGGCGATGGCCGGCATCAATGCGCTGACCAACGCCGGGGCGCGCAACATCACCTTCCTGGTCGGCGACGTCGGCCGTTTGCCTGAAGTCGCCGGGCTGCCGGTGGCGGCGGTCGGCACTGCTTATGCCACCGCCTTCAACACCGGCATCCAGTCCCGGCTCACCCAGACGGCGGCGAGCGGCGTGATCGTCAACTATCTCGACCTCAGCCAGATCGGTAATGTCGTCGAAAAAAACCTTGCCGCCTTCGGCCTGACCAGCGCCGGCGCTTGCCCGGGGCAGGCGTGCGTGATCGATTCAAGCTTCGCCAACCAATTTCTCTTCTACGTCGACCAGGTCCACCTGACCTCGCGCGGCTTCGAGATCGTCGGCCAATATGCGGTTCGCCAGCTCGAAGCGCCGCTCCACTTCCAGGCGCAGACCGATGTCGGCCTGCAGGCCGTGACCGCGTTCGGCCAGACGCTGAACGGCCGCGTCGATCTTTCCCACGCCCGCTCGGGAAGCGACGGCGCCGGGCTCCATTTCTATCTCGCGGGCAACGCCGCCACCCGGACGATCCGCGACGGCAACCGCAATTTGGGCTACGATCTCGACACGGTCGGAGTGACCGCGGGCGCGGAATATGATGCGGGCGGCGCCGTGTTCGGGATCGCGCTGAACCACAGCCGGCCGGAAGCCGACATGGCGACCGCCATCGGCTCGGCGCGGGCGCGGGCGTGGCAGGTCGGCGGTTATGGCGGCTTCGAAGCCGGCGGCGCCTTCATCCAAGGGCATGCCGGCTACGGCTGGCTCGATTACCGCACCCGCCGCACCGCCGTGATCGACGAGATCGGTGGCGAAACGGAAGGCACCGCAATCACCGCAGGCGCCAAAGCGGGCTATCTCGCCGGTTTCGCTGGCCTGCGCGTCGGCCCGGTGGTCGGCCTGCACTACGCCAAGGTCGAGATCGACGGATATACCGAGAGCGGCGATCCGGTGCTGACGCTCAACGTCGGCGAGCAGGACGTAAAAGCCCTCGTCGGCAGCGCCGGCCTTGAGGCTCGGGGCAGCTTCAACAGCGGCGGCCTCGCCATTGCGCCTTACGCCTCGCTGACCGCCGAAAAGGATCTGGAAGGGGACGGCCGCGCGATCCGCTACGCCGGGACCGCCTCGCCGGGCATCGTCAACACCTTCGTGCTGGAGGATCGCTCCAAGGAGGTTCATGGCCGCCTCACCGCCGGCGCTAACCTGGCACTGGGCAGCGCGGTGAGCCTCCAGATCCAGGGCAGCACCAGCATCGCCCGCGACGGCGGCAACGACATGGCCGGTTTCGCGGCGCTGAAGGTCGGCTTCTGATCGAAGGCCCCTCCCCGGTTCACGCCGGGGAGGCGTGCTTCCAGACTTCGGCCGGGGAGGACGCCCTTGATCCCCTTGCCCGTGCGGGCCACATGGGTCCCATGCTGATCCAGACCGAACCCACGCCCAACCCTTCCACGCTCAAATTCCTTCCCGGCCAGCGGGTGATGGAGGCGGGCACGCGCGATTTCGCCACGCCGGAGGAGGCCGACGCCTCGCCGCTCGCCGAAGCTTTGTTCTCGCTCGGCGATGTCGAGGGCGTGTTCTTCGGGCGCGACTTCATTTCGGTCACCGCCGCGCCCGGCTCGGACTGGCGCCACTTGAAGCCGCAGGTGCTATCCGTGCTGCTCGATCATTTCGCCGGCGGCGCGCCGCTGTTCCGACCGGCCACGGCCGGCGGCATCCATATCGATGACGGCGCAGTCGGCATCGAGGACCGGCCGGAGGATGCGGAGATCGTCGCCCAGATCCGCGACCTCATCGACACGCGAGTCCGCCCCGCCGTCGCCAATGACGGCGGCGACATAGTCTATCGCGGTTTCCGCGAAGGCACCGTCTACCTGGCGCTGCAGGGGGCCTGCGCCGGCTGCCCCTCCTCCACCATGACTTTGAAGAGCGGCATCGAGGGTCTGCTCAAACATTATGTTCCCGAAGTCGAGTCCGTCGAAGCGATCTGATGCTGCTTGCGATCGACAGCGCCACCGCGGCCTGTTCGGCGGCGCTGATCGAGAACGGCGAAGTTATCGCCGAACGCCATGAGCTGGTCGGCCGCGGCCATGCCGAGCGCCTTCTGCCGATGATCGAGGAAATGCTCGGCGGGCGCCGCCCCAGCGCGATCCTGGTGGATTGCGGCCCGGGCAGCTTCACCGGCATCCGCGTCGGCCTTGCCGCCGCCCACGGGCTAGCGATCGGCTGGCGGGTGCCGCTCCACGGTTATTCGTCAATGGCCGCGGTGGCCGCCGCGAGCGGCGCGGAGGCGGTTGCGCTCCATGGGGGACATGGCCAGATTTTCGTGCAAAGCTTCGGCCATGATCCGCTGCGCGCCACCGACGCCCTGCAATCTTTGCTGCCCGAGGACGCCGGCCAGGCAATCATCGCGGTGCGCGTCGCGGGCTCCGGCGCGGAGGCGCTGGTGAGCGCACGCGGGCACGGCCAGGCGCTGGATGCCCTCCCGGCCGCCCGCGACGCCAGGCTGCTGCCGGAGGCGCTGCGCAGCTTGGAGCCGCGTCCGATCTACGGCCGCGCACCCGACGCCAAGCCCGCCGCGTGACGGCGATCAGCCTCGCGCACGCTGACGTCCTCGACTTGCCCGAGGTAATGCGGGTGATGGAAGACAGCTTCGACCCGGAATATGGCGAGGCATGGACGGCGCCGCAGTGCGCCGGCCTTATCTCGCTGCCCGGCGTGTGGCTGGTTATTGCCCGTCAGGACGCCGAGCCGCTTGGCTTCGCTTTGTCGCGGGTGGTGGCGGGCGAAGCGGAATTACTGCTGCTGGCGGTGCGGCGATCGGCGCAGCGGCGTGGGATTGGCGCGCAACTTCTGGAACGTTTCATTTGCGATGCCGGAAGCCGCGGCGCAACTAAACTTCATCTTGAGGTGCGCCACGGCAATCCTGCGGTCGAGCTATATAAAAGCGCTGGTTTTCGAGAGGTCGGTCGCCGGTTCAACTATTATCGTGGTGCTGCCGGACAGGTATTCGATGCGCTAACCCTGGCGAGAACGACGAACAGTTGAACTGGTTCGCCGCCAACAATCATTTTCCGCTTGTAATCACACCCAGACCGGATCATCCCGCCTACAGGGGCAAAACTTTAACACAGTGGCAATTCGGCAAGGCGGAGCATGGCTGAAAACACAGAAACCGATGAAACCCTCATCACGCTTACCGCGGATATCGTTTCCGCCCATGTGAGCAACAACAGCGTGGCAGTGAACGATCTGCCACTGCTCATCCAGAATGTGCATCTTGCCCTCACCGGCCTTGGATCAAAGGTCGAGGAAGCGCCGGTGCGCCAAGAACCCAAGGTCTCGATCCGCTCCTCGATCAAGCCGGACTATATCGTCTGCCTGGAGGACGGGAAAAAGCTCAAGATGCTGAAGCGGCATCTGATGACGCATTACCAGATGACACCCGACGAATATCGCCAGAAGTGGGGCCTCAACGCGGACTATCCGATGGTCGCGCCAAATTATGCGGAGCAGCGCCGCACCCTGGCAAAGAAGATCGGCCTCGGCACCAAACGGCGGCGTACCGGCCGCAAGTGAGGCAAAGCGCGCCGGGGTTTTTCGCCCCGGCGCGTCTTTACCCCGGCACGGATTCGGCTAAACCCGGGCCGACATGACACGCAGGATCGACATTGAAACGCTGTGCGCGGAAAAAGGCCTGCGCATCACCGAGCAGAGGCGCATCATCGCCCGCGTTCTTTCGGAAGCCGAGGACCATCCCGATGTGGAGGCGCTGCACGCCCGCGCTTCGGCGATCGACAGCGGCATCTCCATCGCGACGGTATACCGGACAGTGCGCCTGTTCGAGGAAGCCGGCATCCTTGAGCGCCACGATTTCGGTGACGGCCGCGCCCGCTACGAAGCCGCCGACGCCACCCACCACGACCATCTCATCGATGTGGAAACCGGGCGCGTGATCGAGTTCGTCGACGACGAACTGGAAGCGCTGCAGCGCAAGATCGCCGAGAAGCTGGGCTTCCGCCTGGTTGATCACCGCATGGAACTTTACGGCGTCGCGCTTGGGCGCAAGACCTGAAAGCAAGGCCGGCACCCGCATGATCTTACGGTGATGGGAACGCTGCGCTTTTCCTTGCGCGTGCTCGCGATGCTGGCCGGGCTCCTGCTGTTGCTGCCGCTCCATTATGGCTGGCGCCTCACGGGCGCCGACTCGCCCTGGCCGCGGCGCTGGTTGTGGTGGGTCGGGCGCGCCGCCGGGTTCAAGACCATTGTGCGCGGCACGCCGCTCGGTAAGCGCGTGCTGTTCGTCGCCAACCACCTTTCCTGGCTGGACATCATGATCCTGGCCGGTGCTACGGGGGCGGCATTCGTCTCCAAGGACGAAGTCGCGCGCTGGCCGGTGCTCGGCTGGCTGGCGAGGCTCAACCGCACCATCTTCGTCAACCGGTCGGAGCGGCGCGCGGTGCACGGACAGGCCGATGCGGTGCGCACCGCGCTCGCATCCGGCCAACCGGTCGCCCTGTTTCCCGAGGGCACGACGGACGGCGGCACGGAGGTGCTGCCATTCCGGGCGAGCCTGCTGTCGGCCTTGTTCCCGCCGCTGCCGGGCATCCGGGTCCAGCCGGTGGCGCTGGATTATGGCGCGGCCGCGGCGGGCATCGCCTGGGTCGGCCAGGAAGCGGCCGCCGACAACGCTCGGCGCGTGTTGTCGCGCCGGGGCACGACCCAGGTAACGCTGCACTTCCTCGCGCCGCTCGACCCCTCCGAAGCGCACCACCGCAAGGCGCTCGCGGAGTCGTCGCGGAGCGCCATCGTCGCGGCGCTCGGGCCTTCCGCGCTTCCCGCGGATCGCCTATAGGCGGCCGATGAACAAACCCCGGACTTTCCACGTCAAATCCTTCGGCTGCCAGATGAACGTCTATGACGGCGAGCGGATGGCCGAATTGCTGACCGCCGAAGGACTTGCCCCGGCCGACGGGGGCGATGCGGACCTCGTCGTGCTCAACACCTGCCACATCCGCGAACGGGCGGCCGAAAAGGTTTATTCCGACATCGGCCGCCTGCGGCGCGACGACGGCAGCCGGCCGATGATCGCGGTGGCGGGCTGCGTCGCCCAGGCCGAGGGCGGTGAAATCACCCGCAGGGCGCCCACGGTCGACATCGTGGTGGGACCCCAGGCCTATCACCGCCTGCCCGATCTGGTGGCAAGCGCCGCGGACGGCGGCAAGCCGGTCGACACCGACATGCCGCTGCACTCCAAGTTCGGCGCCCTCCCTCCCCGCCGGCGGCAGGGGGCCAGCGCCTTTTTGACCGTGCAGGAAGGCTGCGACAAATTCTGCACCTATTGCGTGGTGCCCTACACGCGCGGCGCGGAAGTCTCGCGAGGATGGGACGCCATCGTGGACGAGGCGCGGACGCTGGTCGATTCCGGGGCGCGCGAGATCACCCTGCTCGGCCAGAATGTGAATGCATGGGAGGATGGCGAGGGACGTGCGCTTCACGACCTCATCGCCGCGCTCGACCGGCTGCCGGAGCTGGAGCGGATTCGTTACACGACCAGCCACCCCAACGACATGCGCGAAGGCCTGATCCGCGCGCACGCCGAAATCGAAGCGCTAATGCCCTATCTCCACCTGCCGGTGCAGTCGGGCAGCGATCGGGTGCTCAAAGCCATGAACCGCAGCCACAGCCGCGACAGCTACCTTCGCATCATCGATCGGGTGCGCGCTGCGCGGCCGGACATTGCATTGTCCGGCGATTTCATCGTCGGCTTCCCCGGCGAAACCGACGCGGAATTCGAAGCCACGCTCGAAATCGTCGGCGCGGTGAACTACGCGCAGGCTTACTCGTTCAAATATTCCCCACGGCCCGGCACGCCCGCCGCCGCCATGGACGGACAGGTGCCGAGCGAACTGATGGACGAGAGACTGCAACGGCTCCAAGCCGCCATTTGGGAAGGGAGCCTCGCCTTCAATCGCGCCTCCGTCGGCCGCAGCACGGCCGTGCTGCTTGAGCGCAAGGGCCGCAAGCCGGGCCAGCTGATCGGCAAGTCGCCGTGGCTGCAATCGGTCCATGTCGAAACGGAGGCGAAAATCGGAGAGATCATCGAGGTGGACCTGATTTCCGCAGGACCCAACAGCCTGGGCGGCGCAGAACGCATGCGGGTTGCCGCCTGATGGCCCACAAGAAATCCGCCGCCGAAGGCGCGGCCGCCGCCGGCCCGCGCGCCCGGCTTGAGATCGAGTTCCAGCAGCCGCATCTGCTCGGGCCGCTGTTCGGCGAGTTCGACCGCAACCTGGTCGCTATCGAGGACAAGCTGGGCGTCTACATCGCCGCGCGTGGGTCCAAGGTGCAGATCGAGGGCGAGGCCGAAAGCGCCGCCCGCGCCCGCGATGTGCTGGTCGGCCTCTACAACCGGCTCGACGAAGGCCATGACATCGATGCCGAGACGGTGAACGCGATCATCGCCATGTCGGGCGAGCCTGTGCTGGACGGCATCATCACTCCGGATGTCGCCGAACCGCCGAAGGTGATGATCCGCACCCGCAAGAAGACCATCGTGCCGCGCACCCGGATGCAGGCGGTCTATATGGAGGCGCTGGGCCGCGACGACATGATCTTCGCGCTCGGGCCCGCAGGCACCGGCAAGACTTATCTCGCCGTCGCCCAGGCCGTGCAGCAGCTGATCGGCGGCTCGGTCGACCGGCTGATCCTGTCGCGCCCGGCCGTTGAAGCGGGCGAGCGGCTCGGCTTCCTGCCCGGCGACATGAAGGAGAAGGTCGATCCCTACCTTCGCCCGCTCTACGACGCGCTTTACGACATGCTGCCCGCCGAGCAGGTCGAGCGGCGCATTGCGTCCGGCGAGATCGAGATCGCGCCGATCGCCTTCATGCGCGGCCGCACCTTGTCCGACGCGGTCATCATCCTCGACGAGGCGCAGAACACCACGCCGGCGCAGATGAAGATGTTCCTCACCCGCTTCGGCATGCGCAGCCGCATGGTGATCTGCGGCGATCCGCTGCAGGTCGATCTTCCCGATCCGACCAAGTCCGGCCTTGCCGACGCGGTTCGCCTTCTCGAGGGCGTGCAGGGCATTGCCACCATCCGCTTCGGCACCGGCGACGTCGTGCGCCACCCGCTCGTCGGCCGGATCGTCGATGCCTATGAAGGCAAGCAGGGATGATCCTAATCGAGTCCGGCGCCTCGCCGGAATGGGACAGTAGCAGCGACTGGTCGGGGCTTGCCGAGCGCGCGGTACAGGCCGCCGTCGCGCAAAGCGAGTGGGCGGCGCTGATCGACAGCCGGCTCACGGCCGAAGTGTCCGTCAAGTTTACCACCGACACGGAAGTGCTCGCGCTGAACGGGCAATATCGCACCAAGGACAAGGCGACCAACGTACTCTCCTTTCCGATGATCGACCCGGACCTGCTGGAGGCGCTCGCTTCCGCCGGGGCCGGCGAGGCGCTGCTCGGCGACATCGTTATCGCCCACGGCGTCTGCGCTCGCGAAGCTGCGGACAAGGGGGTCAGCGTTGCCCACCATGCCACCCACCTCGTGGTTCACGGCGCGCTCCACCTGCTTGGCTACGACCATGAGGAGAGCGATGCGGAAGCCGAGGCGATGGAGGATATCGAGCGGCGCGCCCTGGCCGCCCTCGGCATTGCCGATCCCTATATAACGGAGGTTCACCACTAAGTGCCGGAAGACGAGGACAGTAGCAGCCCGCGCGAGAGCCACAGCTTCTGGCGCGGCCTTCGCACCTTCCTGTTCGGGGAAGATAGCGAGGCGACCTTGCGCGAGGAGATCGAGGAAGCGATCGAAAGTCACGAGGGCGAGGCGCCGGCGGTCGGGGATCTGACGCCGATCGAGCGCCAGATGCTCAGGAACCTCCTTCACTTCGGCGAAAGCACGGTTGGCGAAATTTCCGTCACCCGCGGCGACATCGTCGCAGTGCCGGTCACCATCTCCTTCGAGGACCTTGCCGCCGCCTTCGTGGAGGCGCAGCACAGCCGCCTTCCCGTCTATGGCGAAAGCCTCGATGAAGTGATCGGCATGGTCCACATGAAGGACATCTTCACGGTGCAGATGAGCGGCGCCCAGCCGCCGGACGCGATCACCGATCTGCTGCGCACGCCGCTTTATGTGCCGGAATCGATGGGCGTGCTCGATCTGCTCGCCCGGATGCGGGCGGAGCGGGTTCACCTGGCCATCGTGGTCGACGAATTCGGCGGCACCGAGGGCCTCGTCACCATCGAAGACGTGGTCGAGGAGATCGTCGGCGAAATCGAGGACGAGCATGACGAGGAAGCCCCCGGCATGCTTATTCCGGTGGAGGACGGCATCTGGGATGCCGACGCCCGCGCCGAATTGGAGGAAGTCGCTGAAACCATCGACGCCCGGCTTGCCCTGGTGGAGGAGGATGTCGACACGCTGGGCGGCCTTGCCACGATGCTGTGCGGCCATGTCCCGCAGCAGGGCGAGATCGTCGAACACCCGTCGGGCTGGCGGCTGGAAGTCACCGAAGGCGATGCCCGCCGCGTTGCGCGCCTCCGGCTTCACGCGCCGAAGCAAAGCGCGCTCACCGAATAAGGAACGGCCATGCGCAAAAGAGCGATACTCGGCCTTTCGGCGCTGGCGGCAGCCGCCATCGGGGCGGGAATCGTCTATGCCGGCTGGGGCGATGAAGCGACGCTGAGCGTTGCTCAGGGCACCGGCCCGAACCCGGTCCTGCCCAAGCCCGCCAGGACCTTGCTGCCCACCGTGCAGATCGCGCAAGCCACCGGCTGGCCGGAAGGCGAAGCGCCCAGGCCCGCACCGGGGCTGGCCGTCAACGCCTTTGCCGGCGGCCTCGATCATCCGCGCTGGGTTTATGCGCTGCCGAACGGCGATGTGCTGGTGGCGGAGTCCAACAAGCCCGCGCCGCCGGAGGGCAAAAAGGGCGGCATCAAGAGCTGGATGCAGAAAAAGGTGATGGAGCGGGCGGGTGCCGGTGTGCCGAGCGCCGATCGCATCACCCTGCTGCGCGACGCGGACGGCGACGGAGTGGCCGAGCTCAAGACCCCGTTCCTGACCGATCTGCGGTCGCCGTTCGGAATGGTCCTGGTTGGCGACACCCTCTACATCGCCAATGCCGACGCCGTCGTGGCCTTTCCGTACGAATCGGGAGCGGCCAGGATCGTCGCGGCACCGCGAAAGGTTTCGGACCTCCCCGCCGGCCGCAACCACCATTGGACCAAGAGCCTGGTCGCAAGCCGGGACGGCAAGCGACTTTATGTGGGCGTCGGCTCCAACAGCAATGTCGCCGAGCATGGCATGGAGGAGGAGCATAACCGCGCCGCCATTCTGGAGATCGATCCGGCAAACGGCGCCACCCGCGTCTACGCTTCCGGCCTTCGCAACCCAGTCGGCATGGACTGGGCGCCGAACAACGGGCCGCTGTGGGTGGCGGTGAATGAGCGGGACGAGATTGGTAGCGATTTGGTCCCCGATTACATGACGAGCGTGCGCCCCGGCGGCTTCTACGGCTGGCCGTGGAGTTACTGGGGCGGCATTGTCGACAGCCGGGTCAAGCCGGCCCGGCCGGACATGGTCGCGCGGGCGATTCGCCCCGATTACGCGCTGGGGCCGCACACCGCTTCGCTGGGCCTCGCCTTTTCGGAAGGCGCACGGCTCGGCCCGCGCTTCGACAGCGGCGCCTTCGTGGGGCAGCACGGCTCGTGGAACCGCTCTCCCCCGAGCGGATACAAGGTGATCTTCGTGCCGTTCAACGGCGGCCGGCCGGCGGGGCCGCCGGCGGACGTCCTGACCGGCTTCTTGAGCCGCGAGGGCAAGGCGCTCGGCCGCCCGGTGGGCGTGGAGATCGCCCGCGACGGCGCGCTCCTCGTCGCCGACGATGTCGGCAACATCATCTGGCGGGTCGCCGCGCGCTAGCCTGGCCTCGGGCCGGTTGCGCCCGGCCCGCTCCCGCGGTTAAGCCCGCCTCCACGCAAGGGGAGACGACGCATGGGCTATGAGCATATCCGGCTGGAGCTGAGCCCCGCCGCCGTCGCCACCATCACCATCGCCAGGCCCGAGCGGCTCAACGCCCTGGCGGCCCAGACGGTGGACGAGCTTCGCGCGGCGGTGGAGGAGACGGGCGATTCGGGCGCGCGCTGCCTGCTCCTCACAGGGGACGGCCGCGGCTTCTCCTCCGGCGCCGACCTGGTCTCGCGCGGCGGCCTGCCTGAAGACGCAGGCATGGCGCTGGAGAAGCATTTCAACCCGCTGGTCGAAGCCTTGTTCGCGCTGCCCATCCCGGTCGTGGCGGCGGTGAACGGCCCCGCCGCCGGCGCCGGCTGCAGCCTCGCGCTCGCCGCCGACATCGTCATCGCGGCGCGCTCGGCCTATTTCCTGCAGGCCTTCGTCAATATCGGCCTGATCCCCGATGCCGGCGCCACCTGGCTCCTCCCCCGCCTCGCCGGCCGCGCACGAGCGATGGAGATGATGCTGCTGGGCGAGCGCATCCCGGCGGAACAGGCCGCGCAATGGGGCATGATCAGCCGCGTGGTGGACGACGAGCATCTCGCTTCGGAAGCGGTGCTGCTCGCCACCGCTCTCGCCAGGGGACCAACGGTGGCGCTCGGCCTGATCCGCCAGCTTGCCCGCAATGCCGAGCAAGTGCCGCTCAGCGAGGCGCTGGCGGCGGAGCGGGTGGGCCAGAAGACCGCCGGCGAGAGCGCCGACTTCAAGGCTGCGGTCATGGCCTTCCTCCAGAAGCAGCCGCCGAAGTTCGAGGGCAGGTAGCCGGTCCCAACTCCAATCGTCACCCCCGCGAAAGCGGGAATCCCGCTTCTTCATTCTTGGTTCCAGCCGCCCGAAGAAGAAGAAGCGGGATTCCCGCTTTCGCGGGAATGACGGGGGAGGGCTCCGCGGGCAAGATTTGATTTCCCCGCCTTCACGCGCTTAAGGCAGGCGCACACGCAAAAGGGTACCGACTCCTCCCATGGCCACCAGACTTGAAGAGCTCGAATCCCGCCGCGCTGCCGCCCAGCTCGGCGGCGGCGAGGCGCGCATTGCCGCGCAGCATAAGAAGGGCCGCCTCACCGCCCGCGAGCGCCTCAGCGTGCTGCTCGATCCCGGAAGCTTCGAGGAATATGACATGTTCGTGGAGCATAATTGCTCCGATTTCGGGATGGAAACGCAGAAGGTCCCCGGCGACGGCGTGGTGACCGGCTCGGGCACGATCAACGGCCGCCTGGTCTTCGTCTTTGCCCAGGATTTCACCGTGTTCGGCGGCTCGCTGTCCGAACGCCATGCGCAGAAGATCTGCAAGATCATGGATATGGCGCTGAAGGTCGGCGCGCCTGTGATCGGCCTCAACGATTCGGGCGGCGCCCGCATTCAGGAGGGCGTCGCCAGCCTCGGCGGCTATGCGGAAGTGTTTCAGCGTAACGTCCTTGCCTCGGGAGTCATCCCCCAGATCAGCGTCATCATGGGCCCGTGCGCGGGCGGCGCGGTCTATTCGCCGGCGATGACCGACTTCATCTTCATGGTGAAGGATAGTAGCTACATGTTCGTCACCGGCCCGGACGTGGTGAAGACGGTGACCAACGAAGTCGTGACTCAGGAGGAACTGGGCGGCGCCGTCACCCACACCACCAAGTCCGGCGTCGCGGATGTGGCGTTCGAAAACGACATCGACGCCCTCCTCGCCACCCGCGACTTCTTCGATTTCCTGCCGCTCTCCAACCGCCACGATTTGCCGGAGCGGCCGTCCAGCGATCCCTGGGACCGGCTGGAAGACAGCCTCGACACCCTCATCCCCGACAGCGCGGCCAAGCCCTACGATATGCACGAGCTGATCCGCAAAGTGGTCGACGAAGGCGACTTCTTCGAGATTCAGCCCAATCACGCCGCCAACATCATCACGGGCTTCGCCCGCGTGGACGGCCGCACGGTGGGCATCGTCGCCAACCAGCCGATGGTGCTGGCCGGCGTGCTCGATATCGCCAGCTCCAAGAAGGCCGGGCGCTTCGTGCGCTTCTGCGACGCCTTCGATATCCCCATCGTCACCTTCGTCGATGTCCCCGGTTTCCTGCCCGGCGTCGCGCAGGAGCATAATGGGATTATCAAGAACGGCGCCAAACTGCTCTTCGCCTACGCCGAAGCGACCGTGCCCAAGATCACCGTCATCACCCGCAAGGCCTATGGCGGCGCCTATGACGTCATGGCCTCCAAGCACCTTCGCGGCGACTTGAACTACGCCTGGCCGACGGCGGAAATCGCGGTGATGGGCGCCAAGGGCGCGGTGGAAATCATCTTCAGGAAGGACATTGGCGACCCGGAGAAAATCGCCGCCCGCACCCGCGAATATGAAGAGCGTTTCGCCAATCCGTTCGTGGCGGCGTCCAAGGGCTTCATCGACGAAGTCATCATGCCCCACTCCACCCGCCGCCGCATCGCGCTGGGCCTGCGAAAGCTCAAGGACAAGAGCCTTGAGAACCCCTGGAAGAAGCATGACAACATCCCGCTCTGAGGAGTTGCTGGTCGGGGCCATGGCGCTGCTGGTGGTGCTGCCGTGGATCGCCTGGACGGTGCAGCGCGGCCTGCGCGAGGGGCGGCTGCCGATCGGCCGTTCCTATGTCCTGCGCGATGAGCGGCGGGGCGCGTTCAACGCGCTGCTCGGCCTCTACGCCGTCTTTGCGCTGCTCGCGGTCTACATCGCCTTCGACCTGCTGCTCGGCTTCAAGCTGAAGGACGCTATATGAAACACTTCGTCACCCCCGCGTACGCGGGGGTCCCGCTTCTTCCTGTTTCAATCCGCGCTAATAAGAAAGAGAAGCGGGATTCCCGCTTTCGCGGGAATGACGGGAGGGGTCTGTGACGCTTGGCCGCCTCAACCACGTCGGCGTGGCGACACCGTCGATCGAGCAGAGCGTCACCATGTACCGCGACCTGCTCGGCGCCACCGGGGTCGGCGCGCCTTTCGACCTGCCCGCGCAGGGCGTGCGGGTGTGCTTCGTCGATCTGCCCAACAGCCAGATCGAATTGATCGAGCCGCTGGGGGAGAATTCGCCGCTGCACAATTTCCTGGCGAAAAACCCGGCGGGCGGCCAGCACCATGTGTGTTTTGAGGTGCCGGACATCCTTGCCGCCAAGGCAGAGATGGAGGCCAGAGGCGCGAAAGTGCTTGGCGAGCCGCGCATCGGCGCCCATGGCACGCCGGTGATTTTCCTGCACCCCAAGGGGACTGGCGGCGTTCTGGTGGAGCTGATGGAGACGCCAAGTGAGGGCCATTGAGGCGGCGACATACCCCCTCTCCCGCTCGTCGCGGGAGAGGATGATAGTCTCCCTCTCCCGCTTACCGCGGGAGAGGATGAGGCGCCGCCAAGGCTGCTTCCGGGCGGAAGCAGCCAGGCGCCTCATGGTGAGGGTCTTACTGAGTCCTCGGTACAGACCCTCACCCTCCCACCGCGCTGCGGTGGGCCCCTCCCTCTCCCGCGAAGAGCGGGAGAGGGGTCAATGAGCGACAAACCTACCATTGAGCAGAATACCGGGGAGGACAGCGGTGCCGCGCCCACGCCTCCCGCCGCCCCTGCCGCAGAGACCGCCCGCCCCACCCGCGCCGCCTGGGACGCCGCCGCCGCCAAGGAGGTGAAGGGCAAGGACCTCACCTGGCGCACGGCCGAAGGCATCGACGTCAAGCCGCTCTACACGGCCGAGGATACGGCCGAGCTCGACCCCGGCCTGCCCGGCTTCGCCCCCTTCACGCGCGGGCCCTATGCCTCGATGTACACCGGCCGCCCGTGGACGATCCGGCAATATGCCGGCTTCTCCACCGCCGAGGAGTCCAACGCTTTCTACCGCCGCAACCTCGCGGCCGGGCAGAAGGGCCTGTCGGTCGCCTTCGATCTCGCCACCCACCGCGGCTATGACAGCGATCATCCGCGCGTCGTCGGCGATGTCGGCAAGGCGGGGGTCGCGATCGACACGCTGGAAGACATGGCCATCCTGTTCGACGGCATCCCGCTCGATACGATGAGCGTGTCGATGACCATGAACGGCGCCGTCTTGCCGGTGATGGCCTTCTACATCGTCGCAGCCGAGGAGCAGGGCGTTTCGCAGGCCCAGCTCTCCGGCACGATCCAGAACGACATCCTGAAAGAGTTCGCGGTCCGCAACACCTATATCTACCCGCCCGCGCCCTCCATGCGGATCGTGGCCGACATCATCGCCTACACATCCGAACACATGCCGCGCTTCAACTCGATCTCGATCTCGGGCTACCACATGCTGGAAGCCGGGGCGACGGCGGTGCAGGAGCTCGCCTTCACGCTGGCCGACGGCATGGAATATGTCCGCGCCGCCCGCGCCAAGGGGGCGGAAGTGGACGCGTTTGCGCCGCGGCTTTCGTTTTTCTTCGGCATCGGCATGAACTTCTTCATGGAGATCGCCAAGCTGCGCGCGGCGCGGCTGCTGTGGCACCGGATCATGGACGATTTCGGCGCCAGCAACCCAAAGTCCAAGATGCTGCGCACCCACTGCCAGACCAGCGGCGTGTCGCTGACCGAGCAGGACCCCTATAACAACATCGTGCGCACCACGATCGAGGGACTAGCGGCGGTGCTGGGCGGTACCCAGTCCTTGCACACCAACAGCTTCGACGAAGCGATCGCGCTTCCTACCGACTTCTCCGCCCGCATCGCCCGCAACACGCAGCTCATCCTCGCCGAGGAGAGCGGCATCACCAATGTCGCCGATCCTTTGGGCGGCTCCTATTACATCGAGGCCTTGACCAAGGAGCTTGCCGACAAGGCCTGGGCGCTGATCCAGGAGGTGGAGAGCCTCGGCGGCATGACCGCGGCGGTGGCTGAAGGCATGCCCAAGCGCCGCATCGAGGAGGCGTCGGCCGCGCGTGCGGCGCAGGTCGACCGGGGCGAGACCGTGATCGTCGGCGTCAATCGCTATCGCCTGGCCGACGAGCTGCCGATCGAGACGCTGGAGATCGACAATGCCCGGGTCCGCGCCGGCCAGATCGAGCGGCTCGAAAAGACCCGCGCCGAACGCGACGAAGCGGCGGCACGCGCGGCGCTTGACGCGCTGCGGGACGGGGCACGCAACAATCCTCCCCGGGACGGGGAGGGGGACCATGCGCAGCATGGTGGAGGGGGTTTCGAGACCGGCAGTGCGGGTGGAACCCCCCCTCCACCGGGCCTCGCCCGGTCCCCCTCCCCGTCCCGGGGAGGACAAGAGGCCAACCTCCTCGCCCTCGCGGTGGATTGCGCCCGTGCGCGCTGCACGCTGGGCGAAATCTCCTCTGCTCTGGAGGACGTGTTCGGCCGCTACGACACGGTGCCGACGCCGGTCAGCGGCATTTACGGTGGCGCTTATACCGGGGATCCGCGCTGGGGCCGCGCCGAGGAAGGCGTGGAAGCGGTCGGCAACCGGCTCGGCCGCAAGCCGCGGCTGCTGGTCGCCAAGATGGGCCAGGACGGCCACGACCGCGGTGCCAACCTCGTCGCCTCCGCCTTTGCCGATCTTGGTTTCGAAGTGGTCTCCGGCCCGCTCTTCCAGACGCCCGAGGAAAGCGCGCGGCTGGCGGTCGCAAAGGACGTCGACGTGGTCGGCGCCTCCAGCCTCGCGGCCGGCCACAAAACTCTGGTGCCCGAACTCATCGCCCAGCTTCGCGCCCTCGGCCGCGCCGACATCAAAGTGGTGGTGGGCGGCGTCATCCCGTCCCGCGATTACGACATGCTTCGCGAGGCGGGCGTCCAGGCGATCTTCGGGCCGGGCACCAATTTGGTCGATGCGGCGGGCGAAGTGCTCAAGCTCCTCGGCCACAACCTCCCTCCCCTTGAGGAGGCGGCGGAGTGATGGCCGCGGGCGAGGAGGCGGATGAGGCGGTGCGCCACCTTCCCTTCCAGCGATCCTACGACTTCTTCAAGTATATGACCGGCCTCGCTCTGGTGTCGCTTGGCGGCGTTTTCGCTTTCGCCGACGGCTCGGGGGTAGAGTTCGAGAAGCGGCAGTTGATCGTCGTCCTGGCATTCATCGGCCTGGCGGGACTGACAAGCCTGCTGATGGCCTCCTCGCTCGCGTCCCTGGAGGTCAAGCCGGAAGCCGACGCGGTGGTGGCGCGCAGGATCAGGATCGCTCAAGTGGTGGTCAGTTTTGCCCTGTCGGGTGGATTAGGAGCCTTCATGTTCAACTTCACGCCGGTGCTTCTGAAATGATCCGTTTGGATTGGACCCGCGCGGAGATCGCGTCGCTTTTCGAGAGGCCCTTCACCGACCTCCTGTTCGAGGCGCAGACGGTGCATCGCCGCTTCCACGCCGCCAACGAGGTGCAGCTCTCGACTCTCCTCTCGATCAAGACCGGTGGTTGCCCGGAGGATTGCGGCTATTGCTCGCAGAGCGCCTTCGCGAACTCAGGCCTCAAGGCCGAGAAGCTGATGGAGGCGGATGCGGTGCTCGCCGCCGCCGCCGAGGCCAAGGCGGCGGGCTCCGGCCGCTTCTGCATGGGCGCCGCCTGGCGCGAGCCCAAGGAGCGGGACATGGAGGCGCTCTGCAACATGGTGGCCGGGGTCAAGGCGATGGGCCTCGAGACCTGCATGACGCTCGGCATGCTGACGCCGGACCAGGCGGAGCGGCTCGCCGCCGCGGGGCTCGATTACTACAATCACAATCTCGACACTTCGCCCGAGAAGTACGGCGAGATCATCACCACCCGCACCTGGCAGGAGCGGCTTGATACGCTGGAAAATGTCCGCGCCTCGGGCATGGCGGTGTGCTGCGGCGGCATCGTCGGCATGGGGGAGACGCGCGAAGACCGAGTGGGATTCCTCCACGCGCTGGCGACTCTCCCCGCGCATCCGGAAAGCGTGCCGATCAACGCCCTGGTGCCGATCCGCGGCACCGTGCTGGGCGACATGCTCGCCGACACGCCGCTCGCCCGCATCGACGATATCGAGTTCGTCCGGACCGTGGCGGTGGCACGCATCGCCATGCCGCGCTCGATGGTGCGGCTGTCGGCCGGCCGGGAGAGCATGGGCGAGGCGGCGCAGGCTTTGTGCTTCATGGCCGGCGCCAATTCGATCTTCACCGGCGACAAGCTGCTGACAGCGGGCAATGCCGGCGCGAGCGCGGACGCAAAGCTGTTTGAAAAGCTGGGCCTGCAGCCGATGAAGGCGCAGGAGCCTGCTCGAGTGGCCGCAGAGTGAAGCCTCACATTCGTCATGCCGGACTTGATCCGGCATCCAGCCCTCCGCCTTCCGGGCGGGTGACTAGCTGGACCCCGGATCGACTCCGGGGTGACGGCTCAGCCAGATGAAAGCTCACGCCGATGTTCTCTAAAATCCTGATCGCGAATCGCGGCGAGATCGCCTGCCGCGTCATCCGCACCGCGCGGAAGATGGGTATCAAGACGGTGGCGGTCTATTCGGATGCCGACGCGCTGGCGCCGCATGTGCGGATGGCGGACGAGGCGGTGCGGCTGGGCCCGCCCCCCGCGTCGGAAAGCTATCTGAATGCCGAACTGATCATCCTCGCCTGCAGGGAAACGGGCGCCGAGGCGGTGCATCCGGGCTACGGCTTCCTCTCCGAGCGGGAGAGCTTCGCCCGCGCCCTTGCCGACGCCGGCATCGCCTTTATCGGCCCACCGCCGGACGCGATCGCGGCGATGGGCGACAAGATCCAGTCGAAGAAGCTCGCGAAGGCGGCCGGCGTCAATGTCGTTCCCGGCTTCCTCGGCGACATCGCCACCACCGAGGATGCGGTGCGGATCGCAGGCGAGATCGGCTATCCGGTGATGATGAAGGCCTCGGCCGGCGGCGGCGGCAAGGGGATGCGCCTGGCCTGGTCGGAAAAGGACGTGCGCGAAGGCTTCGAAGCCACCAAGCGCGAAGGCCTGTCGAGCTTCGGCGACGACCGCGTGTTCATCGAGAAGTTCATTGAAAGCCCGCGCCACATCGAGATCCAGCTGATCGGCGACCAGCATGGCAACATCCTTTATCTCGGCGAGCGCGAATGCTCGATCCAGCGCCGCCACCAGAAGGTGGTGGAGGAAGCCCCCTCCCCCTTCGTCACGCCGCAGATGCGCCGGGCGATGGGCGAGCAGGCCGTGGCGCTTGCCCGCGCCGTCGGATATTTCAGCGCCGGCACCGTCGAGCTGATCGTTTCCGGCGCCGATCCCACCGGCGAGAGCTTCTACTTCCTGGAAATGAACACCCGGCTCCAGGTCGAGCATCCGGTGACGGAGGAAGTCACCGGCCTCGACCTCGTCGAGCTGATGATCCGAGTCGCGGCCGGCGAGGCGCTGCCGCTCGCCCAGGACGATGTGAAGCTCACCGGCTGGGCGGTCGAAAACCGCGTCTATGCGGAGGATCCGTATCGCGGCTTCCTGCCCTCGACCGGACGGCTGGTGCGCTACCAGCCGCCGCGCGCGGTGCGCGAGGAAAGCGGCGTCACCCGCATCGACGACGGCGTGTTCGAGGGCGGCGAAGTGTCGATGTTCTATGACCCGATGATCGCCAAGCTGATCACCTGGGGCGAGACACGCGAGGCGGCGATCGACCGCCAGGTGGAGGCGCTGGACAGCTTCCGGATCGAGGGCATCGGCCACAATGTCGATTTCCTCTCCGCGCTGATGCAGCACCCGCGCTTCCGTTCGGGCGAAATCACCACTGGCTTCATTGCCGAGGAATATCCCGAAGGCTTCGCGGGCGCCCCGGCCGACAACGCCCTGGTCGAGGATCTGGCGGTGGTCGCCGCATTGCTGGGTACCGAAGCGGATGCCCGCGCGGCGCAGGTCAGCGGCCAGCTTGGTGGCGTCTCGCCGCCGAGCCTCGAGCGGCTGGTGCGCATCGCGGGGCGCGAGCACCACGTCCGGTTCGACGGGTTCGAAGGCGGCCGCATCGCTTATGTCGACCGGGGCGAGGGGCGCGAGTTGATCGGGCGGTGGGAGCCCGGCCAGCCGCTGGTCAAGGCACGGATCGACGACCGTACCCGCATTGTCCAGGTCGCCCGCCGCGGCCGCCAGTGGAAGCTGACCACGCGCGGCGCCTCGCACATCGCCGATGTCCTGCCGCCCCATGTCGCCGAGCTTTCCCGGCACATGATCGAAAAGGTCCCGCCGGACCTTTCCCGCTTCCTGATCTGCCCGATGCCGGGGCTCCTGACCGCGCTCAATGTCGGCGAGGGCGACAGCGTCGAGGCGGGCCAGCCGCTCGCCGTGGTGGAAGCGATGAAGATGGAGAACATCCTGCGCGCCGAGAAGAGCGGCCGGGTGAAGAGCGTATCCGCCAAGCCCGGCGAAAGCCTGGCGGTGGACGCGGTGATCCTGGAATTCGAGTGAGGTAGATCCTCCCCGGGACGGGGAGGGGGACCATGCGCAGCATGGTGGAGGGGGATCCTTGAAGTGCGTGGCCTCGGAACCCCCTCCACCACGCCGCTGCGCGACGCGGTCCCCCTCCCCGTTCCGGGAAGGAATTACATGGCCACTGGCAGCACCAGTTCGAAGCAGGCGCCCTGCGCCACGCGCTTGCTCTCGATGCTCCCGCCGCAGGCCGCGAGCAGCGAGCGGGCGATGGAAAGGCCGAGGCCCGAGCCGCCTTCGGAGCGGCGGCTGGTGTGGAAAGGCTCGAATATCCGCTCATGGTCGGCGTCCGGCACGCCGGGGCCGTCATCGCCGAAGGTCAGGTTGACGCGGCCCCGCACCACCCGCGCCTCGATCCGGACCCGCGTGGCCCCTGCCTGACGGCTGTTCTCCACCAATGTCTCCGCCACCGCCTCGACCAAAGCGGCGGGCGCGGCAACCGGCGGAACATCCCCCACCGCCACCTCGATCGCGAAGGCCGCGCCGCGATGGGCGTCGGCCACATCGCGCAGCGGCCCCTCGATCGCGGTGGCGCTGTCCTCCGGCGCCACCGCCATGTCGGCGCGGGCAAGGTCGAGCAGGCGCTGGAGGAGGTGAAACAGGCGGTCCGCATCCGCCCCCGCATTGGCGAGAAAACGCGCCCGCTCCGCATCGCTCATCGTCGGATGCTCGGCGAGCAGCTCCAGCGCGCCCTTGATGCCCGCGATCGGCGTCTTGAGTTCGTGGCTCACCGCCGCCGCGAAGTCGCGCAGGTAGCGCGAACGCCGCTCGATGCGCTCGGCCATGGCCGCGAAGTTCACATACAGGCTGCGGATTTCCACGGCGGCGGTGGGTGGCGGCTCCGGCACCGCCACCGGCCCGCGCGCGACATTGCGGGTCGCTTCCGACAGCGCTTCGATCGGCCTGGCGATGCCGCGCGACAGGAGGCCGGCGAGCAGCAGCAGGGTCATGAAGATGAGGGCCATGCCGACCGCGATCTTGCCGCGATCCTGGTAGATGCCGAGGAACAGCCCGCGCGGCGAGCGCGACAGCATCAGCACGCCGATCACCCTCCCCTCGGCCAGGATCGGCCGGGCATAATGGACTCGCACGGTGGCGGCGCGGCTGAGCAATTCCAGCGCATGGCGCATCTGGTACTGCCCCTGGCGGCGAAGCACGGTGCGGGTGCCCCCGGCCATCGCCGCTTGCACCTCCGGCAGATGCGCATAGCTGGCGCGGAGGTCACCCCGGCCGAGCACCACGATGCCGCCCGCGTCCATGATCCGGATTGCCGCCAAAGTGGTGCGCGCCGTCTCCGCCGCGATCGGCGCCACTCGAGCCCCGGCGGCGCGCGCCAGCGGCTGCGCGGCGCGGCCGGCGGGGCGCCAGTCGGGCTGCTGGGGCAGGATCGGCATGGCGTTCAAGTCGATGGTCGGGCGCTGCGGATCGAGCCGCGCCGGCAGCGGCGGCAGCGGCTCGGGCCACAAGGTGCGATAGGCTGCGGCGAGCGCGGCGCCCTGCGCGATCAGCTCCGCCTCGGTCTGTTGCACCAGCGTGTTCTCGTAGACGCGCAGAAACACCGCGCCGACGCCGGGCAGCGCCGCCACGAACAGCAGGGTCGCGAACAATATGGTGCGCAGCCGCAGCGCCGGCCAGCGCCGCTTCAGCCATTCCTTGGGGCCTCGGATCAAGCCGCCGCCTCGCCCAGGCAGCGCCCGATCCGGTAGCCGACGCCCGCCTTGGTCTCGATCAGGTCGGCGGCGCCCACGGCGGCGAATTTGTGGCGCAGGTTGCGGATGTGGCTGTCGATGGTCCGGTCGGTGATGGCGAAGCCGGGGCCGTGCAGCCGGTCGATGATGTTGTCGCGGGTGAAGACCCTGGACGGCATGCCCGCGAGCAGCAGCAGCAGCTGGAATTCGGTGACGGTAACGGGCACCTGCTCGCCCGCCCACTGCGCTTCCCAGCTTTCCGGATCGAGGCGCAGCTGGTTGTGGGCCACCTTGTCCTTGGCCCCCGCTTCGGCGAGCGGCCGCCCGCCCCGCTTGAGGATGGCGTTGACTCGCGCCACCACTTCGCGGGGCGAGAAGGGCTTCACGACATAATCGTCGCCGCCAAGCTCGAGCCCCACCACCCGGTCAATTTCGTCGTCGCGGGACGAGAGGAAGAGGATGGGGAGATCGCCGGTGGCGCGCAGGCGGCGGCACACTTCCAGCCCATCCATGCGCGGCATGTTGATGTCGAGCACGACGAGGTCCGGCCGCTCGCGCGCAACCTGATCGAGCGCCGCCTCGCCGTCGCCGGCCTCGGCCGTGGTCATGCCCGCTTTGTTCAGCGCGAAGGTCAGCACCTGGCGGATATGGGAGTCGTCGTCGACGACGAGGATCTTGTGGGTCATCGCGGCCATGTCTGTCACCCTCCCAGCGGCGCTGTCAAAGCCGGAGCGGCGCCAAGGCCGTTGCAGCCGCGCTCATCCTGCGGCGCGGGCGGCAGGCGGCGCTCGGCGATCAGCCGCCGCGCCTCGGCCAGCCGGCGGTGGCCGCGAAAGGTCCAGCGGCGCCAGTCCGCCTGCTCGGCCTCCAGAGCCCGATATTGCACGCCCCGGCTCCAGGCGACGCGGGCGCGCAGCACCGGGCCGATCGGCCGGCTCTCGAGCTCGATCATCGGCAGCAAGGCGGAGGCGCCGAGCCGGTTCAGATAACACAGATCGAGCAGCGAGCCGTTGCCGCCGACCTCGCGCGTGTGGCGCACATTCCACGATGCCGCGGCGGCGCCGAGGTCCACGAAGGCGCAGCCGGTAAGCGCCGCCGCCGCCGCGGCAAGATTGGCGTTGACCAGCCAGATGCCGCCCTTGTCCCGCCACACGCGGTAGCAGATGAGCAGCAGGCCGACTGCGACCAGCGCCATCCAGACGAGTGCGGCAATGCGCAGCCGGGTCAGCGAAAAGGCGTCGATATAGTCGGCGGTGCGCAGCATGGTCGAGGCGACCAGCAGCACATTCTGGCCGATCCACAGATAGACCATCCGGCGGATCAGCGGGCTCGCGGCCATCTCCGAACCCGGGCGCAGCGCCAGCAGCACGAAGGCGCCGGCAAGCAGCGCGGTGGCGATCAGCGGATAGGCGCCGCGATGGGCGTATTGGGCCAGCGTCATGCCGTCGGGCAGCGGCGCGTTGCTCCACAAGAAGACGAGGTCGAGGCCGTTCTGCAGGGCGAAGATCAGGTTGAAGGTGACGAGCGACAGGGTCACCGACGCAATGCCGATGCCCGGCAGCGCCCGGACCTCGCCCGGCTCCGCTATGGGCGCCGGGCGGAGCATGGCGGGGCGCAACAGGCTCCAGATGCCGATGCCGAGCAGCAGCCAGAATACCGGGCGGAGGAAGGAGAATCCGCCGAACAGCATGCCGGGGTCGACCCGGTCGAAAGCGTCTCCGATGATCGGATTGGCGCTGGCGAAGAGCAGAAGGAATAGCGCGCTCCCAGCCACCGGCACGGCGAGCAGCGGCAGGCTGGCACCGAGGCCAGGCGCCGCTCCGCGCCCGCGTGCGCGGCGGGCGGCGCGCCAGTTGCGGCTTGGTTCGGCGATCGACGCGAACGGCGTCTGGAGGAGGCGCTTCGCCCATCGCAATCCGTTCTCCAACCGCTGGCGGGGCAGCAAGGCCGCGCTCAGGGCCGCCGCCCAGAACAGGCCGGCGGCCAGCAGCGATGGATCGTCGGCAAGCGCCGCCGCGAACACCAGCGCAGCCGCGGCCGCGGCGCGCGGCGCGGCGTTGCGCAGGATCGCCGGCCGCGTCGTCGCCATTGCCGTCAGCACAACCAGCGCGAACAGGCCGAGCGTCGCGCCCGTTCCGTGCCGGAAGAAAAGCAGATCGCCGGCCGCGATCAGCGCGAGCGCCGCGCCGATCCTGGCGCGGAAGCTGCGGGCGAAGCGCGGCAACGACGATGATCGAGGCGCGGAAGGATGTGCGGCGGCAGAATGCATGAGCGCTCCTCGTGACGTGAGGAGCCCGTGCTAGCGCGCCGCCGTCCAGTGCCCTTGAGCGGCTTTTGCCTGCGCGAACGCGATTCCGTGCAGAAGCCGTGCAGCCCGGCCCTTAGCGGGCCGGCATCAGCACGCCGTCGATCGAATGGATCACGCCGTTGGTTGCGGCGCCGTCGGCCGCGACGACGCGTGCGCTGCCGCCGGACCCATCGGTGACCACCAGCGCCTCTCCGTCGCGCGCGAAGGACAGATTGGTGCCGCCCACCGTGGCAAGCTGCGCCTTGCCTTTGCCCCGCTCGATGGCCCGGCCGATATCCTGCGCGGTGACCGTCCCCGGCACGATATGGCCGGTGAGCAGAGCGGTGAGCTGGCCCCTCTGCTCCGGCGCAAGCAGCGAGTCCGTGGTGCCGGGCGGAAGCTTCCCCAGGGCCGCTTCGGTCGGTGCGAACACCGTATAGGGTTGTGATCCCGACAGCGTCTCGGTGAGCCCGGCGGCTTTGACCGCCTTGACCAGGGTGGCATGGTCCCGATTGGCCGACATGCTGTCGAGCAGCGACTGCCGTGGACCCTGCGCGCCCTCCATCTGCGCTCCACCAGCGCTTCCCGCGCCGTTACCGGCCGCCGCGGCCTGAATATTGCCTTCGTCGGCGCCGCCGCCGCACGCCGCGAGCGCGAGGTACAAGGCGGCCAGGGTCGATCGTCTCGGCATCGCTAGGCTCCTGTTCGTCTCGGTTTCGTTGCGAAGCCAGTACGCACGGCGGGCGCCCCGGCTCCCTTGCGGCCTCAGACCAGCTTTTCAATGATCGCCTGGATGATCTGCGTCTTGGCATCCACTTCGTAGATGTTGCCGTCGGCGTAGCGGTACATGGATTCGTCGCTGTCCTGATACTGGTCGCGATAATCCATCGGCAGATTGTAGGCGTCATAGCCTGAAGGCAGCGCCTGACCGACATTGAGGCCGCCGCCAAGCAGGGCGACGATGCTTTCGATGATCCCGCTCTTGGCATCGACGCGGTAGATCGCATCGTCGCCATAGCGGTAATGGTCCTCGTCCGTGTCGTACCACGTGTCGCGATATTGCTGGGGCACGTTGTACGCGTCGTAGCCGGCGGGAAGCGGCTGGCCCACACCGAAGCCGCCGCCGAGCAGCGGCACCAGGCCGCTGATCAGATTGCTGCGCGAGTCGACGCGGTAGATGTAGCCATCGTCGCCGTAGCGGTAATATTGCTCGGGGGTGTCGTGATAGAAAGCGCTGTAGCGGCTGGGGACATTATATCCGCCGAACCACGACTGCTGCACCCGGTCGCCGAGGGCGAACGCCTTGTTGGCCTGGCCCGGAGGCATGCAGCCATTGCCCTTTTTGGCAAGGCCCGGGGGGCAATTCTGCCCGACCGCGGCGGCATAGCGGCGGTCCCCGTCGCGGAAATCGCGTCCGTCGCGCAAATCGGCGGAGCGAAAACCGTCGCCGCGGCGATCCTGAACGGAGTCGCGCACCAGGCGCTCCTGCTGCTTCGCCTGCCGGGCCACCTGCTTGCGCTCCTCGCGCTGCCAGTCGCCCCGCGCGGCCTGGCGCTCGTGCTTGGCCGGCTTGGCGTGGCCCAGCTGTGCGTGCCGCTCCTGCTTGGCGGTCTTGCCGCCGCCGCGGTTCGCCTGGCGCTCCTGCTTTGCAGGCCGTGACGAAGCCTGGAATGCCTGGCGCTCGTGCTTGGCAGGCTTGGCACCGCCACCGCCACCGTCGTTGCCGCCGCCGCCGCCTTTGCCGGGCTTGCCGCCGCCGCCATGCTGGCCGTGCTCCGCCCCGCCTTTGCTGCCGCCCTTGCCGCCTTTTTCGGCAAGAGCGGGCATCGATGCGGCCAACGCCGAAGCGCCCACGATCAAAAGCAGCTTACGCATGGCACATTCCTTGGATTGTTCACGCAGAAAGAACCAGCGGCGTCACTGACTCGTTCCGGACCCGATAGCTCACGTGAGGGCGCCTCGCGCACGCTCTGCCTCGCCAGGCTGACCCTGAGCTTTCAGCGGCTGAACGCCGGGTGAACTCGGCATCGCCACCTTTTCCGCCTCCACCCGGGCGGACCACGCAACCCTCACCTCGATCAGTCGTTTCGCCCCCGTGCTTACCGTGTCCAGTCCCGCCGCCGCTGCCGCCCAGCGCGCCTTGTTGCTTGAGCCTGGACGCAATTGCTGGCGCATCGAAAAGGCCGAGCGCGCCGCCCTGATCGTCGATGCCAAGGATTATTACCGCGCCGCGCGCGAAGCGATGCTTGCCGCCCGGTCGCAGATCCTGCTGATCGGCTGGGATGTCGACACCCGCATCTGCCTCGATCCCGACGCCGACGACGGCGCGCCCGGATATCTCGGGCCGCTCGTCTCCTGGCTGGTCAAGCACCGGCCCGAGCTCCACATCTACATCCTCGCCTGGAACGGCGCCGCCCACAAGTTCCTGGGCCGCGGCTCCACCATCTTTCGCCTGATGGGCTGGGCGCGCCACAAAAGGATCCATTTCAAGTTCGACGCGGTGCATCCGCACGCCGCCAGTCACCATCAGAAGATCGTGGTGGTGGACGATTGCCTCGGCTTTTGCGGCGGGATCGACATGACCGGTTCGCGCTGGGACACGCGCGCCCACCGCGACGATGATCCGGGCCGGCGGCGGCCGACCACCGGGCGGCGCTACCCGCCCTGGCACGACAGCACCATGGCGGTGGACGGCGATGCCGCCCAGGCGCTTGGAGACCTGGGACGGCTGCGCTGGCGGGTCTGCACCGATCGCAATGTGCTGCCGGCCGGCAAGACGGAGGAGCGACCCTGGCCGGACTGCCTCGAGCCCGCCTTTCGCGATGTCGACATCGCCATTGCCCGCACCCGCGGCACGGTGGCGGACCTGGCGGAGATCCGGGAGATCGAGGCGTTGTTCGTCGACATGATCGAGGCGGCGCAAAGCCTGGTCTATATCGAGAATCAATATTTCGCCTCGCGGGTGGTGGCCGAAGCGGTGATCCGCCGGTTGGGGGAGGACGAAGGGCCCGAATTCGTCCTGGTCGCCCCGATCAGCTCCCAGGGCTGGCTCGACGAATCGGTGATGGGACCCGCCCGCGCCCTGCTGCTGGAGCAGGTCCACGCCGCCGACCGCCACGGCCGCTTCCGAATCTACACGCCGGTGACGCACGGCGGGGAGGACATCTATGTTCATTCCAAGGTGATGATCGTCGACGATCGCCTGCTGCGCGTCGGTTCGGCCAACATCAACAACCGTTCCATGGGCCTCGACAGCGAGTGCGACCTGATGCTCGACGCCATGCGCCACCCAGGCCGAGGCTTCGAGGCGCAGATCGCCGCGATGCGGGCCGACCTGCTGGCCGAACATCTCGATGTCGCTCCCCACGAGGTTCAGCGCGTGCTGGGGGAGACCGGCTCGCTGGTCGCCACCGTGGAAGCATTGCGCGGTGAAGGCCGTTCGCTGGTCCCCTACCAGGCGGACGCGCCGGGGCCGATCGCGGCCCAGGTGGCGCAAAGCGAGGCGCTCGATCCGGAAAGCGGCGACCAGCGGTTCGAGCCGCTCGCCCCCGGCAAGCTGACCGGCCGCGGCGGCCTGCATCGGAGCTGAGCCGCTTCCGGACCGCCCGCGCCGGCGCTACGAAGGCAGCCATGGCCGATCCGCCTCCTTCCCTGGCGCACCGCCTGCGAGTTGAGGTCCACGCCACCTGGCTGGCGGCGCGCGACGCACGCTGCCCCTGGCACGCGCGGGTGGTCGGCCTGCTGGTCGCCGCCTACGCGCTGTCGCCGATCGACCTCATCCCCGATTTCATCCCGGTGCTCGGTCTCCTCGACGATGCCTTGCTGATCCCGGCCGGGCTGTGGCTGTTCATCAAGCTGCTGCCACCGGGCCTGATGAAGGAGCATCGCGCCGCCGCGACGGCCGCCGCTCACGAGCCGCGATCGGCGTGGGGCATCGTCATCGTGGTGGCGGTGTGGATCGGCGCGGCCTTGCTGGTGTGGCAGGCGCTGGTTTGGGCCTATGCCTGAAAGTGCGCGCAATCGGTGCAACCCCGCGCCGCCTGCCCCGTTGTTCCGGCGAAACGAAGGAGAGACGAATGCCCGTGTCCAACACTTCCGCCGTGGAGCGGATCGCCCGGGTGATCGCCGGGCGGGTGGTCAGCATCAATGCCGAAGGCGACGATCCCTCCGCCGGCCCGCGCGTGGATGAAATCTGGCGCGACCATGTCGGCGATGCCCTGTCGGTGCTGAGGACGCTGCGCGAGCCTGACCAGATCATGGCCGAGGCCGGCAATGCCGAGACCTGGGAGCGGATGGTGCTCGCCGCGATCGAGGCGGAAGACGCGAACGCCTGATCGGCCGCCCTCGCCTGAAAAAGTAAAAGGCCGCCCCGCATCGATAGCGGGACGGCCTTTCGCATTGTCCGCCGGAGGCGGCCTTAGACAGTTAAGCGCGGATCTCCGCGGAGGCTGCGCTCACCTGGGCCGCGTACGGCATGGAACAATGAGACATCAGACCACCTCCTTTCACTTGTTGAACAGTGAAGGGGAAATGGGCAGCCCCTCGCGCTTTTCAAGCCTTTCCAGCAACTTGCTTGCGCTCGTGGGCCAGAATCCAGTTTTCCACCACCGGCGCGATGCGGTTGCGCCACTTCGAGCCGTTGAAGATGCCGTAATGGCCCACCCCCTTGGCGAGGTGATATTTCTTGCGCCGATCGGGCAGGGCCGTGGCGATATCGAGCGCGGCGCGAGTCTGGCCGATGCCCGAAATGTCGTCGCGCTCGCCTTCGATGGCGAGCAGGCCGATGTCGGTGATGGCGGCTGGATCGACGCGGCGCCCGCGGTGCATCATCTCCCCCTTGGGAAGGAGATGGCGCTGGAACACCACATCCACCGTCTGCAGGTAGAATTCGGACGTCATGTCGCACACCGCGCGATACTCGTCGTAAAAGGCCTTGGTCGCGTCCGCGCCCTCGCCGTCCCCGTCGACGAGATGCTTGAACATCTCCCAATGGCTGGTGAGGTGGTTGCCCAGGTTCATGGTCATGAACCCGGCGAGCTGCAGGAAGCCCGGATAGACCGAGCGCCCGGCGCCCGGATAGGTATAAGGCACGGTCGCGATGACGTTGCGCTGGAACCAGGAATGGGGCCGCTGGGTGGCGAGCGTGTTGACCGCCGTCGGCGCCATGCGGGTGTCGATCGGGCCGCCCATCATCGTCAGCGTCGCGGGACGGCACGGATTCTTGTCGGCGCTCATCACGCACGCCGCGGCGTAGCAGGGCACCGAGGGCTGGCAGACCGCGAGCATGTGCGCGCCCGGGCCGATATGCTCCAGGAACTCGACCAGATAATCGACATAATCGTCGAGATCGAACCGCCCCGCCTCGGCCGGCACGAGCTTGGCGTCGCGCCAATCGGTGATGTAGACATCGTGGCCGGGCAGCATGCGCTCCACCGTGCCGCGCAGGAGGGTGGCGTAATGGCCGGACATCGGCGCCACGATCAGCAGCCTGGGCCCGCCTTCCACGCCGTCGCGCACGAAGCGCTTCAGCTGGCCGAACGGCTTTCTCAGCACGATTTCCTCGTGCACCGGCACCGTGCGGCCTTCCACCACCACCGTCTCGAAGCCGAAATCCGGCTTGCCGCGCGACGCCGAAGCGTGGGCGAAGACATCCAGCGCGGAAGCAACGATCGGCCCCATCTGACTGTAAGATAAGGGGTTTGCGGGGTTCTGCATCCAGCCGGCGCCGAAATTGGCAAGCGTGCTGGCCCCGGCGAGCAGCGAGCGCTGCATTTCGTAAGCGTCGTAGAGCATCAGGTCTCCAAGGTGGTGTGCGGCCGGGGAAGCATCAACCGCAACAAGGACTTAGCCAATAAACCGGTGAGCGGTGATAAGGGTCCGCCGCGCTGCCATTGAGCGCCGGGCCCCGCACTGCTAGGCGCCTCTCATGGCTCAAACCAGCGCCGATCCGCCCGTCTCCCGCAAACTCGGTAATCTCGCCATCATCTGGCGTTTCACCGCGCGATACAAGGGCCATGTCGCGGGCGCCCTGCTTGCCCTGTTGATCGCCGCCGGGGCGACTCTGGCGATCCCCAACGCCTTCAAGCTGATCATCGACCGCGGCTTCGGCGAAGCGTCGGGCGGCGATATCGGCCGCTGGTTCCAATATCTGCTGCTGGTGGTGGTGGTGATGGCGCTCGCCACCTCCGCGCGCTTTTATTTCGTCTCGTGGCTCGGCGAACGGGTGGTGGCCGATGTCCGCCAGGCGGTGCAGCGCAACCTGCTGCGCCTCGCCCCGGCATTCTTCGAAGAGAACCGCCCGTCCGAGATAGCCTCGCGCCTCACCGCCGACACCACCATCATCGAGCAGGTCGTCGGCACCACCATCTCGGTGGCGCTGCGCAACATCGTGATGGGGGTGGGCGGCATCCTTTATCTGTTCGCGCTGGCGCCCAAGTTGGCCGCCATGCTGCTGATCGCCATCCCCGCGGTGATCGTGCCGCTCACCCTCCTGGGCCGCCGGGTCCGCGACGTCTCGCGCGCAAGCCAGGACCGGGTGGCGGAAGTCGGCGCCATGGTCGACGAGGTGCTCGGCGCAATGAAGATCGTCCAGGCCTTCGGACAGGAGGAGCGCGAGGCCGTCCGGTTCGGCGGCGCCGTGGAAAGCGTGTTCGACACCGCCAGGAAGCGCATCATGCTGCGCGCCATGATGACGGCGATCGTGATTGCCCTCATCTTCGGCGCCATCACCCTGGTGATGTGGCAGGGCGCCCTGGACGTCCAGGCCGGGCGGTTGAGCGGCGGCACCATTGCCGCCTTCGTGCTGACGGGCGGGCTCGTCGCCGGCGCCTTTGGAGCGCTGACCGAAGTCTATGGCGAGCTGCTGCGCGGCGCCGGCGCCGCCGGACGCCTCACCGAGCTCCTCCAGGAACGACCGGAGATCGAGGCGCCGGCCGCGCCGAGGCCGATACCGAACCCGGGGACCGGCGCGCTCGAGTTTCGCGACGTAACCTTCCGCTACCCGACCCGGCCCGAGGCGATCGCGCTCGACGGCTTCTCCCTCAACGTCGCGCCCGGCGAGCGGATGGCGGTGGTCGGCCCGTCGGGTGCCGGCAAGTCGACTCTCTTCCAGCTCGCCCAGCGCTTCTACGATCCGGAGGGAGGCGCTCTTCTGCTCGACGGCGTGCCGCTGCGCGAGGCGGATCCGGCCGAGATCCGCCGCCGCATCGCGCTGGTGCCACAGGAGACCGTGCTGTTCGCCGCCTCGGCACGGGACAATCTGCGCTACGGGCGCTGGGAGGCTTCGGACGAAGAATTGTGGAGCGCCGCCGAGGCCGCCAATGCCGCCGAGTTCCTGCGCCGCCTGCCCCAGGGCCTCGACACCTATATGGGCGAAGGCGGCGCGCGGCTTTCCGGAGGTCAGCGTCAGCGCGTCGCCATCGCCCGGGCGCTGCTTCGCGATGCGCCGCTGCTCCTGCTCGACGAAGCCACCTCGGCGCTGGACGCGGAGAGCGAGCGGCTGGTGCAGGCGTCGCTCGAACGGTTGATGGAGAACCGCACCACCATCGTCATCGCCCACCGCCTCGCCACCATCCGAGCCGCCGACCGCATCGTCGTGATGGACGGCGGCCGCATCGTCGAGCAGGGCACCCATGACAGCCTGCAGGCGCAGGGCGGCCTCTACGCCCGCCTCGCCCGCCTGCAGTTCGAGGGCCTTGCCGCCTGAGGGAGGCGCAGGGGCGGGGCTGGACCTTGGTGGCTGCGCGGATCCGATCAGCGCAGGTCGAGGCTGAGGACGAGCGTATCGGCCAGATGCGGGAAAACGGGCTTGGGAAAGCGTGTCCCGCCGATCGGCGCGGAGCCCCATTTGCGATAGGCGCCGAGCGCCCAGTCCGTGCTTGCACCGTGTCGAGCCAGACATAGGCCGCGCCGCGTGCCCGCGCCGTCTCAATCGCGGGCGCAAGCAACATCCGCCCGATCCCCTGCCCCCGCGCCTCTGGAAGCAGGAAGATGCGCGGTATCTCGGCACCCTTTTCCCTGCCGCAGACCGGGTCGCGTGAGCGGCAGCAGCGACAGGAACCCCACCGGTCGCCCCGCCACCCGCGCCAGCCAGATCCGCGCCCCCTCCTGCGCAAGAAAGTTGCGGACGGCGGCCGCTCCGAAGCTTTGCAGATGCCCGGCGAGATCGGCGAGATCGGCGGGATCGGGCCAAAGATAGTGGTGGGCCGCAGCATAAGCGGCAGGTCCTACCGTAGCCACGGCGTCGATCTCGGCTTCGCAAACGGGAGCGATCCGGATCATGTGCGGTGCTTCCATATCCGGCCGGTAACCGGAAACAGGATCGGCCAGGCACCAGGCAGAAAAAAGGCGGCCCCTGCGGACCGCCTCTTTCCTTATCCGCGATCGTGAGAAGGCGCTTAGAAGGCGTTCATATAGGCTTCGTTGCCGACGAAACCCATCTTCTCCACGTTGGCCCGCTTCGTGATGGCGAGAACCTCGTCGACCACCTCGTACCGAGCGCTTTGATCGGGCTGAAGGTGCAGCTCGGGCGTCGGAGTCATCGTCTGGGTGATATCGAGGTACTGGCGCAGCTGCACCAGATCCACGGCTTCGCCGTTCCAGAGCACCTGGCCCTCCGGAGAAACCACGATCTTGTTCTTGACCGGATCAACCGGCGGCGGCTGGTTGTTCGGCGAGTCGACCGGCAGGTCGAGCTTCACCGCGTGGGTCTGGAGCGGAATGGTGATGATGAACATGATCAGGAGCACCAGCATCACGTCGATCAGCGGCGTGGTGTTGATTTCCATCATCGGTTCGGTTTCGGATGCGCTGACTGCACCTGCCATAAGGTAACTCCTGGTACTTGGGCCTCAAAGGCGCTGAACGGCGCCGCCCGGAGGCGGTTCGGAGATGAAGCCGACGCGGGAGAAGCCCGCCCGCTGCATCGTGAAGACGGCACCGCCGATGCACTTGTAGGGCGTATTGATATCGCCCCGGATGTGCACCTCCGGCATGTTCTCTTCCGTCAGATTCTCGGCACCGCCGACGCGAACGATGTCCGCCTCCAGCTTGGCGACCGCGCGATCCAGCAGCTCCTGCGAATTCACCTTGCTGACGTTCCAGTAGACTTCGCAGCCACCGGCCCCGTCGCCCTTGACGGACAAGGACACGTTCTCCGGCTTGGTGGTGGTCACCTCGAACTGAACCTTTGGAAGGGACACGTCCACGCTCTGGATCGCGACGGGGACGGTGATCAGGAAGATGATCAGGAGCACCAGCATGACGTCGACGAGCGGCGTCGTGTTGATGTCCGACATCGGAGTGTCTTCGTTGCCGTCGCCTGGGCCGACGCTCATGGCCATGATGTGAGTTCCTATTCTTCGTGTCGGGGCGCGTACGGGCCGGGAAAGGGCCGGCGGGACGGCTGGAGCCGCCCCGCCGGCGCCTGATCAGACCTTCTTCGGACCCGGATTGGTGGTGCCGATGGCGCTGCCGCTGGTCGTGACACCGCTCGCGGTGCCTTTGGTTGCGGTGGTGGCAGCGGCAGGCCCGCGGCCGGCAATCACCGGCTTCACGGTGCCGCCCGACATCATGTAGCCGTGCAGGTCGTTCGAGAAGCGGGCAATCTCCTCGATGATCGACTTGTTGCGGCGCTGCAGCCAGTTGTAGGCGAGCACGGCCGGAACCGCCACGGCGAGACCGAGCGCGGTCATGATCAGCGCTTCGCCGACCGGGCCGGCGACGGCGTCGATCGAGGCCTGACCGGCGGCGCCGATCTTGATCAGCGCGCGGTAGATGCCGACCACGGTGCCGAACAGGCCGACGAACGGCGAAGTCGAGCCGACGGTGGCGAGCAGCGCCAGGCCGTTGGACAGCTTGGACGCGATCGCGCCCTGGCTGCGGGCCAGCGAGTTCAGCATCCAGTCGTGCTGGTCGATCGGGTCTGTCAGCTTGTCATGCTGTTCGAGGGCGAGAATGCCGTCGTCGACGATCTGCCGGTACGCGCTGTTCTTTTCGAGCTTGTTGGCGCCGTCGCGCAGCGTCGGTGCCTGCCAGAAGGTGGCGCGCGCCCGCTTGCCCTGGTTGATGATCTTCTGCTGCTCGAACAGCTTCACGAAAAGCACATACCAGGAAGCGGCCGACATGATCACGAGGATGATGAAGGTTGCATAAGCGATGGTGCCGCCCTGTTCGAGTGCCGCGAAAAGACCATAAGGGTTCTCTCCGCCGCCATGGCCTGCTGCTGCTGGGGTGGTCATGTCAGTAACTTTCCTCTCAGTTCAATTGTGCAATTGCATGCTGCCGGAAGCCAGGCGTTACCGCCCGTCGATCCGCCAGGTGATCCGCTGGCTGACCACGTCGGAGGTCGGCTGCCCGTTGCTGTCCACGGCGGGCGTGAACCGGGCACGGCTGCGCATGATCCTGCAGGTCGCCGAATCGAGCGCGGAAGACCCGCTCGACTGGGTGATCGTGCAGTCGGACACGCGCCCGTTGGCGCCGACCTCGAGACGGAAGCCGGTGGTTCCCTCCTCCTCGTTGCGCAGGGCCGACGCCGGATAATCGTCGTTCGACACAAGCGCGGCGAGATTGCCCTTGGCGCGCGCCGACTCGACCTTCTTGGCCGGAGGCGGCGGAGGCGGAGGCGGAGGCGGAGGCGGCGGGGCCGGCGGTGCCGGAGGCGCGGGCGGCGCCGTGTTGGTCGGCACGAACGGCGGCGCTTCGCGAACCACGGCGACCTGCGGCGGCTGTACGTTGGTGCGCACGATCGGCGGCGGAGCGACCACGGGGGGAGGCGTCTGCGGGACCACCTCGGGCGGTGGGGGCGGCGGCTCTTCCTCAGGGGGTGGCGGTTCTTCCACGTTGAACGTTTTCAGATCCGCCGCCACTTTCTTGACCACATTATAGGCCAGACCCGTGACGAAGGCGTAGCCGAGAAGAGCGTGGAGCAGCGCGACGATCACGATGGCCGTGATCCGGCTCGAACTCATTCCAGTATTGTCAGCATATGCCATTAACCAGCCACGCTCCCTCTTTCTCATCCAGAAGCCGAGGATCGGCGCAGCGGAAACGCGCCGGGCTCCCTTCGGTTCATCGATGTTTCATCATATCATCGACAAGGAGGGTGTCTCTATCGTGTCGGTTGGGGCGACGCAATCCTCTCGTGCCGGTTCGGGACCCGCGAAAAATGGCGGAAAACTGCGAAAAAGGGGATAAACCTATGGTAAACCGAGGCTTAATTTCCGGAGGTGAAATGATTTTGGCGACCACAAAGTTTGCAGCTCTTGCCGCAGCCGCGCTGCTGGCGGTCGCGGCCCCCGCCGATTCGCAGGTTCCAGCCTCGCCGGCGCTTGCTTATGCCGACCTTGCCGACCTGTCGCTGACGGCGCCGATCGCCGCCCACGCCCGGATCGCCGGCACGGTGGCGCTCAGGGATGCGCAGGCGGCGGGCGTCCGCGCGGGCTTCGTTCGCCTGCTGGTGGACGCTCAGATCGTGTCGCTGATCCGGGCGCCCGAGGGCCTGCCGGCGAGGGTTTCCTACATCGTCGACCTGCCGCGCGACGCCAAGGGCAAGGCGCCCAAGCTCAAAAAGGGCACCGAAATGCTGCTGCTCGCCGCGCCCGTCGCCGGTCGCCCCGGCGAGATCCGGCTGACCGCGCCCGACGCGCAGCTGGCCTACACGGCCGACCGCGCCGCCATGCTGCGCGACATTCTCGGCGAAGCCCTCACTCCAAACCCCCCGCCCCGCATCACCGGTATCGGCCGTGCCTTCCATGTCCCCGGCGCGATCCCGGGGGAGAGCGAAACCCAGATCTTTTTGCTGACCGCGGAAAACCAGCCGGTGTCGCTCAATGTGCTGCGCCGCCCGGGGCAGACGCCGCTCTGGTCGGTAGCGCTCAGCGAGATCGTCGACGATGCCGCGGCCCCGCCGCGCCCCAACACCCTGCTTTGGTACCGGCTCGCCTGCACCTTGCCGCGCACGCTTCCCCGGCAGAGTTTGGCCGATGCGGACGGCCAGGCGGCGGCCGCCATCCAGGCCGACTACCGGCTGGTGCTGGAGCGGCTGGGGCCCTGCGCGCGCAGCCGGCCGCGCAGCTAGAAGGAGGCGAGCTCGACTCCGACGCCGCGGCAATCGGGATAGATGTCGGGCTTGCGCGTCGACACTTTGAGGGCGGTGACGCCGCGCCTTGCCGCGACCAGATCGTAGATCGCGCGGGCCAGGGTTTCCTGGAGGTTGTAGCGGCCGGCCCGGGCGAGCGTGCCGATCTCCGTGCGCAGGAAATCATAGTCCCAGGCGTCGGCCGCATCGTCGGTGGCGGCAAAGGCGGCTTCGTCGAGCCATACCTCGACGCTGATGATCAGCATCTGCGGCGCGCCGACTTCGAATGCGTGGAAGCCGATGTCGGCGGGAACGCGATACTCCTCGAGCACGATCTTGCGCGTGCGCGGAGCAAGCGCCTGCGGCACCAGGCCGTCGAGGCGGGGGCGCTGAGTCATGTGTCGGTCTCCAGGAACTGAACGTCGCGCGGCAGGCCGAGAAAGCGCTGGCCGCCGTCGAGGGTGATGATCTGGCCGGTGATGGTCGGCGTGGCGATCAGGAAACGAAGGGCGGCGACGATCTCTTCCACCCGCACGCCGCGCCCCAGGGCGTTGAGCGGGTGCACCGCATCGAAATTCTCGCGGCTCTGGGGGCCGGAGACGAGCGTCACGGAGGGCGCGATGCCGCACACCCGGATGCCGCGCGCCGCAAAGGCGCGGGCGCACAATTCGGTAAGGCCGGCGAGCCCGAGCTTGGAAACGGTGTAGGTGAAGAAATCCGGATTGGGGAAGGCAAGCTTGGCGTCGAGCAGGTTGACGATCAGCCCGCCCTCCCCCGCGACCGCGGCGAATGCCTGCGACAATAAGGCCGGGGCGCGCAGGTTGATGTCGAGGTGGGCGTCCCACTGCTCGACGCTGAAGCCGCCGGCATCGTCATAAGCGAAGCGCGACGCGTTGTTGACGAGCAGGCACGGCGGCGGCAGCCCGTCCAGCGCCGCGACGATGCGTCCGGCCGCATCCGCGTCGGCAAGCTCGGCCCGCACCACCCGCGCGCGGCCCAGCTCGGCGGCCAGCGCTTCGGCCTCCGCGGCCGAGCGGTTGCAGTGGATCAGGAGGTGCCAGCCATCCGCCGCCAGCGCGCGGCACAGCGCCGCGCCGATCCGGCGGGCGCCGCCGGTGACGATCGCGGTCCGCTGCGCTGGGAATTCGCTGGCCATGGCGCGGGAGCGTTAGGCGCAGCCCGCCGGCCCCGCAAGGCTTGCCGCCACCCTCCCCCTCGCCTAACCGGGCGTCATGCCGATGCCGCCCGTGCCGCCCGACCTTACCGGACTCAGCCTCGCCGACATCGCGCGCCTGGCCGAAGAGCGCCGGCTGCCGCCGGTGGAGCGCTGGAACCCGGAGCATTGCGGCAGCAGCGGCATGCGCATCGCCCGCGACGGCACCTGGTTCCACGAAGGCAGCCCGATCGGCCGCCAGGCGATGGTGCGGCTGTTCTCCACCATCCTGCGGCGCGAGCCGGACGGCGGCTTCGTGCTGGTCACACCGGTGGAGAAGCTCGACATCGAGGTGGAGGACGCACCCTTCGTCGCCGTTGAAGTGAAAAGCGAAGGCGAAGGCGAGGCTCGCTCCCTCGCCTTCCGCCTCAACACCGGCGACCTGGTCGTGGCCGGCCCGGACCACCCGCTGCGCCTGGAACAAGGCGAGGACGGCCCGCGCCCGTCGGTCGAGGTTCGCGCCGGCCTCGAGGCGCTGATCGCGCGGCCGGTCTATTACGAGCTTGCCGAAGCCGCCCTTGCCGAGGGCGCGGAGCCGCCCGGGCTGTGGAGCGGCGGCGCCTTCTTCGCCCTCGAGCCGGGGCCGTGACACTGGCCGAGCGCCTGCGCGATGCGCTCCACAAGAGCCGCCGCCGCGCGCCCGTGCTGCTCACCGGCGACGACACGGAAGCCCCGGCCGAAGCGCTGTTCCCCGCCGCGGTGCTGGTGGCGGTGGTCGACCGGCCCGAGCCGACGGTGATCCTCACCGAGCGGCCCAAGACGATGCGCAAGCATCCCGGCCAGATCAGCTTCCCCGGCGGACGCATCGATCCGGGCGATTCCGGCCCGGTCGCCGCCGCTTTGCGCGAAGCCGAGGAGGAGATCGCCCTGACGCCGTGCGCGGTGGAGGTGATCGGCACCGCCGATCTCTACCGCACCGTCACCGGCTTCGAAGTCACCCCCGTCATCGGCGTCGTCGCGCCGGACCTGCCGCTACGGCCCCATCCGGACGAAGTCGCTTCCCTGTTCGAGGCGCCGCTCGCCTGGCTGCTCGACCCCGCCCGGCACGAGATCCGCACGGTGGAGTGGCAGGGCCGGGAACGGCGCTATTACGAGATCGCCTGGCAGGACCGGCGCATCTGGGGGGCGACCGCGGCGATGATCGTCAACCTGTCGCGCCGGCTGGAGCTGGGCCCATGAAACTGCCCCGCACCGACTGGCAGGAGCGCGGCGGCATGCCCGCCCTTCTCCAGGCGCTCGGCGCCGCCGAGGGCGAGACACGCTATGTCGGCGGCTGCGTGCGCGACACTTTGCTGAACATGCCGGTGAACGATGTCGACCTGGCGACGCGCCTCAAGCCGGAGGAGGTGATCGTTCGATTGCGCCGCGCCCGGATCAAGGCGGTTCCGACCGGCCTTGCCCACGGCACGGTCACCGCGATCCTCGAGGGCCGGCCGGTGGAAGTCACCACCCTGCGGCGCGACATCGCCACCGACGGCCGCCACGCCACCGTCGCCTACACCGAGGACTGGGCGCAGGATGCCGCCCGCCGCGATTTCACCATCAACGCGCTCTCGGCCGATGCCCGGACCCTTGAAGTCCACGATTATTTCGGCGGCTGGGAGGATGTCGAGCGCCGCCTCGTCCGCTTCATCGGCAATCCGCTCACCCGCATTGCCGAGGACCATCTTCGCATCCTGCGCTTCTTCCGCTTCCATGCCAGGTTCGCGGCGGGCGCGCCCGACACGGCGGGCCTGGAGGCCTGCACCGCCCGCGCCAACGATCTGATGGCGCTGTCGCGCGAGCGGATCGCCGATGAACTGCTTAAGCTGCTCGCCCTTGCCGAGCCGGCGCCGACGGTCCTCCTGATGGTGGAGCATGGCATCCTGCGGCCGGTGCTGCCCGAGATCGACGCGGAAGGCGCGCAGCGGCTGGCACGCCTCGTGCTGCGCGAGCGCCAGGCCGGGCTCGAGGCCGCGCCGCTGCGCCGCTTCGCCGCCCTGCTGCCGCCCGTGCCGGAACTGGCCGGAGCGGTGGGAACCCGGCTGCGATTGTCGAACAAGGCGGTGAAGCGGCTGGTCAGCGCCGCCGCGCGCGGCCCGGGCGACGACGATCCGCCGCCGGCGCGTGCCTATCGGCTCGGCCGCGAAGAGGCCATCGACCGGTTGCTATTGGGCGACGGTCCACCGGCGGCGGCGGCTTCGCTTGCCGATTGGGAGCGGCCGCGCCTGACGGTGGGCGGCGGAGCCTTGATCGATCTTGGCCTCACACCCGGCCCGGTGGTGGCGGCGACCCTGCAGGAGGTGCAGCGGCGCTGGGCGGCGGCGGGTTTCCCGGCGGAAGCGGAGGCGCAGCAGGCGATCGCCCGCGCCGCGGTCGATCAGGCGCGGCGCGACAGCCAGTAGCCCGGCACATCCTCCGGCGCGAGCGGACGCGCATACCAGAAGCCCTGGCCGTGCGTGCAGCCGAGCCGGGTCAGCGCCGCATCGAGGTCGGGGCTGTCTATGCCCTCGGCCGTGGTCTCCATGCCGAGCGCCTCGGCGAGGCTGAGAATGGCGCGAACGATGGCGGTGTTGTCCTTGTCCCGCAACAGGCCCGACACGAAGCTCCTGTCGATCTTCAAGATATCGATCGGCAGCCGCTGGAGATAGGCGAGCGAGGTATAGCCGGTGCCGAAATCGTCCATCGCCACCCGGGCGTCGAGCGCCTTCAAGTCCTCGAGTACCCGCGTCGCCCGGTCGGGATCCTGGACGATGGCGCTTTCGGTAAGCTCCAGCGTCAGCCGCGAGCCCGCGATCCTGTGCCGGGCCAGCGCCGCGCCGACCATGTCCGCGACATCGTCGCGCGCGACCTGGATCGCGGACAGGTTGACGCTGATGCTGAACGGCAGCGCGCTTCCCGCCGCCGCGTCCCAGCGGGCGAGCGCGGCCAGCGCCGCGTCCAGCGCCCAGCGTCCGAGCGGCACGATCAGCCCCGATTCCTCGGCCACCGGGATGAATTCGCCGGGCGACACCGCGCCTTTCGAGCCCGGCCAGCGGGCCAGCGCCTCGAACCCCGAGACAGCACCGGTATCGAGATGGATGAGCGGCTGGAACGCGAGATCGAGGTCGCCCCCCTCGATGGCGCGGCGAAGCTCCGTTTCGATGCTGAAGCGACGGCGGGCGGCGCGGGCCTGGTTGGGCTCGTAGATGCCGACGCCGCCGGCACCCTTGGCACGCTTCAGCGCGAATTGGGCGTTGCGAAGCACTTCCTGCGCCAGCTCCTCGCCACCGCTCAGCAAGGCGCAACCGATCGCGCAGTCGACCCGGATCTCAAGCTCGGACAGGCGAAAGGGCGCGTTCAAGGCGGCGCGAATGCGCTCAGCCGCCTGCAGCGCATCGCCAAGGCCCTTGTCGAGGCGAATAAGCAATCCGAACTCATCGCCGCCGGTGCGGGCGAGGATGTCGCCGGCCCTCAGCGAGGCGTGCAGCCGGCGCGCGAAGGTGATCAGCAGTTCGTCGCCCGCCAGCGAGCCGACGCATTCGTTGACGCGGCTGAAGCGGGTCATGTCGACCACCAGCACCGCGTGGCTGCCCGGCAGGAAGCCGGCGCCCTGCAGAACCGTCTCCACCGCCTCGTTGAAGGCGAGCCGGTTGGGAAGGCCGGTGAGGCTGTCGCGCAGCATCTGCGCGCGCAGGCTCTGTTGGGTGCCAACTTCGGCGGTGCGATCGATCAGGGAGACGAGGCAGCGGCAGCCCAGAGCGGGAAAGGCCCGCAGCCGGGCGACGCGAACCAGGAAGTGGCGCCCGCCACCCTGGCGCGCGTCGTGGCAGTCGAATTGGAAGAACTGCTCTTCGCCGGCGAGGAAGCGTTCCACACGGTCGGCCATTCCGCTGTCGCCGAGAAAGGAATTATCGGCGGCGGCGGCGGCCGGCTCCGCCCGCCAGGCGGCGATGTCGCGAAAATTCTGGTTGGTGAGGTCGACGACCAGCCCGTCCCGTTCGTCGAGCCGGAACACGGCGGCACCGATCGGCAGGGCGTCGAGATATTCCTGGCGCACCCGCCGTGCGATGAGAAGGCCCGCCTCGCCAGCCGGCGCCGCCGCGGCATCGGCCAAGGTTTCTTCCGTCTGCGCCGCCCCGGCCATCTCGTCCATTTCACTGGACTAGGAGGAAGAGGTTAACGGCCCGTTTAGGATGACGCGCGGAGTTTAAAGCTTCTTTTCAGGATCGAAGCGGTTGGACTTGGGGAAGCCTTGCGGCGCCATCCGTCCGGCCGCGCCGCGGGCGGTGCGCCAGGGGTTCATGTCGCTTTCCGTCCGGGTGCGTCCGCGCTCGCCCGCCATTGCCCAGCTTATTCCTTCGGCGAAGCGGAAGGCGCGCGCATCCGACAGGCCGCCGTCGCGGTACCGCTGGAGCTGGACTCCGGCGCCGCGGCTCATCTCCGGCAGCTCGGTGAGCGGAAACACCACCATCTTGCGATTGTCTCCGATCACCGCGAGATAATCCTCCTCCTCGCGCAGCTTGCGGACTACCATCAGCCGCGCGCCTGTCCGCAGGTTGACAACCTGCTTGCCCTTGCGAGTCTCGGCGATCGCGCCTGCCGCCGAGGCAATGAAGCCGCGCCCGTCCGACGAGGCGAGCAGCAGCTTCGAGCCGGATACCGCCGGGAACAGGGCGGCGATGTCTCCCTCCCCTTCGATGTCCACCATCAGCCGCACCGGCTCGCCGAAGCCGCGGCCGCCGGGCAGCTTGTCCGCCCCCAGCGTGTAGAAACGCCCGCCGCTGGAGGCGAGCAGGATCTTGTCTGTGGTCTGGGCGTGGAAGAAGTAGCGCGGGCCGTCGCCTTCCTTGAACTTCATCGCTTCCGGGTTGGAGAGGTCGACATGGCCCTTCATCGCCCGGATCCAGCCGCGCTGCGACATGATGACGGTGATCGGCTCGCGCTCGATCATCGCTTCCATGGGGATGTCGCGAGTAGGGCCCGCTTCCTCGATGGTGGTGCGGCGGCGGCCGAGTTCGGTCTCCTCGCCATAGCGGGCCTTGAGGCCCGCCAGGTCCTTCTTGAGCCGGGTGCGCTGGCGGTCGCGCGAGCCGACCAGCTTCACCAGCTCGTCCCGCTCCTTGGTGAGCGCGTTGCGCTCCTTCTTGATCTGCATCTCCTCCAGCTTGCGCAAGGAGCGCAGCCGCATGTTGAGGATCGCTTCGGCCTGACGGTCGGTCAGCGCGAATTCGGCGATCATCACCGCCTTGGGCTCATCCTCCTCGCGGATGATCTGGATCACCCGGTCGAGGTTCAGATAGGCGACCAGATAACCTTCGAGCAGCTCGACCCGGTCCTCGATCTTGGCGATGCGGTGCTGGGCGCGGCGCACCAGCACTTCGAACTGGTGGGCGATCCAGGAAGAGAGCACCTCCTTCAAGCCCATCACGCGCGGCGTGCGGTCGGCGTCGAGCACGTTCATGTTCAAGGGGATGCGGACTTCGAGATCGGTCAGCCGGAACAGGCTGTCCATCAGCAGCTGCGGATCCACCGTGCGGCTTCTGGGCTCCAGCACGATGCGGATCTGCTCATCCGATTCGTCGCGGATATCGGCCAGGATCGGCAGCTTCTTGTCGGCGATCAGGACGGCGATCTGCTCGATCAGCTTGGATTTGGGCACCTGGTAGGGGATTTCCGACACGATCGCGTTCCAGGTGCCGCGGCCCTGGTCCTCGACTTGCCAGCGCGCCCGCACGCGAAAGCCGCCGCGGCCGGTGCGGTAGGCGAGCGCGATCGACTCCGCGCTGTCGACGATCACCCCGCCGGTCGGGAAATCGGGGCCGGAGACGAAGTCCATCAGCGCCGACGGCTCGGCGCCGGGATTGTCGATCAGGTGAACGGCGGCATCGACCACTTCGGCCAGATTGTGCGGCGGGATGGATGTCGCCATGCCGACCGCGATTCCGCTGGCGCCGTTGGCGAGCAGGTTGGGGAACAGGCCGGGGAAGACTTCCGGCTCTTCCTCCTCGCCATTGTAGGTCGGGCGGAAGTCGACCGTGCCTTCGTCGAGCCCGGCCATGAGATCGTGCGCGGCCTGGGTCAACCGCGCTTCGGTGTAGCGCATCGCCGCGGCATTATCGCCGTCGACATTGCCGAAATTGCCCTGGCCGTCGACCAGCGGGTAGCGCAGCGAAAAGGTCTGAGCGAGGCGGACCATGGCATCGTAGACCGACTGGTCGCCGTGGGGATGATATTTGCCGATCACGTCGCCGACGACTCGGGCGCATTTCTTGTAGCCGGCGGCCGGATCGAGCTTGAGCAGGCGCATCGCCCAGAGCAGGCGACGATGGACCGGCTTCAAACCGTCCCGCACATCGGGCAGCGAGCGGGCGGTGATGGTCGACAGCGCGTAGACGAGATAGCGCTGCGACAGCGCCTTTTCGAAGGGGGTGTTCTCGATCGGGTCGATCGGCGCGGCGTCGTCGGTGATTTCGGACATGGAGCGAGGGATAGCAGCCGATCTGGCGATGTGCGAGGGCGCTTGCCATTGTCTACCAATAAGATAATGTTACACGCACCGGCGCGAAACCGGACACAAGAAGGAGACAAGGATGCGCAAGGCATTGGCAGCATTGCTGCTTCTCTCGGCCGCGGCCTGCGGCGGCAGCGACACCACCCAGGAAAGCAGCCAGGATCTCAAGACGTTCAACGTCGACGAGCAGCCGTCGGCCGATGTCTCCGGCCGAGCCGCCCGGCCGCCCGGCATCTCCCCCACCGCCGCGCCCGGCGTCGCCTTCGATTATCGCTACGCCTTCCGCCTGCCGCCGGCCCGCATCGGCGCGGTGCAGGAACAGCATGCCTCCGCCTGCGAGAAACTGGGTCCGGACCGCTGCCGCATCACCGGCATGGTCTACGAACAGGATGGCGAGGACGAAGTGTCCGCCCAGCTTCTCCTCCGCCTCGACCCGCAGCTCGCCCGCCGCTTCGGCCGCGAAGCCTCCGATGCCGTGACTCGTGCGGAAGGTCTGATCGCCAGCGTCCAGATCAGCGGCGAGGATGTCGGCAGTGCCATCGAAAGCGACCAGCAGAACCAGGCGCAGGTGCAGGAAAATCTGCGCCGCATCGAAAGGGAGCTCGCCGCCCGTGGCCGCTCCGGCACCGAGCGTGCCGAGCTCCAGCGCCAGGCCGAGGAGCTGCGCCGCTCCCAGCGGATCAACGAACAGACGATCGGGGAGAGGCGCAAGCAGCTCGCCACCACGCCCATGACCTTCCGTTACGAGGCGGGCCAGACCGACCGCTCCTTCGCCGGCGACATGGCGCGGGCGCTGGACGCCTTCGGCAGCGGCGCCCGGGTTCTGCTCATCGCCTTGCTCTACATCCTGCCCTGGATGCTGGCGGCGCTCGCGCTCGTGCTCGGCGGTCGCTGGGTCAATCGCCGCTATCTCGGCGGCCGGCCGGACGCGACCGACGCGGCTACGCCTCCGACGGCGGAATAAAGGCTTCGGGCGGGGCGAAGCCGCGCTCCTCCGCCACCGCCCGGGCCAGCCAGTCGCGAAACGCCTTGATCTTGGCGCGGCCGCGCTTGTGCTCGGGATAGACCAGCCAGATCGCGCGCGGCTCGGCCGTGACGCGCGGAAAGAGCTGCACCAGCCGGCCGGCGGCCAGCTCCGCCTTCCAGAACAGCGGCGTCAGCATCGCCACGCCGTGGCCGGACAGCGCCGCATTGCCTTCCGCCACCTGGCTGTCGAGGCGGATGGCGCGCGGCGAGGCATCGGGCGCCGCCAACTTTTCCGCATCGAACCACAATCTCCACCAGATGTCCTCGGGGTTCAGCCGCGGGACCCGCAGCAGGTCCGCCGGCTCTCGTATAGTGTGGCGGTTGCGATAGTCGGGGCTGCACACCGGTGTGCCGTGGAGGCGAAACAGGAAGTGGGCGCGCAGCGGCGGCCACGGGCCGTTTCCCATGCGGATGCCAACATCGACATCGTCGCGGGCGAAATCCACCATCTCGGACGTGGTCTGGAGCCGCACCGCCAGCTCCGGCCGCTCGACCTGGAAGGCGCCGAGCCGCCCCGCCAGCCAGTTGGTCGCGAACGTCTGGGCGGTGCTGATCGTCAGCACGCCTTCATCCTCCCCCGTCACCGCCTCGAAGGCGTTCGACAATTGGTCGAGCGCTCCCGTGACCAGCGGCGCCACCCGGCGGCCGGCATCGCTCAGGCTCACCCGCTGCCGCGCCCGCACGAACAGGGCGAGGCCAAGCCGCTCTTCCAGCAGCCGGATCTGGTAGCTCACCGCCGCCTGGGTCATTCCCAGCTCGGCCGCGGCCAGCGTGAAATTCTCATGCCGCGCCGCTGCTTCGAGAACGCGTATCGCGGGCAAGGGCGGGAGGTGGCGCATCGGAGTAGATGATAAAGCTGCCTTATCACCTCTGCCAAGCCTTTAGTTGGACGCCGCCGCCCACGCCTCCTTATCTCCCCTCCACCAGCCGCCCAACGGACGGCCCGGGCACAAGGGAGTGATAAAATGCGCGACCAGATCGACGCCGAACTATGGAACCGCCACGGCCACCAGCTGACAAGCGACTTGCGCGACACCTTCGCCAACTTCGCCCACAGCTTCGCCCGCCTTTTCACCCTTCGGCGGCGCCCGAGCGGCCGACCGCGCAGCGGCCCAGGCCTTGCCTGAGCGGCCGCTTCCCCGCTGCCGCCGGCTAGGCTAAGCGGGGGCATGCGCTTCCTCTCCACGCTTGCCCTCGCCCTCCTTCCCGCGCTAGCCGCCTGCGCCGTGGAGACCCCGCCCCCCAAAGCCGCCGCGCCGCCGGCCGAGCTGATGAAATGGCCGGCTTTGCTCACCCGCGAGCGCCCGCAGCCGACCAGCGCCCATCGCTACGGCAATGATCAGATGCAGGTCGTCGACCTGTGGCTGCCCGCGGGCAAGGGGCCGCACCCCACGGTGCTGATGGTCCATGGCGGCTGCTGGCAGACCGAGATCGCCGACCGGCGGATCATGAACTGGATCGCGGACGACCTGCGCCGCCGCGGCATTGCCGTCTGGAACATCGACTATCGCGGCGTCGACCGCGAAGGCGGCGGTTATCCGGGCACCTATCTCGATGCCGCCTCCGCCGCCGACGCGCTGCGCCTTCACGCGGAGGCGCACAATCTCGACCTTTCCCGCCTCGTCGCCACCGGTCACAGCGCCGGCGGACACCTCGCGCTGTGGCTCGCGGCACGCCACCGCCTCCCGGCCGGCAGCCCGCTGCGCACCGGCGACCCGCTGCCGATCAAGACGGTGGTCAGCCTCGGCGGCCTTCCCGATCTGGAAGAAGCCGCACGGCCCCCAGGCAGCGGCTGCGGCACGGACGTGATCGCGAAAATCTCGGGCGGCGGACGCTTCGCCGAAACCTCCGTCAACCGCCTCGCCCCGCTCGGCGTCCGCCAGGTGCTGGTCAACGGCCTCCGGGACCGCATCATCCCGCCCGCTTATGCCGAGGGCTATGCGTCCCCGATGCGCGCCGCCGGCGACAAGGTGACGGTGCGGATGGTCGACCGCACCGGCCATGTCGAGCTGATCGCGCCCGAAACCGAAGCCTGGAAAGTCGCCGCCGCAGAGATTGAAAAGGCGCTGAAGCGGTGACCAGCATCGAGGCGGTGCGCGCACTCGACGCCGCCGATCCGCTTCGGGTCCACAAGGATCGCTTCCTGCTGCCCGAAGGCGTGATCTACCTGGACGGCAATTCGCTGGGCGCCCTCCCCCGCGCCACCGTGGCGCGGCAGCGCGCGGTGGTGGAGGAGGAATGGGGCTGCGAACTGATCCGCAGCTGGAACAGCCGCGGCTGGATCGATGCTCCGGCCCGGGTCGGCGCCAAGATCGCGCGCCTGATCGGCGCGCAGCCGCACGAAGTGATCGTAGCGGACAGCGTATCGGTGAACTTGTTCAAGCTGATCGTCGCCGCCGCCGCATTGGCGCCCGAGCGGCGGCAGATCCTGTCGGAAGCAGGCAACTTCCACACCGACCTCCACATCGCGTCCGGCGCCGCCGACCTGGCTGGCCTCCACCTCGACGTGCAGCCGCGCGACGAGATCGAGGCGGCGCTGGGGCCGGACACGAACCTACTTCTCCTTACCCACGTCCATTACAAGGCCGGCTTCCGCTTCAACATGCGCCAAGTGACCGCGGATGCCAAAGCGGCAGGGGCCATGACCCTGTGGGACCTCTCGCACAGCGCCGGAGCAGTGCCGCTCGACCTGAACGGCGACGGCGCCGAACTGGCGGTCGGCTGCGGCTACAAATATCTGAATGGCGGTCCCGGCGCGCCCGCCTTCCTGTATGTCGCCGAGCATCTCCAGGAACGGCTGGTCAGCCCCTTGCGCGGCTGGATGGGCCATGCCGCGCCCTTTGCCTTCAGCGATGACTATGCCCCGGCCCCCGGAATCGCCCGCTTCCTCGCCGGAACACCGCCGATCCTCAGCCTTACGGCGCTGGAAAGCGGCATGGAGAGCTTCAACGGCGTGGAGATGGACACGATCTGGGCCAAATCGGTTCAGCTCTTCGACCTTTTCGCCGCTTTGGCCGCGGAGCGTTGCCCCCAGCTCGAATGCATCTCACCGGCAGAGCCCGAGCGGCGCGGCAGCCACATCAGCTTTCGCCACCCCAATGCCTTCCAAATCTGCCAGGCGCTGATCGCCGAGGGCGTGATCGGCGATTTCCGAGCACCCGACGTCATCCGCTTCGGCCTCACCCCGCTTTACCTTGGCTTTGAGGATATATTCCAAGCCGTGAAGCGGGCCGCGGAAATCCTGAACAGCGGGCGCTGGCGTGACCCCGCTTTTGCAGTACGCGGCCGAGTCACCTGACGATCTAGCCCACAGTAAATCGCGGCGCTTCCCAGCCGGCAATTGCATCTGCGGCTTTGCGCATGACGTAGCTGATGAGACGCATGGATGCGTCATGCGGAGAGACAATTCATGCAGCCTTTTCTCATCACTGCCCTCGCGCTGGCGGCGGCGGCAACGCTTTACGTCCTTATCAAAGGCCTCATCGGAATGGCCAGCGGGAGCGGCCAATTGCATGCGGTGCGCTCCCAGAACCTCATGCAAAAGCGGGTCCTGTATCAGGCGGTCGCGATCGTGGTTGCCGTACTCCTGATCCTGGTCGGTCGCGGCTGACCAACGGGCAAATAACGTGCTTGTGTCTTAGGCCAACAACACACTAAGGTTCGACTCGGCCGCGGGGGACTACTTTTCCGCGGGACAGGATTTCTGCCTGAGGAGAAGAACCAAGTGACGAAGTCGATGATGCTGATTGCGGCCGCTGCGCTGCCGCTGGCCGGAGTGCCGGCGCTCGCCCAGGGCCAGGTACCGCTGATCGCCCGCGACAAGTTTTTCGGTAATCCCACCAAGACGGCGGGCCGCCTCTCGCCCGACGGCAAGTGGCTGAGCTGGATCGCGCCGCGCGACGGCGTGCTCAACATCTATGTCGCCCCCGCCTCCAATCCCGCGGCCGCCAAGCCGCTCACGAACGAACGCCAGCGGCCGATCCGCTCCTATTTCTGGTCGCCCGACAGCAAGCAGATCCTGTTCATCAACGACAAGGGCGGCGACGAGAATTTCCTGCTCTACGGCGTCGATGCGGTGACGGCTGAGCAGCGCGCCCTCACCCCGTTCGAGAAGACGCGCGTCCAGGTCATCAACATTTCCAACGACGTAAAGGATCGCATCCTGATCGGGGTCAACAATCGCGACCCGCGCTGGCACGATGTTCACAGCCTCGACCTAAAATCCGGCAAGCTCTCCCCGGTGCTGGAGAACAAGGACGGCTATGCCGGCTTCCTCGCCGACGAGCAGCTCGTGGTGCGCGTGGCGACCAAGTCCCGCTCCGACGGCGGCAGCTCCTTCTACCGGGTGGTCAACAACAAGGTTGATGCCAAGCCGTTCGAGGAAGTGACTCTGGAGGATGCGCAGACCACCCAGCCGGTCGGCTTTACGTCCGACGGCACGACCATGTACTGGATCGACAGCCGCGGCCGCGACACCGCAGCATTGGTGGCACAGGACGTCGCCTCAGGTCGCAAGACGGTGGTGGCGCAGAATGCCAAAGCCGACATCGGGGGCGCTCTCACCAACCCGAAGACTGGTAGGGTCGAGGCCTACGCCGCCAACTACCTCAAGAACGAATGGACGCCGCTCGACAATGCGGTGCGCGGCGACCTTGCATTCCTTCAGAAGAATCTGAAGGGCGAGATTGCGGTCACCTCGCGCACCGATGCCGACGACAAATGGATCGTCGCCGTCGATCCGGTCACCGCGCCGTCCAGCGCGCATCTCTATGACCGCAAGGCGAAGAAACTCACGCGCCTCTACACCACCCGGCCGGAACTGGAGGGTGCGCCGCTCGCCGCGATGCATCCGGTCGAGATCAAGTCGCGCGACGGGCTGACCATGGTCTCCTACCTGACGCTGCCGCCGGGCAGCGATCCCGACGGCGACGGCAAGCCCAACAAGGCGGTGCCGCTGGTGCTGCTGGTTCACGGCGGCCCTTGGTCGCGCGACGTCTACGGCTATAACGGCACCCATCAGTGGCTGGCCAACCGCGGCTATGCGGTGCTCTCGCCCAATTTCCGCTCGTCGACCGGCTTCGGCAAGAAGTTCACCTCCGCCGGGGATCTCCAGTGGGGCACCAAGATGCACGACGATCTGATCGACGCGGTCGACTGGGCGGTCGGGCGCGGCGTCACGTCGCCGGACAAGGTCGCGATCATGGGGGCCTCCTATGGCGGCTACGCAACGCTCGCCGGCCTCGCCTTCACGCCCGACAAATTCGCCTGCGGCGTCGACATTGTCGGCCCTTCGAATCTCGAAACGCTGCTCAAGACCATCCCGCCTTACTGGGAAGCCGGCAAGGTGCAGTTCTACAAGCGGATGGGCGACCCCAACACGCCGGAAGGTCTGGCTTTGCTCAAGGAGCGCTCGCCCCTCTACAAGGCGGACCAGATCAAGCGCCCTCTGCTGATCGGCCAAGGCGCCAACGATCCGCGGGTCAATGTCGCGGAATCGGAGCAGATCGTGGATGCGATGAAGGCGAAGGGCATTCCCGTCACCTATGTGGTTTTCCCCGACGAAGGGCATGGCTTTGCCCGCCCGGTGAACAACATCGCCTTCAATGCGGTGGCGGAAAACTTCCTCGCCAAGTGTCTGGGCGGCCGCGCCGAGCCGATCGGCGAGGCGCTCAAAGGCTCCACCGCGCAGGTGCCGCACGGTGCCGAATATGCGCCGGGCCTCAAGGAAGTGCTCGGCACTCGCTGAGTATGGTGTGGGAGGAGCGGCGGTCCGCTCCTCCCGCGTTGGACTATCTGGAGCTTGGAAACACCACCGGCCTGACTGATAAGTGTCGGGCGGGCCGGTGAGCATGTCACCGCAACGAAGCGTAGGTGGCGCCCTCGAGCACATCAGAATAAGTGCTCTTGGTCACCTCCGAGAATTGCCTCGGGGCCCACTTTGCGCTAGGGGCCTGCGCTTCCAACGCATCAGCAGCGGAAAACTTGCGGGAGGCAGGCCTTCGGGCTCGCCGTCTGGACCGCTAAACTTGAACCGGCCGGAATCGGAGATGACCGCAAGGTCAAACTCGACTTTCGGACCGCTAACAGAGTGAGAAACATGGCAAAAAAGATAACGGGCTATATCAAGCTCCAGGTGCCCGCGGGCAAGGCCAATCCATCGCCGCCGATCGGCCCGGCGCTGGGTCAGCGCGGCGTCAACATCATGGAGTTCTGCAAGACCTTCAATGCGGCGACGACCGACCTCGAGCAGGGCATGCCGATCCCGACCATCATCACCGTTTATGCCGACCGTTCCTTCTCCTTCGAGACCAAGACGCCGCCGGCGACCTTTCTCCTGAAGAAGGCGGCGGGCCTCAAGTCGGGCTCCAAGGAGCCGGGCAAGGTCGGCGCCGGCAAGATCAAGCGCTCCCAGGTACGCGAGATCGCCGAGACGAAGATGAAGGATCTCAACGCGAACGATCTCGACGCCGCGACCAAGATCATCGAAGGCTCCGCCCGCGCGATGGGCCTCGAAGTGGTGGAAGGTTAAGACCATGGCCAAGCTGACCAAGAAGCAGAAGGCGCTCGCCGCCGCCGTCGACACGCAGAAGCTCTACGCGGTGGATGCCGCCATCGAGGCGCTGAAGGCGAACGCCACCGCCAAGTTCGACGAAACCATCGAGGTAGCGCTCAACCTGGGTGTCGATCCGCGCCACGCCGACCAGATGGTCCGCGGCGTCGTTACCCTCCCCGCCGGCACCGGCAAGGACGTCCGCGTTGCGGTGTTCGCGCGCGGCGCCAAGGCGGAGGAAGCCACTGCGGCGGGCGCCGATGTGGTTGGCGCCGAGGACCTGATGGAGACCATCCAGGGCGGCACCATCGATTTCGACCGCGTGATCGCGACCCCTGACATGATGGGCATCGTCGGCCGCCTCGGTAAGGTGCTGGGCCCCAAGGGCCTGATGCCGAACCCGAAGCTGGGCACGGTCACTCCGAACGTCACGGAAGCCGTCAAAGCGGCCAAGGGCGGCCAGGTCGAGTTCCGCGTCGAAAAGGCCGGGATCATCCACTCAGGCATCGGCAAGGCGAGCTTCTCTAACGCGGACCTGCGCCGCAACTTCGATGCCTTCGTGGACGCCATCGTCCGCGCCAAGCCGGCTGGTGCCAAGGGCAAGTACGTCCAGAAGGTGGCGTTGAGCTCCTCGATGGGGCCGGGCCTCAAGGTCGATGTCGCCGAGGTGGCGAGCGCGTAAGCGTTCGGTTCACTCAGACACAGAAGAAAGAAGGGCCGGGCGGAGACGCTTCCGGCCCCTTTTTCTGTGCCTGGCGGGCGGAGCGACCGTGCGTCGAACCATGTCATTGAAAGGCCATATTTTTCGATGAAAGAGCGGGTCCACGCGGCGCTTGGCCGCGACTCGGACTGGGAGTTTGCATGCGTAAGATCGTTGTCGCGGCCGCTGTCGGATTTGCCGCGTTCATAAGCGCCGCCGCGCCGGCCGCGACCAATGCGCCCGCCGCCGAGGGCCTGTGGCGCAACCCTAAGAATACAGTGCATGTGCAGTTGGAGCCCTGCGGCGCGACGATGTGCGGCACCGTGGTCTGGGCCGCACCCAAGGCGCAGGCCAAAGCGCGCGCGGCCGGCCAGAAGCTCGTCGGTGCCCAGCTGTTCCGCGATTTCAAACCAATCGCGCCCGGCCGCTGGCAGGGCAAGGTGTTCGTCCCCGACATGAACCGCACCTTTTCCGGCACGATGACCGCCGCCAGCCCGACCCGCCTGGTCGGCAAGGGCTGCCTGATCGGCGGCTTCTTTTGCAAGGAACAGACCTGGGTGAAGATCGGCTGAGGGCTCCGCTGAAGTGTCGCCGGCCTAAGCGCTTGATCGGGAAACCCGTTCTGCGTATAGGCTCGCCATCGCTCCTGCGGGTTTGCCCGGCGGGAGCAGCCGTCCGAGACAGCTGGTGGGGCTTGCCCCTTAATCCTCCAGCCTAGACGGGGAAGAGTTTTTCCGGGGTCGCCGCGAGGTGCCCGGGTCAGCCTGCCCACCGGGTTCAGGCCGTCAACCACTCCCCACGGACATAGGCCTTGCTCGCGGCTCGCCGCGCGTGGGGCCGACGCCTGTTTGCCTGCCGTTCGCGGCGGGGAGCCAGGTTTTCCCGCCCGTCCGGATGTTCCGGCGGGCTGTTTGGAGTGCAAGGCATATGGATCGAGCTCAAAAGTCCGAGCAGGTCGCACAGCTGAAGCAGACGTTCTCCGAGACGCAGGTGGTTGTGGTTACCCGCAACCTCGGCATGACGGTGGCCCAGTCCACCGCCCTTCGGAACCGGATGCGCGACGCTGGCGCCGGCTACAAGGTGACCAAGAACACGCTCACCCTGATTGCGCTCGAGGGCACCACCTACGCTTCGATCGGTGACATGCTCACCGGTCCGACCGCGCTTGCAACCTCGATCGATCCGGTCGCGGCTGCCAAGGTTGCGGTCGATTTCGCCAAGACGACCGACAAGTTCGAGATCGTCGGCGGCGCGATGGGCGATACGGTCCTCGACCTGGCAGGCGTGAGGGCGCTCGCAGAGCTTCCGTCTCTCGATGAACTGCGCGCGACGATTATCGGCCTCGTACAGGCGCCGGCAACCAAGATCGCACGCACCATCAACGAGCCGGGCGCGATGCTCGCCCGCGTCATTGGGGCTTACGCCGCCAAAGAAGACGCGTGAAAGTGATCCCATCGAAGTGGTACTTCGATGGGGGCCCAAAAAGTATTTTGATCTGAACTGAACCCGTGGGGCGCGACGCCCCTGATTTGGAGAACATGAAATGGCTGACATCCAGTCCCTCGTCGATCAGCTTTCCGAGCTGACCGTTCTTGAAGCCGCCGACCTTGCCAAGGCTCTCGAAGAGCGTTGGGGCGTCTCGGCCGCTGCCGCGGTTGCGGTTGCGGGCGGCGGGGGCGGCGCTGCCGCTCCGGTTGAAGAAGAGAAGACCGAATTCGACGTGATCCTCGTCAATGACGGCGGCAAGAAGATCAACGTCATCAAGGAAGTGCGCGCCATCACCCAGCTCGGCCTCGGCGAAGCCAAGGCGCTGGTCGAAGGCGCTCCCAAGGCGATCAAGGAAGGCATCCCCAAGGCCGAAGCGGAAGAACTCCGCAAGCGTCTCGAGGAAGCCGGCGCGACCGTCGAGGTCAAGTAAGCCGGTCCGGCTCAGGCCGGGCTTCAGCAAAAGAAGGGGCGGCTCCGTTGGGGCCGCCCTTTTTACGTCTCGACGGTTTGCCCGAGCGGCAAGGCGACGACGCCGTCGTGAAGTCCGAACGTGCCGTTCACCGCGAACGGACCGAGCTCCTCCCCGGAAGGGAGCCCGACCAGAAAGGCGGCCGCGGTTCGAGCCTCGCCGCGCACCGGCAACCGGTAGCGCGCATCGACGGCGACCACCGGCAGCAGGGCCACGCTGCCGAGCTGCGCCCGGGGCAGCGCCACCGACGCCTGGAGCACGCGGGTCTCGCCGGCCGCCAATGTCACGGGCGGCGTTGCGACATGGCCCTGCGGCGGGAACAAGGCGCGCGTCGGATCGCGTGTCGCATCCGCGCTCATCCACATCGAAACGCTGACCTCCTCGGCTGCCGCCTCGCCGCGATTGGCAACCGTGAGCTCGAACTCGACCCGGGCGCCTTCAGCTTCCACCCCGGCGCGCAGCGGGTGCAGGCTGAGCGCGATGCGCGGCCGCGCGGCCGGCACGGCCGGCACAGCCGCTAGCGGTTGGGGCAGGTGGGGCTCCTCGTGTGTTTGGCGGTGTACTATCGTCTGCCGCCGGCCGCCCCGCGCGAGCAGAAAGGCAAGCGCGCCGAGCGCCAGCAGGATGGCGATCACGATCAAGGGCCAGCCGAGGCCGCCGCCTTCCTCGGTCTGGGTGACCACCTCGGGCAGCACGTCGACTTCGTTATAGGCCGGGTCCGGCAGGAGCTCGACGCTATTGGTGGTCAGATACGGGTCGACGGGGGCCGGCACCGGCACGGGAACCGGCACCTGTTCGACGATCACCGACGGTGCACGGGTGTCTGCCGGGGGATCGGCGGGAAGGATGACGGTGTCCGGGACAGGCGGAGCCGTGCGGGGCGGGATGGGGCGCGGCGCGGTGGTGCGCGGCCGGGCGGGCTCGTTTGTTTCCCGCTCCGGCGGGGCGGGCGGCGGATCGAGCTCGATCGTGGCTTCGGGCGGCGTGGTGCGCACCGGGGCGGGAGGGGCGGTGGCCGCCTGCTCCCCCGCCTCGGACTGAGCCATAGCCGGTGCGGCCGGCCAGGCGGCGGCGGCGAGAAGCAGGAGGAGAAGGGAAAGGCGAGCGGGGCGCGGGGCGGATTTGGTCATGTCAGGGCCATAACGAAGCCGCCCCATTCCGGGTCCCCTTGCTTCACGAGCGCTCGATTTCGCCAAGCTCGCGGGCGACCACCCCTTCGTGCATCCCCGAAGGATTGTGGATCGCGAAGTGGGCGAGTTCCTCCCCGTCCGGCACGCCGACCGCGAAGCGGGCGGTGGTATGGCCCTCGCCGCCGTCGGGCAGGCGATAGCGGGCATCCGCGATCACCACCGGCAGCACGGCCTCGCCTTCCACCTGAGATGTCGGCAGCCCGACCTGGGCGTTCATGGTGCGCTCCTCGCCCGCCGCGATCGTCACCGGCGGAGTGTCGGCATGGTCTGTGGGAGCGATCAGCATCTGCTCCTCATTGGACGAACCGGCGGCGAGCATCCAGGTTGACACCCGGACATCCTCGGCGGAAACGGCGCCGCGATTTCCGACGGTGAGCTGGAACTCTACGCGGGCCCCAACGCCCTCGACACCTGCGCGAATCGGAGTCATGGAAAGGTCGATCTCCGGCCGCCCCCGCGGCGCGAGGGGCCGGGCGGCAGCGACGTCGGTGGCGGCAAGCGGGGCAGCGGCGGCAACCAGCGGTACCGCGGCAACAGGCGCCGCAGCAGCCGGCGCTGGCGCAACGGGGGCGGCGGCAACGGGGGCAGCAGCCACCGGGGCGGCGGCGACCGGCATCGCCGCAGGCTCCGCGGCAACCGGTGCGGGCCGGTGATCCTGCTCATACACCTCCCCGTGCACATCGTCGTCGCGGCGGCGGCGCATCAAGAAGAAGGCAAGCGCTCCCAACCCAGCCAGAATGGCAAGGATCCACGGCAGGTTCGATCCTGATTTGTCCTGCGCCGCCGGCTGCACCGCGGCCGGAACCGTGTCGGTCTCGGCGGTGGGAGGCGCGGGCAGCTCCTCTACCGGCAAAGCGGCGCCGGGCACCTCGGCGGGAAGCGCTTCGGCGGGAGCGAGGCTCGTGCCAGGGGCTGGAGCAATCACTGGGGCGGGTTGCGCGGCGACGCTGCGGGCCGGCACCGGAGCGGGTGCGCGCGCGGCGGCGCGGGGCGCGGGACGCGCCGTCGACCTGCTGCGCGCGGCGGGTGGCGTGGCAGTTTCCGGCTCGGTTTCGACAGGCTGCTCCGCCACGACGCGCTCCTCGGGGGGCGTGGTCTGCGTCGGCTGGGTTGGGGTCGGGGTGGGCGCAGGCTGCGCCGCGCTGGAGGCAGGCGGCTCGGCGGTTTGCGACGCCGGCGGAGCAGTTTCCGGTTGCGCCTCCTGCGCGGCAAGCGGGGCCAGCGGGAGCGCGGCGGCGGCCAGCAAGGCAGCGGCGGTGCGGCGAAGCATATGGGGGCTCGGTTTCATAACTGAGGCAGAATGATCGGAGCGCAGAATCGGACGCGCGCTCGTCAAGGCATCGCGACCATTCGTGGTGCTGGAGCGGCGAAGCGAGCGTGCCGCGGCCAGCGAATGCTCGGCCCTGCGGCGGCATGCGGCAACGCCGCATCTATCCACAACATACTTGCCTTATCTCCCCATAGTGTCTTGCTACCGTAATAAGTCGCTGACATCGTTGGCGGACTTGGGGGGATTCGATCTCCAGCTATGTAGCTGTAAACGAAGGCGTGCCGCCCGGTGCCCCTCCCCCCGCAAGCACGAGCGCCCGACCGGGCGAGCAACAAGGAACGGGAATCATGGCAGCAGGTGACATCGCCATCGTCGGCTTCAGCGCGGACCATAAGAGCTTCGCCTTTGTGGTGCTCGCCAGCTTCGCGGCCGACACGATCGTCAACTTTACCGACAATGGCTGGCAATCGAGCGGAAGCTTTCGCACCGGTGAAGGCACCCTTTCGATCACCATCCCGGCCAATACGCCGCTCGGCACCGTCGTCTATGTCACGGGCGCCAATGGGACCGGCGCGGCCGCGAACACCGCCTCAGGCACTGCCTTGACGCTGACTCGCAACGGGTCGCTCGATTTCGCCCAGGCCGGCGATCAGCTCCTTGCCTACACCGGAACCGCGGCGAGCCCCGAATTCCTCTTCGCCGTCGATTTCGCGGACTCCAACAGTACGTGGTCGACGACCGCGAGCAACAGCAACACCAGCGCGGTGCCCACCGGCCTGGTGGAAGGCGAGACCGCGCTCGCGTTCGGCCCCGACATCGGCTCCTATTCCGGCTCCACCAGCGGCTCGCGCGCCGAAATCCTGGCGCGGCTTGCCAACGCGTCGAACTGGACGTTCAGCGAAACGGCGAGCCCGACCTATCCCGGCAATTTCACGGTTTCCGGCAATGCCCCCTCGCTCAGCATCAGCGATGTGAGCCAGGACGAGAATAGCGGCGTCTTCACTTTCACCGTCACCCTGTCTGCCCCCGCCGGGCCTGGCGGGGTTACATTTGATATCGCCACCGCCGACGGCACCGCCACCGTCGCGGACGCCGATTACATCGCGCAGTCCCTGACCGGCCAGACCATCCCCGAGGGCCAGACCAGCTACCAGTTCACCGTCACGGTCAACGGCGACCAGGTTCGCGAGGGTAACGAGACGTTCTTTGTCAATGTAACCAACATCGCAGGCGCCGCCGCCGGCGACACGCAGGGCCAGGGGACGATCCTGGACGACGATACGCCCGCCCTTTCGATCGCCGATGTCAGCCAGGCGGAAGGCAATGCCGGCGCCACCGTCTTCAGCTTCGTCGTCACGCTCGACCGGCCGGCCCCGGCCGGCGGCGTCACCTTCGACATAGCCACCCAGGACAGCAGCGCCGCCGCCGGCAGCGACTATATCGCGCGCAGCCTCACCGCCGTGACGATCCCGGAAGGCGCGACCAGCTACACGTTCGACGTGACCGTAAACGGCGACACCGCCGTGGAATCGGACGAGACGTTCCTGGTCAACATCTCCAACGTCACCGGCGCAAGCATCGCCGACGGCCAGGCGACCGGGACCATCCGGAATGACGACACGGCGGTGGTGCCCGCCGCCTCGATTGCCGACGCCTCCATTGTCGAAGGCCAGAGCGGCGTCTCCTACCTCGTCTTCACCGTCACCCTCAACGCGGCGCCGACTGGGCCGGTGACGATCGACTTTGCCACCGCCAACGGCACGGCCACGGCCGGATCCGATTATCTCGCGGTCGCTGGCACGATCAGCTTCGCCGCCGGCGAGACCTCGAAGACCATCAGCGTTCCGGTGATCGGCGATGCGCGCGTCGAGGCGGCCGAAACCTTTACCGTCACCCTTTCCAACCCGGCCGGCGCGACGCTGGCCGACGGCCAGGCGCTGGGCACCATCACCAATGACGACGGCCCCGCTTATCACTCGCTGGCAACGGGCACGTTCAGCCAGGATTGGTCGAACATCGGCCTGATCACCGCCAACAACAATTGGAGCGGCGTTCCCAATATCATCGGCTATCTTGGCGACATCGATAGCGGCAGCCCCACCGGGGTCGATCCGCGCGCGTTGACCGGCGCCAACCTTGGCCAGGTCCAGGTCTTCGCCAACCAGACCAACCCCAACACCAACACGTCGGGCGGCGTCGCCGAATTCCACATCGCCAACCCGACGGCCGCGCTTCAGGGTTCCGGCACCGCCGATGCCCCCAGCATCGTCCTCTACATGGACGCGAGCGGCCGGCAGAACATCCGCTTCCAGGCCAACATCCGCGACATCGACGGATCGGCGGACAATGCCGTGCAGCAGGTCGCGGTCCAGTACCGCACCGACCCGAACGGCGCCTGGACCAACGTGCCCGGCGGCTACATCGCCGATGCCACGACCGTCAGCACAGCCGACCAGGTCACCGCGATCGACGTGATCCTCCCGGCTGGGGCGAACAATGCCGCCACGCTCCAGATCCGCATCCTCACCACCAATGCCGCGGGCAGCGACGAGTGGGTCGGGATCGACGACATCCTGGTCTCCAGCGAGCTGGCTCCGGTCTCCTACTCGATCGACGATTCCGCCGCATTCGAGGGCAGCGGCGGCGGCACCACGCCGATCAGCTTCACCGTAACCCGCGCCGGCGACACGGGCGAGGCCGGAACGGTCGATTATGCCGTCGGTTTGACCGCCGGCGGCTTCAGCGCCTCCGCGTCCGACTTCGCCTCGCCGCTCACCGGAACGGTGAGCTTCGCCGCCGGTGAAACGAGCAGGACGATCACGCTCGACATCGTCGCCGATTCGGTCGCCGAAGCGGACGAAGGCTTTACCGTCACGCTTTCCAATCCGTCCTCGGGCTCGGTTGCGGACGGCACCGCCACCGGCACCATCGTCAACGACGACGGTGCGCCCGCCCTCGTCACCATTGCCGACGTGTCCCAGGCCGAGGGCAATGACGGCGTCACCGTCTTCACCTTCACCGTCACCCGCACCGGCGGCACCGACGCCTTTACCATCGATTACCAGACCATCGCCGGCACCGCCCAGGAGGGCAGCGACTATGAGGGGGCAAGCGGCACCCTGAGCTTCGCCGCCGGCGAGAACAGCAAGACGATCCAGATCCGGGTGAACGGCGACACCGCCGGCGAGCTTGCCGAGACCTTTACCGTGCAGCTGTCCAACCCGGTCGGCGCCGTTCTTTCCGACGGCGAGGCGGTCGGCACCATCCAGAATGACGATGTGCTGTTCATCAGCCAGATCCAGGGCTCGTCTTATTACAGCCCGATCCTTGCCGCCGAAGGCAAGAACGGGTTCAACATCGCCTCGGCGACGACCGTGGTCGTCCGTGCGGTGGTGACCGCGGTCGACGGCGTCGGCCCCCGCCAGGGCTTCTACCTGACCGAGGAATATGCCGACTGGGATGCGAGCGACCTCACCTCCGAGGGCATCTTCGTGATGACCCGCAACGACGCGAATGTCGGCACCACCCTTGAAAGCTTCGCCGCCGGCCTCAAGGTCGGCGACCTCATCACCATCACCGCGCAGGTGATGGAGTATCAGGCGTTCAGCAGCATGCCGCGCACGATTCTGGCCAACCCAACCGGCTTCAGCATCCTGTCGAGCGGAAATCCGCTGCCGGTGCTGCTGCTCGATGCCTCCCGCCCGATCCCCAACGCGATCCTGACGGCGGTGACGCCCGATTATACCGACAGCCAGGACGATCCCGACGACACGTTCGACGCGGTCAATTACGGCCTGTCCTTCTGGGAGACCGTGGAAGGCATGCTGGTGACGATCCCCGACATGGTGGTCGCCGACGGCTTCGTGCAGACGTCGGGCGGCCAGCCGATCTTCCAGGCCTATTCGACGGTTCATGCCAATCCGGACCAGATCAACAGCCGCGGCGGCTACACCGTTGCGGGCGATCCGCCCCTGTCTCCGCCCGACACGCCGGAAGCCGAAGATGCGGTGCTTCGCGGCGGCCGTCATCTCCACGACGGCGACGTCAACCCCGACATCATCGAAGTGGATTTCTCCGGCTTCGCAATGAACGCGCCGGCGGGCCTGACGCAGAGCCTGTCGATGGGCGACCGGCTCGGCGATATCACCGGCATCGTCGATTTCGACTTCACCGACCGCAAGCTGTTCGTCACCAGCATCGACCCGGCGGGAATTGTCGACACCCAGCCAGCCCAGGAAACGACGGCGCTGGGCAACGATCCGCGAAGCCTCACCGTTGCCACCTTCAACGTCGAGAACCTCGATCCCGGCGATGGCGCCGCCCGCTTTGAAGCGCTTGCGCAGGCGATCGCCAAGAACCTGAACGCGCCCGACATCATCTCCATCGAGGAGATCCAGGACAATGACGGCGCCACCAACAGCGGCACCACCGACGCGTCGGTGACCTGGCAGATGCTGGTGGACGCGCTGAACGCGGCAGTTCCGGGGGCCCGTTACCAGTGGGTGGACCAGGCGCCGAACAACAATGCGGAGGGCGGCCAGGGCGGCGGCAACATCCGTGTCGGCTTCCTTTACAACACCAACCGGGTGCAGCTCGGCGACCTGCCCGCCGATGCGACCATCGAGGAGCGGCGCCAGTTCACCGACCGGATCGGCGACGGGGTGCGCGACGCGGGCGACCGTATCGCTTTTTCCGACAACATGATCGCCGGCGAGATCAACCCGGCCGACTGGACCAACACGCGGTTGTCGCTGCTTGGCGAGTTCAGGTTCAACGGCAACACGGTGTTCGTCACTGCCAACCACTTCACCGCCAAGGGCGGATCGGGCGAGTTCTGGCAGTTCAACCAGAACCTCGAGGCGGGCCAGCCGACCAATTCGGGCTTCGACCGGCGCGTGGGCCAGGCCAACGACGTCTACACGATGCTCAACTTCATCAAGACCGCGGCGCCCGCGGCCGGCGTGGTCGCGGGCGGCGACTTCAACGACTTCTACTTCTACCGTCCGCTGGAGGTGCTGACCGGCTATGTGCTGCCGGACGGCAGCGCGCGCACCGGCGGCGTGCGGCTCGACAACCTGACGCTCACCTTGGCCGAAGCCGAACGCTACACCTACACGTTCGACGGCCGCAGCCAGGCGATCGACCACATCATCGCCGACCAGATGCTGTCGGCGGTCGCGACCTACGACATCGTGCACCTCAACACCGGCTACAATGCGCTCGGTACCGGCGCCAACACCAATCCGGCGCTGTCCGACCATGACCCGGCCGTGGCTTCGTTCAACTTCCGCAGCTTCAATGAAACGCTCACCGGAACGGCAGCGAACGAGACGATCGATGGCGGCGGCGGCAACGACGTCATCAACCTGTCGAGCGGCGGCGACGACGTTGCGCTGGGCGGCGAAGGCAATGACCTGATCTACTACGGAGGTGCCTTCACCAACGCCGATTCCAACGATGGCGGCGCCGGCGTCGACCGCGTCGGACTACTCGGAAATTACCGACTGACCTTCGATGCCGACGACTTGGTCAATATCGAGCGGCTGGAGCTGTACGGCAGCTCTCGCGTGGCCGGTTCCGCTCTCACCTCCTACGATATCGCCACCATCGACGCCAATGTGGGCGCCGGGCAGACCCTGTTCATCACGGCGGGATCGTTGAATGCATCGGAGACGCTGACCTTTAACGGCACCGCCGAGACGGACGGCAGGTTCGTGGTTCACGGCGGGGCGGGCATGGACGTGATCGCCGGCGGCGCGCAGAGCGATTATCTGATTGGCAATGAGGGCAACGACCGGCTCTTCGGGTTGGGCGGCGACGACATCCTTGTCGGCAATGCCGGGGCCGATATGCTTCGCGGGGGCTTTGGCCGTGACATCTTCCGCTATCTGGAAGCCTCGGACTCGGGGACCGCGGAAGGAACCAGCGACCGGATCGTCGATTTCCAGATCGGATTGGACAAGATCGACGTATCGGGGATCGATGCTGGGAGCGAGCCGGGCGATCAAGCCTTCACCTTCATCGGCAGCAACGCCTTTTCGGCCCCTGGCCAAATCCGGTCCACCTTCGATGCGAACGCCAATGCCTGGCGGGTCGAAGGCGACATCGACGGCGACGGCCAAGCCGACTTCGCGATTTTGGTCGTCACCTTCAACGAGACCCCGCTGACGGCTAACGACTTCATGCTGTGATTCGGCGAGGGGCCGCGCACGCCGGCGCGGCCCCTCGCCCTCCCGCCTGAGCTGACACAATCGACACAAACATCCCGCCGCCGCGACATATCGCGGTGACGCGGCCCGCGCACACAGGATCGTTCCCGCAAGGAGTGCGATTCCATGAAGTCCGGTTTGATCAGCTTCGCCGTCACGGCCGCTTTGCTCACGCTCGGCGTGCTGCCAAGCGTTTGGGCCGTGACGCCGTCGCCGGAGCGCAGCGCCTTCGAGGAGCGCCATAGCGGCGAGAACCGGACGGAAGTCGCGGCCCGGCTGGGCCTGCGCGAGATCTAGGCGCGGCGGCGGCTTCAGCCGTCGGCGTCGAGCGCGTAGCCGGCCGAACGGACCGTGCGGATCATGTCGGGGCCGCCATTGGCGTTGATCGCCTTTCGCAACCGCCGGATGTGCACATCGATGGTGCGCGCCTCGATCACGCTGTCGCGCCCCCACACGGCGTCAAGCAATCGCTCGCGCGAGAAGACCCTGCCGGGATGCTCCAGGAAGTGACGCAACAGCTTGAACTCGGTCGGTCCGATGGCGATCGGCACGCCGTCGCGGCGCACCTTGTGGGTCGCCATGTCGAGTTCGACATCGCGATAGGCCAATGTCACCCCGGCCAGCGCCGGGCGGACGCGGCGCAAGACGGCCTTGACGCGTGCGATCAGCTCCACCGGGCTGAACGGCTTGGTGACATAATCGTCCGCGCCGGTTTCGAGCCCACGCACCCGGTCCGCCTCCTCCCCGCGCGCGGTCAGCATGATGATCGGCAAATTGGCGGTTTCCGGCATGCGCCTCAGGCGCCGGCATACTTCGATCCCCGATAATTCCTCCAGCATCCAGTCGAGCAGGACGATGTCCGGTCCGGTTTCGGCTGCGAGCAGCAAGGCTTCCTCGCCACTCGGCGTATGGGTGATGTCGAAGCCCTCGCGTTCAAAATTGTAGCGCAGGAGCTGCGCCATGGCGGGATCGTCTTCGGCAAGAAGGAGTCGGGTCTTGGACATGGCGTTACGAGGCCTTTGCAAGCATATCGGCCGGCTCGCGGCGAACGGGAGCGGCCGGCTGGCCGGTAACGCTGAAGCTGACGGCGCGGCCGATATTGGCCGCCTGATCGGCGATCCGGGACAGGCTGCGGGCCACCAGCAGCAGGCTGGTGCCGGCGCCGATGGCACGCGGGTCGCGGCGCATTCGGCCGAGCGCATCTTCCAGAAGCAGGCCGTAAAGCTCCTCGGCCTGGTGGCTGGCGGCATCGACCGGTTCCGACGCGGAGGCGTCGCGTGCGGCAAAGGCGTCCAGTGCGGCACGCACGGCGTCGAGCGCCAAGCGGGCCAGCGTGCCCAGCGCGGGCGGCGGCGCGATGTTGCGCGTGCCGACCGGCGCCGCCGCGGCGGCGATGCCGCGGGCATGTTCGGCCACCCGTTCGATGAGGCCGACGATCTTCAAGGCGGCGAGCACCTCGCGAAGGTCGTCCGCGCGCGGCGCGCGCAGGGCGATCAGGCAGATGCCACGCCGCTCCACGTCCTCCGCCCCCGTCGCGACCGAGCGGGCGCGGGCGAGCGCATGGGCAGCCAGCCCCGGATCGAGCCGGAACAAGGCCTCCATCGCCTCGCGCACCGCCGCCTCGGCGGCGCCGCCGAGCGCAGCGACGCGGCCGCGCAGGGCGTCGAGATCGTCGTCAAACGCTGTTACCGTATGTGCGCCCGAATTGGGCATGAAGACCCCTTCGCCGAAGCTTGCGGCAGATGTGCTGGGATTTGATGACAGTGATGTGAACAATCCGCCAGGGGCGACGGCGTACCGCCTAAATGCCCTGTTTATAAGGACCTCGCGGGCGCGTAGAGGGGTTGCATGACCGCCGACTGGCTCCTTCCCGCCTTGATCGTCCTAGCCACCGTGGCGGCGATGGAGGGTATCGCTTGGGCGGTGCACAAGCACGTGATGCACGGCTGGGGCTGGGGCTGGCACCGCTCCCACCATAGCCCCCGCACCGGCTGGTTCGAGAAGAACGACCTGTACGCGGTCGTCTTCGGCGCGCTCAGCCTGCTGTTCTTCACGGCTGTTGCAGCCCGCTGGCCTGTGCTGTGGTGGGTGGGCGCGGGCATGGCCGCCTACGGACTTTTATACATGCTGATGCATGACGGCCTCGTTCACCGGCGCATCCCGTTCGTGAAGCCGCCCAAGACAGGCTATCTGAAGCGCCTCGTCCAGGCCCACCGGCTCCACCATGCGGTGCGCGAGCGCGAAGGCGCGGTGTCGTTCGGGTTCCTCTATGCGCCGCCGGTGGCGAAGCTGCGCGAGACGCTGCGCGGCAGGCGTTCGGCATGAGCCGCCGCCGGCAGACCGCGATCGGCCTCGCCCTGGCTGCTGCGATTGCTGGTGCCTGGGCGGCGCTGCATATTTATGCAATATTCTTCCACCCATTGAACGCACCAGGCGATTGGGCGGCGGCGGCGTTGCTCGTCCTGGCCTTGTGCTGGCTCGATGTCGGGCTGTTCATCATCGCGCACGATTGCATGCATGGCTCGCTCGCCCCGAGCCGTCCCGCCGTGAACCGCTGGGCCGGCCGTGTCGCCCTGGCCCTCTACGCCGGTTTCTCCTTCGATCGCTTGCTGCCCAAGCATTTCAGCCATCACAAGTCGCCCGGCACCCGCGACGACCCCGACTATAGCGCCGATCACCCCCGCCACTTCTGGCGCTGGTATGCGGCCTTTTTCCGCCAGTATTTCGGCGTTCGGGAACTGCTGGTGCTGACCGCCCTGGTTGCCTTCTATGTGTTGGTGCTCGGCGCCCCTTACCCCAGCCTGCTGCTGTTCTGGGCGCTGCCGGCGATCCTCTCCTCCCTGCAGCTCTTCTTGTTCGGCACCTATCTGCCCCACCGGCTGGACGGCGAGGATTTCCCGGACCGCCACCGGGCGCGCAGCAACGGATATGGCGCCTTGCTCTCGCTCCTGACCTGCTTCCACTTCGGCTACCACCATGAGCACCACCGCGAGCCCCACATGCCCTGGTGGCGGCTGCCGGATGCTCGCCGCCGCGGCCTCAGCCCAGCCGCGCCTCGATAAGGTCGGCGGCGCGGCCGATGCCGCCCGCCGTCTCGATCTCGCGCCGGATCAGCCCTGAGCGGGCGCGGTAGGAAGGATCGCCAAGCACCGTCTCCATCGCCTCGCGCAGCCGCCGCACGCTGGCCTGCCGCGGCTTCACCGCCTGCCCGACACCGGCATAAGCGATGCGGGCGCCGACCGCGGGCTGATCGAAGGCAAGCGGCAGAGCCACCATCGCCAGGCCCTCGGCGAGGCTTTCGATCACCGTGTTGAACCCGGCATGAGTGACAACCAGGTCGACGCGCCGCAGCACCGCCTCCTGCGGCAGGAAGTCGCGCACGAAGGGGGTGCCGGGCAGCCGCGCCGCCTGCGCGTCCGTGAGCCGCCCGCAATGGGTGAGCACCAGCCGCAAGTCCAGTTCGGCGCAGGCTCGTGCCACTCGTTCGAACAGATGCAGGCGCGACCCCTGGAGCGTACCGAAGGAGCAATAAACCAGCGGGCGGCCATTGCTGTCCGGCAGTTCGACCTCGTCGTCCGCCGACGACCTCCTGAACGGGCCGAGATAGTGGAAGCTCGCCGGAAGATCGCGGCGCGGAAAGTCGATACCCGGCACCGCCTGGGCGACCTGGAGCAAGGGCGAGAAGCAATCCTCCAGCCGCCGCCGCGGCGGGAGGCCAAGCCGCTTGCTTTCGCGGGCGATCGTAGCGCCGATGCGGCGCATCAGCAGGTCCGCGATGCGCCAGCCGCCGCGGTTGCGCTTCAGGCCCTTTTCGGAAGGATCGTAAGGCCAATCGAGATAGGGCGGCGGCACGCCCGGCTCACGGTTGATCGGCAGCGCGGAAGAAATGGTGGCAAAGGGCAGCCGCAGATGCTCGGCGAGCAACCCGCCGGCCGCTTCGAGCTGGTCTGCGAGGATCGCGTCGGCACCGATCGCGCGCACCGCCTGCGGTCCCTCGCGGCACAGCAGCTCCGTCTGGCGCGCCATGGCGCCAATCGTGCCGCCGATGCCCGACAGGCCGAGCGTGCGCGCCATGGTGCCGGTCCAGCCGCCGACCGAGCCGGGTCCGCGCGGGGCCAGCGGCACGAAGTCGAGGCCCAGCGAAGCAGCGAGCGGCGCCGCGCCCGCCTCGTGCAGGAAGGTGGCACGGTGTCCACGACGCTTGAGCTCCCCCGCCAGGGCCGCCATGGGCTTCAGATGGCCAGTCAGCGGCGGCGCGATCAGGGCGAAATGGGCCATCAGGCCGCGAGCGCGCCCCGTAGCGCCCCGGCGATGGTGAGCAGCTTTTCGCGGCGGCGGATGACGACTCGTTGGTCCCAGGCGCCGGGACCGAGCGCGGCGACCTTGCGGCCGATGCCGCCATAGATGCCGGCGGCGGCCAGGATCGCCCACCGCGAACGAAACGGAAGCCTCTTCACCCCCGCCAGCGCCGACTGTTCGTAGCGTTCGGCCAACGCCACCAGCCGCGCGACCAGCCGCACCAGCGCCTCGCGCCGCTCGGCCCGCATCAGGTCCGCGCCGTCGAGGTCGGCATCCGCCAGCCACTCGGTGGGGAGATAGCAGCGGCCCGCCTCCTGGTCCTCGCGCACATCGCGGGCGATGTTGGACAGCTGAAAGGCAATGCCGAGATCGGAGGCACGCCGAAGCGTCTCCTCCTCTTCTGATGGGACGCCCATTGCCACTGCCATCATGCAACCGACGGCGCCCGCGACATGGTAGCAATATTTAATGAGGTCTCCCTCGTTCCGCGGTCGCCAACCGGCTTCGTCGAGGGCGAAACCTTCCAGGTGGTCGAACACGAACCGGTGCGGGATCGGGCATTCGGCCATGACCTGGGCCAGGCCGTCGAACGGCAGGTTGCCGAGGCGCTCGCCGGCGAGCACGCGGCGGGTGTCCTCCTCCAGCGCATCGATGCAACCGCCGGGGCCGCCCCCGCCGGGCCGCCCCAGCGTCTGTCCGTCGCACACATCGTCGCAGTGGCGGCACCAGCTATAGAGCAGCCAGGCCCGCTCCCGCGCCTGGCGGTCGAACAAACGGCTCGCCGCGTGGAAGCTCTTGGAGCCGTGGCGGATCGTCTCGCCCGCCGCGGCGACCAGCGCCTCGCGAGGCATCGGCGCCGCCGTGCCGCTCATCCGGCAAGGTCCTGGATCATCAGCCCGGCGGTTGCCTTGGCGCTGCCGACCACCCCCGGGATCCCCGCGCCGGGATGGGTTCCGGCGCCGGTGAAATACAGGTTGGGAATGGCATCGTCGCGGTTGTGAACCCGGAAATACGCGCTCTGGGTCAGCAACGGCTCAAGGCTGAAGGCGGACCCGAGGTGCGAGCGAAGGTCGGTATTAAAATCCTGCGGGCTGTAGTGGAAGATGGTGCGGATACGGCCACGCAGGCCCGGCATCATCCGTTGCTCCAGGATTTCGAGGATGCGCTCGCGATAGCGCAGTCCTTCCGTCTCCCAATCGAAGGTGGTGCGGCCCAGATGCGGCACCGGCGCCAGCGCGTAAAAGGTCGAACAGCCCGGCGGAGCCATGTCGGGATCGGTGATGGTCGGGTGGTGCAGGTAGATGGAGGGATCGTCGGCGAGTTCGGTGCCGCGATAAATCTCGTTGAGCAGGCCCTGGTAGCGCGGACCGAACAGGATATTGTGGTGCGGCACATCGGGCCACTCGCCCTCCGTGCCGAAATGGACGACAAACAGGGACGGCGAGAAGCGCCGCCGCTTGAGCCGCGCCGCTTCCTTGCGGCCGCGCCTGCCCTCCAGCATCTCGTAGGTGCGCACCACATCCCCGTTGGAGGCGACGGCGTCGAATCGCTCGCAATGGCCGCCGGCGGTGCCAAGCTCGAGCGTCCCCTCCCCCGCCTCGCGGATCGCGTCCACCGGATCGGCGAGGCGGACAATGCCGCCGAGCCGTTCGAAGTGGGTGACCATGCCTCGCACCAGCGCGTTGGTGCCGCCTTTGGCGAACCACACGCCGCCGTCGCGCTCCAGCTTGTGGATGAGGGCGTAAATGGCGCTGGTGGTCATCGGGTTGCCGCCAACCAGCAGGGTGTGGAAGGACAGGGCCTGGCGCAGCTTCTCGTTTTCCACGAAGCTCGACACCATGGAATAGACCGAGCGCCACGCCTGATAGCGGGCCAACGCCGGGGCGGCGCGCAGCATCGACTTGAAATCCAGGAACGGCACCGCGCCGAGCTTCACATACCCCTGCTCGAAAACCCCCGCGGAATAATCGAGAAAGCGGCGATAGCCGGCAACGTCGGCGGGGTTCAGCGCTTCGATCTGCGCGTTCAGGCGCACATCGTCGTTAAGATAGTCGAAGTGGCTGCCGTCGGGCCACGACAGGCGGTAAAAGGGGCTGACCGGCATTAGCTCGACATCGCGCGCGATGTCGGCGCCGCTCAGCGCCCACAACTCCTTGAGGCAATCCGGATCGGTGATGACGGTCGGCCCGGCGTCAAAGACATGGCCGTCCCGCTGCCAATAATAGGCCCGCCCGCCGGGCTTGTCGCGCGCTTCGAAGATGGTGGTGGCGATCCCCGCCGACTGGAGGCGGATGGCAAGGGCGAGACCGCCGAAGCCGGAGCCGATAATGGCCGCTTTCTTCATGCCGCGCGCCTCCTGCGAACCGCGGCCAGTGCCGGGCCGACCGGCACCGGTGGGCGGCCGGAAAGGATCCGCGCCTTGTCGAACAGGGTGGAGCGGCCGGCATAGAAACGGCCGATGACGGCGCCGGGCAATCGGTAGAAATGCTCCAGCACGCGGTATCGCTGCGCCGGGCCGGCGGCGCCGAACAGCATTCGGTTCAGCATCCGGTAAAAGCCGCGCGCCTTCCACAAGGCCTCCGCCCGGCGACGGTAGAGGCCGAACAGCACGCTCGTCGACAAGTCCGCCTGCTCCGCCAGCAAAGCCGCATTGGCGACGGCGTCGGGCAGCGAATAACCCGTGGTGGGATGAAAGAAGCCACCGCGAAGGCCGAGCCGCGCGACCGGCGGCGCCTCGGCCGGCCAGAAGCCGTCCACGGCGCCCGACAGGACCACCGGGAGCACGCCGGTTTCCTCGCCCTGAAGGGCCGCCGGTGCCCAGCCGCCGCGGTGGAGATATTCGTCGATCCGGTCGCGTAGCCGCGGCGCATCGAGTTCGGGCCCCGTGGAATAATATGTGTCTTCGATGAGAATCTCGGTCTCCGAAAAAGGAAGCGTGTAAACGAAGCGGTAGCCGTCCGACTGATCGACCAGCGCGTCCATGATGATCGGGCGCGTGCGCAGGTGCGGCTCCTCGCAGCGGAAGGTGCGGCCGACGAACTTCTGCCAGGCAAGCTCCACCCCCTTGGCCGCTTCGGCACCACGCGCGTCGATCACGCCCGCCGCGTCCAGCCGCTCGCCTCCCTCAAGGAGGACATGGTTAGTGCCCAGGCCCGCAATGCGGGCGCCAAGCCGGTACTGCTCCGGGCCCAGCCGCGCGCGCATGACGGCGTCGAGCCGCTCGGACGAGAGACTGTTGTAGCCGAAATCGAGGATCCGGCTGCGGTTGGGAAAGCGGACTTCGTGTGTCGGCCAGCGGCGAACCGGCAGCAGGCGTCCGAGCCAGGCCGCCTCCGGCGCGATGTCGCCGTCGAAGAAGGACCAGACATGGTTGCCGCCGAACACCGCAGCAGCTTCGAGCAACAGGAAATGGACCTCCGGCCGTCGCTCGGCCAGCGCCAGCGCGGCGAGGCAGCCCGAGAGGCCGCCGCCGGCGATGATGAGAGGAAGGCCGCTCATTTCGCCGGTCCAACGGTTGGCGGGAGCTGCGCGAGCCGATACAAGCCCCTGCCATGAGAAAGCTTTTCCTCGCGGCCTCGGCCCCGGCCGTTCTTCTCCTGCTCGCCGCCGCGGCGCCGCGAACCGGGGACGTGGAGGTGCGCATCGAAAAGCTGCGCAACGCAAAGGGCCTGGTTCATGTGTGCCTGACCGCCAGCCCGGCCCATTTTCCCGAATGCGCCGCCGATCCACAGGCCAGGAAGCTGTCGGTACCGGCCGCAAAGGCGGCAACGGTGACGATGGCGGGAGTGCGCCCCGGCGCATATGCATTGTCGATTTTCCACGACGAGAATGGGAACACGAAGTTCGATACCTTCCTCAAAGTCCCCAAAGAGGGCTTCGGCTTCTCCCGCAATCCCGTCATCCGGTTCGGCGCGCCGAAGTTCAGCCAAGTCCGCTTCGAAGTCGGCGAGGGCATCGCGCGTGAAACGGTTCAAATGCAATACCTTCTTTAGTCCATGTGGACCCTGGCGCCACTGCCCTTTAGCTTTTGCGGCAGGGGCACGAACGCAGGGATTGAATGCTGGACCTTCCAAACCCTCCCCAACTGAACGCCGCTTTTGCCGCCGCTTCGCCCGTGCGCCCGCCGCTGCAAGTCGTGCTGGCGGCGCCGCGCGGCTTCTGCGCCGGGGTGCGGCGCGCCATCGATGCGGTGGAAGACGCGCTGCGGATCCATGGTGCGCCAGTTTATGTGCGCCGCGCCATCGTTCACAACATGAATGTGGTGCGCAGCCTTGAGGCCAAGGGCGCGGTGTTCGTGGAGGAGCTGGAGGCGGTGCCGGAAGGCGCCGTTGCCATTCTTTCAGCCCATGGCGTGGCGCGCAGCGTTGCCGCGGAGGCGGCGCAGCGGCAACTGCTGGCCATCGACGCCGTGTGCCCCCTGGTCGCCAAGGTGCATCGCGAAGTGGTGCGCCACCACCGCGCGGGCCGCTGGGTGGTGCTGATCGGCCATCGCGGCCATCCCGAGATCGTCGGCACGCTTGGCCAGCTTCCGCACGGCGCTATCCATCTGGTGGCGACCGCCGCCGATGTCGCGGAGTTGCCCATTCCGGAGAATGCGCCGGTGGCTTATGCGGTGCAGACCACCTTCTCGGTCGACGAGGCCCATGCCGTCGTGACGGCGCTGGAGGCGCGCTTCGTCGATCTCGCCGCGCCGCCCGCCAGCGACATCTGCTATGCGACCAGCAACCGCCAGGCCGCGTTGAAAGCGATCGCCACCCAAGTCGACGCGGTGATCGTGGCGGGCGAGAGCTTTTCCTCCAACGCGACCCGACTGGCCGAGCTGGCGCGGGCGATGGGCTGCCCGTCCGTGCAGCTTGTGGCTTCGGCCGACCAGATCGACTGGGCACGGCTCGATGGTCGCCGTCGGGTAGGGCTGACCGCCGCCGCCTCGACGCCTGAAACGGTGGTTTCCGCTATCCTCGACGCGCTCGGCGCCCGTTTCCGAGTCACCGCCCGGGAGGCGGAGGCGATGCGCGAGACCATGGTCTTCAAGCCGGTCAAGGTTGCCTGACATGGCCGGCAAGGCGCGCCCCGTCCTCGAACTCGATCTGTCGATGCGGCGTACCGCGGCCGGCGTCGACCGTCTGCTCGAAAGCTTGCTGCCGCTGCCGGACGATCTCAGCCCGCGATTGATCGCCGCCATGCGCTATGCGGCTACCGGGGGCGGCAAGCGGCTCCGGCCGCTGCTGGTGCTGAGCGCCGCCGGCCTGTTCGGCGTTCCCGCGGGCCAGGCGCTGCGGGCCGGACTGGCGGTGGAATGCCTCCACGTTAATTCGTTGATCCACGACGACCTTCCCTGCATGGACGACGACGATGTGCGCCGCGGACGACCCACCGTGCACCGCGCGTTCGACGAAGCAACGGCCGTGCTCGCGGGCGACGCGCTGATGGCGCTTGCGTTCGAAATCCTTTCGGCGCCCGAGACGCATCCGCGCGGCGAGGTGCGCGCGGAGCTGGTGCTGGAGCTTGCTCGCGCCGCCGGGGCGGGCGGCATGGCCGGCGGGCAGATGCTGGACCTGTGCGCAAGCGAGGCCGATCTCGACATGGATGGCGTCACCCGGCTGCAGCGGCTCAAGACCGGGGCGCTGATTGGGTGGTGCGTCGATGCCGGCGCGATCCTTGGCAATGCTTCGGCTGAGCAGCGGACGGCGTTGCGCGGCTACGCCCGCTGCCTCGGCCTAGCCTTCCAGATTGCCGACGACCTGCTCGACGCGACCGGCGATGAGGCGGCCGTGGGCAAAAAGGTTCGCAAGGACGAGGAACAGGGCAAACGCAGCTTCGTGTCGCTGCTGGGGGTGGAGCGGGCGCGGGCGCAGGCCGAGCTGCTGGCCGAGCAGGCCGTGGAGCATTTGCGGCCATTCGATGGGCGCGCGCAGATCCTCGCCGCGATCGCGCACTTCGCGGTGACGCGGGACCGTTAGGCTTAGAGCTCGGCTTCCACAGCGATGCGGATGGCGTCGGCCGAGGTCGGTACGCCGAGCCGGGCGAGCAGGCCCGCGCGGTGCATCTTCACGGTCTTTTCGTTGATGCCGATATGGGCGGCGATCTGCTTGTTGCGATACCCCAGCATCATCTCGCGCAGCACTTCGCGCTGGCGGTTGGTGAGCCCGGCCGCGAGCGTTCGGGCGCGCTGCCGGCGCAGGCTGGCGGGAGGATCGGCACCATCGGCGATGACCATTTGCGAGCCAAGGAAATACCACAAGGCCCCGTCCGGGCCGTAAACCGGCGCAATCATCACGGCATTGCGGAAACTGCTCCCATCCTTGCGGTAGTTGAGCATCTCGGTCAGCGCCGGCTCGCCCCGCCCAACCGCCTCGCGCAGCAGCCGCCGCGGCGCTTCTTCGGTTCCCGGTCCGGCGAGCAGGCGGCAGTTACGGCCGATTAATTCCTCGCTCGTGTAACCGGTCAGAGCGCGAAAAGCGCCATTGGCGGCGACGATCGGATTGTCGGCGCGGCGCGGGTCAGTCACCACCGTCGCGATCGGGGTATGTTCGATCGAAGCGAACAGGCTGCGATCGAAATCGCTGTCATCGATGCTGTGGACGTCGGGCACGCCGCGCAGATTAGCCCGCGTCGTGCCGGAAGGCGAGCCCCGACGCGCGGTTGGCCGGAAGCCGATGGCCATTTAGGATCGGCGGCGGCGATGGCTGGTTCCCCAGGTCGCTGTCTTGCGGGGCAACTCATTCCCGGCGGCACGATGCGCTTGCATCCAGATGTTGCGAAGGCCACGGTCAGGCAGGGCGCGAGAGGGGCCGGGGCTCCACAGGCAAGGGCAGTTCGGGGGATTTGATGGACGCAGGCGCGGCGCGCGGCGAAGCGGTGGAAAGCGGCCATGTCGACGTGCTGATCGTCGGCGCGGGGCTGTCCGGGATCGGCGCGGCGTGGCACCTCCAGTCGAAGCTGCCCAACAAGAGCTTCGCGATCCTCGAAGGGCGCCGGGCGATGGGCGGGACCTGGGACCTGTTCCGCTATCCCGGCATCCGTTCGGACAGCGACATGTATACGCTGGGCTACAGCTTCCGTCCCTGGCGGGAAGCCAAGGCGGTCGCCGACGGCTCCTCGATCCTGTCTTACATTCAAGACACCGCGCGCGAAGCGGGGATCGACGCGATGATCCGCTTTTCCCACCATGTGAAGCGCGCGTCCTGGTCGTCCGAGCAGGCGCTTTGGACGGTGGAGGCGGAGCGCACCGACACCGGCGAAACGGCGGTGTTTACCTGCAACTGGCTCCATATGTGCAGCGGCTATTTCAACTATGCCGAACCGCATGTGCCGCAATTTCCCGGCGGCGAGGAGTTTGAAGGCGAGGTCGTGCTGCCGCAATTCTGGCGGGAGGATCTCGACCATCGCGGCAAGCAGGTGGTGGTGATCGGATCGGGCGCGACGGCGGTGACGATCGTGCCGGAAGTTGCCAAAGGTGTCGCGCATGTCGTCATGCTGCAGCGGTCGCCGACCTACATGCTGTCGCACCCCTCGGTGGATAAAGTTGCCGACCTGCTGCGCAAGGCGCTGCCGGCCAAGGCGGCCTACGGCATCATTCGCTGGAAGAACGTCCTCCTCCAGATGCTGTTCTTCAAGTTGGCGCGCAGCCGGCCGGGCGCGGTCGGAAAGAAGCTTGTCAAGGAGGTCGCGAAGCTGCTGCCGCCCGGTTACGATGTCGCCGCCCACTTCAAGCCGCGCTACAATCCGTGGGACCAGCGCATCTGCCTGGTGCCGGACGCCGACATGTTCCAGGCGATCTCGAGCGGCCGCGCCTCCGTGGTCACCGCCAACATCGCGCGGTTCACCAGGAGCGGCATCCTGCTCGACACCGGCGAGGAACTCCCCGCCGACATCGTGGTGATGGCGACGGGCCTCAAGATCCAATTGCTCAGCGATATCGTCTTCGAAGTCGACGGCGAACGGCGCGATTTCGCGGGTGCGCTCAGCTACCGCGCGATGATGTTCAGCGACGCGCCGAACCTCTCCTACACGTTCGGCTACACCAACGCGTCCTGGACGCTCAAGGCGGATCTGACGGCGGAATATCTTTGCCGCCTGCTGCGCCACATGGACGACAAGAACTACCACATCGCCGCGCCGCGGCGCGGGCCGGGGGTGGAGGAAGTGCCGTTCCTCGACTTCACCTCCGGCTATGTCGAGCGGGCGCGCGACATCTTGCCCAAGCAAGGCTCCAAGGCGCCGTGGAAGGTGCACCAGAATTACGCGCTCGACATCGCCACCCTGCGCTACGGGGGGCTTGAGGACGGCGTGATGGAGTTCAGGCGGCGCGGCAGCGCCGGCGCGGCGGGGCGCAAGGCGGCATGAGGATCGCCGGGCGCACGGCGGTGATCACCGGCGCGGGCAGCGGCATCGGCCGCGGCACCGCCCTCGCGCTCGCCCGGCGTGGCTGCCATCTGGCGCTGGCCGACATAGACGAAGCCGGGCTGGCGGAGACCAAGGCGCTGGCGGGGGAGCAGGAGGTGCGGATCACCACCCACCGCATCGATGTCGCGGACCGGGCGGCGGTGGCGGCTTTCCCGGAAGCGGTGCTGGAGGCCCATAGCGGCGCGCAGATGCTGTTCAACAATGCCGGCGTGGCGGTGGGCGGCAGCTTCGAGCAGGTCGCCGAAGCCGATTTCGAGTGGCTGATGAATATAAATTTCTACGGCGTGGTGCGGATGACCCGCGCCTTCCTGCCGCTGCTGCGGGCCGCCGACGAGGCACGGATCGTCAACATCTCCAGCCTGTTCGGCCTGATCGCGCCGCCGGGGCAGACGGCCTATGCGGCGAGCAAGTTCGCGGTGCGCGGCTTTTCCGAAGCGCTGCGCCGCGAGCTCGAGGAGGAAGGGACCAGGATCGGAGTCACCACCGTCCACCCCGGCGGAGTTGCGACGGCGATCATATCGAACGCGCGGGTGGCGCCGGGGCTGAACGGCGACGAGTTCGAGAAGCGGCGCGCGAAGATGGAGAAGCTGCTGCGGATGCCGCCGCTCAAGGCCGGCGAGATCATCGTCACGGGAGTCGCGCGGGGGCGGGCGCGGGTGATCGTGGGCAACGACGCGAAGTTCGCGGCCCTGATCGAGCGAGTCGCGCCGGTCGGCTATTGGAAACTTCTGGGCAAGGGGTTGAAGTGATGGGGCCTTTGGCGATCCTGGGCGGCGGCGCCGCGCTTCTCGGCGGCGGCCTTGCCGTCTTCAGCGGCCTCACCGCACGGCGCATCGAAGCGGCGGTGCCCAAGGACGGCGAAGTGATCGAGGCGGAGGGCCACCGGCTCCATATCGCTCAGGCCGGCGACGGGCCGCCGATCCTGCTGATCCACGGTCTGGCGGGGCAGATGCGCAACTTCCACCGCGACATGGTCGACGACCTCGTCCGCGACTACCGGGTAATCCGGGTCGACCGCCCGGGCTCGGGCTATTCGCCGCGCGGCGCCGACGCGTCGGCGAGGCTGCCGGCGCAGGCGGAGGCGATGGCGGCCCTGATCCGCACGCTCGGCCTCAAGACGCCGCTGGTGGTGGGGCATTCTCTGGGCGGGGCGCTCGCGCTCACCCTCGCGCTCGACCATCCGGAGCTGGTCGGCGGCCTGGCCCTGATCGCCCCGCTCTCCCAGGCCCAGGACATTGCCGATGTGCCGCCGGTCTTCCACCCGCTGATCATCCGCTCCCCCGCCCTGCGCCGCGCCGTCGCCTGGACGCTGGCGACGCCGGCCGGGATGGTGCGCGCGCACAAGGCGCTGACCGAGATCTTCGCGCCCGAGCCGGTGCCGGCGGACTTCGGCACCGCCGGCGGCGGGCTGCTGGCGATGCGGCCTGGCGGCTTCCACGCCTCGTCCAGCGACCTGGTGGCGCTGGAGGGGGATTTGGGCCCGATGGCGGCGCGATTGGGATCGCTCGACCTTCCGGTCGCCATTCTTTACGGCCGCGACGACAATCTGCTCGATTACCGGCTGCACGGCGAAACCAGCGCCGGGCAGATCAAGAGCGGGCGCATCGAACTGGTCGATGGCGGGCATATGCTGCCCTTCACCCAGCCGGTGCGCAGCGCCCGCTTCGTGCGCGATGCGGCCGAGCGGCTCTGGCCGAAATGACCGAGGCCCTCGAGGCGGATTATGTCATCGTCGGCGCCGGATCGGCCGGCTGCGTGCTCGCCAACCGCCTGAGCGAGGACGGTAAGACCAGGGTTCTGCTGCTGGAGGCGGGCGGCGACGACCGGCCGCTCAAGCAGCCGTCGCAATTCCTGTCCAACCTGATGATCCATGTGCCGGTCGGCTATGCGCAGACGCTCAAGGACCCCAAGGTAAACTGGCTTTACGCCACCGAGCCCGATCCGGGCACCGGCGGCAGACGCCATGTCTGGCCGCGCGGCAAGGTGCTGGGCGGCTCCTCCTCGATCAACGCCATGCTCTACATAAGGGGGCAGCGGGCCGATTATGACGGCTGGCGGCAATCGGGCTGCGAAGGCTGGGCGTGGGAAGATGTGTTTCCCTATTTCCGCCGCGCCCAGCACCAGGCGCGCGGCGACTGCGAGAACCACGCCGTCGGCGGACCCCTCCATGTCGCGGACCCGGCCAGCGGGCACGAGATTTCGGAAGCCGCGATCGCCGCCTGCGAAGCGCTCGGCCTGCCGCGCCGCGACGCCAACGGGCCGGAGCAGGAATCGGTCGGCTGGTACCAGCTCAACATCCGCGACGGGAAGCGCTGCTCGGCGGCGGTCGCCTATCTCCACCCGGCGATGGGGCGGGAGAATTTGCGGGTGGAGACCCGCGCGCTGGCTTCCCGGGTGGTGCTGGAGGGCCGCCGCGCGGTTGGCGTCGAGTTCGTGCAGGGCGGCGTACGGCGCGTGGCGTGGGCCGGAGCGGAAGTGATCCTGGCCGGCGGCGCGATCAACTCGCCCCAGCTCCTCCAGCTAAGCGGCATCGGCCCGGCGGCCCTGCTGCGCGCCCACGGCGTGGATGTGGCGGTGGACCTGCCCGGGGTCGGGGACAATCTGCAGGATCATTTCGTCACCGGCCTCACCTACCGGCTCAAGCCCGGCACGATCTCGATCAACGAGCTGACCCGGGGCACGCGCTTCCTCAAGGAGGTCAAGGATTACCTGTTCCACAAGAAGGGCCTGCTGACGCTGTCGGCGGCGCATATCGCCGCTTTCTGCCGCTCGCGTCCCGGCCTCGCCGCCCCGGACATCCAGTTCCACATCCTGCCCGCCACCATGGACACGGAGAAGCTTGCCGACGAGCAGAAGATGGAGCTGGAGACCCAGCCCGGGCTCACCATCGCGCCGTGCCAGCTACGCCCGGAATCGCGCGGCCATATCCGCATCCGCTCGGCCGATCCCGGGGCGCATCCGGCGATCGTTGCCAATTACCTGGCCGATCCGCTCGACCGCGAAGTGACGGTGGCGGGGCTGCGCTGGGGCCGGCGCATCGCCGGACGGCCGGAGCTTTCCCGCTACATCGACCATGAGATGCGGCCGGGGGCCGACCTGCGAAGCGACGACGAACTGCTCGCCTTCGCGCGCCAATACGGCACCACCATCTACCATCCGGTCGGCACCTGCGCGATGGGGCGCGGGCCGCGGGCGGTGGTGGACCCTGAGCTTCGCGTGCACGGGGTGGAGGCCCTGCGGGTGGTGGACGCGTCGATCATGCCGCGCCTCATATCGGGAAACACCAACGCGCCCACCATCATGATCGCCGAGAAAGCCGCCGACATGATCCTGGGCAAGGCGGCGCCGGGAGCGGGGGCCTAGCGACCGGGGGAGAGCGAGGCACCCTGCCCTGCCCCGCCGTTCTGGCTGGCCGTGGCAACCCGCGATCCGGACAGTTTGGGCGAGGCACGTATGCCGCCGCCGGTGGCAAGCGGACATTGCCTCGCAGCTCACCAGGCGATTGACCATGCAGTGCCCCGCGCAATTGCAAAGCGGTAAAGACCATATATTACCAGCACGACCAGTGCCACGAAGATCAGGCACCCCCAGATCGGGATGTGCCATGCACGGTCTTCCCCCCGCTCAATCTCCTCAAGGGTGTAACCGCGCTCTTCCTCATCCATCGGTGATTTGTCACACGGCCGCGCCTTCTCCGCAACCAGCCCTGACCAGCACGGGTTGAGTGTCACCGAATTAGTCGCTGCGACAGAGATCAATCGCCATCGGGGCCTCGCGCTAGGCTACAAACGGTGTAACAGCCGACTAGGAAACAGGATGGTGCAAAGAGCACGAGGATAAAGCCCAACCTAGCGGGTCCGCATTTGGCGCTGCAAACGGGATCCCAGAACCCGTGTCGGAATAGGCCAGGGAACCCGCTGCACGCCCGCAAAACCAACAGAAGACCGCGGACCGAGGAAGGCCACTGCACGGCGCGCGCCGAGGCTATGGATTGTCGCTGCATGTCGAACACGGTCGCTTACAACGTCAGTGGCTGAAGCGGGTGGAAACCGGACATCGCCATGCTAGGTGTGTGCCATGGAAGCAAGAGCCGCATCGAAGCCCACTGTCCGCCGGCGTGCCGAGGAGATCAAGCAGTTCCGCTGCAAGAATCTCATCGCCGTGATCGAAAACCCCACCGACATCAAGAACATCGGGACCGTCATACGGAACGTGAACGCCTTGGGGGTGGAGAAGGTCTATGTCGTCGATCCTGATCGCACCTTGCCCGACGACTGGCAGGATCTGCGAGATCAGAAAGGCATTTCGAAGACCTCAGTCTCGGCTGTTAAGTGGACCTTCGTGAAACGCTTCGACAGCACGGATGATTGTTTCGACCATCTCGAAAAGAAGGGTTTCAAATCCATCGTCACGTCACCGCACGTGAAGGGCAAGACGTGCCTCTACCTTCACGAGGGTGATTTTACCGCTCACACCAAACTTGCGGTCTGGTTCGGCAGCGAGGCCGTCGGGATCAGTGATAGAGCGGTAGAAAGGAGCGAGATGTGCGTCAGCATCCCCATGTTCGGAATGATAGAGAGCCTCAACCTCGGCACCAGTTCCGGGATCGTCCTCTACGAGGTGGCTCGGCAGAGGCGCGAATATCAAAGTCGGTACCGGCTTCGCGATCGACGCGGCGAGCGTGAGGCTCCTTTGCCGACCGTAATGACGCCGAAAGACCGCTCCTGCTGAACGTCGGCGCTGGGGTTGCTAGCGGACATTCGCGCCGTGGGTGAGTTCAGGGGTGTGGGGAGCATAAGCCTACACGTTGAAGGCCCTGGTTTCCGACCCGCTGAATGGCCGCGATGGGGAGAAAGCGGAGATTGCATGGTTCCGACGCGACCGATCGTTAGCCTGTCGAACCTTCTCCTCGGCGGACCGAGGCGGTGCACATTACGCCGAACGGCTGGAGCTTTCCCGCTACATCGATGCGGCCCGGCGCCGATCTGCAGCGCAATCACGAACTGCTCGCCTTCGCGCGCCACTACGGCACCACCAGCTACACCTGCGCGATGTGCCACGGGCCGCAGGCGGTGGACGTTGCTCCTTAGCGGGGAAGGACCGCGATCTCGCCCCCGCCCATGGCAATGAGGCCCCACCGCTTGCCTGCGGCAGTGTAGTAGGCATGCCAGCCTTCGTAGCCGCACGAGTGGTTGAACACGTCTATCCGCCCGTTGCCATCAAAGATGATGCGCAGATCACCCGTTTCTTGGTCCAGATGAACTGCTTGGACGACCCGCTCCCCAAGCACCGAAGCCGCGCGTTCTTCACCATCGAGCGGCGCGGGCAGCCCAAACAATTGGCCATCATCTTCGTCCCCGGATGTTATCCGGCCGTTCGCCACGAGACGCCAGGGCACCATGAACACCATCGTGAACTGGTCGCCGAAGTTCGCACGCCAAAAGGGGGGGTCACGCTCCATAGAGCAGCGGCGTCCCAAGAAGGCCTGTTCGAACTCGGCGACGTGATCTCGTTTCATTCGCCACAGTTCGCATCGGAGACGAGCGTCCGCAATGGATCGCAGGCCCACGTTCGCCTGAATGTCTAGAAGGGGGTGGAAAGCGGAAGTTGGCGTGAAATTGCCGGCCCTCGGCTACGGACTGACCCTGGATAGGCCAGTCGTGGTGACCGTCGGTCCGAGGAGCATGCATATCAAGGTGAAAGACAACGCTCCCCCGGCGACCTAAACCGCGTGACGGAGACGGGCGTTTCGACGCCATCCGCCGAATGTCCGCAACGGGTCTGAGGCAGGCATCACGTCGGAGCGAGAACGCGTGCGACGAGGGCCGCTTTGCCATCTGTGTAAGCCGAACGGTTGTTCGGGTAGCGCGCGGCCAGCTGTCGTTTCAGCTCGCCATATTCGGCCGCGAGCGCGGCATCGCTGCGCAACGCGTCGCGAAAGCCGATCATCCGATCCCAGGCGGCGCCGTGAAGAGGGACGACGTGAACAAGGTGCGTGCGTGGGTCACCTTTGCCGAAGACCTCGTGACCGGGAACTCCTGCCCATGTCGCATGCTCGTAACCGAGCGGCACAAGCGCGTTTCGAATCGATGCTACGTCGATCCTTCCGGGGATGCCGACAAGAATGTCCAGGATCGGCTTTGCAGGAACACCAGGAATGCTCGTGCTGCCGCAATGCTCGACAGCTGCCGAGAACGGGTGCAGCGCCGCGTGGAGACGACCCGCTTCCTCTGCGAACAGGGCCGCCCAGCGGTGCGTCGGCTCGCAGAGCCTGACCTGCCCTTGTGGGAGTCCCAGCTCGTAAGCCTCGTCGCTCATTCACCACCCGACCTGCTGCGGATGCAAACGATACTCGCCGTGCGGGCGTTAGACCAGCGGCGGTTCGATGGCGATCCGAGCCGCAGCTGTTCCATTGCCGCCGGTGCTCTCGTCGCAGCGAATGTGGAGCATGCCGCTGCCGGCAAAATGTCCGCAAGGAGTGAGAGGCGCTCGTTTGCAGAGGCGGCGACGCTCGGCTTGAAGCGACCACCGCATCAGGGGTGAACGCCTCCGCCCGGGACTCCCATGGCAGCGACCGCCATCCACGCAGCCATAGCGATCATCATCAGGTTTTCGGTCAAGGAGACGAACCCGAGGGGGACATTGCTCGACCCGCCGACACAGGCACATTTGATCTCCCGCCGATCCATATAGACGGCCTTGAAGACCGAGATCGCGCCCACCGTGCCGATGAAGAGGGCGACGGGAGCCGACAGCCATGTGAGCGCCCCGGCGACCATCAGAATGCCCGCGAAGCCTTCAGCAAATGGGTAGATGTAGCTGTAGGGCACCCACCTTTTTGCCAGAAGATCGTAGTTCAGGAACATAGTGGCAAAGCTCTCCAGATTCTGGAGCTTGAGGAGTGCCAGCACGATCATTGAGAACCCGATGAACCACTCTCCGGCGCGCGGGGTTAGCGCGGCTCCGGTCACGGCATGACTTCCCGCCATCGCCATCAGCGCCGTCATCGCGAATAGAACGATCACGGGGGCGTAGCTCGTCGCTTCAGGATCCGCGACCGCTTTCCCCAGGAAACGGCGCAAATCGTCATAGCCGCCGATGCGCTTGCCGCCGATGAAGGTTTGGGGCGTCGTGGCGACCCCGTGCTCCGTCTTGAAGGCGTTGGTTCGATCCCGGGTGGTGAGGTGGTGATCTTCCACTTCATACCCCGAGCGCTTCAGAAGATCGACCGCCTTGAGCCCGTAGGGACAAGTGTGGGACGGCATCACCATCCTGTGGATTACCGCCCTCCTGGCTGCCGTGGGATGATGGGTCACGCCCGACATTTGCGTATCTCCTTGAAACATTGTCGGTCGCTATATAGGTTCCGTACCATGGTACAGAGTCAAGGGGAGTCTTCCCTCACAATCGGCAAGCTGGCTGCCGCCGGCGGGTTCGGAGTCGAAACGATCCGATTTTATCAACGAAAGTCTCTTCTGGCGCAGCCGGGACGCGAAAGCGGCTTCAGACGCTACGGCTCGGAAGACCTGCGCCGCCTGCGTTTCATCAAGCAGGCTCAGGCGGCGGGCTTCACCCTGGAGGAGATCAAAGAGCTTCTGATGCTGAATGCCGGCGAGGATCGAAGCCGCGCGCGGACCCTTGCCCTCGCCCGGGTGGGCTCGCTCGACGCCAAAATCGCGGAATTGGAGAGGGCCCGAGACGCCCTTCAGCGGCTCGCAACCGAGTGCGGTGAGGGCTCAAAGGGACCTTGCCCGATCCTGACCGCATTCGGTGTCTGAGTTCATGCCTTCAGGTTTGTTCCGGGCCGAGGCTGACCCCAGTCAGGCGAAGGCGGCCGGTCAACAAAGCAGGTTGGGATCGATCAGCCGGTCCCGGACTGGCTTGGGCAGGGTGGCATCACATAGATGGCGTTATGGTCGTCACCCGGGTGGAAACGTTCCACCGGAGCCAGCCTTATCCGCTCCCGATGGGTGGAAAGCGGAGCATTGCGATGGCATTGGGAGAAGATGACCGATGAACCTGATCTCCAGGATGGCGGCCTCTCCGTTTGGGTGATTGGGCGACAGTTTCCCAACGCCTCCGACTATTGGGACGGGAATTGGCTTACCGTGCGGGCGCGGATGGACGCATCCGGAGCGACGGTTGAGTGCGGAGGCGCGATCCTGATGACCAGCGACACCGATCGTTTCCGGCTGGAGCTTGAGTCCCTTGACGCAACTCTGGCGGGGGAAGCCACGCTTGTCAGCTATGAGCCCAACTTGAAAGCGACCCCGGAGGTTATGACGCTCGGCCACATCGAGTTCGAGGTGGCAATCACTCCCGACCACCTGAACCAGTTCCACCGGTTCAGCGTTGACCTGGACCAATCCCATCTGCCTCCGCTTATTGATGCCTGCGAAAGAATTCTGGAGCGATTTCCGGTGGTTGGTGCCCCTTGATTGGGTGACCGCAGTGAGTGATATGCGCACATTGCGGGACGCGACGCCACGGGTGATAAGCGTGCGGGCCGTAAAACGGAGCGCGTAAGGGATGATGATGCTTATCGTGCTGCTGGCCGCGACAAGTGTTCCGGCACCTTCATTCGTCATGACGCCGGTTGCCGGTGAAAATTTTTCCGCGGAAGTTTTCGAGCAGACGGAATCGGTCACCTCGGAGGCGCTGATCGACCGGCTCATCCGTGAACAGGGAAATGGCTCCCCGAAGGAGGTTTCGCGAAGAAGGGTGGATCCTCAGGCCGAGGTCGAGTTCGTGGCACTGAAAGGGCCGGACGAGACAGTGAAGGCCCTCCTGCTCCGAAACGCCGATCCCGACGCAGCCGAGCAAAGGTGGGTGTGCCGCATCGGCTACCGCGGAAACGGAAGTGCCGGCCTCGAGCGCGCGACCCGCTGGTGCTTTTCCTTTGTGGCAGGGCCACGAGTTGCGGTTCCTCTCCCACCGATTTCGCAGGCCACGAATTAGAGCCTCCTGATGGTCCGCAACAGGTGGAAAGCGGCGTCAGGGAGAGGTGGTCACAACGGATGCGGACCTGCTCGGCGGTCTTACTGGTGCCGCGAACGCTCAGCTCTCGCCGGGCGGCGCGGAGGGATGAGCCGCCGCGCACGGCTGAACCTGCTCCGTGTCAACTGACGGCAAGGTGGTTTTCGCCTGCGCCTGGTGGTTCGGTGTGTCGCGCTCGCGCGACGCGACGAGCCAGTAGACGAAGCCGGCGAGCACGCCGGTCACCGCCGCGAAAACGAAGTCGCGCGGAGATGGCGCGCCCTTGAGCACGCCGACCACATGTGCCTCCACCATGCCGATCACCAGGCCGGTCGCGAGGTAGGCCGCGCCGAAATTGCGTTTCAGCAGCCCCAGCGCCGCGCGCGCAACGGTGAAGCCGATCGCCAGCTGCGCGAAGACGATCAGGAAGAGGGGTATCCACAGAATGATCGTGGTGACCGCGATCACCGTCACCGGCTGGGGGCCGAGGCTGCCGCCCGTCATCCGGATGCCGGTCATAGCCGCCAATATCCCCGCGCCGGCCTGAGTCGCGCTGCTGACGAAAACCGCCGCGAATACCGCCGCTGCATGCTGGCTCCAGCCGACCGGCCGGTGCCCGAACATCGGCGCGCGGCGCGATGCAGGATGAGACTGGAGATCGAAAAGCGCCTGGTGCGAAGCGCCTGAAGCTGGGAGGATCATGCGCCATTGTCGCCCCGCCGCCGCTAAGGAAAGCCTAACGACGATCGGTTTTCCCAAACGTCCGCAATGGCGGAAAGCGGGTGCGCCTTGAACGCCGGGGGCGTTTCTAGCACCATGACCTCGTGCAGCGCGGCAGCCTCCTCGTCAGAAGCATCTGGGCGGCGTGCCTGCTGATCGCGGCGGCGAACCATGCCCGCATCCTGCTCCAGCACGGGCTTTGGTGGGACTATGGCGGCGTGGCCTGGGGGAGCGCGGTTTACTTGTCGAGTCTGACGATCCTGGATCCGCTCACCGCACTTCTCCTCTTCGCTCGGCCCAAGATCGGGATCCTGAGCACGATAACGCTGATCTTCACCAACGTCGTTCATAATCTGGCGGTGATGGCGCACTACGCGCCCGCTGGCGAGTTCCTGACCCGAGTCGCCAATCCGATCACCCTCAGCCAATTAGCATTCATGCTGTTCGTGGGAGCCACTGCGCGGATCGCCTGGCAGGGTGTCGCCAGCGACACGCGCAAGCAGCCGCTCCAGATGCGCTGAATGTCCGCTATCCGACCGATCGGTCAGCCGGGTTGAACCTTCTACCTGGCGGAACCGATCCCGTGGCCTTGCGTGAGCAGGAACCCGGCAAACAAGATAGCAGCAACCAGGAGCCAGCGGCGCGAATGGTCAAGAGGTCGGTGAGAGCCGGGTGGCGATCCGGGATGGGCGCGGATTCGCAAGGACAACCAGAGCGGCGCTGCGGCCACTCCGATGGTCAGGAAAGCTTCCAGTGCGCCAGCGAGGGGATTGCCAGCCCAGCTCGCGCCCGCAAGCAGGAAGGAAACGGTTGCCGCGCCGTAAGCGACCCCGAAACGCATCCGCAACTGCTCCGGCACGTCGCCCATGACAACCTGCTGTCGCCATTGCACGGCAAGATAGACAATCGTTGCAGCATAGACGGCCACTCCGAGTGCCGCCGAAACGGGTTTCCACGCAGGCGGCCAGGCGAGCTGCCGCGCAATTGTGGCTTGATCGTACCCCTCGTTGAAGATGGCGGCGACCATTTCTCCCGCGAACCAGCAGAGGTTCAGCGCAGCGACCATGATGAGGAACAAACGGAGTGCCGCGGACGCACCCGGACAGGTACGAAGCAGCGCCATGGCGAGCGCCGCCGAAACAAGGTTCATCAACGGCCCGGCTGCGTCCACGATGATGTTGCCCCCGTCGCAAGCAAATCGAGTCGCGGTCAGCAGGGTGACCTTACCTCCGATCGCCAGGCAGGCACCGCCATGCCCGACCGCCTCATGCGCAATGGAGGCCAAACAAGCCGCGGTGACACCGGCGGCGGCCGCGGTCCGAACGTCCTCCTTGATCGCGCTTCCCCCCATCCCGAGCTTGTAGCACGGTTGAGAGTCTCCGATACGGTGAAGACGGCGCGGTCAAATGCCCGCAATTGGCCGAAAGTCGGCCTTCACGCCGATGTGCCGAAGGTCAGCGTCTGCGCGTTCGGTATGGGGTCTGCAGATGCCATCGGTTTCACCGGGAACCCGCCGACCGCGCCGAGCGCACGATCTCCAACGAACATACACGACCCGAGCGCCGCGATAAGAAGTCACGGGAAGTCGAGGAAAGCCAGGCGCGGCCGAGAACCAACATCGCTGGAGCCAGGCGCCTTCTGAACCAATCGGACGAAATGCTTCGTTGGCACAGGAATGAGTGCGCAGAGGACGACGCGGCGGCCGAGAATTCCTGATCGCCTCCGGTCACCCGAAGATGGCAGTTCAGTCGATCGCGGCGACCCTCTGCCCCTCGCGCCATATTTCGCAGACCGGGCAGTCCGGATGGCTCCGCGCAGCGTCAATGGCCTGCTGGTCGTTGGACGCGAGCGTGTCGCGCTCCCTGACCACCGTGCCGCCAGGCTTCGTGACCTTCTTTACACGATAATGCTTCATCGGCCTCCACCCGCGTCCATGACGATGATGCCAAGGCTTTCAGAACGAGGCAAGAAGGGACTTATACGCCGCGAACGCCAGCCGGCTGGTCACGGATCAGCAACCATCTTCGGCCAGGAAGAGGGTGTCCAACAGGTCCCCCCTGCGGACTTCAACCTTCAGTATCTCAGCCTGCCTCCTCGCGGGGTTGAGGCTGCTCCTTCTACAGTGAAAGCATTGCGGAACCGCACGGGCGCTCCCACGCATCAGGATTCGTCCGACCCCTTTTTCTTTGCGCCCGCCTGCCCCTTTGCCTTGGCGGCGCCATCCCATAGTCGAGTGGAGGTCTCGCGCGCCGCATCCGGAGTGAGCTTCACATCCACGCCGTCCGGTCCATCGAGGATCACCTCGCCGTGTTTGGCTGTGACTTCAGTAGGCTCATCGAAAAGTTCAGGTTCGCTGCTCATGGCAATAAAGCGAACGCAGGGTCCGGAGGTTCCCCTATCCCGCTCCTGGGATGTCAGTTCCAGGGTCGAAAACAGCCATACGAGGCTCCCTGCGCCAGACTCCCGTGGGACAGCTTGCGCCATGGTTCAAACTCAATCCGTATTTCCCGATAAGTGGAACAAGGACATTGCACTTGACTGTATTGCGCGTCTCATACACCAGCTGAATGGATTTCGGGGGACGGCACGGCATGAAATTCATTCCTCTTCTGATCGGCGCAGCCCTGACGAGTTGGGCGCCGGCCATGGCGGCCCCGAAGCCTGATGCCAAGCTGGACGCGCGAGTGCGGGAGTCGATGGCCGCCACGGGGGCCAAAGGAATGGCGGTGGCTGTCATCGAGGGGGGCGTGGTAAGGCAGGTGGGCAGCTGGGGTATCCGGAACGCCGCTGGGCACCCCCTCACGACGGACACCGTGATGTATGGTGCGTCGCTCACCAAATCGGTGTTCGCCTACACGGTTCTTCAGATGGCCGATGAGGGGCTGCTGGAACTCGACAAACCGATCGGGGAATACCTCTCCAAGCCCCTTCCAGACTATCCGGAGGAGGCCAAATATGCCGATTGGGCGCCGCTGGCGGGGGACGAACGCTGGCGCAGGCTGACACCTCGCATCCTGCTCAACCATGGCTCCGGTTTCGCGAATTTCGGGTTCCTCGAACCGGATGGCAAGCTTCGCTTCCACTTCGAGCCCGGCACTCGCTACGCTTATTCGGGCGACGGCTTCATCTTGCTTCAATTCGTGCTGGAAAAGGGGCTTGGCCTCGACGTGGGCGCTGAAATGCAGCGGCGGGTCTTCGATCGCTTCGGCATGAAGAACACCAGCATGATCTGGAGACCGGACTTCGCCCGCAACCTGGCGGATGGCTGGGATCAGCAGGGAAAGCCGGAGCCGCACGACGAACGCAGCAAGGTACGCGCGGCGGGATCGATGGACACGACGATCAGCGATTTCGCCAAGTTCGCGGCCGCGCTCATGGGCAAGGGATCGATCAAGAAGATGCGCTCCGAGATGATGCGGCCGCAGCTTGCGATCACCACTGCCTCGCAATTTCCGACGCTTCAGCCCGAACTTCCCGCCGATCGGCGGCCAAAGAACCTGTTCGCCGGCCTGGGTGTGATAAGCTTCACCGGCCCTCAGGGTCGCGGCTTTTTCAAGGGCGGCCACAACGATACGACGGGCAACACCTGGGTGTGCGTGGAGAAGGGCCGCAGGTGCGTGATCATATTGGCCAATGATGTGCGCGCGGAGACTGAATTTCCGAAGATCGTTGAGGCGGTGCTTGGAGAGACCGGTGTCCCGTGGAGCTGGGAATATGGCCCCAAAGCCGATTAGGGAATGCTTGGCTTCGGGTGAAAAGCGCCCGGTCTCAGAAGCAATGAACGAAGGTCGCCGAGGGGATCAGTCGTCACTCGGCAACTCGCTCGCCAGCGCGGTCACCCGGCTGAAATAGGCCCGGCGCAGGCATTGTATGTCGCTGCCGCACCGATTTCGCCGCACCAGCCAAGCGCGCTGCGCCGCATCCGCCTCGGCCGTTTGATTGGCGTTCAACAAAAGGCTGCGCGTTTCAAGGAACAGATCGGCCATGATCCGGTCCAGGCGCGCCAGCTCCGGGTCTCCGCAAATGGCCCGTTCGGGGCCTCCCATTGCCTTGGCACAAGAGAAACTGGGCCGCGCAGCGGCCGCCGGCGCAGCGGCGGCAGGAGCCGTCACCGCGAACAGCACCGAGGCAAGCGAGACCATTGCGAATATCGGCTTCCTGATCATCATGCGTCGTTCTCCCACAGCCGCTCACGGCGCGGCAACCGCTAATCGAATGAGCATCCTGTTGCAGCCGGCAAATGTCCGCAACGGGCTGTACGATCAGGTCTCGTTGGTGAACCGTTTCACTTTCACGGGCAGCTTCTTGCCCTTGGTGCGCCGCGACGGGACCTGAACCGGGTTTTTCTTCTTCCACTGGGCCCACGTCATCGGGCCCTCCGGGGTGTCGATCATCTCATCGTCCATGCTCATGGCAGCTTTCGGTTCTTCGATCGCAATGGCCCGGCCCCTTGGAACACGAATGTCCGGTGGACCAAGAGCGGACATTGCCTTGAACGCGGCGGCGGACCAGATGGACGCATGTCCCGCCTGATCCTGTTCAACAAGCCCTATGGCGTGCTGTCGCAATTCACCGCCGGGGCGCAAGGCGGGCGGTCGACCCTGTCCGACCATATCGACGCACCCGGCTATTATCCGGCGGGCCGGCTCGACCTCGACAGCGAGGGATTGCTGCTGCTCACGAACGACGGGCGCCTGCAGGCACGGATCGCCGATCCCAAGTTCAAGATGCGCAAGACGTATCTCGTGCAGGTCGAAGGGGCGGCGGACGAAGCGCAGCTCCAGATGCTGCGGCGCGGCGTCCGGCTCAAGGACGGACCCACCCGCCCGGCGGAGGCGCAATGCATCGAGCCGCCTTCGCTATGGCCGCGCGATCCGCCGGTGCGGTTTCGCAAGACGGTGCCCGATTGCTGGCTCAGGCTCACCATAAGCGAAGGCCGCAACCGCCAGGTCCGCCGCATGACCGCCGCCGTCGGCCTGCCCACCTTGAGGCTGGTCCGCTGGAGCGTCGGCGAATGGAGCATCCTGGGCCTCGAACCCGGTCGATGGCGCAGACAGGAAGTCGACTGAAGAAAGTCCGAGAGATGGGACCGGCAAGGCGAAGGAGGCTGCAAGCGCTCAATCCGCCAATGGCTGGCTTGCCGATAACCCGGCTTTAAGACGTCCGGGATAATCGTTTGCCAAGGGAGCCGACAAGGGGAGCGTCGCGGTGGATCAATTTCTGGACAGATACCTGCGGCTTGCCGTGGTCGCCGCGGCTTTGGGCTCGCTGATCATGCTCGCCTTGATGCTCCTCAACCTTTTCATCGCGACCCGGTGGAACTGGTACAACGCGCTGGCTTTCTTTGCGGCCACGGTCTGCCTAGCAGCCGCGCGCTACCTGCACAGCCGAGTGCTTCCGCCCGCCGCGGATTCCTGATGGGCAAGGCTGCCGCTCAGCGCAAATAGGCCCACAGGTAGCGGGCGAGCAGCAGCAGCAGGATCGCGGCATTGGCCTTGACCCCGCGCACGACCATCAGCGCGAGCATCAGCACCGCCAGGATCGCGGTGAACAGGATGCTCATCGGTCTCGTGATCCAGTCCCGCATCCCCGGTTCGAACGCATAGAAGATGATCTGAACGGCAAGCAGGCCGAGCAGGATGCCGATGACCAGTCGGCGGACATGGAAATAATGGGAATCCAGGTTGCGATAGCTTTGCGCCTCGCGCGGGAAGACGAGATGCGCCGCGAGATAATAGGAACTGGAAAAGAGCAGCACGGCCATCAATGTGCGTCCCGATACACTCATGAGGTCGCGAACCACCCAGGCGGCCGCCCAGAAGGACAATAGGTCCAGCATCACGAACAGGCCCAGCAACGGGGCGAGATAGCCGCGCGGCGCCGCCGCTTCGCCGCCCGCTTGCGCCGCGGGCTCGATCCAGGCCTCGAACGTGCGCGCCATTCCGCCCAGCACCACCACCAGGGAGAAACCCAGCAGCAGCCCGTAAAGCGAGAACAGAAATTCGAATCCGGTCACCCACCCGCCCCCTTCATCCGCCACGGTTCGCATCCCACGCGAATGACCGCAATGGGCTCTAGGCGGGCATTTAGGTCCGCGCCGACCTCAGAAAGGCGGAAGCCGATGCCGATGTTCCGGCGACGCCGCCTGCAGCCGTTCGCTACCTGCACCGCCGGGTGCTTGCGCCGCCGCGGGTTCGTGAAGGCGGCGCCGCCGCTCGTACGCGCCGCCGGAGACGGGCGGCGTGATCAGCTCCAGATACGAATCATTTCTTCGACGCCGGGCATCGTGTCGATCGCCCCGTGGACCAGCACCACCAGAACAAAGCTTCGGGTGCGATACCACAAGGTTCCAAGCATGATCGAGATCGGCGCCAGCGCGGCGACGGCAAGGGCGATGATCTGGGGAAGGCTCGACGCCTGGCTCGCAAGCTCCTCTCCGCCACGCAGATAGAAGGTCGGCACGTGCACCAGCGCGAACACGACCGACGTGACGACGATGGCCATCGGCCCCGACTGGAGCCACGCCGTCAGCCGCGACTGCAGGAGTCCCCGAAACAGGAACTCCTCCGTGACGCCTACTTCAAGCGTGTACCAGAACCAGGTGACCGCGATCCATCCGGCGATGGCAAGCATCGACAATCCTGTCGCGCTGAGCTGCTCGAAGATCGAGTTCAACATCGCCACCGCCACGATCATGAAGGCGCTCACGATCACGAGCACGGGCAGGACGCCGCGCCGCCCCAGCCCGGCATCGAAGACTCCCCGGATGTGGCCGCCGGCGACACGGATGAGGCAGATCGGGATCGCGACATGCACCACCAGCTTGTAGGCCAGCATGACCAGCTCCTGCGCACGCCCCGGCGGCAGGGTGTTCCGAAGCATGCCGGACAGCGGCCCAAAGATGAGAAGCGCATAAACCAGCACATAAAGGAGCAGCATGACGGTTTCGCGGGCCGGCAGGGCAACCGGCACCTGAGGCGCCGCCGTCCGGCGGGTCAGGAACACGATCAGGCCGGTCAGGATCACGCCGAACAGAACCAGCGAGGAGATCGGGAACAGGAAATTGCCGCCCGCCACCGCCAGAAAGACGACGCATGCGCTCCAGATCGCGAGGAAGACCAGAGCCGCTCGTGTGGCGCCGCGTCTCCAGAATGGCGGCCGCTCGTCCCGCGCCGGCTGCTGCTTGCTGTTCTCCAACGCCCGTTCCTCGCTAAGTGCCTTATTCGAGTAGAACAGTAGCGCGCCCCGTTCATTCGGTCTAATGCGAAGGTGATGGTCGGATCATTCAGTTCCAGAATGAAGCAGTTGGAGCTGAGGCACCTGGAGTGCCTCGACGCCGTCGCCAGCGAAGGAAGCTTCGGCCGGGCGGCGAAGAGACTCGGCGTCGGGCAACCCTTTGTAAGCCTGTCGATCCAGCGTCTGGAGGCGGCGGTGGGCGAGACGCTGGTCCAGCGCCGGCCGACCGTCTGCCTCACGCCCACCGGCTCCGTGGTGTTGGAGCACCTTCGCACCGCCTTGTTCTCGCTCGGCGGTGCAGTTTCCGCGGTGAAGGCATTGAAGGACGGCGAGGCCGGCGAGATCCGGCTCGGCTTTCCGAACTGGCTGGCGCCGACGCCGCTTCCCGAATGGCTTGCCCGCTTCAGCGAGGCGTATCCGAAAATTACGCTGTCCTATACGACGACTTCTACGCGGGACCAGCTCGAGGCGCTCAAGGAGCGGCGGCTCGATCTTGGCTTCATCCGCGAGCCCGTCCTTGAGGGCAGCGACCTTTACAAAATCTCCCTGATCGAGGAACCGTTCGTGCTTGCACTGCCGGCGTCGCAGCCGGCAGCGGGTGCGGCAGCGGCGGCGCTGGACACATTTAAAAAACACCGTTTCCTCATTTTCCCACGCGAGTTCGCACCTGGGCTCCACGACATCATCGCCGGCCTCCTGAGCCGCGCCGGGCTTGCCGGGCGAATGGTGACGGCGGCGCCGGACTGGTATGCGATCCTGGCACTTGTGCGCGCAGGCAGCGGCTTGACAGTCCTGCCTGCCTCGATGGCGCAATCCCGGCTTCCCGGGCTGCTCTTTCTACCGCTCGAATGCGTCGACGCGCGATCAACCATCGCCGCCGTTTACCGGGCAGGAGAGAAGGTCGGAGCCGTCAAGAAGCTGATCGAAGCCCTTGAGGAAAACGGCAAATCGGCGGGGACGCCGCTCCCGCACCGCCTCAACGAGTCGTAAGGGGTGGAGCCGATATTGGGGTGCCGGCGTTGAGGCGAACGATGCGTCTTCTGATCCTGGCTCTCCTTGCAACCGCCGGGGCTTGCTCCGCTCCCGGGGACGTGCCCGCGGCGGAGGCGAATGCCGCCCCTGCCCCCGCCGCGCCGGCGCGGGTGATGGATGCGGACGACGGCACGTACCTCGATCGCATCGACCCGCTCGGCGGACGATGGCGGCTGCAGCGGATCGGGGAGGTGGACTTGGCGCCCTTCGATGGCTGGATCCACTTCAGCGCGGGCGGCTTTCTCAATCACGGAGCCGGGTGCGGCGGCGGCCATCCGGCCTTTTACCGGCTGGACGGCGAGCGGTTGACGATCACCCGGCGCGAGGCCGTGCGGATCGGCAAATGCGGCGGCGGCTCGGCGGCTCAGCGGGCAGCCGCGGGCGACAGCGAACGGCGGCTGGCAGGCTTTCTCGACGTGGCCGCGACCTGGAGCCGGCCGGACGAACGGACGCTGATCGTAGGCACTCGGGACGGCCGCCGCGCTATGCTGACCCGCCCGGTCGAGCCGTATCCCGAGCTTGCCGGGCGCTGGCTGATCGAAAGCATCGGCGGCACGCGGCTGGTGACGGAGCGCCGGCCGGCGAGCCTGACGATCGCGATGAAGCACATCGGCGCCCATGCCGATTGCAACAGCATGAGCGGCCCGTTCGAAATACCGGCACCCGGGCGCATCGCCATGCCCGGCTCCCTGATGTCGACTCAAATGGGATGCGCGCCCGAAGACGCCGCCGAAGATGCGCTGATGGCGAAGGCGATAAGCGCCGCGACGAGCTATCGCGTGGAGGGGAATGCCCTGATCTTCGCCGGCGGACCGGGCATGGTCTTGCGCCGCCCGCCCAAGCCCGACCGCAGTCTGGCGGGCCAGTACCAATCCTGCGGCGACACGATGCTCGGCGCCTATCACGAAGGGCCGATCACGCTCAACATCGGCGCGAAGACGATGACGGACAATGCCGGCTGCACCGCCGCCTACCGTGCCGAGGGACCGCGCCTCATCCTGCAACCGGACGGGGGACCTGCCTGCGCCGCCAGCGCACCGCCGTTCGTCCCCGGGGAGCCGGTCGGCATCGGCGGGGCTATATCGACCATCGCCATTGCGCGGCCGGACGGCTTCGGCTTCAGCGACGAGGGCCGGCTGATCCTGCGAACCGGCCGGGGCCTGCTGATGATGTGCCGCAAGGGCTCCCCTCCGCCCTTTGGCGGATGAATTGCGGGGCGTTCGGGGGGCTCGATTGCAAGCCTAGAAGTGAGCCGCTACGGCGCCGATTCAAACGGGGGCGACAATGCATATCAGATGGTTCCGCGGGCTCTTTCTCGCCCTGTCGATCACGGCAACGGTGGGTTGCTCCTCGCTCGACAGCGAGAGGTCGGCCAGCCCCTCCGGCGCGGCGGGCAGCGTCCGGACGGTCTCGCTGGTGAGATCTTCGGGAGAGCCGTTCGAAGTCTCGGTCTACGCGCCGCGCTCCAGGCCGGTGGCGTCCGTCCTGTTCAGCCATGGCGGCGGAAGCTGGCCGGAGCAGTATCGTACGATGATCGACACACTGACAGGGCAAGGCTTCGTGGTGGTCGCTCCAACCCATGCCGATTCCCTGAAGCGCCCGAAGCCGATCGCCTTCAATACCCAGGAGGCGTTCCAGGCGCGAATCCTGGAAATGCAGGTCGCCGGCCGCTACGCCGACAAGACCTACGGCGTGCCCATGGCCGCGGTCGGCCACAGCTACGGCTCGCTGTTCGCGGCCATGGCCGGCGGTGCCTTGCAGGGTGTCGCGCCCGGGCGCGTGGAAGGCCTCGATGCGGTGCTGGCCTTCTCGACGCCCGGCATCATACCGGGCATCGTTCAGCCGGGAGCGTATCGCACGCTGGACCTGCCTTATATGGTGGTGACCGGGGGCAATGACCGCATCCCGGGCCTGGTCGTCGATCCCGCCGACCATCTCGCCGCCTACAAGGAGGCGGCGGGCAGCCGGCATTTCGCAGTCATAGCCGAAACCGGAGACCATGAGCTGATCGGCTCGACCAGCGCGGAAGCGGTGGCCGCCCGGGGTCTCGGCATTGCCTTTCTCAAGTCCGAGCTTCTCCGCCACCGCGCCAGCACATCCACCCTCGCCCGGACTCCTCCGGCGGGACTGCAGATACTCGGCCCTCGAAAGTGAGACCCAAATGGCCCGCACGGTCCCGTTGCAGTGGCTCCGATTGATTTGAACCTTTCATTCACCTGGGTGTGCGACTCTTCGGGAATGGATAGAAAGTTGCCGGAAACCCTGCTTGTGGGCTCCCGCGCCTGGAGCGCGTTCGGGTTCCTCCTGGTCGCTACGCCGGGGAGCATCGCCCTCTCGGCCGGCGTTTACGCTTTTTCACAAAACAGGGTGCCCAGCGGCATTGTCTATGCCGCCATCGGTATCTTCATGATGGTCTATGCCTTTGACAGCCTCATCCGGACGATCCGGCCGAATCGACTCCGGCTCCACGATGAAGGCTTCACCCTCGAGACATGGCGCCGCACAAGCCGGTGGAAGTGGCATCAATATCGCGGCTTGAGGGGCGTCGGCCACCAGCTTCTGAAGGTGGAGCGCGCGGATGGCACCGTCGGCAACGTGCCGATCGGAAACTGGTCCCGCGACGTGGAACACCGCTTCTATACCCACGCGTCGGCACGGGTGAACTTAGATGAGCCAGCTATAGTTCGACCCACCGCGGCGTGGGAGTTGCTGCTAAGTGGCTCTCTGGTGGCATTCGCCCTGCTGGTCGCCTGGCTCAGTCTTGGTCGGTAGACCGCCATTCCCGGCCCGCTTGGTCGAATATCCCTCAGGCGCCGGTAAACGGGCCCTCCCGCCCTGCCGGAGTTCGTGCGCCTGCGCATCGCGAAGAGATCGTAGGAGCGCGTAGGTGCTTGACTGCGAAGCAAATTTCCACGCTGATGTACGCATCGGCAGGGGAGAGCGCCATGACCTTCGTGAAATATGCAATTGCCGGGCTGGCGGTTGCGCTCGTGGCGGCGCAGCCTTGCGCGGCGGCGAGCGACGCGCCCGACTATAACGAGCGGCGGGCGGGCGCCTTTGCCGGCTTCAATGTGCGGATGGCGCTGGGCGGTGCCAAGCCGGCCCGCCCATCGGCACGCCTGCAACTGACCACCGCCTTTGAGCTGCGGGATTCGCGTACCGGCGCGGCCCGGACGCTAAAGGCCCAGGGGCTGGAAATCGGCGCGAACCGGAAAGGGGCTCCGGCCTTTTACCTGAACGGCCGAAACGCCGCCGAGCGGCAGGAAGCCCACCTGCTGTCGAGCTCCACCAGTACGACGACCTGGATCGTGTTGAGCGTCGCCCTGGTAGCGGTGGGGGTGCTGGTGCTCAGCAATTCCGCGGAACTTCCCGGCCCGATCGTCTAACGCCGCTTGGCCAGGGTGCGGCCGAGGCGCTGGGCCATCCTGCCCCAGGGCGGGCCGAGCTTTTCCATCGCGTTGAAGAAGCCGACCTTGTGGACCGCGCGGGCATGGCTGAAGCGCTTGAACCCCTCCTGGCCGTGATAGGCGCCGATGCCGCTCGGACCGACGCCGCCGAAGGGCAAATTCTCCTGCGCGACGTGGAGAAGCGTGCCGTTCAGGGTGACGCCGCCCGAGAGGGCGCCGTCGAGCACCTGGCGCTCGCGGTTCTTGTCCTTGGTGAAGCAGTAAAGGGCGAGCGGGCGTTCGCGCGCCGCGACGAAGCGGATCGCCTCTTCGAGGTTGTCATAGGGGACGACGGGCAGGACCGGGCCGAAAATTTCCTCGGTAAGGAAGAGCGTTTCGGGCGGCGCGCCCAGAATGATGGTCGGGCCGATCTTGCGCTGCCTGGCGGCGCCTTCGTCCTCGTGGCGCAGTATGCGGGCGCCGGCGGCCTCGGCTTGTGCGATGGCCTCGGCGAGGCGGGCGTGGTGGCGGGGGCTGATCAGGGCTGAATAATCGTCGTTGCCGGCGATGACGGGGTAGGAGCGCTTGGCCTGGGCAAGGAGGGCTTGGGCCATGGCCTCGGCCTTGGCGCGGGGCACGAGGACGTAATCGGGGGCGATGCAGGTCTGGCCGGCATTGATGAATTTGCCGAAGGCGATGCTGCGCGCGGCTTTTTCCAGCGAGTAATCGTCGCAGACGATGACCGGGGACTTGCCGCCGAGCTCCAGCGTGACCGGGACGAGATTGGCGGCGGCGGCCTGGTAGACCTTGCGGCCGACGGCGGTGGAGCCGGTGAACAGGAGATGGTCGAACGGCAGCGCGGAAAAGGCCTGGCCGGCCTCGACGCCGCCGGTGATCACCGCGACTTCGGCCGGGTCGAAATGCTGGGCGACTGAGCGCTGCAGCAGGTCGGAGAAAGCGGGGGTAAGCTCGGACGGCTTGAGCATGACGCGGTTGCCGGCGGCCAGCGCGTCGACCAGCGGCGAGAAAACAAGCTGCAGCGGGTAGTTCCAGGGTGAGATGATCCCGATCACGCCCAGCGGCTCCCAGCGCACCCACGCCCTGGCGGGCTGAAAGGTGGGGTCGACGCGGCGGCGCTCCGGCTTCATCCACCGCGCCACCTTGCGGCGGGCGTTTCGGATCGCCGTCAGCGTCGGCACGATCTCGAGCAATTCGGTTTCGGTCCGCGAGCGAATGCCGAAATCGTCCGAGATGGCGCGGGCGAAGGCGGCTTCGTTAGCGGCGACCAGGTCGCGCAAGCGCTCCAGCCGGTCGCGGCGCAGGGCTAGGCCGGCGCGCGGTTCGTTGCGCGAGGCGGCGTGCTGGAGATCGAACAGGCGGCGCATCTCGGTGCGCGCCGCGTGGAGCCCGGTGTCGGCGTCGGCCATGGATCAAGCCCTCCTTGCCGCACCCGCTAGCACAGGCCGCCGCCCCGTGCATCCGCCGCCGCCGCAGAGCCGTACATAGGCAGTACATAGCGTCTCCGCCAAGGCGACCGCGGGGACGGATTTGCGGAGCAGATCATGAAGATGAACAAGAGAACTTTCCTGGGCAGCAGCCTTGCCGCGCTTTTCGTCGCCGGCTGCGGCAGCAAGGAAGCGCAGGCCGCCACATTCGAGGTGAAGAAGACGCCGCAGCAGTGGCGCGCGCTGCTGACCCCCGACCAATATCGCGTGCTGCGCGAGGAGGGCACAGAGCGCGCCGGATCGAGCCCGCTCGACCGCGAAAAGAGGCGCGGCAACTTTCATTGCGCCGGGTGCAACCTGCCGGTGTTCAGCTCGGCCGCCAAGTTCGACAGCGGCACCGGCTGGCCGAGCTTCACCGCGCCGCTCAGGAATGCGGTGGGGACGAAGCCGGACAGGAGCCTGTTCGGCGTGCGCACCGAAGTGCATTGCCGTCGCTGCGGCGGGCATCTGGGCCATGTCTTCGACGATGGGCCCAAGCCAACCGGCAAGCGCTTCTGCATGAACGGAATCGCCATGAAGTTCGTCGCGTCATGAGGCCGGCGGTCACGGCCATGCTGGCCGGCTTGCTGGTCGCGTGCGGCAGCCAGAACGCTTCGGCCGATCAGGCCACGGGGGCGCGGCCCGCCAAGGTGGAAAGCGCGGTGTTCGCCGGCGGCTGCTTCTGGTGCACCGAGGCCGATTTCGAGAAGGTGCCGGGCGTGATCTCAGCGGTGTCGGGCTATACCGGCGGCCGCACCGAGAACCCGACCTATCAGCAGGTCACCAAGGACGACACCGGCCATTATGAGGCGGTGCGGGTGGAATATGATCCGGCCAAGGTGAGCTACCAGCAGCTTGCCCGGCATTATTTCCGGACGGTGGATCCGCTCGATGCCGGTGGCCAGTTCTGCGACCGGGGCGAGAGCTACCGCACTGCAATCTTCGTGAAAGGCGCGGAGCAGAAGCGGCTGGCCGATGCGGCCAAGGCGGACGCTGAGCGGACCCTAGGCAAGAAAGTGGTGACGCCGGTGCTTGCCGCCGGGCGCTTCTGGTTCGCGGAAGGCTATCACCAGGATTATTACAAAAAGAATCCGGTGCGGTACCGCTACTATCGCGGCGGCTGCGGCAGGGACGCGCGGCTGAAGGAGGTCTGGGGCGGGCGCTGAGGCGCCGGCGCCAAACCATCCGCCGCCGCCGCTTCGCGGAACAGACTGAGCTGAAAGGCCGCGTTCGTGGTGAGGTCGAATTCGGCCTCAACCCGGGCGCGGCCGGCCCGCGCCATGCTCTGCGCGGCGGCGGGATCGGCGTGGATCGCGCGGATTGCCTCCGCCAGCGCCCGCGGATCGGCCGGCGGCACGAGCAGGCCGTTGCTGCCGCTGTCGATCAGCTCCGGAATGCCGGATATGGCGGTGGAGATCACCGGGCGGGCGAAGGCCATCGCTTCGATCATGACATTGGGAATGCCCTCCTGGCGGCCCCCCGGGCCGATCACGCTCGGCGCGACGCACAGGCTGGCGCGGGCGTAGGCTGCGGAGACGGCGGCGAAATCGAGGGCGCCGTGGAAGCGGATATTGGCCTGGAGGCCGAGCCGCTGGGCCTGGGCTTCCAAAGCGGCGCGCAACGGCCCGTCGCCCGCCAGTTCCACCGTCCAGTCACCCAAATGCGGGCCGGCGATGGCGAGGGCGTCGAGGAGATGCTCCACGCCCTTCTTCGCCTCCAGCGCGCCGACGAACAGGATGTTGAACGGATCGAAGCGCAGCGGCGGCGGGTCGATGGCGGCGACATCGACGCTGGAATGGACCACATGAATGTCGCGCCGCGCCAAAGCTGGGACCGTCCTGCGCAGGAAATCGCGGCCGAAGCGGCTGACGGTGCGCACCGCTGCGGCTTCGCCGAGCTTATCGCCCAAAAGGGATTGGGTGCGGAAGATGTCGTGGGCGCGGCAGCTCACCGAATAGGATGGCCCGCCCATGCGGTGCACGATCCAGGCGACGGTGGCGGGGTGGCCGGCGAATTCGGCGTGGACATGATCGGCGCCGCTGCCCCGCGCATGCTCGGCCAGTGCGAGGGCCTTGGGGATCAGGGCCAGCGACTTGGCAAGCAGCCTGGGCTCGCGCCGGTACCCCCAGAGGAGGCGGCCTACGCATCCGAGCAGCGCGCCCGGGCGGCGGAGCAGCGCGCGCAGGGTCGCGGCCAGCGCGGCGGCGCCGGCGAAGGGCGTGTAGCGGGCCCAGGCGCGGGTCGGCTCGGCGAAGGCGTGGAGCGGCTGGCCGCGCCGCAGGGGCGCGAGATGGTGGAGCTCGATCTCGGCGCCCAGCTTTGCGAAGGTGAGAAGATCGCGGTAGATGAAGGTTTCCGTCGCCTTGGGATATTCGGTGACGACCACGATCAGCTTCATGCCCCCCTCCCCCGCTCGGCAACGGCGAGGCGACCGCACTGGAAGGCGAGGCCGAAGAGCAGCCACAGATAGCGCATGTCCTTGTTGGGCATGAAGATGCTGGCAACGAGCAAGGCGGCGAGCGCGAACAGCAGCGCCAAAGCGGCGGGGCGCAGCGCGGGCGAGGCGAGCGCGGCGCGGGCAGCGGCGACGGCGGATGCCGCAGCGGCGAGAAACAGGGTGAGGCCGATCAGGCCGAGCTCCACCGCCGCGTCGAGATAGGTGTTGTGAAGCTCGCGAAGCACCGGCTGGCGGCCGGGCATGAAGCGGTACTCGTCGCCAGCGTAGAAGAGCGGGAAGTTGCCAGGGCCGATGCCCCAGATCGGTGAGCGCCCGAACAGATCGAAGCCGACCGCGAGATAGGTGGTGCGGCGGAACAGGGTGGGATCGCGGCCCCAGTCGAGGATTGCGGTGAAGCGATCGATGAGTGACGGCACAAGCAGCAGCACGGCGGCGGCGAGCCCGGCGAGGCCGAGCAAGGCGAGCGGGAAGATCCGCTCCCGCCGCAGCGCGTAGAGCGCGAGCAGAACGGCAACGCCGAGGCCGATCAGGGCGCTGCGGGCGGCCATCAGAGCCAGGGCGGCGCCGCAGAGCGCCAGCGCCAGCCCGGCGAGCGGGCGCAGGCCCCGGCGGGCGACGAACAGGCCGACCAGGATCGCGGTGCTGACCAGCAGCATGTGGGCGGCGGTGGTGGGATTCTCGTCGCTGCCGCCGGCCGAGCGGGGGACGCCGCCATATTCGGCGGTCACTGCGGCGACCGAGGTGGAGAAGATGCGCTGGGCCGTCGCCACTTCGGCAAAGACGATAAGGGCGCAGAGGATGCCGGCAACGGCCACGGCGCCGAGCAGGATGTTAAGGCGGCGGGGCGTGTCGACCAGCAGGGCGGCAAGCCCGAGGAGGCCGATCGCCTTGACCATGTTCTGCACATAGTCCCAGCCTTCCCCGGGATGCTCGGAAAGCGCCATCGAGATGCACGCCCACAGCAGCAGGGCGAGCGCGAGGCGCACGCCAGGCGCGGGCGTGCCGGCAAGGCGGGTGCCGCGGTCGCCGAGCCAGGCGGCAGCCGCGCAGGCGCCGCAGGCGAAGTAGAGGGCGCCGTAGAGGCCGATTGGAAGCATTGCCGACAGCCGGTTTGCCACCGCGTCGAGCTGGGCAAAGGCGACCAGCGGCACCAACAAGGCGAAGCCGAGCTGCGAGAAGGACAGGCCCGCGGATGCTGCAACCGGCGCGGGCGCTGCGGCGGATGCGGCGGCGTTCACCGAACTAGCGGCCGAGGCGGATCAGCCGGGCGTCGTCCCAGCCGGCCTCGGCGAGTCGGGATTCGAGGGCTTCCAGCGCCTCCCGGCCGGTTCGTTCGCCCACCACCAGCAACAGCGTCTCGACCGAACGGCCGGACGAGGGGATTTCGCCGGTCTCGGCCAGGCCGCCGCAGTAGAGCAGCGGGCGGGAGCGGACGCGGAGGAGCTGGTCTCCGGCCTGCTCCGCCTTTTCGGCATTCACCGCCTCGCCGCGCGCCTTCAGGAAAGCGGCAAGGAGGTTGTAGACGGCGATGGCGTCGGCATCGCGCTCGGCGGCAAGGACGTGCACCGCGCGGGTCGGATCGGCGAGGGTTTCGGCGAGGAGATCGCCGAGCCGGGCGCGGATCTCGCGGCTTTCCTCGGGCGTGAAGCTGCGGCGCTTGGCGGGCGGGCGCAGCACGCCGTCATAGGTGCGGCCGCCGAAGGGAGACGGCCGCGTCTCCCGCACCGCCGTATAAACAAGGCCCGGCCGCGGCAGCAGGAGAAGCAGGAGGGCAGCAAGCGCGCAGCCCGCCACGAACCCCAGGAAGGTGTTGGTGAGCACGTGCGGGCTGGAGCGGGCGAGCGGCGGCGCGGCGCGCTCGACGATGCGGATCGGCGGGGCGCCCGCCAGCGTCTCGAGCTCCACCGCGTTGGCGCGTTCGGTGAGCGCGGCGACATTGACCTTGAGCGTCTCGATTTCACGATCGAGGATACCGAGGCGGTTTTCGGCTTGGCCGAGGCGGGCAAGCTGGGCGTTCAAGGTGCCGACGCGGGCGGCGCGCTGGCGGACCGACTGCTGGAGGCCGGCGAGGCGCGGGCGCTCCAGCGAGAGGGCCTGCTCCACCGCCGGCGTGGCGGAGGAGAGCAGCCCGTCTGACTGGCGCTGGAGCACGCCGACCTGGGTGGCGCTGGACGCGATCTGGGCGCGCTCGTTGGTGAGGCGGGATTCCTCGGCGAGGCGCTCCTCGATCAAGGTCTCCTTCTGGCGCTGAACATCGGCGACGCCGAGGCCGGCGCGGGTTTGAGCAGCCTCGACCTGGCGTTGCTCGAGCAGGGCGCGTGATTCGGCGAGGCGCTGCGACAGCGTGCGGTTAAGATCGGTGGTCGGGCCGGTGCTGCGCTCGGCGGCTTCGCGGATCAGCCGGTCGGTGACCTGGTTGGCGATGGCGGCGGCGGTGACGGGATTGTCCCACGACACCTCGATGCGCAGCAGGTGGGTGCCTTCCACCGTGGCGACATCCACCGCCTTGGCGAGATTGTCGATGAACTGGGCGCGGGGCTCGCGGACCAGCGGCCCGCCTTCGTTCAAGACGCGCAAGGTCTTGCGGATGCCGAGGCCGCCGGGTTTGGGCTCCAGCGCGCCGGGATTGGCGGCGAGGTAGCGGTCGGCAATCTCCTCGATCACGGGCCGCGAAGTGGCATATTCGGCGTAGGTCTGGGTGATGAGGCCGGCGCTTTGCAAGGGCGAGCCGCGGGCAAAGGCGCTGCCGAAATCGAGCTGGGCCTGGCTGGGCGCGATGTCGAGGGTGGCGGCGGCCTTGAACACCGGCTCTCTGGCCAGCACGAACTGGCTGTACCAGAAGGCGCCGGCGGTGGTGAGGATGACAATGGCCGCCACCAGCTTCCAGCGCGCCAAGGCGAGCGCGGCCAGCGCGCCGGGGCCGAAGCCGCCGGGCACGGATGCCCCCGTGTCTGGGCCGGGAGGGCGGGAAAAGATCACTTGAAGATCTCACCGATCGGCAGGCCGACATGGAGGCCGGAAAAGCCGATAATAGATCGGATCTGCTGCGAGCGGTCGACGCTGAGCGACAGGTTGGTGGGCGGCACGATGACGATCGAGTTGGGGCCGATCACCGGCACGATGCGCGTGCCGCCGCCGCGCCCGGTCAGCAGGCTTTCGAAATCGACCATGTTGGCGACCAGCCGGTCGCCGTCCGGCTCGACCACCACCACCTTTTTCAGATTGGCGGTGCGATTGGCGCCGCCGGCGCGGGCGATCGCCTCCATCAAGGTCAGCCCGTCGCGATATTCCTTGGGGCCAGGCGCGATCACTTCGCCGAGCACGAAGAATTCGGGCGGCGTCGGCTTGCGATTATATTCCACCAGGGCGACGGCGACATGGGGGTGGCGCAGCTTGCTTTTGTAGCTTTCCGCCAGCCTTTGCTGGAGCGTGCCCGCGGTCAGGCCCTTGGTCTGCAGCGGGGACAGGAGCGGCGGGCTGATGAAGCCCGAAGGCTGGACGCGCTGCTCGCTGTCCAGCGTCGGCATATAGGGAAAGGAAATCCGCACCAGGTCGCCCGGGCGGAAGTCGCCGTTGGCGCCGAGTGCCTCCTCGAGCCGCTTGCTGGCGAGCTGCGCGGCGCCCGCGCTCCCCTGGTCGATCTCCATGGTGGCGGGCAGATCGTAAGGGAGCTTGGCCATACAGCCGCCGAGCAGGGCGGCCACGAGTATGGGAAAGAGAAGCCTGAGCAACGCCACGGGTTTTCGCCTTCTCCATTGCCGCCGGTGCGCAGGTGCGCGGGCGGCGGATCATCTATTCGGCGGAAACCATAAGCACGGCGGCGACAAGGAAAACACTATCGAGGCTGGTTAACGAAAGCCTTGTCCCGAAACGGGAAATCGCCGCGCAACAGGTTACCGGAGCAGCGCGGCGGCGGCCGTTTCGAACTGGCGGGTGGCGGCCGCGACTTCAAAGGCCCGCGCGGTTTCGCGGGCGGGATCGATCACCCCCGACAGGGCAGCCGGATCGTCCATCGCAGCGGCGATGGCGGCGGCGAGGGCGGCGGCGTCGCCGGGCGGCACCAGGAAGCCGTTGCGGCGGTGGTCGATGAACGAGGCCGGACCGCTGCAGGCGGCGGCGAGCACGGGCAGACCCGCCGCCATCGCTTCCACCGCGACATTGCCGAAGCCCTCGCGGCGCGACGGCAGGGCGCACAGGTGGGCGCCGGCGAAGGCTCGCGCGAGATCAGGCTGGTGGCCGCGCAGGTGGACGCGCCCGAGAAGGCCGCCGGCCTCGATCCGCCGCGCAAGGGCGGCCCGAAGCACGCCTTCGCCGTAGATGTCGACCGCGATGTCGCGCCCCTCCGCGGCCAGGATCGCAGCCGCGTCGATCAGCAGATCGTGGCCCTTGGCTTCGGCGAGGCGGCCGGCGGCGGCGATTCGGAACGGGCCGGAGGGCGAAGGGGGGGCAGATGCGCGGATGTGCTCCACCACCGGGTTTGGCAGCGTGCTGAGCGGCAGGGTGCGGCCGACCAGTGTCTGGACCTGCGCGCCGATCGCATCGGTGGGAACCGCGACGAGGTCGGCGCTCCGGTAGAGCCGGCGAACGAGGAAGCGGCGCAGCCACGGGCGCCTTGCTTCCGCCATTTGCGCGGCGGGATCGGTGTGGACGGACAGGATGCGCTTTGTACTCCCGGCTCCGAACCAGCGGCTGGCGGCGGCGGCGAGGTTCATCGCGTCGGTTGCCGAATATAGGATGTGGATGCGGTGGCCGCGCAGCGCGCGGGCGAGCCGCGGCGGCAGGCCGCGGGCGCGGCCGCCAAGCGGCACCACCGGCACATCGGCCGGCAGCAGCTGGAGAAACGCGCCTTCCGCGCGGGCGAGGAAGAGGTACGGGGCGAAGCGGCTGCGGTCGAGCGCGCGCAGATAGTTGAGCACCACCCGCTCCGCGCCGCCGGGGCGCAAGTGCGGGAGCAGGAAAGCGATGCGGATCGGTGCGCTCATCCGCGTTGCCTGGCGCGCAGGCGCCGGTAAAGCGTTCGGGCGGTGAAGAACAGCGCGTGGCGCAGCGGCTTCAATGCGCGTACCGAGGCGGGAAGCAGGTGCTCGCGCGCCGGATCGAAGGCGGTCTTGAACTGGTCACGGCCGCTTTCCTCACCTTCGGCGGCAAGCCCGGCAAGGTCGTAGCGGGAAAGGCCGATGGCGCGGCCGCGGCGCATCGCTTCCCACAGCAAGAGATAGGAGCGCGGCAGCCTGGGATCGTCATCGGTGGCGAGGCCGAGCCAGATGCCGCTCCCGCCCTGGCGCACGAAGCTGTGCCAGCCGACGATCCGCCCCTCATGCTCGGCGACCAGCAACGCACCGCCGAGCGCAGCCACCATCCGCGCCTGCGCTATGACGTCGGGCTGGCCGCTTGGGTCGTATTCAGGGCGTGCTTGGTGAAAGGCATCGAGCAAGGTTTGGCAGGCGGCAAAGTCCGCCTCCCCTGCCTCCCGGACCACCAGGCCGGCCTGCTCGGCCTTGCGGATCGCGCGGCGCCCGCGCTGCTTGAAGCGGGCGAGAACGGCGGGTTCATCGGCGTCGAGCGGCACGATGCCCGTGACGCCGTGCAATGCCTGGGCCTCGGCCGGTAAAGGCTTGAAGCGCAGACCGGCGAGCGCCGCCTGGGCGGCGGCGCGTTCCTCTCCGGTGAAGCGCGGGCCGAGGATCAGCGTGCAGCAACCCAGCGCTTCCAGCGCCCTGCCGAGCGCCTCGACCCCGCGCGCCAGATCGGCAAGGTCGCGCACCAGCGGCCCGCGCTGGACAGTGGCGAGAATTGCGCCCGGGGCGAGCCGCGTGCGGCGGACAATGGCGGCGCCGATCACCGCATCTCCCTCGCGGCACAGGAAATAGAGGAACCGGTGGCGGCGGCCGCGCGGCGCGTTTTCGGCCCAGGCCCTGCTTTGCTGATAGGCGGCGCGCGGGTTGGCGGCCGCGAAAGCGTCGAACGCCGCCGCATCCTCTTCACTCAAAGCTTCGCACAGCACCGTTTTGGGACGGCCGTTCATGGCACCTCTCGCCTCTCTTGCGCGGCTTAGCAGAGCCTGTCCTTACACATGGTGAAGGCGCCCTTGGCCGCGCGAAAGGGAGACACGTGCCGCATATCCGCAGCCGCCGCCACGACCGCAAACGCCGGGTGCGCGCCTGGGCGGCCTGCGCGTTGGCGGGCGCGGGCGCCGGCGCGATGCTGGCGCTGGCGGCGGGCCCCTGGGCGGGCGCCGCGGCGCTGGTTGCCGGCCTCGCCGCCGGGCACCGCTTCATGATCGCGCCGCGCGGGGTGCCGGTGCTTACCTATCATTCGGTCAGCCGCGACGCCGCCTGGCTCCCCTGGGCCGACGAGATTTCGGTGCACCCGGAGACGCTGCGCGCACACCTCCAGGCGCTCCGCTCGATGGGGTGCAGGATCGTGACCACCGGCGAGCTGGTGGAGGCGCGGCGGCGGGGCGAGCGGCTGCCGGGGCGGCCGGTGACGCTCCATTTCGACGACGGCTATCTCGACAATTGGCTCCACGCCGCGCCGATCCTGCGCGAGCATGGCGCCCCGGCCACCTTTTTCGCCTCGCTCGATTTCATCGCCCCCGGCACCGTGCCACGGACGCAAGGGGCGGCCGACCACGGCTATATGAACTGGCCCGAGCTCGCCGCACTCGACGCCCAGCCCTTGTTCGAAGTCGAGCCCCACGGCATCGATCACGGGCGGGTGCCGGTGTCGTCACGGGTGGTGGCACGCCTCGACGCAGCCAATTGGCGCCGGCTCGCCTGGCTGCAATGGGCGGCCATGCCGGGCCCCAAGCACGATTGGTACCTTGCCGATACCCCGGCGGCCGTGCCGCTCGGTGCGCCGGTGCCGGAAAGCGAGGGCGCGCTGGCCGCGGCGGCACTTGGCGAAACCGATACGGAATATCGCGCGCGCGTCGCCGATCACCTGACCCGCTGTGCCGAGGCCTGGCAGGCGCGGCTCAGCAGGTCGCCTCTGCTCTTCTGCTGGCCGGAAAACCGCGTGTCGGCGGCCGGGCGGGAGATTGCCCAACGGCTGGGCTACCGGGCGACGACGGGCGGCGTGCGGCGCAACACGGCTGCCGAGCCCTCCGGAGAGATATCCCGCATCCATGCCGGCGACCGTGCGCTCGGCTTCCGCTGGGCCCCCGCCGAACGGCTGCGCATGCGGGCCTCGATCGGCCTCTTCGAAGGCAATCATTATTGGTACCTGGTCGCCGGCCCGATGGACCTTGCCCGCCGCCTGGTTACGGCCGGGCGCGCAAGGTTCCCACGCTTGGGCCGAGATGTCCGATCTGTCCCGTCGCGGGACAGCCGGAAATCGCCGCCGCCTGCCTCTGTAACCGGCTGAACCGGGCGGATAAACAGCCGGTCCTTGCTGATGCGCAACGATCCTCCAAGGGGGCGAATGATTGGACCAGGAACGCGCCTCCGGAGCGATGATGCCGCCGCCTTACGACGCCGCGCTCGCGGCCGCCGGCAGCTCCAATGTGGTGCCGATCGGCGGCGCGGCGGCGACGCGCCCGCTGTTTCCGGGGCCGGAGCGGCGCCGCAATTATGAGGGCAGGATCGTCTACCAGTGCCGGCTGTCGGGCGTGCCGCTGCGCAGGGCCGACAATGCCGATCTTTATTTCCTGCTGGTGAAGCCGGCGATCGACCGGGTGGCGGCGGGGTTGCTGCTGATCGTCCTTTCGCCGCTGCTTGTGCTCATCGCGATGCTGATCAAGCTGCAGGACGGGGGGCCGGTCTTCTTCGTGCAAAGCCGCACCGGATACCTCGGCCGGCGTTTTCCCTTGATGAAATTCCGCACCATGGTGCCGGACGCCGAACGGGTGAAAGCGGAGCTCCAGCATCTCAACGTGCACGGCGACGGTTCGCCCGACTTCAAGGCCAAGGATGATCCGCGCGTGACCCGGCTGGGGCGCTGGCTGCGGGCGTGGAGCCTCGACGAGCTGCCCAACCTCGTCAATGTACTGCGCGGCGAATTGTCGCTGGTGGGGCCGCGTCCGACTTCGTTCGATGTCACCACCTACGCCTCGCGCCACCTCACCCGGCTGGCGGTCCGGCCGGGGATTACCGGCCTGTGGCAGGTGTCGGGGCGCGCGCTGGTCGGCTTCGACCGGCGCTGCGAACTCGACGAAAGCTATGTGAAAAGCGCCAGCCTTTCGGTCGACACAATTCTGCTGGCGCGCACGGTCGGCGCGGTGCTGCGCCGGCAGGGCGCGCTCTAGCGGGCGATCGCCACCCGGATATCGTCGAAGAAAGCGGCCGCAGGCACTGAATTGGAGCTGGCGGTGAGGCCGATCTGGATCCGATCGGCACCGGCTGCGGCGCCGCCGACCGGGCGGACGACCGTGTCGCCGTCTCCGCGAAGCACGAGCCGGCCGTCAAGCCGCACTTCCGCGCCCGCCGCCGCGCCGAAGCCGGTGCGCACCGCCAGCTCGATCCGGTGGGATGCGCCATGGCGAAGCTGCGGCGCGCCGCCATCCGCCCAGGCGTGGCGCTCGCCGATCTTGGAGCGATCGATCCGCAGCCGCGCGTCGCGCAGATACAGACGGATGCCGGGATTGCCCTCCTCCCCGCAGCTCGCGCACTCGATGTCGACGAGGTGGATCGAGTTGAGGGGCGCGCCGTGGGGCACCTTGAGCGTGAAGGCGACGCGGATGGTGCCGCCCAGGGCCACCTTGGCGGGCCGGGCGATCAGCGCCGCCTTGGGCACCCGCTCCCCGCGCGGGCCGGTGCGGGCAAGGAGCCGGCGGTGGCCCGGCGTGCCGACCACGGCAAGGGTGCCGTCGATCTGCTGCGAGGCGGGCCAGTTCCAGCCCCGGCATCCGCCCAGGCACAGGCCACGCTCGAAATCGTCGGCGAGCACTTGAGGCGCGGCCGGCGCGAGCGCGGCGAAGAGCAGCGGGAGAAGCGTCACTGGCGGTGCGGCGCCCATTGGGTGAAGCGCTTGCCGGTCAGGAACAAAACCGTGCCGACCAGCAGCCCGGTGAGGTGGATCCCCGCATAAGCCGGAAGCCGCAGCGGCCTGGGCACCGAGATCGGCAGCAGCAGCAGGAGCAGGGTGCCGGCGGCGCAGGCCGTGCCCAGGGCGAACAGGAGGATGTGGGCGAACTCCCCCCGCTCCACTACCAGCGCCAGCGCCGCGAACCAGAGCGGCACCAGCAGCAGCGGCGCCAGACGGCGCAGCAGCTTGTGGAACAGCAGGCCGAAGGCATAGCCGCCGGTGCGCCAAGGGTTAAGGAGGGCGCGGCGCCGCCATAGGCCGGTCAGCCCGCGCACGGTGATCCGGATACGCCGGCCAAAATGCTGGCGCTGCCCCGCCGGGGCGTTTTCCCACACCGCAGCGCCGGGCTCAAAGGCGATGCGGTGCCCGCGCGCGACGGCGGCGGTGCTGAGGAAAAAATCGTCCGTAACATCGCCCGGCACCGGCTCGGCGAGGACGGCGCGTAGGGCGAAGAGGCCGCCGTCAGCGCTGATGCAGCCGAACAATCTGTCCTCGGCGCGGCGGATCGCGCTTTCGTAGCTGCGGAACAACGCCTCGCCGGCGCGCCAGCGGCGGTTCGCCTGCGAGCGCAGGCTGCGCACCTCGCCGGCCACGGCGCCGACCCGCGGGTCGGCGAAGGGCGCCAGCAAGGCGGCGAGCGCGCCCTCCTCCCAGATCGGATCGGCGTCGCTGAACACCAGGATCTCGCCCTGCGCCGCTGCAATCGCACGGCGCAGGGCCGCAGCCTTGCCACCGCGCGGCAGGCGCATCACTTGCAGCGGCACCGGGCTTTGGCCGGCCACCGCTTCCACCGCCTCGGCCGTGCCGTCGTGCGATCCGTCGTCGCACACGATGATGTCGATCCGTTCCCGCCGCCCGGCCGCCGCCGCGAAGACCGAGCGCAGCTTGGGCCCGATCACCGCCGCTTCGTTGTGGGCGCACAGGATGATGGTGGCGCTGGCCGGCGGCGCCTGCCTCGCGCAGGTTTGCCGCGGCCCCTTGAGTGCGGCCAGCGCGATCGCCGCCAGCGGATAGCCGGCATAGACGCCGCCCAGGCAGAGCAGGATGAGCAGAATCGAAGCCTCGGCCATGACGCCTTCCTGACGCAGGCGCAGGCCAGCTGCAATCGCATGGAAAGCCGGCATCCGCCCGTGTCCCGCAACGATACGGTTGGGCGGCAAATCCGCAGATCCGGGCCGTTTACCACGCTCGTTAGTGGCTTTGCGCGCCTGGATCGTGTCTGCATCCTCGCACAGCCGTAAAAAGGACACGCGCGCAATGCCCGAGCGGCAGGGAGAGCTGAGCAGCAGGATCTGGCGACAGCTTTCGCCCGGCAAGAAGCGTCAGTTCGTCCAGGTGCTGGCGCTGATGGTCGTCGCCGGGCTGTTTGAAGTCTTCTCGCTGGGCGCCGTTATCCCCTTCCTCGCCCTGCTCGCCGACCCGGACCGCCTGCTCGACTATCCCGCGGTTGGCCGTGCGCTGCACGACATCGGCCTCACCACCCGTGCCGAAGTGCTGATCGCCGCCACCGCCCTGTTCGCGGTTCTGGCCGTGCTTTCCGGCGCGGTGCGCGTGCTGCTCAACTGGCAGAGCAACCTCTACGCCTATCTCGTCGGCAACGAGCTCGGCGTCGCCTTTTTCGAGCGGATCGTCGGCCGCCCTTATGCCTATCACGCGCTCCACAACAGCAGCGAAACGGTAGCGGCGATCAAGAAGGTGCAGGCGGTGGCGCACCAGATGCTGCTGCCCGCGATGCTGTCGATCAGCGCCGCGATCGGCTCGCTGTTCATCATCGCGGCTTTGCTCGCCGTCGATTGGACCACCACGATCGCCGCCGGCATCGGCTTTGCGGCCATCTACCTGGCCGCGTCCCGGCTGACTCGGGCACGGCTGCGGCACAATTCGCGCCAGCTTTCCACCCTTCACGCCCGCCGGGTGCAATCGATCCAGGAGGCACTGGGCGGCATTCGCGACCTTATCATCGACCGCGCCCAGCCCGCCTTCGTTGCCCGCTTCCGCCGCATCGACGCCGACATGCAGATGGCGGAAGCGACGACCAGCTTCATCAGCGGCGCGCCGCGGCTGGTGATCGAGGCGGTGGGGATGGCACTGATCGCGGTGATCGCCTGCGTCGCGCTTTTGCGCAGCGGCGACATCGGCGAGGTCCTGCCCGTGCTCGGCGTGCTGGCGCTCGGCGCGCAGCGGCTGCTGCCGCTCGCCCAGACGCTGTACAAGAGCTGGGCGACCATTACCGGCAATGCCGACCTCGCAGAAGACATCCTGCGCGTGCTGGAGGAGCCGGCGCCGGTCGTCGAGAGTGACGGCGTTCCGTTCGTCTTTGCCCGGGAAATCCGCTTCCGCAAGGTCGATTTCGGCTATCCCGGCGCCGCCGTGCCGGCGGTGCGCGGACTCGATCTCGTCATTGCCAAGGGCGCCAAGGTGGGCCTGGTCGGCCGCTCGGGAAGCGGCAAGAGCACCACTATGGACTTGCTGATGGGCCTGCTGGAACCGAGCGGCGGCGCCATCGAAATAGACGGGCGAACGCTTCATTCGGGCAATGCCGCGGGCTGGCAGCGGCAGATCGCCCACGTGCCGCAGGACCTGTTCCTTGCCGACGCCAGCATCCGCGAGAATATCGCCTTCGGCACCGATCCCGGCGAGATCGATGACACGCGGGTTCGCGCGGCGGCGCAGGCGGCCGACATCGCCGGCTTCATAGAGTCGCTTCCCGCCGGATACGACACGGTGGTGGGGGAGCGGGGCACCCGGCTGTCGGGCGGCCAGCGCCAGCGGCTCGGCATCGCCCGCGCGCTCTACAAGCAGGCCACCGTCATCTTCTTCGACGAGGCCACCAGCGCGCTCGACGGCGAGACCGAGGCCTCGGTAATGGCGGCGATCGAGCGGCTCGATCCGGAGCTCACCATCATCCTGGTCGCCCACCGCACCTCCACCCTCGCATTTTGCGACTCGATCATCCGCCTCGAGGAGGGCCAGGTGGTGGAGGCCGGGAGCTTCCATCAAGTGCTGCGCAAGGCGGGTTGATGGAGCCCAACTCCCACCCCGGCGACAAGCGCGTCCCTTTTCATCTTTCCCCGCTGTGGTGGGAAAGCTTTGCGGCCGCGTTCGGGCCGCTGGAGCGTATCGACATGGCCGGCGCGCGGCTGCATGCCCGGATCGCCCGGCGCGGCATCGGCCCCATGTCGGTTCGCACCCTGCAAAGCGCGACCAACCTCCAGACCTGCTATTTCGACGCGGAGGGCGCGGGCGAGCTGGCCGATCTGCCCACCCGCCTGTTCGCCCGGTACCGCGCCGACGAGCTGCGCTTCGACTGGCTTCGCGACGATGCCGCTTTGCTTGGCGCCGCGGCTGGCTGGGGCAAGACCCACCGCGTCCTCGTCCAACCCTATGCCGTGTCGCCGGTGGTGGATTGCCGCGAGAGCTTCGAGGCGTATCTCGCACGGTCGGGCAAAACGGTGCGCAAAGTGTGGCGGACCTGCCGGCGCGAGGTCGTGGAGGGCAATGCGCTCGGCTTCGAGATCGTCACCGGGGGCGAAGGCCTCCCTGCCCTGCTCCAAGAGATGTTCGCGCTCGAAGCGGCCGGCTGGAAGGGCCGCGAAGGCAGTGCAATGCTGTGCATTCCGGCCGAGGCAGCCTTTTACACGCGGCTCGCCCACGCTGCGGCGGCGGCGGGCGCGTTGCGAATCGCGCTGCTGCGAGAAGGCGAGCGGCTGATCGCGTTTGAATATTGCATCGTCAGCGACGGCATCGTGGCGGCCATGAAGGTTGGCTATGACGAGCAACGCACCCGGCTTCAGCCGGGCCATGTGCTGGCACTGCTCAACATCCGCGACGCCTGCGCGAATCCCGCGCTCGACTATTACGACATGCTCGGCAACAGCATGCGGATCGCCGATTACAAGCGCAAGTTCGCCACCGATTACTGGACGATCAGCCGGGTGCGGCTGTTCGCGCCGACCGCGGCGGGGCTGGCGCTCCATGCCTTTCACAAGGCGCGGCCGGCGGCGCGGGCGTTACGCGACCGGGCCCGCCGCCTCGTGGCGCGGCTTCGCCGCTGAAGGGGCGGCGGCAGCGGTCCTGCCGCGCACCCGCTGCCATGCCCGGGCAAGCGAGGCCGCGGCCGCCCACAGGCTCGGCACGGGATCGCTCCACGCAAATACATAGGGCCTGACCGCAGGGTCGGCGAAGCCGGACAGGTAGCGCCGCAGATCGCGGCCCGGTGTGGCTTGAAAGCAGGGGTCGCTCGGCCGGTGGCCGGGCGCCAGCAGCTGAAGGATGCGACGGGTTTCCTTCACCGTATCGCGGGCATAAAGACCCGCCCGCGGCTGCGGCGCCGGCGTGCTGTCGTTCAGCACGCGGCGGCGATAGGCTTCCCAGGCGAATTCCGCCCTGCAGGCGCTGGCCAAAGCGAGGCTGCCCCACAGGTGGGCGTTCACCTCCATCAGCAGGTACCGGCCGCTGCCGGCGTCGTAGCGATATTCCACCATCGCGAAGCCGTCCCAGCCCATCGCGGCCAGCAAGGCTTCGGAGCGCTCCATCTGTTCCTGGTGGGCGGCGAGCGGCACCGCCCGGCACAATGAAGAGACGCCGCCTTCCGGCGGCCATTCGTGGGTTCGCTCATGCTGGAATCGCAGCACCGCGCGCCCGCCGGCCATATAAAGCGTCTGGCCGAAGCCGCGGCCGCCGCAATAGCTTTGCACCAGCGGGTAGCGGCCAAGTGGGCGATAACGCTCCAGCGCCCGGCGCAGTTCGCGCGGGTTGCTGCAATATTCGGCCTTGAAATCGGGGAGGCCGGCCTGCTCGATCGCCTCCGCGACCAGAAGCGGCTCGGGGAATTTCAGCACCACCGGCCAGCCAAGATCGGCGATGGGCGCGCCAGGTGCGTCCGGTTGCCAGCTGCCCGGGACCTCAAGGCCGCAGCTGCGCGCCATCTCCAGCGTGCTCGCCTTGTCCATCGCCAGCGCGGCGGGGCCCGAGGCTACTCCGAGGTTCCGGCAGCCGAGCGCAGCCTCCCCCAGCTGCGCCACATCGACAATGTCGCGGTCGCGCAGCGGCAGCACCGCGCCGGCGCCGGTTTCCCGCACCAGGGCCGGAAGCCATTCGCGCAGCTCCCCCTCGGGCCGCACCTTGAATTTCGACAGGTAGCGCGAGCCGCGGCCGATCGGGCCATGGTCGTAGCCAATGCCGATCACCGGCACGCCGCGGCGCCCGAGCTCGCGCATCGCCACCAGGCCGGCGGCCGAACCGAGGCCGAGCAGGATGCAAGGCGGATGCGGCGTCACCGCGTCCTCTCCAGGCGCAGGATGAAGCCGCGCCGGCCCTTCAGGTCGCTCTGGATCGAAAGGTAGATATTGCCTGCCTCGTCGGCGGCGACGCCCTGGATGTTGGCGAGTTCGCCGGCCATCACCGCGATGGTGCGCAGCCCGTCCTGGGGGCTGTAGCGGTAAAGCTTGCCGTGGTCGCTGTCGGTGATCAGCCACTCGCCGCCGGCAGAGGCGATCGATTCCGGCGAAAAGCCGTCGCGCGCGGCGATCGGGCGGTGGAGCCGCCCGTCCGGCGTCAGCAGATAGAGCACATCCGCATCATTGTCGGCGATGTAGAGGTTGCCGGCTTCGTCGTGGGCCATGCTTTCGGGCTTGGCGATGCGCAGCGGCAGCCGCGTGGCGCCGCCGTCAGGGCGAAGCGCGACGATCCGCCCCGACTCGCCCCCGCCGATCAGCAGCGTTCCGGACGGCGCCGCCGCCAGCCCCTCGGTGGAGGCAAGGTCCGCGGCCGAAACCACCTGGCGCGCCCCGCCTTCGCCGCCGATCCGCCACAGGCCGCCGGCGTCGTCGTCGGTGACGTACAGCGCGCCATCCGGGCCGCGCACCACATCCTCGGGCGATCTGAGCCCGTCCTTTGCAGTGGCGAGCGTCGTCAGCCGCCCGTCCGCTTCCGACCAGATCCGCACCGCCGATCCGCCCTCGTCAGCGATGACGAGGCTGCCATTCTCCCACAACAGGCCATCGGGCGAGGCGATGCCGTCCTTCTCCGTGAGCAGGACCCGGGCGGTGTAGCCCGGCTCCACCATCATCAGCATGGCGCGCTCGCTCAGGCGCTCGCAGCCGGACAAAGCGGCAAAGAGACCGAGCGCGGCGAGGATGCGGCGCGCAGTCACAGGCCGAGCACCTGCTGAACCTGGCGCTTGCCTTCGCGGGCGAGGTCGCGGGCGTTGTCGAGCGTGTTGCCGACTTCGAACAGGACCAGGAACAGGAGCGCCGCCACCAGCGCCTCGTGCCGACCCGTCCAGCCGACCACCGCGTCCAGCGGCCGCCGCGCCAGCCTTGCGGCGGCGAACTGGAAAGCAAGCAGGATCGCGCCGCCGATGCCGATGCCCGCGACGATGTCGACCGGGCTGTGGGTGCCCGTGATCATCCGGCTGCCGCAGATCACCAACAGCGTCCAGGCAATCGCGAACGCTCCGGCGCGCCGGTTGGCGAGGAGGATGCCGAGCGCCAGCGCGAAATAGAAAGCGGCATGGTCGCTGGGGAAGGATTTGAGGTCGTTATCCTCGATCTCACCCTCGCGCAGCCGCTCGAAACGGCCGCGGCTGAACCCGCTTTCCGGCGCTCGGTAAGCCAAACGCGGCGCTTGGACGAGCTGATCGCCGTCGAGCCGGTAGACCTGCTCGCCGTGAATGAACGGGCGCGGCAGGAAGATCGAGTCGGCGATCGTCTTGCTGGCGGCGAGCACGAACAGCAGGGAGGCAAGCGTCACCAGCAGCGTGCCCCTTGCGCGGCGCGACTCCGCCTTGCCGGCGGCGACCCAGGCGAACAGGAAGGCGGCGGCGATAGGGGCCGCCTTGACCAGATTATTGTCGATCGCGAGCGCCACCAAGGCGTCGAACGTGCTCGACCGGCCGGACAGGCCGTTCAGCCCCAGATACGCCAAGTCGCTCCAATCGGCGAGAAAATCCAATGCCTGTCCTTCGATGCGCTGGGCAGGCTGGTAGCGAAACTTCGTGTAAGGTGCGTAAACCTTCTCCTCATTTCGCAAGGGACTCCCGCTGTGCCGCCCCAGCCGGTAAGGCATCGGCATCGTCGCGATGCGCAGGAGCCGATCCCATGTCCGAGCCGCTCACCTTCTTCACCAATCCCATGTCGCGCGGGCGGATCGTCCGCTGGATGCTGGAGGAGGTGGGGTGCGGCTATGAGACGGTGCTGCTCGACTACGGCACGACCATGAAGGCGCCGGATTTTCTGGCGCTGAACCCGATGGGCAAGGTGCCGGCCATCCGCCACGGCGCAACCGTGGTGACGGAGGGCGCGGCGATCTGCGCCTATCTTGCCGACGCCTTTCCCGATGCCGGCCTCGCGCCGCCGCCGGGCAATCCGACGCGCGGGCCTTATTACCGCTGGCTGTTCTTCGCGGCCGGGCCGGTCGAGGCGGCGATTTCGGCGCGCGCGCTCGGCCTGCTCGCGCCCGCGGAGAAGGCGGCAACCGTCGGCTACGGCCGGTTCGAGGATGTCATGGAAGCGCTGGAGGCGGCGGTGACCGCACAGCCCGGCCCTTATCTTTGCGGCGAGCAGTTCACGGCCGCCGATGTCTATGTCGGCGCGCAGATCGGTTGGGGCCTGCAGTTCGGCTCGATTGAAAAGCGCCCGGCCTTTGAAGAATATTGGGGAAGGATCGGCGACCGGCCCGCGGCCAGGCGAGCTGCCGAAATCGACGACGCACTGCCGGCACAGCAGCAGGCCCAGGGCGCCGAGACATGAGCGGCGATCCTGTCCGCGCTGCCGCCATTGCCCTCTATGACCGCTACACGCATGAAGGCATGGACCGCCGCGCCTTCATGGCCGAACTCACCCGCATCGCCGGCGGCACCGCCGCGGCGACGGCCCTGCTTGGCGGCATCGCCGCCGATCCGGCCGCGGCGGCGGTGGTTCCTGCGGAGGACAGGCGCATCTTGGGACGGCGGATGCGCTGGCCGGTCGGATCCGGGCGCTTTCTGGAGGGCTATCAGGCCGAACCGAGCGGCGCCACGGGCCCGCTGGGTGCCGTGCTCGTGATCCATGAGAATCGGGGCCTCAACGTGCACATCCAGGATGTCGCCCGGCGCCTCGCGGTCGCAGGTTACCGGGCCGTGGCGGCCGATTTCCTGACGCCAATAGGCGGCACGCCGGCCGATCAGGACGCCGCCCGCACTGCGATCGGCGCGCTCGACCTCGCCCAGTCGGCCGCGGATGCATCGGCCACGCTTGGTATCCTGAAGAGCCTGCCCGGCAGCAACGGCCGGGTTGGCGCGATCGGTTTCTGCTGGGGCGGCGGCATGGTCAACCGCCTGGCTGTCGCGGCCGGCCCGGCGCTGCACGCCGGCGTTGCCTTCTACGGCCCCGCCCCCAATCCCGCGCTGGCGCCGCGCGTCGAGGCGGCAATGCAGCTCCATTATGCCGAGCGCGACGAGCGGGTGAACGCCACCGGCCTGCCCTGGAGCAAGGCGCTGGAGGCAGCCGGCAAACGGGCGGAGAGCTTCGTCTATCCCGACACCGAACATGCCTTCCACAACGACACGTCCGTCGAACGCTACAACCGCGCCGCCGCCGATCTGGCATGGCAGCGCACGCTGGATTTCTTCGGAAAAATCCTCGCGGGCTGAGGCCGGAAGAGGCTTTGTCCCACCGCAAACGTAGAAAGGGCCCGGCGTTACCGCCGGGCCCTTTCTTTTTCTCAAGCTCTTGCCGTGCGGCGCTTATTCGCGGTTGCCCATGAAGCGCAGCAGGAACAGGAACAGGTTGATGAAGTCGAGGTACAGCGTCAGCGCGCCCATGATCGCCGACTTGCCGATGAACTCGGTGCCCTGGACCTGGAAGTACATGCTCTTGATCTTCTGCGTGTCGTAGGCCGTGAGGCCGGCGAAGATCAGCACGCCAATCGCGCTGATCGCCAGGTTAAGCGCCGGCGACTGCAGGAACCAGTTGAGCAGCATCGCGACCAGCAGGCCGACGAGGCCCATGATCAAAAAGGTGCCGAAGCCCGACAGGTCCTTCTTCGTCGTGTAGCCGTAGAGGCTGAGGCTGGCGAACGCCGCCGCCGTGGCAAAGAAGGTCGTGGCGATCGAACCCATCGTGTAGACGAGGAAGATCGTCGACAGCGACAGGCCCATCAGGGTCGCATACACCCAGTAGAGCGCCTGCGCCGAGCCGGTCGACAGGCGGTTGATGCCGAAGCTCAGGATCATCACCAGCGCCAGCGGCGACAGGATGATGATCCAGGACAGGAGGCCGCCCTGGGTGAAAACCTGGGCCGCCATCGAATCGGCGCCGCCGCGCGAGAACAGCAGGGCGACGATGCCGGTGAGCAGCACACCCGAAGTCATGTAATTGTAGACCGACAGCATGTAGGACCGCAGGCCCGCGTCGTAAGCGACGCTTTCGCCGGCCGGAGCGGCCGTATACGGCGCTGCGGTGCCGCGCGGGTCAAATCCGTTAGCCATTTTCGTCTCTCTCCTTTGGCGGCGCCAACCAGGCCCGCTGAGCCAATATCGTGTGAAAGGCCCGCTTGTTCAAGGAAAACCGGTACGAAAGCGCGTTCGTTTCCGGTACGAAACCGCCGCATGCACCGCTTGTTCGTCGCAATCCGCCCGCCCCGCCCGATCCGGGAGCATTTGCTCGGCCTGATGCAAGGCGTCGCCGACGCCCGCTGGCAGGATGAGGAGCAGCTCCACCTCACCTTGCGCTTCATTGGCGAGGTGGACGGCCGCACCGCCGACGATGTCGATGCGACGCTGTCGAGCGTGCGCCATCCACCCTTCACCATAGCCCTCTCCGGGCTTGGCGCGTTCGAGCGGCGCGGTTCGCCGCTCGCCTTGTGGGCCGGGGTGGCGCCGCACGATTCGCTCAAGGCGCTCCACAAGAAGGTCGACCAGGCGCTGGTTCGCGGCGCTGGGCTGGAGCCTGAGCGGCGGGCCTATCTGCCCCACATCACGCTGGCGCGATTCGGCCGCGGCGGCGGGCCGCTCGGCGGGATGGTGGAGCGCGGCGCCGCCGTCTCCAGCCAACCGTTCGAAGTGGACAGCTTCAGCCTCTACGAAAGCCGCCTCACGCCGGACGGCGCCCTTTACACCCTGGCGGCGCGCTACGCACTGCGCTGAACGGCCGGTTCGCGCCGCCATCGGCGCAAGCTCCGCCTCACGCACCAAGCGCGCGCAGCAGCCGGTCGGCCATGGCCGCGTAGCTGCCGCCGAACAGGCGCAGGTGCACGAGCGCCGGGAAGAGCTGGTAAGCCGGGCGCCGCTCCTCCCAGCCAGGCTCAAGCGCCCCATAGCCCTCCTCGAACTCCGCAGGCGGCGTGTCGAACAAACTGAGCATCGCCAGGTCTACCTCGGCATCGCCATGATAGCACGCCGGGTCGATCAGCGCGGCCAAAGCACCGTCCCGCACCAGGATATTGCCGCTCCACAAATCGCCGTGCAGCAGGCTCGGCGGCGGGGCCAATGGCAGCAGATCGCCGAGCCGCGCCGCCGCCGCCGCCACCCGCTCCCGCCACGGCCGGTCGAGCACCGCCGCGGTCGCGAGGAGGCGTTGCTCGGCCCAGAAACTCGGCCAATCGCCGCGCTGCCGGTTCTCCAGCGCCACCGTGCCGAGCTGGTAATCGACCGGCCAGCCATAATCCTCGCCCCGGCGTGCGTGGAGCCGGCATAGCGCCGCTCCTACCGAAGCCCAGGCGCGGGCGCTGAACACCGCGTCGTTGGCCACGTATTCCAGCAGCAGCACATTCTCATGCTCGCCCTCGACCATCGGCACCGGCGCGCCCGCCCCGCCCAGCGCGCGCAGCATTGCCGCCTCGGTCGCCACCGCGGAATGCCCCTTGGCGACGCTGATCCGCCCGTCCGGCCGGGTAAAGCGAAGCACTTGCGACAGATCGCCGCCGGCCAGCCGCTCGAGCCGTTCCTCCGGCACGAGCGAAATCGCGGCGACTCTCGCTGCAAAGCCGCTCACGCGTCTTGCGCCAGGTGTTCGGCCAGCGCCCGCGTGCCCTGGCACACGTCGCGCCAGGTCTCGTCGAATTGGGCGTCGCCGCCATGATAGGGATCGGCCACCGCCTCCCCTTCCCGCCCCGGGACGAGATCGAGCAGCATCGAGAGCTCGGCAGTGCCTTCCGCCGGCGCCATCGCCCGCAGGTCCTCGAGATTGTGCGCATCGAGCGCGACGATGCGGCCGAAGCGGCGGAAGTCTTCGACCGTCACCTGCCGGGCCCTGAGCTGCGCGATGTCGACGCCGCTCCGCGCCGCTACCGCCTGCGCGCGCGGATCGGGGGGACAGCCGACATGCCAGTCGCCGGTGCCCGCGCTGTCGATCTCGATCGAGAGGCCGAGCCGCTCCGCCTCCCGCTGCAATGCCGCCTCGGCGAGCGGCGAGCGGCAGATATTGCCGAGGCAGACGAACAGGACCGACCTTTCCACCGTCAAACCGCCTCCCTGTGCAAGCCTGTTGCCAAAGCGCCCCGCTCTGCTAGCCAATGGTGCGCCCTCGAACAACGGAGAGTGAAATTATGGCTTCGAACGCCGCCGGCGACGCCCCCGCAACGCCCCAGGTTCCGAAGCCGACCGAGGCCTATGCCCGCTACGTGCTGGGCATTCTCGTCCTGGTTTACATGCTCAACTTCATCGACCGCCAGATCCTCTCCATCCTGGCGGAGGACATCAAGCGCGACCTGGGGCTCGACGACGCCGACATCGGATTCCTCTACGGAACCGCGTTCGGCGTCTTTTACGCCCTGTTCGGCATCCCGCTCGGCCGGCTTGCTGACAATTGGAGCCGCGTGAAGCTGATGGCCGGCGGGCTCGCTTTGTGGTCCGCCGCCACCGCCGTGTCCGGCTTCGCCAAGACCGGCGGAATGCTGACCGCGGCCCGCGTCGGCGTCGGCATCGGCGAAGCGACTGCCAGCCCCTGCGCCTATTCGCTCATTTCCGATTATTTCCCCAAGGAGAAGCGCGCCACCGCCTTGGCGATCTATTCGTCCGGCCTTTATATCGGCGGCGGGCTGTCGCTGTTCATCGGCGGCGCCATAGTCCAGAACTGGAACGCGGCCTACCCGGGCGGCGGGCCGCTCGGCCTGGCCGGCTGGCAGGCGGCCTTCATGGCGGTCGGCATCCCCGGGCTGCTCGTCGCCATGTGGGTGGCAACGCTGCGCGAGCCACTGCGCGGCCAGTCCGAAGGCATCGTCACGCCGCCCCCGGCGCACCCGTTCCGCGATTTCTTCAACGAACTGGTGACCGTGATCCCGCCGCTCACGCTGATCGGCGCGACCCGGCGCGGCCCATCCGCTTTGGCCATCAATCTTGGCGTGGCCGCAGCCATCGTCGCGCTCGTCCTGGCGCTGATCCGACTGACCGGCGATACTTGGCAGTGGGCCGCGGTCGGCGTGGGCTTCTACGCGGTTTTCTCTTGGGCCGCGGGTCTGCGCCAGCGTGATCCGCCGACTTTCCAGCTGATATGGGGCACCCCCGCCTTCCTCTGCACCGTGCTGGGTTACGGGTTGATCGCCTTTCTGTCTTATTCCGGCAGTTTCTGGTCGGCGCCCTACGCTTTGCGGGTGCTCGGCGCCGACCCCGCAATCGCCGGCCTCATCATCGGCGGTTCGGGCGCGGCGGGCGGCTTCCTCGGCGTCGTGCTTGGCGGGCGGCTCGCCGACCGGCTGCGCAAGACCAACGCATCGGGGCGCGTGATCGTGATCGGCTGCGGCCTGCTGCTTCCGATCCTGCCGCTCGCCGTCGCCTTCACCACCCGCGACCTCACCTTGTTCTACCTGATGCAGCTTCCCACTCAGGCTTTGTCGAGCATGGCGCTGGGCGCGGCGGCCGCAACCACCCAAGATCTCGTCCTCCCGCGCATGCGGGGTACCGCAACCGCGACATTCTTCCTGGGCACTACTCTGATCGGCCTGGCGCTTGGGCCGTATCTGGCCGGACGGATGTCGCTTGCACTGGGCGATCTGGGGCTAGGCGTTCTGTCGCTGCTCGCTGCCGTCCCGATATCGCTTGCGGCGATCCTTTACCTTTACCGGACGCTGCCCCGCGCCGAAGCGACGGTGATCGAGCGGGCGCGTGCCGCGGGCGAGGCGATTTAGCCGAAGGAACGCCCGGCACCGCCGGTCACCTCCCATATGGTTTGCGGAGCCGGCCGGCCGTGCACGGCATAAGGCGGGGGCTCGGCCGCGGGCGAGGACCTTTGGCCTACGGCGGAGGAACGGGTGCCCGGCAATCTGATGCCGCGCCGGCTGAATCTGCCGGTGCCCGCCCTGTGCATAATCGGTGAATGGTCAGCGCAGCACGCCGCAGGCGATACGGTCGCCGGAATTGCCGGTCGGGTCGGTACGATAATCGTCCGGCCGCTGGTGAATCACCACCGCGCCGCCGTCGCGGTCCAGCATCGCGTTAGGACCGCCACCGATGGCGCCGCCGAGCACGACATATTCGAAGCTGCCCCGGCCGTCCGCTCCAACCAGCAAATTGGGCAGATCGCCCTTGTGCATGCCGGCTGGATTGTCCTTGCCGTGCTGCCGGTCGGTCGGGTTCCAGTGCGGCCCGGCGCTTGCGAAGTCGGGTGCGTCGCAGCGGCCCACCGCGTGGATGTGCGCGCCATAAGCGCCGGGGGCGAGTCCGGCTGCCTCCACGCGCACGCGGACGCCCTCGCTTACTTCCTCAGCGCTCGCCCGGGCAAGCAGCCGCCCGGCTGGGTCCATCAGGTCGGCCGCGGCGGACGACGGTCCCAGCGGCTCCGCATTGAGCGGATCGCGGTCGTAATCGCGTGTCGCACAGCCGGACATGAGCAGCCCGGCAGTTGCCGCCGCGACAATGCCCATCTTTGATCGCTTCATCTCGCTCTCCTTTGTTGCAGGGTGAACGAGCCGCCACCGCAACGGTTGCCGGCAAAGCGGCGAGATGGCCGCGTCTATCCTCTTCAGCCCGGATCGGCCGCCGTCGCAAATTGCGGCCAGTCTCTCACGCGCAAAAAGAAAGAGCCGGCCCAAACGGACCGGCTCCTCCTTTTGCTTGTGGCATTCGCTCCGGGGAGCGAATCCTTCTTACCAGCCGGAGCCGGGGCCGAAGGTGATTTCCACGCGCCGGTTCTGCGGCTCGCGAACGCCATCGGCGGTCTCAACCAGCGGACGGCTTTCACCGAACGCTTCGCTGGTGATCACGCCCTCGGGGATGCCGCGGCCGGACAGGTACTGGCGGACCGAGGCAGCGCGACGCTGCGACAGACCGACATTGTACTGGTCCGAACCCGAACGGTCGGCGTGACCGGCAAGCATGACCTGGGCCTGACCCGTCGACTGATAAGCGGCAGCCGCATTGTCGAGGATCGCAGCAGCCTGCGCCGTGATGTCCGACCTATCCCAGTCGAAGAACACCAGGAACGGACCCGGGATCGGCGGCGGGGGAGGCGGCGGCGGCGGCGGGGGCGGCGGCGGCGGCGGGGGAGGCGGCGGCGGGGGAGGCGGGGGAGGCGGCGCAACCGCACCACCGAAGTTGAAGGTCAGGCCACCCAGAAGGCTGTGCGACCGGAACCGCATTTCGGTATCCTGGCCGTTGAAGGCCACCATCCGGATGTTGTCGACGTTGAAGAAGCGATACTTCACCGTCACATCGATGTTGTCAGAGATCGCCTGGCGGACGCCGGCAAAAGCCTGCCACGCAAAGCGCGAGTCGCTGTCGTCAAGGAACGGCGCACTGTTCGAGAAGACGCGCAGGTTGTTCGCCTTGACGCGGGCAATACCAGCACCGCCGCCGACGAAGCCGGACACCCCGTCATCGTCACCGAAGTCGAGCATGCCGTTCAGCATGAAGCTGAGCGCGCTCATGTTGCCGCCGGCCCGGTCACGGCCGTTCGGGAAACGACCGGTGTTCTCACCCGGAAGGGCGATAACGGTGTTGAAGCTCTCGAGATCGGCCTTCTTGTAGGAGACTTCACCCTCGATGCGGAAACCGCCAAGATCGTAGCCAATGAACGCACCGCCATCATAGCCATAATCGTGGCTGAGAGTGACGGCATCCTGACGAGTGCCGATGTCGAGATCGACGTCTTCGACGATCATCGCACCAAATTCGCCGCCGACATATACTGCGCCATCGCGCGCAAAAGCCGGAGTAGCGAGCAAAGTCGATGAAAGCGCCAATGCAATGGCGAGCTTCCGCATATAACTTCCCCTTTCGTTTTCGTCCCACTGGGAACGCTGAACTCTTTACGGTAACCGCGGTTTCCGCGCAAGCGCGCTTGTCCCACGGCTGTTGCCGAAATGCCTCAAGCCGGGCTGACCCGCTTTGAAGCTTCTCGTCACACAGACCCGAAACCGCAATGTGGAGCCTTGGTTGCAGCCCCGCAACCGCCCTTGGTCAATCAATCAGGCCGTGTGTCCTTAAAGCAACAATGAGGAGGTCTACCGCCGCGCGCGCTTCTGCATCGATTGTTGTTCCGCCAGAAGGACTTGGCACCCCCGGCTGGCGCTTAGCGACAACTTGGGAACCATCGACGATCAGGCGCGATGCACGAACCTCCGCCGCCGCCCAGCCGCCGGAAGTCCAGCGCCACGGCATGTTGCTGGCCTTGTTCCAGACGGACATCGCTTCGCTCGGCGCAACGAACCGCCACCCCGAACCCGTCCACATCGCCAGCATTTGCTCCCGATCCGCCCAGGCCCCGGCGGCCGGCGATTCGACGATCCAGCATTCCCCATCCGCAGGCGCTTCCGGAGGGGCGGGCCGCGAGCCCTCCACCGCCGCGTGTAACAAAGCATCGATCCGGGTCAGGGCTTCGTTGTGGAACATCTCCTTCTGCGCCTGCCCGGGCAGAATGAAGGGAAGGTCGAAACGCGGTGTCGCCTCGTTCATGGCGTGTCTCCTCAAAGGGGGTGGTTAACGGCCGATAACGATGCGGGCCGGCCGCGAAGCGCCGTGGGTACCGAGTTGCACCACCTCCACGGCGATCGGCGCGGCGGCACCGTCGGCCTGCCGGAGGTCTCCTGGATAAGCGAAAGCCGGCACGGCCGTTTCAGCGACGCGCCGCACCGTACCGGCGCTCCAAATGGTGACTCGGTAGGCCTCGCGCTCCTCGCCAAGCGGCGTGTCGGTGCCGCCGATCCAGTCCCACCCGATGCGGCTGCGCCGCGTCCAGGCAAGGTCCAGCCCCCCGTCCGGCCGCCGGGCCGCCCGCAGGTGAACGGGCGCGGGCGGGCGCAGCGCCGCCGCATCGAACATCCGCGCCGCGACTACGCCGTCGCCGCCATCTTCAAGCCCGGTGGCGAGCAGGCGGACTTCGCTGTTTACCGCCGCCGGGGGAACCGGCACCGGCGCCAGCGCCGCCGGCTCGATCAGCACGAACCGGTCGCCCGGCGCCTGCCCTCCCGTCGCCCATTCGGTGCCCCGCCGCCCGCGCAGCAGCCGCGACAGGCGAAAGCGCCTGTCTCCCAGCGGCTCGGCGATACCGAACTGGATCAGTTCGTCTCCCACGGCAGCCAGGTTCGCGCCGTCCGCCAGCGCCGCGTCGCTTCGGCTTTCCAGCCACATCGCCTCGTTCAGCAATTCCACCTCCAGGCCGTGGCGCATGTCCAGCAACGCGGCGCCCGCCGCAGCCGGCGCGGTCAGCAGCGTGCCCATCACCGCCGGCGCCGGGGTTCGCCCGGCGCTTTGCCAGGTGGCGCCGCCGTCGAAGCTCACGCTCAGCGCGGCGCTGCGCCACCCGGGCGACGCTCCCGCCGCCGCGACCAGCAGCTGCGCCTGCCCGCCGGGCTCCGCCGCGGCCGGCAACGGCAGGTCGAGCAAGGCGAGGCTGGTGGCGCCATGAACCCGGTCGGGCTCCGCAACGCTGCGTCCCGGCTCAGCTGGGCTGGATCTCGCGCCGTCAGATGGAAGGCCGGCCAGGTCCAGCGTCAGCACCATCGCTTCCAGCGACCAGCGCTCGATCCGCCACAGGCCCGCCACACCGGCCAGCCGCACCGCCAATCCCGGCCGCAGCGCCGCCCGCCGCCACGGCAGGTGCACCCGCGCCCGCGCCCGTTCGGCCCACGCGGCCGCCAGCCGGTGCTCGGCCAGACCCTTGGCGGCTCCCGCGTCCAGCGCCGCCGGCAAGGCGCGGCGGTCGGCGCGAAGCCCGGCTTCCCCCGTTTCGGCGCGCTGCACCCCCGCCTGCCAGTCCCGCGCCGGATCGTGATACGCCACCGTCGCTTCCACCGGCAGCCCGGAAGCAGCACGCCGGCGCACCTCCATGGGTCCGCCCGCGCCCGCCGCGGCGGCGCCTTCCGCCTCCACCGCCACCGCCACCGCCGCCGCGCTGCCCTGCGCTTCCAGCCGCAGTCGCCCATCCCGGTCCGCAAGCGACAGCGGCACTACGTCCGCCAACGCCGCGATTGCGCTGCGCACGCTGTCGCCGCTCGCCGCATAGCCGCCAAGCGCCAGCACCGGCTCCCCGCTCAGCGCTCCGCTGGCCAGTTCCTCGGCAATCGCGCCGATGCTGGTCGCCTCTTCCGCCACCAGCTCAAAACTCAGCGATGGAATACGATTGCCGAAATCAGCAAGCTGCAGATCCTCGAACACCGCATAGGCCATGCCGCGATAGGCCGGCGCCTGCCCCGCCCCCTCCACCGCCGCGACCAGCGGGTCCACCGCCTGGTCCTCGCTTCCCGGATGGAGCCGAAAGCCGCCGACCTCGCTTTTCCAGTCGCCGGCAATTCCGCGCAGCAATTTGCCGTCCGCCCAGATCCGCCGCACCTCGCGCACCGGCCGGCCCGACAGCGCCACCGCGAAGCTGGCGCTATAGCTGTAGTTCACCGTCTTCGGCCGCCCCTTGCCGCCGCCGCTCGCGGCGCGATGCTCCTGAAGGTCGGTGGACCAGACCACCGTGCCCGCCACCCGCATGGTGCCGAAGATCCGGGGAATCTGGCTGCCGTAGCGCGACGTCTGCACCGTCAGGTCGCCGAGCCGCGGCCCGTGCCGCGCCTTGGGCGCCAGGATGCGGCCGTCGATCTGCTGGCCGATCACAGCGCCGATCGCGCCTCCCACCGGGCCGCCGACGATCTGGCCGACCGTGCTGAGAACAAGCGTCGCCATCAGCCTTCCTCCTCCTCGTCGTCTTCGCCGAACGGGCGCCACACGCTTTCAATCGGCCACGGCACCGGCATCGGCCGCTCCACCACCCGGCCGAGCGCCGCATCGGCGTGAACAAAGCCGGCCCCGGTTGAAAACAGGATGTGGTAGCGCGCCGGCGCCACCCGGCACACGATCACGTCGCCCGCCGCGCACCGCCCGCCCGTCACCGGCTGGCAGCCCAGCTCGCACAGGTCGTGCTCCATTTGCGCCAGCCTTTGGCCGCGCAGCGAATAATCGCGCCGCACCCGCTCCAGCGCCACGCCCGCCGCCACCGCGGCCGTGCCCACGCAGTCGAGCCCGGTCAGCGGATCGCGCCCCTGCGGGCGGAACCGCGTTCCGACCAGCCTCCGCGCCCGCGCCGCCCGTGCGTCCCCCGCCCGGCTCATGACGCACCCGGGTAGCGGGTAAGGAGGTCCATGCCCGGCAGATGCGGCTCGCCCCGGAAATTGACGGCGTTGTTGAACCTGCCCGTGCAGGTCGGAAAGCTCTTGTCGCAGCCTTGCGCGATCTCGGCCAGGTCGCCCGCCGCCACGGCATGAAGCGGGGGCTCGCGCAGCCGCAGCCGGCCCCCGTCCGAGCTGCGAACCATGCTCTCCAGCCCGCTATTGGCGCCGGTCAGCCAGCGCAGCCGCCCATAAGTATAAAGCCCTACCCCCGGCTCCGCTCCGTCGACCTCGAGCATTGCATCGTCGGCCGCAGCCACCGCCACGATCCGCACCCGCCCCGCCAAGTCGACCCTGCAGCGCCGGTCGCCGAGCCGGGCGCGGCATCCGGGCGAGGTTTCCTCCACAACCGGGCGCTCCAGCATCGCCGCGGGCCCCAGCAGCTCGGTCTCGAAGCCCACCCCGCTCAGCCGCACGTCGCCGAGCACCCCGCGCGCCAGCGGCACCGGCTCCGCGTCCGGCCGTTCCCAATCGAGCAGGAACAGGTGCACCGCCGCCCCGTCCCAACGCCCCGCCATCAGGTCCGCCTCCGACAGCCCCGCCCCGCTCAGCGCCCCGCCGACGCTCAGGGTCTCGGCGGCGAAGCCGTCGAACAGTTCGATCGCCGACGGCGCCATGCCGGGTGCCGCCCGATAGCGAAAGTTGCCGGCTTCCAGGTCGCGGTCGTGGCTGGTGAAGCCCAGGGCCGCCCCGTCCCGCCGCTCGAGCCGCCAGCAAAAGGCCAAGGTGGTCACCGCCCCATCGAGGATCGCGCTCACAGCCCCGCCTCCCGAATCTCGATCAGCGGCACCGAGGCGATCTCGCCCGCCTCGAACGTCGCGCGGCTGAGGCTCAGCCGGTCCTCGGCGAACCGCACCGGCACATCGAAGCGATATCCCGCCCGAACTTCCGCCCCGGCCCCAGGCGGCGCGTCGAACCGCACCAGCCCCAGCGGCGCCAGCGTCCAGCCGGACACCCGCTCCACCCCGTTCACCGATACGCGAACGCTGCCCGCCACCGGCCGCGTGATCCGACGCAGCTGGTCGCCATAATGCTTCACCAGCGCGAACTCGGTTCGCACTCCGTTTCCCGTCCCGAGCGGCTGGTCCGCCGCCCCCGGCGCGCCGGTCATGCCATTCGAGCTGTGGTCGAACGGATCTTCGAACCGGAAGCCGATCGCCGCCCCGCGCCGTGCCCGGAAAAAGCCGAGCAGCGCCTGCAGCTCCCCCTCCCCGCGCACGCCCGGCCCGGCATCGAAGCGCAGCCGTGCGTCCGCCCAGTCGCTGTTGCGCTGCTCCGCGCCCGACCGCGTTGTCACCACCTGGGTGGAGAAGGCCGGCTCCGCACTCGCCTCCCGCCCCAGCGCGATCGGAAACCGCACATCGTGAAATGCCTCCATGTCCTCCTCCTCCTCGCCCTCGCCAAACCACGTGAAGCCGTCTCGCAGCACTTGCGGCAGCGCCCAGGCGAACACCTCGATTGTTCCCCGCCGCAGCGCCCGCTGCGCCGCCGCCGCGATCGGCGCCCACTGCGCCTTGTCCTCCGGCCGGAGCACGAAGCCGGAAAGATAATGCTGCCGGGCGATCGGGTAGCCGAGCCGCGCCCCGGCCGCGGCCAGGCCGCGCGCGCTGGCGCCTTCATTGCCGGCCGTCACCCAGTCATAATCCTCAAGCTGCAGCACATCGAATGCCGGGCTTGCCCAGCCCATCGGCATGTTGGCGCGCAGCACATCGCCGCCGTCCAGCACCGTCGGCAGGTAGACCAGCAGCAAGGTCTCGGCGTCCGCCGCCACCGCCCGCACCGCCGCGCACAAGGACGCCGTCGAGTGCGCCAGCACCGCCCCCGCCGCATCCAGCGTCGCCTTCTGCGCCGCGTCCAACGGCCCGCGCACATCGCCGATCGCCGCCGGTGCGAAGGCCGCCACCGCCGCCGCATCGTAAAGGCAGATCGCGCCGTCGGCCCGCACCCACCACCACGGCTCCCCGACCTGGAACCGCACCTTGAGCCCCGCCGCCGCGCCGATCCGCGCGAACGCCTGCGCCACCAGCCGCAAATAGTTCATCGCGCCCGGATGCGCGGGCGACAGCAAGGCGGACGGCGGCTCCCACCCGGTCAGCGCCGGCGTCCCGTCCGCGCCCCGCTGCTTCCAGTCGCCCCAGCAATGCATGTCGAGCAATTCGTAGGAGAGCGACCAGATCAGCGTGTACCCCAGCGCCTCCGCCCGCCCTGCGAAGTCGGCATGCCACGCCGCGCACGGCCCGTTCAGCACCCCGCCGGCCAGACTGACATAGAAGCCCCCGGCAAACGCCTCGAGCCGGAAATAATGGCTCATTCCGACATAATGGTTGATCGGCCCGCGATAGCCGAGCTGCAGCGCATTCCTGAGCACCCGCGCCGGCGTCAGGTGATACAGATCGTCATAGCCCGTCGCGATCCGCAGCCTGTGCTCCGGCACCAGCGTGTCGCCCAACGCCAGCACCGATCCCGCTCCGTCGCAGCGAATGTCCGAAAGCTCCGCCCACCCCTCGGCCGGCGCCGGCAAAGGCGCGTCCGCACCGGTGAAACCGGGTGCGACCAAAGACACGAACATCCGGTCGACATCGCCCGCCCACACCGGATCCTCCCCGTCCCACCCGCCGTGAAGCTTTCCGAAGTCGAGCGCCACCGCCGCATCCTCCGGCGACCCGTCCGCATAATTCCAGAGCCGCACATACCAGCTGCGCGGCGCCCCCGCCTCGTCCCGCCCCTCGATGGTCAGCGTCGGCCCATCCACCGCGTCGAGCGCCCGCACGCCCCCGCTCCGCCACCGGAAGGACAGCCGGCACCCCCGAAAATCCCGCGCCGTATCATAGGCGAGCAAAGGATGGTCCCACCGATCCTGCGCCTCCCAGATCAGTCCGGCGAGGTCGTTCCCCTTGTAGAAAACGCACTCCACCCGCAGCGCATCGGGCGCCGTCGTGGTCACCGCCGCCATCATCGGCCGCGGAAAATTGACGGTCCAGTAAAGCGCGGCGAACCGCTTCACCCACCCAAGCTGCTTCGCGCTCCCGGCCGGAGCCAGCCAGTAAGGCATGACCTTTCTCCTCTTTCGCAAAAAGGCTGCCGCGCCTCAGGCAGGGGAAATCACGCCCGCCTGCGAGGACCTCAGCTTTGATTCGTGATGGAAGAAAAGCGCCGTCTCAGCGGCCGCGCCCGAGCCTCAATAATGCAGGCGGCACTGGGCGATTTCCAGGAGCTGCTCCTCGCCCTTCCCCTTGATCCGGTAGACGAGCCGGTCGTCCTTGGTGATGCGCCGCGACCACCAGCCCTGAAGGTCTCCCTTCAACGGTTCCGGTTTGCCGATCCCCTTGAATGGTGTCCGGCAGCACTCCTTGATGATCTCGTTCAGGCGCTTGAGTGTCTTCGAATCCGTCTCGGCCCAATATTGATAATCTTCCCAGGCCTGATCCGAGAACAGCCGCTTCACGGCTCGATAAGCTCGCGCTCGCTGCCCGCACCGCTATCGAGCTGGTCGATGGAATCGCGCAGCCGCCGGGCGTTTGCCGGCGTCGAAAGGAGATGCATGGTTTCCTCCATGGCATTCCAGTCGTCCAGAGACACCAACACCACCGGGTCACCCTTCTGGCGCGTGATCACGATCTGCGTGCGGTCCTCCACCACGCGGTCCATCACGCCCTTCAAATTCGCCCGGGCATCGGAGTAGGTAAGAACGTCCATTGGGCCCTCCTCGACGTGCGGCAACTATGTACAGGTTCTTGTACAAGCACAACCGTGAACGCGCTGTGAAGGTGCCCCGCCCTAATCCTCCACCCCCATCAGCGCCTGCTTCACCGCCCGCGCCACCTGGCGGGACGATCGCGCCAGCGCCTGCGGCTCGCCCGCCCCGCCCGCATCGATCCGGATGCTGACCCGCACATCGCGCCCGCCGCCGAAGCCGCCGGCGCCTGTTTCCACCCGCCCGCTCGCCGTCGGCACGAACAATTCGGGCCCGCGCTCGCCGACCAGATAGGGCCGCCCCGGCGCCACCGGCCCGCCGGTCGCCCGCCCCGGTGCGCCCAGCATTGTGGACAGGACCTGCGCGGCGGTGGCGATCAGACCCGCCGTGCCGCCGCCCCGCCCGCCGCCGCCGCCGTGCTGGCCGCCCAGCGAATTGATCCCGTTGCGGATCGCCGCTGCGGCAATCTCCGCCATCGCCGCCAGCGCCACCTTCTTCAGATCCTCAAAGCCGAACTTGCCGGTCCGCACCGCCCGCAGCAGCGCCCCTTCCAGCACCCGTCCGGCCCGCTCCACCCCGTCCGCCAGCGGCCCTTCCAGCTGCCCGCGCATCTCCGCCACATCGCGCGCAAAGGCGCCCGTATCGGCGCGCACCGCCACGACCAGCCGCTCGATCTCTTCATCCATGCCATTTCTCCTCACGAGTCCGGAAACATGTCCCGAAGCCGCGCCAGATCCTCACGCCCAACACCTTCCTCTTCCGCCGGCATCAGCGCCGTCAGCACCGCCCCCAGCTCCGCCGGAGTCGCCCGCCAGAACTCGTCGGGTCGCCAGCCCAGCAGCGCCCCCGCCACTCCGGCGAGCTTCACCGCCGCAGCGCAAAACTCCTTAAGCCCCTCCCCTTCAGGGGAGGGGTTGGGGTGGGGGATGTTCTTCCCGCGGACCTCGGCGTGCACCACCTCACCGCCCCTGCAAAATCTGCCCGAGCAGGCGCTTGAGCACCGGCGCGATTCCCGCCAGCCCCATCTCCGCGATCGCCGCTCCGATCCGCTCGCGCGTCACCCCCTCGCCCCGCGCCGCCGCGCAATGCCAGAACAAGGCGGCCATCTCCGCCACCCGAAGCCGCCCCTCCGCCGCCCGCTCCACCAAGGCAAACAGCGGCCCCAATTCCTCCTCCGCCGCCACCAAGGCCTCGAAGCTCGGCCGAAGCACGATCGCCTCACCGCCAACATGTAGCGCCGCCTCGCCCCGCACCGGGTTAGCTGCCGATCCGCTCATCCTTTTTCTCCCAGTCTGAATTGATCACGCGGAGGCGCGGAGACGCGGAGCAGAAGAAAGGCGAGCGAGTTCGCTTTTCCCGATCTCCCGTTCACGCCGCCTGCTCACCCGCCCAAGCCCCTCCGCGTCTCCGCGCCTCCGCGTGAACCCACCTTCTGCCTAAAGAGCGCCCACCGGGCCGGAGCTTTCCAGGCTCAGCGCGTAATTGCGCTCGCCATTGTAATCCCCGGAATAATCGAGCCGCGTCACCAGGAACCGCCCGCGCAGCCGCTCGCCGCTTTCGAAGCTCAGCTCATAATCGTCGAGCAAGCCCGCCAGCGCACTGCCCTTGATCCGCAGCTCCGCCGCCGATCCGGTAAAGATCCCGCTCGCAGACACCGAAACCGAGCGCACGCCCGCCCCCGACAGCAATTCGCGCCACCCGCCCGAATCCTTGCTAGTGACGTTCACCGCCTCGCCATTCACCGAAAGCTGGGTCGTGCGCATGCCCGCCACCGTGGCGAAAGCCGGCGGTGCCGCCCCGTTGCCGACCTTGAGCAAGAAAGCGCTTCCCTTTTCGACGCCCATCGATACTCTCCCTTCTGTTCAAAGCTGTTGGATAGGAATTGGGGATGATTTCTACCGTGCTTGCCTTCGCCCTCGCCTCCGCCGCCCAGGGCGCTCCCGCCGACAACATCGCGCGGGCCCGCAAGGAATATTCGGCCTGCCTCAGCGGCTTCATGAAGAAGAGCCTGAAGGAGGACATGGAGGAAACGGCATTCGCCGGCGGCCTCGGCCCCGCCTGCACCGCGCAGGAGCAGAAGTTTCGCGCCGCCGTGATCTCCGCCGACACCGCCGCCGGCCTGAAGCGCGCCGCCGCCGAGGAGAATGCGGGCACGGAGGTGGACGACATCCGCGCCAACCAGGTGGAGATGTTCAAGGACTACAAGTCCACCAACACCCGGCCGGGCGCCTAACCCCGAAGGTCACAATGCCAGCAGCCGCGCGCGATAATCGATCGCGGCGGCGGTCAATGCGTTGGGTGAGGCCGCGCGCGGCGGCACCGTGCGGCTCTTGAGGAAGTGCAGCGACACGATTTGCCAGCCTTCCGCCTCGCCTTCCACGGTTTCCAGCGCCGCTTCCGCCGCCCGGGCCAGCGCCCGCAACCGGATCGGCCGCTCGCCCCGGTCCCACAGGATCACCGACAGCCTGAGCTCGCGTCCGCGTCCGCCCTTGAAGCCCCAGTCGCTCTCCGGCCCCGCCTCCACCACCGCATAAGGCGCTACCGCCTGGATGGGCGGCGCGTCGTAGACGCCCAGCCCTTCGATGGTCCTGAGCGCCGCCAACGCCCGCGCCGCCGCCGTCTCGCCCGCACCCAGATCGCTCATCTCACCCTCTCGATCAGCCAGCGCAGCGCCGGGTCGGTAGCGATGCGCCGGGCAAGGTTGCGGCCCGAAAGCCGCACCCCGCCGTCCACCGCCTCCACCCGCACCCCCGCCGGCGCGTCTTGTTCCGCCGCCGCGGCGATCCGCCGCGCCGCCTGCCCGGCGCGCGCTTCGGCCAGCCGCCGCGCCCGCTCGCCCAGTTTTTCGAAGCTCATCGGAATCGCAGCCCAAGCCGCCGCCAGGGCCGCCACAACGCACTCGCCGCCGCCGGCACGGCGCCGCCCCCCGCCTCACCGCGATGGGTATAAAGGTGCGCCGCGAGGCGGATCACGCCGTGGCGCAGCGGCTCGGGCAGCCCCACCCAGCTTTCCGCCAGCCCGGCACGATAGCCGATCCGCACCCGCCGGGCTCCGCCGGCCTCGGTGATCCGCACCCACCCGTCGCCGCGTGCATCGATGTCGATGTGGTAGCCGCCGACGCCGAGCGGCGCCGCCAACCCGTCGCCCCGCAGCCCCTCCACGGCGACGATCGCAGTCACCGGCGCCCGCTTGAGCCGCGTCCACGCCGCACTCGCCGCACTCGCCGCAATCGCCTCCTCGAACCCGCGCGCGATCAGCGCCTTGCCGGTAAACTGCTCGCACTGCGCCGCCGCCGCCGCCAGCAGCCGCGCCACCATCTCGTCCTCGTCCGCGCCGACGATCCGCAGATACGCCTTCGCCTCCGCCAGCGCGTCCGCGCCGGCGTCCAGGGCCTCGCCCGTCACCATGTCCCTATCTCCCCGCTCGCACGCCCGTCAGAGGGCGACGCCCGCTTTCCGCGCGAAATGCGCCTTCAGTTGCGCCACCTGCGCCGTGCCCAGCGCCGCCTTGACCGCGCACAGGCCGTAAAAATGAAAGGGCGCCGCATTGCCGCCGCCCGCATCGGCGCCGATGCTGATGCCGCTCGCCGAGCCCGCGCCCGGATTGCCGGTCACCGCCGCGCCGCCATTCACCGCCAGCAGCGAATTGCCGCCGGCATGCCGCTCGAACACCACCGCCGCCGCACCCACCGCCGCCCCGGCGTTATTTGCGGCAATGCTGCCGTCGAACAGCGCCAGCCCCGGGCTCGTCGGAGCCTGCTGAAGGATGCCCGCCCCGGCCCCGGTTCCCGCAAAGATCCGCCGCCCGTTCGTCCACCCCGTCTGCCGCACCGCCGACGCCCGGTCCCAACCGGTGTCGAGAGCAAAACCGGCAGTAAGCAGCCGGTCGTCCACCCCATCGAACTCGAGGTAGAAGCGCCCGCCCGCATCCTGCCGCAACACCGGCCGCGCCGACGCCGTCGCCTGCCCCGCATGGTTGCCGCGCCCGGACTTGTCGTTGATCCGCGCCACCGCCGTACCCACCGCCGCCGGCACCGTCCCGCCAAGATCCTGGAACATGGTGGGGAGGTCCGAAGGATCGAACCAGGCCCCCTGCTCGCCGTTAGCGAACAGCCCACGGGGGCTGAACCGCCTTCGCGCGCCCGTCCCGGCACTGAAGCCAAGCCCCAGCATCAGTACAACGCCAAAATGTCGGCGGCGGTCGTGCCCGTAGCGCGCACGAACTGCGCTCTGACAGGCAGCACCGTCCCGTCCGCCACATTCTTGAACGCCACATCCCCGCCGCCGCCCGATCCGCGCAGCACGAGGTGCCCACCCGTTCCCACGAACAGCGCCTTGGGCACATCGGCCAGCGCATTCACATCGTGCGGCACCACCGCCACCGCCCGCGTCGCCGGCGCACTGACGCCGTCCACCGCGCCCGCAAAAGCATCCGCCATCTCATCTCTCCCGACAAAAAAGCGCCGCCGCGAACCACCCGCGACGGCGCCAAAACAAAAAGCCCCTCCCCTTCAGGGGAGGGGTTGGGGTGGGGCATGTCAGCCGAGAAAACCCACAGACGCTGGAGCCGCAACAACCCCCACCCCCAACCCCTCCCCTAAAGGGGAGGGGCTTAAGCGCCCTAAACGCTGAACCGCATCAGCTTGATCGCCTCCGAATTACTCACCTGCCCGCCCATCCGCTTGGTCGCATAGAAGTGCACGAACGGCTTGTGGGTGAACGGATCGCGCAGGATCTGCGTCTCCGTCCGTTCGGCGATCAGGTACCCGGCCTTGAAGTTGCCGAACGCGATCGACAGCGAGTCCTGGGCGATGTCCGGCATGTCCTCGGCCTCCACCAGCGGATAGCCGAGCAGGGTGTCGGGCTGCCCCGTCACCAGCCCCGGCTGCCACAGGAACGCCCCGTCGGCGGTCTTGAACTTCCTGATCCGCGCCGCCGTCGAGCTGTTCATCACGAACACCGCCCCCTGCCGATAGGGCGGCCGCAGTGCCTGGACGAGGTCCACCAGCCGGTCCTGCGGATTGGTGCCCGGAAAGCCCCCCGCCGCGCCCGATGTCACGAACTGCAGCGTCCCGAACGGCCGCACCCCGTCCGCCGCCGCCGAAACCGCATTGTTGAGAAACCCGCGCGGCCGGTTGACGCCCGAACCGTTGACGAACGCCGCCCCTTCGGCCCGCGCGAACTCGGTCGCGATCTCGTGTCCCAGCCACGCTTCGACATCGAACGCGGCATCGTCGAGCATCGACTGGCTCGCCGCCGGATTGGCATAAAGCTCGCCGAACGGCGGCGCGATCTCGTGGAACGTCGGCGTCGCGGTCTCGGGCCGGTCGGCGGTCTCCGCCACCCAGCCCGAAGGCGTGCCGCCCGCCGTTACCAGCTTGCGGTAGCCGGCCGTGCCCACCTTCACGACATTGGCGATTCCCCGGATCGGCGAGATCGCGCTCAGCGTCCGGTCGATGGCCGCGTCGATCTCCTCGGGCACCGCATAGCCGCCCGCCGCATCGCTGGTGCCGGCCAGCGCCTTCAGCTCCACCCCGCTTTCCAGCCCCTTCCTCAGGTAATTGTCGACGAACGGCGAGCCCGCCCCCGCCGCCTTCGCGCCGCTCAGCGCCGGCCGCGCCGCCGCCACCGCCTGAGCATCCATCCGCGCCTTCAGTTGCGCCATCTCGCCCCGAAGCTGCGCCACATCCTCATCCTGCCGCTCCAGCGCCTCGAAGGACGCTTCCAGCCCATCCGCTTTAACTTCAAACATTCGCTCTCTCCTTTGCCTTTCTCACACACACCAAACAAAGAATGCCGGGGCGTGCCCCGGCATTCCTGTCCGTTTCTTCGAATTTGCTTCCGCGGGTGAAACCCTGCTCACCAATTGGTGTCGTTCACCCAGGCGCCGTTGGAAAGTCGTTTCCATCCGCGCGGCTGACCGGCGGCCGCATTGCTGTTGTGGACGTACGTGTTTGGAGGGAAGTCGTTGCCGCTCGGTGCGCTCGGCTGCGCGGCGATACGCACGTTGTCGAACCCGATGCCGATCGCCAGCCGGTTGGTCAGAAAGGTGTGCGGACCTGCCGGGTTGTGGGTTAGCGGCCCGAGAATGCGCCAGCTTTCATTGGCATCCGCGTCACTGTAAGCGAGGCGGAGATCGGTTGAACTGTCGGTGATCTGCCAGCCCAACGGGGCCTTTGTGTGGTGCACCAGGTTGATGAACTTGTTGTAAGCGCCAAAAAAGGACTCACGCTCGCCCAGTTGGACCAAATAGCCGTTGTTGCTGGTCTCGACGCCGAGCCGGTTGCGATGCCATACGGCGCCGCCGATCACGTCCGTTTCGCCGTGAAATCCTCCCACGAACATTGTCGGGGATACGGCTTGCGAGGCACCTTGTCCGGACTCCGCATAGCAGCCCAGGAAGAGGTTGGCCGCGTTAGGATCTTCGCCGCGGTAAGGGCCGCCGGACACGACCGGCATGCCGCTCGCCCAGGTCGGGATTCCTCGCGTTGCGCCGCCGCCTCGCAGAGGGACCCAGATGCCCGCTGACCCCGCCGTACCCGGCGGGACATTCGCAGCGGCAGATTCCTGTCCGGCCAGTACGTAATATTGCACCCCGCCGAAGGTGACGAAGTGACTTTCATTCGGCCCATTGTACGCGACATTTGCCAACCCGTTGTCGGAGGCATGACATCCGGTATAGGTATTTCCGAGGAAGCTGCGCTCCAGAAAGCCCCACCGTCCGTTGAACGATGCATCGCACCCGATCACGATGCCGGCATTTACGTCCGGACCGCTGATGTGGAAACCATTCTTCCCGTTGGAGATGCAGCTTACGTTCTCGATGTGAAAACAGTTTACATTGCCTTCGAACTGTCCGCCCTCTCCAGCCGCTGCGATGATGTTCACGCCGTCTTCTGGAAAGCCGTGGAAGAAGCAGTCCCTCAGCGTAAACCGTGCCCGGGCGCGCAGCCCTGAAGCGGCGGCGCCTTTGACACCGTTGATGCATTCGAAGCGGAGCCCCTCGATCACGAATCCGTCGCTGCCGCGCGTCGAAGGAGCCGAGGTCACACCTTGAGTGTTGTGGCGCTGGATGCGGATTGCATCGGCATTGTTCACGTGAATGACCGTGGGCTTTCCGCCGTCTTTGCCGTGGCCGTCCCCGTACAGTCTGAAGGTGATTCCTTTCGGATCGAACGTTCCATTCTGATAATAGGCACCTGCCGGGATGCGCAGGGCAGTCGCACCTCGGCTCACGCCATCATGGTTGACGGAAAGGTGGAGCAGATAGTTCGTCGCGGCATTGAGTGCCGGCAGAATGTCGGTGCCCGAGGAGCCGTTGGAATCCGCCTTGCCGCCGAACATCTGAACCGTCAGCTCCTGCTCCGGATCGAGCCTGAAGCCCCTCCCGTTGGCATCCAGAAAGGCTGCGCGCGGGTGTGCCGCCACGAACGCAGCGTTCACCGCCGGATCGAACAGGTAGGCTGCGGCGCCCATGCCCGGTTGCCCGAAGCCGCTCGTGCGGACTCGGTCCAGGCCGCTGGGGATCGTGAAATTCTGGGCGTTCACAAACAGGCCGATCGCGTCAGCCGTGGGGGTAATCGTCATGTCATTCTCCTGGAAAGGCGCCACTCGGCGCCGGGTTTTCACCGCTCGTGAAAAAGCCCCACGCCGCGAGGGCATGGGGCCGGTTGACCTCCCGCCGCGCGGGAGGATTCCTGAAATCTGCTTCTGCCGGCGGAAGAGCCGCCGCAGGCGGCGCTCCGTTTGCTCCTTCCGCCTGAGCCTTGCGACGAAGGCGCGGTTAGCCGGGGTCCTCCACCGCATGCACCCGCGCCTTGGGCTGCATCGGCAGGGTCACGAGGCTCACCTCGACCAGGTCGAGGTCCTTCAATTCGCGCGGCGCCTCACCGGCCGCCTCCCGCACCCGGTAACCGAAGCTCAGCCCCCGCACCGCCCCGTCCTTGAGCAAAGCCGCCGCCTCGCGCCCAGCCTTGCCGCCCGAAAGCCGCGCAATCACCCGCAGGCCCCTTTTGTCCTCCCGCAGATATTCGATCCGCCCGATCGGCCGGGCCGCATCGTGCTGCCACAGCAAAGGCACGCTTCCCGCCCCCCGCTTGAGCGAGCGCGCAAACGCCCCCGCCCGCACCACATCGCCGCCCCGGTCGGCATGCCCGAACACCGCCGCATAGCCCGCGAACCGCATCAGATCCGCTCCCAGAAGCCGAGCTTCACGCTCATTCCCAGAACCAGGGCGGCCAGCAAGATCCTGACCCCCCACGCCACCACCGCCGACCAGGCGCTCTTCTTCGCGTCGCGCCACGCCTGGAGAAGCTCCCTCAGCTCATCCATGTCCCGCCGCGCCTTTTCGTCGCGCAGCCCCAGCGCCCCCAATGCCTTGTCCGCCCCCCTTGCCGAAGCCTCTTCGATCAGCGCTCGCAAGGTCGCCATGTCCGCGCCCCTCGCCTCCGCCTGCGCCACCAGCAAGGCCACCATCGTTTCATTCGCCACCGTCATCATCTCTCTCCCAACATTCTAAACCCCTCTCCCTCGAGGGGAGAGGGCGGGGCCCAAGCCGTAGGCTTGGGAGGGTGAGGGCACGCCGATCACCTCGACGCCCCAAACCCCAGCATTTCCCGTTTCTCGTCATCGCTCAGAAAGTCCGCCGCGCTGACCTGCGCCCATAGTCGCTCGCGGTCCTCGGCAAGCGCCGTCACCTGGTCGACATCCACGACCAGCCTGAGGCCCGGCCACCACGCGCCCAGCGCCGCCGCGATACCGCCCAGTACCCGCTCCGCCATCGGCAGCACGGTCAGCCGCCACAATGCGCGATTGGCCTCGCGATAATTGGCGTAAGTGCTGTCGCCGGGCAGCCCGAGCAGCATCGGCGGCACTCCGAACGCCAGCGCGATCTCCCGCGCCGCCGCTTCCTTGAGCCCCACGAAATCCATCTCCGCCGGCGACAGGCTCATCGCCTGCCAGGTGAGCCCGCCTTCCAGCAGCATCGGCCGCCCGGCATTGGCCGCGCCGACGAACTGCGCTTCCAGCTCCTCGCGCAGCCGCTCGAATTGCTCGCCCGACAGCGCATCCCCATCGCCCGGCGCATAGACCAGCGCCCCCGAAGGCCGTGCCGCATTGTCGAGCAAAGCCTTGTTCCAGCGCGAGGCCGCATTGTGGATCGCCACCGCGCCCGCCGCCGCGCCCAGGCACCCAAGCCCATAATGGTCGTCGAGCGGATGCATGGCTTTCAGGTGCACCAGCCCCGGCCGCCCCAGCCCGTCCCGCGCCGGCAGCCGGCTCCTCGCCTCGCCGGCCTTGTAGAGATAGGCCGCCGGCCACCCGCCCGCATCCGCCTCGACGCTGACCCGCTCGGGCCGCAGCGCGAACAATTCCGCCGGCACCCCGTCGGCATCGCAAAGGATCTGCACAAACGCATTGCCGTGCAGCAAGAGCTGCGTGACCACAGTTTCGATAAGCCCCGGCGCAACCAATCCTGCCCGGAACGGGGAGGGGGACCCTGCGAAGCAGGGTGGAGGGGGCCCGGCGCCAGTTGCGGTGGACGCCTCAGCCACCGCACCGCCCTCCGCGAAGGTTGGGGCCGAAGCCGCACTTTCCGCCACCAGCCGCACCGCCCGCTGCGCCACCGGATTGCCCAGATAGGCATCCCGCACCTGCGCTTCATAGGAGCGCGGCCAATCGCCCCCGGCCCCGGCGGGCGCATGGCCCCATCCCCCAAACAAAAAAGGCCGGACGCCCTCGCGCCCGGCCTTCCGGCCCCACCACCATTTCATGCTCTGTCTCCTTGCCGAAACCAGTTTTCTTTCCGAATGGGAGGACGAGGGCAGGGACGGATGAAATCGCACCCGCACCTTGTTACCGTGCCCGGCTCCGTGAATGTTCTATGCCGGTGCGCGTGAGGATATGGATCGGCTCGCCGCTCTCGCTGCTAGGCCCCCTGGGATGATTGTTGCCGCGATCGCAGGCGCGGTGGGGCCAGCCTGCGGCCAGCGGTCCAACCCCCGTCCGCAAGGCGACAGGGGGCCTGTGCAGCGCCGGCCCTAAGGAAGTTTGGTTGAACTCACGGGCTCGCCGCGGGGCGCTTACAAGGTCTGGATATGCGCGAAGAGGGCCTCCGCCAACTCCTCCTCGGACATGGTGCCGGTCGCTGCAGCCTCGAACAACGCACCAAGCGTCGTGTCGTCGGCCATGTTGAGGTAATAGCCGTTGATGATCAAAAACTCGAGCATGGCAACCGCACCCGTGCGCTTGTTGCCATCAACGAAGCCATGGTTCTGGGCTATTCCGACACCGAGACGGACGGCAAGAGTAAGGATATCGCTCTCGCTGCCATATTTGAAAAGTTGCTGCGAGCGCGCGACGGCGCTCTCGATCAGCCCCTTTTCCCGAACGCCATTTGCCCCACCAAAGCGGGCGATCTGGTCGATCTGAATTTCCAGAACGTCCTCCAGGCTAAGCCACAGGGGCTCAGCGGGCGAGGTATTCAAGGCTCTTCGAGTACCGGTCGCTGATTACATCCCGGAGAGCCTTGCGGTCAGTCTCAGGCTGCGGGCGCGCCTCGAGAGGCGCACGGACCACCACCGGCTTCTCAGCGTACTTTGGCATGGTTTGCGCGCTTTTTTGCATGCTTGGAGTATATGCCACCCGGCAATAGAGCGTCAATGCGACGTAATGTCCCGTTGCGTAGGCAAGCGGCGCTGTCCGCATGCTGCCTACCTACGGCGCTGCAAAACGCCCTCCTCACCTGAACTAACTTTCGGCCTGTTCAAGCGAGCGACATCTGCCTCCCCCCTCACAACACCCTAACCCGCGGCCGCGCCTTCTCCTTCCTCAGCATCAGCTCCGTCATCGCCCACACGCACGCATCCGCCCGGTCCGGGCTCCGCCCCGGCCCTTGGTAGCCGCCGCCGATCGTCAGGCCGGCCAGTTCGTCCTCCAGGTCGGGGAACCTCCCGGCCAGCAGCGCCTCGCCTTTCTCGAACAGATAGGCGACCGGCTCGGCCCGCACGGTCTTGCCGCGCCGGGCATGGACCAGGCGCACCGGCAGCCGCGCGTCGGCGGCTTTCAATACGCTTTCCACCATAGCTCCACCCTGATTGGCTTCCGCCACCACCCGATCCGCGCCCCAGCGCGCCGCCGCAGCCACCACCGCGCGCGCCCAGCCTTCCGGCCTCATTCCGGCGACGCTGGCATCCTCCAGCACATAGCCGGTGCCGTCCGAGTCGCGCCCGCACACCACGATGCCGCACGCATCGCCGCCCACCGAAGCGGGCGGATCGACGCCCACCACGATGCGCGGCAGCGCCGAGGCATGGAAATCGTTTCCGGCCCGGCAGGCCTCGATCAAGGCGCGCGGCCACAGGCTGCCCGCCACATCCTCGACCATTTCGCCGTCCAGCTCCTGCCGGCCGAGCAGGGTGCCGCCATACGTCGCCTCCATCACCTCCACGAAATGCGGGCTGTTATGGGCGTTGTCGCCGGTCCGCCCGCTGGTCTCCACCGTCCAGCGTTCCGCCCGGATCCGCTTCAGAAGCGGGATCGGCCGCGGCGTCGTCGTCACCAGCGCCCGCGGCCGCGCGCCGCAGCGCAGGCTCATCTGCAGATTGTCCCAGGTCGCGTCCGGCTTCGCCCATTTCGCAAGCTCGTCGCACCAGGCGAAATGGTTGTTGGCGCCGCGCAGGCCGTCCGGATTCTCGCCCGAATAGATCAAGGCCACCGACCCGTTCGGCCAGGTCAGACGCCCCAGGCTCGGCTCCCATTTCGGCCGCCGAAGCCCGCGCGCGGTCGAGGCGGCGGCCAGGATGCCGCTTTCGCCTTCCACCATCACCGCCCGCGCCTCCGCCTCCGAAGCCGCGACCAGCGCGATCCGCACCGGCTTGTTCGGCATGGAGGCGAGCCGGTTGACCCACTCCGCCCCCGCCCGGGTCTTGCCGTAGCCGCGCCCGGCCATCAGCAGCCAGGTGCGCCAGCCCTCCTTGGGCGGCTCCTCCTGCCCTTCATGCGCCCACGCTTCGAAACAGGCGTCGAGCTCCAGCCCTTCGGCAATGTCCATCATTTCGAACAGCCGGCGCCACAGCGCCCGGTCGCGCGTGTCGCAGATGCGGCGGGCAGTTTCGCGCCACTGCTTGCGAGTCATTGCGCCGCCTCCCCGTCCTCCGGAGCCCGGCCCGCCGCCGCAGCCCGCGCCGCTTCCTCCTCGCGGTCCATCCGCGCGCGCAGCCCTTCCATCTTGCGCATCAGCCGCTCGACCAGCTCGGCGCGGTCTTCTTCCGAAGGCGCCGGCGCATCGGCCGCAACCGCCGCATCGCGGTGGAGCCGCAGCAATTGCAGCGCCAGCGCCAGCGGGAATTCGTGCACCGTTTCGACGACGCCGTTCTTCTTCACCGTCCGCGTGGTGCCGGCCATCACCTTTTCCAGCACGAACAATTCCAGGTTCACGTACCCCGTGCGCAGCGTGTCCCGGATCCGGGCCCGCACGGTCCCGTTGCGGGCGCGCAATTTGTCGAGCCCGCTGCGGCTCATCTTCACCTTCCGAAGTGCCGCCGCGATGTTGCACGTGCCCGCCAGCGTCTCGATGAACAGGTCGATCTTGGCCGCCGTCCAGCCTTCCCGCCGCGCTTTCACCTTCTGAACACGCCGCACCCGCGGCGCCTTGTCTTCGCCAGTCTCCGCCCCAATCCTCGCCATTGCCGTTTCCCTCCCGCTCACGAAAAAGCCGCCGCGCCCTCCTTGGGGGCACGGCGGCCTGCTGCTGCCTTTCACCGATGCTCGATCCCGCGACGCCCACCGCCGCGCCCGCGTCCAGCCACGAAAAAGCCGGCTGCGGAAAATCACTTCCGAGCCGGCCTGCCTTCGCTGGACACACTTTCCGAGCTTCCTGAATTGTGCCGGATGAGCGTGACGCTGTCAAGCTGTTTTATCCAAATAGGATATATCCAACATCTTGCACGCGCAGCCGCGGAAATCCGCGCCTCGCCCGTGTTGGCATTCTCCTATTCCGTCCGCTGCCCCGGTCCGAAAAGGGCGCGCATCATTATTTTCGCGTGTAGGAATTCCCCCTTGCGGCGCCCTTCGCCGCTCCCGGCCGAATCGACGCGAGTCGCGCTTTGCTTGAACGGCGCGGACTCCGCCACGGACCCAATCCGCGCGGCGGGCGTTTGGCCGTCGATGAAGAAGATGCTGCCATTGCTGGCTTTTCTCGGCGCCGCCCTCGCCTCGCCGGGCAGCGCCGAAGCGCCCGAGCCGACCTACACCCCCGATGCCCGGGCCCTTGAGCAAGTGATCGCCGCCGCCGAAGCCGACGCCCGCGCCGCCCAGGCGCCGCCCGCCACCGGCGCCGCGCCCTCCCCCGGCCTCGCCGCCGCCGACCGCATGTCCGCCACCCTCGCCAAGGTGGAGCCTGCCGGCATCGATCCCAATGTCCTGGCGCGTCTCGTCGAGCGCTGAGGGGGTTCGGGCGACCTCCCGCCCCTCCCGGATCGGCGCGGATCGTTTCGCGCCCGTGCATCGAAAGCGCCGCTTGCGCGTTGCCAAATCGAACCCAACCCCAACCCACAGAAGGAAACCCACATGATCGGCAATAACGACCATGACGTCAGCGTCCTGAATAGCCTCATCACCACCACCATCGACAGCGCCAACGGCTTTGAGGAATCGGCCGAGGAAGCCCGCAACCCGCGCTTCCAGACCATGTTCCGCGAATATGGCACGGAGCGCCGCCAATGCGTCCAGCGCCTCCAGGACGAAGTCCGCCGGCTGGGCGGCACGCCCGAGGACGACGGCTCGTTCAAGGCCGCAGCGCACCGCCGCTGGCTCGAGCTCAAGGACGCCGTCACCGGCGACAATGACAAGTCGATCGTCGAGGAAGTCGAGCGTGGCGAAGATTACATCAAGGCCAAGTATGAGACCGCGCTGCAGGACGACCAGCTCTCCCCCACCGCCCGCGCGGTGATCGAGGGAGCGTTCGCCTCCGTGCGCAGCGGCCACGATCGCGCCAGCCAGCTCAAGCACAGCATGCAGTCGGCCGGCTAAGCCGTCATTCGTCGGGGCCGCGGCACACGCTGCGGCCCCGACGTTCTCCTTGCGCGTTCCCCTCCGTTCGAGCCGATTCGCCTGCCCCCGAAACGGATCATATTCCCACGGACACGAATGCCGCCCGGAGCGTTATGCCTGCATGTATTCCGCTCCCTCCGCTCGCCCGTGCGACAGCGTCGCCGCTCTCATGATGCGCCGGGCCACGCCCGCGGAACAAAGGCTGATCCTGCCCCGCCCCGATACGCGGCAACGCGGCACCCCCACCCGTTGAGCCAAGCCCGCGCGCGGTGACCAAGGGCACTTCCCCTTCGGTCGAGCGGCTGCGCTGGCAGGATCGGGTGATCGAGCGCATCGCGCTTCCCAGACAAGCATTGACCATCCGGGAGAGTTTCGGCTCGGGCCTGTCGCGGCGGCAAGGGGATCCGCCGAACCATTTCTGGGCGACCGGCGACCGCGGCCCCAACCTCAAGATCAAGACGCTGCTTGCCGATTACGGCGCCGACCATTTGGCGCCGCTTCTGCCGGTGGCGGGCGCCAAGGTCATGCCGCGGGTCGATATCGGGCCCGGAATCGCGCAGTTCAGGATCGTCGGCGACGCGGTGGAGCGCATCGCCTCGCTGCCCGTCACCGACGCAAACGGCGCCCCGGTCTCCGGCCTCGCCATGCCGAGCAGCGCCCATGTCCTCGGCGAGCCGGTGTTCGATCTTGCCGGATCTCCCCTCCAGCCGGACCCGTCGGGCCTCGACACCGAAGGCATCGTCGCGCTGGAGGACGGCAGCTTTCTGCTCAGCGAGGAATTCGGCCCCTCGCTGGTCCGCCTCGGCCGCGACGGGCGAGTCGCCGCGCGCCATGTCGCGAAGGGCACCGGCCTTTCCGGCGCGCGCTACCCGGTGCACGAAACGCTCCCCGCAATCGCCGGCACGCGCCAGCTCAACCGCGGCTTCGAGGCCATCGCCGTCTCCATCGACCAAAAAACGCTGTTCGTCGCCTTCCAGAGCCCGCTCGCCCATCCCGACGAGCAGACGCACGCCCGGGCGCGGCATGTCCGGATCTGGCAGCTCGATGCCGCGACCCTGGAGGTGACCCGCCAATATCTCTACCCGCTCGATCCGCCGGAAAGCTTCGTGCGCGATTGCGCGCAAGGGCCCGTGGAACTGAGCGATCTCAAGGTCAGCGAAATGGTGACGCTGCCCGGCGGCGGCCTGCTGGTGCTGGAGCGCGCATCGCACACCACCAAGATCTACAGGATCGCGCTGTCGGACGCCCTTGCCCTCGGACCAGAGCATCTCGTTCGCGCGACGCGCCCGACGGTGGAGGAACTCAGCGCCCGGGGCGCGCCGCTGCCGGAGCTTGCCAAGCAGCTCGTGTTCAGCAGCGACGACGCGCCCGAAATCAGCCCGGACCTGGAAGGAATGGCCGTGCTCTCCCCGCGCGAGCTGCTGCTGGTCAACGACAACGACTTCGGCGTCGAAGGCGCGGAGACGGCGTTCTGGAAGCTCACCTTCCCCGATCCGAGCCTGGTCTAGGCCCGCCGCGCGAGCGCGATGCCGGCAAGGTTCTGGTTGCGCGGCGACCACCTGATCCGCCGCGGCGGAGCGGAGGCGGCATCCTCCTGAAACCGGGCATAATGATCCCGCGCCGCCGGGCCGCGGCACCGGCCGAGGCCATTGGCCTGGGCGATGACATGCGCATTGTCGCCGATCAGGTCGAACGCCTCCGGGCCCAGCGATTGCGCGACCTGCAGCGCCAGCCGCAGGGCGAGCCATTCCGCATCCTCGCTCGTGCCGGCGCCGAGCCCGTCGAAGAAACGCACCTCGCCTCGCGCCACCACCGCCACTTCGATCGGGCCGGGATTGGGCCGGCAGCCGCCGTCGAAATAGACTTTGAGCGGGCGCGAACGAAGCGCCCCCGCGGTGCCGGCTAGGCGGCCCACGCGGCGATATCCTCCTCCTCGCCGATCAGGGCGAGGCCGTGGGCGATCGAGGTCAGCTCGTTGCCGCCGGCGATGCGCTCAGGCCCGAAGCGCTCGGTGAACAGCCGGCGGATGCGCGGAATGAGCGAGCTGCCGCCGGTCAGGAACACCCGGTCGACCGCCTCGGCGGCGATGCCAGCCGAGGCCAGCGCCCGCGCGACGGCGTCTTCGATCCGCGCGATGTCGGGTTCGATCCAGCTTTCGAACTGTTCGCGGCTGACCTCGGCCTCGATCGCCAGCCCGGCCCCGCTGAAGCTGAAGCGCGCCGCCGTCGCCGACGACAAGTCGCGCTTCACCTGCCCCACCGACTCGTACAAACGGTAGCCCAGCTCCTGCTCCACCACCGCGATCATGCGTTCGATCGGCTGCGGGTCGAGCGCGGCCTTGCGGAGCTTCTCAAGCTCGGCCAGCGTCTTGGAATTGCGCATGAAGGCGAGCCGCGACCAATCGGCGAAGTCGGCGAAATAGCCGCCGGGGATTTCCAGCACCTTGTCGAACGAGCGGTAGGATCCGCCCTTGCCCAGCAGCGGCAGGACGAGCCTGTCGAGTATCCGATAGTCGAACCGGTCGCCGGCGATGCCGACGCCGGCATGGCCGAGCGGCACGCACCGTCGCACCGCGCCGGGCGCTTCGACCCGCACCAGCGAAAAGTCGCTGGTGCCGCCTCCGAAGTCTGCGACCAGAACGGTGGCCGGCTCGGTGAGCCCGGCGGCGAAGCTGAACGCGGCGCCCATCGGCTCGTAGACATAATGGACCTCGGCGCCCAGTTCGGCGAACACGCCGTCGTAGCGCCGGCGCGCGAGCGCCTCGTCGGGGCGATGGCCGGCATACGCCACGGGACGGCCGACCACGACTCGCGCGGCCTGCCCGTTCAGCGCTCCGCCCGAGCGTTCGGCCATCCTGGCGACCAGCAGCCGGCCGAGATCCTCGAAGCGGTAGCGCCGCCCGAAGATCGTGGCATGCTCGAAGCTGGGCGAGGCGGCGACCGTCTTGAACGACTGAATGAAGCGGCTGCCCTGCGGATATTCGAGATATTCGGCGATCGCCCACGGCCCTGCCTCGACCGCGATGCGCGCATCCTCTTCCCAGAAGCACAGCGCCGAGCGGAACACCGGATCGGCGCCGAGCGGCCCCAGCAGCGGAACCAGCTCCGACCGTCCGCCGCGGGCCAGCGCCGCGACCGAATTGGTCGTGCCGAAGTCGAGGCCGAGAACAAGGGGAGGCGGGAGCGCAGACATGGGCCGGCTGCCCTAGCCTGTGCCGCGGCACGCGCAAGGGCGGGGGGCGAGAATATCCGCTGGCTCCGCACCGGCGAAGGCGGCAAGGATGCGCGGCGTGCGCACCCGGCAAAGCATCTGCAACAGGAAAAAGCGGTTCGGCTCCCGCGGCGACGCGCTGGCGGCGGGGCGGCGCTCCGGCCTGTGGCTGCTGCCTTACCGCTGCGACCGCTGCCGCCGCTTCCACCTGACGAGCCGCACCAAGGGCAAGGGCTTCGGCCGCGCCGGCGCGATCGCTTCCCCGTCGAAGCCGGACTCCGGCACCCCTGCGTCAGCGGCCGAAGCGCCGGACCAACGCCCCCACCGGGGCCTGTGACGAAGCTATTTGCGCGCCTTGCGGGCGGCGTAGCGGGCGTCGCGCGCCGCCTTCATTTCCGCCGCACTGGCCGGTTTGAGGCGGGCGGCCTTGAGCGCCGCGGCGGCCTCCGCTTCGGCGCGCTCGGCCGCTTCGCGTTCCAGCTTCTCGGCCTTTGCCGCCGCCTTGGCCTGCGCCTTGGCGGCGCGTTCCTCGGCCAGGGCCTGCTGTTCCGCCTCATAGGCCTGGCGCTGCTGCGCCAGCACGGCCTCGTCGACGGGAGGCTTGGCCTTGAGCCGGTCCAGAGCCTTTTGCTTGGCCTTGCCGGCCGACGCCACGCGATCCTGGAACGAAGGGTCTTTGAACGAGGGCACGGCTTGTCCTTGAGAATGTGTCGGAATCAACAGGGGTGCCGCTTAGGCGGGGGCCGCGGCGGTTTCAAGTCGGAGCCGATCGAGGTCCGCTGAAAAATACCTCTAGAGCGCGAGCTTGCCGCGCTCGAGGCGGACGGTGGCGATCAGGCCGTCGGCCGCCCATTCATAGCCGATCTCGCCGCCAAGCTGCTTGGAGATCGTCCGGCGCACCAGCTTGCTGCCGAAACCGTCGGGCTCGGGCGGCGCGGTCACGGCGGGCCCTCCCCTTTCCATCCAGATCAGCTCCACCTGCGAATCCACCGGCATCCTGGTGGTCACGTCCAGCGTCCCCGTCCCGGAGGAAAGCGCGCCGTATTTGAGCGAATTGGTCGCCAGCTCGTGGATGACGAGGGCGAGGCTCGTGGTTGCGCCCTCGCCGATCCCCATCCGTTCGACGGCAACCCTGATCCGGCCGCTGAAGGCGCCGAGATCGTCATAGGGGGCGAGCAGAACGGTGAGGAGGTCGCCCAGCAGCGCGGCTCCGCCCTGCCCGCCGGGCAGCGGGCGCACCAGATCGTGCGCGCGACCCAGCGCGGTGAGCCGTTGGGTAAGCTCGTTGGCCATCTCCCCGGTGGTGGAGGTGGATCGCGACGTGATGTGGGTAAGACCGGTGGCGATGGCCAGCAGGTTCTTGACTCGGTGGCTCATTTCCCCGGCAAGCAGTTCGTGGCCTTCCTCCGCCTGCTTGCGGCCGGTGACATCGAGGAAGATGCCGAACATGGTGCTGCCCAGGATCCCGTCGTCCTCGCCTTTGCCGCGCGACGCGATCCAGCGGACCTCGCTTCCCAATATGATCCGGAAGTCGGATTCGTAGCTGCCGATCACGCCCCGCGTCGCCGCAAAGGCCGCGCGCACCCGGTCGCGGTCCGCCGGGTGGATGTGGGCGGACAATTCCTCGAACGTGACCTTGGGCTGCCACGACAAGCCCCAAAGCTCGAAACCGCGCGCGTCCATGGTGAAGCTGTCGTCGTCGACATTCCAGGTCCACAAGGCGATGCCGGCGGCTTCAACCGCGCGCCGCAAATCGTCGGCGGGCCACCGGTGCGTCTCGTCGGCCATCAACGCCATATCGGCAGCACCCTTTTTTTCAGCGGAGAAAGCAGATTGCGGCACCGGCCGATCCTGGCTGGTGCCTACCGTGCCGATCGGCGCAGGAATAGCGAAAACGGTTGGCGCGCGGGCGGACGCTTATCCGCGGAACCCGACGGGGAGCGGCACGGCCCTCGCAGCGCCCGCGCGAACGCGGCGTTGGGAATCGCGGGGCTGCCGGTGTAGCAACTGGGCGATGACCTATCTCCTTGTCTTCATCGGCGGCGGGATCGGCGCCGCCGTCCGGCAGGCGGTCGATCGGGGAGCGCTGGTTCTGCTCGGCGTCTCGCTTCCGTTCGGCACCCTCCTCGTCAACGTGCCCGGCAGCTTCGCCCCGTTCGCGGGCATGGCCGCGGCCCGGAGCCTTGGCTGAATGCCGGTCCTGGCCTTCATCGGTGCGGCGCTCGCGGAGATTGCCGGCTGCTTCGCCTTCTGGGCCTGGCTCAGGCTCGACAAGTCGCCCTTGTGGCTGGTGCCCGGCGCCGCCTCCTTGTGCCTGTTCGCCTACCTGCTGACGCTGGTCGACACCGAACATGCCGGCCGCGCCTACGCCGCTTATGGCGGGGTCTACATCGTCTCGGCTTTGTGCTGGCTTTGGGCGGCCGAGGGCGTCAAGCCGGACCGCTGGGACGCTATCGGCGCCGCAATCTGCCTGTTGGGCGCGGCCATCATCCTGTGGGGACCGCGCGCAAGCTAGGCCCGTCCCTCGCCCGGCCGATCCCGATGGCCGCTACGCCCGGCCCTATCGGCGGATCTCCACCGCGTCTTCGAAGCGGAGCGTGTGAACCGCCACGCCGGCTTCGTCGCGGATTTCGAGCGAGCAGCCAAGGTTGATCCGCCCCTCGCGCGCATCGTGCGCCACGATGTCCCGAGCAGTCCTGAGTGCCTTTTCGGGAACGGCCGCCGCGTCCATGACGACGCCCTCGTCATCCAGAAGGATATTCTCGCCCTCGCGAAGGTGGAAGAAAATTCTGGGCACCAAAGCTCCATCGAACAGCAAGGCAGCGGCCTCCACGCGTCGGCGCGCTGCGTGCAGCCAAGGTTGAGCTACAGCGTCTGTCCCGGGCCATGGTTCCAGTCTTTCCTGCCTTGCGGCGGGCCGGCCCGGGCGATGTGCACGGATGCGGGCCGGAAGCCCCGGGCCGCGCCGGAGTCTTCCAGCTTCGCCCGATCACGCGGCTTTCGACGCAGCCTGGATGGCGGCCGTCACGCGATCGGCGGCGCTGTGGTGCACCATGTGACCGGCCTTCTCGATCACCAGCAGCGTGCTTTGGCCAAGCTCGGCCGAGAGCCGCTGCGACTGGCCGGCGGTGCTCACCACCTTGTCGCCGTCGCCAGCGACGATCGTCACCGGCAGCGTCAGTTCGGCGAGGCGCCCCTGCAGCGACGCCGCGGCGGGAACCATCAGCGCCGCCTCCGCCGCCGAGGCACGGATCTGCGACGGTCGCAGCGTCATCTCGAAGGGGAAATCGCTCTTCCAGCCGGCCGACACCGGCGCCGGCGCGAAGATCTGCGTTTCCATGCCGCGCTTCATCGCTGCGCCCAGCAGCGGCGACACGGTGTAGCGGATCGCGTCCCCGACGACGGGGATGGCCGGAGGCGCCGACAGGACCGCGTCGGGACGGACGGAGGGATAATAATAGCCGCCGATCAGCACCAGCGCGCGCGCCGCGTCCGGGTGGTTGAGGCCAAGCTCGGCCGCGACCAGCGTCCCGAAGCTGTGGCCGACGATGGTGGCACCGGTCTCGCCCAGGGCGGCAAGGGCGGCGGCGATCAGCCGCGCCTGCGCCGCGGGCGTCCAGATCGCGCTCCTCGGCCGCTCGCTATGGCCGAAGCCCGGCCGGTCGAACGCGATCACCCGGTTGGTCCTGGCCAGCGCGTCGAACACCCCCGACGCGAGCCAATCCTGGAGCATCGTCGCATTGCCGTGGAGAAGCACGACCAGCGGCCCCTCGCCTTTTTCGAGGTAATGGAGGCGAACGCCGTTCACCTCGATGAACTTGCCGAGCGGCGGGTTGGAATCCTCGGCCCGCCGCGCCTGAACCGTGTTGAACGCCGCCGCGCCGGCCGCCACCGCGACCCCGGCCGCGCCCAGGCCCCACTTCCAGAGCGAGGCGTCGCTCTTGCTCGATCCTGTGTCGCGGCGGGCTTGAGGCTTGGCAGTGGTCATGAATATACTCGCATTGGAAAGGGGCCGGCTCAGCGGCATCGAGAGGTCAACGTGCTGCAGTGCACAATAGTTTCATCGCTATTGGCGACACGATGCCTGGCCGGGGCCCTTCACTTGGCCGCGGCCGCGGCCCTTGGCCTCGCGGGCCCGTCGGTGGCGACGCCGCCCCCGGAGGCGGAGCCGGTGGTCGCGGACGAGCTCGTCGTCACCGGCCGCAGAGGGGCGCAGCGCGTGGAGCCCGACGCGGTCAATGTCCTCCGGACATTCTGCTTCGATCCCGCGCGGCGGAGCGGTTCGCCGGTGGTGCCCGATCCGATGTCCCGCTGGTTCCCGCTCGAGCCACCCGCGCGCCGGCAGTTCAGGATCGCCGATCCCGCCACGCCCGCCTACAGTCTGGCCGACGATCTGCGCGGGCATGAGCTTTGGCTGAAGATCGAGCGACTTCCCCGGGACGGCGGGCTGGTGGAGGATCGCTGCACCCTGCTGGTGGTCGGCGGCCGGGACCACCGGCGCTTCGTTGCCGCCATGGCCGGGCTGTTCCGCGGGGCCCCGACCCAGCGGCATGTCGGCCACCCGCACGGCGTGGCCGCCATGCCGGAGTGGGAGCAGTGGCTCTGGACCGGCACGCCGCAACGCGGATCGAGCAACTGGCGCTCCATTGCCAAGGGACGCGGCGCCGGCGGACAAAGCTGGGTGGTCGTGCTCGACCGCGATTTCTACGCGCAACACGATTATGTCTACGGCGACCTCAAGACGCGCAGCGGCGAGCGGCCGCTGAGCCTGCTCACCGTCGGCGTGGTTCGGCACCCCCGGAAATAACGGCTGGCGCGCTGAAGCTGATCGGCTGGGGCGCAGGGCCGCTGAAGGCAGGCCCTTGAACTGATTGGGCGATTCACCCGCGTCGCCGATCCACCGGGCCGCGGCGCCCGCCCAGCGAAACGGCCGTGGCGGCTCGGCCCGGCAAGGCCTCGCGCCAAACTCCATCGACACCGCCGCCTCAATTGCTAGTAAGCCCCACGGGAGGATGTGTTGAGCCTGTTTGTGCTGGTATTGATGCCGTTCATCGGCGCCGTCGCGGCGGCGATGGCGCACGGGGCCGGCAGGAACGTACAAGCTGCTGCTGCTGGAGCCGCCACCGCCGCGGGGCTCGTCCTGCTTCTGCTCGAGGCGCCGGCGGTGCTCGGCGGGACGATGGTTGCCGAGCAGCTTGCCTGGGTGCCGGCGCTGGGCCTTGCCGCCGATCTCTTCCTGGATCCGCTCGGGCTGCTGTTCGCCGGCCTGATCCTCGGCATCGGCCTGCTGATCGTCGTTTATGCCCGCTTCTACCTGGCCGATGGCGAGGCGACGGCGCGCTTTTTCAGCTTCCTGATGCTGTTCCAGGGCGCGATGCTGGGCATCGTATTATCCGACAACGTGCTGCTGCTGATCGTCTTTTGGGAGCTGACCAGCATCACCTCCTTCCTGCTGATCGGCTATTGGCGGCACTTGCCCGAAGCGCGGCAGGGCGCGCGCATGGCCCTCACCGTCACCGGCGGCGGCGGCCTTGCCTTGTTGGCCGGCATGCTGATCCTGGGCGATATCGCCGGCTCCTACGGCCTTCGCGACATTCTGGCGAGCGGCGCGGTCATCCAGGCCTCGCCGCTTTACCCGCTGGCGCTGGTGCTGGTGCTGATCGGCTGCTTCACCAAATCGGCGCAATTTCCCTTCCACTTCTGGCTGCCGCACGCGATGGCGGCGCCGACCCCGGTCAGCGCCTATCTGCACTCGGCGACGATGGTGAAGGCCGGCGTGTTCCTGCTCGCGCGGCTGTGGCCGGCGCTGGCGGGGACCGACCTGTGGTTCTACCTGGTCGCGACCACCGGCCTGGTCACCATGCTGCTGGGCGCGGCAATCGCCTTGTTCAAGCACGACCTCAAAGGGCTGCTGGCCTATTCCACCGTCAGCCATCTCGGCTTCCTGACCATGTTGTTCGGCTTCGGAACGCCGATGGCGGCGATGGTCGGCGTGTTCCACATCATCAACCACGCCACCTTCAAGGCGGCCCTGTTCATGAACGCCGGCATCGTCGACCATGAGGTGGGAACTCGCGACACGCGCCGCCTCGGCGGGCTCATGACGCTGATGCCGATCACGGCCACGCTCGGCGTGGTCGCGGCGGCCTCGATGGCGGGCTTTCCGCCGCTCAACGGCTTCCTGTCGAAGGAGATGATGCTGGAGGAAGCGGCGCATACCATGTGGGGCGGATTGCCCTGGCTGGTGCCGGCGCTGGCGACCTTGGCCGCCACTTTCTCGGTGGCCTATTCGCTGCGCTACGTCGCCCATGTCTATCTTGGGCCCAAGCGGGACGATTATCCCAAAATGCCGCACGAGGCGCCGTTCGGGCTTTGGGCGCCCTCGGCCCTGCTCGTGCTCCTGGTCGTCGCCATCGGCCTGTTTCCGGCGACGGTGGCGGGGCCGCTGGTGCAGGCGGTGTCGGGCGCCGTGATCGGTGCCGAGCCTCCGCAAGTGGCGCTCAAGATGTGGCACGGCTTCACCCCCGCTCTTTTCATGAGCGCGGTCGCCATCGCGGCGGGCCTGTTCATCCTGGGGCGGCACAAGAGTGCCGAGCGATTGTGGGAGCGGCTGCCGCTTCCGGTCGCCAAGAGCCTGTTCGACCGGGCGATCCAGGCCTTGCTCGCCGGCTGCCGGGCGATCACGCTGGGCGTGCACAACGGGTCGCTGCAGCGTTATCTGGCGATCCTGTTCGCCACCGCGATCCTGCTCGGCGCGGGCGGGTTCCTGTCCGGCGGCGTTGCCCAGGGGACCCGCGCCACCATCCCGGCCGGGCCGGTGGAGATCGCCGGCTGGCTCACCCTGATCGGCGCCGTCGCGGCGGTGATCCGGGCGCAGCGCCAGCGCTATGTGGCGCTGATCTTCATCAGCGTCATCGGCCTCATCGTCTCTCTCGGCTTCGTCTACCTTTCCGCGCCCGACCTCGCCTTGACGCAGATTTCGGTGGAGGTGGTGACCATCCTCCTCCTGCTCCTGGCGCTCAACCTCCTGCCGCGCCGGCCGGCGCGGATCAGCAGCGACCGGCGGCGCCTGCGCGACGGCCTGCTCGGCGCGCTCGGCGGCGCCGCCGCCGGCTTCGCGGCCTGGGCGGTCATGACCCGCGATCCCAATGCGCCGATCTCCGCTTTCCACTGGGCCAACAGCTATTCAGGCGGCGGCGGCACCAATGTCGTCAATGTCACCTTGGTCGATTTTCGCGCCTTCGACACGTTCGGGGAGATCATCGTGCTCGGCATCGCCGCGCTCGCCATCTTCGCTTTGCTCGAGACCGCGGCGCTCGGCGCATCGGGGCGCAGGCTGCGCAGCTGGAGCATGGATCTCAACCAGTCGCCTGAACGCCACCCGATGATGCTCGTGGTGTCGACCCGCCTGCTGCTGCCGCTGGCGATGGTGGTCGGCATCTACATCTTCCTGCGCGGCCACAATCAGCCGGGCGGCGGCTTCATCGCCGGCCTGGTCATCGCCATCGCCTTGCTGATGCAATATATGGCGTCGGGCTTCGAATGGGCCAACCAGCGCCGGCGGCTGGACGGGCACAGCCTGATCGCCGGCGGCGTGCTGATCGCGGCCGCCACCGGGATCGGCGCCGCCTTGTTCGGCCTGCCGGTCTTCACCACCGGATTCGATTATTTCCACCTGCCCGCGATCGGCGAGTTCGAGCTCGCCACGGCCATGCTGTTCGACATCGGAGTGGCGGCGGCGGTGATCGGCGCGGTGATGCTGGCGCTGGCCGAACTGTCGCATATCGCCCAGCGCGCGGAAAAGCTCGACCGCGTCGACCACCCGATGGACATCGATCCGAGCCGCGAGAGGGAGGCCGAAGCGTGAGCGTGGAATTCCTGGTGGCGAGCACGATCGCGGTGCTGACCGGCGCGGGCATCTACTTGTGCCTGCGCGGCCGCACCTTTCCGATCGTGCTCGGCCTCGCCATGCTGTCCTACGCGATCAACGTCTTCCTGTTCTCGGTCGGCCGCCTCCTGATCGATCGGCCGCCGATCTATGAGAAGGGCCTGACCGAGCATACCGACCCGCTGCCCCAGGCGCTGGTGCTCACCGCCATCGTCATCTCGTTCGGAATGACGGCCCTGGTCGTGGTCCTGTCGCTGCGCACCTATCTGGAGACCGGAACAGACCGCATCGACGGCCAGCCCGAGCCCGAGCCCGAGCGGGAGGACGAGCGGCCATGAACCACCTGATCGTCGCGCCGATCCTGCTGCCCTCGATCGTGGCGGCCCTGACCCTGCTCGGCAGGCGCCGCACGCTGCGGATCGCCCGCGGCATCTCGGTGGCGGCGTGCATCGCCCTCTTGATCGTCGCCGCCGTGCTGTTCGGCCGCGCCGCGGACGGGACGATCTTCGTCTACGCGGTCGGCGACTGGGCGGCGCCGTTCGGCATCGTGCTGGTGCTCGATCGCTTGTCGGCGATGATGCTGCTGCTCAGCGCCTTGCTCGCCCTCATCGTCCTTTGGTATGTGATCGCCACCGGCCTCGACCGCCAGGGCTGGCACTTCCACCCGATGTTCCATTTCCAGCTGCTGGGCCTGAACGGCGCCTTCCTGACCGGCGACCTGTTCAACCTGTTCGTGTTCTTCGAAGTGCTGCTGATCGCCTCCTACGGCCTGATGCTCCACGGCCAGGGCGCGGCGCGGCTCAAGGCGGGCGTCCATTATGTGATCGTAAATCTGGTCGGCTCGACGCTGTTCCTGGTCGCGATCGGCATCCTCTACGGCATCACCGGCACGCTCAACATGGCCGACCTCGCGGTGCGGGTCGCGGCGCTGCCGCCCGGGGACGCCGGGCTGGTGCGGGCCGGGGCTTTCCTGCTGGTGGCGGTGTTCGGCCTCAAGGCCGCGCTTCTCCCGCTCCACCTCTGGCTGCCCGGCACCTATGCCAACACTTCGCCCGCCGTCGCGGCCTTGTTCGCGATCATGACCAAGGTCGGCGTTTATTCGATCATCCGCATCGTCACGTTGGTGTTCGGCGAAGAGGCCGGCGCCGCGGCCTGGGCGCCGGCGGCGTGGCTGCTCCCGGCCGCCCTCCTCACGGTCGTGATCGGCTATGTCGGCCTTGCCGCCGCCGGCCGGCTGCGCGAGCTTTCCGCCTTCGCCGTGATCGGCTCGACGGGCACGCTGCTGGCCGCGGTCGCCTTGTTCGAGCCCGACGCGATGGCCGCCGCGCTTTACTATCTGCCTCATTCGACCTTTGCCGGCGCCGCGCTGTTCCTGGTCAGCGACCTGATCGGCACGCGCCGCTCGGGCGTCGGCGGTGCCCTCGTCGAGGGACGGCCGATCCAGGCGATGGGGCCGATCTCCGTCCTGTTCCTGCTCGCCGCAATCGCCCTGGTCGGCCTGCCGCCGCTTTCCGGCTTCATCGGCAAGCTGCTCATCCTCGATGCCGCGCGCAGCCATGCGGCGGCGCCGTGGCTTTGGGCGACGATCCTGGTGACGACGCTGATCGGCATCGTCGGCCTCGCCCGCGCGGGCAGCCTGCTGTTCTGGAAAAGCACCGCCCTTGCCAAGCCGCCGGTCCGGACGGCACGCGCGTTCCGGGGCGATATCGCACCGGCCGCGGCGATGCTGGCGCTGCTCGCGGCCTTGGCCGTGTTCGCCGGCCCGGCCGGCGACTTCGCCGGCGCGGCCGCCGACCAGCTCTTCACGCCCGCGGCCTATGTCCAGGCCGTGCTCGGCGGGCGGGGAGGAAGCTAGGCGATGCTGACCAGGCTGTTTCCCCATCCCGGCCTCAGCGCGATGCTGGTCATCGTCTGGCTGCTGCTGCTCAACAGCCTGAGCCTGGGCGGGCTGCTGCTCGGCATCCTGATCGGCATCCTGGTGCCGTTCCTGACCGGGCCGTTCTGGCCGAACCGGCCGCCGATCAGCTTCGGCTGGCCGCTGGTCGAATATCTCGCGGTGGTGGTGTGGGACATCGCCATCGCCAATTTCCAGGTCGCGCGGCTGATCCTGTTCCGCCGCAGCCGCGACCTTCGCTCCCACTGGCTGGTGGTGCCGCTGGAGCTGCGCTCGCCCGAGGCGATCACCACGCTGGCCGGCACGATCAGCCTCACCCCCGGCACGGTCTCGGCCGACATATCGGCCGACGGGCGCGCGCTGCTGGTCCACGCGCTGGATGTCGAGGATGAGGCGGCGGAAGTGGCCCGCATGAAGCAGCGCTACGAGCGCCGGCTGCTGAGGATCTTCCGATGATCGCGGCCGCCCTGATCTTCGCCTTCGGCTGCGTGGCGCTTGCCGTCCTGCTCAACCTCTACCGGCTGCTGGCAGGGCCGAGCAGCGGCGACCGCATCCTCGCGCTCGACACGATGACCATCAACGTCATCGCGCTGATCATCCTTTTCGGCATCTACGAAACCAGCACCACCTATTTCGAGGCGGCGCTGCTGCTTGCCATGGTCGGCTTCGTCGGGACGGTGGCTTACTGCAAGTTCATCCTGCGCGGCGACATCGTCGAATGAGCACTATCCATCCCCTCGCCGAGGCGATCATCGCCTTTCTGATCGTGCTGGGCGGCAGCTTCGCGCTGATCGGCTCGTGGGGCCTCGCGCGCCTGCCCTCGCTGATGACACGGCTCCACGGCCCCACCAAGGCGACGACGCTGGGCGTCGGCAGCTGCCTGATCGCCTCGATGATCTATTTCCCCGCCACCGGCGGCCTCTGGTCCGCCCACGAATTGCTGATCACGCTCTTTTTGTTCATCGCGGCGCCGATCTCGGCGAACATGATCGCCAAGGCCCACCTTCACCAGCAGCGCGAAGAGCCCGATCCGGCCCCGGCGGAGAGGAGGGATGCAGCGATTCCGTCCACCGGCGGTGCGACCGACTGGGCGACATTCTGGCCGGGCGCCACGCGGCCGGCCCCGCGCCCCCGGCCGGCCGAACCACCCACCGAACCGCCGGGCCAATCGGACCTTGCCGAACCCTGAGGCCGGTTCGACGCTCGCCGCCTAGGCCGGCCGCAGCGCGTGGAAATAGTGATTGCCCGCCGCGCTGGTATAGGCTTCGACGAGAGTCAGCCCCGCCTCCGAAAGCAAGGCGGCATATGCGTCTCGTCCCAGCGACCGGGACATGCGACCGGTGATCAGATCGTGCCATTCGCAGACCTGGTACGGGGACGAGAACAGGAAACGGCCGCCAGGGTTCAGCGCACCCGCCACCTTGAAGACCAGCAGCCGCTGCACATCGGCGGGCAGCAGGAACATCAGGCCGATGGCGACGGCCCCGTCGAAACGCCGGTTGAAGAAGGACGAGGTCTCGATCGGCTCGCAGGCCACGCTTGCCCGCGGAAATCGCCGGCTGAACTCGGCAGCCAAGGTGGGCGAGGCATCCACGCCGTAGAGGCTGTATCCGTCCTCGATCAACGCCCGGGAGATGGGGACGCCGCTGCCGCAGCCCAGATCGAGGATCGCGGCGCCGGCCGGGATGGCCCGCGCCCACTCCCGCACCGTGTCGACGCCGATGGACGGGTCGCGCGCCGCCATGAATGCGTGGGCGAAGTCTTCGTAGCCGTTGGACGCATCGGCATCGGCGGCGGGTGGAGATGGGGACATCACGGGTCCTCTTGCTGCATGGGCCTGTTGAGGTTCGAGTTGCGGGCCGGATCGGTGCGCTCTACGTGCCGCAGGCTCGCGACCGGAACCGGCCGTGGTCGCCATCGGCGCAAAGCGGACACATCCGCCGGCCGCCCCTCTAGAATAGCAGGCGAAGCAAGTCCGCGGGATTTTCGAAGGCTCCACAGGTGCGCCATGGCCATTCTTCTGATCGATAATCATGACAGCTTCACCTACAATCTGGCGCAATTGGTGGTGCAGGCGGGCGGCGAAAGCCCGATCGTGGTGAAGAATGACGCGATAAGCGCGGCCGCGCTCGACCAGCTGGATTACGACGCCGTCATCCTCTCGCCCGGGCCCGGACGCCCGGAGCGCGACCGGGATTTCGGCATCTGCCAGGCGATATTGGCACGCGGCGCCGCTCCAATCCTTGGAATATGCCTCGGCCATCAGGGCATCGGCCATGCTTTCGGCGCCGCGGTGGTTCACGCGCCCGAACCGATGCACGGGCGGATCTCTTCAATCCACCATGGCGGCGAAGGCCTGTTCCAGGGGCTGCCCTCGCCTTTCTCGGCGGTCAGATACCATTCCCTCCTGGTCGAAGCGGTGCCGGACCCGCTGCGGGTCGACGCGCGCACCGCCGAGGGGCTGGTGATGGCGCTGTCGCACCGTTCGCGGCCCTTGTGGGGTGTGCAATTTCACCCGGAATCCATCTCCACCGAACATGGCGAGGCCTTGATCGCCAACTTCCTTCGGCTTGCGCAGGCGCGCCGGGCGGTCCGCGCCGCACCGGTCGAGGCGCCCGTGCCCGCGCGGCGGCAAGCTCCCGAAATCCGCTTTCCATTGAGTGTCAGGGAAGTGCCTTTCCTGCCGCCGCAAGCCTGCTTCGACCGGCTCTATCGCGCCGCCGAAATTAGCTTCTGGCTGGATTGCAGTTCCGCCGACATCGGCCAGGGCCGCTATTCCTACATGGGAGATGCGTCCGGGCCCCATGCGAAACTGTTGCGGTATCAGGCACGGGACAGGGCGCTGCGCATAGACCATGTGGAGGGCACGGAAACACGCGGCGTCTCGCTTTTCGACTATCTCGAGGCGGAGGAGAAACGCGTGTCGGTGGAGCCCTGCCCGGGTTACGACTGCCCGTTCAAGGGCGGCCATGTCGGCTTCTTCGGCTATGAGCTGAAGTCCGAATGCGGCGGCGAGGCCGTTCACGACAGCCCGCATGACGACGGCGCGTTTCTCTTCGCGGACCGGTTCGTCGCCTTCGATGGCGTGGAGGAACGGGCCTGGCTGGTTTGCCTTCATACCCCGCAGGCCGAGAAGAGCGCGCATGCCTGGTTCGACGAAGTCGAGCGGACGCTGGCCGCGCCCGCGCCCCCGGCCGCCGAAGCCGCGCCCGATGGAGCCTGCTGGGAGGTGACCGACCTTGAGCAGCGTCACTCCCGTGCGAATTACATCGGCCTCATCGACGAAGCGCTGCGCCAGATCACCGACGGCGAGAGCTATGAAGTGTGCCTGACCAACCAACGGACGGGCCGTTTCTCCGGAGATGCCTACGCGCTCTACCTGGCGCTGCGCACGGCCAATCCCGCGCCTTATTCGGCATTCATCTCTTTCGGTGACCTCAGGATCCTGTCCTCCTCGCCGGAATGCTTCTTGAAGATATCGGCGGACGGCCACGCGGAATCGAAGCCGATCAAGGGGACGATCGAACGCGGCGCCTGTCCTGAGACCGATGCGGCGCTCGCCGGGCAATTGCAGGCCAGCGGCAAGGATCGCGCGGAGAATCTGATGATCGTGGATCTGATCCGCAACGATCTCAATCGCGTCTGCAAGACCGGCTCGGTCCAGGTTCCAAAGCTGTTCGACATCGAGAGCTTCAAGACGGTGCACCAGATGGTGAGCACGGTGAGGGGCGAACTGCGCGCCGATGTGACGCGGATCGCCGCCGTCAAATCCCTGTTTCCGGGAGGTTCGATGACCGGCGCGCCGAAGGTCCGCACGATGGAGATCATCGATGCGCTCGAGGCCGGGCCGCGCGGAATCTATTCCGGAGCGCTCGGCTATCTTTCGCTCGACGGGTCGGCGCTTTTCAACATCGTCATCCGGACGCTGGTGCTGGACGGGAATCGGATATCGCTGGGCGCGGGAGGCGCCATCGTCTCCTTGTCCGATCCGGATGCGGAATATGAGGAGACACTGACCAAGTCCAGCGTGCTGATGCGCGCCGCCCGGATGGAAGTTCGCTAGAGCAGTCGCCGGCGCCCGTTGCGGCGACAGTCGAGCGGCTCCGACTTTCCACGCCATGTTGGCGAGAGTCATTTATTTTACTTGTTTAGTCCGCACTGCGGCAGCACACTCCACGCATATCATTGGGCCTGTGGAGGATGTCATGGACAAGGAACTGCCGATCCCGAAATGTTTCGACGCTTCAGCGGAGGCCGGGCAGCGGCTGACCGAGATGTTCGTCGATATCGGCCAGGCGCGGGACACAAGGCTGAACCCGCCGCCCGCCCAGCGCTCCGTTTTTCGAAAGCTCCACGGCGTCGCGCACGGCTGGCTGGAGCGCCACAAGGACATGCCCGAGGCCTGGCAGGTCGGCATTTTCGCGCACCCGCGGCTGGACGCCTGGATGCGCTTTTCCAGCGACACCGGGCCGACCGATCCCGATCTCGGCAGCATGTGCGGGATCGGCCTCAAGCTGTTCGGAGTCAGCGGCGAGAATGCGCTTGGCGAAACCGGCGAGACCGCCGACCTCATCATGCAGAATATCGACCGCTTCTTCCTCGATACGGCAAAGACGATGGTCGAGTTCACCTATGCCGGCGTGGTTCAGCGCGACTACGATTCGTATCTCGCCAAGCACCCCGGCATCAACGACGTGCTCAACGCGATGAACGCGACGCGCGGTTCGGTGCTGACCAACAGCTATTGGGCGATCCTGCCGTTCCACCTCGGCGAGGAGATCGTGAAATACCGGCTGGTGCCCGAGGCCACGGCAGAGGACGTGGCAGACGATGGCAACGATTACCTGCGGACCGACCTCACCAACCGGCTCGCCGAGCGCGACTACCGGTTCACTCTCCAGATCCAGCGGCGGACCAACCCGGAGACGATGCCGCTCGACGAGGCGAATGCCGTCTGGCCCGAGGCGGAGAGCGCCTACGTCTCCGTCGCCACCCTGGTCATCCCGCGCCAGCGCATCGATACGCCAGGCCAGGCCGATTACGGGCAGAATCTGTCGTTCAACATCTGGCGGGTGCCGCACGCCAACCGGCCGAGCGACCAATCGTCGATCGCGGTGGTGCGCCGCCAGGTCTATGCCGCGGGTGCGGCGATGCGCCAGCGGGCCAACGGCCAGTTGACCGGCGATCCCGCCCAGCCTCGCGCGGTGGAGGCTGAACCGCCCGGGCAGGACGATTGCATCGTCCAGGCGGTGATCCATCCGGCCATCGGTATCGCCCGGGTCGGCACCAGCGACGAATATTTCCATGGGCCCGAAGTGACCGACCCGCTGCCGCTGCCGCCGGGCAGCTACCGGGACGCCGACAAGAGGCTGAAACGCCAGGCGGCGCGCTTTCGAGTCTACGGCGTCAACGCGCGGGGCGAGATCGTCCGTGAGCTGACCGGGGCCGAGCCGGGGGCGACGGTGGAATGGACGGTTGAGCTCGCCAACCAGAAAGCCGCCTGGTACGGATTTCAGCTCGCGCTCGACATTCCGGAGGCGAGCTACGCGCCGCCCACGACCTTGCGCAATCCAGGGGTCGCCGACCGCGAGAAGCTCGCGATCACCCCCGAGGCCCGCGTGCTGAGCGGAGCCGGGGTGGAGCCCCAGGTGTTCGAAGGCAGCTTCATGGACATCCCCGTCTATCTCGGCGAGGCGATGACCGATGGGGAGCAGCGCCTGACGGTGCTGGGCGGCAAGGGCGTCTCCGCCAGCATGGACGGCAGCGCCGCGATCACCTTTGCCAATAATGAGGGCTGGTACGACGACGTCTCTGACGGTCCCGTCACCGCGAAGGTTACGCTGAACGGCGAGGAGATCCAGGTGATCCCGGCCTGGGTAGTGGTCGCGCCGCCCAATTACGGGCCGCAGCGCAAATCGGTCCGCACGATGTGGGACCTGATGCGCGATGTTGCCATCAAGGACGGCAAGCTGGCCGCACCGACCCGGCCGTCGTTCGTGCATGACATCCTGCCGATCTTCCAGCGGATGGAAGGCCTGCAATGGGTCAATGCGGGCTTCGCGGCCGGCTTCGGCTGGGAGGGGGTGTTCGACCTCACCAGCCCGGCCGCGCTCGCCAGGCTCGGCAGCACCAGCCCGGCCTATCGCGAGCAGCGGCGGGTGATCTACAACAACTTCCGCAACTTCGATCAGGATGCCAATTCGCCGGTGCCGTGGCCGTGGCTGTACGGCGATGCGATGAACATCCCGCCGGTGCAAAGCCCGCGGCAGAATGCGGTGCTGAGCGACTGCCAGATGGCGATGCTGTGGCAATGGGCGGACGGCAATTTTGATGCCGATCACGAGGGTGCCGCGGCGCCGCCGACCGATATCGACCAGGTGCCGCTTGCCCAGCAGGGCGACATGCTGACGCGCGCCGCGCTCGAATTCTGCCTCGCCGACGCCTTTCATCCGGGCTGCGAGATGACCTGGCCGGTGCGGAGCGCCTCGATGTACATGGCCCCCTTCCGGTTCAAGCACGCGCCGCAAGGCTGGATCGCGCCGCGGCCGAGCGAGGTGATGACACCGGACGACGTGACGATCCCCTACGGCCCCTTGAGCGGGCAGATGGCGGGCGGCATCACGCGGTGGATGGCGGTGCCGTGGCAGACCGACACCAGCAGCTGCCGTTCCGGCTACACGCCGGCTTACGATCCTTATGTCCCGACCTTCTGGCCGGCCCGCGTGCCCAACGAGGTGCTGACCAAGGAGAATTACGACATCGTCATGGACAAGGCCCGTCCGCTGTCGGAGCGGCGCAAGGCGTTCGCCAATCGCGAGGCATGGATCGAGCCGCTCGGCGCAGACGGCTATACTCACCAGATCAACAACATGATCCAGCATTTCGACTTCCTCGGCGTGGTCGAGGTGCGCGAAGGACCGGGCGATGCCGATTTCCCGGCGCAGATCGAAGTGGAGGATTATGCGCGGCTGATCACGCCCGAGGAGGAGAAGCTGACCAGGCCGAAATTGCTCGGGGCGGCGCCGCCGCTGCGGGTCGCACCGGCCGCCTTGCCCGGTCCCGTCGAGCGGCGGGGCGCGCGTTCGGCGACGGAAGTCGATCTCTCCGGCATCGCCCTGGTCAACCGCTTCCCGAACGGCCTGCCACCGCAGCGGCGATGACCGAATTCGATGTCGCGGTGATCGGCGCCGGGGCGGCGGGATCGGCCGCGGCCTGCGTGCTGGCGCCCGGAGCGTCGGTGGCGCTGATCGACCGGGTGGCGGAGCCGGGCTGGCGGATCGGGGAAACCTTGCCGGGCGCGGCACGGCGGCTGCTCAAGACGCTGGGCGCGTGGGATCGCTTTGCCGCGGCGGGTCACGGCTCGGCGCCGCTCAAGGTCAGCCGCTGGGGCTCGGACCTAGCGGTTGAATTGGATTCGATGCGGGACCCGGACGGCGCAGGCTGGCGGCTGGACCGCGCGCGTTTCGAAGCCGATCTCAGAGCCGACGCGCAAACGCGCGGCGCATCTCTGGTGGCGGCCGGAGTGACCGGGCTCGTCCGCACGCCGGGTGGCTGGCAGCTATCTCTGGACAGCGGCAAGACGATCTCGGCACGGCGGCTGATCGATGCGAGCGGCCGGCGATCGCCGCTGCTTCGCGGTTTCGGCCAGCGGCGCGTGGTCATGGATCGGCTCGCCTGCGCCTACCAGCGCGTGCCGCAGCCCGGCCTGCCCGACCCGACCACTTATACGGAGGCGGTGCCGGAAGGGTGGTGGTACACGGCGATGCTGCCCGACGGCGACCGCCTCGTCGCCTTTCACGGCGATGCCGACGCCCCGGCGCTTCGCGAGGTGCTGCGCGCCGGCCCTTTGGCCTCGGCGCTGCGCCTTCCCGGCCTGGCCGAGGCGATCGGGCCGATCGATCCCGCGTTGGCCGCGAAGCCGAGGCTGTGCGCGGCCAACAGCGTCGCGCGCAGCAGCGCGGGCGACGGCTGGCTGGCGGCGGGGGACAGCGCGGTGGCGCTCGACCCCTTGTCGTCGCAAGGGTTGTTCAACGCGCTTGCCACGGGCATGGAGGCAGGCGAGGCGACACGGGCGTTGCTGGGCGGCGACGACGCCGTGACCGCGGCCTATGCCGCGCGGGTGAGCCGGATCTGGCAGGCCTATGTCGGCCACCATGCGACCTATTACGCCATGGAAAAGCGGTGGCGAAATATGCCGTTCTGGGCGCGGCGAACGGCGCTCCGTTGACGGCGGCGTAGATATGGGCGGCGCCGACTAGCTGCCCGTCTTCGGCACCGGCAACCGGCTCCCTGCCGCGTGGCGGGGAGCCGCCGGGTCAGGCGAAATAGTCGAAGCGGGTATGCCCCGACCGGTCCCCCGACCGCCAATCGGTTTCGCCGGAGCGGGCACCGAATGCCGCGATGTCCTGCGTCATGCGCATCACCTGCCTTTCGGCCAGATCCACGGTGGGTGCGCCCGCACCCTCGACGCCTGCGTCCGCTTCGGAGGAGTCCGTTCCGGCCAGGACCCGCAATTCCGGAAGATCCTGCCGAGCCCAGGGCATTCCGGCGTCGTGGGATGGCGGTCCCGCCTCGCCTTCGACGGCCTGCTGCTGCGAATAATAATCGAACGGGTCGACGTCGGCCCGCAGGCTGAGAGGGTTGCCGCCGAGACTGTTCGCCAGGGTGGCGGCGAGCCTTGCGCCGGCATCGTCCGAGCCGAGCCGCATCGATCCCGCCTGGGCAAGCCGCTCGCCGGCGCCCGGTCCAGGCGCACCGCCGAAGCCGGCATCGTCGTCGTCGAACGGGTCGCGGACCGGCTCGACGCTATCGGCGTCGAACGGCATCGGAACGGACCTGTCGAGCATGCCGGCGCCGGCGGCGGCGGCAGGTTTGGAACCCGGCTTGTAGGCGAGGGCGACGTTACCCAAGGTTCCGCTGCTCCCGTCGGCGCGCGTGAAGGTCGCCGTCGAGACGAGGATGTTCTCGCCCGCCTTCGCGGTGGTCTTGGCGGCGTGGCCGGAAAGGCCGATCTCGGTGATGCCGATCTCCGCCAGCGAGACCAGCTCACCGGCATCGGTGACGCCGTTGCCGTTGAAGTCGCGCCACACCTTGAGCTCGCCGAAGCGGACATCGTCCTTGTTGATGACGCCGTCGCCATTGTTGTCGAGCATCGCCAGCGCGGCAAGATCGCTCTTGGCAGTCGGATCCTCGGCCGCGAAGCTGAGTTCGCTTGCGGAGGTTATCAGGCCGTCATTGTTGCGGTCGATGACCAGGAAGCCGTCGCCGCCGCCCGCCCAGCCGGCATCGTCGAGCGCGCCGTCCCCATTCATGTCGAACCGGGCGCGCGACTTCTTGATGCTCTTCATCTCGACGCCGTCGCCATCGAGGTCGAGGATGATCGGCGACAGCAGGCCATACACCTTGCCGTCGAAGTTGAACTCGGTGGCGATGCCGATCCGGCCGGCTGCCGGATCGACCGGGCCCTTGGTCTTCTTGAGGCCGATCGACAGCGCTCCGCCCTCGGCGGTGATGACGTATTTATCGGCCTTGCGATCGAATGCGCGGTGCTCGACCTTGATGGCGGCGAGGTTGCTGGACTGCGAGTAGAAGGTCAGCGCCGCATCGAGCAACGAGCCGGTGGTGCCGTTGGTGCGCGTAAAGCTGCCCTGGTTCATCACGATGACTTCACCCGGCTTGGATTCGCGGTCGACCGGAGTCCCGGTCAGCGAGATCGACGCGATCCCCGAGGCCTGAAGGGTGAGGATCTCATTGGCTTCCGCCGCCCCGTCGCCGTCGCGGTCCTGCCACACCCGGAATTCGGCGAAGCGGGCATCCGCCGACGAGAGCGTGCCGTCGCCATTGCTGTCGAACGCCTTCAGGCCTTCGAGATCGGAAGCGGCCCCTTCGACATCGCCGGTGAAGCTCATCTCGCCGACATTGGTCAGCTGGCCGTTGCCGTCGCGGTCGAGGAACAGGAAGCCGTCGCCGGCGCCGATCCAGCTGGTATCGTCGGCCAGGCCGTCGCCGTCGAGGTCGAACCTCGCGCGGCTCTGCTCCGCCGACAACAGCTCGTGTCCGCGCCCGTCGAGGTCGAGAATGATCGGCGAGACGACCGAGAGCGTGGCGCCGTTCTTGAACTGGAGACGCTCGATCCCGGAGATGATGTCGGTGCCGTCATTGCCGTCGACGCCGGGCTGATTGTCGATCACTTGCACCACTCCGTTGGAGGTGAGGATGGAATAGCTCGCCTGCAGGCCGGCCAGCACCAGCGTGTCGGTTCCAGCGCCGCCGATGATGTTGTCGTTGCCGGCACCGCCTGTGATCACATCGTTACCGGCGCCGCCGTTCAGCAGGTTGGCGAGGGTGTTGCCGGTGATCGTATCGGCGCCCGCGCCGCCGAGCACATTTTCGACGGTGACGAGGGTGTCGGCTTCGGCACCGAGCTTCGCCTGGCCGGTCGCCAGGTTGATGATCCACGCCGCCGTGGCACTTGAATAATCCACGGTATCGACGCCGTTGCCGCCGGTCAGCGTGTCGTTGCCGGTACCGCCGATCAGGATGTCGTCGCCCTCCCCGCCGTCGAGCGCGTCCTTGCCGTCGCCGCCGTCGAGCCGGTCGTTGCCGGCCAGACCAAAGAGGGTGTCGGTGCCGAGGCCGCCGATCAGGATGTCGTCGAGGGCGCCGCCGGTCAGCCGGTCGTTGCCCGCGAGGCCGTCGATCTGGTTGCGCGAGGTCGACACGCCGGTGATGGTGTCGTTGGCCGCCGTCCCGTTCCTGACGACGATCGCCGGAGCGGTCACCACGACCGCGACGGTGGCGGTCGAGCTCAGGCTGCCGTCGCTCACCGCGTAGGTGAAGCTGGCATTGCCCTGATAGCCGGCGGCCGGCGTGAAGATGACCTGGCCCGAAGCGTTGATCGCCACCGAACCGTTCACCGCATTGCCGACCGAAGCCAGCGTCAGGCTGCTTCCCTCCGGATCGCTGTCATTGGCGAGAAGGCTGGCGGGCTGGATGGTCAGCGTAGCGTCGCTGGTGACCGTGAACCCGCTGTCGTTGACCGCGACCGGCGCGTCGTTGACCGGCGTGACGATGAGCCGCAGCGTATCGCTGGCGGACAGCAATCCGTCGCTAGCGGTCACCTCGATGTCGAGGACGCCGTTGAAGTTCGCCGGCGGCGTGCCGGTGAAGCGGCGGTTGCTGAAGCTCAGCCAGGCCGGCAGGGCGC
>DASQNR010000011.1:0-31308 GCA_035644835.1 Allosphingosinicella sp. | reverse complement strand
GCTGGTCGTCGCGGAACGGCCTCTGGCGCCGGCAAGGGGCGGGCTCGCGCCCTGGCAGATCCGGCGCTGCATCGAATTTCTTGCCGAACATGCCGGGGAGAATGTCGGCCTCGAACGATTGGCTGCGCTGGTCGGACTGTCGCCCTTCCACTTTTCGCGGGCGTTCAAGCATTCCACCGGGGTCCCTCCGCATCGTTACCAGCTGAACCTGCGCATCGCACGGGCGAAGGCGTTGCTCGAAAGCACCGATCTACCAGTGACGGAAATTGCCCTGGAGGTCGGCTATGAAAGTTCGCAAGCATTGGCACGACTGTTTCGGCGGGAAGTGGGCTTGAGCCCCAGCGACTACCGGCGCCAGCACCGGTAACGATCTTTGGCCGCAATTCCGGTTCTTTCTGCGCAACTCCGGCGCCGCGGTGACAGCGACAGGCGCTAATATCGTCGCATCAGCGACACGGTCCCGGAAGAAAGGTCGCGCGGGGTGGCAAAGACGATCCGAACGGCCCGGTTTCCAGCCGTTGCGCTGAAGCTGCTCCTTGCCAGCCGGCCGTTTCCGGAGTCGTTGTGGGAAGCGGCCACGAGCCCCTCCCTGCTTGTGCGGATCGGCAACGCGCCGGCCGCGACCGGCCGGCAGGCGAGCCTGGATGCCCTTCGCACCTTCCTGCACTGCACCGACCATTTCGCCTGCGGCTTTTGCGAGATGTGGACCGTGAAAGAGGCCATCTATGTCGAGACCGAACTTGAGTATCGCGGCCCCGACGGGGCTGCGCGGCGAATTCCCTGCTCGGTGATCGCCCGCACGACGCATGGGCTTCTGCACGATCTTCGGTTTCACCTCGACCCAACGCCGCTTCCCGAATTCCCATACCCTGCCTGCGACTGATCATGGCGCAAGGTCAGGGCGCTCTCGCAACACAATCGGAGAGGATGCCTGGTGGGAGAAGCGCCTGGCGAGGGGATCGCGCTTTTGGCCTGAGGACCCGTGGCTCTCGAAAGCCGCTGCCCGGATAGCCCTCCAGACCGGAAGAATGGGAGTGGGGTCCGTTCGCACCAGCATCACCCCGTAGGCGCTCTTCTCGAAGTCCACCCAGAGGTAAGAACCGAAAGCGCCAAGCCCGGCTATCGACACACATCGCCCGCTGGGTGTCACGCGCTCGCACCAGAACCCTGTGCCCGTCCCTGCGAAGCCGTTGGCGATTGCAGGGGTCTCGGCGCCACGGGAGGGAGCGGCGATCATGCGCGCCATGTCCTCGATCGTGCCGGTTTTCAGGACCCGGACGCCGTCCAGCTTACCTCCAAGAAGCAGCATTCTTGCGAAGCGCTCCATGTCGCTCGGGGAGGTGACGATTCCTCCGCCGGTAAGAGGAGCTTTCGCACCGAAGTAGCGCGTTGCCTTGAGCTCCAGCGGCTTTGCTATCCGCTCGGCGAAGATGGATCGAAAGTCCTTGCCCTCGAGCCTTTCAGCGCATCGCGCAGCAACCTGATAGGCTGTTCCGGAGTAGACGAATATCTTGCCCGGGGCCCCCTTCAGCGGCACCACCTTCATTTCGTCTACGGAAGTGGCGAGATCCGCAAAGCGAGACTCCCTCCCCGGGGGCAAACCCGGCAAGCCCGATAAATGGGACAGCGTCTGCCGGATCGTCATGCCGTGCCAGGCGGCGGGGGCATCGCCGATGCAGTGGGATATGGGCGTATCGAATGACAGGCGTCCGCGATCGACCAGGGTGGCGATCGTTGCTGCAGTCAACATCTTGGTTACGGAGGCAATCGGGAGCTCCGTATCCGGGGAGAAGTTGCCGGTATAGCTGCGGACAAGATCGACAGGACCCTTGGGGGTTACCTGTACAATGATCACGGCCGCTCCCTCGAGCTTCAGCTCTTTGGAAGCATTCTTCAGGAGCTCAGCGCCCGAATAGATTGGCGGCTTGCCGGAATCGACCGCGACGCCGGCAGACGACAGTGCCGAAACAAGGAACAAGCTGAGCCCGTGCAACATCACTAGGCAGCCCTCCGCCTTTGGAATAGATCACGCCATCCAATTCGTGGTTTCAATGACAAGGTCGGAATATGGCGCGCGCGATCACCTCGGTTCCCGAAGGAGAACGTATACCGCCCCTGGTGCTTCAGATTTCCGAGCAGCTTGAACGTGACATCATCCAGGGCCGCTACCGCCCCGGCGACCGCATTCGCGAGCAGGAGCTTGCGGATCGTCTGGGCACAAGCCGCGGTCCGGTGCGCGAAGCGCTGCGTCTTGTAGAGCTTGACGGCATGATCGAAATCACGCCGTGGCGCGGCGCCCGCGTGGTAGACATGAGCCCCAGCGAACTTGACGATCTGCTGGAGGTCGTTGCCGCGCTCCAGGCGTTGGTATCCCGGCTGGTTGCAGCGCACTCGAGCGACGAGGAGATTGCCGCGGTGGAGCGCCTCGTCGACGAAATGGAAGCTTCGATCGAGGAAGGTGCCCCGATGAGGCGGCAGCTTCGGATCGCCTTTGAGGCCGGCGCGCTGCTTCGCGAGATATGCGGCTCGGAACGCGCCGGCGAGATGCTGATGAAGGTAGGGCGCCTGGCCTATTGGCAGCATCGCTATCTCCTCACCGCCGATGTCAAATGGAGAAGGATGTCGCTGGTGAAATGGCGCAGGCTTATCGCCGCGCTGAAGCTTCGGGACCGGACAAAAGCCGATGGTGCCGCGCACGCTCTCGTGGATCATTCGAAGGCCTATATCCTCCGCGCTGTCGGAAGCGTCGCGCACGAACAAAGCGTTCTGGACGATCTGCCGCAGCGGATGGCTCGGGAATGATCCCTTTATGATCAACGCGGCTGACCAAGTGCCGAGAGCACCAGGTCGTACACCCCACGCGCGACGGCTTCCAAGGCTTGAGGCGATGTCGCGAGGTGAGGCAGGTCGAGGGGAGTATGGTGAAGCGGGTGCCCCCCGACCAGCCCGATGACCGGCGAGTATCCGGCGTCCCTGTAGAGAATGACTTCTCCAACAGCTTTGGGTGACGTCACATCCACCGGCTCCTGGTAGCCGAGCTGCCCTTTGAACGCGCGAGTTGCCGCATCGGTCAAGCCGGCACTGACAAGAATTCCGCGCGTCGCATGATGATCGGCCAGCCGGACGGGGCGGCCGGAGGCCAGGTCTACCGAGTTGGATGCTACATGGGCGCCAAGGTGCAGCCATAAGCGAACCCGCTCAACCGGGGGCGCGTGGCTCTTGAGGAACAGGTGGCCTCCTCGTCCTTCGATCTCGTGCCCAGTGGTCGCAACGAAGAGGAGGTCCGCGTCCGTGCGCGCGGCAAGCGCCTCCGCGAGGCCGAGGAAGATCGCCACCCCGGAGCCTCGCTCGCCAGCACAGGTAAACCACCCGCTTTTCGGCGTGGAGACGACAAGGGTGGCGCCCCTGCCGCGTCGTCGGGCCACGACATTCGTGCCCGCGGCGGCACTATCCAATCGGCCGGTCAAAAGGAGCCGGGCCGACGCGCCGGCACGAGCAGCATCCTGCAGGCGCTGACCGTCGCGACCGGCCGCAAGCACCACGGGAATTTTCCATCTGAACCGCCGGTCGTCGGCATTCAGTCCGATGATCTCCCCGGTCGGTCCATTGGTGACCAGCACGACACCGGCAGCGCCCCGCGCCTCTGCAGCCATGATGGCATCGCCAAATCCCGGCAGGACGAGCGAGGATCCCTGGCGAAACGCAGGGGAGAGCAGCACGATCCGGCCGTGCGCGTCGGGCGATGCCTCTGGAACCAGCGGCGCCTCCAGGCCGAGCGGCGAGGTGGTGACGACCGGCCAGGCCGGGAAGGTCCCGAAGGTTTCCCTGTCGATCTCCAGAGAGCAGCGTTGGGGAGAAAAGAGCGGAAACGGGACCAGCGCGGTCTCTGCCAGGAATCCGGCCGCGGTCAGCCGTCGCTGCATCCATGCCGAGCAGGCGGCGTCGCCCTGGCTGCTGGTCCTGTGGGGACCCAGCGCGGCATACTCCCTTACGTGCCGGTATAGCCTTGAGCCCCTGAGGGATTTCGGGAGCGAGGCCGTGGGTTGGCCGGTTGAACGAAGCATCAGCGCGGCTGCGCCGGCAGAAGCCATTTCCAGAAGTGACCTGCGGTTTAAAAGCAATTCACACCTCACCTGCCACCGAGGATTGTTGACAATCTGAGCGGGGTCAAGCACTTTCGGCGGCAACAGAGCAGCAGACTCTGCCATCCTGGAGGGAAAACATGGTCCGGAAAACCGAGCTCGCGCTGTCGGGCGCTCTCATGATCTTCACGGTCAGCGGGGCCACGCCCGCCTTTGCTCAGCAAGCGCCGGACCAGGAGACGGAACGGCCGGATCAGGAAGCGGCAGGGCAGGACGCGGCAACGGCAGGGCAGGCCCCGGTAACGGCAGGGCAGAACTTGGTAACGGCAGGGCAGGACCAGGTAACGGCACGGCCGGATCAGCAAGGTGAAGCGGGCGATATCGTGGTCACGGCCAGGCGCCAGCAAGAGCGGCTGCGCGACGTTCCCACCGCGGCCACCGTGATCGACGCTGACGCCGCCTTGGCTCGAGGAGGCATCACGGACGTCCAGAGCCTGGTTGCGCAGGCACCGGCGGTCCGGTTCTTCGATACCTCCTCACCCGTGAACTCCGAAGTATCAATCCGCGGCTCGGGCACCAGTCGCGGCACCAATGCCGATCCTTCGGTGGGGCTGTACCGCGACGGCCTGTACATCGGAGGCGGTGCGCTTGGGGGGCGCAGTTTCACCCGGCTCGATCTTTTCGATCTGGCGCGGGCGGAAGTGCTGCGAGGGCCGCAGGGTGCCCTCTACGGCCGCAACGCCGTGGGCGGGGCGATCAACATCATCTCGGCGAAGCCCGGCTTCAAATTCGGTGGCTTTATCGATCTCAACTACGGCTTTGAGGTAGAGCGAAAGCAGCTTCAGGCCGTCGTCAACGCCCCCTTGAGCGAGACGGTCGCGGTAAGGCTCGGAGTTGATCTCATCCGGCAGGATGAGGGCTTCTTCTACAACCCGGACAACGATGTCTACTTCGACCGCAACAATACGACAGGTTTGCGAGGCCAAGTCAGATTCAAGAGCGGCAGGCTTGACGTGACCTTGCTTGCAGAGCGGCAAGTGGGACAGATACCGTCCGTCACCTTCCAGGTTTACATCCTTCCAAACTCCAGATTTCCCCAAGGATATATCCAGCCTAAATATGTCTATCCGTGGAACTTTCCCCCATCGGCGGGGCAGCGGCTCCATGCCACTTCGCTCCAGGCGACGTATGACCTGGAATTCGCCACCCTCAATGTTGCCGGGTCGTTCAGAAAGCGCGAGTCGTTCTTTCAATTCGATGCGGACGCGCTCAACGATGCGGAGCTTGCGCGGCTCCGCGCCGGCGGCGGCGCTTTGACGACGGATCCCAACGCCACATCGAGAACCGACGATCTGACCAAGACCTTCACGACGAACATCTACCTGGCCGGCGCATCTACCGGCCCGCTGCGTTGGCTCCTGGGTGGCGAAATCCTGTCCCAGAACAGCGATTTTTCGATCACCACCGGCCGCACCCCCACCCCCGCGAACCGCGCGATCGGTTTCTTTTCACCGTCGCAGGTCGAGTATCGCAGCCAGGCCGTCTACGGCTCTCTTGGCTACAGCCTCCTGGACAATCTCGACCTCACGGTAGACCTGCGCCACACCTGGGATGACAAGCAGTTCCAGAGCGCCCGCTTCGACCGGGGAACAGGCCTCCCCGCGGGCGGCCAACAGTTCATCGTCGATGCGCGGCAATCGCCCACCAACCTGTCTTACACCGCCACTGCGGGCTGGAAAGTCACCCGCGATGCGCTGCTCTATGCACGAGTGGGCAGCGGTTACCGTGCCGGCGCGTTCAACACCAATCTAGGGGATCCCAGAGCGCCCAAGCCGGTCCCTCCAGCCTACGGCAACGAGAATTCCGTCAGCTATGAGGCTGGAGCCAAGGGGAATATCGTCCGCAACATCTATGCGACCCTTGCGGGTTACAAAACCATCGTCACCGATTTCCTGGCTCAGGACGATAACGGCTGTTCGGCAACGAACCTGCAGTGCCCGGTCGCCTCGACGCCCTTCCTGACCAACGCCGGCAAGGGCGAGGTGACCGGGGTAGAATTGGAAATGGACGGCCGCTTCGCGATTGGCGCTGGACAGCTGCGACTTACCGGAGCGATATCCCGTCAGGGCGGGAAGATCGTCTCCGGACCCTATCAGGGGCTTCGGATCCCGCAGCTGCCCCGGACGATCGCGTCCGCGGGCGCAAACTATCGGGTCCCGTTCGTGGGCGGTTCTACCTTGATCGCCAACGCGACATACCAGGCGCTGGAGGGAGGCGTGCGCGACATAGCATCGCCCATCGGCATCGATACCCGGGAGGTTCTCGATGTGCGGCTGGCGGTACAGAAGGACCGCTGGACGCTGGCCCTTTACTCGACAAACGTGACGGACAATGAGTTCCAGCTCTTTGGATCGGACACAACCCGCCGGTTAAATCAGCCGCGGCTCGTTGGCGTGCAGCTCCGTACGAGCCTCAGATGAACGCGTGCCTGTCCCGGCGGGAGGCGCTGGCGCTTGCAGGGTGGCTCGGGCTCTCGCTTGCCGCCCCGGCTGGAGGCAGAGTACGTGCGCGCAGGCTCAAAAGCGTGGTCAAGGGGCGCACCATCGATGTGCACGCTCATCTGGTGCCGCCGGCGTGGTTCGGCCGCGGCGGCCAGGCGCCGCGGAAGCTCTCCCGCGCCGAATGGATAAAGGAGCTGGAATCCAACCCCTACATCGAAGTGCCGGACGCTACGACGATCGTGGCGAACCGGCTGCCGGAGTTGGAAGCGTTCGAAGCCGCACGTGCCGATGGATCGGTCGAAGCTTCTGCCGCGGTACTGGTAGCGGAGATGGACGCCGCGGGTATCGATACCAGCGTGTGCATGCTTCTCGACGAGATCAACACGCCCTTCAAGCGCGTGCCGGTCGTGCCCATCGAGAAGATGATGGAGGACGTCGAGCGGATGGCGTCGACCTATCCGGGCCGCATCGTCAACTTCCTGGGTGTCGACCCCAACCGCGGTGCCGAAGGCGTGGCGCTCCTCGATCGGGCAGTAGGCGGCCATGGGTTCTGCGGAATGGGAGAATGGCTCAGCGAACGGTGGGGGGTATTCCCTAATGATCGGCAGGTGAGCTATCCCTATTTCGAGGCCTGCGTCCGCCTTGGAATACCGTTCGCAAACAACGGTTCGGGTCCGGCGGCAACACAGTCGGCCTCGATCTTCGAGCAGGTCGTAACGGATTTTCCGCAGCTCAAGATCGTCCACGCCGCTGCCGGCGTGATGACGGAGAAGGAGCTCAAGGAAGACCCCACTCGGGCGGCATGGTCCGCCGAACTGCTGGCTCTTGCGGAGCGTTCGGAGAATTTCTTCCTCGACATGGACGATTGGCAGCGCCGCGACCAGCCGGGTCAAAAGCGTGCGCTGGCGTTTCTTCGCAAGGCGATGGACGGACCGGCCAGGCACCGGATCATGTTCGGAACCGATTTTCCGGTGTTCACACAAGCTATGTCTGCCCGCGAATGGGTCGACGTATTCATTGGGGGAGCCGGCGCGCTCGGCTATCGTTTCAGCAATGTTGAGCTGGAGGCTTTTTTCTCGGCCAATGCACTGCGCTATCTTGCCGGGCCGCGAGCGCCAGCGGCGTTGGGCATCGGCAGCGGGACGGCATGAAGCTGACCCTTCCCGACGCGGAGCCCGAAGCCGTCGGCGCAGACGTGGTGCTGAGCGCCTTGGCCGGGGCGGGCGTGGACACCCTCTTCGCCAACCCCGGCACGAGCGAGATGCACCTCGTTGCGGCGCTCGATCGAGAACCTCGGATCCGGCCGGTCCTGTGCCTGTTCGAGGGGGTCGCAACGGGCGCCGCCGATGGCTATGCCCGAATGGCCGGCCGCCCGGCCTGCGTGCTCCTGCACCTTGGGCCCGGATACAGCAACGGCGCTGCCAATCTCCACAACGCTCGCCGCGCTTACTCTCCTGTCGTGTCGCTCGTCGGCGATCATGCGGTGAGCCACAGGCACCTCGATGCTCCGCTTGCATCGGACATAGCCACCCTTGCCGCGGCTTCCTCCAATTGGATCCGCACGGCCGAGGAGCCGAACGACGTCGGTCTGCTGGTTCAGGAGGCAGTTGCCGCCAGCATGGGTCCTCCAGCTGGTCCCGCGACCCTGATCCTGCCGGCGGACTGCACCTGGGCGCCTGCTCCTCCACCGCCGCCACAGCGCGCTTTCGCATCGAAGCCACACCTCGATGCAGCGCAAGTGGAAGCGGCGGCGGCTTCGATCCGGGCTGCGCGCGCGCCTTTGCTACTGCTGGGAGGGAAGGCTCTAGAGGAAAAGGGCCTGAGAGCGGCCGCGCGACTGGCTGGCGCCGGATACCGCATCGCGACCGAGACGTTCCCGGCGCGTCAGGCACGTGGCACGAACATCATCGCGCCGGACCGGATGAAATATTTCGGCGAGCTGGCTCTGGCGGATCTGGCACCACACGATCTCCTGGTGCTGGCCGGTGCGGCCGAGCCGGTGGCATTCTTTGCGTATCCCAATGCCCCCGGAAGCCTCGTCCCGCCCGGCTGCCGCGTGCTGCCGCTGGTGCCGGCCGGGCGGGACAGCTCGGATGCGCTTGCCTTCCTTGCCGATGTGCTGGGGTGCGGCGAACCTCCCGCAGGCGGACCGAAGCTGGCGCTGGCGGAGCCGACGGGACAACTCACTCCCCAAAGCATCGGGATATCGGTCGCCCGGCATCTGCCAAGCGGCGCAATCGTCTCCGACGACGCCGTGACTGGAAGTCAGCCGGTGTTTTCTGCGACGGCCTCTGCCGCGCGCCACGATTGGCTCAGTCTCACCGGCGGAGCTATAGGCCAGGGAATACCCGTCGGTATCGGCGCAGCAATCGCGCAGCCGGGCGCCAAGGTCGTGGTCCTGACCGGCGATGGTGCGGGAATGTACACCCCGCAGTCCCTCTGGACGATCGCGCGCGAAAATCTCGATGTCATCGTGGTCATCTTTGCAAACCGGTCCTACCGTATCCTCGACATCGAGTACCGGCGAACGGGTGCCGGCCGGCCAGGCCCCGCCGCCGCTGCCCTGCTGGATATCGGGAACCCTGCGTTGGACTGGGTCGCGCTCGCCAAGGGCCACGGTGTATCTGCCGCCACATGCAGCGACGCGAGCTCGTTCGACGCCCTGTTCGCCCGCGCCATGGCGCAACCGGGACCAATGCTCATCGAGGCAGTAATCGCATGATCCGCATATTGCTCTTGATCGCGTGCTTGTTCCTAGGGGCGGCTCCATCTCTGGCGGCGGACCGACATGCAGCCGGGGTGCGCGACGCGTTCCTCTTCGGCTTCCCCGTTCACCAGATGGCGGTGACACGCGACCGTGCAATCAAGGTCGCCGAAGCGGATGGCCGGACGGTCGTCAATCGGTTCGGGCATCGGTCACGCCTGACCACGCCTTCCGATCGGCTGGTAACCACCCCCAACAACGACACGCTATATTCGGCGGCCTGGCTGGACCTGGCAGCGGGGCCCGTCATCCTGGATATCCCCGCACTTGCGGACCGCTACCATTCGGTGGCTCTGCTCAGCCTGTTCACGGATAATTTCGCGGTTCTCGGCACGCGGTCGACCGGGGGACGCGGAGGGCGTTTCCTGGTTGCAGGTCCAGCATGGAAGGGCGCCGTTCCGAAGGGCATGCGGCTGGTACGGGCGCCCACCTCCGACGTGTGGGCGATCATCCGAATGCTCGTGGGCGGGCCCGAAGATCTAGCGGCCGCAGTCGCAGCGCAAACGGCAATCACCGTGTCAGCTTGGGGTCACGGCAAGGAGAATTCGAAGACTGCGCCCTCGCCGGGCTCAGGCCTGGACGACCCGGAAGAATTCCTTGCAACCGTCAACGCGATGTTGGCACGCGGCCCGCTTCCGAGGGAACGGGCGCGGCGCGCGGCGGCGTTGTCGCCCTACGGGGTCAGGCCGGGCGACCGGGCTGCCTTCCGTAAGCTCTCCCCCGAGATCCAGGCAGAGTGGCGGCGGGCAATGCCGCGGCTGCGCGCCGAAATCGCCAGCGGCTTTGCGTCCGTGGGAACGATGGTGGAGGGCTGGTCTTATCCTCGCCCGGGTATGGGCGATTTCAGGACCGACGACTTCTATCGCTCCGCCATCGCTCTGGGAGGGCTTGCTGCCTTGCCGGCCGAAGAGGCCGTTTACTTCACCGGGACGCACGACAGCGCCGGCAACCCGCTCGACGGCTCCCGCTCCTACACGATCCGGCTCCCTGCAAATGTGCCGATTGGGCCGGCCGGCTTCTGGTCGCTCACCATCTATGAACTGACCCCCGACGGCAGGCAGTTTTTCACCGAGAACCCCATCGGCCGCTACGCGATCCGGGATCGGACGGCGGGCCTGGTGCGTAACGGCGACGGCACGCTGGATATCCTCATCCAGAATACACCGCCCGCGGACGGCACAATCAGCAATTGGCTACCCGCACCGCCCGGCCCGTTCCGCCTGAACTTTCGGACTTACCTGCCGGGTGCCGCCATAAAACAGGGGCGCTGGCGGATGCCGCCGGTTATCCAGACCAAACCGGCGGCCGGCGCCCTGGCGAGATGAAGCGCCCGGCCCAGCCCTTCATCGTCGGCCGGCGCACCCTTCTGGCCTCGGCTGCCGCCTGGCTCATCGCGCCTCCGGCCGCTGGACGTGCTGCGCGCAGAGACGGATCCGCGCTCTTCGCCGATGTGGCTACCTATTCCGGCTTCGGCGATCACCGGACAGGGACTGCGGCCGACCTTGCCACATCCGATTGGATAGCAAGGCGATTGTCCTCCGCGGGCTTTGCGGTCGACCGGCAGGCGTTCGAAACGCCGTTGTTCGAGCCTGCGGACTGTTGGTTGCAGCCTTCGCAAGGGGCGGCCCTGCCGACCTTCCCGGTCTGGCCGCCGGTGGTGACACCAGCGGCAGGTTTATCCGCACCGCTTGCGACGCGAGCGTTCCGCGGCGCCATCGCCGTGGTGCGGCTTCCCTATGCAACCAATGCATCCCTCCTCACCTCCTCATACGCCGATCCGATAGCCGCCGCCGTGGCCGCCGGCGCGGCGGCGGTGGTGGGAATCACGGAAGGGCCCACAGGAGAGATCATTGCGCTCAACGCGGTCCCCGGTCGCTACGATTGGCCCGTTCCGGTAGCGCTCGTCGCCGGCAAGCATGCAGCCCGCTTGATCGCCCTTGCAGATCAGGGAGCGATCGCCACCCTGCGGCAGACGGGCCTGACACGGCCTTCGAAGGCCCTCAACATCGTCGCGAGCCGCCGCGGGCGCGGCAAGGCTCTGGTGGTATCCACGCCCACCTCCGGCTGGTTCACCTGCGCCGGAGAGCGCGGTGCAGGTGTGGCCCTGTTCCTCGCGCTCGCCCGGCGATCGGCGAGGGCGATCAGAAGCCCGCTCGTATTTGTTGCGACTTCGGGTCACGAGATCGAGGGCAAGGGCAGCATCCATGCGTTGAAGGGTCTCCCGCATCCTGACCAAGTAGGCGGGTGGCTCCATCTGGGAGCCAACCTGGCCGGAGCCCAGGTCGCGATCCAGGATGGCGATGTAAGAAGGAGCGACCTGCCGTTCCCCCAGCGTGGTGTTCGCGCCAGCGAGTTCCTGCTTCCGTCGATACGGCGGGCATTCGAAGGTGTCGTGGGCTACCAGTCCCCCCAAATCGTCACGCAGGATACCGCGGTGGGCGACGTGGCGCACTACCTGGGCGCCGGCTACCATCCCATTGCAGGCCTCGTCGCGGCACATCCGCTGCATCACACCCCTCTTGATGTCCCGGACAAGGTGACGACGCCCGCCCTGCTGGCGGAGCTTGAGGTCCCGCTGATGCAGCTTCTAAGCAATATGGATCGGCTCGCGAACCCACGTTCCTAGCGAGAACATCGTGCAGGCCGCGCATCGAAAGCGCGATTGGACCTGAGCCACCAAGACAAGGGAAAAAAAGCCATGCCCCTCCTACCTGCTCTGATCTCCCTCCTGGCGATCCTCTCGGCTCCGGCCGCGCCGCCTCCCAAACAGACGGAGGTTGAGAACCGGAGGCCGAAGATCTTCCTCGAGGCGGACCGGGACCAGGATGGCTTCATCGGCAAGGAAGAGTGGCTTGCAGCCGGACGGCGCGAAATCGGATTTGTCGCGATCGACAAAGACAAAGACGGCCGCATTTCGCTGGAAGAGCTGGTTGAGTTTGTAAGGAACTCGAACCGCCGGACGCGAACCTGATATGACGCCGCAGCCCAGTCATACCCCCGGACCAGAGCGCCTGGCTCCTCGCGGTCTGTACCGCTACTACGTTCTGGGTTTGTTGATGGTAATCTATGCCTTCAACTTCCTGGACAGGCAGATCATCACGATCCTTGCCCCGTCGCTAAAGGCCGACCTCGGCCTTACCGATGCGCAGCTTGGGCTGCTGTTCGGAACCGCCTTCGCACTCTTCTACGCACTGTTCGGCATCCCGCTCGCAAAGCTCGCGGACGGCTGGAACCGTGTGAAGACGATTTCGCTGGGCTTGAGCTTCTGGTCCGCGATGACCGCCGTCAGCGGCTTCGCGACCAATTTCGCGCAACTCGGTGCGGCGCGGGTCGGCGTAGGAATTGGCGAGGCGAGCGCGTCCCCTGCGGCCTATTCGCTGATCCAGGATTACTTTCCCCGTGAGAAACGCGCCACCGCGCTCGCCCTCTACTCGAGCGGGATTTATATCGGCGTCGGCGCTTCCCTCATCCTGGGCGGCGCCGTAATCGCCTATTGGGATACGCACTTCACCCCGGCCACCCGGCCGTTCGGGCTCGCCGGCTGGCAAGCGACCTTCCTGGCCTTCGGCATACCCGGGATCATGCTCGCCCTGCTCTTGCGCTTCACGGTGCGGGAGCCGGCGCGGGGCGCGATAGACGGCTTGTCCAGCCCGGGCGACCCCGCGCCCTTCAGGTCGGTGGCAAGCGAATTCGCGGCGATGTTCCCGCCCTTTTCCATGATGGGTCTGGCACGCCGTTCAAGCACGAAAGGACCGCTGCTTCGCAACGTTGCGGCCTTCGCAATCATCGCCTTGGCCGCAGCCATCGTCATTGGCTGGACCGACGGTATGCTCCCTGCGGAACGGCGGCTTCCTCTGGCCAGCCTGTTCGGATTTTCCATCACCACGAACGTCGTGCAATGGGCAGCGATCGGCGTGGGTGCTTATTGCAGCTTCAGCTGGATCCAGTCGATCCGGCTGCGAGATCGGCCAACCTCCACCCTCCTAGGCAACCCCACCTTCGCAATGCTGTCCGTGGGAGGCGGGCTGATGTCATTCGTGAGCTACGGCCTTTCGCCCTTCGTCTACCTCTACGCCGTCCAGACATTCGGTGTCGGCCCGGAGGCGGGATACACGCTCGGCTGGATCCTTGCGATCGCGGGAGGATTGGGAACGATTGCCGGCGGGATGCTTGGAGATCGGGCGCGGCTCCTCCATCCTGCCGGAAGGCTGTACGTCGTCGTCGCCGCAGCAGGTGTGGCCGGGATATTGCTGTTGGTGCAGCTCACCACCTCAAGCCTCACGACCTTCTACATCATGCTAGGTCTCGTAAACTTCCTGCACATCATGTGGCTCGGGCCCGTTGCCGCCACCTGCCAGGACCTCGTCCTGCCGCGCATGCGGGGAGCGGCCACGGCGGTGTTCTTCCTTGGGACCAACATCATCGGGCTCGGCCTCGGGCCTTATGTGGTGGGGTTGATCAGCGATGTCAGCGGCGACCTTCGCTTCGCGATGCTGTCCGTGCTGTTCGTACTGCCAGTGACGCTCGCGCTCTTCCTGCTGGCGAGCCGGAAGCTGCCCCTGTTGGAAGCGAGCGTGATCGAGCGCGCCCGCAGTGCGGGCGAGCCGATCTGAGGGGCGCCGGCAGGGATCAGTTGTTGTCGAGGAAGCCGCGGCGGATATGGCGAAGCTTGCTTAGCCAGAGATCGGGATCGCGTGCCTTTGCTCGCATGTACCCCGCTACGGTGGGATGAGGCAGGATCAGGAACTGCTCGCCAGCCAACCCCTCGACGACGCAGGCGGCTACAGCTTCGGGCGTGAGGATGCCGTCGTGATCCGCACCAAAATTGTGATCGGTGCCGGTCATCCCCGTCAGCACCGCCTGGGGGCAGACCACCGAAACGCGGATACCCCGATCCGCGTAGGCGATAGAAAGGCTTTCCGCCAATCCAATGGCCGCATGCTTGGTCGTGGCGTAGCTCGAAGCGCCGATCATGGACAGCAATCCCGCCGCTGATACCGTGTTCAGGAGGTAGCCCTCGCCCCGCTCCAGCATGGAGGGCAGGACGGCACGGGCGGCATAAACATGAGCCATCACGTTCACCTCCCAGGACATCTTCCACACCTCGTCAGGTGTGTCCGCCGGCATCTCGATGTCCGGATCGAAGAGGAGCACGCCAGCATTGGAGCAGAACAGGTCGATCGGCCCCGACTGCGCTTCCACCTCCTTAACAAGATCAAGGATCGCTGCTTCAACGCGGACGTCGACCTCATGTGCCGAGCCCCGGATCGAGTTCGCGACCTCTCTCACGCGGCTGACGTCCAGGTCGGCTACGGCTACGTGACGGGCGCCTTCCCGAGCAAAGCGTTCGGCCAGCGCTTTGCCAATTCCGCCCGCACCGCCGGTTACGACCACCACCTTGTCCCTCACCAGCATATGAGCCCTTCCCCTAGTTGCACTCAGCCCCTGCGCAGGTGGCCAGCCCAAGACGAGACGCTAAGGGGATTGTTGACAATATGGTAGGAAATATTTCCTCTTCTGCAGCCTGTTGCAGGGTCGATCTGCCGCCCCGCCATGCGGATAGAGCCGAGCATCGACCCTCTGGCCTTGGATTGAAGGAGTTCACGCAACCGGAAGGGATGCGCGCGCCCTTTCATCGCTACACCTAGGTGGCCATCAGCCCGGGGCGCACATCCGCTGCAGCGCACTTATACCCTGGTCTGCCCGATCGATTTCGATCAGCAGGGACGTAAAGTCTGTTGTCTTGCTCAACGGGAATGCTCGACGGAAGCCGCTTCCTATTACATCCAGGTCGCGTTGTGTGAGCAGGCCCACCGAGACGAAGCGTCTGCTCGGCATGCTGGCTCTCCAGAGAGTCTGATCTGTATCAAGAACGCCGGCAGGCCACTGAGGTGCCATTAGTTTCGGTTGCGATCATAGTTTTTCGCCTACGCACCTCCACCCACGCCAGCAGACGGTGGGCCATCGCTAGCCCTTTCGTCGTGCGCGACGCCGGCAAGCTGGCGGATCTTGGCGACGTCAATACCTCCTCGGCGCCCATCGCGCCGGCTGAGCCTGGGCGCGGGCGAAGGCGGAGGGTGTGACGGCACTGCGCCGGCGACTGGAGGCCACCGACTGAAGCAGGCTCAAGCGGTGAACGCGCCGGACATTTGCGGTTCAAGGTGCAGGTAGCGCTGATTGAAATCGGCCATGTCGCGCATTCGCCGCCAATCGGGAAACCGAATGCGGCGCTTGTCACGCGCGATGAAGCCGTCGGCCTCAAGCGCCATGATCGTCCGGTTGACGTGAACAGGCGTGAGGCCGAGCGTGTCGGCAAGCTGCTCCTGCGTCATCGGCAACTCGTATCCGTTCTCGTCCGCGAGGCCTTGTGCTTCCAGGCGTATCGCGAACTCGCAAAGAACATGGGCAAGGCGAGTCAGCGAATTGCGGCGGCCCACATTCAAAACCCATTCGCGGAAGATCGATGCCTCCACCAGAAGCGTCACGAGAATAGCGTGGCCGACCGCGGCTCGGCTCCGGGCAAGCTCCTGAAACGCCGCCCTCGGAATGAACGCAAGCTCCGCCCGCGTTAGCGTCTGTACGTTGTGATCTGCGACATCGAGAAAGAGGTTCTGAAAGTCGAGGGCCTCGCCCGGGATATGGATGGCGACGATCTGCCGGCCGCCCTCTCCAGTGAGCTTCTGTCGAATGGCAAAGCCGGACACCAGCACTGCGCAGGATTCGGGCTTTTCGCCCTCGCGGGCAATGTAGCTCGACGCTTCGAACGTCTTTAGCGTGCAGGGGAGCGCGCGTATGGCCTGGCGATCATCCTCGCTGAGCGGCGAGTGCGTCTCGAGCTTACGCAGCAGAAGATCGAGAGGATTGGAGGTCGCGGTCACAAAGTCTCCCAGCGTCGGAAAGGGCGGGAGCATCAAGCATCTCTCGGTCGCCTCCGCCCGATGAGCGTGGAAGCAATTCCTCATTCATAACACAATCTCGCAAGGCGGCCGCATCATATGATAATTTGTCTAAAGAAACATAGATTTAGATCATGCCGTACGCTATGAGGCGTCTATCGCTGAGCGAGGCTTCGGGCCTTGGCGACTGAGAGACCGACGCGCTCCCGCCCCAAATGCGTGGAGCCGCTATGCCCCTGTACTTTTTCCACCTGCGCGATGGCGTGGACATCCTCCTTGATCCTGAAGGTCGCCAGATCGACAAGCCTGACGCAATCCCTGAGGTGGCGCTGAGGGAGGCGCGCTCCATCATCGGCGACGACGCTGCGCGAGGGCGGATTTTGCTCGACCAGCACATCGACGTGGAAGACGAAGCCAGAAACGTGCTCCACACGCTGCACTTCGTAGACGCGGTGGAGATCGTCTATCCGTAGGCGAATCCCCGTGCGGCTTGTTTGGTCGTCCTGCAGGCCGAATATTTGAGAAGAACCATGTGCCGGCGGGTCATCTGCTGAGCTCCCATCGCTTGTTCGTGGACCTGCCTGTCATCGGGACCAGCTGCGACGGTTCTTTCAATGCCGCGCCAGCGGAGCGCCTGGGACGCTTGCGCGCTCCATCCGCGGCCATTTGCAGGTGAAGCAATTTATCCGCGGAGCATGAACCGACGAACCAAGGCGCCTCTTCGCATACCAAAACGGCCCGGCTCAAGTGGCGAGCGCGTGCCGAACGGCACCAAAAGCGCCAACGCTTCGTTCTACCAAGTGGATGATGTCGCTTCGGGAGCCCTGATGAGATTCAGCAAAAGCGGGTGGACCAGGCTGGGGGGACTTTGGGCAATTCTCCTTTCCAGTGCATACAGCGGCGCGCAAGGTCCGTCGCCGGCCGGGGAGGTAGCAGCAGAAACCCCGGTGCAAACACGGCTCGTGCCCAAAGGTGCGGCAATCGAAACTTCCGGCTTCGCCACAATTCTCCATGCGCCGAGCCCACCATATCCCGACACGCCGCCGCCGCCGGAGAACCGCCCGACCAACGAGGCGGAATGGTATGCACGGTCCCAGGGCATACCCACGGAGGAGGCGGTGAAGCGTCAGCGGGAGCAAGCTGCTCTTCGGCCCCAGCTGGAGCGGCTGCTGGGAGCGGTGCGTGCCAAGGAGCCGGGGAACTTCACAGCGGTCAGGATGGTGCACGAGCCGGACTGGGCCTATGTGTTCTACTTCAAGCGCGAGCCCCAGACGGCGCTGGCGAGACACACCAAGCATCCCCGGTTCAAGGCCGCTCTCGCGCGCTATACGCAGGCCGAACTTGATGCTCTGGCAGCACCCTGGATCGACAGCTTCATCGCGCACCGGCTGGTCGGAGGGCATGGCAGCGACCCCACTCTTGGCGAAGTCACCATCGATATGGTGGTATCCGAGGCTGAGTTTCGTGAAGTTGCGAACCGCGAGGGATGGCGGGTGCCCGAGGCTTTGAAGCTCCGGTTTTCGGAAGCGGTGGAAGGGCACGCGTTGCCTCAGCGCCTTCAGTCGCTGGTGCGCGTATTTCCGCATTCGGATCGAGCCTTGGGCGCGACCAACCAGGCTGCGCTGAGTGGGCGTATCATCCTCAGAAATGGCTGCGTTTACATCGCCCGGCCGAACAGTCCGGACCGGCTGGCATACTTTCCGCGGGAGATCGGGCTGACCATGGACAATGAAGGCTACCTCGCGCTGAAAGCGACGGCTGGAGGGCCGCGTATTTCGGGCCGTATCGGCGAAGAGTTTACCTGGGCCGGGCCACTCGGGCTTGTTCCCGAAGCTGCGCCAATGGTTGCTCAGCTTCGCCAGCATTGCGGCGCGGCGCCGATCGAGGCGATCAGCTTTCCCGAGAGCCGGCGCAATGGGCGTCTTCGCCCATTTGCCATAGACGAATACGTGCGCGAACGGCGGATCAGCCGCCAGCAGGCGTGGGATGAAATCAGATCTTGCTGGAAAAGGCAGGATGCCGGGGAGGAGAACCGTCACCGCAGCTGCGACAGCCCGGCTCGGTAAAAGCGCTAGAATCCTCGGTCGGGCGTCGAGCCGGACACCGGCCGGGGTTTGCCTGCTCAAGGTTCAAGGGAGAAGCCGGTGAAGTCACTGATCATCTTCGCGTCGCTGGCGCTATGCGCAGCCGCCCCGGCCGCCGCCTGCCTCTACACCCAGGCGCCGGAGCAGGTGGGAGACACCAGCGCCCAATTCCTCGCGGGGAGGATGGTCGCCGCCGCAACCCATGTCGACCTGGTCGTGGTGGAGGATGACGGCACCCGCGCGCTCGATGAGCCGGCCACGGGCGTCATCACCCTCCGCAGCATCGCCCGTCTGAAGGGCGCCGGGGCCGACCGGTTCAGCCTGTTCGGCACGGGCCTCACCCTGAGGCCGGAAGCGGACCGGATCTTCGCCGCACCCCTGCAGCATTTCACGCGGGAGGACGGGCGGGTCGTGCCCTTCCCTTATAATGAGGAAAGGCAGCGCCTGCTCTTCCCGGCCTCCGCCGGACGGCCGCCGCCGCCCGTCATGATGTCGAGCTGCAGCCCGGCGGAAGTTTCCGCGCATACCGGCCGCTTCTATGTCGTCATGCGGGGGGCCGACGGGCGGCTGCTTGGCGACTTCCAGCTGTACGACGGAGTCAGCTCTCCCGCCTTCGCCTTCGTGCCGGTCACGCTGGCGCAAGACGATTACTGGTTGCGGGCGGTCAGGATGGCGGCCGGGAACCAGCCGGCGGCGGATGGCCCGTCCGTGCTGCACCTGCGCGGCGGCAGCGATCCGGCGCGCTTGGAAGCGGCACTGCGGCGCGCGGGAGTGAAGGCGGCGGCCGCGTTTGTGAGGAGCGGCGACTGGATCGACGAGATAAGGCCGTCCGATCACGAAGCGCGGGCGCCCTGGCTGGCCCGTGCGGTTCCGCTGGTCGCCCAGCGAAACCGGGGCGGGCTGGGGCTCGGCGATCACGGCGCGGCCGAGTTCCTGCGCGGCAAGCTTGGTCCGGAGCAGACATATGGCGGGCTCGGCTATGAGGTGGCGCAGGCTTTCACCGCGTCCGTGCGGCGGCGGCAGGGGGCGCGAAGCGCGGCGCCGCAACTCGTGGCGATCGCCTTTGCCGGTCCTGCCGATGCCATTGCGGCGCTCGCGCGCGAACCCTTTGTCGAGGGGCTGAAGCCGCTGTCGGGGCGAGGGGCCGGGCTCGCCTCCTTGCCCGGCGCTACGGAGGTCGAGCGCTTCGAGGCGATGCAAGCGATCGAGCGCGACATCTGGCTGTTGAACGGCGGCAACGGCAATCCGCAAAGGACGCTTCCGGCGCAGGCGCGGCGGTAGGAGCGCCTTTCAGCAGCGCGCGCCGCCGTCGCCGCTCTCGTGCCGCCTAGTCCGCCCTTGCCGCGGTGAGCGCGCTGCCGCCGCCGGCGATCACTATGCCGTGCGCCGTCATTCGAACGTCCTTCTCAATGCGACTTCGCCGCCGTCCAGCGCAACGACCAGCGGCTCGTACGGACCTGGCGCCGGCCCGGACACGAGGATGTGGTCAGGCAAGCCGTTTTCGTCGATCCACGCTGCGGTCTGTCCGAGCGCGGAGACGGGGCTGGCGCCGCCGCATCCGGCGCTGTGACGCGCCCAGCCGGCAGCGGTGCGCCGGGTGACGGTGCAGCCGTCGAACCAGGCGGCGACCGCGCCGCGCCGGGCGGTGCTGGCGGTCTCGAGATCCGCATCGTAGTCGATCCACAGCCGGGCCGGATCCGGCAGGTCGCGGCCGCCGATCGCGGCGAGGAAGTAGCGGGAGGCGCGCCGCTCGCCGCCGCGCGCGATCCGCCGCTCGGCATCCCGCGCGATGCCGCGCGCCTGATCGAGCGTCGTGCCGGCAAAGGATGCGGCCCCGAGCACGTTCGTCCCCTCGACGGCTTCAACGAGGCGTCCGCCTTCAACCCGCATGAGCGGCAGCGTCATAGACACGATCCGTTTGTCGGGGGAGGGCGGATCGCCGTCCATCAGCCTCTGAACGAGGTAGCCTGTGCGGCTGGCGAGCAGAAGCACCTCGGCGCCCGGCTCAGGCGTGATTACCGGCGAGCGGCTCTTGGGCGAAAGGGCGGGCATGCGCACGATCAGCCGGTCGCCAAGCCTGCCGCCGCCACGCCAGCTTTCGCGGACCCGGTAAATGTAGTCGAGCGACAGCCCGTCGCCCCGCTCGGCAGGCCGCATCCCTTCGAAGACGGCCAGGGCGACGATCGATGCGGCCGCCAGATGCTGGCCGAGGCTGGCCGGCGCCCGGCCGTGCGCGGGGAGGAGCCCGGCCGCCTGGGCGGTCTGGTATTGCGCCGCATGGACCCCGGCGAAGGCCTGGCCGCGTGCCTCGGGCAAGCCACCTGCCGTGGCCGCGCCGTCGTGAACGGTGTCGACCAAGCCGACCGCGCGCAAGGCGAAGCTCGCTCTGGACGCGTCCGGCAGGGCCTTCGCGGCCGCCGCAAGGCGCAGCGCCCAGTCGTTGGCCGGGAAGACCGTGGCTGCGGCGCCGAGTTCCGGGAAACGCGCCGCGGGCACCAGCAAGGCGCTGCGGGCGCCGAGCCTGACCCGGATCCGGCCTTCGACGGGCTCGGCCGTCAGGCGGACGTTCCCACCCGCAGCGGCAAGCCGATCTCCCAGAGTGCGGGCGCGGCAGCCGTTGGTTCGCTGCTCCTGGCTCCCGGCCGGGCGAACCACCCAATCGCGATCCGCGATCCAGCCGTTGGTCTCGAACGAGCATTGCGCGGCCTGAACCGCGTAGCGGCCGTCGCCGAAGCTGACGCGAGTCAGCTCTTCCCCCCGATATGGCCGCCCCACATCGTCGGCGAGCAGCCACTCGCCGCGCAGGAAGTCGTCGCGCGCGACGGCGGCGGTGGGATCGACCCGCGCGAACACCCACGCCCGGCCGGCGGCCGTGACACGCAGCGCGTCCGGGCCCGCGGGTTCAAGGCTTACCAGCTTGCCCTCGAAGGGTGGCGGCACCGTCACTGCCGGGCATCCGGGCGGCCGCGTGCCGTAAGCCTCGATCGCGTAGCTGCCGCCGCCGCGATCGCTCAGCTGCCCTCCGGTCACCGCGCAGCCGGCGCCGTAGGAGAATGCGTTTCCCCAGATGGTGAGGCGGTACTCCTGCGGCCGCCCGCTTTTTCCGTCCCGGACCGGTCGCCATTCGCCACCAAGCGCACGCAAGCGCTCGGTCACCGGCGAGGCCGCGCCCGGTGCGGGGGGGAGCGGGGGCGGAGGCAGCGGAAAGGAGGCGACGGAAAGGTTCGGAGCGGAGGCGCAGCCGGCCAGAAAGCCGAGCAGCACGATGAGGCCGGGCGCGACGCGCGGAGCGGTTCCATGAGGTTTTGAATGGTGTATTCCAGGTCTCCTCTCCTCGCGTAACGCCCCGCGCGTCGGCAGGTTCTTGCGTTTCGACAAGCCGAGGTGCGCGGGAGCTTCGAGCGCTCACCCTGCCTTGGGTTTCGAGTCCGCCCCGTTTCGCTCCTTTCCGGACCAGCGCAGCCGCATCCAGCCGTGCATCCTGGCAAAAGCCGTGATGCCGAGGAGCACCCCGCCTACCCACAAGGCAATTTCGGTGGCGACGGCGAGCCCCACCACCATCGCGACCTTCTGAGCCTTGCTGAGATCGAGCAGGAGCGAGGCGCCGATCACGCCCACCCAGGCCAGGACCAGCGCACCCACGACAAGGGCCGCAATCAGTTTTTTCCTGTCGCGCAACATGTTCGTTCCTTTCCGCCGCATGCCGGAGCAGCCCCGCTTCATTCGGTAGCGTCGCGAAGAGCGTCGCCTTCCAGCCGTCATTGACGCACCTTCAGTCCGCAAAAGGGCCGCGTCGCTTACAACGACGCGCGAAAAAGATTTTGTAAGTTTTCTTCGCCGTTCGAGACTGTACGCGTGAAGATGGACGTCCCCGAGATCATCCGCGCCCATGGGCGTGCGCTCGCGCGCGTCGCTTCAGCCTATGAAGTGGACCCCTCGCTGCAGGAGGACTTGCTGCAGGACATCCTGATGGCGATCCACGGCGCCTTGCCCGGCCTGAAGGAGCCGGACCGGATCGCACCGTTCATTTTCCGGGTCGCCCACAATCGCGGTGTCAACCACGTCATCAAGCGCGTGTCGGACAAGAAAAAAGCGCCCGCTGCCGGCGGAGAAGCGCTCGCGCCGACACCCGAGCAGGCGCTGCTCGCATCCGAACGCTCCGCATCACTGATGGCCGCGATCCGTCGGCTGCCACTGCCGTACCGGCAAGTGATGATGCTTGTCCTCGAGGAGTTAAGCTATCCGCAAATCGCCGAGGCGCTCGGCATAACCGCGTCGAACGTGGGAGTTCGGGTGAACCGCGCCAAGGCGCAACTGAAGGCGATGCTCGACCATGGATGATCGGTTTCTGGAAGGGCTGAGGGCCGACTGGCGGCACAGCGATATCGATCCGGATCGGATGCTCGAAAATCTTGAGCGGCGCCAGAAGCGTCTCCGGCTTCTGCTCGCCCTGGAGCGGGCTGGCGGCGCCGCTGCGTTGGTGGCGGCGCTATGGTGCGGCTGGCGCGCCGCAAGCAATGGCGATGCTCTTTTCGCCTTCGCCGCGCTGGCATTGCTATGCTCGGCGGCGCTGAGCCTCGCATCGATGCGGCGGCCTTTGAATTCCGTGATCGATCAAGGACCCCTTGGGATGCTGCAGCGCATGCAGGGGAATTTCGACGATCTGGAGCGGGCGGTGGGCCGCTGGCGGTGGAGCGGGTGGATCCTGGTCGCCTGCTCCCTGGCAATCTGGCTTTTCCATCATGGCGGGCAGACGGACCTGCGCGAGACCGGTCTGTTGTCGGCAACCTGGGCTGTAACCGGCGGCGCAGTCGGACTCTGGTCCGGGCGGCGGCGTCGTCAGATACGCCGCGAACGGGCGGCTGCTATGAGCATTCTTGCCGAGTACAGTGCCGCGGACGCCTGACCGTTGTAGATTTGCGATTGCGCGTCCGGCCGGTTTCCGGGCCAGGTCTTCGAGACACTTGCCTCCTCCATATCGGTCCCCAGCACCGGACACCTAGCGCTCGCGCCCGGCCTCGCTCACGGTCTGCGAAATCGGCGATAGCATATACTGGATAATACGGCGTTCCCCAGTCTTGATCTCCGCCTGCACGGCCAGCCCCGGCCCGACCGGCTCGTCGCGGCTGCCGACGCGGATGGTGCGCCGGCTGAGGCGAATGCGGGCGGCATAGACGAGGCCGAGCTTCTCGTCCTGAATGGCATCGCGGCTGATGCTTTCGACGGTGCCTGCGATGAGGCCGTAATCGGTGAACGGATAAGCCTCGAGCTTGACCCGCACGGCCTGGCCCTCGCGCACGAAGCCGATATCCTTGTTGAGGATCTGCGCCTCGACGGCGACTTCGCTGGCCGACGGTACGATCACCATGATCGGCTGGGCCGGCTCCACCACACCGCCGACCGTGTTGACGGCGAGCTGTTGCACGGTGCCGTCGACCGGCGAGCGGATCTGCTGATATTCGCGCCGGCGCGCCGACTTGCGCAATTCCTCGGTCGCCACCGACGATCGGTCGTCGGCTTCCGAAACCTCGGTGACGGCGGTCTTGCCGAAGGTTTCGCGCAGCCGCGCCATCTGTGCGTCGAGGTTGGCGATCGAGGCGCGAGCCTTGGCGGCGTTGCTCTCCTCCACCTTGATGTTCTGGATGTGCTCGAGGCGCAGCTGCTCGTATTCCAGAGTCTTCAGCTTGGAGAAGTGGCCCTTTTCGCTCAGGCTCTTGCGGGCGGCGAGCTGCTGGTCGACCAGCGGCAGGGTTTCGCGCAACTTGGTCACCTCGGCCATCGAGGAGGACAGTTCGGCACTGCGTTCCGCGCGGCTCTGGACCAGGCTGGCGCGCTCGGCCTCATATTCGGCCACCACCCGGCTTACGAACTCGGCTTGGGTGCGGGCGATACCCGGCGGCGTTCCGGGCGGCGCCACGAACCGCGCCGGGCGTCCGCCAAGATGCGACAGCAGGGCATCGTTGCGGGCGCGGGCGATGCGGGCGCTGAGCAGCCCCTGGGTGGCCTGCGCCTCGTCCGCACCAGCCAGCGTGGGATCGAGCTCGATCAGCAACTGGCCGCGCCGCACCCGCTGCCCGTTGCGCACGTGAATGGCCCGCACCGCACCGATCTCGATCGGCTGGATTATCTTGACGCTGGTCGCGGGAATGACCTTGCCGGAGGCGACCGCGACCACATCGACCCGGCCGAGGATCGACCAGGCGAGTGCCACCGCGAACAGGCTGCACAGGGTCAGCAGAAGCCAGCGCAGGCCCGGGCTCGGCGGCTTCTCCATGATTTCCAGCGCGGCCGGCAGGAATTCATGGTCCGACACCGGCCGTTGATCCCGCTCGGCCTCGTCCTGGATCCGCCAGCTTTCGCGCAACACGCTCCAGTGGCGGGCGAGCGTCGGAAAGCGCGCAGCGAGACCGCTCATGCGACCGCGCCCATCTGCTTGGTGTAGAGCTGCGCGTAGCGGCCGCCGCGGGCGAGCAGTTCCTGATGGGTGCCCTGCTCAGTCACTTCCCCCGCTTCGACGGTGATGATGCGGTGGCACTGGCGTACGGCCGACAGGCGGTGGGCGATGATGACCACGGTTCGCCCGTGCGCGATGTGGCGCAGATTGTCCTGGATGATCTCCTCGCTCTCCGCATCCAGCGCCGAAGTGGCTTCGTCGAGGATCAGGATGCGTGGATCGCCGATCAGCGCCCGGGCGATGGCGATGCGCTGGCGCTGGCCGCCGGACAGATTGCCGCCGCGCTCGTCGAGGATGGTGTCGTAGCCATGCGGAAGCTCCAGGATGAAATCGTGGGCACCGGCGAGCTGCGCCGCCGCCATCACCGCCTCCATCGAGCGTGTCGGGTCCGCCAGCGCAATGTTGGCGCGGACCGAACGGTTAAAGAGGATGTTCTCCTGCAACACGACGCCGATCTGGCGACGCAGCCAGGCCGGGTCGACCAGCGCAAGATCGACACCGTCGACCAGCACTCGGCCCTGGTCGGGCAGATAGAGCCGCTGGATGAGCTTGGTCAGCGTCGACTTTCCCGAGCCGGAGGGGCCGACGATGCCGAGCATCTCGCCCGGCTGGATTTCGAGGGTGACGCCGCGCAGCGCTTCGGCGGCATCGGGGCGGTAGCGGAAGCGGATCTTGTCGAACTCGACGCGGCCGCGGATCGGCGGAAGGCTGGCCCGGTTGGGATTATGCTCGGGCTCGGCCGGGGCGTTGAGCACATCGCCCAGGCGGTCAACCGAGATCTTGACCTGCTGGAAATCCTGCCAGAGTTGCGAAAGCCTGAGGATCGGCGCGGCCACCCGTCCGGCCAGCATGTTGAAGGCGACCAACGCGCCGACCGAGAGGTCCCCGGCGATCACCGCCTTGGCGCCGAAGAACAGGATCGCCACCGTGGTCAGCTTGGAGACGAGCTGGATGAGGTGGCTGCCCCAATTTGCGAGCTTGGTGACCGAGAAGCCGGTCTGGGTGTAGCCGGAAAATTGCCGCTCCCACTGCTCCCGCATCTGCGGCTCGACCGCCATCGCCTTCAAGGTGCCGATGCCGGTAACGCTTTCGACCAGGAACGCCTGGTTCTCCGCGCCGCGGCGGAACTTCTCGTCGAGGCGGGCGCGCAAGGGGCCGGTGATGAAGACCGAAATGGTGGCGTAGATCGGGATCGAGATCAGCACGATCAGCGTCAGCATCGGGCTGTAGAGATACATGACCACGAAGAACACGATGGTGAAGAAGAGGTCGATCACCACCGTCACCGCGTTGGAGGTGAGGAAATCCCGGATGCTCTCCAGTTCCCGGACCCGGGCGATGCTGTCGCCGACCCGGCGCGCCTCGAAATAGGAGAGCGGCAGGTTGAGCAGGTGCCGGAACATACGCGCCGAAAGCTCGGCATCGACGCGGTTGGTGCTGTGCGCGAACAGCCAGTTGCGCAGCCCCGACAGCAAGGTCTCCCAGATCATCACCACCGCCAGCCCGAAGGCCAGCACCTCGAGCGTCGTGATCGATTGGTGGACGAGCACCTTGTCGATGATCAGCTGGAAGAAGATCGGCGAGCACAGCCCCATCAATTGTAGAAAAAAGGAGGCGATAAGCACATCGCGCAGCGGCTTGCGGTACTTCACCAATGCCGGAATGAACCAGCTGATGTCGAAAGGCCGCGAGTCGCCTGCCATCTGCTCGCGGGTGGTCATCAGCAGCATCCGGCCCGCGAAGCGCCCGGCGAACTGCTCGGCAGTCCACACTTCCGGCTGGGGGGCGTCGCCGCGCTGGACCAGCATCCGCCCGCCCGCGTCCGCTGCCTCCGCCTTGAGGAGAATGACGGCGCCGCCGTCGGCCAGCTCAGCCAAAGCGGGGAGGGGAAGCGCCGCGACCTTGTCGATCGCCACCGGCCGCACCCGCGCGATCAGGCCGAGGCGTTTCGAGACTCGTGCCAGATCCTCCAGCGTGAAGGGCTGGTCGCCCTTGCCGCGCTCGTGGCGGATCTGGTCCGGATCGGCCGGCACCCGCAGATATTTGGCGAGCAGCACATAGCAGGCCAGCATGCCGCCGCCTTCCGGCACGATTTCGCCCTCGATGGGCTCGCCGGGCACGTCTTCCATCACGCTGCTTCGCTCATGGCTGGTGGTCGTCCTTGCCGGCGCCGTCGCCGCCCGGGGGCGGCGTTACGGCCGCGGCGGGGCCAATGGGACCGTGTCAGGAAGAGCGGTCAGTTCACCGTTTCGCCGGCAGGCACCGCGGGCGGACGGGAGAGCTTCTCAGCGCCCATCTTCCTCAGCGTCTCCTCGTCGACCAGCCGCGCGATCAGCGGGTGGAGGCGCAGATCGCCTTCCTTCACCACCTGCTTGAAATTGGCGATGACCCGGGCCGTCGCCTGGCGGTCGGGAGCGATCACATCGAGCAGCCAGTTGATCCTGCCCGAAACCCAATCCTCGGCCTTGAGCCGGATCGGGAACATGCCTTCGCGGATCTGCTCGCGGATGCGTGCGTCCACTTCTTCCGATACGCTCGCCCAGATCGCCACGCCGGTAATGTCGGCGAGCGCATTCTCGTCGCTATTGCCCGGATAGGCGATAGCGACGCGGTCCCTGATCAGCGGTTCGAGCACGAGGTGCTGGATGTCGCCGATCGTCTGGTTGCGATAGCGCGGCAGCATCATCATCGCCATCACCACCTTGCCGAAGCTTTCGCGCACTTGCGAACGCACCGCGGCGATCTTCTTGACCAGTTCGGGGTCGAGCTGCGGCTCGCCCGCGGGCGCCGCTCCCGTTGCCGCCGTTTCGTGGGCGACTCCGCCCGAAGCCTCGTTTGCCGCCGCCTGAGCGTCGCCCGCACCGTTACCAGTTGTTTTTGCCACGATATTTCCCCACCGCCCAGTTCAGGCTGCAGGTAAACAATAGACGCCCCCGCTCTGTCAATCGTGCCCGGCGCAAGATCGACACCCGATGGCGTTGCATCCGGTTGCCAATGACCAACGGGTATAGCGGGCCGTGCGCCGCCTGAGTTCGAGGCCTCTTCTTTGCGCCGCCAAGTCGCGGCGGCTTTGCAGGGATCGTTAAGAATAAATCCTTCGAACGGCCTGCAAACACCATTGACGAAAATCCCGAAGCGCGGAACATTGGAGGCAGGGGGGATTCCCGACTCAATCCGTTCGGCGGACGCCGAGAGGGCCGGCAAAGGCGCGGGGGCGCGCTTTTGCCGCTGGGCCGGTGCGTCTTGGACCCATTGGGGGTGGACGTATGACGGTCAGGGCGAGCGATTTCGGGAGCAGCGGTTAAATAATCACTGTGCGGAAGCATCGACCGTTTCTGCATTCAGCGCCCTCTCAGAACTTAGCGAAAGTAGACTGATGAACGACGTAGTGTGGATCAGCCAACTAATGTCCCACCGGCTGGAGTATCCTCCGATGCTCCATAGTTTTCTCGAGTCCGATCGTGAGCACGGCATCCAGTGTGGGTCGAGGAACGATGCTGGCGAACCCCTTGGTCCGGAATGCTTTCCCGAGGAGATCTGGCTCGAGGATGAGGCGAGAAAAACGGCAACGCTGCCGGATATCTGCTTCGCTACTTCGTTTTGGTTCGTCTCTAGCCGCTGTGCCGAGGTGATGAACAAATTTGATCTAGGGAGCGGCGCACTCTACCCCGTTAAAGTGCTGCAAAATGATCGAGTGACTCCAGTCGGGAGTGGGTGGTTCTGCCTCAATTTCGGGAACGTCAAGCACTCGTTTCTGCCTGAACAATCCAGCAACGTGAGGCCGGTTCCTGGCGGGGCGTATCGCCCTAAGGCCAGTGTTGGCGACGGTGATCTGGCCTTTTCGGCAGAGGCTGCATCTGGCGCGGATATTTGGCTGGATCCGCTCCTTCGAGGGATCATCTGCCTCAGTGATCCACTTGTGACAGCATTGTCGGAAATCAATCTTAAGAATGCGTTTCAGCCTATACAGCGGGCGAAAACCATTCGTTGATTGAGTATTGACTGGGGGGCGTTATGACTGAACCGCTTTACAGCTTCGAAGGTGAGCACATATTTGCTCAAGAGCTGTTTGCAGACAATGCTCTCGGTGACTTTTTGAGGTCCCGTGGCTACCAGAGAGACATGCTCGGTAACCTGATAGGGCTCTACTCTGACCCTGTGGCCGTGGCGCACATTCAGTCTTTGCCTAACGGGCACCCATTCAAAGCCGCACTTCTGGATGAGAACTCTGGATTTGGGATCGTTTGGCACAGGGGTGGGCCTACTTCCACAGGAGGCGGGGGCTTTCAAAAAGCGAAGAATGCTTTTCTGGTTGAGCAGATCGAAGACATCATGGCGTCTGGCGCCAGTGAGGATGCCAAGACCGCCGCGCTGCACAACCTGTTCGATTTCACCTGGCGCCTCGCGAAGGGGACAGTCCTCGGCCCCGACGGCAAGCCGCTGGGTGTTATGGGCGATAGCACGGCCTTCCAAGATACGCTTACCGATACTTTCATGGTAGTGCGTTCGTTGACCCCAACGACATCGACCGCGCTGATCCAAATCACCCAAGCTACGATCCAACAGCCCCCGGCGTCGATGCGGCGATAGCTGCAAGGGAACGCGGTAGAGCACGATTTGCCAGCCTAGACCTTAATGACACTGATGCTGCTTCCGGAAAGAATTACGCGAACAGCACACATCGCCGCGGCAAGCTTGCGGAGTTGTTGATCGGGACCTTCCGCCGCCGCGGCATCTACTCCGGCGAGCAATTTAACTCCGCCGTAGAGGGACTTGGGACGGGCAAGAGTTCCGCCAAGGTCCGCAATGCGGTGATCATTGCATCCACCCATGCCGCCACTGCGAGCGGCGCGTGGAGCACCCTCAACGGCGCAGATGTCAATCGCGGCCTCGTGGATGGCCGCGCCGCGATGTTGGACGCACAGCAGTCTCGAAACGCTGAGGAGGCGACGAATTACGAGCGCTTCCGTCAGGAGCAAGAGCGGCAGGTGGCAGTAGAGCGGTCGCACGCGCCACGGTACACGGGGCCACTTGAGATCATCGCCGGTCCCGATGCCGTGCGACTTGGGGGACGATCTGTTACGCGGATGAGCCTCGCTGGCGGCGTGGGAGGCGGCGTTGTCGGTGACATCGTAGAGGCGCTGAATGCCAGCTACGACGGGATCAAGAAAGGTTTCCAGACTGGAGACTGGAGCGATTTCTTCCAGACTGCCGCAATGTACACGGCTTCCATCGCCGTGTCGGCGGCTCTGGTCGCCTCCTCGGTCGCGGTTGCGGCCTTCGTAGCCGGACCGGTCGGCGCGGCAGTCGTCGGCGCCGCTTGGGCGGCTTATGGCGTCTACGACGCGCTTACCAACGGCTGGGAGCTGGTCAACAAGATTGCCGCCGATCTCGGGCTGCGCGACGCAATTGAAGCGGAAGGTCTCGCGGATCCCGGCAACCTGTTCACCAACGGCACTTCAAAGCAGGTGCTGGTGAACGCCGTCCTCGGCCGCCTCACCGCCCCCGTAATTCCTAATCTTGAGCTGCTGTACCTGATCGACGATCGTAATCCGGAGCTTCCGGATCGGGTAACGGGCACCGACCGGAACGAGCTTTTCTACGTCCACAACGGCGGCAAGGTCGAAGCCGGCGCCGGTTTTGACGAAATCTATCATCATGGCTGGGGCGAGGCCCATGGCGGAGCGGACAACGATGTCGTTATCGGCGTTACGGCCAAAATTCTGCCAAAAGGATCGGTGCTCGATCCGGCGATGCAGGCCGCTGCCGATGCGCGGCGTGCGGAGAATGCGCGCATCCGTTCAGAAAACGTGATCCGCGCTGGGCAAGGCTTGCTGCTACTCGAGATCCTGCCTGAACTTCCCGACAGTCCTCGCGCGGAGGAGGACATCCAACTCCTCGTCGATGGCGGGGAGGGGAACGATATCGTCCTTTCCCTGTACGGGGGCCAACAGGCGATCACCGTCGGCGGCCTCGGCCGCGACTGGATTTTCAACACGTCGCAGGGCGGCGAGCTTTACGGCGACTATTACGGCGGTCTCAGCCCCGACGGCACGCCTGCGCCCGACACCAGCGAGAATGCCGACAATTTCTGGTTCTGGGCCGACACCACCATCATGGATGCCCAGCATTTCGATGTGCTGAAATATTTCGGCATTCCGCTCACCGGCGGCGACGCCAATGGCGGCATTGCCGGGCATGCGATCATGGGCCTGCTCGGGTCCGCGATCGGGATGGCCAACGTCACCCGCTACATGACCGGCGAGATCGACGATTGGACCGGTGAAGTCTATGTCGACCACATCCAGCCGTGGATGCTCTACGCGTTCAAGCGTGACGATGACGGCAACCTCGACATGTATATCAGCAACGCGTTCGAGCAGATCTTCCGCGGGATGATGGCGGCGATCGGGCTGGAGGCGGGCCAGTCGTCCGCATCCATCCACAAAGGCCACATGAAGATCGAGAATGTCGACGTGGTCGGCTCGCGCCTCGGCATATTGCAAAGGGATCTGACCAAGGAGGTC
>DASQNR010000010.1:0-464007 GCA_035644835.1 Allosphingosinicella sp. | reverse complement strand
GCCGCCGGGCAGGCTCTCGTGGATGATGTCGGCGCCGTCATAGTGGAAGTTGCTGCCGCGCCCCGACAGATGCACCAGCCGGCCCAGCGGGTCATAATAAAGGTTGGTGCCGGGGCCGGACGCAAGCCGGTTCTCCGCCGTGTAGGCAAAGGTGCGAGTCCCGTCGAAGGTCAGATTGCCCTTGGCGTCATGTACCAAAGTCGCGCCGCCGTGGCTTTCCACCTGGTTGAGCGGGTTGATGCTGGAAGCGACCGTGCCGTTGCCCTTGCCCTTCCAGGCGTAAAGCTCGTTGGAGCGGTTCTCCGCCACGATCTGCGACGCCGGATTGTAGCCCAGCCCCAGCGCCAGATCGCCGCCCGCCCCCGCCAGCTCCTGCGTCAGCGCCGCCAGCCGCGAGGCGGGGTCGTAGGCATAAGCCGTGCTCGTGCCGTTGCCGCGGATGAGGCTCGTGCGCCGCCCGAGCCCGTCATAGCCAAAGCCCGCCAGCAGCGCCGAGCCATATTCCCGGATCGCCGCCGTCTCGCCGGTGACGAGATGCTCATAGGTGACGAAGAACCCGTCCGGCCAGATCAGCTTCCAGCGCCGCCCGGCCGCGTCATATTGCGAACGCACGCTGCCGTACCAGTTGCTGTGCTCGGCCAGCAGATTGCCGAGCACCTCATATTCGAAGCTCTGCTGGTGGCCGAGCGAGTCGGCCGTCGAAGTCAGCCGCCCGAGATTGTCATAGCCGTAGCCGACATCGACCTCATAGGCGCGAACATTGGGCACGTCCTTGGACACCAGCTGCCCAAGCGCGTCATAGCGCAAGTGGATCAGTTCGCCGGCGCGGTTGCGCACGCTCGCCACCAGCGGCGAGTTGAACTGGCCGCCGCCGACGCTTTCGTAGAACAGCTCCTCATAGGTGGCGCCGTGCGGCGCGGCCGCCGGATAGGTGGTGCGGGACAGGCGGTCGTGGCCGTCATAGCTGTAGGCGGTGACATTATCCCTGGCGTCGGTCAGCGTCGCCACCTGGCCGTTGGGGCGGTAGCTGTAGCGCGCCTCCGAAGCCATGTCCGGGGTGCCGACCGCAACCTGCACTTCCCTGACCCGGCCGGCCGCGTCGTGGAGCGTGCGGCTGATCCGGTCCGGCCCGTGCGGCCGGGCGCCGCGCGTGTCGGGCAGGCACGGGTGGGTGAGGGGGCCGGCGGCGGCGGCCATGTCCATCCGCAGCGCGCTGCATTCGGGCCGGCCGAGCGCGTCGTAGCCGGTCTGCGAGAAGGCATGAGCCGCGCCGGTCGCGGGATCGACCAGCTTGCTCCAGGCGGGGCGGAAATGGACGTCATAGCCTGCCTCCACCCGCTCCATCGGCTGGAAGCCGGACCAGTCCGCCGGGTCTGCCAGGGTGCCGGTCTCGACGGCGGCGGCAAGGCCGGTGGCGGGGTCGATCAGCGTGCGGGTGGCGCGGCGGGGCAGGGGGCCGCCGCCGTCCGGATCGGGCGACACGGTGCCGATCCGCTCGCGCGCCGCATTGTAGCGGAAGTGGACAATGTCGCCGTCGAGCGGTCCGTCGACGCTGGTCTGGTTGCCGAGCGCGTCATAGCCCATCGTGGTGACGGCGGTTCGCCACGGCGTGTGCAGCCCGTCCGTGCGGGTGATGCCGGTCACCTCGCCATGCTCGTTATAGCCGATCTCGGTGCGCATCTCGTCGGCAAAGCCCGCACAGGCGGCGGGGCCGGCGCTGGTCGCCGCTTGCGCCGTCTGGCACTGGGACTCGGAGGTCAGCCGGTACTCGCCCGCCACCAGGCTGTAGCCGTAGCGGATCTGCGGGCGGATGCCGTCCGAACGGATCGGGCCGGTCACCGCGAGCAGCCCGCCATGGACCGGATCGTAATCGTACCAGCTGGTCTGGCCGCGCGCGTCGGTGGTGGTGAGCGGCTGGTTGCAGGCGGGATTGTTGGTGCAGCTTTGCGCATAGGTGGCGGACGTGACGATGTCGTGGGCCGGGTTGCCGCCTTTCTCGCGCCGGCGCACCAGGGTCACATTGCCGCGTGTATCATAGCCATATTCGGTGAAATTACCCTCGGGCGCAGTGACTCGCTGCAGCCGTCCGGTGCCCGCTTCATAGGCGAAAGAGGTGGTGTTCTGGAGCGGGTCCGTCACCGCCACCGGGCGGCCGAGGAGGAGGTCGGAGACCACCACGGTGGTGGGGTTCGGTTCCTGCCCGCCGGCAATGTCGGTCACCGTCATGGTCGCCGAATTGCCGGCCGTGGTCCGCTGATAGGTGGTGGTGACGCCTGCCTTGGTGACCGAGCTGACGGCGCCGTTGCTGACTGCAGCGCTGACCGTGTCGGTCTGTGCGCCCGGCCTGCGGATGGCATGGCCGGCAGCGTTGCTGGTAACCTGCCACTGGCGCCCGCCCATGTCGGCGATCAGGGTGACACCCGCCGCCGGATAGGAATAAGAGACCTGGGCGAGCGGTGTCGTGCCGCCGCGGCTGCCGTAGAAGCTGGCGCCGGTGCGCCGGTAGAAGCTGGCCGGGGCGCTTGCGGCACCGGTGCCGCTCCCGGAGGCATAGCTGAACTCCACCCGATAGCCGAAGCTGTTGAACACCGCATGCAGGCGGGTGTCGTAGGTGCAGTTGAACGGATCGTCGGGATGCCGGCGATCGCTGCAGAACGGCCAGCTTTCATATTCAAGCGTGACCGATTTACCGTCGGGGGAGCGGATCTTGCTTGGCAGCAGCATGCACGTGCCCTGTCCTTCCGAGCCGTTGCAGAAATTGCTCGAAGCACTGCCGCTTCCGCTCGGGTCGGTAAACTCGATCACCGAACCGTCGGCGGCGCGATATTCGTAGCTGCCCGCCGAAGTGGCGGTCAGCGCAACGCCGCGGGATTCGGCGCCGGGGAAGGTGTCGCTGCGCGCTCCGAAATCGACAAAGGCGGTGCCGTTCGGCGTCACTTGCAGCAGGATATTGTCCCACTGGCTGCTGCCGCGGCTGCCGGCATTGCCGATATTGCCGACCATCCGCAGCAGAACCAGTTCCGCCTCGTCCGATCCGATCGAGCCTTCGGGAAAGCTGGTGACGAAATCGCCCCGCACGAGATCGACGCCATTGGCATCGAGGTTGCGGTAGACGGGGGCGTGCGTCTGCGCCGCGGCGGGCGCGGCGGACAGGCCGCAAAAGGCGGTGGTGGCGAGCAGGGCGCAGGAAAGCGCCGCCCGGCGAGCGGACGTGGCGGTCATGACTTGGTCTCCGAAATTCTGGATGGATGCCGGGCCCGCGGCGGGGCCCGGCAGGGGATCGTTAGTGTTGCAGCGGAATGATCCGGTAGCCGCCCGGAACCGGCACCACCGCGACGGCGGCGCCCGGAGCCGGCACCGCCGGAATGGTGGCACCCGCCTGGGAGAGCGTTTTTTCGGTCCGGTTGTTCGCCTTGTCGTAGCGGTACGAGACGAGGTGGCCGCCGCCGCGCTCCACCCCGATCAGCCGGCCGCGCGCATCATAACGATAGGCCGTCTCGGCCGCCGCGGCGGGAGTGAGGCCCAGCAAAGCTGCGGCGACCGCGCTTGCACCGCGCGCGTGCCGGGTGAATGGCAAGAACCTCATGACCAATCGCCTTTCAGTTCAGCGCGACGATGAAGGCAGCGGGAGTGCTGCAGGTCATGCCGGAAAGGTGCACGTTCATGGTGCGCTTGCTGGCCGCGCCAGTGAGCAGGATCGCGAACATCTCGGCAAAGGCGGGATGGTCCCGGCTCAGGGCGATCCACGGCTCGTTCGTACTGGATGGATCGGCCAGGGCGACGCCGTTCAGGCGGAACAGGATGCACGTGCCCCCACTGTGGACATGCACGTCCTCGACGATCTTGTTGTAATGGTTGGCCGCCGCCACGGCCGGGGTGTGGACACCGATCATCGCCAGTGCGCCGGCCATCGAAAGAACCAGTTTCTTCATCATACTTCTCCTTGTCCCCGCAGCAATGGCTGCTTCGGAACAGGAGTAGAACATCACCGCTCCGTACCCGCAACGGCGGGACCGGGAAAATAGGATTTGGGCGGCGTAAGCTGTTGAAACACCCCCGAAAAAATCAGTGTCCCGTGTAGGACTTCATCGCTTGCGACTCACGATCCGTGCCCGCCGCGCAGCGCTTGCCCCAGCAGCTGGAAGTCCTTTTCCCGGGGGCTGCCCTTGCGCCAGATCAGGGCGATGCGCCGATAGGCATGCTCCGCCTTGAGCGGCCGCGCGGTGACGCCGGTGCCTTGCAATATGCCCGCCTCCACCGCCATGTGCGGCACCATGGTGACGCCCAGGCCGTTGCCGACCATCTGCACCAGGGTGTGGAGCGAGGTGCCAAGCATGGTCGCCTCGGCGCGCAGCTCCGGGCGGTTGCAGGCGGCCAGCGCATGGTCGCGCAGGCAATGGCCGTCCTCCAGCAGCAGCAGCCGGTCCTGGTCGATCTCGCCCGGCGCGATCTCCTCGTGCCCGCCTTCGCCCTCGCCGGGCGGAAAGGCGACCCACAAGGCGTCGTCGAACAAGGTCGCGCTCTCGATCTCGCCGCAGCCATAAGGCAGCGCCAGCAGCACGCAGTCGAGCTGGCCGCGGTGGAGATTGTCGCACGCCGCCTGGCTGGTCTCCTCGCGCAGGTAGAGTTTGAGGTCCGGCCAGTCGGCGCGCAGCTTTGGCAGCAGCCGCGGGAGGAGGAACGGGGCGATGGTGGGGATGACGCCCATCCTGAGCTCGCCCGAGAGCGGCTTGCCGGCGGCGCGGGCCAGGTCGGCGAGCTCCTCGGCCTCGCGCAGCACGCGCCGCGCCTTGTCCGCGATCCGCTCGCCCAGCGGGGTGAACCGCACCACCCGCCGCGTCCGCTCCACCAGCGTCACTCCGATCAGCGTCTCGAGCTCGCGAAGCCCGGCGGACAGGGTCGATTGGGTGACGAAACAGGCCTGCGCGGCGCGGCCGAAATGGCCTTCGTCCTGCAGCGCGACGAGATATTGGAGCTGCTTCAGCGTTGGAAGATAGGTGCTCATGATAATCGCCCTAATCGATCACGGCGCTAGGTTTAATCAATTTGTCCACTTACAGCCAGTCCCTATATCGGCCGGGCAATGTCGCGTTGCGCGGCACCTTTGCCAACCTTTCCGCACCCAACAGGAGTCCCGTTTTCATGCTCACCGTCGGCGACCAGCTGCCCGCACTCACCGTCCCCGTTCAGCAGGGCGATGCCCTTCCGGCCGGCGAAACGATCAACCTCGGCGACACCGGCGGCAAGTGGAAGATTTTGTTCTTCTGGCCTAAGGACTTCACGTTCGTTTGTCCTACTGAGATCGTCGGCTATGGCGAGCTGAAGGGCGAGTTCGAGGATCGCGATGCGGTGCTGATCGGCGCGTCCACGGACACCGATTTCGTCCACCACGCCTGGCGCAAGGCCGATGAGCGCCTCGCCGCCGCGGACTTCCCCTGGATCGCCGACAACAAGAAGGAGCTCGCCTCCGCGCTCGGCATCCTCGCGCATGACGAGGGCGTCGCCTTCCGCGCGACCTTCATCGTCGATCCGGACAACATCATCCAGCATGTCACGGTCAACGGCCTCAATGTCGGCCGCAACCCGCAGGAGACGCTGCGAGTCCTCGACGCGCTCCAGACCGACGAGCTGTGCCCCTGCAACTGGCAGGAAGGCCAGGAGCCCCTTCGTCCGGCCGCTTAAGGGCATGACGGCATGAACGGGGGGCGCGGGAACACGGTTTCCCGCGCCCCTTTTCTTTCCCAACCTCCCAAGGACCCACACCCCATGTCGCTCAAGGAATTCGCCGACACGCTGCCCGATTACGCCAAGGACCTCAGGCTCAACATCTCCTCGCTGCTCAACGACCAGCTGCTCGGCGATACTCGCAAATACGGCCTGCTGCTGGCCTGCGCCCACGGCACCGGCTACCGCCCGGTGGTCGCCGCCGCCGAAGCCGAAGTGGCCGGCAAGCTCGACGAGAAGGTCGCCAACGCCGCCCGCGCCGCCGCCGCGGTGATGGCGATGAACAATGTCTATTACCGCTTCGTCCACCTCGCCTCGAACCCGGAATATGGCACGCTCCCGGCCAAGCTCCGCATGAACGCCATCGCCACCCACGGCATCGAGAAGGACGATTTCGAGCTGTTCAGCCTCGCCGTCAGCGTCATGAACGGCTGCGGCATGTGCATCGACAGCCACGAGCGCGTGCTCCAGCAGCACCAGGTCAAGGCCGAGACCATCCAGGCCGCCGCCCGCATCGGCGCGGTGGTGAAGGCGCTGGCGACGGTGCACGCGACGCTTTGAGGGGATGCGTTCTGAGGGTTGCTGACATGCCCCACCCCCAACCCATCGGGCGCGCTAAGGCCCGTCCGGGGGACGGGCCAGCGCCCGATCCTAAAGGGGAGGGGCTTTTTGGTGCTGCGGTGCGTTTTAGCGCCAATGCGCGTGTTTCTGGATTTCGAAGCCTCCTCGCTCCGCAAGAACGGCTTTCCGATCGAGGTGGGATGGGTGTTCGAGGATGGCGCCACCGCGAGCTATCTGATCCGCCCCGCGCCGGGGTGGAGCGACTGGGACCCGCAGGCCGAGGCGATACACGGCCTGACCCGCGAAGCCCTTGCCGCCGAGGGCATTGCGCATGACGAGGTGGCGCGGCGGATGGTGGAGACGCTTGGCGCTCACGACCTCTACGCCAGCGCGCCGTCGTGGGACGGCAAGTGGCTGAGCCTGTTGCTGCGAAGTGCCGGCTTTCCCCGCCACAGCCTGCGCCTCAAGGATACCGAGGAGGCGCAATATGACAGCGCCGCGGAGATCCTGCGCCCGCATGTCCCGCCCGAGGAACTGGAGCAGCGGGTGCGCGCCATCATGGCGCGGGTGCGGGCGGAAGGGGAGGCGCGGCCGGTGCGCCACCGCGCCCTTGCCGATGCCGAGGAGGAGCTGCGCCGCTGGCACGATGTCATCCGCATCGCCAAGGGCGAGGCACAAGGCTTGGGTTGAGCCGCGGCTTCTGCTAGGCGCGCGGCCATGCTCAACCTCAATGGTATCACGGTGCGCCTTGGCGGGCGCACGATCCTCGACCGCGCGACAGCGGCGCTGCCGCCGCGCGCCCGCATCGGCCTGATCGGCCGCAACGGCGCCGGCAAGTCCACGCTCGTGCGCGTCGTCGCCGGCCAGCTCGACCCCGACGAAGGCGCCGCCGAGATGCCGCGCGGCGCGCGCATCGGCTATATCGCCCAGGAAGCCCCGTCCGGCGACACCACGCCGTTCGAAACCGTGCTCGCCGCCGATCTGGAGCGCGCCGCGCTGCTCAGCGAGGCCGACACGGTGCAGGATCTCGGCCGCCTCGGCGAAATCCACGAGCGCCTGAACGCTATCGACGCCCATGCCGCCCCGTCGCGCGCCGCCCGCATTCTCGTCGGCCTCGGCTTCGACGAGGAGGCGCAGCACCAGCCGCTCGACAGCTTCTCGGGCGGCTGGAAGATGCGCGTGGCGCTTGCCGCCTTGCTGTTCTCCGAGCCCGATCTGCTGCTGCTCGACGAGCCTTCCAACCACCTCGACTTGGAAGCGGTCCTGTGGCTTGAGGACTTCCTCCAGAGCTACCGCGCCACCATCCTGATCGTCAGCCACGAGCGCGACTTCTTGAACAATGTGGTCGATCACATCCTCCATCTGGAGCGAGGCCAGCTCACCCTCTATCCCGGCGGCTACGACGCATTCGAGCGCCAACGCGCCGAGCGCCAGGCCCAGCTCGCCGCCGCCCGCGCCAACCAGGTGGCGCAGCAGGATAAGCTCAAGGACTTCATCGCCCGCAATTCGGCCCGCGCCTCCACCGCCAAGCAGGCGCAGAGCCGTGTGAAGGCGTTGGCCCGCATGCAGCCGATCGCCGAACTGGCCAACGATCCCTCGCTGTCCTTCGGCTTCCCCAATCCGTCGGAGCTGCGCCCGCCGCTGGTGACGCTCGACATGGCCTCGGTCGGCTATGGGGAGACGCCGGTGCTGCAGCGCCTCAACCTCCGCCTCGACCCGACCGACCGCATCGCGCTGTTGGGGCGCAACGGCAACGGCAAGACCACGCTCGCCCGCCTGCTCGCCGCCCAGCTCGCGCCGATGGAGGGCGAAATCAACGCGACGGCCAAGATGAAGGTGGGGTATTTCACCCAATATCAGGTGGAAGAGCTGGACGGCGCCGACACGCCCTTGGAGCATATGTCGCGCCAGATGAAGGGCTCGACGCCCTCGGCGGTGCGCGCGCAGCTCGGCCGCTTCGGCTTTTCCGGCGACAAGGCGACGACACAGGTGCGCAAGCTCTCCGGCGGCGAGCGCGCCCGGCTGGCGCTGGCGCTGATCACCCGCGAAGCGCCGCACATGCTGATCCTCGACGAGCCGACCAACCACCTCGACGTCGATAGCCGCGAGGCGCTGGTCCAGGCGCTCAACGATTATTCGGGCGCCGTGGTGCTGGTCAGCCACGACCGCCACATGATCGAGCTCACCGCCGACCGCCTGGTCCTCGTCCATGACGGCACCGCGGTGGAATATGACGGCAGCCTGGAGGATTACACCGCCCTCATCCTCCAGAAGGACAATGGCCGGGGGGCGAGCGCCCCCAAGGCCAACCGCAAGGACGAGCGCCGCGCCGCCGCCGCCGCCCGCGAAGCCAGCAAGGCGCTGCGCAGCCGCGCCAAGACCGCGGAGGCCGAGATCGCCCGCCTCACCGCCCAGCGCAGCGCCGTCGACCATGCCATGTTCGATCCGTCCTCCGCGCAAGCCGCGCTGGCCGGGCTGACCATGACCGAGCTGATGAAGCGCCGCGCCCAGCTCGATGCCGAGCTTTCCGCGGCCGAAGCGCGCTGGCTGGAGGCGTCCGAAGCGGTGGAAAGCGCCGCCGCCTGAAGTTTATTCGCGAAAATCGGTTGCTGCTGCAGAACGTTTAGGCCCGGTGGCCGTTCACAGGTGTACATTCCCCAAAACAAGGAAACACCGATGAGCGATCACAAGACCCACGGCATCGACGGCGACCGCACCGAAGGCAGCATCAAGAAGATGGGCGGCAATCTGAAAGAAGCCGGCGGCTCGCTGCTCGGCGACGAGAAGATGAAAGCCGAAGGCCAGGCCGACCAGACCGAAGGCAAGATTCAGAATGCCTGGGGCGGCGTCAAGGACAAGGCCCGCGAAGTGATCGGCACCAAGGACGACGGCAAGGTCTGATTTGGGGGCGGCCCCCACCGGGGCCGCCGACCGCAGTCATTCCAGCCCTACCGTCATTCCCGCGAAAGCGGGAATCCCGCTTCCTCCTTCTTCCCCTCCGGCGGCGGACAAGGAAAAGAAGCGGGACCCCCGCTTTCGCGGGGGTGACGAAGAGGGGCCATGAGGGGGCAGTTACTCGTAACTGTCCCCCTTTTTGCGTCTGGGCTCGGGCGGGGGAGATGAGGGCGTCATTACCCCTCCCCTTCAGGCGAGGGGACGGGGGCGGGGGATGTTGGAGGGCTATGTCGGATGACATGCCCCACCCCAACCCATCGGGCGCGGCCAAGGCCCGTCCGGCTTTCACGTCAGGGCGTGGGCTGGGGAGTGTTCATCACCCCTCCCCTTTAGGGGAGGGGACGGGGGTGGGGGATGTTGGAGGAGCTGTGTCGGATGACATGCCCCACCCCAACCCCTCCCCTGAAGGGGAGGGGCTTTAAAGGCGTCCAGCCGCGTCTCAGTCCTTCTCGAACTCCAGCGCCGCGGCGGCGCCGCCGGACAGGTGCCCGGGCCGGTCGGGGCGGACCGGGACGCCGCCGGCTTGCCCGTCGGATCCGGGCCTGCGCCGGGTCGAGCGCCAGCGCAGCGGGCCGCCGTGCAGGCCGCCTCGCCCAGGGCCCATGCGGATCCGGACGGACAGGTGGATGCTGCGCTCCTCGCTGGTCCTGCTCCCCTGGCGGCGCAGTTCGGCGAGCCGCGCAACGGCCTCCGCCACCCGCGCGCTTGGGCCGCCCTGCGGATCGGCCCGCGGGCTGCGGCGATAGTGGGTCCAGAAGGGGGGCATGTGCGAGTCCTTGGCTGTGTGCTGCTCCCTTAACACAGTGGCGTCCGCGCGGCCAGCGGGGCGGGGCGCACCGTCAGGCGGCGATGCGCAGCACGTCGTCTTGCAGCACGGCCAAGGCCGCCGCGCCGCAGTCGAGCTCCCAGGCGGCATGGCGGGCGATGAGCCCGATCTTCCACGCCACCGCCGAAAGGTCCGGCGCGCGCGCCGTCAGCACCCGCGACAGCGCCGCGATCTGCCGGTCCACCGCATGGTCGTAGGCATCCTCGTCCTCGCTATGCGCCAGAGCCGCGATCTGGGCCTCGGCGTGCTTGAGGCGGGCGAGGGCCTTCGCCCACGCCTTCGCCCCTAATGCGTCATCCCGGCGAAAGCCGGGACCCATGAATACCGCGGTATCCACTGGAGCACCGCCAGCGTTCCTGGGTTCCGGCTCAAGGCCGGAATGACGGGTGAGGGGCAGAACCGGCGCCACGCACGCCCCGGCTAGCAGCGCGCGGCGCGAGAGTTTATGCTGGGCAGCAGCCATCGTGCGCCTCCTCACCGGGGCGTGTGCGGGTTCGTGCGCCGCAGGCGAGGAGGGACCTCGCCTCGGCCGATTATGGGATAAACCTAAACAAGGGGCGGGTCAATAGAGGATAAACCTAAAAGACCGCGAGGCCGCCCACCCACCGGCCGCGACCCCATGCGCGGCTTCCGCATGCCCCCGGAACTGGAGGCAAAGCTGAATGCGTGGATCGAGGCGCAGCCGGAGCCTAAGCCCTCATTTTCGGAAGCAATCAGGCGTTTGCTGGAGCATGCATTGTATACTGGGAGGTAAAGCGGCAATTCCCCACCCCGGCCCGAGGTCACACTGTGCCTTTTCGTCGGCTATCTTGAGCTATTGACCGCTGCCCGGCTTTGGCTTCCTGATCGCCATCGCGATGCCTCCTAGGTAGCCGCCCAAGCCTGGAAACCCACACGCGGTAAACAGCGCCAGAAGGGTACCGGAAAGAGCATAGGGGAGCGGGTCGTCTCTTAGCGCTCTCGCTGATTGGCGACCGTAGCGCGCTATCTCGGCAACGAGACCGGACTCGATATTCTCTTTCAGCTCACCCTTTTCGACGGCGCTCAGCAAGGTGCCAAGCGCCGCATGGAGTTTGTGCAAGTGCTCCAATGCAAAGGACACCTCCTCCAAGGGAGGCCCGCCATTGTGACCGGGCTTCTCTAAATGTTCGATCAGCGTACCGATCGCCGCCTGCGCGACCGGTACAAGGGTTTTGATCGCGTGTACCTGCTGAGCAGTGGACTGAACCCCCGTCCAAGCGCTGCCATCGTAGGCGCTGGGCATCCGCGGGGACGGCTCGCCGCCAGCCCGCTCGAGGAAGTCCAATAGGGGTTCGAACTCTTCACGGAGAAATTGCCGCCGAGGTTCCCAGCTTCCGTCTACGGACTTAGCAAAAGACCATAATGATCGCAGGTCGCGGTTACGCCGCAACCACTTAGGGGCGAGGTCTCCGTAACGTGGATCCTCGAGCAGCTCCTTTCGCATATCGTGATACCGCGCTTCATCAAGATCCTTTCCCCCTGTGAAGTAGTCGGTCAGTTCTGCCTGAAAGCCCAAGACCCGTTCAAACAGCTCTTGTGATGTTGGCGAAACATTGAAGGAGCGGGGCTGACCTGACTCGCTCATCGCGCGCCTACTGAGCGAGGCTTCGAAGGCGACATGGCGCGATGGCTCGCCAGCCGACCATGTTTATGCTTGCTGCTGTACGGACCACGCATACGAGCAGGATAGCAGCTATCGTCCCGCTTCCTAGTGTGAGCTAGCCCCAATAGAACTGGTATAGCGCGGCTAGTGAGGCACATTGCCGAAGAAGCGCAAGAGCTAGAGGTCCCCCGGCGACTGCGTTCGCAGCGTCGGCCCGTCCTCAAAGCAAGCGGGCAAAAAAAACACTTTCCTACATCGTACTCATTATGTTCCACCCCGGCAAGAAGGGAGAGGGACGATGACGGACGCGAATGCACCCAAGAAGAAAACCAGGCCAAAGGGGCCGGCCGGCACCGCCATCCGCCGCGGCGGGAAGGACGGGCCACAGATCGTGCGCACCAAGGGGGCGCAGTGGACTCCGGAGGCGCAGGAGATTTTCCTCGAGAAGCTTCATGCCGGTTACGGCTATGGCGCGGCGGCGGAGGCGGCTGGTTTTACGCACAAGACGATCGCCGCGCGGCGGCGCTCCGATCCCGCCTTCGCCGCCGAATGCGAGGCGGCGCGGGCGCATGGCGTGGCGCGGATCGACCAGCTGCTGCTCGACGAGGCGGCGGCCTCGCTGGAGGGGCGGCCGCGCAAGGCCGAGAGCCCGCTGCCGCCGATGACGGTGCAGGAGGCGATCCTGGTGGTGAAGCTCCACCACGCCCGCGCCGCGCCCGACGCGCGCCGGCGCTTCGGCGGCTGGCAGCCGCGGCCGCGCACGCTGGACGAAGTGCGCGGATCGATCCTCACCAAGCTCTCCGCCATCGCGAGGTCCCGTGGGCAGATTTGAGCGAGTCCTGCCGGCGGACACCAACATCGTCGAATTCCTGCTGTCGCTGCCGCCGGACGCGCGGGCGGTGGCGCTGGCGCAGCTCGGGATCGACGAGGCCGATGCCTTCGACCGCGACTGGGGATCGTGGGTGCACCGGGGCCAGTTCGCGCCGGAGGGGGACTGGTCGACCTGGGTGGTGATGGGCGGGCGCGGCTTCGGCAAGACGCGGGCAGGGGCGGAGTGGGTGACGAGCCTGATCGCGGGCGGGGCGGCGCTGCGCATCGCGCTCGTCGCCGCCACCCGGCAGGAGGCGCGCGCCGTGATGGTGGAGGGGAAGAGCGGGCTGCTCGCCGTCGCCGAGCCTTATGTGGACGAATGGTTTCCCGGGCGCGGCGTGCTGCGCTTTCGCGGCGGGGCGGAGGCGGCCTTGTTCTCCGGCACGACGCCCGATTTCCTGCGCGGGCCGGAGCATCATTTCGCCTGGTGCGACGAGCTGGCCAAGTGGCGGCACGGGCAGGAATGCTGGGACATGCTGCGCCTCGGCCTGCGGCTGGGGGAGAGGCCGCGGGCGCTGGTCACCACCACGCCGCGGCCGGGGCCGGTGCTGTCGGGCATCATCGGCGCTCCCGGCACCATCCAGACCGGCGGGCCGACGGCGCGCAACCCGCACAATGCGCGGGCCTTCACCGCCCATGTCTACGCCCGCTATGCGGGGACGCGGCTGGCGCTGCAGGAACTCGAGGGCCAGTTGCTGACGGACGCGCCGGGGGCCTTGTGGACCGTGGAACTGCTGGAGAACTGCCGCCTGCAACTAAGCCCCTCCTCTTTAGGGGAGGGGTTTGGGGTGGGGCATGTCGCAGTACACGACCCGTCCGGAATGGCTGCTGCAGGTCAACAAGCCCCACCCCCATCCCCTCCCCTAAAGGGGAGGGGTGAAGTGTTCAGCCGCCTGGTCATTGCCGTCGATCCCCCCACCGGCGACGGCACCTGCGGCATCATCGCCTGCGCCCGCACCGGCTATGGCGAAACCGCCCACGCTTATGTCCTCGCGGACCACTCGGTCACCGCCCGCAGCCCCGAAGGCTGGGCGCGGGCCGTCGCCGACGCCGCCGCAATGTGGTCCGCCCTCCACCCCCATTTGCCCCGCGGCGTCGAGGTGGTGGCGGAAGCAAACCAGGGCGGCCAGATGGTCAGCGCCGTCCTGCGCACCGCCGACCCGAAACTCAAGGTGCGCCGCGTAGACGCGGTCGCCGGCAAGGCCGACCGTGCCGCCCCCGTCGCCATGCTCTTCGAAGCCGGCAAGGTGACGCTGCACGGCCGCTTCCCGGAGCTGGAACCCCAACTCCTCGGCCTCATCGCCGGCGGCGACTATGAAGGCCCGGGGAGCAGCCCCGACCGGGCGGACGCAATGGTGTGGGGGCTGACCGAGCTGATGCTCAAGCCGGAACGGGCGCCGCCGAGCATCCGGATCTTGTGAAGTCGCCCGGCGCGGTCGTGCCGCGGCAGTTCAGCGGGCGAGGGCGGCGCGGGCGGCGGCGGGGCATGGCTCCGCGCGCGCCGTCAGATGCGTGTAGACCCTTTGCTGCGCCATGCCGTGGACCACCGCGATGTAGGCGAGCTGTTGTTCGGAATAGCGCCCGCTCGCCCGCAGCTGCGCCATGAAGGGCAGGAAGCTCAGCCTGTCCCACTGCCCGCCGCAGGCCTGGATCTGGGCGGTCTTCGCGCCGCGCCGCACGGTCTCCCGGTCGATGCTTGGGTCGACGATGGCACGGGCGTGGCCGAAATGCTGGCGGGCGGTGGCGGCGATGGCGGCCACCAGCGGGTCGATGGATTGCGCGGCCGCCGGCGCGGCGGCGGCGATCAGGGTGCCCGCAATGGTCAAGGCCTTGAGCATGCCGGTTTCTCCTTCTGGTCGGCAGCCTGCCTACCCGCCCGGTATTGACGACCCTTTAACGGCAGCGCCTCACCCCGCCAGCCGCCGCACATCCGCTGCGAGCGCCGCCACCGCCGCGTCCCAGCAGCCAAGCTCATACGCCTGGTGGGCCGCGATCAGCTCCAGCTTCCACGCCGCCGCCGCCCCGTCCGGCGCTGGCGCCCTGAGCACCCGCCCCAGCGCCGCGATCTGCCGCCCCACCGCGCGGTCATAAGCGTCCTCGTCCTCCGACTGCGCCAGCGCCGCCACCCCCGCCTCCGCCCGCCGCCAGCGGGCGAGGGCCTTGGCCCAGGCGGCGCGCCTGAAACCTTCCGACTCGTCACCCCGGACTTGATCCGGGGTCCAGTTCTCCGCCGCCCCGTCAGCCATCCAGCTGGACTCCGGATCAAGTCCGGAGTGACGGCGCAGCGGAAGCAACGGCGCCGCGCAAACCCCACCTAGCAGTGCGCGGCGCGAGAGTTTATGCTGGCCGGCAACCATCAGGCGCCTACCCGAGAGAGCGTTTGTGTTTTCGTGCGCCGAAGAGCGCGCCCCCACCTCCTCCCGGCCACCAGGCGGGGAGGGGAACCGCCCCGCGGACCGGGTCCGCGGGCGGTGGAGGGTGTGTTCTCCTCGGCTGATTAAACGTTATATGTTTAATAGGGGCGGGTCAATAGCCGAACAACAAAAAAGACCGCGGGGCCGCCCGCCAACCGGCCTGACGCCGCTGACCGGTGTTCGCATCCCGGCGCCTCTCGAAGCCAAGCTCCAGGCCTGGATCGAGGCACAGCCGGACCCGAAGCCTTCGAAGAGCGAGGCGATCAGGCGATTGCTTGAGACGGCGCTGGATAAATCGTGCGGTTGACGAATCAGTGATTGCTCCCACTCCGCAAGGCCTAATGACAACCAAAGAGGTGCTGCAGCTGGCCGTATCGGCACTAGCGCCTTTTATCGCCGCCGGAGGCGCTCTTTGGCTGTACACATTGCAACAGAGGGAGCGAGTGTCCTGCTTTCTCAGCCATGGCTATGGGCGACATCATGAAGAAGTCACGTTCGTCGGGATACACAACAGATCGACCCAACCGGTGGTTATCACTGCCGTCCGCTATCGCTACGGGGTGATTGTGCGGCGCGCGGCGCAAGGAACAGCAATCGACTATGAAGACCCGATAGATTTGGGGTTCCCGTACACCGTTCAGTCTGGTGAAGTGCGCCTCATTAGGCTTGATGAGGATCAGGCTCACCGCCTAGCCACCAGGACCGGGCTCGCGCAGCGCTGTCTTGCATGTGTTCTCCGTCGTTCCCGTCTCCTAGTCGAATGCCAGACAGCCACCGGCGCGCGCTATCGGACAAGCGGCGAGAAAGCGCTTCCTTGGCTTGACCAGCTACCTTGGAAGCGGGGTTAGGCCGGCACCCGCCAAAGATGCCTCCCTCACGGCTCACCGGTCATAGTATGAGGTTGCGATGCGTTTAGGTAGCTTGCTTCTAGTAGAAGAGCGTCTCTTGGAGGCCAACTACTTCGTCGATCAGATGGAGGCAGCTGGTATGGGCCTTGAAGTCGGCTACAATCTCAACGCCTTCCTCTCAGCCTCTCGTGCTGTCACGTTCCTATTGCAGAAGGAGATGTCCCGGGTCGTCGGCTTCGCCGAATGGTGGGCAGACCGGCAGGTCGAAATGCGCGCTGATCCGGCGATGGAGTTCTTCGTGGAGCTTCGAAACTTCTCTCAGAAGGCAGGACGTGTGCGGTTCGAGTCGGTAGGGTTCGGGGTTGACCGAAGCACCTACCGGCACATTTTCCGTGACGGCTCGATCAAGGTTCCAGAAGAGGTCGGCCGCATCGACGCCTTAGATGCGTGTCGCCTGCACTTAGCCAAGGTCGCAGGGGTCGTCATCGGATGCATGGACACATTCCCCTTCCATACCTGTCCGCGTAGAGCGGTCAGCCCCGCTGGCATCGCCGCTCTTTGCCTGGACACGGATGAATTGGACGCAAGCTTAGGGTACCCCCGTGGCTACTCCCGGAGCCTGGGTAACGGCGAATTGCAATCTTTCTTTTTAGGGAAGCACTTTGACGAAGTAGATCGTGAGACCATCGAGTACCTGGCCAACGTCTCGGCGCAGAGACCGCTGCCCGAGTACATGAGCAATGACGCAGGGACCCGTACGATGGCTGCACTTCAGGAAAGTTTGGCCGACTACTGGTCGGAGCTTGAAAAGAGAAGGTCGGGCGGAGACGATATATGACGCACGCGGCTCGGATCGTGTTGGCGGATTGTCAAATTGCGCTGGAACTCTTGGAGGAACAGGAGGACGAGGGGCGGTGGCGCGTTCATTGGGTTGGGGCCGTTGCCCTGATCAGAGCTGTTGGGCACGTCTTGGACAAGGTCGACGGCCAGATGCCCGCTATCAAAGAGACCGCTCGGGCAGCATTTCGGCGATGGAACTCCGACGATCCTGCCCACACGATCTTCAGAGAATTCATCGATGCCGAGCGCAATAACATCCTCAAGGAGTACCAGTCGAAGGTTTTCCCGAACTCGGATGTGCCGGTCGCGATCATGGTCACGGCAGTGCACCCTCGAACGGGAGAGACGATACAGGTCCCACTCGCTGAGGTTATTCCCGATAATCTGTACAAGCCCCTCGTGGAGGGTTTCGGCGAGGGTGAGGACGCAAGAGAAGTCTACGCTGAAGCGATAGCTTGGTGGGGGCGCGAGCTCGAGGAAATCGATAGGGCCCCTCGAACTACGATCGGCTCCCTGCGGGAGTTGTGAACACGTCGTAGGTGTATCCCCAACAACTGCTAATCCGCATCGACCACATCGGGTGCAGGAACGCCAGCTTCCCGCAGGGCTTGAGTAAGCTTGCCGTACAGATTGGGATGGCCTCGTTTGCTTGACGGCTCGGGACTGACCGTCGTGTGGAACCAGCCCGAGTTGGGCAAAGTGAGATGGATGTGACCTGTCTCGGCATCGTACCAAGCGCCGACGTTTAGGTAAGCCGTGTTGCCGCCGCGCTCGCTCTTCCGAATGTCACTGCTCACTTAGCATCTCCTAGCACAGGGCTCATTGCAGCTAGCGCACTACAGGTTTATGCGCCCTCAATCTTTAAAAATGGAGGCCATCATGAGCCAGCGCGGCATCGACTTTGCAAATCACTGGGTATCGGAGAATATCAATGCCGGACCTTACGCACCAGAGGACGGTCCTCACCCCGAAGCCGCGGCGAGCGTTGAGGCTTTGCTTCGAGAGGCAGCTGAAGCTAGAATCAGCCGTGAGGAAATCGAAGAGGACCTCGGCGATCTCCACGATTTTGTCTCTGAAGCGTTCGAGCGCGCTACCGATGCCGAGGTTGAGCGGCTGGCTTCCAAAGACGACTAGCATTTACACTTCACGTACCGGCGACTGACGCGAGTAAAATTTAGAGGTAGAGCGCAGTGTCGTTTGGATCAACCAGCGAGACGTACTCTCGCGCGAACCCTACGAAGCTACCTTGATAAGGCACAACATGCGGAACACGATAGGATTCCACGGATGGAAACACTTTGCCGACTTTTTCTCGAATCTGTAGCTCGGTCATGAAAGGATCAATATAAAAAATTGCCTTGTCCCGACCGTCTTCAGGTTCCTCCGCAAACTGGCGGATTATAAAACGCATAAGAGCATCATCTTCAGGCAAGCTATATCCGACGATTATTAGCACCCTGGTGTCGCGCATCAGGCGCACGGCTTTTGGAAATATTGTTCCAAAATATGGGTCACTATAGTCCTGCTCGCGCGACGGCAACATGATGACAGGGGGGTTATCTATGATCTCTGACTTTTGGCGATGGCTATAATCGAGAGCATACCCTTTTTCGTGCGGCAATATCTCGAACCCGCCATTCAATTTGAGCAGATGAGAGCCGATCCAATGTTCTTGCGTGGGTTTGGGGTTGCGATTTGCTGATATAGTCGAAGGCGTGAAACCTCGATAGGTATATAGAAAAAGCGAGTCATCCGGTCCAATTAGGTTGTCTAAAATCGTTTCTATAACAAAGTCATAGTTGGTAGTGACGAAGTTCGTGCGGATGCCCTCAGCGAACGACTGCGAGCCATCAATGCACCGATGCAGATGGCGGAACATATTCAATATAGCGGCTTGGTCCTCAGTTGCCCGGCTGAGCGGAAACTTCGCGAGGTTCGTGTCGAAGTAGTTCAAGTTGCAAAGGCTGTTATATTTCTGAACTGTCGCCGCGCGCAGCGCCGCTCTAATCATTCGTATGTTCTGGCTGTCGATATACCGGGACCTAATGTCAGGATATCGCTCGTACATGTCGAGTTGGTAGACGATCTGTCGAATGTCGTCGAGTTTAAGCGCGTCGGAGTCTACCCCGAAGATACGAGTCATCACCTCTGGATCTATGATATCATCGACTAGTGAGCATTCAAAATCGAATAACTCCGTCCCGACGGGCGCATCGATATCCCAAGACTTAGAAAAACCCGCTCCTGCAAAGAAGGTGAAGTTGATAAGCGGCGCTGCCCGAGTTGATCCTCTAGGATATCGGAATTTATCTACTAGCGCCCGAAAGTTGGTTACAGCCGATGAGGCCGTTGATTTCGGTGGCGAGGTAGGCGACACTTCTCAGTTACCTTTTCTTCACTGGTCGAGAAACGACCGCATCTTCCGTGACCGGCTCGGATGCTTCAGCTTCCTCAGCGCCTTGGCCTCGATCTGCCGAATACGCTCACGGGTCACCGAGAACTGCTGCCCCACCTCCTCAAGCGTGTGGTCGGTGTTCATGCCGATCCCGAAGCGCATGCGCAGCACGCGTTCCTCGCGCGGCGTCAGGCTGGCCAGCACCCGCGTCACGGTTTCCTTGAGGTTCGCCTGGATGGCGGCGTCCACCGGGATCACCGCGTTCTTGTCTTCGATGAAGTCGCCCAGGTGGCTGTCTTCCTCGTCGCCGATCGGGGTTTCGAGGCTGATCGGTTCCTTGGCGATCTTCATCACCTTGCGGACCTTCTCCAAGGGCATGGAGAGGCGCTCGGCCAGTTCTTCGGGCGTCGGCTCGCGGCCGATTTCGTGGAGGATCTGGCGGGAGGTGCGGACCAGTTTGTTGATCGTCTCGATCATGTGGACCGGGATGCGGATGGTGCGGGCCTGGTCGGCGATCGAGCGCGTGATCGCCTGGCGGATCCACCAGGTGGCGTAGGTGCTGAACTTGTAGCCGCGGCGATATTCGAATTTATCGACCGCCTTCATCAGGCCGATATTGCCCTCCTGGATGAGGTCCAGGAACTGCAGGCCGCGGTTGGTGTATTTTTTGGCGATGGAGATGACGAGGCGCAGGTTCGCTTCGACCATTTCCTTCTTGGCGATGCGGGCCTCGCGTTCGCCTTTTTGCACCTGGTTCACGATGCGGCGGAATTCGAGCAGGCTCATGCCGGTCGAGGCGGCGATGTCGGCGATCTCCGTGCGGACGCGCTCGATGGCGCCGCTTTCCGCCGTGCAGAAGGCGTTCCACTTCTTGTCGATGCCGCAGACCCGCTCCGTCCAGCCTTCGTCGAGCTCGTGGCCCATATAGGCGTCGAGGAACGCCTTGCGCGGCACCTTGTGGCGCTCGGCGAGGCGCAGCATCTGGCCGCCAAGCGCGGTCAGGCGGCGGTTGTAGCTGTAGAGCTGATCGACCAGATATTCGATCTTGGCGTTGTGGAACTGGACGCTCTCCACCTCGGCGGTGAGCTGGTCGCGCAGGTCCTGATATTTCTGCTCCTTGGCGTTCGGGAACGCCTGGCCGCCGCTCATCGCGTCCATGCGCGCGCCCTGGAGCTTGGCGAATTGCTTGTAGATGTCGGTGATCTTGGCGAAGCGCTCAAGCGCCTGCGGCTTCAAGGTCTCCTCCATCTGGGCGAGGGAGAGGGTGTTGTCCTCCTCTTCCTCCTCGAAGGCGGGGCGCGCCGGGCGCTGGACGATGTTGCCGTCCTCATCCTCCTCCTCGGTGACTTCCTCGACTTCTTCCTCTTCCTTGAAGGCGGGGCCGGCGGTGGCTTCGCTGATCTCGCCGTCCTGGCCTTCCTCGGACGCCGCGACCTGTTCCGGGGTCGGGCCCTTGGAGAGCATGGCGTCGAGGTCGAGGATTTCCCTGAGCTGCATGTCGCCGCGGTTCAGGCTTTCCGACCAGTCGATGATCGCGTTGAAGGTGATCGGCGACTCGCACAGGCCCCAGATCATCGTGTCGCGGCCGGCCTCGATGCGCTTGGCGATGGCGATCTCGCCCTCGCGGGAGAGGAGCTCCACCGCGCCCATCTCGCGCAGGTACATGCGCACCGGATCGTCGGTGCGGTCGACGGTTTCTTTCTTCTTCTCAACGATGAAGCGTTCGTTTTCGGTGCCGTTGTCGTCGGCGTCGGCGTCCGCGTCGGCCTCCGGCTCGTCCTTGGCCGCGCCGTCCTCGTCGTCGCTGTCGTCCGACTCGACGATATTGACCCCCATGTCGTTCAGCGCCGACATGATGTCCTCGATCTGCTCCGAATTCATCTGGTCCTGGGGCAGGGCCTCGTTGAGTTCGTCATAGGTTATGACGCCGCGCTTCTTGGCGCGGGCGAGCAGCTTCTTGATCGAGGCCTCGTTGAGGTCGATCAGCGGAGCGTCGCCGCCCTCGGCCTTGTCGTCCGCATCGACCGCATTGTTCGTCTTCGCCATCTAAACGCCTTGTTCCTCTTTGCCGGCGTCGCTCTCGAGAAGCGCCGCAAGCTGCCTTTCCGCCTCGTCCCGAGCCTCCCTGAGCCGTTGCTGCTCGCGGAAGGCGGCTTCGTCCCCACTCTCCTTCAGCCGCTCGGTCGCGGCATCCAGCGCGGACACGAGTCCCGGCTGGGCCGCCAATGTGTCGATCACCAGAACGAGGTCGCGAAGCGCGCGTTCCGGGTCGGCATCTCGGCGGGTGAAGGAAAAGGCCAGTCCTCGCTCCTGGCGCAGCCCCTCTGCAAGAGCGTGAGCGCCAACATGCGTCAATATGGTATTTAGCCTCTCCTGATCAAGCACACCGTGGACGAGGGCGGCGGAGAGCAGGGCATCGCGCAGCGCGGCGAGGCGGCGATCGGGAAGCAGGAGGGCGCCGATCGCCTCGACATGCTCGCCGATCGCGTCGGGGTGGCGCAGCAGGCCGGCCATCACCGCACGGGCCAGCCGCGGGTCGAGACCGCCGGCGGCGACCGCCTTGGCGCCGTCCGAGACCGGGCGGTAGGGCTCGAAGCGGGCGCCGCGGAAGTTGCCGCCGGGGCCGCGGTTTCCACCCTTGCCGCCGCTGAACGCGCGCTGCGGCTGCCACTGGCGCTCGGGCCGGGGCGGGGGACGGGTGAGGTCCCCGTAGCGGCGCAGCAGCTCCAGCCGATATTGGTCGCGCACATCCGGGTCCGCGATCACCGCGACATGGTCGAGCAGGCGGCGGCGCAATCCGGCGCGCGCTTCCGGCGTATCGAGGGGCTCGGCGCCCTGCTCGTGCCGCCACAGGCGGTCGACGAGATGTTCGCTCTGCTCGAGCAGGTCTTCCAGCGCCTGGCGGCCCTTGGCGCGGAGGAGATCGTCGGGGTCTTGGCCGGGGGGCAATGTCACGAAGGAGAGCGAGCGGCCGGGGCCGACATGAGGCAGCGCCCGCAGGGCGGCGCGTACGGACGCCTTTTGCCCGGCGGCATCGCCGTCGAAGCACAGGATGGGGGAGGGGGAAAGGCGCCACAGCCGCTCGAGCTGTCCCTCCGTCAGCGCCGTGCCGAGCGGCGCCACCGCTTCGCCGATCCCGGCCTGGTCTAGCGCGATCACGTCGAGATAGCCTTCCACCACGATCACCCGGCCGGCAGTGCGGCTGACGGGGCCCGCCTTGTCGAGATTGTAGAGGGTGCGGCCCTTGTCGAACAGCGGCGTCTCGGGAGAGTTGAGATATTTGGGCTCGCCCTCGCCGAGAATTCGGCCGCCGAACGCGATCACCCGGCCGCGCTGGTCGCGGATCGGGATGGTGAGGCGGCCGCGGAAGCGGTCATAGGGCTCGCGCTCGCCTTCCGGCTCCACGAGCAGACCCGCTTCAATGAGCTTGTCGTTGCCGAAGCCTTTCAGCGCATCCTTGAGGCGGCCGCGCCCATCGGGCGCGAAGCCGAAGCCGAATTTGCGCACGGTGGCGTCGCCAAGGCCGCGGCGGGCGAGATAATCGCGGGCGCCGGCACCGTCGATGCCGCCGAGCTGATCCACGAACCAGCGCTGAGCGGCTTCCACCACGTCGTAGAGGCCGGCTGCCTGCTCGGCCTTGTGTTGCGCGCGGGGGTCGGCGGCGGGGACCTCCATGCCGGCTGCGTCGGCGAGTTCCTTGACCGCGTCTATGAAGGGAAGGCCGCGCTGGTCGGTCAGCCAGCGGATCGCATCCCCATGCACCGAGCAGCCGAAGCAGTGGTAGAAGCCCTTCTCGTCATTGACGTAGAAGCTGGGCGTCTTTTCCTTGTGAAACGGGCAGGGCGCTTTGTACTCGCGCCCGGCTTTTTGCAGCTTCACCGTCTTGCCGACGAGGGTGGAGAGGGTGGTGCGGGCGCGCAGCTCGTCAAGGAATGCGGGGGCGAGCATGGCCGATGGCGGTCCAAATGAGCGTGCAACAGAAGGAAGCATCAAGGGGTAACACAGCCCGCCCCGCCAAGCGACGGCTGTTCGCTACTGCCCGATTCGCTAGTGCCCCGGAAACAGTGCGAAGCCGCGGCGGCAGATGTGATCGACGCGGTCGCGATACTCGTTGAAACAGTCCATGCCCGCGCGGATCAGGCCCATGTGGGGGGCTTGGCCCTGCGCTATCGGAACAAGGGTGATGGGCGCGGCCGCGGGGGTGAGCTGGGCTCCGGCGCCGGACACCAGGCTGGTCAGCACCCCGCACATCGCCCCCTTGGCGGAGGGACGGCCGAGCAGGATCATCCGATATTGGCCGGCATATTGGGTGACGAGATAGATGTGCCCCGACAGATGGGGGAAGGAGACGAAACCACGCTGGCTGTACTCCGCGTCGAGCCTGGCCGACTCGGCAAAGCGAAGGTGGCTGTCCTCCTCGTCCCACTCGATGAGGGTGCGATAGGCGTAGATCGCGCCCGGCTCGTCGATTGACGGGCGCAGCGTCAGGTACTCGCCCTCCAGCCACCGTACCGCCGGACGCGCATAGGCGCCCATCGACTCGGGCGCGAGGCCGCCTTGCTCCTGCGGGGCGGCAGGCGCGGCCGGGACAGGCGAGGGGGAGTTGCGCAGCTTGAGCCCAAGCGCTTCCTCCAGCCGCACCACGGTGGACAAGGTAAAGGGCCGGCGCCCGGCGAGCGCCTTTTCCAGGGTTGAGATGCTGAGGCGGGCCGAGTCGGCGAGCCACTGGCGCGACAGCCGCCGGCGGGCGAGTTCCTCGCGCACCTTGAGCGCCACCCCCATGCTCTGGCTGCTGTCGAAATCCCCCTGCACCGAAACCTTGTCCTTTCACTCCCGCACAACTTTCCGCACATTTTTGCACTTTTCGTCAACCGTTCGCGTGCGCGGTCCGCACCGGCAGCGCGGCGCGGCGGACATTTGCCGGTGCTGGCCGTGGCAGCGCTTGAGCGGCGGGTGCATATGGGGCGCGTGGGATGAAGTGCTGATCTGATCGGGAGACGATCGATGGAGACGGTCCGGGTGGTGGCGGGCGTGGGCGGCATGACGGCCGTTTCCGCAATTCTGCTGATCGCCCGACTGGCTTCGGGGCAGCCCTTCGTCCTCATTGCCTAGGCGGACACGCGATCCGCGGCAAACCGAGGGGATAAAACGTGATCGAGCAGGCCTGTACCCTATACGATCTGAGCGCCGCACGGGCCGGCGCCGCCGCCGCCGTGTCAACGCCGTCGGCGGTGGGCCAGGGCACGCTGCGTCAGAAGAGCTTCTGGGAGCGCTGGCAGGAGTGGAGTGATACGCGCCACACCCCCGCCGACGCCAAGGCCGCGGGCAGCCGCGCCTGAGCCTCTACTAGCGGCAGCGCGTCCAGCCACAGTGCGGGCGGCGTCTTTCGAACCCTTCCCTCCGCGGCAACCGCGTGTGATACGGGATCAGGCGCAGGCCGGATCAGGCTGCTCATGCGGATCAGCGCTCGCGGGGATCAAGGGACAGCCGATGGACAAAACCGGAGTCACGATCAGCTCGGCGCAGGACGCGGCTCGGCTGTTCCAAGGTATATTCAACGGCGCGGAACGGGAAAGCATCGTGGTCGCCTATCTCGACCGCGAGCGCCGGCTCCTTGCGACCAAGCAGATCGAGGCCCGGCGTGCGGACGTGGAGAACTTCGGTGAACGCGCGATCATCGAGGATGCTTTGCGCCTGGACGCAGGCGGTATCATCGTCGCTTCGCTCTCCCCCGGGGAGGATACTTCCCCACGCGAGAACGATCTGGCCCTCACAAGGAGGCTAGCGAACTCATTCCGAAACCTCGGACTTACCCTTCATGACCACCTAATCTTCGGTGTGGGAGAGTATCAGAGCATGCGGTCCCTCGGGCTGCTCTAGCCCCATCGCGCCGGAACTGGCGAGTGGCGGCCGGCCAGGATCGATGCTGCTGCAGAAGAAGCCTTGCCGCAAAAATGACTGCTCCATAAATCGGGTTCGCCGCCGGGGGCACCGTTGCAGCGCATAGGGGAGAGGCATCTCATGAGGAAATATGTGGCGGCCGCGGCGGTGGCGAGCCTGGCGGTAAGCCCGTGCCTGGCGGCGGACATTCCCGCCTTCCACGACAGCGGCGCGCGGCAGAGCAGCGCGACGGCAGCGGCTTATTACAGGATCCCGTTGGGCGGCGGCGGCAAGGCGGCAAAGGCCCATGGCGGGCTCAAGCTGTCGATGACTCACGATTACCGCAGCCCGTCTTCACAGATGGCGCGGGTGGTGACCGCCGACGGGCTCGACCTGCGGCTGGTCGGCGAGAAGAAGCCGGCGCTCTACCTCGCCGGCACGAAGGTCGCCGACGAGCAATCGCGCCGCCAGAATTTAGGACCCACGGGCACGGTGGTGACGCTGGTCATCATCGCCGGCGTTGCGGTCGGCGCCTTCTTCCTCGCGCGGGCAATCAACGACAGCGGCGGCGAGTGAAAACAACAAGGCCCCGGCTTCCACTGGGGAGGCCGGGGCCGGTCATCGGCGTGTCGTCGCGTAGTTAGCCGCAGCGGCGCGGGCTTACCACATTGCGCTGCAGGTGGCGGCCGACCAGGGCGCCGACGGCGGCGCCGAGAACGGTGCCGGTGGTGCGGTCGCCGCGGCTGTCGATGTGACGGCCGGCGAGGACGCCCGCCGCCCCGCCGACCAGAAGGCCGGTGGTGCCGTTGGACTTGCGGCAATAGGTGCGGCCGTCCGAACCGCGCCAAGTCTGCCCGCTATAGCCGCGATTGTCGTGCGCGAACGCCGGAGCCGCCGGCAGCACCGGCAAGGCGAGGGTCGCGGCACTCAGAGCCAGAATCATCTTACGCATCGAAAAACTCCTTCACTCGATGAAGGGGGTCTAGACCGATTCGCTTGAGCCTTGCCTGAACCGGCAAGAAAGGTGAGGTTCAGCAGCCACTTGACCGTTGTCAGGCCTTGTCGCCCCTGTTGCGGCCCTTGGCGTACAGAAGCGCAGCAACGATCGCCGCAGAGCCGATGCCGATGGCCGCCCCGGTCATGAGATGCTTGTTCTTGCCGGCATCCCCCGCCTTCGCGTCACCAGCCTTCGCGTCACCAGCTTTGGCATCGCCGGCCTTGGCATCGCCGGGGGGGGTGCCCTCGCCGGCCGCGGCAGCGGCGGCTTCGCCATCCGTCGACGCCGCGGCGTCTCCAACGGCGGCATCATCGGGGTAATGAGGTTGGCGGTTCATGGATCAACTCCGTTCGTTTTCGTTCTTCCTCGATCCCTTACCGGCGCGGGTGTGCGCGCAACAAGCCCTGCTTGGTCGCTCCCGCATTGATGGAAGCTCAGGCCTCGCCCATATAGACGTGAACGGCCGTCCCGGCCCTTGTGGAGTTCAGATGCCCGCTTCCTATCCCGTGCTGCCGCTTCGCGACATCGTCGTCTTCCCGCAAATGATCGTTCCCCTGTTCGTCGGGCGCGACAAGTCGGTGGCCGCGCTTGAGACGGCCATGGCCGCGGACAAGCAGATATTCCTGGTCTCCCAGCTCGATCCGGCGGAGGACGATCCCGATCGCGACGCGCTCTACGATCTCGGCGTGGTTGCCACCATTCTCCAGCTCCTCAAGCTTCCCGACGGGACGGTGCGCGTGCTGGTGGAAGGGCAGCAACGCGCCTCGCTTTCGGCCATGAGCGGCGAGGAGGGGCAGCATCTCGTCGCCGAGATCGACCTGATCGAAGGGGAGGAGCCGGAGGGCGCCGAAGTCTCCGCGCTGATGCGCTCGGTGGTGGAGCAGTTCGAGAATTATTCAAAGCTCAACAAGAAGCTGCCGGCCGAGACGGCGGTGCAGCTGGCGACGATCGAGGAGCCGTCGCGCCTCGCCGACGCGGTGGCCGCCAACATCAACATCAAGGTCTCGGACAAGCAGGCCTTGCTTGCCGAGCTCAACCCGGTGCGCCGGCTCGAAATGGCTTTCGCCTTCATGGAGGGTGAGCTTGGCGTGCTGCAGGTCGAAAAGAAGATCCGCAGCCGGGTCAAGCGCCAGATGGAGAAGACCCAGCGCGAATATTATCTGAACGAGCAATTGAAGGCGATTCAGCGCGAACTCGGCAACGAGGGCGAGGAAGGCAATGGCGACGAGCTTGCCGAGCTGTCCCGCAAGATCGAACGCACCAAATTGTCCAAGGAAGCGAAAGCCAAGGCCGGTTCCGAGCTCAAGAAGCTCAAGGGAATGGCGCCGATGTCCGCCGAGGCCACGGTCAGCCGCAACTATCTCGACGTGCTGCTCGGCCTTCCGTGGGGCAAGAAGTCCAAGGTCAAGAAGGACATCGCCGAAGCCCAGGCGATCCTCGACGAGGACCATTATGGCCTGGAGAAGGTCAAGGACCGGATCGTCGAATATCTCGCCGTCCAGGCCCGCACCAACAAGCTCAAGGGCCCGATCCTCTGCCTCGTCGGACCGCCGGGCGTCGGCAAGACCTCGCTTGGCCGCTCGATCGCCAAGGCGACCGGGCGCGAGTTCGTCCGCCAATCACTGGGCGGTGTGCGCGACGAGGCCGAGATACGCGGCCACCGCCGCACCTATATTGGCTCGCTGCCGGGCAAGATCGTGTCGAATCTCAAGAAGGCGGGCTCGTCCAACCCGCTTTTCCTGCTCGACGAGATCGACAAGCTTGGCCAGGACTTCCGCGGCGACCCCGCCTCGGCGCTGCTCGAGGTGCTGGATCCGGAGCAGAACTCCAAGTTCCAGGACCATTATCTGGAGATCGACTACGATCTTTCGGACATCATGTTCGTCACCACCGCGAATACGATGGATATGCCCCAGCCGCTGCTGGATCGCATGGAGATCATCCGGCTGGAAGGCTATACGGAGGACGAAAAGGTCGAGATCGCGCGGCGGCACCTCCTTCCCAAGCAGATCGAGGCGCACGGCCTCAAGGACGGCGAATTCGAACTCAGCGAGGCGGGGCTTCGCACCCTTATCCGCCACTATACGCGCGAAGCGGGCGTCCGTACGCTGGAGCGTGAGATCGCCAAGGTTGCGCGCAAGGCGCTGCGCCGCATCCTGGAAGGCAAGGCCGAGGCCGTCTCGATCGATGTCGACAACCTGGCGGATTTCTCTGGCGTGCAGCGCTTTCGCCACGGGGTGTCGGAAGAAGAGGACCAGATCGGTGCCGTGACCGGCCTCGCCTGGACCGAGGTCGGCGGGGAGCTGCTCACCATCGAAGCGGTGACCGTGCCGGGCAAGGGCCAGATCAAGACTACCGGCAAGCTTGGCGATGTGATGCAGGAGTCGATCCAGGCGGCCTTCTCCTTCGTCAGGGCGCGCAGCCCGAGCTACGGCGTCAAGCCGAGCGTGTTCGCCCGCAAGGACATCCACGTCCACCTCCCCGAAGGCGCCACTCCGAAGGACGGCCCCTCGGCCGGCATCGGCATGGTGACCGCGATCATCTCGACGCTGACCGGCATCCCGGTTCGCCGCGATGTGGCCATGACCGGCGAGGTGACCTTGCGCGGCCGGGTGCTGCCGATCGGCGGCCTCAAGGAAAAGCTGCTCGCGGCACTGCGCGGCGGCATCAAGAAGGTGCTGATTCCGGCGGAGAATGAAAAGGATCTCGTCGAGATTCCGAAGGCAATTACGGACGCGCTGGAGATCGTGCCGGTGTCGCATGTGGACGAGGTGCTGACGCAGGCGCTGGCAACGCCGGTTACGCCGATCGACTGGACCGAAGCCGACGAACTCGCGACGCTGCCGGCGCCGGAGCTTGCGGCGGCCCCCGACGAGATTTCGATACGCCACTGACCATTTCGGATCGGGCGCGGAACAGGGCCGGAAGGAAGCGCGTTAGCCTTGGCATCAACGCGGTTTCCTTTTGACTCACGTCGTCCACCTGATCTTAGATGGACTGTGGCGCGAGCCGCGATTCCAACGAACAGGGGTTCGGGAGAGATGAACAAGCAGGAGCTGATCGGCACGGTTGCCGAGTCGACGGGCCTTAGTCGCGGCGATGCGAGCCGGGCCGTCGAAGGAGTGTTCGAGGCAATCACCAGCGCGCTCAAACGCGGCGACGAGGTCAGGCTGGTCGGCTTCGGGACCTTCGCCTGCTCGAAGCGCAAGGCCTCGACGGGCCGCAATCCGCGGACCGGCGAGCCGATGCAGATCAAGGAATCCACCCAGCCCAAGTTCAAGGCCGGCAAGGTTCTCAAGGATTCCGTCAGCCGCTGAACCGGTGGGGCCGGCGCGCGCCGGTCCGCCGTTATCCCATACTGGACACCATGGATGCGGCTCATTATGGGCACGGCACTCAGGGGCAGAAGAGGCCTCATCGGCAGCCGGCGAGGCGGCTTCCTGGGCGTGGGCGCGTAGCTCAGTGGTAGAGCACACCCTTCACACGGGTGGGGTCGTAGGTTCAATCCCTACCGCGCCCACCACGCCCGCTTCACCATCGCCGGCCGAAGATCGGAACGCTGCGTCACGGCGACCCGGCCGGGGGGGGTAGCAGGACCGGAAGAGCGCCCGGGGCGCTGGCGCCTTTGCCAATTAGACGTTGAAGCGGAACAGCATCACGTCGCCATCCTGCACGAGATACTCCTTGCCTTCGGAGCGCAGCTTGCCCGCTTCCCGCGCGCCGGCCTCACCGTTGCAGGCGGTGAAATCCTCATAGGAAATGGTCTCGGCGCGAATGAAGCCGCGCTCGAAGTCGGTGTGGATCACGCCCGCGGCCTGCGGAGCCTTGGCGCCGCGCTCCACCGTCCAGGCGCGCGCTTCCTTGGGGCCGGCGGTGAAGAAGGTGAGGAGGTGAAGAAGTTCGTAGCCGGCGCGGATGACGCGGCTGAGGCCGGTCTCCTCGAGACCGAGATCGGCCAGGAACTCGCCCCGGTCTTCCGGAGCCATGGTGACGATCTCGGCCTCGATCGCGGCCGAGACGATAACCGCGCCCGCGCCTTCCGCCGCCGCGCGCTCGAACACGCGCGCGGAATGGGCATTTCCTGCCGCTGCATCGCCTTCGTCGACATTGCAGACATAGAGGACCGGCTTGGCGGTGAGGAGCTGCGCGCGGTCCAGCGCCAGCTTTTCCTCCGGGTCGCGCGGCTGGGTGAGGCGGGCGGGCTTGGACTCGCGCAAGAGTTCCAGCGCCTGGCCGAGAACCGAGGCCTGGACCTTTGCTTCCTTGTCACCCTGTTGCGCTTTCTTGGCGAGGTTGGGGACACGTTTCTCGAGGCTTTCGAGATCGGCGAGCATCAGTTCGGTCTCGACGGTTTCCGCATCCGCTACCGGATCGACCCGGCCTTCGACATGGGTGACATCCCCATCCTCGAAGCAGCGCAGGACATGGACGATGGCGTCGACTTCACGTATGTTGCCGAGGAACTGGTTGCCGAGCCCCTCGCCCTTGGATGCGCCGCGGACCAGGCCGGCAATGTCGACGAATTCGAGCTGCGTCTCGATGATGCTCGCGGACTTCGCGACGCGGGCGATTTCGTCGAGGCGCGGATCGGGTACCGCGACGCGGCCGACATTGGGCTCTATGGTGCAAAAGGGGTAGTTCGCCGCCTGCGCCGCCGCCGTCTCGGTGAGCGCATTGAAGAGGGTGGACTTCCCGACATTGGGAAGCCCGACGATACCGCAACGAAAACCCATCTCGCCCGAAGCCTTTGTACAGATATGTGGAGAAGCGGTCCCCTAGACGCTCAAAGGGTCAAGCGCCAGTGCGCCGGCTTGAAGGCCGTTCAGGCGGCGTGGCCGCAGCCGGACTTGCGGGAAAGGCTGTTGATCATGTTCGGCAGGTCCTCGGCCGGCCCCGCCGCTGCGTAAAGGTGCCCCTGACCGTAATGGCAGCCTTTGTGAGTGAGCCAACCGGCTTGCTCAGCGGTTTCGATACCTTCCGCCACCACCTCGATGTCGAGGCTGTGGCCGAGCGTGATCACGGCGCGGATGATCGCGGCAGCATCGGTATTCTGTTCGAGCTCGGCGACAAAGGAGCGGTCGATCTTGAGCACGTCGACCGGAAATTGTTTGAGGTGCGACAGGGAGGCGTAACCCGTGCCGAAATCGTCCAGCGCGATCTGCACCCCGGCGCTACTCAGCGTCTTGAGCGCGCGCTCGACATAATCGGCACCGCGCCCGAGGAACACGGTCTCCGTGACTTCCAGCTGCAGATTTTCGGGGGGAACGCGCGCCGCGTGCAGTCGCTCGAGCAGGCTTTCGGCAAAGTCGCCGCGGCGGAACTCGGCGGCGGCCGCGTTGATGGCGATCTGCTTGAACTCGATGCCTTCGCAACGCCAGCGCGCCATGTCGGCGATGACCTTTTCGATCATCCGGTCGCTGATCGCGGCGGCGGTGCCGTGATCCTCGAAGGCGGCCGCGATTGTGTTGGGCGACTGGATGCCGCGGCTGTGGTGTCGCCAGCGCAGCAGCGCCTCGAACCCTGCCACCTTGCCGGTGCGAAGATCGATCTTGGGCTGGTAGAACGGTACGATCAGGTCGCGCGCCAAGGCCTCACGGGCGAGGCCGATCATCGACATGCGGTTCTGCATGTCGGAGCGCATGCGCGCATCGAAGATCCGCAGATTGCCGCGCCAGGCACCCTTGGCGACATAGAGCGCGATGTCGGCATGTTTGAGCAATTCGGTGCGGCCGGTGCCGTGGAGCGGGAACAGGCTGGCACCGATGCTGGCATTGCAATCGAGGATGCGCCCGCCGTGAATGTGCGGTTCGCGCAACGCGTCCAGGATGGCGGCGCCGGCCGCCTCGACCTCGCCGGGCCGGCCGACGCCGTTAAGGATCACGGCGAACTCGTCGCCGCCGAGCCGTGCGACGAAATCGTCGGCGCGGGTGGCGGCACGCAGCCGCTCCCCGAACGCGCAGAGCAGCGAGTCGCCGGCATCATGGCCGAGGCTGTCGTTGATCCGCTTGAAATCATCGACGTCGAGGAGGAGCAGCGCGAAGCCCTCGCCGGCGGCGGCGTAGCTCCCGGCGATTTCGTCCAGCCGCTCCTGGAAGAGCAGACGGTTCGGCAGGCCGGTCAGCGCATCATGGTTGGCTACCCAGCGAACATGTTCTTCGGACTGCTTCTGATGGCTGATATCGCGGGCGATCACCACCAGCCGGTCACCCGAACCGCCGGCGCCGCTCGGCGTTACCGCTACGTCCCACCATCTGGGTACACCGTTCGCGGCGGGTTGCATCATCGTGAAGTGGGCCGTCTCCCCGGCAGCGGCGCGGGCCAGGGCCTGCCGCGCTTGCGGGCGATTGCTCGGGTCCAGCAAGTCCAGCCAGCGGGTGCCGATCAACGACTCCGTCCCGTTGAGCTCGAAGGCCTGCGGGCCGCGCTTGTTGACGAACAGGATGCGGCTGTCGCGGCTGAGGAGGGTGATGCAGTCGGGGCTTGAATCGAGAACGGACCGGTTGAGCGCCTCACTTTCGGCCAGCGCGCGCTTCGCCTCCACGCGCTCGTGAACATCCGTGCAGGTGCCGTACCAGCGCGTGACCCGGCCTTGGGCATCGCGCTCCGGAAGAGCGCGGGCAAGAGCCCAGCGGAAACCGCCGTCGCGATGGCGCAGGCGGAACTCGACCTCGAAGCTGATGCTCTGGGCGAGGCTCTTTGCCCAGGCGGAGCGGGTATGATCGCAATCGTCCTGGTGCACCGCCGCAGTCCAGCCGAAGGCCAGGTCGCTGTGGGGTGCTTGCCCCGTGAACTCCTGCCATTGCGGGCTCAGATAGTCGCAATTCCCTTGGGCGTCGCATGACCAGACGATCTGCGGCACCGAATCGAGGATCGAGTGTGCGCGCTCGGTGCGTCGCCGAAGCGCCGCCTCGAGCAGCTTCTGTTCGGTAACATCCCCAATGAAGCCTTCGAGATAGTGGGCGTCACCCTCCCTGCCGTATACGCCCTGGCCGCGCTCGTGCAGCCACCGCGTGCTGCCGTCGCGATGGGTGATCCGGTAGGTCGCGTCGAACTTACGGCGGTTCGTTACCCCTCCTGCAATCGCCTGCTCCAGGCCGGCAATATCCTCGGGGTGGACGATGTCGGCCCAGGCCATCAGCCCCGACAGCCATTCGTCCGCACCATAGCCGGTCAGCGCGCGCACGCCGTCGCTGACATAATCCAGCCGCCAGGGGCTGGTGAGGGGACAGCGATAGGCGAATCCCGGCAGGTTATCGATCAGGGTCTCGAGCTGACGCCGGCTGTCCGCCAGCGCCTGCCGGTAGATGCCGCCAGGCGCGGGGCGCGACCCGGCGGCGGCCGAGAGCAGGTGCTGATCGAGGTGGATCATGCTGGCAACATGAACGGGTTTCCTTAAGACATTCCTTTTTTTGTTGAGTGGAGTGCTCTTTATCTTCGGAAAAGGCGAAGTTAACCAGTTTTACTGGCAGATTTGCCTGCCGCACCTCCCGTGCGGCGCCAATGCAGGAGTACAAAGCTAGTTTCCGTAGCGGCGCGCGGCAGCCACGGAAGGCACCCGTGCCGCGCTTCTTCCCCTGTCGCACGCGCTGCGCAATAAGGGCGGATGCCGCGCCCCGTCCGTATTCTTCATGCCCATTCCACCTTCAACCTGGGCGGCAAGGAGGCGCGGGCGGTTCGCCTGATGAACGCCTTCGGCAAAGCGGCCGAGCATGTCGTGCTCAGCGCGCAGCCGGATCAGCTCTCCGCCCGCGCTGCGCTGGAACCGGGCATCGCCGTGGCATTTCCCGCCGATGCGCCGCCCTTGGCGGGTCCGCCTTTGCCTGGGCGCCTTTGGCGGCTCGCCCGCTACGCGCGCGGCTTCGACCTGATTCTTACATATAATTGGGGCGCATTCGACATGGTGATGGCGCGGCGCCTGTTCGGCGGCGTCGCGAGGCTGCCACCGCTGGTGCACCACGAGGACGGCTTCAACCAGGATGAAGTTGAAGCGCTCAACCCGCGCCGCAATCTTTATCGGCGCATCGGTCTCCCTGCCGCGCGTCGGCTGATCGTCCCGTCGCAGCGCCTCGCCGGGCTCGCCCGTACCGCCTGGCACCAGCCGCCGCAGCGGATCGAGCGGATTGCAAACGGCATTGCCGTTTCGCGCTACTCCGCGCCTGCGGAGCGGGAGTTGCTCGCGCTGGACGGGGAGCGCGGCGAGATCGTGATCGGAACGGTTGCCGGGTTGCGTCCAGTCAAGAACCTTCCCCGGCTGGTCAGGGCCTTTGCCGGCATGAAGACACCGAACGCGCGCCTGGTGATTGTGGGGGAGGGGCCGGAACACGACCGCATTGCGGCCGAGGCGCAGGCGCTGGGGGTGGCGAGTCGGGTCGACCTGCCGGGATTTCGCGCGGAGCCGTGGCGCTGGATCGGCGGCTTCGACATTTTCGCTTTGTCCTCGGACAGCGAGCAATTCCCGATCTCGCTGGTTGAAGCGATGGCAGCCGGGCTGCCTGCCGTCACGACAGCCGTGGGCGATATTGCCGACATGGTTGCCACCGGCAACCGGCCGTTCCTCGTGGCGCCAGGCGATGAAGCCGGGTTTTCCGCCGCGCTCGATGCGCTGGCCGAGCGGCCGGACCTGCGCCACGCGATCGGCTGTGCCAATCGCGCAAAGGCGGCGACGGAGTATGAGGAGGGGGCGATGATCGCCCGCTATGCCCGTCTTTACGGTGAAGCGATCGGCAGGCCCCGCGCGTTGAGCGACGGCGCATGATGAAATTCGTGGCGCATTCGCCGGTGCCCGGCGTATAGGCCCGCGTCTAATTCGGAGGAACGATGTTCAAGGGTTTGAAGCCGATCCGCTATGGCGGCCGCGAAGTGTTGCCGCTGGTCGAAGGCGGCAAGGGTGTGTCGGCAACCAACCACGCCAGCTCCGGCGCCTGGGCGGCCGCGGGCGGCATCGGCACCGTCTCCGCGGTCAACGCAGACAGTTACGACCCCGAAGGCAAGATCGTCCCCCAAATCTACCATGCTTTGACGCGGCGCGAGCGGCATGACGAACTCGTCCAATATGCCATCGACGGGGCGGTGGCGCAGGTTCAGCGCGCCCACGACATGACCGGCGGCCAGGGTGCGCTCAACATCAACGTGCTGTGGGAAATGGGCGGCGCGCACCGCGTGCTGGAAGGCACACTGGAGAAGACCAAGGGGCTTGTGACCGGCGTCACCTGCGGCGCGGGCATGCCTTACAAGCTGTCCGAGATCGCGGCCTCGCACGGCGTCTATTACCTCCCGATCATCAGCTCGGCGCGCGCCTTTCGCGCGCTTTGGAAGCGCGCATATTCCAAAGCCGCCGAATGGCTTGGCGCCGTGGTTTACGAGGATCCCTGGCTTGCCGGCGGCCATAACGGCCTGTCCAACGCCGAGGACCCCCTGAAGCCGCAGGATCCCTATCCCCGGGTCAAGGAATTGCGCGACACGATGCGCGAAGGCGGCATTCCGGACGAAGTTCCGATCGTCATGGCGGGCGGCGTCTGGAACTTGAAGGAATGGGAACATTGGATCGATAATCCCGAGCTCGGGCAGATCGTGTTCCAGTTCGGCACCCGGCCGCTGCTCACGCAGGAAAGCCCGATACCGGAAGAATGGAAGCAAAGGCTGATGACGCTGGAGGAGGGAGATGTCCTCCTGCACCGCTTCTCTCCGACCGGCTTCTACAGCTCGGCGGTGCGCAACCCGTTCCTGCGCTCGCTCGAGGCGCGCTCCGAGCGGCAGATCGCCTTCACCAAGGACCCGATCGGCGATCATGAATTCCAGCTCGACGTGGGGGTCGGTGGCAAGAAGAACTATTGGGTGACCCGCGGCGACCTGCTCCACGCGCGCGAATGGTTCGACCGGGGCTATACCGATGCGCTCAAAACTCCCGACGACACTCTGGTGTTTGTGGATCCTCCGGAGAAGGTGCAGATTCGCCAGGATCAGGCCGACTGCATGGGCTGCCTCAGCCAGTGCGCCTTCTCGGCCTGGGCGGACAACGAGAAGAACTCGACCGGCCGGCTGGCCGACCCGCGCAGCTTCTGCATCCAGAAGACTTTGCAGGACATCGCCCATGGCGGTCCGGTGGACCAGAATTTGATGTTCGCCGGCCACGCGGCGTTCCGGTTCAAGAAGGATCCGTTCTATTCGAACGGCTTCGTGCCGACGGTGAAGCAGTTGGTGGAGCGCATCCAGACAGGCGATTGAGGCACGCTATACCACCCGATCGGGCAGCGGCTCCCCTCGGCACCATGCCTGAATGTTGGCGATCACTTTCTCCCCCATCGCCGTGCGGCTTTCCACCGTTGCCGAGCCGAGGTGGGGGAGAAGGGTCACGTTCGGCAGAGCCAGGAGGCGCGGGTCTACCTCCGGCTCCTTCGCGTAGACGTCGAGGCCCGCGCCGGCGATCGCGCCGCGGGCAAGGGCCTCGGCCAGCGCCTCCTCCTCGATAACGGCACCGCGGGCTGCGTTGATCAGAAAGGCTTCCGGCTTCATCAGTCCAAGCCGCCGTGCGTCGATCAGGTGGTGAGTCTGGGTCGAGTAGGGGCAGCACAAGGCGACCACGTCCGCTGCGGCCAGCATCGGGTCGAGCTCCGGCCACCACTGAGCGCCAATTTCACCCTCGGCGGCCGCGTTGAGACGATGGCGGTTATGGTAGTGGATGCGCATGCCGCAGGCGCGGGCACGGCGGGCGAGGGCCCGGCCGATCCGGCCCATGCCGACGATGGCCAGCGCTTTTCCAGTGATGCTGCGCGCCATTAGGTTGGTGGGCGACCAGCCCGTCCACCGACCCGCGCGCAGTAGCCGCTCTCCTTCCCCGAGGCCCCGCGCGGCGGAGAGGATAAGCGCCAGGAAGATATCGGCCGTGTCCTGGGTCAAGACATCGGGCGTGTTGCTGACGGCGATGCCGCGGGCCTGGGCCGCCGCCAGGTCAATATGGTCGCTGCCGGCTCCGAACGAGGCGATGAGTTTGAGCTGCGGCCCCGTTGTCGCAAGCAAAGCGGCGTCGAGTCGATCCGTTACCGTAGGCACCAGAACCGCGCACTCACCGACCGTCGCGGTAAGTTCAGGGCGGCTCATCGGCCGGTCGTCCAGGCGTAGCCGTGCGTTGAACAGCGCGCCCATTTGTGTCTCAACTTCATCGGGCAGGCGGCGGGTGACGATGACGAGCGGCCGTTCCATGCCCCGCTATGAACCGCCGCGTGCCCCCGTCAAGGAAGTAAGCGGTTGAACCTCCCGCCGCCTCCCGCTTAAGGGAAAAGCGGGGAGGGGCTGAAGGGATACGATGCGCAAGGCTTGGCTTTTACTTCTCCCGCTTGCTTTCACGGTCACCTCGGCCGAGGCGCAGAGGGAGCGCGCGACGCCTTACTGGGCGTCGGTTTCGGCAACAAAGGCCTTGATGCGCACGGGTCCCGGCCGCAACTATCCTGCCACATGGCTTTATCTTCGGCCCGATCTGCCCATCAAGGTGGTGGAGACATACCCCAATTGGCGCAAGGTTCAGGACCCGTACGGGGAGACCGGCTGGATGTTGCAGCGACTGCTCAGCGACACCCGCACCGCCTTCGTTTCAGGCAAGGAGCCGCGGCCGCTGCACGCGTCTCCCGATTCGGGCTCCAAAGTGCGCTTCCGCGCCGAGCCGGGCGTGGTCGGCCGGTTGTCCAAATGCGCGAACGGCTGGTGCCTGCTGGATGTCGCGGGGCGGCAGGGCTATATTCGCACCGACCATTTCTGGGGCGCCGATCCAGGCTCCAGCCTTGAATAAGGATGCGTGCGCAGTGGACGATCTCAAGGTCAGCGACTTCGCCGTCGGCGATGACTTTTCCGTTGAAGCTGGCGGTTCCCAATTCACCTTGAGGGTCGTGAAGGTGGAGCCCTTGCCCCGTGCCGCACGCGAAGCCGGTGCTTTCCGCCTGGAGTTTGAAGGCCCGGCAGAGACGGTCGTTCCGCAGGGCACATATGCGTTCCGCGGATCGCGCCGCAGCGACGACATCTTCATAGTGCCGATCGCAAAGGACCAAGCGAGCGTTCGTTATGAGGCGATCTTCATCTAGCGCTCCGGGAGGTCGGCCGCGTGGCGCGGCGACCGTTCCAGAAGGTCGTACACCCCTTTGTCCTCGACCTTGATGAATCCCAGCCGGCGATAGAGCCGCAGTGCCGGATTGTTCTTCTCGACGTGGATGGAAGTTTTCTTGGCCTTGGACGCGGCAAGGGCGCACACATCGGCAAGGATTGCGGCGCCAGTTCCTTTTCCGCGTGCGCCGGGGACCAGAGCGATGTCGATGATCCGGATCTGGCTTGGCCATTCCTCCATGTACAGCCGGCCAATCGGCTCCCCCCCTCCCTCAACCACCAGCCATTCCGCATCGGGATAGTGTCGCTGATAATGGTGGTGCTGCGCGTCGAACTGCTGGTGAAGGAAACTGCGCTGCATCTCCTCCGGCCAACCTGTCACCGCGACCTCTTCCGCCCTGGTTGATGCATAAAGCGCCGCCAGGAACGGAAGATCGTCTGCGATCATCGGCCGATAGGAAATGCCATGAGCGGCCGCGGCGTGGAGCGGCGGCGGCATTGTCAGTTGAAGACCGCTTCGAGCCGGGCCGCGCCTTTTGACAAGCTGGCCCCGGTCATGAACACTTCCATTTTGCCGGCGCCCGGCTGCTCGAGAGTGTAGGTGCGGTCGCCCATGGGAGCCGCGGCCGGTTGGGCTTCGAACACCGCCGCGAAGGCTCGTTCGCGACCGAGCGAGGAGGGGCGCCTGCCACCGGAATTGAGCGGTATCACCTTGATCAGCTTGAGAGTCGATCGGCTGCCATCGCCATGGACGGTGAAGCTTGAGCCCACCTGTTGCTTCCAATCATCGATCGCGCCTCGGTCAAGCGAGCCCGAGACACGATCCCACCAGCTTGCCGCGCCCGGTTTGCGGGTCCAGCTTAATGGCAGCGGCGGCGTTGCGACGGCGGCGGCCGCCCCCCCAAGTCCGATGGCGGCAAGGATCCCGCGCCGCGAAAAGACGGACGCGCTTCGACGTATCATAGCTTTATAGCTCCCCCTTGGAACGGTTCCGCACAGGAACCGTCCTTCTCCCTACGGCAATGCAGATACCCGCAGACAAAGCCCGGACCCCTCCGGCGCGCTTCGTCACTGCCCCAATTGGATTGGCATAACCCAATTTCGCCCACCTTCAAAACGCCATCATGCCGGATTTCAGCGGCCTCGCCTTGAGTGTCGTGGAAACATCAAAGGCAGCTTGCGATTTTCCGCGGGGCGCGCCACCTGCGCAGTCATGACCGACCTGCTCCGGCCGCCGCCGGAAGGCCTACTGCGCGGCGCCGCCTTGTTCCTCGACTTTGACGGGACCCTCGTGAATCTGGCCGAGTCGCCAGGTGCCATAGAGGTGCCCGGTAGCTTGACGCCTTTGCTTGAACGCCTGTCCGAGCGGCTGGGCGGGCGTTTGGCAATTGTCAGCGGGCGGTCCGTCGCCGATCTGGATGGCCATCTTGGCTGCAGCGGCTTTGCGGTTTCCGGTTCGCACGGGCTTGAACTGCGCTTCGCCGACGGCAACAGCCTGCCCGTTGCCGCACCCGAGGGGCTCGACCATGCACGAGGGGAGTTCGCCCGGCTCGCCGCCGCCGACCCGCGCCTGCTGGTGGAGGAGAAGCCCGCCAGCATCGCCTTGCACTATCGCCGCGCTCCCGAACGCGCCGGCGAAGCGGAAGCCCTGGTGCGCAGCCTGGCCGAAGAAGCGGGTCTTGCCGTGCAGCCGGGCAAGATGGTGATGGAGATCCGCCCACGGGGTTCCGACAAGGGCGATGCGCTGCGCCGGTTGATGCGGGAACAACCCTTTGCCGGTGCGCGTCCTTTGTTCGTGGGAGACGATCTGACCGACGAACATGCCTTTGCGGCCGCGGCCGCCTTGGGGGGAGGGGGCATCTTGGTCGGTCCTCCGCGCCCCACCGCGGCGACCTGGCGTCTGGACGGGGTGGCGGACATCACGGCGTGGCTGAGCGCGGAGGCGGCGGGTGTCTGACCTCAACCTTTGGCCGATCGGGAACTGCCAGGTCAGCGCGCTGGTGAACAGTAGCGCCGGCTTCGTCTGGGGCTGTGCACCGCGCGTCGACGGCGATCCGTTGTTCAGTGCCTTGCTGGAGCCGAAGGGCAAAAGACCGATGCCGCGCGGCGAGTGGCGGATGTCGCTCGAGAACCAGGTTTCCGTCGAACAGGCCTATCTGCGCAACACGGCTATTTTGCGCACGGTCCTTACCGACGCGGATGGCGGCGCGGCGGAAATCTTCGACTTCTGTCCGCGCTTCCCGCGCGACGGCCGAATGTACCGGCCCGTCGCGTTCTGCAGGATCGTACGGCCGATTTGCGGCGCGCCGCGGCTGCGGGTGGCGCTCAACCCTTCGGTGAACTGGGGCGAGCGCGATGCCGAGCGGACCAGCGGCACCAACCACATCCGCTTTCTCCTGAAGCCCCAGCCGCTGCGCCTCACCACCGACGCGCCGGTGGGACAGCTACTTGACGGCCGCGCTTTCCGGCTGGAGCGCGCGCACCATTTCTTCCTGGGACCGGACGAGCCGTTCGCCGGCAATGTCGCCCACACTTTGTCCGCCTGGCTGCACCGTACCGCCGACGACTGGCGCGACTGGGTGCGCGGCCTCGCCATCCCCCTGGAATGGCAGCGGGTGGTGATCCGCGCCGCCATCACCCTCAAGCTTTGCCAGCATGAGGAAACCGGCGCGATCGTGGCGGCGCTCACCACTTCCATCCCCGAGGCGGCGAACAGCGGACGCAATTGGGACTATCGCTACTGCTGGATCCGTGACGCCTATTATACCGTGCAGGCGCTTAACCGCCTCGGCGCTCTCGATGTGCTGGAAGGTTATCTCGGCTACCTGCGCAACATCGTCGACGATGCGCAAGGAGGGCAAATCCAGCCGCTTTACGCTGTGTCGGGAGAACCCAAGCTGGAGGAGTGGGAGGCGCCACATCTGGCTGGCTACCGGTCGATGGGTCCGGTGCGGGTCGGCAACGCCGCCTACACGCAGGTTCAGCACGACGCCTACGGGCAAATCATCCTGTCCAACGTGCAGGCCTTCTTCGACGAGCGGCTGCTGCGCACCGCGACCGAGGCCGATTTCCACGCCCTGGAGAAGGTTGGCGAGCGTGCCTGGACCATGCACGACCAGCCCGATGCGGGCCTTTGGGAATATCGCACGCGCAGTGCCGTTCACACGTACAGTTCGGTGATGAGCTGGGCAGGGTGCGACCGGCTGGCCAACGCTGCCGAAGCTCTCCGGCTGGGGGAACGTGCGGCGCTGTGGCGAGAGCGGGCGGGGGCGATTCGCGCGCGTATCGAGAAGGATGCCTGGTACGCGCCCGAGAGCCGCTTCGCTGCCACCTTCGGTGGCGGCGAGACCGATGCAAGCCTGCTCCAGCTCGTGGACATGCGCTTCCTCAGCCCCGACGATCCGCGCTTCGCCGCGACGTTCGAGGCGGTGGAGAGCGACTTGCGCCGCGGCGAGCACATGCTGCGTTACGCCGCGGAAGATGATTTTGGGTCGCCCGAGACCGCGTTTAACTTCTGCACTTTCTGGCTGATCGAGGCGCTTCATCTCGCTGGCCGCAGCGAGGAGGCGCGCGCGCTTTATGAAAAGACGCTGGAGCGGCTCACCCCTGCCGGGCTCCTGTCCGAAGATACCGATTTTGAAACCGGCGAATTATGGGGCAATTATCCGCAGACCTACTCGCTGGTCGGCCTGATCAACTGCGCCGGTTTGTTGTCCAAGCCCTGGAGTGCGATACGATGAGCCGCCTTATCGTCATCTCCAACCGCGTTGCCGCACCGAAGCCCGAAGGGGAGGGCGGCGCCCAGGGCGGCCTCGCCGTTGCGCTTTCCGCCGCGCTTCGCGAATATCGCGGCTTGTGGTTCGGCTGGTCAGGCAACAAAACCGACGAATTCACCGGCCAGATCAACTTCCAGCGCCACGACGGCGTAACCTCGGCGACCATCGACCTAGAAGAGCAGGACGTCGAGGAATATTATAACGGTTACGCCAATCGCACCTTGTGGCCGCTCTTCCATTACAGGATCGACCTGGCCGAATATGACCGTAGCTTCGCGGGCGGCTACGAGCGGGTGAACGAGCGGTTCGCCGAGACGGTCGTGCCGCTCGTCGAGCCCGGCGACCTCATCTGGGTCCATGACTATCATCTGATACCGCTTGGGCGGATGCTGCGCGAAAGGGGCGTCCGCAACCGAATCGGTTTCTTCCTCCACATACCGTGGCCGCCCTCGCGATTGCTGGTTTCCTTGCCGTTTCACGAAGGGCTGGCCTTGTCGCTGCTCGCTTATGATGTGATCGGCTTCCAGACCGAGGAGTGGCTGGAGAGCTTCCAAAACTATGTCGAGCGTGAGCTTGGCGGCCATTGCGATCCGGATGGCACGATCCATGTCGGCGGCCGCTCCGTTCACGCCGCGGCCTACCCGATCGGCATCGACTTCAAGGAATTCAAGGAGGCGGCGAACAGCGAAGGTGCCAAGGTTGCGTTCGAGCGGCTGAAGAAGAGCGCCGATGGCCGCCGCACCATAATCGGCGTCGATCGCCTCGATTATTCAAAGGGCCTCGAAGAGCGGTTCCTAGGCTACCGCCGCTTTCTTGAAGAGAATGAAAGCTGTCGCGGCAGGCTGTTCATGCTCCAGATCGCGCCCCCGTCCCGGGGCGAAGTCCATACCTACGAGACGATCCGCGAAAGCCTCGACGAGCTGTCGGGCCGTATCAACGGGGAGTTTGCGGAGGTCGACTGGGTGCCGATCCGATATGTCAATCAGGGCTATGGCCGCGAGGACCTGGCGGGTTTCTACCGCGCGGCGGAGATCGGCCTGATTACCCCTTTGCGGGACGGCATGAACCTGGTCGCCAAGGAATATGTCGCGGCCCAGGACCCGGAGGATCCGGGAGTCCTAATTCTGTCGCGCTTCGCGGGCGCGGCGCTTCAGCTCGGGGAGGCATTGCTGGTCAACCCGTACAGCAAGGAAGAGATATCGGACTCGATCGGGCGCGCGCTCGATATGCCGAAGGAGGAGCGGATCCGCCGCTGGCAAGTGCTGAACGAAATCGTCGAGCGCGAAGATGTGGTGTGGTGGCGCAAGGCATTCGTGTCGGCACTGCGCGGGGAGCGGGAAGTTTAGGGAGAGGGCGTGCTGCAGATCCAGCTTCCCTCGTGCCGCTCCATCGGCCGGTCCTTTTCTCCAGCCACCGTGAGGCCGGCACGGGTGCTTGGCGTCCCCGCCGCCGCCGCGCCTGGGTCTGCTCGCAACCCCACGCTGATGCTTGCGCCCTGCGTTTCAAAGAAGCCTCCCGACGGTCCCACCGGGCCCGAGACCGCAAGCTGTGTCACCTTTCCATCCAGTTGCGCCAGCCCGCCGGGCGCGGCCACGATCAGCAGCAGCCGGTTCCCCCTGGTAAGGCGGCAGGTTCGCCCCTCGCGATAGGCCTGGGGTAGCGCGGCCTCCTCCAGCATGCCGAGCCGCCGCAGCGGTGCCTTGGGCGCTTCTTCCGCTTGCTGTTCGGCAAGCCGCTCAATGGTGTTTGCAAGTTCCTGCGGCGTAGGGTCGCCGATCGGCTCGTTGGCCGGGCCGCCGCCGCCGCACGCGGCCAGCGGTATCGCCAGGAACAAGAGTGACAGGACACTGCGCACGCTCGAACAACACGCGTGAGGCGGGCCGGTTGCGTCCTTTGCCAAGACTCCTCGTCAAGCTTCAGTGGTTTCCTTCCCCCACAGAGCAGTATAAGACATCGGTTCGAGGTGCTTTTACCGGTGCCTCCTGCGCTTCGCTGCGGTCGGGCTGCCGCTGCGTGTCGATGGTCGCATTCTGCGGCCTCGGTATGCGATCCTCGTATTCCGTGCACAATGGACGAATTTTCCTCCATTTCGGAAATTTCGTGGTATATTGTTTCGGCAGCCGTTGGGGCACGGCGCATCACAGGAGGCCTTCGAATGGAAAATGAGCAAATCGTCCAATTAACTGCGGACATCGTCGCCGCGCATGTCGCCAACAACAATGTTGCGGTGGGGGATGTCGGAAATCTCGTACAGCGCGTTTACGAAGCGCTTGCACAGCTCGACAAACCGGCTGCGGATACGCAGCAGCAGGCAAAGACGCCCGTTGTCTCGGTGAGATCGTCGATCAAGCCCGAATATATCGTGTGCATGGAGTGTGGCGCCAAGCAGCGCATGTTGAAACGCCACCTGATGACTGCGCACGGCATGACGCCGGATCAGTATCGTGGCGATTACGGCCTGCCGCGTGAATATCCGATGGTGGCGCCAAACTATTCGGAGCAGCGCCGCTCGCTCGCCCATGCCATTGGTCTGGGTCGTAAGCGGACACCCGACGGCGAATTGAGCGATGCCGGTGGAGACGCCAAGGCCCCCCGCGGCGCCAAGGCTGTGGGCCGCGGCCGGCCCCGCAAGGCCGCGCAGGACGCCTGATCCGGTATCGGGTTTGCCAAGGCTCATGAAGAGCGCGCCCGTTCGCGGGCGCGCTTTTCTTTTGGTCGTGCGCTCCCTAGCTGCAATCAATGACCGGGCGCCCGCAAAGGTATGATGCGATCGTGCTTGGCGCCGGCGGCGCCGGGCTGATGTGCGCTGCCGTCGCCGGGCAGCGCGGGCGGCGCATCATGCTGCTCGATCATGCCGATGCCCCGGGCAAGAAGATCCTGATCTCGGGCGGCGGGCGCTGCAACTTCACCAATGTCGACGCGGCCCCGGATCGGTACCTTTCGACCAACCCGCACTTCGCCAAGTCCGCCCTTGGAAGATACCGGCCGCAGGACTTCATCGATCTGGTCGACCGTCACGGCATCGCGTGGCACGAGAAAACCTTGGGACAACTTTTTTGCGACGGTTCGGCGCGTCAGATCGTGGCAATGTTGCTCGAGGAATGCGACCGGGGCGAGGTGGCCCTGAGGCTCGACCATCCGCTCGGTGAGATTGCCCATGCCGATGGCCTGTTTCGCGTCGCCCATGGGGACGCTCAGCTCGAAGCGCCGTCGCTGGTGATAGCCACCGGCGGACCGTCCATTCCCAAGCTTGGCGCAACGGGGCTGGCCTACGATCTTGCCCGCCGCTTCGGCCTCAAGGTGGTCGAGCCGCGCCCGGCTCTGGTGCCGCTGACGCTGGGTGAGGACGAGGCCTTGTTCCGCTCGCTTTCCGGGGTTGCGACGCCGGTCGTCGCGAAGGCGGGCAAGGCGGCGTTTAGAGAGGCGGCCTTGTTCACTCACAAGGGTCTTTCCGGCCCGGCCATTTTGCAGATATCCTCTTACTGGCGGCCGGGCGAGCCGGTCTCGATCAACCTTGCACCGGACGCCGCCGACGGTTGGCTGACGGCGGAGAAGCGGGCCAGGCCCCGCTCGGGCCTCAAGGCTGCACTCGGCAAGCATGTGCCCGAGCGGCTCGCCGAAACGCTGAGCGAGCGGCTGGCGCTGGCCGGCGAGCTCGCCAATCTCCCCGACAGGTCGCTTAGCGATGCCGAGCGAAAGCTGTCCGGCTGGAGTTTCCACCCAAGCGGCACCGAAGGGTTCGCCAAGGCCGAAGTAACGGTGGGCGGTATTTCGACCGACGGCTTGTCCTCCCGCACCATGGAGGCGCGCAAGGTGCCGGGCCTGTTCGCGATCGGCGAGGCCGTGGATGTGACCGGCTGGCTTGGCGGCTATAATTTCCAGTGGGCCTGGGCGAGCGGCTGGGCAGCGGCGCAGGCGCTTTGAGAGTTTAGCGGCGAGGCGGGGCCGGGGTGATGCTCCAGCCTTCGGCCGCCGCAACGAACTTGACCCCCGCAAGGGTCGCCGTCCCTCCGGCCTGCAGCGTCTTGAGGAGCGCCATCACCTGCTCGCCGCGCGGTTCGGCGTCCGGCGCGAATCGAGCCAGCGCCTTGAGAAGAAGGCGGCGGGCAATCTCCGGCGGGTGTTGAGCGGCCTTGACGAGGAGGCCGTCGCCTCGTTCTTCGGCCTCTTCCGCGAAGTGACGTGCGGCCAGGATCTCCAGGGCATCCTCGGCGTCGGCAAGTGCGGCCGCGCTGCGTGCAAGCGGCTCGGGATCGAGCCACACCGCACCAGCGAGCAGCTTCCTTATCCGGACGCGATCATGTGCCGAATTCTGGTTGGTGGGGTCTTGCGCGATCTCCAGTCCGGAGGCGGCGGCAACCTGCGCAAGCGTGCTCCGGCGCCAGGCGAGGAGTGGCCGAAGGACCATCTGCCCCTCCAGGCGGCGGCGGGCACGAATACCGGCAAGCCCGCCTACTCCTGATCCACGCAGCAGCCGCATCATCAATGTTTCGGCCTGGTCGTCAAGATGATGGGCCGTGAGTAGCGTAGGGATGCGTGAAGCGTTCATCCATTCGGCGAGGGCAGCGTAGCGCGCCTCCCGCGCACGTGCCTGACGGCTTGCGCCTTCCGGCACCGACACCGTGAGCACCTGATGCGGTATGCCGAGCGCGGCGCAATTGCGTCCGGCCAGTGCCGCTTCCTGCGCGCTCCCCGGGCGAAGGCGATGGTCGACGGTGGCGGCGCGAACCGCGCCCCGCCACGCAGCCGCGCCAAGGAGCAGCAGCGCCAGGCTGTCCGGCCCGCCCGAATAGGCGACACCGAGCAAGCCGGGAGAGGGTCGCAGCGCCTCCAGATCGGTGCGGAACCGCTCAACCAGGTCGGGGGCAGGGAGGGTAGGCGCCATTTCCAACCCTTAGGCGATCTGGCGTCCACAGTCCTCCCCCAGAGCTGTCAAACCGCGCAACTGCCACCCTTCAATGTTTCGCGCGTTCGGAAGGTATGGGCGGATTGCGTGTCTTCCTTGCTTTGATCTGGCTGGCTGTGGTCGGAGTGACGATGTGGGCGCTTGAAACTCTTGGCCTTGCAACGGCGCTCCCCACTTTCTTCGGCGACCTTGCCCATCCCTGGCGAGCGCAATTCTACGCGGACCTGGAAGCGCATCTTCTACTGGTGGGAGGCTGGATGATCTATCGCGAGCGCAGCCGCGCCGTTGGGATAAGCTGCGCGCTTTCGACCCTGCTCCTCGGCGCGCTGTTCAGTCTGCCTTATGTGATCCACGCGAGCCTTCGCGCACGCGGCGATGCGCGTAGGCTGTTGCTTGGGAGCCAGGCGGCGGACCGATAAGACAGACGCCTCAGTTGCCGAGGAGACGGCCGAGACCCTTGCGGATCTTGTCGCCCTTTTTTTCCACTCCAGCGGGTCGACGGGGCGCCTCGTCCGCGTCGCCGGCGTCCGCGTGCCCACCGTTCATCATTGCCGCCATGTCCATGCCCAGCATCCCCGTATAGGTCGCCTTGGTACGCAGCTTCGCCGCCCATTCGGGCTTCCACGAAGCAGCCGCCCTGGCAGGCCGTGCCGGGTGGCTGAAATTGGCCTCGGGGCCGAAGGCGATCACCGAGAGCACCGATTGGGGCGCTGCCTTGGCGACCTCCTGAGGAACAGTGCAGCGTTCGGTGCTTGCCGGAAGCAGAACCTTTTGCTGGACGAGGCGCGCGACCTCGTCGGGAGCGAAATAGTCCATCATCATCGCCGCCGCCTGGATTTCGCTCGAGGTCCACATGATCATGTCGCCATTCTGGGCGGCGCCCCCGGTGGACAGAAACCAGCCTTTGGCTTGAGCGACCGGCCGCCACACGAGGGGAATGGCACCCGAGGCGCCGGGCGTCTGCTGGGTGAGCGTCACCGGCGGCAGGAAATCCTGGCCCGCGGCGAGCGCGAACTTGATCTCCGGCGTGTAATTGCCGCGAACCACATGCTCGCCGACCAGCGACCCGCCGGCCGGAACCCGGGTCTTGGATTTGGTGTTCGGCCATTCGCCGTACGTGGCGCTGGTACCGGGCTGGGGCGGGTTCATCGCCTTCCACGCCATCTGTGCAAAAGCGGGGGGGACCTTGCCAGCGGCGAGGCTGGCGAAATCGACCACCACCGGCTGGCCCGCTCGCGCCCGCTCGCCGCAGCCCCAGTAGAACAGCATTCGGCCCTTCGGCTTCTCGCCGGTATGATAATAGGAGCCGGTGGGGCTGGGCGCTTCGGCGCGGAGCGGGCTGACCAGCGGCAGCGAGGCGCCCGTTTGAAGACCGCTGGGCGGCAGATGCTCTGCGGACGGCTCGCCCGGTGCGCGGCGGCCGGTGCCGAGCTGCAGCGTCAGATTGTGCGCATGGCTTTCGCCGCCGCCGGACAGGCGCTGCACGATACCTGAGGCGTCACCGCTTTGGCCCATGGCGCTCATGCCTGAAGCAGTTTCGGCGCTCATCCAATAGGTCGCGGTGCCGCCGCCCTGCTGCTGCGCCTGGGCTGCAACGGCGGCGGCGGCCGCGATGCCGATGCCCGTGAGGCTCTGAAACTTGTACCGCATGTCGATGCTCCCTGCCCGATGCGCGGTGGGCTGATCCACCACATGTCCTCGTTCAGGTCAGCAGATGCCGGTTCGTTGTCGCCGCCCGATTTCGCGTCGGCCGGTATTTGGTCTCAAATGTTACTGGGGCGGCACCGCGGGCAGTCTCCGCCCGCTTGAATCACTTGCATTTCGCCGCAGTGCGCGCCGCGGGGAGACGCTGCTTCAGCCAATCCCGCATCGTCGCACCGTACACGTCCTGAAGCTCGTCATAAGCCTTGCAGGCGTCCGCCGGCTTCTTCAGCGCCACCAGCGATTGGCCGAGGAAGAACAGGCTATCGGCAGCGCGTTCGCCCTTCGGATTGTCGTTGTAATTGGCGAAGAACACCCGGGCGGCCGCGGTCGGATTGCCGGCGTCCAGATAGGCGCGTCCGGCAAGATTGGCTGACCAGCTGGCGAAGCGATGCCCCGGCCATCTCTTCGCCACGGCCTCCAGCAGTTGTTGCGCGTCCTTGTACTTCTTCTGCTCCCACAGCCGGAACCCGGCGTTGTAGGCCGCTTCGGGATCGTCTCCGAGCGCGATCCCAGTGGGCGCGGGCGTAGCACCGCCGGCAGGCGTGGCGGCGCGGCCACCGCTGGTCGTCGGCAGGCGCTCCTCACGGGAGGGCTCCTGGGCGGCGGCAGGACGCTCCAGCGCTTCCAAGCGGCTGCCGGTGCTGTCGCGCAGGCTCCCGAAGGCGGTTTCAAGCTGGCGCAGGCGGTTCGAATTCTGCTCAATCTGACCCGTCAGGGAAGCGAGCTGCGACTCCAGTGCGTCGACGCGGGCGGTGAGGTCGGCCACAGCATTGCCGCCGGGAGAGCCGAACTGCTCGGGCGCGCGCTGCGGCTCGCCGATTTCGGGCCCGACATAGGGCACATTGGCACCTGGGAAGACGCGCCGCTGCACCGCGCGCATTTCCTGCTCCAGCCGGTCGACCCGCCGCTCGACGCGCTCCGGCTGTTGCGCGGCCGCAGGAGTTGCCACCCCAGCCATCAAGGCCAGGCCAAGAAGATGAAAACGCATTCCTTTGTCCCCGCTACTCTACAACCCGTCCGGGCTTAATAAACCGGGCGGCCTGTCGCCAGCATTAAGAGCCCTTGTTCAGCGCTGCGGTGCGGCCCCGCCCGGAGCCGCCCCTGCCTCACCCGACGCGCGCGCGGCAAGATCGGCAGCGCGCAAGCTGACATTGGCGATCGTTCGGTCCGGCGCTCCGAGCGGCGGCATCACGGTGCCACCGACGGTAACGCGCAGGCCTTGCGGGCGGCCGGTGCGAATTTGCGGCGCCGTGGCTCCGGCCGGCACTTCGAAGCGCTCACCCGCCTTCAGTGTGCCCTGGTAGAGCGCGGCGCCGCCGCCTGCTTCATAGACGCGCAGCCAGACATCTTCGGTGGCCGTCAGCACCACTGGACCGCCGGCGGGTGCTGCCGGGGCGGCCGGTTGCTGCGGCCCGCCCCCTTGCGGCTGCGCGGCCGGCGCTTCTGCTTCCACGAGTTGCGGTTCGGCAGGCGTATCCCCCACCGCCTGACTGCGCCAAAGGAGATACGCTGCGACGATCAGCACGATCAGCACGCCGGCGATCCAGGCAACCGAACGGGGCGGAACCCGTGACGGATCGGCCGGCTCGTAGAAAGCGGCGGCAGGGCTCGAGGTGGCGGTGCGGGCGATGCCGAGCTCCTGGCGCAGTTCCTGGCCGATTTCGGCTCCGTCCAGCCCGACGACGGTGGCGTAGGACCGAGCGAAGCCGACGCTGTAGGTGGCGGCGGGAAGCGAACTCCAGTCGCCGCGCTCGATATGTTCGAGGTGTCTGATCGGAATGCGGGTGTGGGAGGCGACTTCCTCTAGGCTGATGCCCTTCCCCTCGCGTGTGACGCGCAGCCGCTCGCCGACAACGGAGCCGCTCGCCCGATCCCCAACCGTATCGATCATCAGCTCTCCCTCGCGATGCTACTGTCCTTGAGCGTCGCGTCCAATGACAAGAGGAGCGGGGCGACGATGTCAACTGGCGCGGCCGCTTTGTGCGGTGTCAGCCGATCGATACGCCCTGCGCTGCGGCCCATTCGGTCAACGCCGAACGCATGTCGGCAGGCGGATGCTCAAGCATCCGGGCCAGCGCCGGGACCAGCTCGGCGCGGTCGAGCGAGCGGATCATCGCCTTGATCGGCCCCACCGCCACCGGCGTAATCGAGAAACGCTGAAGGCCGATGCCGATCAGCGCCATCGCTTCCAAGCTTCGCCCGCCCATCTCGCCGCATACCCCCACAGGCACGCCTGCGGAATCAGCTTCGCGCACGATGCGCCGCAGGAAGCGCAGGATCGCGGGCGAAAGCCAGTCGTAGCGCTCGGCAAGCTTGGGATGAGCCCGGTCGGCGGCGAACAGGAACTGGGTGAGGTCATTGGTGCCTATCGAGAGAAAATCGACCTTGGGCAGCAGGATGTCGAGCTGCTCGGCGAGTGCCGGGACCTCCAGCATGGCGCCATAGCGGATCCTGGTGGGCATCAGCTTGCGGCGCGCCATCATCCACTGGCGCTGCTGTTCGACAATGTCGCGGGCGGCGTCGAACTCCCATGGCTCCGAGACCATCGGGAACATCACGTTGAGCTCGCGCCCAGCCGCCGCTCCCAACAGGGCGCGCGCCTGTGACTTCATCAGTCCGTCGCGGTCAAGCGCGAGGCGCAGGGCGCGCCAACCCATGGCAGGGTTCTCCTCCTGCTCCTCACCTTCGCCGGCCTGCAGATAGGGGAGGGCCTTGTCGCCGCCGACATCGAGGGTGCGAAAGATCACCGGCTTGTCGCCGGCAGCGTCGAGTACCGAACGGTAGAGACGCTGCTGAGCCTCGCGCTTGGGCAGGGCGGCGGACACAAGGAATTGAAACTCGGTACGGAACAGGCCGATGCCGTCGGCACCGGTGACATGGATTGCGGCCGCATCGTCGCGAAGGCCGGCATTGACCATCACGGTTATGCGCTGCCCGTCCTTGGTAACCGGCGGCAGCTCGCGCAACGACGCGAACTCCGCGCGGCGCTTCTGGGTGAGGAGGAGCTTCGCCTCGAACGCGTCTTCCACCGGCGTGGTAGGGCGAACGAACGCCGCGCCGTCGCCGCCGTCGAGCAGGATGTGATCGCCCTCGCTCACCGACTGGCGAATGTCGCGCACCCGGCCCAACATCGGCACACCCATGGCTCGCGCCACGATCGTGACGTGCGCCGTCAGCGAGCCTTCCTCCAAAATAACGCCCTTGAGCCGCCGCCGGTCATATTCGAGCAGTTCGGCAGGTCCCAAGTTGCGGGCAATGAGGATGGCGTCGCCGGTAAGGCCCATCTGGGCTGCGGTGCCGAGCTTGCCGGAGACGATGCGCAGCAGCCGGTTCGACAGGTCGTCGAGGTCGTGCATGCGCTCGCGCAGCAGCGCATCGTCGATGTCGCGCATCCGCGTCTGCATGCGTTGGCGGACCCGCTCGATGGCGGCTTCGGCGGTAAGGCCGCTGTCGATGGCTTCGTTGATCCGCCGCGACCACCCCTCATCATAGGCGAACATCTTGTAGGTTTCGAGAACCTCGTGATGCTCGCCCGAGGTGCCGAACTCGGCAAGGCTGGTCATGTTGTCGATCTGTTCGCGCATCTTGCGGAACGCGGAATAGACGCGGTGCCGCTCGGCCTCCGTATCTTCGGCGACAGTATGTTCGATGGTGATGCGGGGCTGGTGAAAAACAGCCGCACCCACGGCCATGCCGGTGACCAGCCGCAGCCCGGAAAGGCGCGCAGTGCCCTGGTCGCGCAGCGCCGCCGCGCCCGTGGCCGCTTTGTCGGCAAGCCCGGCATTGGCGATCAACTCGGACAGCACCATCGCCACCGTCTGCAATGCCTCGATCTCGACATCGTCATAAGCGCGCGGATCGGCATGCTGAACGGCAAGCACACCGATCGCTCGTTCGCGCCGGACGATCGGCACGCCGGCAAAGCTGTGGAACAATTCCTCACCGGTCTCGGGGCGGTAGGCGAATTCCGGATGGCTGGCCGCTTCGGCGAGGTTCAGCACCGAGGCATGACGGGCAATGGTGCCGACCAGCCCTTCGCCAAGCGCAAGCTTGGTGACATGAACGGCGCTTTGGTTGAGGCCGACAGTGGCAAACAGCTCCAGCACGCCGTCGCGCAGGAGGTAGATCGAGCAGACTTCGCTCGTCATCGCCTCCGCAATGATCTTCACGACCTTGTTGAGCTTGGACTGCGCGCCGAGGCGCGAGGCCATCACGTCGTGCAGCCCGGTCAGGATCTCACGGGCGGAAGCGACAGATGGGGTTGGCATGCACGGAGCGGTAGCAGGAAGCGCCGCGCGATTCCAAGCATATGGCTGCGCCTCAGGCGGACCGTCGCTCCAGCGCGTGAGCGGCCTCATGGACAAGCTGCGCGAGGATATGCGCGGCAGGCGCTTCTTCCTTCACCATCCCCACCGACTGCCCCGCCATCACCGACCCGCTCTCGACGTCGCCGTCGATCACCGCGCGGCGCAGCGCACCTGCCCAGTAATGCTCGATCTGGAGCTGGGCTTCGGCCATTTCGACGCCCTTTTTGTCGAGCAGTTCGGCCACTTCGCGCTGCTTTGCGGCGAAGCTCTCCATTTCCCGGTTCTTGATCGCCCGGACCGGGATCACCGGCAGGCGCGCGTCGATCTGGACGCTGGTGATCGCATCGCGTGCCGAGGCGCGGATGAAGGCCTTTTTGAAATTAGGATGGGCTATACATTCGGTCGCGCAAACGAAGCGGGTGCCGAGCTGCACGCCGACGGCGCCCATTTCGAGGTAACCGGAGATGGCGCCGCCATGACCAATGCCGCCGGCCACGAAGATCGGGATCTCGGCCGCCAGCGGCGGCAATATCTCCTGGGCAAGCACCGAGGTGGAGACCGGGCCGATATGGCCGCCCGCCTCCATGCCTTCGATCACCAGCGCATCGACACCGGAGCGCACCAGCTTCTTTGCAAGGGCCAGCGCCGGCGCGAAGCAGATGAGCTTGGCGCCCATCCCCTTGATCCGGTCGATCGAACCGGTCGGCGGCAGCCCGCCGGCAAGGACGATATGGCTGACGCGGTGCCTGGCGCAGACATCGATCAGCTCGAAAAGCTGGGGATGCATGGTGATGAGGTTGACGCCGAAGGGCCGATCGGTGCGCGCTCTTGTTTCGGCGATTTCGGTGTCGAGCAGATCGGGCGTCATCGCGCCGCACGCGATCACGCCGAAGGCGCCGGCATTGGACAAAGCGGACACCAGGTGGCGCTCCGAAATCCAGCTCATCGCGCCGCCGAGGATCGCCACTTCGCAGCCCAGGAAATCGGTGCCGCGCTGCATCAGGCGCTTCAGGCGGTCATGGCCAACGCCTAGGCCGGACGCCGTCTCGCTCACGGCCTGGATCACTTCGCTGGTCACGCTTCGACCTCCTCGTCGAGGCCGTAGGCGGTATGAAGCACCCGAACGGCCAGTTCCGTATATTCCTCCGCAATGAGCACCGACACCTTGATCTCGGATGTGGTGATGGCGAGGATGTTGATGTTGCGGGCGGCAAGCGCTTCGAACATCTGCGCGGCAATGCCTGCATTCGAACGCATGCCGACGCCGACAACACTTACCTTGACGACGTTGGTGTCGGTGAGAATTTCGTCGAAACTGACGCTTTGGCGTATCTCCTCCAGAACCGCCCGGCTCTGCGCCAGAGAGGCGGTAGGAACGGTGAAGGTAAGATCGCTCTCCTGTCCGGCGGTGCGCACCGATTGCACGATCATGTCGACATTGACGCTTGCCTGCGCCAGCGGCTTGAAGATCGCCGCGACCGAGCCGGGCCTGTCAGGGACTCCGGTGAGCGTGATCCTGGCTTCGTTCTTGTCGTAGGCAATGCCGGTGATGAGCTGGCGTTCCATCTGGAATTCCTCAATTGCCTCCTCGTCGGCGACGATTGTGCCTGGGCGGTCGTCGAACGAGGAGAGGACGCGGATCGGCATGTTCTCGCGCATGGCGAGGCCGACCGAGCGGGTCTGAAGCACCTTGGCGCCAACGGATGCAAGCTCCAGCATCTCCTCGAAGGTGACGGCGGGGAGCTTACGTGCGCGCGGCACGATACGCGGATCCGTGGTGTAGACCCCGTCGACATCGGTGTAGATGTCGCAGCGGTCAGCCTTAAGCGCCGCGGCCACGGCTACGGCCGACGTGTCGGAGCCGCCGCGGCCCAGCGTTGCCACATCGCCGTCCGCAGTGACGCCCTGGAAGCCCGGGATAACGGCGATACCGCCAGCGCCGAACACGCCCTCCAGCACTTCGGAATCGATTCCTTCGATAACTGCCGCGGCATGGCCTGTGGTCATGATCGGCAGCTGCCAGCCCATGTAGGACTTGGCGTTGAGCCCCATACCCTGAAGAGTGATGGCGAGAAGGCCGCTCGTCACCTGCTCCCCCGATGCTACCACCACATCATATTCCCGCGGATCGTAAAGCGAGGCGGCCTCGCGGCAGAGCTGGACCAGCCGGTCGGTCTCCCCGGCCATGGCGGAGACGACGACGGCGATCTGATGCCCCGCCTCGGCTTCGCGCTTCACCAGATTGGCGACATGGCGGATACGCTCGATGCCCGCCATCGAGGTGCCGCCGAATTTCATCACAATGCGCGCCATGTCGGGCGGCTTTAACGGCTGGCGCCGGGCTGGCAAGGCAAGGTCACAGCCAGTCGGGCACCGCGTCGGCGTCGATCAGCGCCTGAATGTCGAGCCGGGGACGGACCACCGCCCAACGGTCGCCGTGAACGAGGACTTCGGGCGTCAGCGGACGGCTGTTGTAGGTGCTGGACATGGCGGCGGCATAGGCCCCCGCGGTGCGGAAGACGACGAGGTCTCCGGCTTCGACTTCGTCCATGTGCCGCCCGGTCGCGAACGTGTCGCCGGTTTCGCACACCGGGCCGACCACGGTGACGGTGGCGCGGCGCCCCTTGGGCGCCACTGCCTCGATGGCGTGCCAGGCGTCATAGAGGGTAGGGCGCATCAGGTCGTTCATGCCGGCATCGACGACCAGGAAGGGATTGGCCGCCCCAGGCTTGACCCGGATCACGCGGGTCAGGAGCACGCCGGCATTGGCGACGATCAGGCGGCCGGGCTCGAACACGAGGCGCACGCCCCAATCCCGCGTCACCTCCTGGACCATCTCGCCATAAGCGGCGGGGGAAGGGGGCGAGGCCTGATCCGGATTGTAAGGCACGCCGAGCCCGCCGCCCAAGTCCGCGACCGTGATTGCATGGCCGGCACCGCGCAGATCGGTGAGGAGGGCGCCTACCTTCATGAAAGCGTGGCGCAGCGGGGCAAGGCTGGTGAGCTGACTGCCGATATGGACGCCGACGCCCTGGACCCGCAGACCGGGCAGGGCGGCGGCGCGCGCATAAGCGGCGGCGGCCTCGGCATAAAGAACGCCGAACTTGTTCTCGGCCGCGCCGGTGGAGATCTTGGCGTGGGTGCCGGCTTCGACGTCGGGATTGACGCGAAAACCGACCGGCGCGGTGCGGCCGAGGCGAACCGCTACCTGCGACAGCATTTCCGCTTCCTCGAGCGACTCCAGGTTGAACTGGAACAGGCCTCCCTCGAGCGCCAGTGCCATTTCCTCCGCCGTCTTCCCCACCCCGGCAAACACGATCTTCTCAGGGGCGATGCCGGCGGCGCGCGCGCGGCGATATTCGCCGCCGGACACCACGTCCGCGCCAAGGCCCTCACGCGCGAGGGTCGCCAGCACGGCGGCGTTGGGATTGGCTTTTACGGCATAGGAGATGAGCGGGTCGCCCAGCGGCGCCAGCGCGTCGCGCAGCACCCGCGTATTGCGCAGCATCGTGGCGGTGGAATAGACGTAAACAGGGGTTCCCACCGCCTCGGCTATCGCGGGAAGCGGCACATCCTCGCACTGGAGAATGGTGTCCTGAAGGTGAAAATGTTCCATCACGGCGCCGCTTCGATCGCTCGGCGGAACGCTTGCGCGCGTCTGCCGCTTTTGGCTTGGGAAAGAGTGAAGAGCCCTGATAGGGAGCAGCCATGGCGAGCACAAGCGAAGGCGGCGCAGGCACGACGACGATCGATCCTCGGGAGGCGGCGCACTTTGGTGCGATGGCCGCCGACTGGTGGGATCGGAAGGGCTCCTCGGCCATGCTCCACCAGCTCAATCCGGTGCGCCTCGGCTATCTGCGCGACCGGTTCGACCAGCATTGGGGTCTGGACGAGTGTGACTTGAAGCCTTTGAAGGGGCGGCGGGCGGCGGATGTCGGCTGCGGCGCCGGACTGCTTGCGGAGCCGTTGGCGCGGCTCGGCGCCGAGGTTACGGGGCTGGACCCTGCGCCGGAAAATGTCGCGGCCGCGCAAAGCCACGCACTGGGGCAGGGACTGGCGATCGACTATCGGGCCGGCAGCATCGAGGCGCTGGACGGGCAGTTCGATCTCCTCACCAGCATGGAGGTGGTGGAGCATGTTGCTGAGCCCCGTCGCTTCATCCAAGGCTTGGCTCACCATCTCGCTCGAGACGGCCTGTTGATCCTGTCGACGCCAAATCGCACCAACCTGTCGCGGCTGATGCTGATCACGCTGGGGGAGGGATTGAACCGCATCCCGCGGGGCACGCACGATTGGGAGAAGTTCCTGGCGCCGGAGGAACTCACCGCCCTGCTGCGAGACGCGGGGCTCGAAATCGTCGACTGCACAGGCCTCGGCTGGAATCCGGGCCAGGGCTTTCACCTGTCCGAAAACAAGTCGCTCGATTATTTCGTGACCGCCCGCCACGCCCGCTGAACCAGCGGCTAGAAGTCCACCTTGTCGTAGTGCGTCGGCGGGGAGATCACCTCCATCCGCTCGGACAGCAGCGGCCGGAAAGTCGGGCGGGACTTCATGACCGCATACCAGTCCTTGGTCTGCTTGTGGCCGCGCCAGTCGATTCCGCCCAGATAGTCGGCAACCGACAGGTGGGCCGCGGCGGAAAGGTCGGCGAGGCTGAGCACCGGCCCACCCAGCCAGCGGCGGTGGTCGAGCAGATAATCGATATAATCGAGATGTCCGTTGGCGGTCTTCATCGCCTCGCGCAGCACCCGGGTGTCGGGCGGATCGCGACTGACCAGCCGCTTGCGCATTCGTTCTTCCATCATGGGAGCCACAACATCGCTGAACAATTTGCGGTCGAACCACGCCACCAGTCGCCGCACCTCGGCGCGCGCCGCCGAGCCGCCACCCAGCATCGGAGCACGGTCCACCGTTTCCTCGAAATACTCGCAGATGGCGTTGGAATCGATCAGCACGATGCCCTTCGATTCCTCGACCAGCACCGGCGTCTCGCCGGCCGGATTGAGATCAAAGAACTCGTCGCGCCGCTCCCAGGGGCTTTCGCGCTTGAGTTCGCAGGCGATGCCCTTCTCCGCCAACATCAGGCGCACCTTGCGGGAGAAGGGGCAGAGCGGGAATTGGTAGAGCTGCCACATGGGCCGGCTCTTAACGGCGGCGCGGCGCGAAGACTATTGTCTTTCGCGCCTGGCGCCAGACAGGTTAGCGGCGGGAGCCGTCGCGGTCTCGTCCCTCATAGCCGCGGTCGTAATCGCGGCCGCCGCGGCGCGACATGGCGTCCTCCATGCGGCGCGTGGCGTCCTCCAGCGAGCGGCGCAGCACCGGCGTCATCACCGCAAGCTCACCGATGATCGCACCGAGGCCGGCGGTGGCGGCGCCGACCTGATCGCGCATCCGCTCGCGGGCGTAAGGATCATCGCGATGGGCAAGGTCGCCGAGCGTTTCATCGCGGTGACGGCCGCGGCGGAAAGGGTCGATCGCATCGGCGATTGGCCCCACCGGCACATCCATGATGGCCTCGGCGACACGTCCCACCGTGTCGCCGACCGCCTCGACCTGGCTGGGATGCGGCAGCGCGCGGACGATCTGCTCGTCACGCGGATCGGAATAGGGCTGCGCAATAACCGGCGCGGAGAGGGCGAGAACGCTCGCGGCGAGGATCAGCTTACGCATGTACGGGCCTCCATAAAGCATTGGCGCACGGGCGAAAACGCTCACCGCGCGACTCGGTTTCCCTTTTGCCGCCGCAAGCATGAGCGGAGCCTGAATGAGTCACCGCGCGAGCAGCCAGACCAGCGCGAGGCTGCCCGCGACGATCCGATACCAGGCAAAGGGAGCGAAGCCGTAGCGCGATACGATGCCAACGAACCATTTGATGATCGCCATGGCGACCAGGAACGAGGTGACAAAACCGACTGCGATCAGGCCCCAGTCGACGCCCGCCGCGGCGATCTCCTCGTGGTGCTTGGCGACCGAAAGGGTGGTCGCCCCGACCATCGTCGGCACCGCCAGGAAAAAGCTGAACTCGGCAGCCGTGCGGCGCTCGATCCCTAGCGTAAGCGCGCCCATGATGGTTGCGCCGGAGCGGCTGACGCCCGGCACCATCGACAGGCATTGAATGAAGCCGATGCCCAAAGCGCGCTTGAGCGGAATTGCGGCGACGCCGGGTTCGATGGTGGCGGGCTTCACCAACCGCTCGATAAGCAGGATGGCAACGCCGCCGACGATCAGCGCGACCGCCACCACGACCGCATTGCCGAGCAGCGCCTCGATATTGTCGATCAGGATCAGGCCGAGCACCGCCGACGGCACGAAGGCGACGACGATGTTGGAGGCGAAGCGCCAGGCACCGGCGTCACGCGAGAATAATCCGGTCGCGACCGTCCAGAACGTGCGCCAGTACAACACGATCACCGCGAGGATGGCGCCGAGCTGGATGATGACGTTGAAGGTCGACCATTGCTCTGCGCGATAACCCAGCAACTCCGCGGCCAGGATCAGATGCCCAGTCGAGGAAACGGGCAGGAATTCGGTCAACCCCTCGACGATACCGAGCAGGATGGCGATTAGGATAAGCGGCACGGGGAAACTTTCAGTAAGGTGATTTGGCGGCAAAGCGGCCCTGGCGGCGATAGGAAGTGAGCCAGCCTTCGGAAACGGCCGACAGCGGCGTTCCGGGAATTCCAAACGCCTCGAGACCGGCGGCGCCTTGCGACACCACATTGTCCTTTTGCAGCATCAACCATTGATCCCATGTGATGGGCGCGCCCGGAGCCCACCCCAGGCCGCGGGCGAGCAGGCGGGCAGCCGCGTCCGGAACCTCGATCAGGGGACGGCTGCGGCCGGTGGTCCTGGAGATCCAGCCCATCAATTCCCGCATGCTGAGCACCTGCGGCCCGCCCAGCTCGTAGCTCTTGCCGGCGTGGGTCGCCGGATCGAGCGCGGCCGCGGCGACGGCGCGGGCAACATCGGCGGCATAGACCGGCTGGAATTTGGTGCCGCCGCGGATTACCGGCAGAACCGGCGCGAGCCGGGCAAGGGCGGCGAAGCGATTGACAAAATTGTCTTCGCGGCCGAACAGGATCGAAGGGCGCAGGATGGTCGCGGACGGGAACAGGGAACGCACCGCCTCCTCGCCTTCCCCTTTGCTACGGCCATAAGCGGACTCCGTCTGCGGATCGGCACCGATCGCCGACACCTGGACCAGAGCGGCGACGCCCGCGGCGCCGGCGGCTTCGGCGATGTTGCGGGAACCTTGGACATGGATCGCCTCGAAATCGCCCTTGAGGATGCCGACCAGGTTCACCACCGCATCGCTGCCGCTCACCGCTGCCTGCACCGCTGCCGCGTCGCGAATGTCGACACCGACGAGCTGGCAATGGCCGACCGGCGCAAGCGGCTTCAGGAAAAAGGCGCTGCGTGGGCTTCTCTGGGCGATGCGCACGCGCGCGCCGGCCCGGAACAGCGTTTGTGCGACATAGCGGCCGAGAAAGCCGCCGCCGCCGAAAAGAGTGACCAGCCGGTCCATTCCCCGTCCTTGTAAAGGGTCTTCAAAGCGCGCCCCCCTTGCCCGCTCGCCTGTCCGTTGACAAGCGCTGCGCCGCCCCCTAGTTCGCGCGGCCTACCCCGTGCCCAGATGGCGGAATTGGTAGACGCACCAGCTTCAGGTGCTGGCGCTCGCAAGGGCGTGGAGGTTCGAGTCCTCTTCTGGGCACCACTTTCGAAACGGCGGAAAGCCGGCATGTGTCGCCGGGCGCTGGGTGCGATGGAGAGCCGGCCGCAGCGGCTTGGTCGGCCTCCGACCATGGTCATCGTTCGGGTGAATATGAACCGCCACGTCTGGACAGGCTATGCGGTAGAAGCAGGTAAGCCGGGAACCTCCGCCTCTCAGGCGCCATGTTTCTCCGCAAAGGCGGCGGCGGCGCCGAACAGGCCGGGTTGGGGGTGGGAGATAATCTTGACCGGCATCTCCTCCATGCGCCGGGCGAAACGGCCCTTGGCGATGAAGCGGTCGCGAAAGCCCGATCGGGAAAGCTGGCCGGCGATCCGCTGCCCAAGGCCGCCGGCGATCACCACCGCCGTTGCGCCTTGTGCCAATGCAATGTCGCCGGCGGCCGCGCCGAGCGTCCGGCAGAAGCGATCAAAGGCCGCGGCGGCAAGGCTGTCTTCCCCCGACATCGCGGCCTGCCACAGCGCCTGTTCGTCCCAGTTCTTAGCCGGGCGGTTCTCCAGCACGGCGAGCGCTTCGTAGATATTCGACAAACCCTGGCCCGATGCGATCCGTTCGATCGAGACGCGGCGATAGTGCGTGCGCAGGTGGGCCAGAATGCGGTCCTCGAGGGCGTCCAGGGGCGCGTAATCGATATGGCCGCCCTCCGTCTCGACAACATGGTAGCGGCCGTCGCGGCGCAGCAATTGCGCAACGCCAAGGCCGGTGCCCGGGCCGATCACGGTGATCACGCCTTCGTTCGGCAGATCCCGATCCGGCCCGCAAAGATGGTCGAAATGGAGGGGGTCGAGCTGGGCGACAGCGTGCGCAATCGCGCCGAAATCGTTGACCAGCGTCCAGAGCTCGGTCCCGAGCTCGGCCTGGATCGAGTTTGAATGAATGACCCAGTGACTGTTGGTGAGCTTCAGCACCCCCGCCTGCACCGACGCAGCGATGGCGATGCCCGCGGCAGAGGGCAAGGGGCGGCCAAGGCGACGGCCATATTCCTCCCATGCCGTCTGCAAGCCGGCATGCTCGGCCGTCTTGAAGGTCGTTTCTTCCGACAGGTGGGCGACCCGGCCCTTCTCGACCCTGGCGAGGGCGAAGCGGGCGTGGGTGCCGCCGATGTCGACGGCAACGATCTCGGTCAAGCGATCTCCTCCATGCCACGCATAGCGAACTGCGCTTCCGGTAGGTTGGCCCTCGCGGTAGCCCACCCGCTTGCGGTCGAACGACAGCCGATACGGCTCCTCACTAGCCCGAAATTCCGCCGTTCCCAAGGGGTCCGCTGGTCCGCTGGAACAGCCGTACCTCGAGGGTTCTCCGCAGGATCGCTACCGGCCGCTGGCGAGGCGGAAGGGCAATGGGACATCGTCAGTCGGAGAATAATGCGGTGAGTTCGTGCATTTCCCGATCCGTCAGCTCCGGTCTCCAGATGTCGAAGATGAGCACGACCCGGTCACCATCCCCCTCGTTCCAGGCTTCATGCTCGATGGTGTCGTCGAAGATCATCAACTTGCCGACTTCCCATTCACGCACTTCGTTGCCGACGCGAAAGCGGCATGCGGGCGGAACGATCAGGGGAAGGTGACAGATCAGGCGGGTGTTGAACATGCCGGTGTGGGGCGCGATGCGCGCTCCCGCCTTCAGCATGGAGAAGACCACGGTAGGGCCCCAACCCGAGATGCGCGGCAACGGAGCCTGCAAGACAGCCTCCCACGTCCTGGGGCAGCGCGTCACGACCTCGGGCACCACCCAGCCTTGCTCGCACAGGCCGAGGACGCTCCAATCCTTGTTGTTGAGCAGCGCCTTGTTGGCTTCCAGCGGAATGGTGCTGGTGTCGCTTTGAATGTAAGGGCGAAATTCTTCCGTCCCGTTCTCCAGAAGCGCGACGAGCTCGTCCCGGATCAATCCTGCGGCGGCTTCAACCGTCTTCGCCCAGCCGAATTGCTGGGGATCGTAGAACTGGATCTGGGGAAGCTCGGGAAAGTTGTACGCGGTCGGCCGCTGGAGATAAGCATTGCGCCGACCGGCGGCGATTTCCAGCGAGTGGCGGAAGCGGGGGCTCCATTGCTGCGGTGGCAAGCCGCGCGCCACCAGCCTCGCCTGCCGTATTTCGTGCATGCGTTCCTCAAGCTCCGCGAGCAGTCTTTTAGCCCTTTGAACCTCGGCCAACTCGTCCTGCGGCAGCGACCTTGCACTGCCGAGCTGGAGCGCCGTCCGGTAGAAATAGCAGGCAAGGTCGGTGTCGCCCGCACGCGCGCGGCAATCGCCCTTGAACACGTGCCCGCGCACCGAGTGCGGATCGAGTTCGAGCAAGCGGTTGAGCGCGGCCTCCTCACCTGCTGAGTCGCGTTCGGCGCGTCGGCACGAAGCCAGCAGCAGCCACGACTGCTCATCGAAGCTGCCCGCCTCGACCGCCTTTTCCAAAAGGACATGGGCGTGTGCCGATCGGCCCCGCTCCAGGGCCTCAACCCCTTCCTGCCGCAGGCTTTCCGCCTCTTCACTCGTAAGCTGCATCGCGCCGCAATACACGCCCGTACGAGCCTCAACCAGTCTGCTTTGACTTTTGGAACGCGCGTTGCTCTCCCGGGGCGGTATGCATTGGCGCGTCAGGTGTGGGCGTGGCTGTGGGGGCGACGCGCGCCGGCATGTCGGCCGCGAATGTGATGGGCAGTGCTTTCTTGCTGGGCTGCAATCGAAAAGCAGCTAAGGTTGGCAAATCCGGGGGAGGCACTGTGACGAAGAAGACCAAGTTCATTGCGTGGGTGCGGCGTCACCCTGTCTGGTCCGTGCTGATTGTGCTGGTCGCGGGGTTCATCCTCTACAAGGTTCTGGCACCCACCAAACCCACTTACGAGTATGTCGCGGAGCCGGCGCAGCTTGGCGACGTGACGCGCGTCGTATCCGCAAGCGGGAAAATCCGGGCGCTGAACACGATCAAGGTCGGCTCGGAGATTTCCGGGCAGGTCACCCGCGTGTTCGTCGACTACAACTCGCGCGTGGCGGCCGGGCAGCCGCTTGCGGAAATCGACCCGACCCGGGTCGCGGCGCGAGTCACGCAGGCCGAGGCGCAGGTCGACCTCGCCCGGTCGGGGCTGGCCCAGGCCGAAGCGGCGCTGGCCCGTGCGCGGACCGATATCGCCGTCCAGAGCCGGGATTTCAGCCGGCGCGAAGAGCTTGCTGGACGGGGCTTCACATCGAAGGCTGGCCTCGATCAGTCGGCCAATGCGGTCGCTGCCGCGCGCGGCGGGTTGCAGTCCGCAGCGGCCGGCGTAGTATCCGCCCGCGCGCAGATCCGGCAGCGCGAGGCCGAATTGCAATCCGCCCGGCTCGACCTCAGCCGCACCCGCATCCTGGCGCCGGCCAGCGGCACCGTCATCAACAAGCTCGTCGAGCCCGGTGCCACCGTGGCGGCGAGCTTCCAAACCCCCAATCTGTTCGAGATCGCGACCGACATGGGAGTCATGCAGGTCGAGGCTTCGGTCGACGAGGCGGATATCGGCGAGGTGCGGGTCGGCCAATCGGTGCGCTTCACCGTCGATGCCTATCCTGACCAGCCCTTTGCGGCCACCGTCCGCCAGATCCGCACCGCCGCTACCGAGGCGCAGAATGTGGTCAGCTATTTCGTCATCCTTCAAGTCCAGAACCCGGAAGGCAAGCTGCTGCCCGGAATGACTGCGAACGTCGAGATCATCACCGGCGCGCGCCCGACGGTGCTGCGGGTGCCTGCCGCAGCGCTGCGGTTTCGCCCCCGCGAGGCGGATCGGCCGAAGGCGGGCGCCAAGGCTGCGGACGGCGCCAAGCGCCAGGCAAATGTCTGGATTGCCACTGCCGACCCGCTCAAGCCGCAGCGCCGGGCGGTCAGGATCGGGCTGCGCGGGGAGGATTATGTGGAAGTGACCGGCGGCCTGAAGCGCGGCGACCGCGTGCTGGTCCGCTCACGCTCCCTGGAAAAGAAGGCGAAAGAGCCGGAGGCCGAAGAGGTCGAAGAGGAGGAGGGCCGGTGATGCACGCGCTCGTGGAAGCGCGGGACCTCACCAAGGAGTATCGGATGGGCGAAGAGACCGTCCACGCTCTGCGCGGGGTCAGCCTCAGCGTCCAGCCGGGCGAGTTCGTGGCGATCATGGGGTCGAGCGGCTCGGGAAAATCCACCTTCATGAACATGGTCGGTTGCCTCGACGTGCCGAGCGGCGGCGCGCTGCTGGTCGACGGGGTGGAGACGGCAGCGATGGACAGCGATGCGCTCGCCGAGCTTCGCAACCGCACGATCGGCTTCGTCTTCCAGCAGTTCAACCTGCTCGCCCGCACCAGTGCGCTCGATAATGTGGCGGTGCCGCTCATCTATTCCGGGGTGCCGCCCGCCGAGCGGCGCGAGCGGGCCCGAGCCAAGCTCGAGGCGATGGGGCTCGGCGACCGCCTAGATCATTCTCCCGCCAAATTATCGGGCGGGCAGCAGCAGCGGGTGGCGATCGCGCGGGCGCTGGTCACGGAGCCAAAGATCGTGCTTGCCGACGAGCCGACAGGGGCACTCGACTCCGCGACATCGGACGAGATCATGCGCATCTTGCAGAAACGGAACGACGAGGGGATCACCATCGTGCTCGTCACCCATGAGGCGGACATCGCGCGCTATGCCCGCCGCCGCATCCTGTTCCGCGACGGCCGCATCGTTTCCGACGACCCGGTCACCGATCGGGTGTTAGTGGCATGAAGCGCAGCCTGTTCGGCAGGATCGATGCGAGTGCGATCAATGTCGGCATCGCGCTGACCGCACTGCGAACGAACCTGATGCGGTCGATCCTCACCACGCTGGGGGTGATGATCGGGGTGTTCGCGGTGACGCTGGCGGTGGCGGTGGGATCAGGAGCGCAGGTCTCCGTGATGGAGTCGATCAACGCGCTCGGATCCAATATGGCGATCGTATTTCCGCAGCCGGAGGGGGAGGGCAGCCGTTCTTCCTTCGACCGCGGCCGCCTGACGCTGCGCGATGCCCGGGCGATCGAGCGCTCCATCTCCGGAGTTAGCGCGGTCGCACCGCAATTGCGGGCCAATGTCCAGTTGGTGGCCACCGGGCGGCGGGCGTCCACCACCGCCATCGGAGCGACGTCCGATTTCGGCTCCGTCGCGGGCGTCGGCGCCGAGAGCGGCCGGTTCATCACCGAGGCCGACGTTCGCTCCGGCGCGCGCGTCGCCGTGCTGGGGCCGACCGTGGCCCAAAAACTCTTCGGCACGCTGGAGCCGATCGGCGAGGCATTTCGGATCAACCGGGTGCCGTTCACAGTCATTGGCGTCCTTGAGACCAAGGGTTCAAGCTTCGGCAACGACAATGACGACACCATCATCGTGCCGCTCACCGCCGCACGCGCCCGCTTCAGCAATACCCTGCCGGGACCCGACGATCTCCATGTCCTTTATGTCGGCTTCGAGGACGGCACCGACCTCGAGGCGGCCAAGCGCGACATGACCCGGCTGCTGCGCGAGCGATATAATGTCGAGCGGCGCGACGTGCAGCCGTTCACCATCCGCACCACCGCCGAGTTCATCGAGGAATCAAGCACGGTGACGACCATCTTTCAAGCCGTGCTTGTCGCGATTGCGTCAATCTCGCTGTTGGTTGGCGGTATTGGAATCATGAACATCATGTTGGTCTCGGTGACCGAACGAACGCGCGAAATCGGCCTCCGAATGGCGCTCGGCGCGAAGCGCCGCGACATTCGCAACCAGTTCCTCGTCGAAGCTGCCATTTTGTGCGTGATCGGAGGCGCGATGGGCATCCTGCTGGCAGTAGCCGCAGCCGCCGCATTCACAGCTTTCGTCGACTTCCCCGCAGAGGTTGGTCCGGCCGTCGCGGCTGGCGCGATCCTCTTCTCCGGCTTGATCGGTATCATGTTCGGAGGCTATCCAGCGCTCCGCGCGTCCCGCCTTTCGCCGATCGAAGCTTTGCGGAGCGAATAAACAAGCCGCGGCGAACCTTCATCGGGCAATATCGCCCGGCGTGACGAAGCCGATCTTCCGCCACGCAAGCTTGATACGCGCCTGTTCGCAGACGGCCCTTCACTTCCAAAGGTTTCTTGGAGGAACATAGGCTGCGCTGTACAGTGGGTCGGCGCCGCTCCCCACCCACCCATAAGGGTCTACAACCGGGTAGAGTTCTGGTCCGATGGTCGGCTCGATGCTGCGGACTTCGAAATGGAGGTGAGGGTCGACGGTGCGTGTGCCGGCACGTCCGCCTACGGTTCCGATTTGCTGGCCGGCGGTAATTGTCTGCCCCGCCACGACTGGAATGGTCGTATCCATGTGCATGTACTGGCTGAAGTAGCCATTGCCGTGGTTGATCGCGAGTGCGCCCCAGGAAGCGCATGATCCCGTACCGGCGTTTCCAAGATAGCAGACGGTGCCGATTACCTTGCCGCCCGCCGCAGCATAGACCGGTGTCCCGGCGACCGCCCGGTAGTCGTAACCAGGATGCTCATCGTAGGAGGCGTAGCCCGCGCCGCAGCCTCTGTCGTTCGTCATGCGGAGGTTTCGATCGTAATCCGGCCGAAGGTAGATGGTCCCGCCCACGCAGGTCTCATCGGTGCTCTTTGCGGCGCCGCTTACGACCTCCCCGTTGAACGCCGCGACTATCTTATCGCCGCCGGCGCCGCTGAGGGTCCCGTACGGATAATAATTCGTCGTGTTTTTCCGCATGCGGTGGTCGAGGATCGAGTTCATCGCATTGGCGGTATAGGCGCCTTGGGTCGTGTAATTGATTGTGCAGACGGAGTCGGAGCACTTGAGGGGGAACAGGAGAAATCCGCCTGAAGTTTGCCCGTTTACCGCCCCTCCAGTCAGGATGGTAAGAGTAAACGCGAATGCGTAGCCGAGCGGTCTCATGAGCACCCTCCTTCATCAGCATTGAACAACTTAGAACAGTAATCAACTCTCGTCTAGGGCAGTCGATCCAAACATATTGCCCGGTTTAGCCCAACGATTTATCCGTTACGGACTATTCGATAGCGCCACGGCCTTTGGGACAGATTAGAATTTCTGCGTTTTGAGCCTGTGTAACCGAGACGGTTGACTCAATCTCGTGTCTGTTAAGGCTAACAAGCCACCGCGGCCGCCGACCGCGCTCCCAGACGCTCAGCCACACGTCGCAGCTGGGCTCTTGAAGCTCCGCCGCGCTTGCGTTGGAGGTTTGTCGCTTTTCGGCTCCCCGGGGCAGTGCTTCTTCCGTCCCGGCATTGCCGAAGCCAGTCCAGGGAATTCCGGGACCGCGTTGCGGGTGGTGATGTCTTGACGGCAGTTGGGTGATTTGCACGGACCGTTGCGGCGCGTCGGGCGATTATTCAAGGAGGGAGTTCTGGCGCTTGTTGGCGAGTTGCGGTAAGCTTGGCTGGCTCCGCTGCGGAAGAAGCCGGGATGTTTATATTGGGTAATGAGCATATCGGACCGGCGGAGGAACAGGAGGTGCGTGGATGTACTTCAGGTGCGGCATCGTGGTCGCCGCTATCTTTTCCTGCCCCGCGGCGGCGCAGACCGCCGATCTCGAACGGATAACCGAGGCAAGCCGGGTCCTGCCACGGCGAGAATGCCCCGCGACGCGCGGTCCCGACGAGATCGTCGTCTGCGGACGCAGCCGGCCCGACGCCTACCGGATCCCCGAGGAGCTGCGGGGCATGGACGCGCCGACGGAACGCTCCTGGAGCTCGCAGGTGCAAGGTTTCATGGAATCCGAGCGCACTTCCGGCCAGACCGTCGGCGCGGCCGGGGCACTCAAATATACGCAGCAGATGGGCCGCGAGTGGCAGGAAGACCGGGCCCGGACCAAACGGGAGAAACGCGCCCTCGACCGCGCCCTAGATGCGCAGTGAGGCTATGACGATGGTGCCTGATCCGGCATCTCGGTTACCCTGCCATGAAACGCGCGCTAGGCCGTCCCCACCGCCTTCGGCTCGGTCGCAAGCGGCGCCGGCGCCAGCGGAAAGACATATGGTGCCAGCGGTGAGTGCCGCAGCCGCTCCGGCGTGCCGCCTCCGGTAAGGTAGTCGCCGAGGCTCGCGGCGAAGGTTTCGACGTCCCGCTCGGATCCAACCAAGGTCCAGAATTGATCGCCGAAAAGGGTTGCGAGCGCCGGGCGGATGGCGGCCGGCGCGCCCGCACCGAGGCGACGGGCGACCAGTTCAGGCCATCGCTCCGGCTCTGGCACGTTGATGATCATCGCCAGGAGGAAGCGGGCGAGTGGGTCCTGGATGCGACGGCGCATCTGCATCAGGCGGGACACGATCTTTTCCGCCCGAATCGCGCCGAGCACCGCGCCGCCCTGCGGGTGGCCAAGGACGACCTCCTCCACCCGCGCCTGCGCGATTGGATCGAGGCGAGCGATCTCCGGGTCCAGCGCCACCAGCGCGGAATGAAGGATTTGCGCATCCGCGCCCCCCAAAAAGCCTTCGAGATGCGGCATGAGCGGCCCACTGGTCGCCAGGATCTTCAGGGCCTGGATCCGCTTGGTGAGGAAATGGTCGGTCTTCGCCATGTCGATCGCCAGCCGCCCACCGGAATATTCCAGCTGGCGCTCGCCCGGCCGGACCAGCGAGGAGGCGACGAGTAGCGAAACGGAGGGGATCTCGAGGTGAAAGACCGAGTGGATGGTGCTCGGCCCAAAACAGACCCGGCGGACATCGCCGGCGGCGAGCAACTCCGCCTCGCGCAGCGCCAACCGGCCCCAGCCGAAGCCCTGGGTGCCGCCCTCCCGCTCGAAGGCATAGTTGCAGTGGAGGCTGCTCCCCTCCACCACGCGGAAGGCGCCGGCGAAGAAATGGTCGTGGACGCTGGTCGTCGCGTTGGTCCAGAACAGCAGCTGGACGATGAAATCATCCTCGACATGAAGCATCAGCTGCAGATCGGAAAAACGCGACTGGAACTGCATCGGCGCGATCCCGGAGCTGCCCTGCGATGCCAGCAGCTCGAGGACTTTGCGGGGCTGGATTTCCGCCACCTCGGGAGTGGTGCTAAGAACCTGCTCCGCGCAGTCGGTGAAATCCTCGCGCCGGCCGGGGCTGCGCGCGAAGGACTCGCGCACCGCGGCCCCGATCGTCTCGCCGAGGCGCATCAGGCGATCGGGGCCGCGGTTCATCGGCCCGTCCTGCGGTGCCGTGTTTCAATCACTGCCAGGCCGGCCGCCACCGCCTCGTCGATCAAGCGGTCGGCGAGACTGACATGGGCCTGGTCGAGATGCGCATCCCATTCGTCAAGCAGCAGTACCTTCTCCGTCCTTTCGTGAAGCAACCGCCGCAGCAGCGCGATCTTCTCCTGCCCCGTCGACTGCGGCCCGAGGCGTTGGTCGAGGCCCTCGACCGTCGCGGGCAGGAAGAAGGCGGAGTCGCGCAGCCGCTCCTTCAGCAGCAGGAGCAAAGAGGTCTTGCCGGCGCCGTTGCGCCCGGTGACGAGGAACCGGCGCGGCTCCCGCTCCTTGCAGGTGAGGCGCGACAGCAGCAGGTCCGTCGCCTCCTCTCCGCGGCCCAACGGCGCGATTTCAATGTCGCCGAAGTGGATCCGGGCCCGCAGGTCACGAGCCTCCGGCGACTGGATTGCAGTGCGCAGCACGGCAAACTGGCCGCGCAGCACGCCGAAGGCGGTGAGATAGGCGGTCAGGGTCGACTGCAGATAGAGGAGCTGGATGAACTTGGGGATCGCTACCACCAAAGCCGCCTGCTCGGCCGCCGGGACGCCGCGAACGAAGACGAGCAGGAGCGCGCCTGCGAACAGGGCGTAGGTGGTGGCGATGTGCGACATTTGGACGAGAAAGCTGTAGCCAGCCGAGGCGCGGTTGCGGCCGCGATAGAGGTGGAAGGCGCGCCGGTAGCTGTTGCGCCAAACCCGCACCGAACGGTCGTTGCCCGGCACGACATGGCCCCACAGATTGGTGAACAAGGTGCCGAGGTCAACACGGCGGCGCTCCTCTCTCTCCGACAAAGCGGTGAGCCGGCCCGTGGTATAGCGCACGATGACCAGGCTGATGGCGAGCGACAGGGCTTGCGCTGCGCCCAGCAGCCAGTTCGCGAAGAAGAAGGTGGTGGCGAAGACGGCGGCATATTGCACCGTCTGCCGGCCCGTTTCGACGATGTAGCCGCAGACATTCTCCGACGCGAGATACCCGGTGGTGAGCGCCGCCTGAGGAAGCTCGCGCCTCAGATCGTGGTCGGCGAAGATATCGGGCCTGCCGGCGAGGTTTTCGGCGGCGCGGCTCAGCACATAGCCGACGACATCGGCGCGCCACATCTCGCGGCAATAGGAAATGCTGCCGGAGATGGCGAGGCGCGCCAGCGCCACGAGCACCAGCAGCAGGCCGATCGGGAGGAAGGCGTCGCCGTGTATCAGCAGCACGCCGAGGCGCAGCATCAGCAGCAGTTCCGCGGCCGACAGCGCCGCCTCGACGAGGATCAGCAGAGCGACGGCACGAAAGCGCGGCAGCTTCAGTATCTGCCGGTAGAAGTCGCGCATGCGGCCGCTGTCGCCTACACTTTCCGCAGCGGCGGCGTCGTCGAGGTCTTCGAGGTCGGCGGCCGGCCTCATCGCCGCGTTAAAAATGCATGAACCAATTGCCGTCGATGCGGGCTGCAAAGCCCTGCAGCGTCAGCCGTTCGTCGCTCGGAAGGGTCTCGGGGATCGGTGCGATTCGGTGCAGGTAGACGCCGTGGTGGACGAGCACCTCGCCGACCTCGTAATGCTGGACCTGCGGCTCGCGGCCGCCGATATAATCGTCGAGCGCGATACCGGTCGCCTGCGACGCATCCCAATATTCCTTGCCGCCAATGTCCCAGGTATGGAGCGCGGCGCCGCCGCGCGGGATCGCGACCGGAAGGGTGAAGGAGATCGCGTTCCAATCGTCGCAGGGACGGTGCCAGCGCAGGGTGCGGTACTGCATGTCGAAGTGCGGCGGGCTGAGCTTCTTGCCCAGCGCCTCGCCGAACAGCAGCAGGAAGCCGGGATGCGCGAGGCGGTCGTACAGCCAGACTGGCTCTCCGACGATCCCCTCGAGGCAATTCTGGACGCGGCTCAGCACATCGCCGAAATGCTCGCGCAGAACCGCGTTGCTGGCGGGGAGCTTGCCGTAATATTCTGCCTGGGCGTCCTGCTCCTCCGATGCGTCGAGCGCGGCGGAGCGGCCGAGCGTGTAGAAGAGCGGTGGATTATGGCTGGTCGAGCGCGGCGTCCATTCGTGGCGCAGTTCGTGCAGCCGCTGCCGGATCTCAGCGGCCTCATCTGGGCTGTAGAGGCGGTGGCGGCTGAATTGGGCAGCGGTGGCGGTGGCGGCGATGTTCATGCTTACTCCCTTTCGCGAAGCCCGACGGTCGGCTCCGCCGCGCGATAACGAAGAATCTCGCCGTCCATCTTCGCGGCGAGGCTCTCGGCATAGGGGAAGGCGATCCACAGCGGATCGGCGAGGTCTGCGCCGGGCGTTTCGACTCCGCCCGGTGTCAACCGGAACAGCGACCGGTGGTGACGATAGGCGCCGGACGCGGTGAGGCGGTCCCAGCTCCAGCGTCCGGCGGCGAGATCGGACAGGCCGTCGACGGACACCAGAGTGTGCATGTTGGCGAGGGGGTGCCCGCCGCGCCCGAAGACCGGCGCCGCGCCTCGCAAGTCGCAATGAACTATCATCCGCCCTTCCCGCCCGACCAGTGCAATCTGCTGGACGACCTCCCATTCGGCGAAGTGGCCGGCGAGGCCGGGATCGGCGGCGAAGGCCTCCTCAAGTCGCTCCTCGAACACCGACAGGAGCGTTCCCGCGTCCGCCTCCGCGTCGCCGCCGAAGACGGCAGTGCCGAGGAAGCGGCCGAGCGTCGGGTCGAATTCGAGCAAGTCCGTCGCGCCAGGCTGGGTGCGGGTGACGGCTCCGCTTGCCCCGAGCTCCGGCCCCGCTGGGCCCAAGACCAGCCGGTCCCCCGGATCCAGGGTCAGAACCCGCTGCTCCGGTGCGGTGCGCAGCCGCTCAAGGTCGCGCACGCACCGCTCGCGGGTGACCGGGAAGCAGAGATGGTTCTGCCAGTCCCAAGCCGCGGCGAAGCGAAAGCCGCAGGCGCCGGGCACCGTGACCTGCGCGCCGACCCGGGCGGCGCGCACCAGATTGTCGACATAGCGGCGCAGCGGGAAGCGATAATCGAGATTATACTGGACCACCGTATCGAGCAGCGGCTGCCACGGCGCGATCAGCAGGTCGATCTGCCCGATCTCCTCGCGTACCCTGGTCACGGTCTCGGGCGACACTACGGTATCGACCTGGTTCCAGAGCCGTACGCCGCCGCTCTCGACGATCAAGCCGTGCTCCGGCACCCGATATTCCGAGCGGGTGAAGCACAGGCGGGTGCCTCCGATCTCAATCCGGCTCCAGTCCTCGATCCGCTCCACCGTTTCGAAGCCGAGCGCACGCACTCCGGTGGCGACGAGATCGTCGTTCGGCACGATCACCGGCGTCGCCCGCGGGAAGGCGGCGAGCGAGCGCAGGTCGAAATGGTCGAAATGCTGGTGCGACACGAAGATGTGGGTCGCGGTCGGCAGCGCGGCCGCATTGATGCTGCGCGGCGGGTGGATTTCGAACAATCCTTCCTGGTGCGGATCGTGGAGGACCGGATCGCAGTAGATCACCGCATCGGGAGTCTCCACGATCAGCGAGGCGTGGCCGAGCAGGGTGACCGCCAAGGCCGCTGTGCGCTCAGACGGCATGGAGCACCACGCCGTCCTGGATGGTGATCCGACGCCGCGCCTGCGCGGCGATGTCGGGCGAGTGGGTAACGACGGCGATGGTGGTGCCCTGCTCGTTGAGATCGCGCAGCACCCTCATCACCTCCTCGCCGGTGCTGGTGTCGAGATTGCCGGTCGGCTCATCGGCGAGGAGCAGCCGCGGCCGGTTGGCGATGGCCCGCGCGATCGCGACGCGCTGTTGCTGGCCGCCTGAAAGCTGGCTGGGATAATGGCCGGCGCGGTGGCCGACGCCGAGCTGGTCGAGAGTCTCGCGCACCCGAGCGCGGATCTCCCCTCGGTCCTTCACCATATATTTCATCGACAAGGCGACATTGCGCTCGACGGTGAGGACGTCGACCAGCTGGAAGCTCTGGAAGATGAAGCCGATCTGCTGCGCGCGCAGCTTCGATCGGTCTCGCTCGGGAAGATCGGACACCGGCGTCCCGGCGAAGCCGTAGCTGCCGCCGTCAAGACCGGTGAGCAGGCCAACGACGTTGAGAAGGGTGGACTTGCCTGAACCCGACGGGCCGACGATGGCGACGAAATCCCCTTCCTCGACGTCCAGCGAGACGTCCCGCAGTGCGGTCGTGCGCACGTCGCTCGTCCGGTAGGTCTTGCTTGCATTGCGCAGGCTGATCAGCGGTTTAGCGGAGGCGGAGTCGGTCATGTTGTTCGAAATCCCTGTAGCTGGACACGATGACGCGCTCGCCGGGGGCGAGGCCGTCCTCGACCACGATCTGGTTGTCGTTGCGGGCGCCGAGCCGCACCGGCCGCCGCTCGGCCGTCGCGCCGTCGGCGGCGAGGACGAACACCCACCGGCCGCTGGTTTCCTGGAGATAAGGACCGAGCGGGATCGTCACCGATCGCTCCGGCCGCGACAGGAGGATACGCACGGGCACGTTCTGGCCGAGGCGGATCCGGCCCTGGACGGCGGGCGCGGAGAGCTCGACCTGGAACTTGCCCGCGCTTACATTGGGCAGCACCTTGGTTACGGTGAGCGGAACCACCGCCCCGCTCAGCGTCGCCTCCGCCGGCAGGCCTTCGCGCACCCGTCCGAGGAAGAACTGGTCGACCTGGGCGACGAGCTTGAGCGCCCGGTCGTCTGCGACGGTCCCGATCGATTGCCCGGGCGACGCGAACTGGCCGACCTCCACGCCGACCTCGGTCAGGATGCCGGCGATTGGCGACCCGATCAGCAGCCGGTCCTTCGATTGCTGGGCGACGACGAGACTTTGGCGCAGGCCGCGGACCGCGTCGCCGAGTTCGCGAGTCTGGGCCGAACGCACGCGCAGGAAGCGGGCGTGATTGGCCTGAACCGAGCGGTGCTCCGAGTCGGTGCGGCGCACGTCTCGGTCCGCCTGCTCCATCCGCGCCTCCGAGATGAACCCGCGTCCGTGGAGGGCAGCGATCCGGCGCTGGTCTTTGACGGCGGCGTCGCGGTCGGAACTGGCCTGCGCCAGCAGTCGCTCGAGCTCCAGCTCGCGCTGCTGGTAGGTCTGCTCGATCGTGTAGAGGTTGGAGACCTGTTGGGTCACCTCCGTCTGGCGCTGGAGGACGTCGAGCTCGAGCTGCGGGTTGGAAAGGTGGTAGATGGGCGATCCGGCGGCGACGCGGGTGCCGGCGCGCACGAAGATCCGCTCGACCTGGCCGCCGATGTCGGAGGCGAGCACCACCTTGACCGCCGGCTCGACTCCGGCAAGCACGCTGGTCGTCTCCCGGAAAACGCCTCGTTCGGCCGCGGCGATGCTCATGGACGCGCGCGAATAGGCGGTCTCGGTGCGAAGCAGCAGGAAGGCCAGAACAGAAGCCAGCGCGGCCGCCACGGCGGTAGCGATGAGGAGGCGGCGGCGCCGCTCCCGTCTCTTCTCCTCGACGGGGATGGCCTCGTCCATCGGCGCGGCCGGGCTGGCCGCGTCACCCCGCGCGGCGGCTTTCAGCGGCTCGTGGATCATGATGCTCCCAGGACGTCGATCGCCTGCTGCCGCCTCGCCACCCGCAGGCCCGCGACCAGCATGACGGCGAGCGTGAACAGGAGGAGGGCGGCGCCCGCGCCGAGCGCGGCGGCGCTGACGCCGCCGGTGCCGTCCGCCCGCGTTGCCTCCGCCACCGGACCGGCGAAGAGCAGCAGCAGCGCGACCGCAGCGCTGATTGCGCCGACGCTTATAAGGATCGCGCCGCGCAGCGGCTCCATCACCTGGCGCAGCTCGTTGGCGCCGAACAGGCGCGAGAGCATGATCAGCTTGCCGTTGCTTTGCGCCAGGAAGACGGCGAAGGCGAACAGGCTGAGCAACAGGGTCGCGAAGACGATGAGCGAGATCAGCAGACCGACATTGACCAGCCGGCGCAGATCCGAGAACTGCTCCTCCCAGATCGGCGCCAGCAGCTCGAACTTGCCCGAAATTCCGTCGACCACCTCGTTGAGCGCCGCCTTCAGGCCTTCGTCGGATACCGTCGCGGGATCGGCAGCGATCAGCATGTGCTGCATCTCGGGCTCGCTCCATACGATCAGGAAAGATTGGGGCGCCCGCAGCACCCCTTCGTAATGCCAGTCCGGCACCACGCCGATCACCTCGAGTTCGCGTCCCTGGTCGGCGAGCGCGACGCGGCCGCCGACCGCGGCGGCGGGCCCGGCATAGCCCATCTGGCGCGCCGCGCCTTCCGAAAGGACAACGGCGGCGCGGCCGGCCGAGGCACCCAGCATCACCGGTTCGGCGCTGCCGTCCTGGGCGACGGCGGCGAAGCGATCGAGCGCCCGCTCGCGCGCGAAGAAGCGACCGGCAAGCGGTCGCCCGCCAATCGTGTCGAGGAATTCCGGCGTGGCTGCGACATAGGCGATGGTGGCCGCGCCGATGTCGGGACGGTCCGGTCGGGCGAGGCCCTGATATTGCGGAAAGGGCTGGCCCGGCAAAGCGTTGGCGAAGCTGGCTACACGAACGCCGTTCTGGCGCACCGCCTGCTCGCGCAACGAATCCTGGCTGGCCTGGAAATGGGCTGCGGCGGCGCCGTCGCGGATGATGCGTAGGTCCTCGACGGCGATTCCGGCGGAGCGGCCGGCCTGCTCGCGCAAGGTAAGGCCCACCGCGACGGTCGCGCAGATGATCAGCGCCGATCCGGCGAGCTGGACTCCGAACAGCGCCGTCCGCAAGGCGAGGCCGCGGCGCGACATCGAATAAGCGCCTTCGAACAGGCGTTCGATCCGCTGCGAGGGGCTGAGCACCAGGGTGGCCGCAGCGCAGACGAGGACGAGGAGGAGGGCGAGGCCGATCGGACCTGCCCAGCTCGCCGCGCCGCCGGCCGACCAGATCGGCTCAAGCCCCCAGAGCCCTTCGAGCGCGTTGCCCAGCAGCAGGGCGAGCAGCAGCCCGGCGGCCAGTGCGATGAGGCCGACCAGCCCATAATCGCGCAGCGTCATCAGGGCCAGATGGCCGGCGCTTTCACCGAATATCCGGCGCAGGGCGGTGCCGCGAGTCTGCAGGCTCTGGAGGAGCAGCGCATAATTGGCGAAACTGGTCAGGATAACGAGTGCTAGGAAGGAGGCGAGGAGGGTGATGATGGCGAGGCTGGTCTCGCCGACGCCGGGCTTGAGCTGACCCGCTTCCTCGCCGGAGAAGGGGATTTCCGCGACGGGCTGGACCTCGAACTTCCAGATGTCGCGCGGGCGGAAGGTGCCGCCGGCGGTCACCTGCGGCCCCAGATAGGCGTCGATCGATTCGTTGAGCCGGCGCTGGAAGTCGGCCGCCGATACGCCGGGACGGACCCGCACATAGGAATAATCGTCAAGCGATGTCCAGGAATCGCGTTCGCGCGATTCCTGCAAGGTCGAGCGGTCGCGCGCAACGACGACGTCGAGGTCGAGGTGGGTTGCCGCGGGCAAGTCGAACACCGCCGCAACGGTGTAGGAGGATGGGCCGATATTGGGCAGCTCATAGATCCGGCCGACCGCGCCGTCTGCCGATCCGAACGCCCGTTCCGCCGCCGCGCGTGAGAGCAGCACCCGGTCCGGCCCGAGCCGCGCCGCCTCCGGCACGATCGGGAAGACGCTTCCAAATTCCGGGTCGATGCTGGTGAGCGTCTCCTCTACCATGCGGCCATCGATGGTCGCGTGAACCGGCCGGCGGTGGAAGCCGGTGACCGCTTCGACGTTGCGGTCGCCCATGCTTCTGATCCAGGCGCCGAATACACGCGGGGTGGAGGCCGTCCGAATCGCCTCGCTTCCGGGCGGGGTAAGCACGGTCTTCACCCGGAAGACCCGGTCTGAGGCCGGAATCCAGGCATCATAATTCTGGAAATGACTGGTGAATTTCAGCGCCAGGAGCAAGGCCGTGAAGGCGCAGACCAAAGTTGCTGCGTAACCGAGGCCGATCGTCGGATTGCGCTTCAGAGTCGGCCAGAGCAGCACGATTTTTGACGCCCCTAATCGCTTGTTCCGATAATTCTAACGGCGAAAAATCCGCTGCGCAAGCAGCCGCAGGAGGTGAGGGGGAGTCAACGCGAAGCCCTTAAACTTTTTTACGCTGGTGCGACAGCTTTGGCTCCGGAAGTGGACTAGGGTCTATTTTGGTCTTCGAGGTATAGATAGAGAGATGACCGCGCCGCCGCGGCCAGGCAGGCCAGGATGATTGTTCCGAGCGCGTAGCGACAGTCGCCGACTCTGATTTCCGCAGATATCAATCTGTTCAAAGCATAATGATAATATTTGCGACTCGACTGTGCCGCTGCTATACAGCGGAAGTAGAGGCGGTTGCTCGGAGCGACCTACTGACTGAGGGGACTATCGGTGACCTCACTAGCGGTTATCGAGGAAGCGGCGCGCGAAACTGCTGCAAAGGTAGTGAAGACGGGCGGCAAGTCTAAGAACTTTGAAAGCCGTGCGGTCGAGGCTTTGGCCGAGACCGGCCTTGCCGAGGCGATAGACCCGTCCGCGCTGCTTCCTGCCTTGCTCGCCGCGCCGGCCTCACTGGCTAATTCGCAGGTTGCGAGCGACTTTTCGGACCTGCAGCTGATATTGCACGCCGATGCGGAGGTAGAAGTTCAGCTCCTCTACTGGCTCACCGCTACCACCAGCGTTCACAACCACGGCTTCGACGGCGCCTTCCGCGTCCTTTCCGGCCGGAGCATCCACAGCTGCTTCACCTTCGACTCCGTCTGGAGCGACGATCAGGGCTTCGCGCTCGGCTCGCTATCGCTGGCCGGTGCCGAGCTGCTCGAGCCCGGGGACGTGCGGCCGATCCGGGGCGGCTTCGAGACGATCCATGCCGTCTACCATCTTGGCTTTCCGTCGGTCACCCTGCTGGTGGCGACTGCGCGCTCGCAACCAAAGGCGCCGACCTTCGAGTTCCGGGGTCGCAGCATCGCGGTGGACCGCTCGCGGATCGACCTGTTCACCATCCGCCAGGTGCAGGCGCTGCGGCTGATGGCGCGCACCGGCCGACCGTTCGCCGACCAGCTTGCGCAATGGGCTCTGGAGCGCGGACCGGCGGCCGCTTACTGGGCCTTGCGCGGCCTCGATGCGGACATTGCGCGGCTGCCGGTCGAGGCGCTGCGGTCGCTTGAAGGAGCGCTCTCCGCCGATCCGGATTTCGCCCGGGTGCTCGATGCGGTGCGGCGCGAGAAGATCCTCGCCCGTCTCGTCAACCTGCGGGCCTCGGTCGCCGACGAGACGGCGCGGCTGCTGCTCGCCTTGTTCATGAACGTGCCCGATCCTGTCGCCTGGGGTCCGGTGCTTCGTGGCTTCTTCGGCGGGGCGCCGGACGCTGCCGCGCGCGTCGGCCACGGCCTTCGGGTGATTTTCGAAGACCCTGCCTGGGCGACCGTCTCCGCCGAGGCGTCCCGGGCCGATTTCGCCGCGACGCTCGCCCGCGTGCTTGCCGCCCAACTTGCCGGCGCACCGGCGGGCGGCGAGCTTGCCGCCCTCGCAGCCCACCCCCTCGCCGAGTTCATCGGCCTTACCGCCACCCGACCCAATGCGCTTCTAGGCAAAGCAGCGTGACAAGGTCTCTTCGCCAATATCCGCGCGCCTCCAACCGAGGCGCATCGAACTGAGGAAGAAAAATGCCGAGAACCTTCTGCAACGTGATCAAGCCTACGCACATCTGCAACCTCGCCTGCACCTATTGCTATAATGACGATGCGCGCGACCCAATCATGCGGGACGGCACTCTGCTGCGGACGATCGAGCAGACCTTCGCTTACGCCCGTAAGCGCAAGTTCGAGACGGTTGAGTTCATCTGGCACGGCGGGGAGCCGATGGTCCCGGGCCTTGCCTGGTACCGCAAGGCGATGGCGATGCAGCGCGAGCTTGCTGACGGCCTGCACTGTTCGAACCATATCCAAACCAACGGCGTGCTGATCAACGCCGACTGGCTGGATTTCTTTCGCGAGCATAGCTTCGAGATCAGCATTTCGATCGATGGACCTATGAAGTTCCACGACGAATACCGAAAAACGCACCAGGGCAAGGGCAGCTTCGACCGCGTCTTCGCCAAGCTCAACATGGTGAAAGAGGCCGGCCTGCCCGTCGGCGTCTGCGTGGTGCTCAGCAAGGCGACGATCAATCACGTCGAGGAGATCCTCGACTTCTTCGTCAAGAACCGGCTCGCCTTCGAGGTGATTCCCGTCACCAAGTCGGGCGGCGCACGCAGCCACTACGACCTGCTCGGCCTCAATCCAGTCGAATATGGCGAAGCCTGGGTGAAGATGTATGATGCCTGGCTCGCGCTAGACAGGGACGACTACGTCTTCTGCCAGGACTTCCTGTTCAAAACCCGGGCCGTGATCCACGGTCACGGCGCTCATTGCTTCGGCATGGCCAATTGCTCGACCGACAACATCTCTACCGATCCGGTGGGGGATATCTTCCCCTGCTCGACATTGTCGGGGACCGATGCGGTCAAATACGGCAACATCTGCGAGGACGATCTCGACGAAATCATGTCCGCGCAGGTTGCTAAGATGTTCCTGGCGCGGCCGGTGGACCCGGAATGCTCCACCTGTAAATGGCAGCATGTCTGCCATGGCGGCTGTGTCTCGCGCTCGTTCAAATTCCACGAGGATATCGGCAAGCGGGACTATTACTGCCCCAGCCTCTACCGGATCCACGACCATATCGAGCATCGCCTGCGGGAGCGGGGCATCGGCGCGGGCGCGCCGCACCCCTTCCACATGACCGACGGAATTGATCCTGCATCGTGCCATTCGGGCCCGTCGCCGGTCAATACGGCGGAAGCGCGGCCTCGGCCCGTCACCGTCGTCACTTAAGCAAGGAGAAGCACAATGGGTGAAGCCCAGAAGAAGGAAGAAGGTCTGCGCGTTTGGACGCCCGCTCTGCTCGATTCGTTCGGCGGTGACGTCAAGGAAGTGAGCCGTCCGGGCGATGTCATCGCTCCGGAATATGAAGAGGGCGGCGTCCGCTTCTACGCCACCAACGGCGGCTGGTCGGGCAACATCCTGAAGATCAGCTTCTGACAAGCGACTGGAGACGGCGCAGCATCGATCCTGCGCCGTCTCCGGTCCATTCGGAAAAAAAGGAGGCCGGCCGCGGCACCGCGCCGGCCCTCCAGGGGGAGCCGGATTTCGTTGACGACAATGGCCCTGTCTCCAATGCCGGACTTCGGGGATGCGGTCGAACTGCTCGACGCGGCGCCCGGCCCGGGCGAACTCTATCGTGCCATCCTGCTGGCGGAAACGCATCCCCACTATCTTCATTCCGCCTATCGCTTCGCCGTCGCTCAGCTGGAGGCGGCGCCGCTTCCTGAAGCGCTACTGTCCCCCGCTGGGGACAGCCACGATCTGCCCGAGTGGATCCTCCGGCTCGAGGCATGGGCGCGCACCGACCTCGACGCGGCCCGTTATCCGGCGTTGCGGACTGCCGAGGACCGCCGCCTCCTCCTGGTTCACTTCGCGCCGACGGCATTCGTCGACGGCTGCTGGCTCGAGCGCGCGACCGGCCTGGCGACAGCCGAACGAACCGTCGGGCTTCTGTGCCAGGAGCAATTCCGGCTTCGCGCATCCGGCGAGGCATCGCGGGCCCTGTTCGGCACGCCGGCGCGGGCGCTGGTGCGGGATGCACTCGGGCGCGACGTGGAAGCTTGGCACGAGGTATTCACGCGCGATTGCGAGATTGCGCCGCGCGCGTTCGAATATGCACTGGCAGGCCTGTGCCTCGGCCAATTCCCGGCAAGCTTCCTTCCGGAGATTGCGGGCTTCGAACTCTGGCAGGCCTGCGTTGGCTCATGTCCGCCGCTTGTGCGTCCAGCGGACGGATCGGCAGCCGTCACCGGCCGGCTGGTCCGCCAGTCGCGCGACATCGTCGGCGAAGCCGCAGCGACGCGCCCCGTCGACCAGGCGATGCAGCGTGTCCTCCGTGGCTTCATCACGGCGCATCAGGCGTATCGCAGCTGGCGCGATGCGTTCGAAGTGCTGCGTGCCCGCTCCGGGCCAGAGGACAGGATGCTGGCGTTGATCGAGGCGAAGGCGCGCTTCGCGACCGGCTATCACGGCCGCGTCGAGATCGGCGGCACGAGCTTGGACAGCTATTTCGAGCGCGGCCTCGAGGGCTGGCGCGATCTGCTCTCCGCGCTCGCCGCTTCGGACTTTGTCTGTCCCGCCCGCCCGGAGTGGAGTCGCCTCCTCACCAGCGCTACTCGGATCCGAGGCCGCATGTTCGGCGTGTTCACGGCCGACGAGATCACGACCATCGAGAACTGGATCCGCGCCACAGCGGACGGAAGGTCCGCCGAACCTTCGGCGGCCGCGCCGCTGCCGCTCGCCGGCACTTATACCCCGCCTCAGCATCCCCAGTCCTTCGAGCAGGCTGCGGCGGCGCGGTTCGGTGACAGCGACCTGGCGGAGCTGAGCTACTATTTCCTCAACGCCGATCTCCATCCGCTCGCCCGCGCGCACGCTCGAAAGGTTGCCACCGCTTACGCGCGGCTGTTCGCGCGGCTCGGCACCATGGCGGCGCCGGATTGTCCCGTCTATAGCTTCGACGCGCTCGACGATCTTGTGGAAGGGTTTCGCCTGCGCCAGCTTGCCACCGCACGGGCCGATCATGCCCCGCCCGCCGGCCCGCAGGCGCTGGTGCGCGCATTCCGCGCCAATTATCCGCTGATGTGCACGGACGGCAGCTGGCTGCAAGGCAGCGCGCAGGCCGCCCGCATGCACCAGGAGTTCAACCTCCTGATGTTCGACATCTACCGGGAGGAGAATGGCGGTGGCGATCCGGCCCACAACCACAATCGTATCGCGCGCCGGCTACTTTCCTCGATGGGCGCCAACCATCCTCCGACCAGCGAGAGGGCCTTTTACGATTCGGCCGAGGCCGACGCGACCTTCTTCGGCCTGTGCGGCAATCTTGCGCTGGCGCTCAACCCGCTCACCTTCATGCCGGAAATCCTCGGCCTCAACTTGGCGATCGAGACCAGCGGGGTCGGCTGGCAGTTTCCGCGCGGCGCTGCCGATTTGCGTGCCGCAGGGTTCGACGGGCTGCTGCTCGACCTGCACGAAAGCATCGACAATTTTGCCTCCGGCCACTCGATGGCCTCGCGCCGCTCCATCGCCAGCTACCTCGATCATACCTCCGAGCCGGATCCTGATAGCGTCCAGCGGCTCTGGACGCGGATCTGGAACGGTTGCCACGGAATGCGGACCCTGCTCGATCGTCCCGGCGATCACGATGTTCAGGCCACGATCAAAGCAATGGGCGCTGCGCCGGCTTTCCCGCTGACCTGCGTCGCGTCGCGGCCCGCCGCGTAGCGCGGGACCGTAGAGTTGGAAGCCGGAGCTGGAGGCTGCGAGGGCGCGACAATAATCACCTTCGCTCGCAGATCGATGCGGGAACGAGGGTCTGGTTGGCTGGGGTGCCGCAGCAGCGTTCGAGTGCAAGCCCCCCTCGCCGCTGCGCACGTGCGAGGCTTCTGGCCGTTGGCCGATTGGCAACTTCAGTGCGTCCAGACAGGATAACAGCCTTCATTTATGCGCTTCGCGCTGCCGCTCATCGAACTGGCGCGGGACGAGGCATCGTTCGCGCTCCGCTTCATCACCATCCGCCACGGGTCGTGACGCGGCGGTCACCCACCCGCATACCTCAGGTCGAACCGGCAATCGCGCTGTTGGCTACGCTGTCGCTGAATGCGCCCGCACTAGCGGCTCTGCATCCTCATGAAATGTTCGTTTCGATCTGTACCGCCGAGGGACCCCGCCAGATGGCCATGGTACTGCGCGGCGATGAAGATCCTGCCGCCCCTTCCGGCCTGCCGTGGGGGCAGGATGAAATCGCGGGTTGTGGACACGCTATCCGCGCCCGAGCGCCGTTCCTCGACGACCCGGAAGATTGATCGGCGGGTTTCCCGGCGGTGTCGCGTTGAAAGCCGCCCTTATGCGGCGCCTGCTCGCCGGCGCGCGGAAAACAAGCCGAAGGGGTGTTACATGCGTGTTGCCATTCCCGTAAGTGATGGAGTCGATCTGGTGGACGTGAGCGGGCCGATCGAGATATTCACCTGGGTCAGGGGATCGGCCGGCAAGGAGCCGGGTCGTCGTCTCGGCTGACGGAGGCCCGGTGACCAGCCTCAACTGCCTGAGATTCGACGCGCATGGAAGTTTTTCAAATGCCGGCGAGATCGACGTGAAAGGCGCCAAACTGGCGCGCCCGGCACGATCCGCTCAGCTCGTCCCCTATTGCTTGCTAGCCAGACTGCTACCGTGATTTTCAGCAGGAGGAGAGGGGGCTGCCAAGTGTTCTGAAAGGTGGTGGACGCACTAGGGCTCGAACCTAGGACCCGCTGATTAAGAGTCAGCTGCTCTACCAACTGAGCTATGCGTCCATGCCTGTCTGGGCAGACGGGCCATCTAGAGGTGAGCCGCGCCGATTGCAAGCGCTTGCCGGCGCATTCAGCGGCGGCTGCGTTCAGCCCGGTTCTGGCGGTCGATGGCCATCAGCATGCCGAGGCAAATCATCACCGTCAGCATCGCCGAGCCGCCATAGCTGACCAGCGGCAGCGGAATGCCGACCACGGGCGCGAGGCCCATCACCATCATGAGGTTGATCGAGATGTAGAAGAATATGGTCAAGGTCAGGCCGGCACCGAGCAGTCGCTCGAACTTGCCCTTGGCGTCGAGCGCGACGCCCATTCCCCATTTCAGCATCAAAAAGAACAATGCGATCAGCACGACGCCGCCGATCAGCCCCCATTCCTCGGCAATTGCGGAAAAGATGAAGTCGGTATGCTGCTCGGGAAGGTAATGAAGGTGGCTTTGGGTGCCGTTCAGGAAGCCCTTGCCGAAGATGCCGCCCGACCCGATCGCGATTTTGGATTGGGTGAGGTGATAGCCCGAGCCCAACGGATCGGCTTCCGGATTGAGGAAGATCAGGACTCGCTGCTGCTGGTGGGGCAGGAGCAGGAAATTATAGACCATCGGCAGCGCCGCGCCGACCAGCAGGCCGCCGCCTATGAACAGGCGCAACGGCAGGCCGGCCAGGAACATCAGCGCGATTGTGTTGAGCACGATCAGCATCGTGGTGCCCAGATCCGGCTGGAACAGGATAAGCAGGATAGGCAGCGCGAGAATGGCGCCCACCGGCCAGATTGCTGCGAACCGCCGCATCTCGCGCGGCGGGATGTGCGCATAAAAACGCGCCAGAACCAGAACAATGATCGGCTTCATCAACTCGGAAGGCTGGAGCCGCACGAAGCCGAGATCGAGCCAGCTGCGCGCGCCGCCGCCGATCACGCCGAGCATCAGCGTCAAGATCAGGAGAACGATGCCGCCGCCATAAGCAAGAAAGGCGGTGTCGTGAAAGGTCTGGATCCGAAAACGCGACAGGAAAATGGCAAGCCCGAGAAACGCGCTAAAGCGCACCGCATGGGCCAGCGCCCAGGGCAGCATGGAGCCTCCGGCAGCGGAATAAAGGCCAAGCACACCCGCGCCGCCAAGCGCCACCACCACCCACAAAAGGCTCCAAGGCAGGTCGGCAATGGCGGCGGGAACGAAGGCCGGCCGCATCAGGGCGCGCCCTTGGCGGCCGCGCCCCCGGAGGCGCTGCGCGCGGCGATCCAGCGGCGGGCACGCGCGTCCATCCGTTCGGAGATGGTGCCGCCCCATTGCTCTTCAAAAGCAAGCAGCGAGGCCATCGCTCGCTCCTTGTCGAAAAGGTAGGTCAGTACGTCCTTAGCCACGGGCGCCGCGGCGCGGCTGCCGCCCAAGCCGTGCTCGATCACGACCGAGCAGGCGTAGCGGGGATTGTCGGTCGGCGCGAAGCAGACGAACAGGCCGTGATCGCGATACTTCCAGGCACCCGATTGGCCGCGCTGAGAGCCGGTGATGCGACGCACCTGGGCCGTGCCGGTCTTGCCGCCCATCTGAACCCCCGGAACCTCAAGGCGGCTGCGCCCGGCCGTCCCAGCGCCGTTCACCACTTCCCACATGCCGCCGCGCACCGCGTCGAAATGCTCTTTTGGAAAAGGCAATGGCACGGGCGCGACCTGGTTGCGCCGCAGGATGCGGGGTTGGACATCGAGGCCGGACGCGATGCGCGCCGACATGACCGCCAGCTGCAGCGGGTTCACGATCACGAAGCCCTGGCCGATCGCGGTGTTGAGCGTATCGGAATCGGTCCAGTCCGGCCGCTCAACCAGCTTCCGGCTCTTCTCGTAGCGCGCGCGCTTCCATTCCGCGCTCGGCATCGTTCCATAATTCTGCGAAACCACCGGCAGATCGAATTTCTGACCAATGCCGAGACGCCGGCCCATGTCCGAGATCGCGTCTATGCCGGCGCGCCGGCCCATGGCGTAGAAATAGGTGTTGCAGCTCTTGGCGATGGCCGTGTGCATGTTCATCGGCCCGTGACGGCCAAGGCAGCGGAAGAAACGGTTCCCAAGCTGGTAGCCGCCCGGGCAGCTTACCCGCGCCTTGGGGTCGACCCCGGCCTGGAGCAGGGCCATGGCGACCATCGGCTTGAAGGTCGAACCGGGTGGGTAGAGGCCGTTCAGCGCCTTGTTGAGCAGCGGCTTTCTTTCATCCTCCGAGAGCATCTTCCATTCATTCTGACTGATGCCGTCGGTAAAATCGTTGGGATCATAAGCGGGCATCGAGGCCAGCGCGAGGAGATCGCCCGTCAAGCAGTCGAGCACCACGACCGAACCGGATTCCTCACCAAGCCGCCGCGCGGCATAAGTCTGGAGGCCCGCGTCGACGGTGAGGGGGAGGGGCTTGCCGCTTTCGTCGGGCAAGGTTGAAAGCTCCCGCACCAGCCGTCCCCCGGCGGTGACCTCCACCCGCTGTGCGCCCGGCTTGCCGCGCAGCCGGGGCTCCATCGTCTTTTCGAGTCCTTCCTTGCCGATCTTGAAGCCCGGGGTGATCAGAAGCGGGAGCTTGTCTTCCGCAAGATATTCCTCCCGATTGGGCGTGCCGACATAGCCGACCAGATGCGCAACCGCCGCCCCATCCGGATAGAAGCGCGAAAAGGAGCGCAAGGGTGCAACGCCGGGCAGCTCGGGCAGGCGTACGGTAACGGCGGCATATTTTTCGAACGGCAGGTTCTCGGCGACCGGCACCGGCTGATAGCCGGCAGCCCGTTCAAGCTCCTCCTTCACCCGATCCACCTCGTCTTGAGGCAATTCCAGCAAGCGGGTAAGCTCGGCTATGACCCGATCCGGATCCTTGAGGCGATCCGGGATAAGGTCGACCCGAAAGTCGGAGCGGTTGATGGCGATGGGGTGGCCCGCGCGATCGACAATCCAGCCCCGCCGCGGCGGAATGAGCCGCATCTGCACCCGGTTGGACTCGGCCTGCAGCTTCCAGCGCTCATTCTCGTGAACGGCGATCCAGCCCATCCGCGCGGCTAGACCCACGGCCAGCACGCCCTGTGCGCCGCCCAGCACCAGCGCGCGCCGGGTGAACGTGTAGACTTGGCTGTTTTCCGTCATGAGCGGCTGCGGCCGCCGCCTCATCGCGCCAGTCGCCAACGGTCGAGCCCGAGCACCAGCCGCGCGACCAGCGGATAGGCGAAGACGGACAAGGCATATTGGGGCAGCATCACTGCAAAGGCGGCCTGGCTGCCCATCAGCCGCGCGACATACCAGCCGGCGGCGCTATGGGCGAGCACGGCTAGGGCCGCGAACAGCCAGTCGAGCCAATAGTCGCGCCAGCCGGTGCGGCTGTCGGCAAGCTCCAGCAGCAGGAAGATGCTGGTCCAGATCGCCATCGACTGGCCGATCGGATGGCCGGCGATGAGATCGTTGAAAAAGCCGAGCGGAAGCGCCGCCCAGGCCGGCCAGATTTCGGGACGCAGCAGTCGCCACGCGATCAGCACCAGAAAAGCAAAATCGGGAATGAGCGGGGTGGTGGTAACGATCGGCAGCGCATCGAGCAGGCTGGCCGCGAGGGTGGAGAGCACCGGCACCAATTGGCGCCGCATGCCGAGAATGGCGACGTCGCGGCTTGAGCCGGCGATCCGGGTCACTGCCCGGCGCCCTGCAGAGATTCGTCCGCCTCTTTGGACAAGGGCAGGTCCGCGAGGGGCTGATAGGGGCGGAGCACCACGGCGTGATCGGCGGCGGCCGGATCGGCGAGCGGTTTGGCAATGGTGCGCTCGCGCTCGACCCGAGTCACGATGGCGACTGGCACGTCGGGTGGGAACACGCCGCCGACGCCCGATGTGACCAGCACATCGCCGCGCTGAAACGGGTTGCGGCCGACCTCCAGCGTCTTGAGCTCCAGCGTCCCGTCGCCGCGACCGACCGCGATCGCAGGGGTTCCGTCGCGAACCAGCCGCACGGGCACATTGCTGGCGCCATCGCTGATCAGCAGGACACGCGATGCCCAGCGCCCGGCTTCGATCACGCGCCCGATCAGGCCGTCGGGTGCACGAACCGGCTGGCCTGGACTTACTCCGGAGGAGGCGCCGGCGGAGAGGGTAGCAAGGCGACGCGCGGAATCGAACGAGGAGCCGACGATGCGGGTCACCGCCACCTCTTCCTCGACCTGCTGGGTAAGGTTGAGCAGCGCCTTCAGCCGCTGGTTCTGGAGTTCGGTAGCCCGAGCCTCGATGAGCTTTCGGCGGGAGGCGGCGAGTTGGCGCTTCAGGGCCTCATTCTGCTGGGCGGCGTTGAAATAATTGCCGACGGAGCTGCCGATGCCGGTGAAAAACGCCGATACGCTGCGCCCGCCAGCGCTGATCGGCTTGGTGGCGTCGAGCGCGGCACCCTTCAACGCGTTGTAGCCGGTCGGGTCGATGACCGCGACCAGCAGCAGCAACACGGAGAAGAGAACGCCGCCAACCGCGACCACATAGCCGATGAACAGTCCGTATTGCGCCTTACGGGAAAAACCGGTGCGCCGGGTCGATGGCGGCGCCATGCGTCAGCTTCCTTGCGATCAGGCTGTTTGCAGCACGCCGCGGAAGATTTCCTCCTCCAGCGCCCGGCCGGTGCCGATTGCGACACAGGTCAGCGGATCCTCGGCGACCGTAACCGGCAGGCCGGTTTCGTCGCGCAGCACTTCATCGAGCCCCTGGAGCAGCGCGCCGCCGCCGGTGAGCACGATGCCCTGGTCGACGATGTCGGCGGCAAGTTCCGGCGCCGTGTTCTCGAGAGCGATGCGGACGCCCTCGACGATGGTGCCGACCGGCTCAGACAGCGCTTCGGCGATCTGGCGCTGGTTGATGACGATTTCTTTGGGCACGCCGTTTACCAGATCGCGGCCCTTGATATGGACGCTGAGGCCATCCGAACCATTGGGCGGCGGCTTGGCGATGCCGACCTGCTTCTTGATCCGCTCGGCCGTGGCTTCGCCGATCAGGAGGTTGTGATTGCGGCGCACGTAGGAGGATATCGCCTCGTCCATCTTGTCGCCGCCGACCCGCACCGAGGTGGTGTAGGCAAGGCCGCGCAGCGACAGCACCGCGACTTCGGTGGTGCCGCCGCCGATGTCGACCACCATCGAACCGATCGGCTCGGTGACCGGCATGTCGGCGCCGATCGCCGCGGCCATCGGCTCCTCAATCAGCCACACTTGGCTTGCGCCGGCGTTGGACGCCGCGTCGCGGATCGCGCGGCGCTCAACCGAAGTGGAGCCCGAAGGCACGCAGATCACGATTTCCGGCCAGCGCGGGAAGCGGCGCTTGCCGTGCACCTTCTGGATGAAGTGCTTGATCATCTGTTCGGCGACATCGATGTCGGCAATGACGCCGTCGCGAAGCGGGCGGATCGCCTCGATCTGGTCGGGGGTCTTACCCATCATCATCTTGGCGTCGTCGCCGACTGCCTTGACGCGCTTGACGCCGTTGATCGTTTCAATGGCGACCACCGAAGGCTCGTTCAGGACCACGCCGCGCCCGCGCACATAGACAACCGTATTGGCGGTGCCGAGGTCGATGGCCATGTCGTGGGAGGGGAACTTGAAAAAACGCATGAGTGACATCTGGTGGGTCCCGCTTCACAATTCGGGCGTGACGCCGGTTCCTGCCCGGCCGCGCCAATACTCCCTATAGGGTAGCCCCTCGCCTTGTTCCACCAAGTAGTTAACAAGCCTCGCGGGATGGCAGCGCTTGGGCTAGAGAATCGCTTTATGTCAATACGCCGCCTGCCCGAGCATCTGGTGAACCGCATTGCCGCCGGCGAAGTGGTTGAACGACCGGCCAGTGCGCTGAAGGAGCTGGTGGAGAATGCGATCGACGCCGGAGCGACCCGGATCAGCATCGTTCTGGGCGGCGGCGGGATCGGCCGGATCGAAGTGTCCGACGACGGCTGCGGCATGAACCCAGGCGATATGGCTTTGGCGCTGGAGCGCCATGCCACCTCCAAGCTCCCCGGCGAGGAGATCGAGTCGGTGACGACGCTCGGCTTCCGCGGCGAGGCGCTGCCTTCCATCGCCAGCGTGGCCCGGCTGTCGATCGAGAGCCGGGTGCGCGGGTGCGACGGCTGGTCGCGCGTCGTCGACAATGGCCAGGTGGCTGGGGAGGGGCCGGCGGCGCTGCCGCCCGGCACCCGCATCCGGGTCGAGGGTTTGTTCGGCCGGGTGCCGGCACGGCGCAAGTTCCTGCGCTCCGAGCGGTCCGAATATGCCGCCTGCGTCGATGTGGTGAAGCGGCTCGCCATGGCACGTCCCGAAATCGGCTTCAGCCTCGAGCATGAAGGGAGGCGCAACCTCTCGGTCCAGCCTGGCGAGAACCGGCCGGCGCGAGTCGCCGCGTTGACCGATCGCGCGCTGGCCGAGAATAGTGTCGGGATCGATTTCGCGCGCGGTTCGGCCAGGCTCGGCGGCGTCGCCTCCTTGCCGACCTTCAACCGCGGCATCGCCGACCATCAATTCCTGTTCGTCAACGGCCGTCCGGTGAAGGACCGGCTGCTGATCGGCGCCTTGCGAGCCGCCTATCAGGACCTGCTGGCGCGCGACCGGCACCCGGTGGTCGCCTTGTTCGTCGACCTGCCCGGTGAGGAGGTGGATGTGAATGTCCACCCGGCCAAGACCGAGGTGCGCTTCCGCGATCCAGCGCTGATCCGCGGTCTGATCATCGGCGGGCTGCGCCACGCGCTCGACGAGGCCGGCCACCGCTCCGCCCACCAGCCGGCCACCTTTTCCGGCTGGCGGCCCGAGCCGCAGCCGGTGCGTAGCCCCAGTTTTCCGCTGCCGCCGCAGGGCCAGCACAGCGTCTGGGAAGGCCGCGCTTCCTTTGAGCCTGCGCCACTCGCCCGCGCCGAAGCCGCCGTTGCGGCACCGCCCGAAGCGGCTCGCTTTCCCTTAGGCGTCGCGCGCGGTCAGGTTGCCGCGACCTATATCGTCGCCGAGGCCGAAGACGGGCTGGTGCTGGTCGACCAGCATGCTGCGCACGAGCGGCTGGTGCTGGAGCGGATGCGCCGCGCAATGGCCAGTGGCGCGGTTGCCCGCCAGGCGCTGCTGCTCCCCGAGGTGGTGGAGATGGACGAGAGCGGCTGCGACCGTTTGGAAGCACGCGCGGCGGAACTCACCGAAATGGGGCTGGAACTGGAGCGCTTCGGCCCGCGCGCCATTCTGGTACGGGCCACGCCCGCGGTCCTCGGCAACGGCGATGTTCACGGCCTGGTGGTGGACCTTGCCGATGAGCTTGCTGCCTTTGACGAAGCGCTCAGCCTCAAGGAGAAGATCGATCATGTCGCCGCCACCATGGCCTGCCACGGCTCGGTGCGGGCCGGGCGGATCCTGTCGGTCGCCGAGATGAACGCCCTGCTGCGCGAGATGGAGATTACCCCCCATAGCGGGCAGTGCAATCATGGCCGCCCGACCTGGGTGAAGCTACAGCATGGCGATATCGAGAAACTGTTCGGCCGTAACTAAGACCTCTAGGAGGTCAGGCCCCGCAGGTTTTTGCCAATCACTTCAAGGGGATGCGCGGCGGACTTGGCACGGCTTGCCCTGAGGCGCGGATAGCCGGCGCGTGCGTCTTCCAGCAGTTCCTGCGCAAAGGCGCCGCTCCGCACCTCGCGCAGGATCCTGCGCATTTCGGTACGGGTGTCGGCGGTGACGATACGGGTGCCGCCTTTCAGCGCACCGAATTCAGCGGTGTTGCTGATCGCTTCGCGCATGCCTGCAATGCCGCGCTCGTAGATGAGATCAGCTATCAGCTTTACCTCGGTAAGGCATTCGAAATACGCGACTTCGGGTGAGAAGCCCGCATCCACAAGGGTTTCGTAGCCGGCATAGATGAGTTCAGGGATCGCACCCCAAAGGACTGCCTGCTCGTTGAACAGGTCCGCCTCGCATTCCTCCGCGAAACTGGTAGGCAGCATGCCGACGCGGCCGCTGCCAAGCGCCGCGCCGTAGGAAAGTGCCAGTTCTTCGGCCCCTCCCGTGGCATCCTGAGCGACGGCGAACAGGGCAATGAGACCTTGCCCGGCTTCATATTCGCTGCGCAGCGCCGTGCCCGGGCCCTTGGGCGCGACCAGCAGCACATCGAGATCCGGTCGCGGCACGATCAGCTTGAAATGGATGTTGAGACCATGTGCGAAGATCAGCTCGCCACCCGGCCGCAGATTGGGGGCGACGGCGTCTTCGTAGATGCGCGCCTGATCCTCGTCGGCGGCGAGCATCACTGCGGCATCGGCCGACGCACAGGCCTCGGCTGCCGTCATGACGCCAAAGCCCTCCGCGGCGGCGCGGGTGCGGCTCGCCGAGTCCGCGGGCAGCGCCACCGTCACCGCCACGCCGCTGTCGCGCAGGTTGAGCGACTGGGCCCGGCCCTGGTTGCCGTAGCCGATCACGGCGACGCTGCGGCTGCGGATCAGCCCAAGGTCGGCATCGGCATCGAGATAGACTTGCATGAGAAAGGGCTAGGCGATTGCGCCGCGAAGGAGAAGCCCCAGCACCTCGTCCCCCCCGTCCCCGTCGAGGATGCCGCGGTAGCGCGGCCACTCGCTAGGGGGCTGATTGGCGAACCAAGTGTATTGGCGCTTGGCATATTGCCGTGTGGCGGTCTGGCCCGCCGCCAGCGCCTCTTCGTGCGTGAGTCCGCCGGCGATGTGGGCAGCAACTTCGCGAACGCCGATCGCCCGCATCACCGGGAGTGCCGGGTCGAGCTTTCGAGCAACAAGTGAACGAACCTCGGCAAGCCCTTCCTCTGAAAGCATTTCTGCGAATCGACGATCGCAGCGAGCGTACAGCCATTGCCGTGGCGGGAGCAGGAGAAGTGGGCGCAGGGCGACCTCGCCGCCGATGCCGCCGGTTCGCTCCTGCTGCCACTTCGCCAGCGGCCGTCCGGTGGAGCGGACCACCTCCAGCGCGCGCTGGACTCGGGTGGTATCGGCCGGTTGAAGCCGTGCAGCGGCTTCCGGATCCTCCATGCCGAGCGCGGCAAAGGCTTGCGCCACCGGCATCGCCCGCACCGCCTCCCGTACCGCCGGATCGGGTGCCGGCACAGGCGCGATGCCTTGGAGGAGCGTGCGGATGTAGAGGCCCGTGCCACCGACCAGGATCGGCAGCCGTCCGGCGGCGTGGGCCTTGGCGATCTCCGCCCTCGCATCTTCTGCCCAGTCCGCCGCTGAGCAGGGGGAAGCGCCATCGCGATAGCCGTAGAGCCGATGCGGGGCGCGGGCTTCCTCCGCGGGTGAGGGACGGGCGGAAACGATTCGCAGGTCCCGATAGGCTTGAGCGCTGTCGGCGTTGATGATCACTCCCCCGGTGCGTTTGGCAAGTGCCAGCGCCAAGGCCGACTTGCCGCTTGCTGTTGGCCCTGCGATGAGCGCCAGCGGGGGCTGGGAAGGATCGGTCATGTTCATCGCCACCTTGATAGCAGCCGAGCGGCTTTCCGGCGGCGATATTTCCGCGGCCGAGGATGCGCTGCGCGCCGCCGGGATTTCCCCTGGAAGCCGCTCATGGGTGGAGGGCGACAAAGCCTGCGACATCCCGTTCTTCGCCGATCCTGTCACGGCGAGGACGGCGCTCGAGGGTCTGCTTGCCAAAATCGACGCGGTTGTCCAGCCGGCCGCGCTTCGACGGCACAAGCTGCTCATCGCCGACATGGATTCAACCATGATCACCGTCGAGTGCATCGATGAACTGGCCGATTATTCAGGTCTCAAGGCGCAAGTCTCCGAGGTGACCGAGCGGGCGATGCGCGGCGAAATGGCATTCGAGGACGCACTTGTCGCCCGCATAGCCTTGTTGAAGGGTCTGGAAGCCTCGGCCATCGACCGTTGCCGAGCCGAGCGGGTGCGCATCACCGCCGGTGCCCGCGCATTGGTGCGGACCATGCGGGCGAATGGCGCGTTGACGGTTCTGGTTTCGGGAGGCTTCACCCGCTTCGCCGACCCGGTGGGCGCGGAGATCGGGTTTGACCGCGTCATCGCCAACCGTCTGATCGTGGCGGATGATCGGCTCACCGGCGAGGTCGAGCCGCCGATCGTCGGTGCGGAGTCGAAGCGGGCGGCACTGGTCGCCGCGCGGGTCGAACTCGGCGTCCCCCGTGAGGCGACGCTCGCTGTCGGCGACGGGGCCAACGACATTGCGATGCTGAAAGAAGCCGGGTTGGGAGTCGCCTATCGGGCCAAGCCGGCCGCGATCGCCGCCAGCACGGCCCGCATCGAGCACAACGATCTTACGGCCCTGCTCTACGCGCAGGGCTACAAGCGCGGCGACTGGGAGAGTTAGTCGGGGCGGCTCATGTCGGCGGCGATCGCCGCCACCGCAAAGGCCATCGAGCTTTCCGAGCAGGGAAAGGCGATCCGCACTCCGTCCGGAGTGAGCGCCTGTACGATGGCCTGGATCGATCCCGCTTCCGGGTGGCGCAGCTCCACCGCAGTACCGAGCGGCGGGCGCGCATTTGTTTCAAGAAAGGCACCGCGGGCGGAGATTTCGCGAAGCGCCGCGGGGACGGGCGTTTCGGCCAAGAGGATGCACATCCGCCGCCGTCGCCAGCGCGATGCCATCGCCTGGTCGGGCTCGATCCGCTTTTGCATCCCCATCTTGATCGCTCCCCTGCCAGGCTTCCCCTGCCGGGCAGCCTAGGCGCAGGGCAGACAAGAAAGGGTTAAGTGCCGGCTTCTAAGATGCGACGGGGAAGCAGGCGGCGCCGGCGGCCTTGGCGGCACCGCAGGCCTTGTCGGCGGCGGCGCGGCTCGCGAGCGGCCCCGCCTGAAGCCGGGTAACAGCTCCCGCCGGCACGAAATGCGGCTGGAGCGAACCAAGGGCGCCTGACTTGGCGCGCAGGCCCTCCCAAGCCTTGCGGGCATTGGCGGCGTTCGAATAGGCGCCGAGCTGGATCCGCCAGTTGCCGCCGCCGGCTATGGCCGCAGCCGGCCTAGGCGGCTGCGTTTGCATCCGCACGGAGGGCGCGGCGGCCCAAGGCGCAAGCGGGGTCGTCGCCACCTTGCCGGGCAGCTGTGCCGGCCGCTTCGGCGCTACGGAGGCATGTGTTGCGACGGGCGCCGCCGGCGCGGCTTTTTCGAGCTGGCGCGCGAGGGCAAGGCCTTTTTGCCGATCGGCCACGGAGATATGCTTGTCCATCTGCTGCAGGTGCGACGATGCCTGCGCAAGGCCTTGAGCGGCGGCAAGGTGCATCATCGCATACGCCCGCGGCCAATCCTTCTTCGCCAGATCGCCGTTGAACAAGGCGATGCCCAGATAATATTGCGCGCGCGGATCACCCATGTCGGCGCCTTTGCGAATCCACGGCATTGCCTTTGCGTGCTCACCCTTGTGGAACAGGATAAGTCCCATTTGGGCCTGTGCCTGGCCGTGGCCCTGTCGCGCGGCCTTTTCAAACCAGCTCTGGGCCGTGCCCACATCCGCCGGAACGCCGCGGCCGAGCTTGTAGGCCTGACCCAGGTTGAACTGCGCGTCGGCGTCGCCCTTGTCGGCGTCGGCGCGCCATTCGCGCACGGCGGCTCCGTAATTGCCTGCCTGCCATGCGTCCACGCCGGCCTTTACGTTGGCGAGTGCGGCGCCGCCGCCGCAGAGCAGGATTGCGGCCGCCGCAGCCGATGCCGCAAGAAGGTGCCGGGGCGAAACATGCATAACTGGTCTCCGCTTGCGGCACGCGCCGCTTCGCCAGCAGGCTATCGCAAAAGAGTTAACGCGCTCTTAGCGAAGCGCCGCGGCCGCAGCATCCATAGCCGGCAAAAGGCTGTCGGCGTTAACCGAATTTTAGCCAGGGAGAGCGCACACCGGCTTCACGAAAAGGCGAGCCCAAGGGGAAATCATGCGCGTATTGGCACTGTCGTCGCAGAAAGGTGGATCGGGGAAGACAACCCTCTCCGGCCATCTTGCCGTGCAGGCGGAAAGGAGCGGGGCCGGCCCCGTCTGCCTGATCGACATCGATCCGCAAGGCTCGTTGGCTGACTGGTGGAATGAGCGCGAGGCCGAAATGCCGGCATTTGCCCAAACCACCGTCGCCCGGCTCGCCGCCGATCTGGAAGTACTGCGGGGGCAGGGATTCAAGCTGGCGGTGATCGACACGCCGCCCGCCATCACCATGGCCATTCAAAGCGTTATCCAGGTTGCCGAGCTGATCGTTATTCCAACCCGGCCGAGCCCGCACGACCTTCGTGCGGTCGGCGCAACGGTTGATCTTTGCGAGCGTGCCGGCAAGCCGCTCATCTTCGTGGTCAACGCCGCGACGCCCAAGGCCAGGATCACCTACGAAGCCGCGGTTGCCCTGTCGCAGCACGGCACGGTGGCACCCGTCACCCTCCACCATCGCACTGATTTCGCGGCGTCGATGATCGATGGCCGAACCGTGATGGAGGTCGATCCCAATGGCAAGTCCGCTCGGGAAGTAACGGAATTGTGGGATTATATTTCCGACCGGCTGGAGAAGAATTTTCGCCGTACCGTCTTTCAGGCTCCGGGCGGCGGCTTTGCCGCGCATCCTTCGGTGCCGCGCCAGGCGGGTGGCTTCGGCCGCCGCGTCGTTGGCCAGTAACGGAGGGAAGACGATATGCGCGAGAACAAGCAGTTCGCCTCCCTCTCTTCCGGGCTCCTCGCTCGCAAGGGCACCGCAAAACCCGCCATGCGCCCGCAGGGTTTCGGCAGCTTCGGCGCCAATCTCGAGGATTTGGGCTGGAACGACATGGGCCCGGCCGAAGAGGTGGAGCCAATGCCCCGCCATGTGCCGAGCCCGGTTTCAGCGCTGACTCCCTCCATTGCGCGCCCGGCGCCGGAGCCGGCGGTGGTGCTGCACCAGCGCGTGCTGCAGGAGAGCTTTGCGCCGGACAGCTTCGAACGGGAATCGTCTGACCAGGATAGCTGTGGTCCCGTGACCGCCCCGGTTCGCGAAGTTCATCAGCCCGCGTCGGTGGTGACCCTGCCGCGTCGCCGCGGCGAAATCAAAACGGGCAAGGCCAAGGCGGCCTTTACCCTCCGGCTCGAGCCGGACCGGCATCTCAAGCTTCGTCTCGCCTGCGCGCTGACTCGTCGTTCGGCGCAGCAGCTGGTTACCGAAGCGCTCGATACCTTTCTCAACACGCTGCCCGAAGTCGAGGCGATGGCGGAGCATCTGCCGGCCGAGACGGGTACGCACGGCCGTTAATCCGGAGTGGACACAATGAACACCAAGACCTTGAAGTTCGCGGTTTCCGCTCTCGCCATCGGCTCCACGATGGTGGCCTGCAAGCCGGCTGCCAACGCCCTGCGCCCAGCCTCGGCCTCGGCCGCCGAAGCCAAGATGGAAAGCGGCGCCGCCGCCTCCTTCGCCAAGGCCCAGGCTGCCTACCAGGCCGGCAAGCACGACGAGGCGCTTGGCCTGGCCGAAGAAGCGGTGAGCCAGTCGCCGCGCGATCTTGGTTATCGTATGCTGCTCGCCGACCTTTACCTGCGCAACGGCCGCTTCGCTTCGGCGGAAGCAACTTATGACGATGTGCTGACGCTCGATCCGAGCAACCAGCGCGCGGCCATGAGTGTGGCGCTGAGCCGCATCGCTCTCGGCCGCACCGGCGGTGCGATCGCTTTGCTCGACGGGATGCAGATGGCGCCGCCTGCCGATCTCGGCCTGGCTTACGCTCTGGCCGGGGAGCATGCCCGCGCCCTGCAGATCCTGGAACCCGCGGCTCGCGCGGCCGGCGCTCCGGCACGGGTTCGCCAGAATCTTGCCTTGACCTACGCTCTGTCCGGGGACTGGGATAAGGCGCGGATGCTGGCTTCGCAGGACATATCGGCCGACCAGCTCGGCGCCCGTCTGGAGCATTGGGCGCGAATCGCCCAGCCTCGGGAAAGCTGGGACCAGGTTGCAGCGCTGCTCGGCGTCACGCCGCGCGAGGATGGCGGACAGCCGGCACGCCTCGCCCTTGCCTCGCCTCAGTCGACGGCGCTGGCCGCCGCCGAGCTTCCGCAGACGGTGCCGGCGGCGCTCGGCGGGCCTGTGCCGGAGGCTGTGCCCGAGCCGGTGCGCACCGCCGCAGCGCCTGAGATGCCAGCCTGGGTCTCCTCAACCGAGGGGCCGGAGAGCGCGGCGATAGAGGAAGAAGATACCCGGCCGGTCTATGCCGCTGCGGTTGAAAGCCTGGTGACTCCGCAGCCCGCGGTTATGAAGGCCGCTCCGGCTTTCGAGACCGGCGAAACCTTCAAGCGCGCGGTGCCCAAGGCGGCGGGCAAGAAGGCTTCCGCACTCAAAACCGCCTCGGAGGGCACCGGTCGGTTCGCCGTGCAGCTTGGCGCGTTCAACTCGCCGGCCGCTGTTGAGCGTGCCTGGGCTGCCGCCTACAAGCGCTACGGCTTCGCCGGGCGAACGCCGCTTTCCACCACGGTGAGCGTCTCGGGGGGCACCTTTCATCGCCTGTCGGTGGCAGGCTTCGGAAGCCATGGTGAAGCCTCCAGCGTGTGCCGCGGCGTCAAGACGAGGGGCGGCACTTGCTTTGTTCGCGAGGTCGCCGGTGATGCGCCGGTGCGCTGGGCCGCGCGCTACGCCGGCCGCGACGCCTAGGCTCCGTCAGGGGCGGCGCGTCAGCACATCCAGAACCGCCATACGCACCGCCACGCCCATCTCGACTTGTTCGAAGATGGCGGAGCGGCACGGATCGTCGGCAAGGTCGCCGTCGATCTCAACGCCGCGGTTCATGGGTCCGGGGTGCATGACGATGGCATCGGGCGCTGCTGCGGCGAAGCGGGCGCGAGTTAATCCGTAGCGCGCGTGGAAATCGCCTATGCCGCCAAGCTCGGCTGCTTCCATGCGCTCGCGCTGAATGCGCAGCATCATGACCACATCGACGCCGCGGATACCTTCGTCGAGATCCGTGAAGGTGGGGAACGCGCCGGGCTCGTCCGGCAGCAGCGCCGGCGGTCCCACCACCCGCAGCTGCGCGCCCAGCTTGGGCAGCAATTGCATGTTCGACGCGGCGACGCGGCTGTGCCGAATGTCGCCGCAGATCGCGACTTGGAGGCCCTCGATCCGCCCCTTGCGGCGGCGCATGGTGAGCGCGTCCAGCAGCGCCTGGGTGGGATGTTCGCCGGTGCCGTCGCCGGCGTTGATCACCGGGCAATCGACCACCTCGGCCACCCGGTGCGCGGCACCGGTTTCCCCATGGCGGATCACCAGCGCGTCGGGGCGCATCGCGTTCAAGGTCAAAGCGGTGTCGATCAGCGTTTCGCCCTTGTGGACGCTGGAACCGGCGGTGTGGAAGTTGGCGACCTGGGCGCCCAGCCTCTTGCCTGCCACTTCGAAGGAGAAGAGGGTGCGGGTGGAGTTTTCGAAGAAGACGTTGAACTGGGTGAGGCCGGCCAGGCGGGTCTCCTGGCGGCGGGGGCGGCGGTTGAACTCAACCCATTGTTCCGCCTCGTTTAACAGGAACAATATGTCGTCGCGGGACAATTGCTCGATGCCGAGCAGGTGGCGGTGGGGAAAAGTTGGCATGGCCTGCGCGGAATAGGAAAGCGCAGGCCCAGGGGCAAGGCGCTCAGCCCATGGTGAGGGCGTCGATTGCGCCCTGGAGGATGTAGGCGGCGGCCATCTTGTCGACGAGGTCGGCGCGGCGGGCGCGGCTGGCGTCGGCGTCGAGCAGGGTGCGAGTCACCGCCTGGGTGGACCAGCGCTCGTCCCACAACAAAGTTGGCAGGCCGAGCGGCCGGGCGTTGCGGGCAAAGGCACGGATCGACTGGGTGCGCGGGCTGTCGCTGCCGTCGAGGTTGAGGGGGAGGCCGATCACCAGCCCCTTGACCGACTGCTGGGCGGCGAGCGCGCGCAAGTTGGCAAGATCAGCAGTGAACTTGGCCCGGTGGTGGAGCGCCGCCGGGGTGGCAATGGTCCAGCCGGCGTCGCACAGGGCTATGCCGATCGTCTTGGTGCCGACATCGAGGCCTATCAGCCGTCCGCCCATCGGCAGGGCTTCACGAAATTCTGGAATGGAAAGGATCACCGCGCCTTGAACGCCGTGAGGCGCGCGGCGGCGTCGGCGCGCAAGTTCATCCAGAAAAGTGCATAATCATACACATGGTAGTTGTTGCCCGGCAGCACGTAGGGGCCAAGATCCGGCGCATCGCTGCCGAGCAGCAGCAGCCCGCGCACGTCGCAGCGGGCGGGCGTGCCCAGGGTGCGCAGCTCTCCTTCAGTGAGCTCGGCGTTGGGAACAAGGGTGCCAAGGTTCGCCTCCGGTCCGGCCGCGCCGGATCGTTCGCCGGTCAGCGGGTTGACGCACAGCATCGGTGAACCGGCGCGCGGCACGCCCGCGGGGCCGGTCGACGCATCGTAGACGTCGGTGATGATGGTGGGGTCGGCCGGCTCGCCGAAGCTCTGCCAGGAGAGGATGCACCTGGCCTGGTTCCGGCGCTCGCAGGCGGGGAGGCCGAGCGCGGGGAGATCGGCGGTGGTGGAGACCGGCCAGCCGGCGACATAAGCCGCGACGATCCGCCGGGCGACAGGCTTGCCGGCGATACGGTCGGCGAGCAGGCGCGTGAGGTGAAGGCTGCCCTGGCTGTGACCGGCGAGGATGATCGGCTTGCCGGCCGGCACCCCGGCGAGAAAGGCGTCCCAGGCGGCGAGCACGTCGCGATAGGCGAAATCCAGCGCTTTCCCGGCATCAGCCTGATTGGTCAAAAAGGCGCCGAATGTCGCTTGCCGGTATTTGGGTGCCCAGATGTCGGCAACCGCGTTGAAGACGCTCGCCTGGCTGCGCACGAACAGCCGCGCGCGCCACTGCGAATCCGGATGGTCGAGCGGCGCGTTCCAGGCGGCTTTCTCCAGGTAGGAGGTCGGGTGGATGAAGAACAGCGCCGCCTCCGTTCCGCCGCCGCGAACCACGCCGGGCGGAGTCCACAGGCCCGGATTGTCCGCAATGTCGGGGCGCGCGATCCACATGTCGGCGCGCGCGTAGGCGCTGGGCGCCTGGGCCGGCCCGCCCTCGAACGCGGCGCCCGGAACCATCGTCCAGCGCATGAACTGCGTGCCGAACAGGCGATAGGCAAAGGCGGCCAGCAGGACGAGCACGATCAGGCCAGCCACGACCCACAGGAAGCGCCGCGCCAACATCAATTCCTCCAAGACTGCATCGCCGCTGCACAAGCGCATGGCAGGAAAGGATGCAAGCGTTACAAGCGACTGGCCCGATTGGGCGGGGAAGGGACCATGACCATGGCGAGCATAGCGGGGGACCGGATCGAGCATGGCCCGTGGCGCGAGCGGGCGCTGCTGCTCGCCGCGCTGGGAGCGCTGGGCGGTCTACTGTTCGACGAACTGGTCAAGCCCGGCGACCGGGCGGTCGACCTGGCTTTGGCAAGCTTCATCGCGGTGGGCGGGGTCGTGCTGGCATTTTCGCTGGAGCGGCTGCGCGCTCACTGGTCGCTCGCCTTTGCCCTGCTCGGGGCGACGGTTTCAGCTCTCGTCGCCTGGTGGAACGGTTCCCCGGGCGGCTGGGGCGCCGACGAAGGCTGGCAATTCGCGTCCGCCGTCGCAGCCGTCGCGATTGCCGTTCCGCTCTTCCAGGCGGCACGTGACGAAGGCGCCCTGCGCTTTCCCGTCGCGGCGGTTCACGCCCATGCCTGGTCCAACGCGATCCTGTGGGGCGCGGCCATGGTCTTTACCGTGGCCTCGGTGATCCTGACCCTGCTCCTGTCGGAATTGTTCGCGCTGATCGGGCTGACCTTCCTGCGCAACCTGGTCCGCGAGAGCGCCTTCATGTGGAGCCTGGCTTGCGCAGCGTTCGGCGGAGCGGTCGGCCTGCTGCGAGATCGCGACACGGTCGCCGACACCCTGCAGCGGGTGGCCCGGGCGATCCTGGCGGTGCTTGCGCCTGTACTGGCAGTGGGCCTTGCCTTTTTCGTTCTTGCGCTGCCCTTCACCGGGCTGGAGCCGCTGTGGGACCAGACCCAGGCGACCACGCCGATTCTTCTGGCCTGCATGGTCGGCGCGGCGATCCTGATCAATGCGGCCGCCGGCAACAGCGCGGACGACGAGGTTCGAGCGCCGCCGGTGCGCTGGGCGGCGATGACGCTGGCCGCCTGCCTGCTGCCGCTCGCGCTGGTGGCCGCGGTCTCCACCGCCAAAAGGATCGGCCAATATGGCTTCACGCCCGACCGGCTCTGGGCGGCGGTGTTCGTCGCCGTCGCGGCGGCGGTCGCGCTCGGCTATCTCGGTGCGCTCATCCGCGGCCGACGCGCCTGGGCCGAGCCGCTACGCCGCGCCAATGTCGCCCTGGCCGGGGGCGTGTGCCTCCTTGCCCTGTTCCTTGCACTCCCCATCGTCAGCTTCGGCAGCCTTTCGGCGCGCGACCAGGTGACGCGGCTGGAGCGCGGGCGAATCGCGCCCGAGCGTTTCGACTGGGCGGCGCTGCGCTGGGATTTCGGGCCGGAGGGCCGCGCCGCGCTGGAGCGGCTTGCCCGAACCGGACCGGCGGCACTGCGCGCCCGGGCGGCTTCCGCGCTCAAGGCGCAGAACCGCTATGCCCACGGTGCGCCGGTCCCGCCGCCGCCGCCGGCGACGGTGCGAGTGGAGGGGGGCGCCGCGATGCCGCCGGCGCTGGCGGAGGCGATCGGCAGGGCGCGCCAGTGCGGCGTCAGGCAGGAGGGCTGCCGTCTGGCGCTGCTCTCGGCTGGGGAAGCGGTACTGGTGAGCGCGCCGTGCGCGACCTGCCGTCCGGGCAGCATGTTCTTCGTGCGCCGGCCCGACGGCTCCTGGGTCCGCCGCGGCGAGCCGGAGGAAGGCCAGCAGCCCGAGCAGGAGGCGATGGGCGTGCCGCAAGGGCCGGTGGAGGTGCGCGAGGTCACCAAACGCCAGGTCTTCGTCGGCAATCGGCCGGTTGGCGCGCCGATCGACTAGCGCTTCTTGATGCAGCGCAGCACGGATGCTAGCGCCGCGCCATGTCCGTAGACACCGCCACCGTCCGCCATATCGCCAAGCTTGCGCGCATCGCCGTCACCGACGCCGAAGCCGAAGCGCTCGCGCCCGAACTCAACAATATCCTCGGCTGGGTCGAACAGCTTCAGGAGGTCGACGTCTCGGGCATCGATCCGATGACTGCGGTAATCCCCAACCATCTGCGGCTGCGCGAGGATCAGGTGACCGACGGCGGCATTCGCGACGCGGTGCTGGAGAATGCGCCGGTGGCGGAACACGGCTTCTTCGCGGTGCCGAAGGTGATCGAATGATGGGGGCGCGTGCGACACACATACTGGCCGTCACCCTCGCAAAAGCGGGGGTCCCGCTTCTTCTTTTCCTTCTTCCTCCCGGCACAAACAGAAGCGGGATTCCCGCTTTCGCGGGAATGACGGGGAGGGGGCGGTTGTGACGCAGGTTAACGATCTTGGCATTGCGCAGATCCGCAACGGGGTGCGTGATGGGACTTTCTCCGCGCGTGAAGTGGCTGAGGGGTTTATCGCGGCGGTGGAGAAGGCTCGGCCGCTCAACGCTTTCACCGTCGAGACGCCCGAGCATGCGCTGGCCGCTGCCGATGCCGCCGATGCGGCAAGGGGTTCGGGCGAGCTCAAGCCGCTTTCGGGCGTGCCGCTCGGCATCAAGGACTTGTTCGCCACCAAAGGCGTGCAGACCACCGCCGGCAGCCGCATCCTGCAAGGCTTCGAGCCGGTCTACGAATCCACCGTGTCGGGCAATCTGTTCGCCGCGGGCGCGGGGATGCTGGGCAAGCTCAACATGGACGAATTCGCCATGGGCTCGTCCAACGAGACCAGCGCCTGGGGCCCGGTGCTGTCGCCCTGGCGGCGCAACGACGGCGGCAATGCGGCGCTGACGCCAGGCGGAAGCTCGGGCGGGTCGGCGGCGGCGGTGGCGGCGCGGATCGCGCCGGGCGTCACCGGTACGGACACCGGGGGCTCGATCCGCCAGCCGGCGGCATTCGTCGGCATCACCGGCATCAAGCCGACCTACGGGCGCTGCTCGCGCTACGGCATGGTTGCCTTTGCTTCCTCCCTCGATCAGGCGGGGCCGATGGCGCGCGATGTGCGCGATTGCGCGATCATGCTGGAAGCGATGGCCGGATTCGACCGCAAGGATTCGACCTCGCTCGACCTGCCGGTGCCGAATTGGGAGGCGGCGCTGAGCAGCGACATTCGCGGCAAGCGCATCGGCATTCCCAAGGAGTACCGCATCGACGGCGTGCCGGAGGAGATCGACCGGGTCTGGGAGCAGGGCATCGCCTGGATGCGCGATGCCGGGGCCGAGATCGTCGAGGTTTCGCTGCCGCACACGAAGTACGCGCTGCCGACCTATTACATCATCGCGCCGGCCGAAGCTTCGTCCAACCTCGCCCGCTATGACGGCGTGCGCTACGGCCGCCGCGTGGTGCCCGAGCACGGCAACCTCACCGACATGTACGAGGCGACGCGGGCCGCCGGCTTCGGGCCGGAGGTGAAGCGGCGCATCATGATCGGCACCTATGTGCTGTCGGCGGGCTTCTACGACGCCTATTTCAACCAGGCACAGAAGGTGCGGGCGCTGATCGCCCGCGACTTCGAGCAGGCGTTCGGCGAGGTGGACCTGCTGCTGACGCCAACGGCGCCGAGCGCCGCGTTCGGGCTGGGCGAGAAGTCGAACGATCCCATCGCCATGTATCTGAACGACGTGTTCGCGGTGCCCGCCAGTTTGGCAGGCTTGCCGGCGATCAGCGTTCCCGCCGGGCTCAATGCGCAGGGCCTGCCGCTCGGCCTCCAGCTCATCGGCCGCGCGCTGGATGAGCAGGGCGTGCTGAACGCCGCTTTGGCCTTCGAGGAGCGCGCCGGGTTCACCGCGCGGCCGGAGGCTTGGTGGTGATGAACCTTCGATCAGCGGTGGATTGGCTTGCTTTTGCGGCCTTGGTCGTGCCGCTTTGCGCCCTCGCGTGGTCGGCGTGGCAGTACGTCATGATACAGAGGCGAGAGGAAGCCAGAGCTAGGTTCGACAATTTCTTTCGCATCATGGATAAAATCGGCGAGGGCCAAACTTCGATAGCTTCAAAAATCGCAGCGGTGTACGAACTCCGAAAATATCCTGAGTACCGCGATCTGATCGTCCGCTTCTGTCGGGATGCTGCGCCACGAGTACTGGGTGACAACGCTTTCATGCTCTCCAAGGAGATGGAACTCACCGCTCTGTTCTACGAAAGCGGGCAAGGATGATGACTGACTACCGCATCCACGGTGCTACCGGCGAATGGGAGGTCGTGATCGGCCTGGAGGTCCACGCGCAGGTGACATCCGCCGCAAAGCTGTTTTCCGGCGCGTCTACCGAATTCGGCGCCGAGCCGAACAGCCAGGTCAGCCTGGTCGACGCGGCGATGCCGGGCATGCTGCCGGTGCCCAATGCCGAGTGCATAAGGCAGGCGGTGCGCACGGGGATGGCGCTGGAGGCGCAGATCAACCGCTGGTCGCGTTTCGACCGGAAGAATTATTTCTACGCCGATCTGCCGCAGGGCTATCAGATCAGCCAGCTCTACCACCCGATCGTCGGCGAGGGCGAGATCGAGATATTGCTCGACGAGAAGGACGAGAGCTCGGCCAAGCGCATCGGGGTGGAGCGCATCCACCTGGAGCAGGATGCCGGCAAGCTGATGCACGATCAGCATCCCAGCTTCTCTTATGTCGATCTGAACCGCTGCGGCGTGGCGCTGATGGAGATCGTCTCCAAGCCCGACATGCGCTCGCCCGAGGAAGCGGGGGCCTATGTGCGCAAGCTGCGGGCGATCCTGCGCTATGTCGGCTCGTGCGACGGCAATATGGAGCAGGGCTCGATGCGGGCCGACGTCAATGTGTCGGTGCGCAAGCCGGGCGAAGCGTTCGGCACGCGGACCGAGACCAAGAACGTCAATTCGGTGCGCTTCATTCAGGCCGTGATCGAGCATGAGGCGAGCCGGCAGGTGGATGTGCTGGAGGCGGGCGGCAGCATCGTTCAGGAAACCCGTTTGTGGGATCCGGACAAGAACGAGACCCGCTCGCTGCGCTCCAAGGAAGAAGCGCATGATTACCGCTACTTTCCCGATCCGGACCTGCTGCCGGTGGAGCTGGAGGAGGCGTTCCTGGAGGAATGCCGCGCCAGCCTGCCCGAACTGCCGGACGCGAAGCGGCGGCGGTACGAAAGCGCGCTGGGGCTGACGCCTTATAATGCGGCGGTGTTGACTGCGGATGTCGAGACGGCGCGCTGGTTCGAGACTTTGCTTAGCCAGACGGCGCGGCTGAGCGGTAAGCCGGAGGCGGAGACCGCAAAGCAGGCCTCGAACTGGCTGATCTCCGACCTGTTCGGGGCGCTGAACCGGCTCGGCAAGGATATTGCTGGGAGCCCCGTAAGCCCGGCTCAGGGGGCTGGGCTGCTGGCGCTGGTCGCGGACGGCACGCTGTCGGGCACGCTCGCCAAGCAGGTGTTCGAGATCATGCTGGAAACGGGCCAGGACGCCGGCGCGATCGTCGAGGAGCGGGGGCTGAAGCAGACCTCCGACACCGGCGCGATCGAGAAGATCATCGCGGACGTGCTCGCCGCCAATGCCGACAAGGTTGCCGAATATCGCGGCGGCAAGGACAAATTGTTCGGCTTCTTCGTCGGGCAGACGATGAAGGCGATGGCGGGCAAGGGCAATCCGGCTTTGGTCAACGAGCTGCTGAAAAAGGCCCTCGGCTAGGCCCGAGTGCTTCGGCGCCGCAGTTTGGCATGGAGCGCACGCAGGCGCTGTTCGGCGGCGCAGGCGAAGCGGGCGAGGGGGCGGTCCGCCGGCACCATCAGGGTGACGATCGGGCGTCGCTCCAGCCACAGGCTTTCGAACATCGGATGGCCGGGGACGGCGCAGCTGTCGGTCCCGTCGAGCGCGAGGCCGGCTTGCAGCCATTCCATCTGCAGCAGCACGCCCGGCGAGAAGCGCGCATAAGCTTCGTCATAGGCGATCTTGAACGATATTGCGGTGCGGCCGGAGCGGATGTGGGCGAGCATGCTGATCGGCCGGCCCGAAACGTCCAGGCGCAGCATGTCGAGGCGCCCGGCGGCGTGGCTTTCCGCCAGGATAGAGCGCACCAGCCGCTCCACATGCGGTTCCGACGCGGCGGCGACCCCGCGCCGGCCCTTCCATCCCGCGGCTTCCAGGGCGAGAAAGGCTTCTATCCAGGGCTGCGGATCCTCGGCCGGCCCGAGCTGGCGGACGGTGACCGGCCCCAACTCCTCCAGCCGCTTGCGCCGCCGCCTTTGCTCGCGCAGCGCCTTTTGCGGCAGGCGCTTGAGATAGGCCTCCCGCGAACCGCCGCCGGCCAGTGACGCACGCTCGATGCAGCGGGTTTGGTAGACCGCCCGGCCCAGCGTGCGCGCGACTTCGATCAGCGCACGGGCCGGCGCGCCGTCGCCGCGGAGCTGCGCCAGGCGCAACGCCGAAGTGCCGGGAAGCCGGTCGATCGCCGGGAGCATGGCGCTCCAGAAGGTCCGCTCGCAGCCTTGGCGGATCAGCGGGTCGCCCGACGCGCGGAGGCGGTAGCTCCAGCTTTCCAGCGTGCGCGGCAGAAGCGGCGAACGCGCCCAGGGCTTGAGGATCAGCATGCCGTCGAGGCGCCGCCCGCCCCCGGGGCCCGCGCTCCAGCAGGCCAGGGTAACCACGCCGTCGGCGTCCGGATAGTCGAGCGCGGGCAGCACCGCCATCGGCTCCATGAACATGTTCGGCTCGGCGGACGCGGCGGCGAGGTCCTCCCATTCGGGGCGCAGGGCGCGCAGCCGCTTCGGGCACGCGATCGATTCGATCCTGGCTAATGTCCCGTGCATGGCGGCACCTCGTTGCGCGCCATCTAACACCTGCGGCCACGGTCCCGCGATGCAAAGCAGGCCGCGCGCCATCCCGTTTCGGGACCTGGGCGTGACGGGTGAACGCAGGCGCCCGCCGCGCGTTCAGGCTCCCCATCAGGAGACTGTTCATGACGGACGATGAAGCCGGCGACGCGATCAACCCGGGTGAGGCTCAAGTCGCCCCGGAGGAGGGGGAGCCGGTGCCCTGCGAGCAGGAACGCGGCGAAGCGGTCAGCCGCGACCCGAGCGGCGCGATCGACATCGATGCGGCGCACGACCGGTCGAGCTGAACCGCCTCGCGCGGCCTAGAACTTGCCGCGCAGCGAGAACGAGAAGATCGGCCCGATCAGCCGGTCGCGCCGCTCGATATAGTCGACCGGCCCGGTGCGGCGGCCGAGGTAGACAATGCGGTCCCAGATGCTGCGCGCCGCCGTGATGTTGTTGACCGTCGCGCGGACGGTGAGGCCGAAGACGTCCTTGTTCTCGACGAACAGGCTGGACCAGACCGGCCCTTCCCACTGCCGCCCCACCTGCGTGAGCCGGTAGCTCTTGGCATACCATTCGTGGCTCATCGAGCCGCCCCAGGCCCAGTCGCTGTCGGGGATATCGTGGCGCAGCGACAAGGTGACGAGGCGCTGCAGACTGCCGGAGATGGGCCGGGTTTCGCCGGTCAAGGGATCCTCCACCTCGCTTTTCTGGAGCTGGACACGGGCGTCGAGCTTGGCGCCCTTCCAACCCAGTGGATCGAACTGAAAGGTGGTCTTCCATTCCGCGCCCCAGATCCTGGCGCTTTCGAGGTTGCCGGGCGATTCGCCGGTCGCGCCGATCGGCACGATGTCGACGATGTCGTCGATCAGCTGGCCGTAGACGCGCAGGGTGGTGGAGCCGTAGGCGCCGAGGTTGCGTACTCCCTCCACCTCGGCATGCCAGGTTTGCGACGGCACGAGGTCGGGATTGCCGGCATTCTCGCGATTGTCGCCAAGGTTCACGGTGGCGAGGAAGTCGTAGAAATTGAGCTGGCCGACCCGCCGCTGCAGCCGGACGTTCACGTCGGTCCTCGGGTTAGGCTTCCAGGCGGCGGAGAACTGGCCCTTGGGCCGCCAGAAGGCCCGGCTGAGTCCGCCGCCGCCGGCCTGGCTCAGGCTCGAATATTCGCCGCCCGCGGCAAGCTGGATGCTGAGCTTGGGCGACAGGGTGCGCCCATAGCTGCCCATCAGTTCGTAACGATCCTCTTTCACCCGGGCGGTGCTGCCGGGGAGATCGATCAACTCATATTCGCCATTGGGGCGCAGCAGGAACAGCTCGGAGACATTGTCGAGGCTGTTGAAGGCGGCCTCGCCCGAGATCTGCCAGTCGGCGCCGCCAGCCTTCCATTTATACTCGGTGCGGGCGATCTGTTCCTTCTCATCGCCGGTGCGCAGGAAGCGGGAGCCGATGTCGGGGCTGTTGTTGGCGAAGCTGATGCGCAGGTCCTGGCCGAACGGCACATGCTCGAAGCGGTTGAGGCCGATGAATTTGAGGCGACCCCCGCCGAGCGCGATCTCATAGTCCCCGCCCAATTCCCAGGAATAGCTGTCCTCGTCGTTGGCGACCAGCCGGACACGATCGGGCAGGGCAGGGTCGCCGATGCGGGTGCCGCGCTCGCGGTAATCGTAATAGAAGCGCTGATAGGAGCCATTGAGGTTACCGGTCGAGCTGCCCGGCCCGTCATAGGTGAGGCGGCCGCTCAGCCGGGGATTTTCCGATTCACCGGTGAATTTGTCGTTGCGGAACTCGCGCACCGAGAGGTCTGGATTGTAGATAAGGGTACGGCCGTTGGCGCCGCTGGTGCCCGAATTGTTCTGGAGGCCCAAAGTATATTCGACCGGGCCCTTGCTGCCGCTAACCGACACATTGCCGCGGGTGAACACGGGATCGGTGTTGCGCTGCCGGAAGCTCGGCTCCCAGGCGAACTGGCCGGTCATCTTGCCGCTCGCCGTGGCGACGATATTCGCCACCTGACCCGACAGCCCCGGGATGTCGAGCGTGGCCCCGTCGAGAATTTCGATGCGGGTGACATTGGTTGAAGGGATACGCGACAGCTCGCTAAGCGCATCGTTCGACTTGCCCGAGATGCGCTGCCCGTTGATCAGCACATTGCCGGTCGCCTGGCCCAGGCCGCGCTCCTGGCTCGCCTCGCGGATCACGAAGCCCGGCACCTGGCGCAGCATGTCGAGGGCGTTGCGCGGCGCAAAGCGGGCGAAATCGGCAGGGGTGTAGGTTCTCGAGCCCTCAACCGTAGCGGGCGCCGGCGCGACCGGCGGGGCAGCGTTGCCGGTCGGCTCCGCCGACTGCGCCAGTGCCGGGACTGCGGCACTGGCCAGCAGATAAGCCGCGAGCGTGCGGCCGGCGGCGGAAACTACGATCATCTGCATCCCCTGTTGCGGCGCCCGTTCCGGCGACGCAGCACGAACCATGCCACGTTTGTAGCAGCCCCACGCCCTCTGCAGAAGCCTGGAATATTGGGGTTCGCAGACGCTTTCGCTGTCCGCCAGCGGACAGAGTGTCCGGAGGCGAACAGCAGATCGATCAGCCGTCGATCGTCGCCATGTCGATCACGAAGCGATATTTGACGTCGCTCTTCAGCATGCGGGCATAGGCGGTTTCGATGTCCTGCATCGCGATCGTCTCGATGTCCGAGACGATGCCGTTCTGCGCGCAGAAATCGAGCATCTCCTGGGTCTCGGCGATGCCGCCGATCAGCGATCCGGCAAAGTGCCTGCGGCGGAACATCAGCAAGCCGACGCTCGGGGAGGGGTGGGGCTCGGGGGCCGCGCCGACCATCACCATGGTTCCATCCCGCTTCAAGGCCGACAGATAGGAATCGAGATTGTGCGGCACCGCCACCGTGTCGATGATAAGGTCCAGCGTTTCGGCCTGGGCCTTCATCGCCCCGCGATCGGTGGAAACGACCACTTCGTCCGCGCCCAGTGCGCGCGCGTCCTCGACCTTGGAGGGTGAGGTGGTGAAGGCGACGACATGGGCGCCGAGTGCCTTGGCGAGCTTGACGCCCATATGGCCGAGCCCGCCGATGCCGACGATGCCGACCGCCTTGCCGGGGCCCGCGCTCCAATGCTTGAGCGGCGACCAGGTGGTGATGCCGGCGCACAGCAGGGGCGCAACCGCCGCGAGCTGGCCGGCATCGTGGCGGATTTTCAGCACGAAGTCCTCACGCACCACGATGCGATCGGAATAGCCGCCGAAGGTGTTGCCGCCGCCGTCCTGCTCCGGGCCGTTATAGGTGCCGGTGAAGCCGTTTTCGCAATATTGCTCCAGCCCCTCGCCGCAGGCGGAGCAGGTTTTGCAACTGTCGACCAGGCAGCCGACCGCAGCGGTGTCGCCGACCTGGAAGGCCGTCACCGCATCGCCCACCGCCGTCACTTCGCCGACGATCTCGTGGCCCGGCACGCACGGGTATCGGGTGCCGGACCATTCGCCGCGGGCGGTATGGAGGTCCGAATGGCACACACCGCACCAGCGGATCGCGATCACCACGTCGTTGGGGCGCGGGTCTCGCCGCTCCAGCGAGAAGGGAGCGAAGCGGTCCTCGGGCGCGTGGACGGCATAAGCGCGGGTGGGGGTCATCGGCGGCTCCTGAACACGGTTCGGGCCGGCCTAGCAGAGGCTGCGCGGCGGTTACCAGACTTCGCCCTTCACCATCGCCACCAGGGCGCCCTGGGCGTAGGGTTTGGTGAAGAAGATCGCGTCATCGGGATATTCGCCGCGCGCCGGCCGGCACGCGCCGGATACGATCAGCATGCGGGTTCCCGGCCAGCGCTCGGCGATGGTGCGGGCAAGCTCCAGGCCCGTGCGGGTGCCGGCAAGGCTGATGTCGGTGATCACCACCGGCGGCACTGGCCCAGCTTCGAGCAGCGCCAGCGCTTCGCCCGCGCTGCACGCGCATTGCACGGCGCAGCCGCTGTCTTCGAGAAGCCTGGCGGTGGCTTCGAGCACGATCAGATCGGGCGGATCGCGACCGTGTTCGCCCCCAGGCTGGCGAAGGGCGCGAGCCACTCCTTGAAGATCGGCACCGCGGCGACATTGCCCTCCGTGTTGATGCCGCGGATCTTGCCCGAACCGTTGTCCAAGTTGAAATAGGCAACGAGGTCGCGGTGGCCGGGCTTGAGCGTCACTGGAAAGCGGTTGCGCCAGGTCGCGCCGGGCCTGAGGTGCCGGTAACGCTCCTCCACCGGCGGGCGAGTGGCGAGGTGGCGCTCGACATAGGCCAGCGAGCCGAGGATGCCCTGCTCCTCGCCGCTCCAGAGGGCGAAGCGGATTGTGCGCTTGGGACGGATGCCGAGCCGGGTAAGGATGCGGGCCGCTTCCATCACCACGGCGCTGCCGGCGGCATTGTCGACCGCGCCGTCGCCGGCGATCCAGGAATCGAGGTGGGCGCCGGCCATCACATAACCTGCCCGCGGATCGGTGCCGGGGAGGTCGGCGATGATGTTGTAGGCGTTGAGATCGTCGTCGTGGAAACGGACGTCGCTGGCCAGCTCCAGCGTCGGCGGCGCGTCGGTGAGGGCCAGGCGGGCGAGGCGGCGATAATCCTCCGCCGACATCTCGAAGCCGGGGAGGGCGGGGGTGCGGCCGGCCTGATAGGAATAGCCGGCGCCGTGAACGAGGCCGCCGTCGCGATAGGCGATCCGTACCCAGGCGCGCGCGCCCTCGGCCGTTAGAAAGGCGTCGCGTTTCTCGGCGAAGTCCGCTTCCCCCAGCGTCTTCTCGATCGTGGCGGGCGAATAATTGGGCTGCTGGTACGTGTCCGCGTTGCGCAGGTCCTCGTCGGTGAGGCGGCGGAAGGCGGGCTCGGTCGGCTCGGAGCCTGTGCCCGGATGGCTGACCAGCACGATCTTGCCGGTGAGCTTACCGCGATGCTTTTCGAAATGCTCCACCTTGTCGAGTTGCGCGACCACGATGCCGGCGCTGATCGGGCCATTCGTGCCGGGCGTCCAAGCGACCGGGATCACTGTCAGCTTGCGCTCGCGGGGCGCGGTCATGCGCGCCCCCGAGCTGACGATCGACCAGCCGCGGCCGAATTCGAATGGCTCGGCGCGGACGTTGGACAGGCCGAGCGCCCGAAAGCGCTGCTGCGTCCACGCCTCGGCTGCCCGCATCTGCGGCGAGTTGGTGAGCCGGCCGCCGATCCGGTCGGTAAGGTAGGCGGCGGTTTCCATCACTTCGCTACGGTTGAAGCCCTCGTCGAGGATGCGGTTCACAGTGGTGCGGCTCGTTTCCTGGGCAAGCGCCGGAACGGAGGCGGAAAGGAGAAGCAAGGACGCTGCGAGTGCGAGAGCCGGTTTCATGAGATCCCCTGTTTTGTGTCAGCGCCGCGTGTAGCGTCCGCCCTGCCGGGGGACAATGGCGCGGGGCAGCGCCCTTGCCTTCCATCGCCTCTAGAGCTATTCGCCACTACATCCTGATCTGCGGAACTGGATATTTGGCGCGTCCACCGGATGCACGCTGGCCGGCGAGTTTCGCCCGCCGGCGTTTTTTCCGTTGAGCGCCTCGAGGAGAGGAAGCACTTGATGTTCGAAAGCCTGAGCGATCGCCTGAGCGGGGTCTTCGACCGCCTGCGCGGCCGCGGCGCGTTGAACGAAGCCGATGTGCGCGGCGCCATGCGCGAAGTGCGCATCGCCCTTCTCGAGGCCGATGTGGCGCTGCCCGTGGTCCGCGAATTCGTTGACAAGGTGACCGAGCAGGCCGTCGGCCAGCAGGTGCTGCGCTCGGTGACGCCAGGCCAGCAGGTCGTCAAGATCGTCCACGATGCGCTGGTCGAGATGCTCGGTTCCGATGCGTCCGAGCTCGAGATCGAGGTCACGCCGCCGGCCGTAGTGATGATGGTCGGTCTCCAGGGCTCCGGTAAAACCACCACCACCGCCAAGATCGCCCGCCGCCTCACCGACAAGGGCCGCAAGAAGGTGATGATGGCGTCGCTCGACGTGGCCCGCCCGGCCGCGCAGGAGCAGCTCGCCGTGCTCGGCGAAAAGGCCAAAGTCTCGACCCTGCCGATCGTTGCCGGGCAGCAGCCGGTGGAGATCGCGCGTCGCGCGCTGCAGGCGGCCAAGCTCCAGGGCTACGATGTCCTGCTCCTCGATACAGCAGGCCGCCTCCATGTCGACCAGGCGCTGATGGACGAGATGAAGGCGGTTGCGGATGTCTCCGCGCCGGCTGAAATCCTGCTCGTCGTCGATGCGCTGACCGGCCAGGACGCCGTCAATGTCGCCAAGAGCTTCTCGGAGCAGGTGGCACTGACCGGCGTGGTCTTGACCCGCCTAGACGGCGATGCTCGAGGCGGCGCCGCGCTGTCGATGCGCGCCGTCACCGGAAAGCCGATCAAGTTCGCCGGCGTCGGCGAAGGCATCGATGCGCTGGAGGCCTTTCACCCGAGCCGCGTCGCCGGCCGAATCCTCGGCATGGGCGATGTCGTCAGCCTGGTCGAGCGCGCGCAGGAGACCATCCAGGTCGAAGAGGCCGAAGCGATGGCCAAGCGCATGGCCAAGGGACAGTTCGACATGAACGACCTTCGCTCGCAGCTTGGCCAGATGCAGCGCATGGGCGGCCTTTCCGGCCTCGCCGGCATGCTCCCGGGCATGAAGAAGATGCAGGGCGCGATGGCGGAGAGCGGGGTCGACAACAAGGTCCTCGTCCACATGGATGCGATGATCGGTTCGATGACTCCGAAGGAGCGCACCAAGCCCGAACTGATCAATGCCAAGCGCAAGATCCGCATCGCCAAGGGCGCGGGGCGCACGGTGCAGGAGGTCAATAAACTCCTCAAGATGCACCAGGAAATGGCTGGAATGATGAAGAAAATTCGCAAGATGGGCGGCCTCGGCAAGCTCGGTGCCCTGTTCGGCGGCGGCGGCATGGGCGGCCTTGGCGGAATGGGCGGGGCCGGCGGCATGCCGGGCCTTCCCGGCGCCGGCGGTGCGGGCGGGCTTCCCGGCCTGCCCGGCGGCGGCCAGGGCGGCCTCCCGCCCGGCTTCGAAAAGTTCATGAAGAAATAATCGCAAATATCACAGAAGGAAGATAAAATGGCAGTTTCCATCCGGCTTTCCCGCGGCGGGGCGAAGAAGCGTCCTTATTACAAGATCGTGGTTGCCGATGCGCGCACCGGCCGCGACGGCAAGGTGCTCGAGCGTATCGGCAGCTACAATCCGATGCTCCCCAAGGACAGCGAAGAGCGCGTAAAGCTCGACGGCGACCGCGCTCGCTACTGGCTCTCGGTCGGCGCCCAGCCGACCGACCGCGTCGCCCGCTTCCTCGACGTCCTTGGCGTCAAGGAGCGCCCGGCCCGTTCCAACCCGAAGAAGGGCGAGCCCGGCGATAAGGCCAAGGAGCGCGCCGAGGAGCGCGCCACCCGTGACGCCGAAGCCGCTGCCGCCGCCGAGGCGGAAGCCGCCGCCGCCGCCGCTGCGCCGGCTCCCGAGCCGGAGCCCGAAGCCGTCGCAGAGCCGGCCGCCGAGGAAGCCGCTTCGGGCGGTGAGGGTGACGCCACTCCCGCCGACGAGGCGCCGAACGAGGGCCAGTCGACCAGCGAGCCGGCCGAGGGCGCGGACGATGCCGCTCCCGCCGACGGCGCTGAAAAGGCCGAGTAAGCTTGGACGATAAGGACGTCGTGCTCGCCGCCATTGCCGGCGCGCACGGCATCGGCGGAGAGGTCCGCCTCAAGCTGTTTGCCCAAGGGGCGGAGAGCCTGAAGCGGTTCAAGGAAGTGAGGGTGGGGGACAAGACCCTCACCCTCTCCGCCCTTCGCGACGCCGCTTATCCGATCGCGCGCTTCGCCGAAGTGCGTGACCGGGGCGCCGCCGAGGCGCTGCGCGGCCAACTCGTCACCGTCCCCCGCGCGGCGTTGCCGCCGCTGGAGGAGGGGGAATATTATCATGCCGACCTGATCGGCCTTCCCTGCGAAAGTGCCGATGGTGCTCCCCTGGGTACCGTGGTGGATGTCACGAATTTCGGGGCCGGCGACATATTGGAGATCGAGAAGCCGGACGGGCGGCGGTCGATGATCCCGTTTCGCGACGGAGTGGCCGATCTTGTGGCGGGGCGGATCGTTGCGGATCCGCTGTTTCTGTCGTGAGAACCGGCGGCATTGGCGTGAAATGGGGCCTTCGCCGCCTACCCCCGGGTGCCCGCCGGTCCGCCGCTTCGATTGACTTGGCATAGGGCCAACCCTACATCCCGGACGCGTTTCGCAGGGGGGCGGCGGCTATGCGGCCGCCTCTCGCGCAAGGCCCCATTTTCGAACAGAACAGGATCGCCCATGTTTGGCGGATTTGCCAAAGCCATCTTCGGATCGTCCAACGACCGCTATGTCCGCTCGCTGGGCCGCATCGTTGAGCGCGTCAACGGCTACGAGCCGACCGTTTCGGCGATGACCGACGACGAGTTGCGCGGCCAGACGGTGATCTTCCGCCAGCGCCTCGCCGACGGGCAGGATCTGGACGACATCCTTCCCGAAGCCTTCGCCACCGTGCGCGAGGCCGCCAAGCGCGCGCTCGGCCAGCGCCATTACGATGTGCAGATGATCGGCGGTATCGTGCTCCACCGCGGCGAGATCGCCGAAATGCGTACGGGCGAAGGCAAGACTTTGGTGGCGACGCTCGCCACCTACTTGAACGCGCTCGAGGCAAAGGGCGTCCATGTCGTTACCGTCAACGACTATCTCGCCCGCCGCGATTCCGAATGGATGGGCCAGGTCTACCGCTTCCTCGGCCTCAGCGTCGGCGTAATCGTGCCCAATCTTCCCGACCACATGCGCCGCGAGGCCTATGCCGCCGACATCACCTATGGCACCAACAACGAATTCGGCTTCGACTATTTGCGCGACAATATGAAGTACGACCGCGGCTCGATGGTCCAGCGGCCCTTCAACTTCGCGATCGTCGATGAAGTCGACTCCATTCTCATCGACGAGGCGCGCACGCCGCTAATCATCTCGGGGCCGACCGACGACAAATCGGAGCTCTACATGTCGGTCGACGCGATCGTGAAAAACCTCGCAGAGGAAGATTACGAGCTCGACGAGAAGCAGCGCTCGGTGGTTCTGACCGAGGACGGCACGGAGAAGGTCGAGCGGCTGCTCGAGGATGCCGGCCTCTTGTTCGGTTCAAACCTCTACGATTACGAGAACACGCTGGTCGTCCACCATCTCAATCAAGCGCTGCGCGCCAACGTGATGTTCAAGCGCGACACCGATTACATCGTCAAGAACGGCAAGGTGATCATCATCGATGAATTCACCGGCCGGATGATGGAAGGGCGCCGCTGGTCCGAAGGCCTGCACCAGGCCGTCGAGGCCAAGGAAGGCGTGGACATCGAGCCGGAGAACCAGACGCTGGCTTCCATCACCTTTCAGAATTATTTCCGGCTTTACCCCAAGCTGTCCGGCATGACCGGCACGGCGGCGACCGAGGCGGCCGAATTCTTCGACATCTACAAGATGAATGTCGTCACCATCCCTACCCATGTCGATGTGAAGCGGATCGACGACGAGGACGAATTCTACAAGAACCAGGCCGACAAGTTCGCCGCCATCGCCAAGGCGATCCGCGAGAAGTTCGAAATCGGTCAGCCGGTGCTGGTCGGCACAGTGTCGATCGAAAAGTCGGAGCTTCTGTCCGAATATCTCAATCGCGAAGGCGTGACTCATGCGGTGCTGAACGCCCGCCACCACGAGCAGGAAGCGCATATCGTCGCCCAGGCCGGGCGTCTGCGCGCGGTCACCATCGCCACCAACATGGCCGGCCGCGGCACCGACATCCAGCTTGGCGGCAATGTCGAATTCCGCGTCGGTGACGAGCTCGCCGAAATGGCGGACGGACCGGAGAAAGATGCCGCGATCGAGCGGATCCGCCGCGAGGTGGACGAGGAAAAGGCGCAGGTGCTCGCCGCCGGCGGCTTGTTCGTGCTCGGCACCGAGCGGCACGAGAGCCGCCGGATCGACAACCAGCTGCGCGGCCGTTCCGGCCGGCAGGGCGATCCCGGCCTCAGCCGCTTCTATCTCAGCCTCGACGACGACCTGCTGCGCATCTTCGGGCCGCAGACCATGTTCGCACGGCTGATGAACAAGAATCTCGAGGATGGCGAGGCAATCGTCAGCCCGTGGATTTCCAAGGCGATCGAAACCGCCCAGCGCAAGGTCGAGGCGCGCAATTACGACGTCCGCAAGCAAGTCGTTGAATATGATGATGTGATGAACGACCAGCGCAAGGTTATCTACGAGCAGCGTGCCGACATCATGGACGCCGAGACGATCGGCGACGTGGTGATCGACATGCGGGCCGAGACGGTGAACGCTATTGTCGGCGAAGCCTGCCCGCCCAACACCTACCCCGAGCAATGGGACATTCCCCTGCTCAAGGAGCGGCTGGAGGCGGTGTTCTCGCTGCAGCCGCCGATCGAGGCGTGGATGCAGGAGGAAGCGGTCGACCCCGAGATTTTCGTCGAGCGGATTCAGGCCCTGGCCGATGCGCAGATCGAGGAGAAGAGGGACCAGCTTCCGCCGGAAACCTTCATCCAGGTCGAGAAGTCGATCCTGCTCCAGAGCCTCGACCTTCACTGGAAGGAGCATCTGGCGATGCTGGATGCGCTGCGCCAGATCATCCACCTTCGTGCCTATGCGCAGAAGAAGCCGATCGACGAGTATAAGCGCGAAGCCTTCCAGCAGTTCGAGCGGATGCTGATCGCGATCCGCGAGGATGTGACGAGCACACTTTCCCGCGCCAATTTCGCCATGCAGGAGCCTGAAATGCAGGACCTGCCGGACTTTGCCGACTTCATCACCCACCATATCGATCCGCTCAGCGGCGACGACGATACGGCGGATATCGATGCGGACACCGGCAACATCCTCTCGCGCCTGCCGCCGCTCCAGATCCAGCAGCCGGCGATGCCCGACAGCGTACTGGCGGGCGAGGAGCCAGTCAGCCGCAACGCGCCGTGCCCCTGCGGATCGGGCATGAAATACAAGCACTGCCACGGGCAGCTCACCTGATATGAAAAGGGCCGGCGGATCGCTCCGCCGGCCCTTCTTGTCTGTGCGGTGCAAGGCGCCTCAGGCGACCTTGAATCCTTCCTTGTGCATCTGCGCGGTGAGGCGCGTATTCTGGTCCGGAGTGAGGATCTTGCGGAATGCGGGGAAGACTTCATTCTCCTCCATCCGCATATGCTCCTCGATCATCTGCCGGAAGTCACGCACCCGAGCAAGCCACTCGGGGCTGGTCTTCGACATCGTCTCCAGCTCGTACAAATAGGTTTTCACATAGCCGTGCTCTGACGTGAGCGCGTCGGCATCGTGGGCGCTGTTGGCCTGGCGCAACGCCGGGTAGATCACATTTTCTTCCTGATGGGCATGCTTGTCGAGCGCATATTTGAGCTTCGTCAGGAGGCTTGCGCGCGCCATTGTCTGGCTGTCGTCGGTCGCCTCGATCTTGTCGAAAATGGCCAGAGTCATCGCATGTTCGGTCTTGAGCGCATCGAACCAGTCACCCGACGCGCCGCTGGTGAACTGCACGAACAGCTTGCGCCCGACATTGGCGGCGATGCCGACGGCGGCGCCCGCCATGGCCGCGCCCACGAGGACGCCGGTATTGCCGCTGCCCCAGCCGAAGCCGCTGCTGTCTTCGCCCGAACCCGAGCCCGAACCCGATTTGCCTGACTTGTCGCCGTGTTTGCCGTTTGTCTTGGTCGCCATCGCAGCCTCCTGAAATTGTGCTCCGCCAAACCCTTGGCGCCGCGACAATGTTCCGGCTCCAACCCCAGCTGCGACGGCCTGCCCCACGGCGTCGACGTCTGCTTTACCAACCGGAACCATCGCTTGCTGCCCCGGTTAAGGAAGGCAACGCAAAGCCAAGGAGCCCCAGATGCTGGCGATGGATTACAGAGGGCCCTACCGGGTCCGGGTTGAAGAAAAGCCGATGCCGAAGATCGAGCATCCTCGGGACGCGGTGGTCAAGGTCACGCGCTCGTGCATCTGCGGATCCGATCTCCACCTTTATCACGGCATGGTGCCCGACACGCGGGTCGGCACCACCTTCGGCCACGAATTTTGCGGCATCGTCGAAGAGACTGGCCCCGCCGTCGAGAACCTCAAGAAGGGCGACCACGTCCTGGTGCCCTTCAACATCGCCTGCGGCAAGTGCCATTTCTGCAAGCAGGGGCTCTACGGCAATTGCCATGAGAACAACCCGCAGGCGACCGCGGTGGGCGGCATCTTCGGCTATTCGCACACCGCCGGCGGCTACCATGGCGGCCAGGCGGAATATGTCCGGGTGCCTTATGCCGACTTCGGTCCGGAAGTGATCCCCGACTGGATGGACCCGGACGACGCGGTGCTGCTCACCGATGTGGTGCCGACCGGCTACCAGGCCGCCGAAATGGGCGGCATCCAGAAGGGCGACACAGTGCTGGTGCTCGGCGCAGGTCCGGTCGGCCTGCTCGCGGCGCGCTCCGCCTGGCTGTTCGGCGCCGGACGGGTGATCGTGGTCGACCATATCGACTACCGGCTCGAATTCGCGCGCACCTACTGCCCGGCCGAGGTCTACAATTTCAAGGAGCTCGACGACCTCGTCGTCTTCATGAAGAAGACCACCGACGGCCTCGGCGTCGACGTCGCCATCGATGCGGTCGGCGGCGATGCGCAGGGCAATTTCCTCCAGACCCTGTTCGGCACCAAGCTCAAGCTGGAAGCCGGCAACGCCATCGCCGCGCACTGGGCGATCAACTCGGTGAAGAAGGGCGGTATCGTCTCGATCGTCGGCGTCTATGGTCCCACCGGCAACATGGTCCCGCTCGGCAATGTCGTGAACAAGGGTATCACTATCCGGGCCAACCAGGCGGCGGTGAAGCGGCACCTCCCCAAGCTCATCGAGCACGTCAAGGAAGGGCGGATCAACCCCAAGGGGATCATCACCCACAGGGTGCCGCTGGAGGCGATCTCCGACGCCTATCACCTGTTCTCGGCAAAGCTCGACAACTGCATCAAGCCCGTGCTGCTGCCCAATGGTTGAGGAAAATAACATGCTTCAGGAACGCACCCGCATCGCCAGTCCGCGCAGCCCGATCGATCCCTCCAGCGTCGTGGGGTGGGGCGTCGACGCCAATCCGGAGAACGACCCCACCTATCCGCAGCGGGACCGTTCAAAGGACCAGGGCCTCGCCTACAATTGGGAGCGTCCGGCGCAGCAGCATAGCGACGTCGAAATCCTCCGGTCGATGGAGCACAGCCACATGCCGGCGGTGTTCGGCACCGCGACGCCGCCCAGTGGCCTGAGCGGCATGATCCGCCGGCTGGCGTTTCGCTGGAGCGAGTCCAACTGGCTCCACTGGCTGATGCTGATGGGCGCTGATCGGGTGAATGTGGTGGAAGGCGTGGTGCAGGATCTCGCCCGCGCCAAGGTTCCCAACATCCCCGCCGAGATGGGCGTCAAGGCCGAGTGGGAGCACAACAAGAAGGGCCTCGCGACCAAGGTGGCGGTGACCGCCGGCATCCTCGCCGTCGCCTACATCCTGTTCAGCCGCAAGGGCTCCGACGAGCCGAAGGAACGGGTGGTCAAGCTCGGCCAGGGCTGAGGCGGCTACCCCTAACGAAAAAAGCCCCGGCTCGCGCCCGGGCTTTTTTTGTCGCTTGGCTGGTGGCTCCGGCGGTAGGATTCGAACCTACGACCAACGGATTAACAGTCCGCTGCGCTACCGCTGCGCCACGCCGGAATATACCAGCCTCATGCGAGGCCGGCGCTATAGCAGCATGTTTTTCGCCCACGCAAGCGCCTGCCCGCGCTTTTTCAGCCGGGGCATTTCAGGTGGTGAACTGCTCATGCGTGATCCGCTCGTCCAGCGCGTGGTCCGGGTCGAATAGCAAGGTGAGTTCCAGGTCACGGTCGACCGAGATGCTGACGGTGGCGACATCGCGCACCTCGCGCTGGTCCGCCACCGCGGAAACCGGCCGCTTGATGGGGTCGATCACCCGGAACAGGATGCAGCAATCGTCGGGAATGAGGGCGCCGCGCCAGCGCCGCGGCCGGAACGGGCTGATCGGTGTCAGCGCCATGAGATTGGAGCCGAGCGGCAGGATCGGCCCCTGGGCGGAAAGGTTGTAGGCGGTGGAGCCCGCCGGGGTGGCCACCAGCACGCCGTCGCAGATCAATTCGGGCAGCACCACCCGGCCGTTGACCTGAACTTCGATCCAGGCGGTCTGCCGGGTCTCGCGCAGCATCGACACTTCATTGATCGCCGGGTGGATCACGATGTCACCCGTGGCCGTCATCGCTTCCATCTTGAGCGGCGCGACCTTGAAGGCTCGCGCCGCGTCGATCCGCTCCCGCAGACCGTCCGGCTGCCATTCGTTCATCAGGAAACCGACGGTGCCGCGGTTCATGCCGAAGATCGGCAAAATGCGACCGCGTTCCAGCATGTCGTGAAGGGTCTGGAGCAGGAAGCCATCGCCGCCGAGGGTGATGATCTGCTCGGCCTCGTCAAGCGGCACAAAGTCGTAATGGCCCCTGAGCTCCGCCTCCGCCTCGCGTGCGGCGTCCGCGGGCGAGGCAAGGAGGGCGGTAGGTGTGTCCGCGGCGGCCTTCATTCCCGCTTGCTAGGCCGGGGCGCGGCACCCGGCAAGCGCCGGTTTCTTCAACTGTCCCGGCACGCCGCCTAAACCGTTTGTTGAGGCCGCGGCGCCAGAGTAGACGGAAGGCAGGCGCGATGGGCGCTGCGGAAGGAGCGGCAGCGAAGATGAAAGAGCCGGGGGGCGGTGCGCCGCTCTTCATCCTGTCATTCCGCCACCGCGACGAACTCACTGCCGCGGCCGAGCGCGGTGGGTGGCAGCCGATCGCCGCGCGCCGGACGGAAAATGCCGAGAGCCGCTTCATCGCGTGCGGGGCGGCGGTGGCGCTGGTCGATGCGCGCGGCGCCTTGGCCGAGGGACGCGAAGGAGTCCGCGCGCTCGCCGACCCGGTCGAAGCCAATGCCGCGGCGATGCTGATCCTCTTGTCGCGTACCGACGAAGAGGCGCTGGACGAGCTTTACGCGGCCGGGGCCACTCACTTCCTGGTCAGCCCGTTCAGCGAGCAGCAGCTCCTCCACGCGGTACGCTACGCCCACCGCCACTCCGATCGGCTCGGCGGTGGCCGCGCCCGCCGCCGCGACGGCGAGGAGGAGACGCAGCCGTCGTGGCGATGGCAGCCGGGAAGCCCGACGGTGGAGCTCAGCCCGGCACTGGCCCGCCGCGCCGGTCTTGGCGATGAAGAGGGCCAGAGGATCAGCCTCATGGATCTGTTCCGCAAGCTCGACCCCGCCGGCCGCCGCGCCGCTCGCGGCGCGGTGGACCGGCTGCTCGCCACCGGCAGATCGACCGCCTTTGCTCACCAGGATGTAGAAAGCGGGGGCAGCCGCCTTGCCCATCGGCTCCACGTGGAAGGGGAGGGGCAGGCGGTGGTCGGCCGAACCGAGGCGATCCTCGCCAAGGGCGCCTTGCCGGGTCAGGCGCGCGACCCGATGACGGGGCTTCGCGACGGCGCGGCCGCACGAGAGTGGATCGACCGGCAGCTCAAGGCGTCGCCGGATCGGCCGGCGATCGTATGCATCCTGCTGGCGGTGAGCCGCTTCGACGCGATCAACGCCGCCTTTGGGCGCAGTACCGGCGATTCGGTGCTCCAGGCCGCTGCTCGCCGTATCGAGCGGATCGTCGGCCCCGACGGCCGCCGCCGTCTCGTCGCGCGCATTGCCGGCGCCGAGTTCGCGGTCCTGCTGGCGGCGCCATCCGGCCTGGCCGAGGGCCGCTTCCTTGCCGGTGAACTGGTCGAGGCCACTGGACGGCCGTTCATGTCGGACGACCATGTCGTGACGCTTGGCAGCCGTGCCGGCGTGGTTGCCTCCGAGGTCGATGACGACGCCGCGACCTTGCTGAGGCGGGCAAGCGCAGCGCTTGCCGAAGCCAAGCTGGGCGATGCCGGACCTGTCCATGTTCGCGATGCCGGCGCGGCAATCGAGGGTGCGCTGGGGGACCGCCTGGAGGTGGATCTGAGACGTGCTCTGGACCAGGACGAGATCGAGATCTTGTTCCAGCCCCAAGTGTCGGTGGCCAGCCGCCGCATTGTCGGGGCGGAGGCACTTGCCCGCTGGCGCCATCCCCAGTTCGGCGAACTGGGCGCCATGACCTTGTTCAGCGTCGCCGAGCGCTCCGACTATCTGGTCCAGCTTTCGGACCATGTGCAGCGCAAGGCGATCGCCGCCGCCGCCGCTTGGCCCGATGTGCTCTCGACCCTGCGCCTTTCGGTCAACATCACCGCCGCCGACATCGTCCGTCCCGGCTTTGCCGAGCAGTTCGTCCGCCTGGTCCGGGCGAGCGGCTTTCCGCCGGGGCGGCTGACGGTGGAAGTCACCGAAGGCGGCCTGATCGAGGATCTGGGTGCCGCCGCCAACCTCCTCGCGCGCCTGCGCGAGGGCGGACTGCGGGCTGCGATCGACGATTTCGGCACCGGCTATTCCAGCCTGGCTTATTTAAAGGCGCTGCCGCTCGATTACCTCAAGATCGACAAGCGGCTGGTCGAGGATATCAGCGGATCGCCGCGCGATCAGGTGGTGGTGCGCTCAGTGATCGACATGGCGCGTTCGCTGGGCCTGGAAGTGATCGCGGAAGGGGTGGAGACGGAGGAGCAGCTTGCGCTTCTCGCCCGCGAGGGCTGCAATCTCTACCAGGGCTTTTTATGCTCGCCTCCGGTGGATGTCGGAACGCTCGCCGCCCTCGTCCGCGGCTGACCACGAGTGGCCGAAGCGCTCAACATCAGCGGCCTCTGGATGGGGAGCTTCGCCTATCCACCCGGCCAAGGCCCGACCACCCCGTTCCTTGCCCGGATCGAGGATGCCGAAGGCGCGCTCTCGGGCACGATCATCGAGCCGAACTACATGGGCGCCTCGAGCGAGGCCCTGGAGGCGATCCTGTCCGGCAGCCGCGAGGGCCATGCGGTCGATTTCACCAAGGCCTATGACGGCGCCAGCGATGCCGCCCACGCCGTCGACTATGTCGGCCGCCTCTCCGGCGACGGCAACGCGATCACCGGCATGTGGAGCCTCGCCGATGCCGACGGCAGCTTCGAGATGCACCGGGAGGCGGTGTGGGAGGAGGCCATCGGCAGGGAGGCGGAGGTGGTGAAGGCGCCCTGAGCTGCTGCCTTCAGCCGAGGATCCGCGCCAGCCCCTTCGACAATTGCAGCGCTCCGTTGATGCGCGCCGCGGCATCCGGCCAGTTGCGGGCGATCACCAGCTTGCTGTCGGGACGCAGCTTGGCCGTGCCCTTGAGCCGCTGCACATACGCGATCAGCCCTTCGAGGTCGGGAAACTGGTTGTTGTGGAAATGGACCAGAGCGCCTTTGGCGCCGACGTCGAGCTTCACCACCTGCGCCCGGCGGCAGTTGAGCTTGATCTCGATGACCTTGAGGAGATTGTCGGTTTCGGACGGCAACTTGCCGAAGCGATCGATCAGCTCGGCGGCGAACGGCTCGAGCTCGGCCGCGCTTTCCAGCTCGTTCATGCGCCGGTAGAGGCCCATGCGCAGATCCAGATCAGGCACATAAGCCTCGGGGATCATGATCGGCGCGTCGACGGTGATCTGCGGCGAGAATTCGCCGGTCGGCTTCAGCCGTCCGCCCGACTTCGCCTCCAGTATCGCGTCCTCGAGCATCGACTGGTACAGTTCGAAGCCGACTTCCTTGATGTGGCCGGACTGCTCGTCGCCAAGCAGATTGCCGGCGCCGCGAATGTCAAGATCGTGGCTGGCGAGCTGAAAACCGGCGCCCAGCGTATCGAGATTGGCGAGCACCTGCAGCCGCTTGTCGGCCGTCTCCGTGACGATCCGCGCCGCGGGAGTCGTCATGTAGGCGTAGGCGCGAGTCTTGGCGCGCCCGACCCGGCCGCGCAGCTGGTAGAGCTGCGCGAGGCCGAAGCGGTCGGCGCGATGGACGATGAGGGTATTGGCGCTGGGGATGTCGAGCCCGCTCTCGACGATGGTGGTCGAGAGCAGCACATCGTATTTGCGGTCATAGAAGGCGCTCATTCGCTCCTCGACCTCGGTAGGCGCCATCTGGCCGTGGGCGGCGATGAACTTCACCTCCGGCACCTCGTCGCGCAGGAACTGCTCGATGTCGGGGAGATCGGCGACACGGGGCGCGACGAAATAGGTCTGCCCGCCGCGATAATGTTCGCGAAGCAGGGCTTCGCGGATCACCACCGGGTCCCACGGCATCACATAGGTGCGGACAGCAAGGCGATCGACCGGGGGCGTTTGGATTACGGAAAGCTCACGCAAGCCGGACATCGCCATCTGCAGTGTGCGCGGGATCGGCGTGGCGGTCAGGGTAAGAACGTGCACGTCCGCCTTCATCGCCTTCAGGCGTTCCTTGTGCGTGACTCCGAAGCGCTGCTCCTCATCGACCACGACAAGGCCGAGATTGCGGAACTCGACCTGCTTCGAGAGCAAGGCGTGGGTGCCGATGACGATGTCGATCTTTCCGGCCGTGATGAGATCGCGGGTGAGCTTCGCCTCCTTGGGCGCGACGAGCCGCGAAAGGCGGCCGATTTCGATCGGGAAGCCATGGAAGCGTTCCACGAAATTGTTGAAATGCTGGCGCGCAAGCAACGTGGTCGGGCACACCACCGCCACCTGCATCCCCGCCATCCCCGCGACGAACGCGGCGCGCAGCGCAACCTCCGTCTTGCCAAAGCCGACATCGCCGCAGATCAGCCGGTCCATCGGCTTGCCGGCCCCGAGATCGGCGACTACGTCGGAAATCGCCCGCTCCTGGTCGTCGGTTTCCTCATAAGGGAAGCGGTCGACGAAGGCTGCAAAGCCGGTGTCCGGCTCCGCTACGGGCGCGGGCTGGAGCGCCCGCTCGGCAGCGGTCTTGATGAGCTCGCCTGCAATCTCGCGGATCCGCTCCTTCATCCGTGCCTTGCGGCGCTGCCACGCCTCGCCACCGAGGCGGTCGAGCGCCACGCCGTCACTTCCGCTGCCGTAGCGCGAGAGGATGTCGATATTTTCGACCGGCACATAAAGCTTGTCGCCGCCGGCATATTCGAGCGCCACGCAGTCGTGGGGCGAGGTGCCGACCGGAATCCGGGTTAGTCCCTCATAACGGCCGATGCCATGATCGGCATGGACGACGAGATCGCCCGGCGAGAGGGTGGCGAGTTCGCTGAGGAACGCGTCCGCGCTCTTGCGGCGCTTGCGCCGGCGCACCAGGCGGTCGCCGAGCATGTCCTGCTCGGTCAGCAAGGCGAGGTCGCCGGTGGTGAAGCCGTGATCGAGCGGCAGCACGGCCAGCGCTACCGTGTTGGCGGCGGCAATGCCCTGCGCTTCCTGCCATGTGTCGGCGAGCGCCGTCTTGTTGAGCCCGTGATCGGCGAGGAGGCCCTTCAGCCGCTCGCGCGCGCCCACCGAATAGCTTGCCAGCACCACCTTGGTGCCGGCCCGCCGCAGCTTGGCGACATGGCTCGTGACAGCCTCATAGATGTTGGCGTTCTGCGAACGCTCCGGCGCGAAGTCGCGGGCGCCGTCGACGCCAAGGTCGAGGACGGTAGCGCTTCTCGGCTCGTGGAAGGGCGTGACGAGGTGGAGTGGGCGTTCGGCGATCGTTTGATCCCACTCGGCGCGGGAGAGGTAGAGGCTGTCGGGTTCCAGCGGACGGTAGCTGCCCGGCTCGTTGGACTGCGCGCGGACCCGGTTCTGGTGATAATCGGCAATGGCCTCGAACCGGGCTTCGGCGGCGCCCGCGTCGTGCGCGTCGCGCACCACCAGGTCGCCCTCGCCGAGATGGTCGAACAGGGTCTCAAGCCGCTCCTCGAACAAAGGCAGCCAATGGTCGAGCCCGGCCAGCCGCCTCCCTTCCGACACCGCCTGGTAAAGCGGATCGCCGGTCGCCGTGGCGCCGAACTTTTCGCGATAGCGAGAACGGAAGCGGCGGATGCTCTCCTCGTCGAGCAGGGTTTCGGACGCGGGGAGCAGGGTGAAGCCGCCCTGCAAGCCTTCGGTGGTGCGCTGCGTCGTCGGATCGAAACGGCGTACGCTCTCGATCTCGTCGCCGAAGAAGTCGAGGCGCAGGCCGTGGCTTTCGCCGGCCGGGAAGAGATCGACGATGCCGCCGCGGATGGCGAACTCGCCGGCATCCTGCACCGTGTCGGCGCGATGGTAGCCGTTGGCGGTCAGCAGGATGCTGAGCCGCTTGAGATCGACACGTTCGCCGGGGGCGAGGCGCGCGACGAGCTGCCGTACGCGAAAGGGCGTCAGTGTGCGCTGGGTCGCCGCGTTGACGGTGGTGACGAGGAGCTGTGGCCGCTCGGACTTGCGCTGCAGCGCGTGCAGCGTGGCGAGCCGTTCGGACGAAGCGCGCAGCGACGGAGAGGCGCGATCGTAGGGAAGACAGTCCCAGGCCGGAAAGGTCAGGACCTCGATCTCGGGCGCGAAATAGGCCGCTGCGTCGGCGACATGGCGCATCGCCGCTTCGTCGGGGGCGATGAACACCGCGCGGCCCTTGGCGGCGCGCGCGAGGTCGGCCGCCAGCCACGGCAGGAAACCGGCCGGCGCGCCAGCCAGGGTGATCGGCGCCTTTGCGACGAGGATGCGCTTGATGTCAGTCACTTACCGGGCGTGCTTTATATAGTTTATCTGGCGCAGGCGGTTCATCATCTCGCCTTCCCAGGCGGGCGGGGGCGCTGAGGCGCCGATCGCCCAGGCCATGATGTCGACATCCTGTTCTTCCAGCAGCGCTTCGAACCAGCAGGTCTCAGGCTCGTCCCAGCCTTCGGCGCAGGCATCGAAGAAGCCGCCGATCAGCAAGTCCGCTTCGCGCGTGCCTCTGTGCCAGGCGCGGAAACGAAGCCGTTTGAGGCGCAACTCGCGGTCCATGATGCTCCAAGCGGTATCGGCCCGCACGCTGGGAAGCGTGCCGGCTGGGGAAGGATGGTGATCGCATCTAGGGATTGGAAGGCCGTGCCGGAAGCTGAAGATGCGTAAATATTCGCGAGGGCGTTGAACCGGATCGCGCGGGGCCGGCACCTATCCTACGACCGATGCGGGGAGTAGGCAGGTGATCGCGGCAAGCAAGGCACGCCTCTTAGACGAATACCTCGTCATTGCCGCGCAGGGAGGCGACCGCGCTGCCTTTGAGCGGCTCGCACGCCGCTGGCAGCCCAAGCTCGCCGCTCACGGCTGGCGCCTGCTCGGCGACCGGGACGCGGCCCGCGACGCGGTGCAGGAAAGCTGGCTGGAGATCGTTCGCGGCCTGCGCGGCCTTCGCGATGCCCGCGCGTTTCCGGCCTGGGCGTTCCGAATCGTTTCGCGACGCTGCGCCCGGCAGATCGGCGCTGCCGTCGAGCGGCGGAGGATGGAGGCGGAGTTAGGGGAGGCGCCGGAGCCTGTTGCCGAAGCCGCGGCGGGTGCGGCGGACGGAGATCGGCTGCGCGCTGCGATCCGCGGCCTGCCGCCCGAGCAGCGCTCCGCCATCGCCTTGTTTCATTTCGAAGAATTGAGCGTCGCCGAAGTGGCGGTCGCGCTCGACGTCCCGGCGGGCACGGTGAAGACCCGCCTTATGCACGCCCGGCGCAAGTTGCGCGCCGTGCTGGAAGGAGACGCGTGATGCAGGACATCGACACGATGATCGACGCGGCGCTGGACGCCGAGGAGCGCCAGCTGCTGCGCAGCATCGAGGAGCCTGGCTTCCTCGCTCAAGCCGTCGGCCTGTTCGGCGGCCGGACTGGCTGGGTGAATGTGGTGCTGATGGTGACCCAGGGCGTGCTGTTCCTCCTGGGTGCGTGGGCGGCGTGGCGCTTCTTCCAAGCCGCCGATCCGGTTACCCAGTTGCGCTGGGGGCTGCCCGCCGCGGTGCTGCTGCTCACGGCCACCATCATCAAGATGGCGCTGATGCCGCGGCTGGAATCCAATCGCCTGCTCCTCGAGATCAAGCGGCTGGAGCTCCAGATCGCGCGCGGCGCGCGGCGGTGAGTCCCACTCGGGGCGCGGATCGCCGCAGCCGCCTGTTGCGCCGCTGCCGAGCCTCTAGCAGAAGGGCGCCATGCGCCCCGACATCCTCAACCCGCTGTTTGCCGAAGTGGAGGTGCTCAAGGGGATCGGCCCCGGCATTGCCAAGCCCCTGAAGCGGCTCGGGCTCGAGCGGGTGGTCGACATCCTCTTCCACCTGCCGGTGTCGTGGATCGATCGCAAGCGCGTCGACCTGCTCGACATGGCGGATGCTGGCCGGGTGGTGACCGTGCTGGTGACGCCGGTGGACTACCGCCAGGCGGGCGGACGTGGGCCGTTCCGGGTCTACGCAACCGACCGCGAAGGCAATTACCTGACGCTGACCTTTTTCCACAACCCCGGCTGGGCGAAGAAGCAGCTGCCGCTGGGCCAGCCGAAGATCGTCTCCGGGCGGATGGAGATGTACGGGCAGGAGTTGCAGATGGTCCACCCGGACCATGTTCTGGAGCCTGCCGAAGCCTTCGACCTGCCGGAGCGCGAGCCGGTCTATGCCCTCTCCGAAGGCATCACCAGCCGCCGGTTGGCCGATTTTGCCGCCCAGTCGCTGGCTCGTGCGCCGGTGCTGGGCGAATGGATCGAGCCAAGCCTGCTCGCCGCCCGCGGCTGGCCGGCGTGGCATGAGGCGCTGGCCAAAGCTCATGCCGATCCCGCCGAAGCGGCGGCGCGCGAGCGGTTGGCCTATGATGAGGTGTTTGCCAACCAGCTCGCCTTGATGCTGGTGCGCGCCTCGTCGCGCCGCCGCCGCGGCGTGCCGCTGCGCGGCGACGGGCGGCTGCGCGATGCGCTCAAGCTGCCTTACACCCCCACCGGCGCGCAGAGCCGCGCGATCGCCGAGATCGACGGCGACCTGCAGCAGGAGGTGCCGATGCTGCGCCTGCTCCAGGGCGATGTCGGCTCCGGCAAGACCTTGGTGGCGCTGATGGCGATGCTGAGCGCCGTCGAAGCCGGCGCGCAGGCAGCCTTGCTCGCGCCCACCGAAATCCTCGCCCGCCAACATTTCGAAACGCTGTCCCGCCAGCTTGCCGGGCTGCCGGTGACGGTCGCCATCCTCACCGGACGCGACAAGGGGCGGGTGCGCGAATCAACTCTGATGGGGTTGGCCGACGGCTCGATCCACATCCTGATCGGCACCCACGCCATTTTCCAGGGGGCCGTCGCGTACAAGCAACTCGGCCTTGCCGTGGTGGACGAGCAGCACCGATTCGGCGTCGCCCAGCGGATGATGCTCGCCGCCAAGGCGGAGCGGCCGCCGCACCTGCTGGTCATGACCGCGACGCCGATCCCGCGCACGCTGACCCTCACCCAATATGGCGAGATGGACGTCTCGCGGCTCGATGAGATGCCGCCGGGGCGCCAGCCGATCGAAACTCGGGTGCTTTCGTCCGAGCGATTGCCCGAAGTGGTGGACGGTCTCGCCCGCCACATCGCCCGCGGCGGCCAGGCTTATTGGGTTTGTCCGCTGGTGGAGGAGAGCGAAGTCTCGGACCAGGCCGCCGCCGAGGAGCGGGCGCAGGCGCTGCGGCTGCGCTTCGGCGCCAAGATCGGCCTCGTCCACGGCCGCATGAAGGGGCCGGAAAAGGATGCGGTGATGGCCGCCTTCCAGCGCGCCGAAGTCGCCGTGCTCGTCGCCACCACCGTGATCGAGGTGGGCGTGGATGTGCCCAATGCAACATTGATGGTCGTCGAGGGCGCGGACCGCTTCGGCCTTGCCCAGCTCCACCAGCTGCGCGGCCGAGTCGGGCGCGGGGAGGGGCGCTCGGTCTGCCTGCTGCTGCGCGGCGACAAGCTCAGCGAAACCGCCCGCGCGCGCCTCGCCTTGCTGCGCGAAAGCAATGACGGCTTCCGCATCGCCGAAGAGGATCTGCGGCTGCGTGGCGCGGGCGAGATCCTGGGGACCAAGCAATCGGGCGAGGCGCAATTCAGGCTCGCTGCTCCGGAGCAGATTCAGGCGCTGGCGAGGACCGCCCACGATGACGCCCGCCTGCTCGTCGATCGCGACGGCGGACTGGAGGGCGAGCGGGGCAGGGCGGCCCGCGTTCTCCTATACCTGATGGAGCGGGACGCGGCGGTGGGGCTGCTGCGCAGCGGCTGAGCCAGCCGCTGCCCCTAGCCGACCAGCAGCCCGTGCTTCTTCTTGCCGAGGCTGATCCTGATCGGCTGGTTGCTTTCCAGCACGATGGTGAAGCTCGGGTCGGAGATCACGAGGTTGTTGAGCCGCACCGCGCCTTCGCCGATCTTCCGACGCGCCTCGCCGTTGGAAGCGGCGAAGCCCAGGACGGTCAGCGCCTGGACGATGCCAAGGCCTTGGCCCTCTACCCGCAGCGTCGGCAGCGCCTCGCCGCCCGCGCCTTCCTCAAAGGTTCTGCGGGCGGTCTCTGCCGCCTCCGAGGCAGCCGCGTCGCCATGAAGAGTGGCGGTAATCGCGTCGGCAAGGACTTTCTTTGCCTCGTTGATCTCGCTGCCAGGCAGCGCTTCCAGCCGCACCACTTCCTCCAGCGGCACATCGGTGAACAGGCGCAAGAACTTGCCGACATCGGCGTCTTGTGTGTTCCGCCAGAATTGCCAGAAATCGTAGGGCGCGAGCTGGTCCGCGTTGAGCCACACCGCGCCCGCCTCGGTCTTGCCCATTTTCTTGCCGTCCGCAGTGGTGATCAGCGGCGTGGTGACCCCGTAGAGCTGAGTGCCGTCAACCCGTCGGCCAAGCTCGACGCCGTTGACGATATTTCCCCACTGATCCGACCCGCCGAGTTGCAGCACGCACGCCGCGCGGCGGGACAGTTCAAGGAAATCATAAGCCTGCAAAATCATGTAGTTGAACTCAAGAAAGCTGAGCGACTGCTCTCGTTCGAGCCGCAGCCTCACGCTATCGAAGCTGAGCATCCGGTTCACCGAGAAGTGCTGGCCGATGTCGCGCAGCAACGGAACATATTCGAGCCGGTCCAGCCAGTCCGCGTTGTTCATCAGCACGGCATCCGACGGGCCGTCCCCGAAGCGCAGGAAACGCTGGTACACAGGCATGATCGAGCGGATGTTTGCCGCGATCGTCTCCTCTGTCATCAGCTTGCGGGCTTCGTCCTTGAAGCTGGGATCACCGATCTTGGAGGTGCCGCCGCCGACCAGCACAATCGGCTTGTGGCCGGCCTGCTGAAGCCGCCGCAGCAACATGATCTGGATGAGATGCCCGACATGCAGCGATGGCGCCGTCGCGTCGAAGCCCACATAGCCGGTGATGATCTGCTTCGCGGCGAGGGCATCAAGCCCTTCCGCATCCGTCAATTGGTGGATGTAGCCGCGGCTTTCGAGCAGGCGGAGGAGGGGGGATCGATACTCGGTCATGGCAGGGCGTGTTTAGCACAGCCAAACCTGCCGTCATCCCCGGGGAAGCGGATTCCCACGTCGGCGGGGATGCCCTAGGAACGCGCGGTGCAGACCAGTCTCCAGTTCCACCCCGCCTCCGGTGACGCCGGCCTCGAAAATATCGCGGTGTCCGTGGAGCGGCTTACCCCGACACTGATCCAACTTCGTTTCACGGCGATGGGCAATCTCACGAAGATTGTGATTCCGCCCCCCGCACCGCCGGAGAGGGTGGACGGCCTGTGGCAGAGTACGTGCCTTGAACTGTTCCTGAGACGGGAAGGGGAGACGGGCTATAGCGAGTTCAACTTCGCCCCATCCGGCCGCTGGGCCGCCTACTGCTTCTCCGGCTACCGCGAGGGCATGATGGAAGCGTCGCTGCCTGCGCCGCCCGCAATTCAGTCCCTCGTGCATGAGGGCCGGCTGGAGGTGACGATTTCGCTCCACCTGCCGCTCGATGACGCCGCTTACGCCATGAACCTTGCGGCCGTGATCGAGAGCCGCGCCGACGGCCGCTCCTTCTGGGCGGCGAAACACCCCGCGGGCGAGCCGGATTTCCATGCGCCCGATTGCTTTATTCACCAACTCCCGGCAGCACCGCGCGCATGAAAACCGGTCTCGAACGCCTCCTTGAAGATGCCGCCCTGCGCGCGCCGCTGGAGGGCCGCCGCGTCGCGCTCCTCGCCCATCCGGCCTCCGTCACCCGGGACCTGACGCACAGCCTCGACGCCCTCACCGCCTGCGGGCTCAACATCACCGCCGCTTTCGGCCCGCAGCATGGGCTGCGCGGTGACAAGCAGGACAATATGGTGGAATCGGACGATTTCACCGATCCCGTCCACAACATCCCGGTGTTCAGTCTCTACGGCGAAGTTCGGCGGCCGACTGGGCAGTCGCTGGGTACGTTCGACACCATCCTGATCGACCTTCAGGACATTGGCTGCCGGATCTACACCTTCATCACCACGCTGCTTTATGTGCTTGAAGCGGCGGCGGAGCACGGCAAGCAGGTGTGGGTGCTGGACCGGCCCAATCCGGCCGGACGTCCGATTGAGGGCCTGACGCTGCGCCCGGGCTGGGAAAGCTTCGTGGGCGCGGGACCGATCCCGATGCGCCACGGGCTGACGCTGGGCGAACTCGGCCGCTGGTTCGTGGATCACTTCAAGCTCGATGTCGACTATCGCGTCGTCGAGATGGAAGGCTACGCGCTCGACGCCGCCCCCGGCTTCGGCTGGCCTTTGGGGGAGCGCGTCTGGATCAATCCGAGCCCCAATGCTCCGAACCTTTGGATGGCGCGAGCTTATGCCGGCACGGTGATGCTGGAAGGCGCGACGCTTTCGGAAGGCCGCGGCACCACCCGGCCGCTTGAGCTGTTCGGCGCGCCGGATATCGAGGGGCGGGCGGTGATCGCCGAGATGCGCCGCCTTGCTCCGCAATGGCTGGCGGGCTGCGCTCTGCGCGAAGTCACGTTCGAGCCGACCTTCCACAAGCATACGCGCACGCTGTGCAGTGGCGTCCAGATCCACCCGGAAGGCGACTTCTACGATCATGAGGCATTCCGCCCCTGGCGCCTCCAGGCGCTCGCCTTCAAGGCGATCCGGAACCTCCATCGCGACTACGACCTGTGGCGCGATTTCCCGTACGAATATGAGTTCGGCAAGCTTGCAATCGACGTGATCAACGGCGGCCCCGCGCTGCGGGAGTGGGTGGACAATCGGGGGGGGCAGCCTGCCGATCTGGACGCTCTTACCGTTCCGGACGAGGAGGCATGGGCGGAAGAGCGGCGCTCCTACCTCCTCTATTGAACCAACTCAGCTCTTCCGGCTCAGCGTCCGCATAGCATCGTCCAGGCCGGCGAGGGTCAGCGGGTACATTCGGTCGCCCATCAACTGGCGGATCATCTGGGTGGAGTGGCTGTAGTTCCAATATTGCTCGGCCGTGGGGTTGAGCCAAACCGCGCTTGGATAAGTGGTTGTCAGCCGCTGCAGCCACACGGCGCCCGCTTCCTCGTTATAATGCTCCACCGAGCCGCCGGGATGGCTGATCTCATAGGGGCTCATCGCCGCATCCCCGACGAACACGATCTTGTAGTCGTGCCCGAATTTGTGAAGCACATCCCAAGTCGGCGTTCGCTCGGAAAATCGGCGACGATTGTCCTTCCACAGGCTCTCATAGGGGCAGTTGTGGAAGTAGAAGAATTCGAGGTTCTTGAACTCCGCCGTGGCCGCCGAGAACAGCTCCTCGCAGGCCTTGATGTGCGGATCCATCGATCCGCCGACATCAAGGAAGAGGAGCAGCTTCACCGCATTGTGCCGCTCCGGGCGCATGCGGATGTCGAGCCAGCCCTTGCGTGCGGTGCCGTCGATCGTGCCGTCGATGTCGAGCTCGTCGGCCGCGCCTTCCCGGGCGAAGCGGCGCAGGCGCCTCAGCGCGACCTTGATGTTGCGGGTGCCAAGCTCCTGGGCATTGTCGAGGTTGCGGAATTCGCGCTTGTCCCGAACCTTGATCGCTCGCCCGTGGCGGCCCTCGCCGCCGATCCGCACGCCTTCGGGATTATAGCCGCCATGGCCGAAGGGCGAGGTGCCGCCCGTGCCGATCCACTTGTTGCCGCCCTGGTGGCGCCCCTTCTGCTCCTCCAGCCGCTTCTTCAGCGTCTCCATAATCTCGTCCCAGGAGCCCAGGGACTTGATCTCCTCCATCTGCTCGGCCGTGAGGTAGAGTTCGGCGACCTTTTTCAGCCATTCTTCGGGCAGCGGCACCGCTTCGGTGCCGTAGGCGGTTTCGAGGCCCTTGAAGACCTTGCCGAACACCTGGTCGAACCGGTCGAGCAGGGACTCGTCCTTCACGAATGTGGCGCGGGCGAGATAGTAGAAATCCTCCGGGCTGGAGGCGATTACATCCGCCTGCAACGCCTCGAGCAGGGTGAGATGCTCCTTGATCGACGCCGCTATGCCGGCCGCGCGGAGCTCGTCTACGAAGGAGAAGAACATGAAACAGCCTTATCGGCCTCGGGCCGGGGCGTCTATTGCGACGAAATGCTGACCCGGATCCGCCCCTTGCCGCCGAAAGCGGTCGAGACCGCCTGCTCGGGTGGCGGGAGGCGGTTGAAGGACGCCATGACGGAAGCGGTCTCGTGCTGGAGTAAAGTCATCGAAACCGCGGCGTCGCCGCTGCTGCCCAGCCCAGGCAGCCCAAGAGTGGGAGCGAGCGACAAAGCCGTGCCGCTATCGCCGAAACCCACCACATAGCTTTTCGTAGAACCGTCCAGCCGGTAAACCTGCCACGGGGCCCGTGCGCCCGGCTCGCGGCAATAAGCCGGTTCAACTCCCGTCTCGCCTTTCACCGCGAGCGGAAGCATCGCGCTGACGAGGACTTGCGCCAGATCGTCACGAACCGCTTTCGCCTTGCGCAGCTTCAGCGGTGCCTTGCACTCTTCCATCGGGCGAATGGCGGTGGCGGGCTTCGCGATTGACGGCCATCCGATAGCGCGCAGGACCTCGGTAAGCTTCGCATCCAGCGCCTCCGGGGGGAGGCGACGCGCGGTGATGCGGACCTTGACGAGAAAGTCGCCGACTCGCGCGACGGCAAGGCCGGTGCTTGTGAATTCCCTCCCGTCAGCGGCGGCCACCATGCGAAGCCCGGTTTCGGGGCCGCCCTCCACCGGCGCGAATGGCATCGGCACGGGAAGCGCGACTTCGGCGGGAATGCCGAAGCGCGGGTTGAGCGCCATCGTCGCCGCCGCGCGGTCGAACCACAAGGCGGTCGCCTGGAGCCCTGGTCGGAAAACATAGAAGGTGGCGACCAGCGATCCGTCGGCGACGGCATATCTGGAGGAGATATCGAGCTCCGCCTCGGTCGCATCCAAAATCGGGCCACGGCGCAGGCCCGCAAGGTTGAGGGGCATCACCACACCCGTTCGCGCATGGCCCCACCCTCGATCCGCGGGTACCTCAAGCGTCCGGGGCGCCGGCGGCGTTTGCGCCGGAGCGGGGATCGCCATCGCCGCCGCCAAAAGGATCGCTGCTGAGTTCATGGCCCGCCTTCCGAGGTCACCCTAAACATGGGGATTGCGGAACGCCAGCGCCCGGCGTTTCGTCCCTTTCGGCTGCCACGGGCGCCTTACCCGATCGCCAGGATCAACGCCTTGAGCTCAGGTTCATCCACCGCAGCCGCCGCGTCGACGGGGGCGAACCAGGCCCGGCGGCGCTGATGCCTCTCGGGCCAATCCTCAAGCACCTCGGTCACCAGCATCTCGAACAATTGGACTTGCGCCCGCACCGAAAAGCCGAGCTTGCGGCGCTTCTTGTAGCGATAGCGGCCAAGCGGCTGATCGGACACGGCACCGCGAACGCCCGCTTCTTCCCAGGCTTCCTGCGCCGCGGACTGGTGGGGCGCCAAGCCCCGGATCGGATTGCCGCGCGGCACCACCCAGCGCCCGGTATCGCGCGAAGTGACGAGCAGCAGCTCCACCGCGCCTTCGGGTCCGCGCCTCAGCGGTAACGTGCCATATTGGATGAGCAATGCGTCTCCTTCGTACCCGTCAACGAAGGATAGCGCCCGTGGGACCCAAGGGATACGGCGGGAGCCCGGCTTTATTGCTGATTCGGGTGAAGCTCAGCCGCCCCGCCGCGCCATGAACGCCAACCGCTCGAACAGCATGATGTCCTGCTCGTTCTTGAGCAGGGCGCCGTGCAGCGGGGGTATCGCCTTTGAAGGGTCTTTGGATTGCAGCACTTCGAGCGGCATGTCCTCGTGCAGCAGCAGCTTCAGCCAATCCAGCAATTCGCTGGTCGACGGCTTCTTCTTGAGGCCGGGCACCTCGCGGACCTGGTAGAAGATATCCAGCGCCTTCCCCACCAGCATCTTCTGGATGCCGGGGAAATGGACATCGATGATCGCCTGCATCGTCTGGCGATCCGGAAATTTGATATAGTGGAAGAAGCAGCGGCGCAGGAAGGCGTCGGGCAGCTCCTTCTCGTTGTTGGAGGTGATGACGACGATCGGCCGCTCCTTCGCCTTCACCGTTTCGCCGGTTTCGTAGACATGGAATTCCATTCGATCGAGCTCCTGGAGGAGATCGTTGGGGAATTCGATGTCGGCCTTGTCGATCTCGTCGATCAGCAGCACCGGTAGCTCGGGAGCGGTAAACGCTTCCCACAATTTGCCACGTTTGATGTAGTTGGAAATGTCGTGGACCCGCGCATCGCCAAGCTGCCCGTCGCGAAGCCGCGCCACCGCATCATATTCGTACAGGCCGTGATGCGCCTTGGTGGTGGATTTCACATGCCATTCGATCAGCGGCGCACCGACGGCGGCAGCGATTTCGTGGGCGAGCACGGTCTTGCCGGTGCCGGGCTCTCCCTTGACCAGCAAAGGCCGGCGCAAGGTCACCGCGGCGTTGACCGCGACCTTGAGATCGTCGGTGGCGACATAATTGTGCGTGCCTTCGAAGCGCATGCTGGTCCTTCCTGTCCGGTCGCGCCGGAGCGATAGGGGAGGGGTCAAAGGAGGGCAAGCGGAGGCAGCCGCCGGAACCGGCACGTTGACCTGGCGTTCGGAAGGGGAAGCACTGTTCTGGAGGCGCAATGAAGGGCGATGCGGCAAGTGGCGGCCCGCCCTCGGCGGCGGCCTGGGCAGTCCATGCCTTTACATTTTCAGGCGCGGTGCTCGCTTTTCTGGCGGTGATGGCGATCGAGGGGGAGAACTTTCGTCTTGCCCTGCTGTGGCTGCTGATCGCCCTGGCGGTCGACGGCGTGGACGGCACGCTGGCGCGGTGGGCTCGGGTGAAGGAGAAGGCTGGGCGGATCGACGGCGACACTGCCGATCTGGTGATCGACTATCTCACCTATGTGTTCGTGCCGACCATCCTCATCTGGCGAGCGGGGCTTGTGCCGGAAGGGTGGATCGTGCCGCTGGCCGCGCTCATCCAGCTTTCCTCGCTTTACCTCTTCACCCGCCGCGACATGAAGACCGAAGACAATTATTTCCGCGGCTTTCCCTCGCTATGGAATGTCGTCGCCTTGTACCTGCTGGTCGGTCAGCCGGGGCCGGTGGTCGGTGCCGCCGTAGTGCTGTTCTTCACCCTCATCACCTTCGCGCCAGTTCATTTCGTCCATCCGTTCCGAGTGACCGATTATGGACGCTGGGCGCCGGGCCTCGCCTCGCTGTGGGCGGTCGTTACCCTTGCGCTGCTCTGGCCAGGCTGGAGCCAAAACGTGGCCAGCGGGCTGATGTGGATGTCGCTTGTCGCCGGAGTCGCGCTGCTCGGCATGGGCTTCCTGAGGACCGTGCGCGGGCCGGCCTAACCGGCGGTGCGGGCCTGGTGGCGCGCTTCGAGCAGATCCCAAAGTCCGTGGTGCTGGAGCAGGATCTGCTCGGCACCGAACAGCAAGGCGCGCTGCACGGAGGCGGTGTGAGCGAGGGAGTCCGCGATCGCAGAAACGGCCGCCTCCTCGGCTGCGTAATAAGGCGGCGGCTCCACCCCGAAGCGGCGGGCGGCGGCATCGAGGGCGCCCCGCACGTGCGCCCAATCGAGCACCACCGCCATGGCCGCACCGAGCGCGCAACCGCCGCGTTCCGACTGGGCGAGCATTTCGATCGCATGACGCTGTGCAAGCGCCGCCGAGTCGCTGCCCGCGGCTCCCGCTGTACTCGGGATCGGGCCGGCGGCGACGGCCAAGCGGGCAAGATAGGCGCGCTCTCCGGCAAAAGCGTAGGTGGCGCGGGCTATCCAGCCGCGGCCGGCAGGGTCGAAGATGCGTCCCGCGGCGTGATCGATGACACCGGGATAGCGCCCGTGGAGCGTACACAGATAATGAACCGCGTCGGCAAGAGCGCGGGCGCCTTGCTCTCCCTTCAACGCGGCAATCGCGGCCAACCAGGGATGCGAAGCCGAGCCCTGTGCCGCGACGCAGCCAAGCAGCGCCTGCCCCGCCGGCGGGCGAGCCGCCACTCCCAAAAATGCTGAGGCCATGTGGATTACCTTCTTGCCGCGTGTGTTTGTCCGCGCCCGGTCTAGAAGAGTGACCTATATCAACCGCGTAAAAACGAGGTTTACGCGCGGTTAGCACAACGGAAAGACTATGACGGCCGCCGATCACGCGGCGATCCGCACGCTTGAGGCCGCAATCGGCGAGACCAGGAGCGCAATTGCGCGGTCGGTGCCCCAAATCTGGCCGGCCAACCTATGGTTAAGGCTTGGGTTACGGTGCGAATCGGTGTTGAAGAGGCAGATGGTTTCCGGTCGAAGCACCTTACAGCTAGTATTCGCGTGCGCGCTGCTTGCGCCGCTCGGCGGCTGCGGAAGCGAAACCCCGCGGGCCGCCGAGCAGCCGAACGCGCGGCCGCAGCGGGCGGCCCAGGCGCCGGTGGTTCTCCCGTCCGAGGTTGCCGCGGCCTATTCGGCGCGTGGGCACCGCCCGTTCTGGATCGTGGACGGCGCGATCAGCCCAGATGCGCACGCCTTTGTTCGACGGCTCGAAACCGCCGGCAGCGAGGGGCTCGATCCCTCCCGCTACGGGTTGGAAGAGATTCGCGCCGCCTTGGCCGATGCCGGCAGCGACCGACTTGCACTGGCGCGCGCCGATCTTCTCCTTACCCGCGCATGGTCGCGCTACCTTGGCGATCTCCACCGCCCGGTGCGCGGCATGCGGTATATCGACGAGGAAATTGCGCCGGCGCAGATCGATCCAGGCGCCGTGCTGGCCGCGGGCGATCCTGCCAGCGCCGTTCGCCAGAACCCGCTCTACGAGGCCTTGCGCACCGCCGCCGTCGCCTGGAGCGCGGCGAACCCCGATGCCGCGGCGCGCGAGCGGAGGCTGGTGGCCGCCAATCTCGAGCGCGCCCGCGCTATTCCCGCGCAGAAGGGCCGCTACCTCATCGTCGACACGGGTTCGGCACGGTTGTGGATGGTGGACGGCGACAAGGTAGAAGGGCCGATGCCGGTGATCGTCGGCCGTTCGGACATGCAGACGCCGGCCATTTCCGGCCTGATTCGCCACATCACGCTCAACCCCTACTGGAACGTGCCACCCGATCTTGCGCAGACTCGCGCTCGCCGGGTGCTGCGCGAAGGGACCGGCTTTCTTATCCGCGAGCGGATCGAGATCCTCTCCGACTGGGGCGATCGGCCGCGCGTGTTGAACCTGTCTGAGGTCGATTGGCGCGCCGCGGCCGCGGGCAGGACCAAGCTGCGCATGCGCCAGCTGCCCGGCGGCGGCAATGTCATGGGTGCGATGAAGTTCATGATGCCGAACGAGCTTGGCATCTACCTCCATGACTTTCCCGACAAGTCACTGTTCGCGCGCGCGGACCGGCGGATCAGCTCGGGCTGCGTCCGGGTGGAGGACGCGCCGCGCCTCGCCGCATGGCTGTTCGGCGGCCAGGCGCCCCAGCCCAAAGGTAATGCGCCGGAGCAGGAGGTCGATCTGCCCGAGCCCGTGCCCGTGTACATCACCTACCTCACCATCCTGCCCGCCAAAGGGGGCGGCCTGGCTTTCCAGGCGGATCCCTATCGCCGCGACCCTTCCGCTCCGGCCGCGACGGCGGCGGCGGTCAGTAAACGCGGCGCTGGGCCGAGACCATCATCCGGATCAGCATCGCCACGGGCCGCGGCACTCCGACCTTCCCCTGCACCCACAGGCTCACCGAGGAGCGGCTGACGCCGATCGCCTCGGCAAGGTCGCCGTGGGTGTGGTACCCGAGCTTGCGCATCGCCCCGCGCAGCTCCTCGGGCGGCATAGAGGCGGCAAGGGGGTCCAAGGGCCGTCCTTCAGCCGAGCGCTCGCCACACGCCGTACAGGCTGGTCGCCGTCAGGACGAAGCCGACCAGGCTGAGCAGCAGATCGGGCTCGGCCTTTTTGGCCACAAACGCGCCAAGCGGCGCTGCGACGATGCCGCCGATCAGCAGGCCCACCGTTGCCACGGTGAACGCGGCCCAGCCAAGCGCAAGGATGAAGGTTGCCGAAATGGTAACCGTGACAAAGAACTCGGCCGTATTGACGGTGCCGATCACCTTGCGCGGATTGGCTCCCTGGATGAGCAGGTTGGAAGTCACCACCGGACCCCATCCGCCGCCGCCGGCCGCGTCGAGGAACCCGCCGATCAGGCCGAGCGGCTCCACCACCTTGGGCTGGCGGGCGACATGGCGGTGGGTGGCGCCGCGCCACAGCAGGTAAACGCCGACAAGTGCGAGGTAGCCGAGCACCAGCGGACGGGCGACGGCAGCGTCGATCTGGGTCAGCACATAGGCGCCGGCAATTCCGCCGATCACACCCGGGATGACGATGCGGGCGAACAGGCGCCAGTCGATGTTGCGCTGGATGGCATGGCTGATGCCCGACACGGCGGTGGTGAAACTTTCCACCGTGTGCACGCCGGCCGAAGCCGCCGCGGGCGGCACCCCCATGCTGACCAGCAAGGTGGTGGAGATCACCCCGAACGCCATTCCCAGCGCACCGTCTATCATTTGCGCGGCAAAGCCGATCGCGATAAACGGGAGGAGATCGGCAAGGCCGATGCTGGAGAAGTCGAACATGGCCCCCGCGCCTCGCTAGGTCGGGCTTCTCCTTGCGGGGGAGCCGCGGCCCAGTGCAAGCGAAAAGCGTGGGAGCGGGTGATCGCAGCAAGCTGGCAATTTTGGGCGTACATGCCTAAATTGGCCGGGAAGCGGAATTGAGGGTCGCGAATGCTGTCGGGCTTGGTTGCTTATCTTGATTCCATCAAGGCGCGCGACCCCGCGCCGCGATCCCGCTGGGAAGTGCTGCTTTACCCGGGCGTGCTGTCGGTGGGGATGCACCGCATTGCGCACTGGCTGTTCCGCGGGGAGCTTTATTTCTTCGCCCGCTTCATCAACCATCTCGCCCGCTTCCTGACCGGAAACGATATTCATCCAGGCGCCGTGATCGGCCGGCACTTCTTTATCGATCATGGCTTCGTGGTGATCGGTGAAACGGCCGTCATCGGCGACGAGGTTACCGTTTATCAGCATGTTACGCTGGGGGGCACCAACCCGTCCGCAGGCGCAGGGGGCACCCGCCACCCGAATGTCGGCAACGGTGTGATCATTGGCTCGGGCGCCCAGGTGCTGGGCCCGATCAAGGTGGGCGACCGCGCCCGGATCGGCGCCAATGCGGTGGTGACCAAGGATGTGCCGGAAGGGGCGACCATGGTCGGTATTCCGGCTCGCTCTACCCTGATGGTGGCGGAGCGCAGCGCATCGGGAGATTTCCTTCCCTACGGTACCCCCTGCGGGCAATCGCTCGATCCCAGCACCCAAAAGCTTGAGATACTCCAATGCGAGGTGGAGCATCTGCGCAAGCGCCTTGCCCAGCTTTTGGAAGAGCAGAATGGCGAGGAGCGGGACCGGGCCTGATGGGTACGCTTCACCCGTTTCCTCGCGGATCCTCCCCCCAAATCGGCTTCACCCGGGCCGAGCTTGGCCGAATCATCGACCTTTACGGCCGCATGGTCGCGGCCGGCATGTGGAAGGATTATGCCCTGGAGTTCGGCCGAGACCACGCCGCCTTCTGGGCCTTTCGCCGCACGGCCGAGCGGCCCGAATACCGTATCGAGAAGCGCCCGGCGTTGCGCAATCGGCAGGGCATGTGGGCGCTGGTCAACGAGGCTGGGATGGTGCTGCGCCGCGGACATGAGCTGGGACCCATATTGTCCCCGCTCGAGCGGCGCTTGATGAAAGTGGTCAACGAATAAGAATCGCGACGTCCCGCCGCGGCAGGAAGGCCTTCACGCGAAGGGATGGTAGCAGAAATGTCGTGCTGCATCGGTGCAGCGCTGCTCAGCCGCCCTGCAGCGTCCGCAAGATGAGCATCGCCTGTTCGGCGCCCGAACCCGGCACTATCTCGCCGGTGCGGTCGATCACCCTTGCCCAATTGTCGGCGACCTCCTCGACGGTGCGGCGGCCTTCGGGCAGGGCATAGCCGGGTGTCAGCGTCACATAAGCGGCCTGCACGACGCCGCCACCCGCTCCGACTATCATGTTCGAGGGCGCGTCGTCGCAGACCAGGTAAAGCGCTGCGGGAACTACATTGTCCGGGTTGAACAGGGGCAGCATCTCGGGCGGGAAGATATCCTCGGTCATCCGTGTCGCGGCGGTTGGAGCGATGGTGTTGACCCGGACATTGTATTTGGCCCCCTCCAGGTGGAGCGTCTTGGCAAATCCAGCGAGGCCGAGCTTGGCGGCGCCGTAATTGGCCTGGCCAAAATTGCCGTACAGGCCGGTGGAACTCGCCGTCATCAGAATGCGGCCATAGGCCTGCTCCCGCATCGTCTCCCACACCGCCTTGGTGCAGATCGCCGATCCGGTGAGATGGACTTCGAGTACGGCGCGAAAATCGTCGATGGTCATCTTGGCGAAGCTTTTGTCGCGCAGAATTCCGGCATTGTTGATCAGGATGTGGATGCCGCCCCAGGCTTCCTTCGCCGCCGCCGCCATCGCCTCCACCTGCTCGGCATCGGTGACGCTGGCGCCGTTGGCCATGGCGATGCCGCCCGCCGCCTCTATCTCCGCGACCACGGCGGCGGCAGCGTCGGATCTGCCGGATCCGTCTCGTGCACCGCCGAGATCGTTGACCACCACGCGTGCCCCCCGGCGCGCCAGCTCGAGTGCATAGGCCCGTCCCAGGCCGCCGCCCGCGCCGGTGACGATGGCGACGCGGCCTTCAAAGCTGATGGTCATGGCGGTTATCCCCCTTGTGGACACTGATCGGGCGCCGCCTAGGCGTTTTGTGGAGGCGCGAAAAGGCCGAGCGGGGCAGGTGCCCGCGCCCGGCCTTTTGATTGCGTATGCCTCAGCGGCGGCGGACGCCGCGCTCGTAGGTCTGAGTGCAGCGGTCGGTGACGGTGCGGGAGCAGGGCGGCAAGGTGCCCGCCGTCATGGTTCCACCCGTAGTTCCACCTGCCATTGCACCGCCGACCATGGCGCCGCCGGCCATGCCGGTACCGGCGCTGCCGCCCATCGCGCCGTCGCAAGTCGGATAGCTGCTGGCGCCCTGGTTGTAGCCGGCCGGGACGCAGGCCTGGCCGCTTGGAGAGGTGCCTTGCTGGGTGACGCCGCGCGGGCCGGTCGCCTGGGAAGGATCGTTGACGGTGTTGCCCGTCGGCTGGGCGACCGCGGCAGCGCTGAACGCAAAAGCGGCGGCAAAGAACACGGTTTTCATGTAAGCATCCTCCTTGGATTGGCGTCCGCGATACGGCTGCGGCACCTGTTCCAAACGATACCGGAACGATTTTTCTCCCTGTCTCCATCCGGGACGCGCCTTAAGGCGGCTTCGCCTCGCCTTTGCCGCGCTTTACTTTTATGAAAGGGCCTTGCCCTAGACGCGGACCGTGATGACCGAGAAGCAGGATCAGCAGGAAGATAAAGGCGCGGCGCTGCCAAGCCGGCGCACCGTGCTCGTGCTCGGCGCCGCCGCAGCCTCGACGGTGGTCACGATCCGCCCGGCGTTGGCGCAGACCGCCGGCTCGGTGCTCAACTGCGAAATCCCCGTGCCAGCGCCGCAGGCGGCCGGCAGCCACATCGCCGCGGACGGCAGCCTGGTGCCGGCCGGGACGGCGGGGTCGTTTCCGCCGACGCCGCGGCCGATCACCGGTGAGGAAGCCAAGGCCCTGCTCAACGGCGGTCCGACTCCAGCCGGCCTCAACGCCGAAGCCTCGCAGGCTTACGCCAATTACATTCGCCGTCTGCAGGCGGGGATGAGCGGATTTACCTGCTACGCCTCGCTGCAGATGCCGCGCTGACAAGGTACCGGGCCGGCATGGCCGGTCCCCGCTACATCGCCGATCCGCCCGGTGCGCTGGAAAGCGTCGAGCTCGATGGCCTGACCCTCGTCTTCCATCGCCCCTCCGGCATGACGCACCTCCTGGCGCCGCCCGCGCCGCAGATATTGGAGGCACTTGCCGGCCGCATCGGCGATGCCGACGAAATCCTCGCCCGCATCTCGGGACGTTTCGAAGTGGAGGCGGAGGATCCTGCCGGAGCCGTCACGGCACGATTGGCCGAGCTTGAGGCGGCCGGACTGGTACGGCAGGCATGAGGCACCGGCTCGACCTGCGCATCGGCCCGGTGACGTTCCGCATCGGCTCGGCCTGGGCGGAGCCGCTGGATGTGCTGAGACGTCTTTACGGCCCCTATCCCGCAGCCGAGGCGGTGGCCGATTTCACCGTGCGGCTCGAGCCGGAAAAGCCGTGGCGCCGGCTGGTGCGGCCGTCGGTCGCCATCCGCGGCGACTACACGCTGCCGGATGCCGCGCCGCTGCCGCTCGCCCAGGGCATCCTGGCCGCCGAGATGGGGATGAACCTCCAGATGGCGCTCGGCCAGAAGAGGTTCCTGCTTCTCCATGCCGGAACCGTGGAACGGGAGGGAAGGGCGCTGCTCCTTACCGGGCATTCGGGCGCCGGCAAGTCGACGCTGGCGGCCTTGCTGGGCGAGCAGGGCTGGCGCTTCCTTGGCGACGAATTCGCCCTGCTCGATCCGGACAACGGCCTGATCTACCCGTTTCCGCGGCTGATCAGCCTCAAGAACCAGTCGCTCGCCTTGTTCGACCGCGCCGCGCCCGAGAGACTTGGGCCGATCCTCAAGGGAACGCCGAAGGGCATGATCCGGCACCTGCGTCCGCCGGCCGACGCTATTGCGCGAATGGATGAGCCGGCGCGCCCGGCGCTGATCCTGTTCCCCCGCTTCGCCCGCGAACTCGGCCCGGAGACCCGCCCGGTCGGCGCCGCCGAATTGTTCGTGCGGCTGACCCAGGCCTCTACCAACTATGTGGCGCTGGCCGAGCGCGGGTTCAGCGCGCTGAGCGCGCTGGTCGCGAACACGCCGGCCGCGGCGATCGATTACCGGAGCAGCGAGGAGGCGGCCGAGCAGGTCGAAACCTTGTGGAACGCGCTGTCATGAAGCCCGCCCGCACCCTGGTTCGCCTGCTTGCCGATCCGTCGCGGGTTCGGGAGGTTGGCGACTGGAGCGGTCTGCTGTCGGCAGCGCGGGCCGAAAGCCTGCTTGGCAGCCTTGCCCACCGCCTCGCCGGCGCGCCACTGCCGGCAAAGGTCGCGGCAATTTTCGAAGACGCCCGGGACGACGCGGCGCAGGCGCGCACTCAGGCGCTTTGGGAGGCGGAGATGGCCCAGCGGGCGCTTGCGCGCGCGGCGTTCCCGCTCATCCTCCTCAAAGGCACGGCCTATGCGGCAGCCGGGCTGCCGCCCGCCGATGGCCGTTCGATCGGAGACCTCGATATCCTCATTCCCCACGCGCGCCTTGCCGAGGCCGAGACCGCCTTGCTTGCCGCAGGGTGGGAGTGGGTCAAGGAGGATGCCTATGACGATCTCTACTACCGCCGCTGGATGCACGAGCTGCCGCCGCTGATCCACCGGGAGCGGGACCGGATGATCGATGTGCACCACACAATCCTGCCCCTGACCGCGCGCCAGAAGCCCGACGCAGAGGCGCTGATCGCCAACAGCGTCGCATTGCCGGGCGGCATGCGCATTCTTTGTCCCGAAGACATGGTCATCCACGCCGTGGCCCACCTTCTGGCGGATGGCGACATGGCGGGAGGCCTGCGCAACCTTTGGGACGCCGACCGGCTGCTTCGCGAGTTTGGGGAAGCAGACGGATTCTGGGAAAGGCTCGATCGCCGAGCCCGGCACCACGGGCTCCTGCCTCATGTCGCCCGAGCGCTACGCCTCGCCCGCAGGCTGTACGGAACCCCTGTAGCCAAGAAGCTGGCCGGCCGCTCCCGGCCGGCCGACGCCTTCTACATCCGCCGCCTCCTCGCTCGCGACGGCTGGGGCCGCACCACCCACCCGGCGACGCGGCTGGTCTTCTATGTCCGCTCGCACTGGCTGCGCATGCCGCCGCTGATGCTCGCGCGGCACCTTCTCACCAAGGCACGCCGCAGCCATTGACGCTGGCTCCGCTTCATGTAAAGTACTCCTTCCATTATGACAGGAGTTCTTTCCATGGATGTCGGCTGGCCCTCCTCGCGTCCCTATGTGATCGGCTCCCTCCTGTTGTGGGTGCTCTTTCTTCTCACCATCGGCCTCTTGTCGTGGGGCAGCAGCGGGGCGCGGCTGCCGTTCGCCGTCCTGTGCGTCGTCGCGGCGTTGCTCGCGCTGTCGGTGGCGGGGCAGTTCCTCGCCGCCTACCGGCTGGTCGCGCGCCAGGATGAATTCGTCCGCGGCATCACCGCCAAGCGGATGATCGCGGCGGCCGGCGTGACGATCACCGCCGCCGTCCTTGCCGGCACGGCCGAGCAATTCCTCGGCCTGCGCCCGCTCCCCATGTGGCTGATCTACCCCTTCTACTGGGGCGCGGTCGGCATGGTTACGCCCTTCATCACCGACAGCCGCCCGTGAAGAGCCGGCTGCGCGTACTGCGGGCCGAGCGGGGTTGGACCCAGGAGCAGCTCGGCGCCGCCATCGGCGTTTCGCGCCAGGCGATCAACGCACTGGAGGCCGAGCGCCACGACCCTTCGCTCGACCTTGCCTACCGGATCGCCGTCGCCTTCCGGGTGAGGGTGGAGGACGTGTTTCCCAATCCACATGATTAAAGCAGATGCCTATGATTGGCGGGCTTCTACCGCATGAGCTACACCAATGCCCTACAGGCGGTGGTGAAGCAGGTGCCCGATGTCTTCTCGCTTCATCATGTGGGACTCGCCCGAAGCCTTTCGGGCCGAGTGAGGGCCTTTCTGGACGCCAGGTCAGCAAGCGCGTCCGGAAGCTCGGCATAGGCGTCGATCACCGCATCGGCGCCGAGCGCCTCCACCGGCCGGTCGGAAAAGCCGAAGCTCACCGCAACGAACGGCACTCCCGCCGCACGAGCGGTGTCGGCATCGGTGATGGAGTCGCCGACAAAGGCGGCGGGGCCTCCGCCGGCGCGGGCAATCGCCGCATGGAGCATGGCGGGGTCGGGCTTCCGCGTCGGCAGCGTATCGCCGCCCACGATCGCGGCGAAACGGCCCTGCCAGCCCAACGCCGCAACCAGCGCGTGGGTCAGCCGCTCGACCTTGTTGGTGCACAAGGCAAGCGCAACGCCGGCCGCCGCCAGCTGGTCCATTGCCTGTTCCGCGCCGGGGTAGGGGCGAGTGCCGTTGCACAGGTCGGCGGCATAGAAGTCGAGGTAGAGAGCCAGTCCCTCGTCGACCAGAGCCTCGGGAGCCGGACCACCCGCTTGGAGTCCGCGTTGCACCAGTGACCGGGCGCCGCCGCCGATCAGAGTGCGTACCGCATGCTCGGCAAGGGTGGGGCGGCGGAGCGTCGCCAGCACTCGGTTCAGCGCCGCCGCGATATCGGGCGCGGTGTCGGCGAGGGTGCCGTCGAGGTCGAAGGCAATTGTACGGAAAGGCAGGCTGGTCATCAGCGGCCGGCTGTGAGCGCGCGGTATGGAATTGGCAACGTTATCGTGCGATGGCCCCGCCGTGAGCCAGGACAATACCGCCCCACGCCCGTTCGCCGCCGTGATCCTTGCCGCGGGCAAGGGCACACGCATGAAGTCGAACCTTCACAAGGTGCTGCACCCGATCGCCGGTCGGCCGATGCTGGAGCATCTGCTCGCGACGGTGGATAGTCTTGGCGCCCACCGGACGGTGGTGGTGGTCGGATCGGGCCGGGAGCAGGTCGAGCCTCTGGTCGCCAGCCATGGCGGCGAGGTGGTTGTGCAGGATCCCCAATTCGGCACCGCCCACGCGGTCCAGCAAGCGCAGGGCGCTCTGGAGGGCTTCGATGGCGACATCCTCATTCTCTACGGCGATGCGCCTCTGGTCGAGGCCGCAACCATGAAGCGTATGTTGGACCGCCTCAACGGGCCGGATTCTCCGGCGGCCGTGGTGGTGGCCTTTCGTCCGGCGGATCCGCTCAACTACGGCCGCATTATCGCAGACGGCGAGGGCATCATCGGCAAGATGGTCGAGCACAAGGATGCCACGGACGAGGAGCGCCGCGTCGACCTGTGCAATTCAGGCCTGATGGCGGTGCGCGCCGCGGACCTGTGGCCGCTCCTCTCGGGGGTCGGCAACGACAATGCCGCGGGCGAATATTACCTCCCCGATATCGTGATGCTCGCCGCCGCGGTGGGGCGCTTGTCGGCGGTGATCGAAACCGACACCGACGAGGTGTCCGGCGTCAACAGCCGCGCGGAACTCGCGGAACTGGAAAGCCTGTGGCAGCGTCGCCGCCGCTCGGCGCTGATGGCGCAGGGCGTCACCCTGGTCGCGCCGGAAACCGTGTGGCTCGCCCACGATACCCAGATCGGGCGCGATACCATGGTCGAACCCAATGTCGTCTTCGGCCCCGGCGTTCGCATCGGCGAGGGCGCCCGCATCCGTGCGTTCAGTCACCTCGAGGGCGCGACCGTTGCGGCAGGCGCCGAGATTGGTCCCTATGCCCGCTTGCGCCCGGGCGCCGAGATCGGCGAAAAGGCGAAGGTCGGCAATTTCGTCGAGGTGAAGAAAGCGCGGCTCGGCAAGGGCGCCAAGGCCAATCACCTTTCCTATATCGGGGATGCGGATGTGGGGGAGGGCGCCAATATCGGCGCCGGCACCATCACCTGCAATTATGACGGCTTCTTCAAATACCCCACGGTCATCGGCGCGGGTGCCTTTATAGGCTCCAACAGCGCTTTGGTGGCGCCGGTGACGATCGGCGCGGGCGCCATCGTTGCCGCCGGCAGCGTGCTCACCAAGGATGTCGAAGCCGACGCGCTCGCGCTCGCCCGCGGCAGCCAGCACAATAAATCGGGCTGGGCAGGCCGTTTTCGGCTCGTCATGGCTGCCAAGAAGAAAGCGAGCTAGCGTAAATCTATGTGCGGAATTATCGGTATCGTCGGCGCGAGCCAGGTTGCGCCGCGCCTCATGGACGGCCTGCGCCGCCTCGAATATCGCGGGTACGATTCGGCAGGTCTGTGCACGCTCGTCGACGGAAAGCTCGAGCGCCGACGCGCGGAAGGGAAGCTCGACAATCTCGCCCGCGTCCTCGCCGATGAGCCGCTGCCCGGCGACGTCGGCATTGCCCATACCCGCTGGGCAACGCACGGAGCGCCCACGGTGGGCAATGCCCACCCGCACATCGTCGATGGCGTGGCTCTCGTTCACAACGGCATCATCGAGAATTTCAGGCCCCTGCGCGAGGAGATGAAGGCCGAGGGCCGCGTCTTCCAGTCCGAGACGGACAGTGAAGTCGTTGCCCATCTGATCGATCACCAGCTCAAGCAGGGCAAGGACCCGAAGGAAGCGGTCGCCGCCGTCCTGCCGAGGCTCCAGGGCGCCTTTGCCATCACCATCCTGTTCCGCGACTTTCCCGGCATGCTGATCGGCGCGCGTATGGGTGCGCCGCTGACCCTGGGCTATGGTGACGGCGAAACCTATCTCGGCTCGGATGCCTTGGCACTGGCCGCGCTGACCCAGCGTATCACCTATCTCGCTGAAGGCGATTGGGCGGTAGTCGGAAGCGGAGGCGCCGAAATCTACAATCGCGCCAACGAGCCCGTCACGCGCGAGACCGTCATCTCCGGCGCTTCCTCCGCCCGCATCGAGAAGGGCAACCACCGCCACTATATGCAGAAGGAGATCTTCGAGCAGCCGCTGGTGGTCGCCCAGACGCTGCAATCCTATCTGCGCTCCTACGAGCAGCAAGTCGCGCTGCCCGACATGGACTTCTCCTTTGCCGATGTGCCGCGCATCACCATCGTCGCCTGCGGCACCAGTTACTATGCCGGAATGGTCGCCAAATACTGGCTCGAGCAGTTCGCCCGCGTTCCAGTGGAACTCGATATCGCCTCCGAGTTCCGCTACCGCCAGCCGGTGCTGGAGGAAGGCGGCCTGGCCCTCTTCATCTCCCAATCGGGCGAGACCGCCGACACCCTCGCGGCGCTGCGCCACGCCCGCGAGCACGGCCAGCGCATTGCCGTGGTCGTCAACGTCCCCACCAGCTCGATGGCGCGCGAGGCGGACTTGCTCCTCCCCACTCGCGCGGGGCCGGAGATCGGCGTTGCCTCCACCAAGGCCTTCACCTGCCAGCTTGCCGTCCTGGCGGCACTTGCCTGCAAGGTAGCGCGCGACAAGGGCCGCCTCAGCGCCGAGGAGGAGCGCGAAATCGTCGGCCACCTTTCCGAGGCGCCGGCCGCGATGAACGCAGCTCTCGCCCATGACGACGACATTCGCGAGATGGCGCCGCTTATCGCCAAGGCCAGGGACGTTCTTTATCTCGGCCGCGGCCCCGATTATCCGATGGCGCTGGAAGGCGCGCTCAAGCTCAAGGAAATCAGCTACATCCACGCCGAAGGCTACGCCGCCGGCGAGATGAAGCACGGCCCGATCGCGCTGATCGACGAGCATGTACCCGTTATCGTCCTGGCGCCGTCGGGTCCGCTTTTCGAGAAGACGATTTCCAATATGCAGGAAGTGCAGGCGCGCGGAGGCAAGGTGGTGCTCATTTCCGATGCCGAGGGCCTTGCTGCGGCCGCCGACGATCGTTTGCTCGCCACGATCGAGATGCCGGCAGTTCACCCGCTGATCGCGCCGTTGACCTACGCCATCCCGGTACAATTGCTCGCCTACCATGTCGCGGTCTTCAAGGGCACCGACGTGGATCAGCCCCGCAATCTGGCTAAGAGCGTGACGGTGGAATGAAGCGACCCCGTCCTGGGCTAATCCGCAAGAAACTCTGGTTTAGGCGATAAAGTACAGACGGCTTCCGCGGCGCTGCCGCGGCCGGGCAGAGTCGCTCGAATGCGTTACGGGTTCCGCAACTGCAGCCGGCGTGCCGCTTCGAGGCGGGCGGATCAGGATCGATAAGGCTGGTGGAGCTGAGGGGAATCGAACCCCTGACCTCTGCAGTGCGATTGCAGCGCTCTCCCATCTGAGCTACAGCCCCTCGCCCTGCGGCGACCAGGTTTCTCCGCCTTTCGGCCGAGCTGGGAACGCGCCAGATAGCGGCCGCCGCGCAGTTGCGCAATGCGGCAAATCAAGGCTGTCAGCGCCGCTCTAGATTAACCTAGGTTCGTTTCGGCGGAAGGTGCGAACGCTCCGGCCCGCGCGCCGGAACGGCGGGTCCGGTACACTTGTTTCACCACTGGATCGCAAGCGCGGATCGGCCGCGCCGGTACGTGCGGTCGGCAACAGCCAAGGAGAGTGAGCATGGCCTATGATGATCGGCACGGCGAAGGCCGCTGGCGCGGCGGTGAGCGGGAGCCTGGCAGAGAAAGCGGACGCGGGCGCGAATATGGACGCGACGGCGGCGGGTTCGGGCCGAGTGGCTCCGATCACGGCCGGGAGCCCGGGCGCCGCGGCGGGCCCGATCAGGATCGCGGCTTCTTCGAACGGGCCGGAGAGGAAATCCGCTCGTTCTTTGGAAACGGCGACGAAGACGATCACGGCGGCGGCGGGCGACACGATCGGGAGCATGGATCGCACCGGGATAACGGATATTCCGACCGCGGCGGCGGCAACAGCTTCGGCGGCGGCTGGGGCAATCAATCCGGCGAAACCTGGAATCAGGATCGTCCGGGCCGCAGCGGGTGGTTTACCGATTCCGTCGGCGGCGAGCGCGGTCACCGACAAGGGGCCGGCGGCCATGGCGAGTATGGCGCCTTCCGCGGCGGCGAGGCGCAACGCCGCGGTGGCGAAGGCCGTGGGCCGGACCAGTCGCGCGGCGGCGGCGGTGGCGGCTTTGGAGAGCGCTTCAGCGGCGGCATGGCGCATGAAGGCGGCGGCCGCTCCTCCGCGCATAGGCCAATGACCGGCGATCATGCCCGCGGCGGCCAAGCGCACGACCCTCATTATTCGGAGTGGCGCCGCCGCCAGATGGAGGACCTCGACCGGAATTATGACGAGTACCGGCGCGAGCATCAGTCGAAGTTCGAAACTGAGTTCGGTGGTTGGCGCAACAAGCGCCAAGGCCAGCGGCAGATGCTCGGCAAGGTGGCAGACAAGATGGAGGTGCTCGGCTCCGACGGAAGCCATGTCGGCACGGTTGACAAGGTGAAGGGTGACCGCATCATCCTGACCAAGAACGACCAGAATGCCAGCGGCGCACACCATTCGGTGCCGTGCAGCTGGGTCGATAATGTCGATGAAAGGGTGATACTGAACCGCACCGCCGAGCAGGCAATGAACGATTGGCGCGACGAAGAGCGCAGCCGGGCTCTGTTTGAGCGGCCGGACCAGGGCAGCGATGGGCCGCACGTGCTCAACCGCAGCTTCTCGGGCACCTATCGCGACGGCGACGAATAGGTTCCCGCGCTCCGCAAGAGTGGAGGCCGAACGAGGCGGCCCGGCTGTTTACACCGCAGCCGGGCCACTTTGACTCCGCCGCGCCGGACGCGCAGGGAAGAGTCGAGCACAGGAGAGAGCTTTGAACGATACCACCCGCGCCTGGCACTTGAAGTCGCGCCCGACCGGCATGCCGACCCTGGACAATTTCGAGCTCAAGGAAGCGCCGCTGGCGCCGCTGCAGGATGGATGGGTGCGGGTCGACAACAGCTGGCTCTCCGTCGATCCCTACATGCGCGGCCGGATGAACGACGTCCGATCCTATGTTCCGCCGTTCGAAATTGGCGCACCGTTGCAGGGTGGGGCGGTCGGCAAGGTCGTCGAAAGCAAGGCGGAGGGCTTCTCGCCGGGCGACACGGTGTTTCACATGCAAGGCTGGCGCGAGGCTGCCACCGGGCCAGCCGAGTCCTTCAACAAGGTGCCGCCGCTGCCGGTGGAGGACCATCAATGGCTGGGCAACCTCGGCCTCACCGGCGCAACGGCCTATTTCGGTCTGCTCAAGGCGGCTGAGGCGAAAGCCGGCGACACCGTTTTCGTGTCGGCGGCCGCGGGTGCGGTAGGCTCCGCGGTGGTGCAGATCGGCAAGGCATTGGGAATGACGGTAATCGGCTCTGCCGGCGGATCCGATAAATGCACATGGGTGCGTGAACTCGGGGCCGAAGCCGCGGTGGACTACAAGGCGCAGCCCGTGCTCAAGGGCCTGATGGCCGCCGCGCCGAAGGGTATCGATGTCTATTTCGACAATGTCGGCGGCGACCATCTCGACGCTGCACTTGCGACGGCACGCAACAATGCCCGTTTCGCCATTTGCGGCATGATCGACAGCTACAATGGCGGCGATCCGGCGGCATTCCGATACATCATGCGCATGATCTCCGCACGGATCGCCATGAAGGGCTTCATCTATACCGATTATCTGGCGCAAATGGCCGACTTCTACCGGGACATGGGCGGCTGGATTTCGAGCGGCCAGGTCGTGAGTCGCCAGACGGTGCTCGAGGGGCTGGAGGCGACGCCGCAGGCGTTCCTGAATCTGTTCACCGGCGGCAATATGGGCAAGATGCTGGTCCGGATTTGAGCCAGACGGCCTGAGGCGGCTCACTTAAGCCGAAATCTCCGCCAGGCGCTGCTTCACCTGGACGAGGTCGGCCACGAAGCGTGCATATTCGTCCTCGCGATTGTCGCGCACGCGAAGCAGGAAGCTGGGGTGCACGGTTACCCAGGTTTCGCCGCCGTCCGTCGCCCGCTGCGCTCGGCCGCGGACGCTCGAAATCGTGACGGTGCGCCCGAGCAGCGAGCGGGCGGCGGTGGCGCCCAGGGCCACGGTGAGGCGCGGGCGCAGCAACACCCGCTCCTGCTCAAGCCACCAGCGGCAGGCGTCGATTTCGGCGGCATTGGGCTTGGAATGGATACGCCTCTTGCCCTGCGCCTCCCATTTGAAATGCTTGACCGCGTTGGTGACATAGGCGGCCGCGCGGTCAATTCCCGCCTCACGCAGCGCCTGGTCGAGAAGCTGCCCGGCGGGGCCGATGAAGGCTCGTCCGGCAAGATCCTCCTGGTCGCCGGGCTGCTCGCCGACGAACATCAACGGCGTGTCGAGCGGTCCTTCGCCGAACACCGTCTGGGTGCCGGTGCGGTAAAGCGGGCAGCGCGTGCAGCCTTTGGCCTCGTCACGCAGCGCCTGCCAGGCGATATCCACATTGCCGCCGATGTTGCTTCGGGATGTCTCGACCATGCGTGCCTCGCGTGCCTGCGCCCCTGCAATGAGCTCGCCCACCAACGCCGTTTCGGGCATGTTTTTCCAGTATTTCTTCGGCATCTCCTTGGTCATCGCGCCGATCTTGAGGCGAGCGGGGTTGAAGATCGAGGCGTAATAGGTCTTCCAAACCTCCTCCACGGGGTCCCCATCGGGAGCGTCGGCGCGGGTGGCGCCGGGGCTTTCGCTCAGACTCTCGCCGTCCCAGTGGATGCACAGAAGAGGCGTCAGGATAGACCAGCGCATCGCCGCGAAACGGCGGGCGAAGAAGCCGGCGTTGGTTCGTACGATATGATGATCGGGCTCGAACCAGGCGACGAAGCGGGCGCCATCGCCGCTGCCGATCTCGCGGAAACGGACAAAGGCCCGCATCTTGTGGATGTCGCGGCGCACCTCCTTGGCCATGGCCTCAATCCGGCGCACCAGCGGCGCGGCCTTGTCCCCCAACGCTCCCGGCTCCTCGCGCAACCGCAGCAGCAGCGCATAAAGCAGGGCGAAGCGCTCCGGATCGGAATGGCAGATGGCTGAGCGGGCAAGCTCCACGAAGCCCCGCGGGACGGAGAATGGCTGAGCGCCTTTTGCAGCGGGCAGCGCACTTTCGGGAGGGCCGGCGAACAGATCGTCGCCCTCGACGCCGGCCTGCCAGGTCACCTCCTGTGCCGGTACGCCCGCCAGGGCCAAAGCGCGCGCGGCATTGCGCCAGCCATCGAAATCGTCGGCGGCTGACAGGACGATTGTTTTCATGCGCGATAGACCGCTCAGGCGGCGAACAGCTCTAGCTGTTGGCGCTTGGGCTTGAGCCAGGCGCCGAGATCGGCGCGGTCGGTGAGGAGGGTGGGGCGCCAATCCCCGGCGATGAGGAACGGACGCACCTTGGCGAGCGAGACGGTAAGGCGCCCGACATCGGCGAGGCTGAGCCGCCGCCAACGGCGCGAGGCTATGAGGCTGTCCACCGCCTTGACGCCGAGCCCAGGCACTCGAAGCAGAAGCTCCCGCGGCGCGCGGTTCACATCGACCGGAAACTGACCGCGATGTTTCAGCGCCCAAGCAAGCTTGGGATCGATATCGAGCGGCAGCATGCCGGAAGGGTCGGCGGCGTCGACCACATCCTTGGGCGAGAAGCCGTAGAAGCGCATCAGCCAATCCGACTGGTAGAGCCGATGCTCGCGCATCAAAGGCGGACGCTGGAGCGGCAGCACGTCGCTGGCATGGGGAATGGGCGAAAAGGCTGAATAATAGACGCGGCGCAGGCGGTGCCGGTCGTAAAGCGAGGCTGCGCGGATCACGATGTCGCGATCGGTTGCGGCGTCGGCCCCTACGATCATTTGGGTCGATTGGCCGGCCGGCGCGAAACTCGGCGCCGACTTGAAGCGCTTCTTGGCATCCGCGCCTTCCTCGATGGCGCCCTTCATGTCGGCCATCGCCCCCTCGATGCGCGCGCCGTCCTTTTCCGGTGCGAGCCGCTTCAGCCCGCCGGCCGTGGGAAGCTCAACGTTGATCGAGATGCGGTCCGCGTAGAGACCTGCTTCGCGCACCAGTTCGGGATCGGCGTCGGGGATGGTCTTGAGGTGGATGTAGCCGCGGAACTCATGATCCTCGCGCAACGAACGGGCGACCTCGACGATCTGCTCCATCGTGTAATTGGACGACGAGATGATGCCCGAAGAGAGGAACAACCCCTCGATATAATTGCGTCGGTAAAAGGAGAGGGTGAGTTCCACCACCTCCTCCGGAGTGAACCGCGCGCGGCGTACGTTGGAGCTCTTGCGGTTGATGCAATAATGGCAGTCGAAGATGCAGGAGTTGGTGAGCAGGATCTTGAGCAGCGAGATACAGCGGCCGTCCGGCGCGTAAGCGTGGCAAATGCCCATGCCTTCGGTGGAGCCGATCCCCTTCCCGTCCTTGCTGTCGCGCTTGGCGGTGCCGGACGAGGCGCAGGAGGCGTCATATTTCGCCGCATCCGCGAGGATGGCAAGCTTTTCACGGGTGTCGAGGCGGGCCATGCGTTCGATATATGTTCCCCAGCACTCGAGGTCCAGTCCACCGGCGAATATCTTTGCAGTGGAACCGCTTGTGCGCGGCGGCGCTTGAAGCGCCATGACTCCGGGGCTGATCCTGATCGACCTTCTGGCATTGCTGCTGGCGGCGATCGGCCTGTTGCTCGCCTTTCGCCAGCGGCTGGTGCGGCGGCTGTGGAGCAGGCTGCGCGGCCGGACTGCCAAAGGGCCGCGCCCGAACGAGGAGGACCCGGTCCATTACGCCCTGATCATCTTCGGCGTGATGCTGATGGCGTTCGGCCTCATCATCTTCGCGTTCGCGACCGGCTACGCGTTCGCCTGACGGAGGGGCGAACCGAGGGGTTCATGCCGGAAGGTTCAGCCGGAAGGTTCATAAGGTTCAGCTTCCCAAGGGGTGAAATCCAAGAGGGATGAACCTTTGGCAAGACGCGTGCGGCGACCCGTTCCAGGCACGGCGTGGACAGGGAAGGGAAAGGGTACATGTCCGATGCTGTGCGGCGGGGGAGACCGCGTAGGAAAATAAAAATCGGCCGGGCCGCCTGAACGGCGGCTTTCAAGTGCGTTCAGGGCCGTAACATTCTTCGAGTCGTAGAAGAGCAGGCATGGAAGAAGGAGTTGTTCCCCATGCGTAAGTTCATCATTCCCGCCCTAGCCCTTTCCGCTATGTCAGCCGTTGCCGTTTCGACGCCCGCATCCGCGCAATATCGCGGCGGCTACGATCCGCGCCCGGGCTATGCCCAGCATAACGGCCAGGACATCGTGGCCCAGATCCGGCAGATCGGAGACCGGATCGACCGTTCGTTTCAGCGCGGCGCGATCACCCGCAACGAAGCGCGCCGCCTGAGCAACGAGCTCGGCCGGATCGACCAGCGTTTCCGTGATTATCGCCGCGGCGGCCTGAGCACCCGTGAGCATCACGAGCTGCAGAACCGCATCCAGAACCTGCGCAGCCAGTTGCGCGAGGATCGCCAGGACGGCCGCCGCTACGATGATCGCTACGATCGCCGCCGCTAAGAATTCGGCTCGGCGCGGCCCGTGTTGACGGGGCGCACGGCCGGTCTTTACAGGAAAGGCGGCTCCTTCGGGGGCCGCCTTTTTCATATCCGCCTTTGCCCAGGAGCCGTCCATGGCCATCACGCCGCTCATGCCCGTTTACCCGCGCTCGCCGGTGCGGCCGGTGCGCGGCGAGGGCGTCTACCTCTACGGCGAGGGCGGCGAGAAATATCTTGATTTCGCCAGCGGCATTGCGGTCAATCTGCTTGGTCACGGGCATCCCCATCTCACCAGGGCGATACAGGACCAGGCGGCTACTTTGATCCATGTTTCCAATCTCTACGGCTCCCCGCAGGGAGAAGCCCTGGCCCAGCGTTTGGTGGACACGACCTTTGCAGACACCGTCTTCTTTACCAATTCAGGTGCGGAAGCTGTGGAGTGCGCGATCAAGACGGCCCGCCGCTATCACCATGCCAACGGCAACCCCCAGCGCAACACGCTGATCACCTTTCGCAACGCCTTTCACGGCCGCACCATGGCGACGATCAGCGCCACCGATCAGGACAAGCTGCGCGACGGCTTCGCGCCTTTGCTGCCCGGCTTCGAAGTGCTTGAGTTCGACGATCTGGAGGCGGTGAAGGCCGCGATGGCGGACAATATTGCCGGCTTCCTGGTGGAGCCGGTGCAGGGCGAAGGCGGGATCCGTCCCGCCAGCGCCGAATTCATGCAGGGACTGCGTGCTCTGGCCGACGAGCATGATCTGATGCTGGTGCTGGATGAGGTGCAGTGCGGCGTCGCTCGGACCGGAAAGCTCTATGCCTACGAGCATTACGGCGTCACGCCGGACATCCTGGCCACTGCAAAGGGCATCGGCGGCGGTTTTCCGCTGGGCGCCTGCCTCGCCACCGAGAAAGCGGCGGCCGGCATGGTGGTCGGCACCCACGGCTCCACTTATGGCGGCAACCCGCTGGCTATGGCGGCCGGCATGGCGGTGCTCGATGTGGTCAACACGCCCGAATTCCTGGAGCATGTAACGCGCATGGGAGAGCGGCTGCGCGGCGCCCTTGAACAGATGATCCCAAATTACGATCATTTGTTCGAAAGCGTGCGGGGCCTGGGGTTGATGCTGGGCGTCAAGATGAAAACCGACAGCCGCGCCTTTGTGACCTATCTGCGCGACCATGGGCTGCTGGCTGTGGCGGCAGGTGACAATGTCATGCGGGTGTTGCCGCCGCTGATTATCGAGGAGGCGCATGTGACGGAATTCGTCGAGCGCCTTTCCGAAGCCGCCCGTGCCTACCGGGTGCCGGCTGAGGCTTGAGCGGCCGCCGGTGAACTTGAAGCGGGGCAGGGCGTTAGCCACATCGCGGCCATGACTTCCTCTCCACAGCAGCAGACGGTGCAAGGCGCCGCTTTTCTCGACCAGGCGATCGGCTTCACGATCCCGGCGCGCAACGCCCGCGGCCGGATCGTTCGGCTTGGACCGGTGCTCGGCCAGATCCTGTCCGCCCACGATTACCCCGCGCCGATCGCGCGCACACTTTCCGAGGCTCTGGTGCTCGCGGCCTTGCTCGGCTCGCTGCTCAAGGAAGAGGAAGGTCAGCTCACCATCCAGGCGCAGACCGAAAGCGGCATCGTCGACCTTCTGGTGTGCGACTATAAAGCGGGCGAGCTGCGCGGCTATGTCCGCTTCGACCGCGAGCGACTGGGCGAGCTTCCGACCCACCGCGACCTCCTTGCCCTGTTCGGCAAGGGTTATCTCGCCATCACCTTCGATCATCCCAGGTCGGAAGAACGCTACCAAGGCATTGTGCCGCTGGAGGGTAGCTCGCTTGCCGAAGCGGCCGAGAATTACTTCACCCAATCCGAGCAGCTGCCAAGCGTGGTGCGGCTGGCGGTGAACGACACCGGTCATGTCGCGGGCGGTATGCTCGTCCAGCATCTGCCGGAGGGCGAGGAGGGGCGGGACAGGCTGCATACCCGCCTTGACGATCCGGAATGGGACCATGTTCGCGCGCTGTCCGAAACGATCAAGGGCACGGAGCTCACTGCTGCGGACCTTCCGCTGGACGAAGTGCTGTGGCGGCTCTTTCATGAGGAGGAGACGCGGGTGCTGAGCGCCCTGCCGCTGGCCAAGGGCTGCCGCTGCAACTTCGACTATATCCGGGCAGTGCTTTCCCGATTCGGACCGGAAGAGCGGGTGGACATGGTCGATGATGACGGCTTCATCAGCGTGGATTGCGAATTCTGCTCGCGGGTATTTCCGCTTTCGCTCAGCGACTTCGGGGACTGACGACGCCGGGATGGCGCTGCGTTCGCGTTTCGAGTGCTGTTGAAGTATAAGAGCCTGGTGAAGAGACCAGGAGCCGGATTGTGCGTCGGGGCACTTGTCCTGGCGGGGATCGCAGTTGCAATCCCCGCCTACGCCGTCGACTCGGCCGCCGTTCCAGCACTCGCCAAGGTGGAGCGCGGGCGCTGGCAGGTCCGCGAACTCGACAATGCCGTGCCCGCCGCGTCCCTATGTCTCGGCGATCCGGCTCAGCTCGTGCGTTTCCAGCATCGGACCGGTTCCTGCCCATTGGAAGTGCTGGAAAGCGGATCCAAGGCCGCTGTCGTGCAATATAACTGCCGACGCAGCGGCTTCGGGCACAGCCATGTTCGGGTCGAGACGCCGCGCCTGGTACGGATCGACACACAAGGCCTGAGCAACGGCCGGCCCTTCTCCTACCGGCTCGAGGCCCGCCGCACAGGGCCTTGCTGAAAAGATGCGTGTGAGGATCGGCCGTTAAGCCTCTGTTTACCCTGATCTAGGTAAAGCGGGTTCGTGCCAATTTGCGGGCACGCTTTCCTCCCTAGCAGGCTTCCGCAAAAGCCTAACTGGGCCGCTCTTCACGGGGCGGCCCGTTCTTTTGTGCCGCGCGCTTGCCTAACGGAGCATCCGGGTCTAGCCGCCGCCGCCATGCCAAATGCCAACCGCAGCGCCGTCGCCCTTGTTTCGGGCGGGCTCGACTCAATGGTCTCGGCCGCGCACGCGCGCGAGAGCGGATTTGCGCTGCTCGCCCTTACGATCGACTACGGGCAACGCCACCGGATCGAACTCGAGGCTGCCGCGCGGGTGGCGGCGATGCTGGGAGCAGAGCGACACATCATATTGCCGCTCGAGCTTACCGCCTTTGGCGGCTCCGCGCTTACGGCCGACATCGACGTGCCCAAGCATGGTGTCGGCAGCGACATCCCCGTCACCTATGTGCCGGCGCGCAACACCATCTTTCTATCGCTCGCCTTGGGTTGGGCTGAAGCGGCAGGCGCCCGCGATCTCTTCATCGGCGTCAATGCGCTCGATTATTCGGGCTACCCCGATTGCCGGCCGGACTTCATAGCCGCGTTCGAACATCTCGCGGCGCTCGGCACCAAAGCCGGAGCGGAAGGCGAGGGGTTTCGCATCCACGCCCCGCTCCAGCACATGACCAAGGCGGATATCGTGCGCGAAGCGGACCGGCTCGGCCTCGACGCCGGCCTTAGCTGGTCATGCTACGATCCCGCTCCCGATGCGCGCCATTGCGGCCTCTGCGACAGCTGCCGCCTGCGCGCGCGCGGGTTCGAAGAAGCGGGCCTGCCCGACCCCACCGCCTACGCCGTGTGCCCGTGAGCTACGCCGTCAAGGAGATGTTTCTGACCCTCCAGGGGGAAGGAATGCAGGCCGGCCGCCGCGCCGTCTTCCTGCGGCTGGCGGGGTGCAATCTATGGTCGGGTCGCGAGCAGGACAGGGTGCAGGCCCGCTGCACCTTTTGTGACACGGACTTCGTCGGCACCGACGGGCAGAATGGCGGCCGTTACGAAGCGGTGCCGCTGGCCGCAGCGGCACGAACGCTTTGGGGCGACAAGGAGCGGCCGCTGGTCGTCATTACCGGGGGTGAACCGATGCTCCAGCTGGACGCCGTGCTGGTTGGCGCCTTGCACGACCAGGGCTTCGAAGTGGCGGTGGAGACGAACGGCACCTTGCCCGCGGTCGAGGGGCTCGACTGGATTTGCGTCAGCCCCAAGGCCGGCACCCAAATCGTCCAGCGCCGCGGCAATGAATTGAAGCTGGTCTGGCCGCAACCAGGCCTCGACCCCGCCGCCTTGCTGTCATGGGAGTTCGAGCATTTCCTGATCCAGCCGCTGGACTGCGCGGATGCGGCTGCAGCGCGGGCGGCGGCGATCGATCAGGTGCTCGCCGATCCGCGATGGCGGCTTAGCGTGCAGACCCACAAGATGCTCGGCCTACCCTGACGGGATCAGCCGCCGGCGCGGCACTTCTTCTTGAGCTGGCCCTTTTTGTCCCAGCAATCCTCGCCAATGGTGGGAAGGGCCGGCAAGTTGATCGCGTAAGGATTGAAGCCGAAGCCCGATTCATGGAGCGGCACAAGGCTGTTGCGCAGCTCGCGCATCCGCCGCTCGGCGAGTGGCAGAAGCTGCCCTTTGGGCGTGTTCAGAGCATTTTTAGCAATATCCGCGGCGACCTGGCAGAAGCCGAGCTGCGCCTGCAGCGTTGAAAAATTATTGTAGGTCGAGGTCGAATAATCGTCGAAAGCCTTCATCCCCGCAGCGGTGCCGCCGATCCGTTTGAAATAGCCGTTGAGCACCGTATAGGCGCTGGCCAGTTCCGCGGAGTGGTGGGCGAGAATGGCATTGTAGTTCGGCACGGCGCGCAGCCACGGCGAGAACTGGCACTGCAGCGCGGCCACGTTGAGCCCCGAACGAAGATTCCACAACAAATGAGCACGCTGCTCCGCCGGAGTGGCCCCGGGGATCGGCTGGCCGACCAGCGCATCGCTGCCGTCGATCGGCGCTGGTTTGAAATCGGGATCGTTGAAGAACAGTTGCGCGGGGGCCGGGCTCGCCGCCGCAGCCAGGGCCGCGGCAATGCCGATCCGGAAGCCGAGCCTTGAAGACACCATTTCTGCTACCCCTCTACACGTCTACGCTCACGATACAGGCGCGGCCGGCCCGGTCCACCGGAAGCCGCACGCCGCCGCAGCAACGGCACGCTTCCGCTTCCGCTTCCTAAGCGCCCGCGTGCGCCGCCGCAACCGCCGACGATATCTAAGCGGCTGACCCGCAAAAGAAAAGGCCGCCCGGTTGCCCGGACGGCCTTTCCTCGTGGCTGTCGCCAGCGGATTACATCCCGGTGGTGTTGCCGGTTCCGGTCCCAGTGGTGGCACCCGTGGTGTTGGTGTCCATCATGGTGTTGGTGGTGGTTGTGGTGGTGCTCGTGCCCATGGTGTTCATGGCGTTCATGTCGGTGGTGACATTGGCGTCCATGCCCAGGTTGCCGGCGCCGTTCACCGCGTCGACGGTGCCGAGGTCATTGCCCATCAGCGTGTCGTCGGCATAGTTGCCGGCCATGTTGTTGGTTGCAGCGTCTTCGCTGCCGCCGCACGCCGCAACGAGCAGGGCCGCGGTGGCGACCATGGTAGCGGTGGTGGCTTTCTTGATGAGGTCACGCATTTTGAAAAAACTCCCTAGTTGGCGATTTGGCTGGGTTCGCCCCATTTTCGCCAAATCAGTTAGACGCAATAAACAGAAAGACGCCGGCCCTCAAGCCTTCTCGCCCTCCCCCGCGAGGGAGACCAGGAAATTGCAGAGCCCCTGCCTCAGTGCCAGATCGAAACGCTCGGGTTTGACGGATACTTCCATCTCGCCAAGGCTGGTCACCGGGAAGTCGGCAATACCGCAGGGCACGATCCCTGAGAAGTGGGAAAGTTCCGGATCTAGATTAACCGAAAAGCCGTGCAGGGTCACCCACCGCCGCACCCGCACGCCGATCGCACCGACCTTGGCCTCGCCCCGCGGCCCGTCCGCCCATATGCCGATCCGGCCGGGTGCCCGCCGCGCCGCCACTCCGAAGCTGGCCAGCGTACCGATGATCCAATCCTCCAGCGCATACACAAAGCGCCGCACATCGCGCCCCCGCCGATTGAGGTCGAGCAACACATAGCCCACCCGCTGTCCCGGCCCATGATAGGTATAACGCCCGCCGCGCCCGGCCGCGAACACTGGAAAGCCGAGCGGGTTGAACAACTCGGCCGGATCGGCGCTCGTCCCGGCGGTGAACAAAGGCGGGTGTTCGAGCAGCCAGACGAGTTCGGTCGCCTCCCCCGCGCAAATCGCCGCCGCCCTTTGCTCCATCTCCGCCAGCGCCTCCGGGTACGGCGTCAGCCCCGTGCTTGCCCGCCACTCGATACCGTTCGCGCCCGCTTCGTCCATGTGCCTCCATCGCCCGCCTCCGCCCGCCGCGCAAGATATGGAGGCCTTTGCTGCACGTTGCGCCTGCGCCGCCCGCCCGCGCTCCCGGCTTGCACCGCATCGGTGCCGTCGTCATAACCCGCCGCACAGGGGAGTTGCACGAATGACCAAGCTTTCGATCACCCGGGCCTGGAACGAAACAGCGGAAATATTGAAGCGCGACGCCGGCGCCTTGTTCATTATCGCCTTTGCGTTGATCGCGTTGCCGCAGGTGATCTACCAGGCGCTCGCGCCCCAGGATCCCAGTGCCGAACCCGGAGCCGGCGGCGCCCTGCTGATGCTGGCGCTGGTGGGGACCATCCTGGTGCTCAGCATTGCCGGCTCCATTGCGATATCCGCGTTGGCACTGGGGCGCGAGCGGGTGGTGGGCAGCGCGATCGCGCTCGGCTTTCGGAGGTCTTTGTCCTTGTTCGGTGCATCGCTCCTGATCGGCCTGGTGTTTCTCGTGATCGGCGTGCCGCTCATGCTCCTCACCGGAATGGACCCGCAGGCGTTGCGCCCGGACGCCTCGCCGGGCGGCGGCGGCGTCGCCGTGGGCTTTCTGATCCTCCTTATCCTGGGCCTCGCTTTGTGGGTGCGGTTCATGCTGATGACGCCGGCGGCGGCGGACAGTCCGGGAGGATCGGTCGCACTCATCCGACGCAGCTGGCACCTTACCAAAGGACACAGCCTGCGGCTGATCGGCTTCATTTTGCTGATGATCATTGCCGGGATGGCGGTGGTGCTGGCGATTACCGCGGTGGCGGGCATCATCGTCAGCATCGCATTGGGAACCCCGCAGCCGGGCTCGCTCGGGACGGTTATCCTGCTGCTCGTCGGCGGCGTGGTCAACGCTGTGTTCCTGATGGTCCTCACCACCATGGTGGCGCGGATCTACACTCAGCTGGGCGGCGGTGCGCCCGTCAACGCGTCCTCACCGGCGGATGACGCCGCCGCGACCGGCAACGACAATGCGAGCGGGATCTGAGGCGCCGCGGTTGCCGGCAGTATTCCCAATGCCCGCGGATCGGGAAAGCTTTCAAAGGCGCGCCCGCGGACGCTGAAGCCCGCCTTTATATAAGACGGCAACGCGGCCGGATGATCGAGGCTGCACGTGTTGACCCGCACTTGCTCAACCCCCCGGCGCCAGGCCAGCGCCAGCGTGTGGGCGAACAGCCACTTGCCATGGCCCTTGCCCGCGAGTTCGGGCACCAGGCCCAGGAAACGGATCAGGCACTCGCCGGCTACCCTGAAATCAAGCTCCAGCAGCCCGATCTCCACGCCGTGCCGGTCGGTGACGGCATGGACCTCGGCAATTTCGGCGGCGAGGCGCGCATCGTCCATTGTAAGCCGCGAAAACCATAACCACGGAGCGCCGACGCGTTCGAACAGCAGGCGGTATCGGGCCGGATCGGGATTGATGCGGCGTTCCAGGCGGAGCGGGGAGGGGGGCAGCGGCCTGAGCGGCGGGCGGGTGCGCATCTCGAGGAATGTCACAACGGTGCCGAGATGGCCGGGCGGGATGTCGATCAGGGGCATGGCCTTTGCTCCTTTTCCGGCACGGTAGCCGGGCGGCGATGCCGAAGGGCGGGCGGGGACGCAAGGGCCGCGTGATTCCGACGTTTATCCGGTGCAGTTCAGTCGTCGATGCCGTCCCGGCCCTCGACCTTTGCGGACCGACGGGCCGCAGCCTGGGCGACCGACGATTGGCAATACCAGCAAGGCCGTGGCATCTTTCCAGCTGAACGGCGCGGTTGCGCTGCTGTTGCGAGGGGGGGATGCCATGAACAACAAGATCGTAGGCTTCGCGCTGATCGGGTGCCTGGCGCTCCAAGCCTGCTCATCGAAGCCGCGCGAGTTCACGCCCGCGCTAGCCTCGGCTCCGGCGAGCATGGCCGACTTCGACGCCGCGCATGCGACCTGTCATCAGCTCCTGGTCACTGGCAAGCTCGACTCCAAGGGCAGAAGCGCATCGGGATCAGCGGGCGCGGCGGTGGGCGTCGGTACGGCCGCGGTGGGCGGAACGGCCGCGGCGACCGCGGGCGGCTATGCGGGTCTCGCGGCGGCCAGCGCAACTGTGGTGCTGCTTCCGTTCGCGATCCTGGGGGGCGCGTGGGGAATGGCCAAGATGAAACGCGCAAGAAAGGAAAGCGCCATTAAAACTGCGCTCGAAGGGTGCCTCGACGAGCGCGGATATCCAGTTGGCGGCTGGTCGCAAGGCGCGAAAAAGAAAAAGTAGGCGCGGCCCACTGCGCAACAGTGTCGCAGCCCGGTCGGTGCCGGCAAGCCCCGACAGGCGGAGCTGAGGCGCCGCAGTAAGCGGTTGGGGGTTCTTTCCAGAACCGTTTGAAAAAGGCCGGGATGTTGCCACCCCGGCCCTTCATCAGCTCGCTTCAAGCCGCTTGCGCCGCCTGATGCAGAGGCATGTTTTCAGCGCGACTTGTCGCGTTCGAAGTCGGTCGACGCGTTGCCGGTTTCGCCCGATTGCTCGCCCGACTGGCCTCCACCGAAACTACCGAACGCCGAGCGTTCGCCGCCTTGGTTCGTGTTTTCGACATCAACTTCGGTGTGGCGAACGGTTTCGTTGATCTCCTCGACATGCTCTTCGGCGGTTTTGCGCACGACCACTTCCTCGCGCACGCTTGCCACCTTCTGGACAACGGCTTCTTCGGCGGTTTCACGCATTTCGATCTCGCGCTCCTGGAGCAGATCTTCCGGGCGACCGCCGAGCGCCGCTTGGGCCTGGGCGCCCTCAACCGGCCGGCGCTCCACCGAAACATGCTCTTCGCGCAAGGTCACCTGCTCGTGCACCGGCACTTCCCGCACGTAGGTGCGCACCCGGGCGCCGCCGCGCTCCACTTCGCGCTTGCCGATGCGCAGCTCTTCCTCGACGATCGGGATATGCTCTTCGGCGAGGACGTTCCCCTGGGTCGATGCGCTCGTAGTCGCCGCAGCCGCGCCGCTCTGGGTCCCGCCGCTGCTTCGCGCCGCCTGCGGTGACCAGCCCTCGCTGCGCCAGCTATCCTGGCGCTCGTCGAGGTCGACGCTCGGAGATTCTTCAAGCAGCCGTACGATCTTTTCGGCATCCTCTCCGCCATCGACATCGGCGCATAGCAGGACGCCGCCCCGGCGAAGACCCTCGCCGTAGGCCTGCCGCTCCTCGCGCGGCATGTAGAGGCTGTCCAAACCGCCGGCCCCGCTGGAGCCGCCGCTGTCCTTGTCGATTATCTTCACGCGGTCCAGCGAGACCGCCGAGGACAAGCGCTCCCGGGCGGCTTCGGCTTCGGCGCGGGTGTCGTACAAAGCTGTAACGTGTCGAGACATAAGCTACTCTCCTTGGTGTGCGTGAACCCCACTCTTTTCCGTTCGCCGGCCACTCAGAGCGTCCGGCGCCGTTCTCAAATCCGCAATAGCTCCTGAAACCGCGGGCGCAGTGCCGCCGGTCCTACTCCAGCCGCTCCAAGCCATCTTGCGGCCCGGAAATTTCAACCACTTCGACCTCCGTACGGCGAACGCTGTCTTGAACCGTTTCCACATGCTCCGCGGCGTTCTTGCGCAGCACCACTTCCTCGCGAACGACGACGTGCTTTTCGACAACCGCTTCTTCGCGCGTTTCCGCCATCTCGATGACGCGCTCGGTGAAGAAGCCGCCGGTGGCGATCTCCTCCGCGCCCAGCACGCGCCCGGATGGCCGTACTGGGGCGGTTGCCGCTCCCTGCGCCGCATCGGTCTCGTTCACCACCACCTGTGCGCCGCCGCTGACCAATTGCGGCTCCGCGGTGCTCAGCGGTTGCGCGGGAGCCGCGGCGTCGCCTTTTCTGGGCAGCCACGCCGCGTGCGATTCGGGGCTCATGCCCGCGCCTCGTCACGCTCGATCTCGGCCCGCTCGGCACGAACCCGCACCGGCACTTGTTCGTTCAGTGTTGTGGAGTGGCGCGTGACATGGATCTCCTCGACGAGGACCAGCCGTTTTTCCACCACCAATTGTTCTTCCACGACGGGGATGATGGTGGTCGTACCTTCCACCCGTACCGCCGGCAGTTCTGACAGCGGCTGGTTGCGCGACACACGCTTGATTTCCACGGCATCGCGGGCGAGCTCGGCCGGCACCAGTTCCTCGCGCTCCTCCACCCCGATGCGGACGCGCACGCGTCCGGTTTCGATCTGCCTCTTGCCGATTGCGACACGCTCTTCCGCAAGCGGTATCGCGGCCACTTCTTCCCTGTCTGCCATGCATTCGGCCTTGTGGTGATGCTGCTCCGCCCAACCGCTTCGGCGCCGTGGCGTTCCCCGGCTTTTTTCCAAATACGGCAGGTCGTTGAGCTGAGAACGCCGAAACGCGCAGGCGGCTTTTCCGTGGAACGGTTGTGTCATTCGCCCGTTGGCGGCACCGCCCGCATCCGGGTAGAGAACAGGAGGAATATATGCGCGTTTCCAAGACGACCCGGGCTGCGCTGGCCGCTGCCGCGCTGGCCCTCGTCCCCGCCGCTGCCGTGGCGCAGAATGATGCAACCACCACCACCACCACCGACACCACTTATGCGGCGCCAGTCCAGCAGGAAGAGGATGACGACTTTCCGTGGGGTCTGCTCGGCCTGCTCGGCCTTGCCGGTCTCACCGGTCTGAAGCGCAAGGAGCGCGACATCCACGTCGACAATCGCCGCAACCCTTAACGCCTTCCGCGTGTGCGGTGTCGCGTCGTGCGCCACGCCGCATAAGCGCCGTTTCGGTGAAAGGGAGAATTGTGATGCGAAAGAAGGTTTTGAAACTGGTGGTCGTGGCAGCGACGCTCGGCTTTGCGGCTCCGGGGTCTGCCCAGGTCGCCAATGATACGGGCGTCGCCGCGGAGACGCAGGAAAGGCGCGCGGAAGGTGAGGACAACGACACGCCGTGGGACCTGCTGGGGCTGTTGGGGCTTGCCGGCCTGCTCGGCCTCAAGCGCCGCGATGACGATCGGACCGGTGGCCGTTGACGCGCTGAGAGAGGGGCGTCCGGTGTGTCTTGAGAGGGTTGGGCAGCGCGCGGTGACGGACGCTGTCTTGTCTGCCGCCGGACCTTGCAACACGGCTCGCGCGCACATCCGCTAGTCCGGCTCCGGGCGGAGTGGGGGGGAACCGCATCGGTTCTCCCCCATTCCGCAGCCAGGGCATAGCGCGCTGCGTGCTCGGCTCACAAATGATACTCAGCTCCACGTGGCTAATGGAGGCAGGCTCATCAGGATGGCATCGACATTGCCGCCGGTCTTTAGGCCGAACAAAGTGCCGCGATCGTAGATCAGGTTGAACTCGGCGTAGCGGCCGCGCCATTCCAGCTGGCGTGCACGATCCTCGGGGGTGAAGGAAGTGTGCATGCGGCGGCGCACCAGGCGCGGGAAGATGTCGAGAAAGGCTTCCCCGACATCGCGGGTGAAGTCGAAGCTGGGCTCGAACGGGCCATCAAGATGGTCGTAGAAGATGCCGCCGACGCCGCGATGGACGCCGCGGTGGGGGATGTAGAAATAGTCGTCAGCCCATTTGGCGAAGCGTTCGTAAAAAGTCTGATCGTGGGCGGCGCAGGCGGCGCGCAGCCGTGCGTGGAAATCGGCGGTGTCTTCCTCATACGGGAGGGGCGGATTAAGATCGGCGCCGCCGCCGAACCAGCGCTCGGTGGTGCAAAGGAAGCGCGTGTTCATGTGGACCGCCGGGACATGCGGGTTTGCCATGTGTGCCACCAGGCTGATGCCGGTTGCGGTAAAGCGCGGATCCTCGCCGGCGCCGTGGATGGTTTTGGCGAAATCGGAATTGAAGGTGCCGCCCACGGTGGAGACGTTGACCCCGACCTTTTCGAAAACCTTGCCAGTCATCAGTCCGCGCACGCCTCCACCGCCGGGTTCACCGCCGTCGTCCACGCGGGCCCAGGATGTGTAGTTGAAGCAGGCGTCGGAGCCGGCCTCTCGCTCGATGGCTTCGAACTCCGCGCAAATCCGGTCGCGCAGAGACTCGAACCATGTGCGGGCGCGGCCCTGCTGTTCGTCCAGTTCGATCAAGTGGGCCTCCGTCATATCCCCGCGCCGATGCCGGAGGGGGGCGGGGGATGCAAGCGCGGGCAAAGCAGGGGAGGGCTCACCCCGCGGCAACGGCTCCGCTCGCCCGGATCAATTGCCCCGTTGCAGGACGCTCCGGCAATGCGGCGTTCTGTTCAACACACAGGCGGAATAATCCGCGCAGTTGCGCGTTGTGCGGGCCATGGCCGATATCCTGATCCTGTTTCCCCCCGACAAAAAGGGCGCCGCGCAGCAGATTTTCGAGGCGCTGAAGGAGGCGCGCTTTGCGTCGAGGCTCGAGCCGCTCGACGCGGTCGGTGGGGACGCGGCGCTGGAGGCCGCTGAGGGCGCAGGCGCCGCGATCCTGATCTGGTCGCGCGGGCTTGCGGCCTCGGCCGTCATGGACGGCTGGCTTGGGCCGCTGCGTCGGCTCCCTCACCTGATCGAAGCCTCCACCGACGGCATCGCGCCGCAAGGCGGGGACGAGAGCCGTGTGATCCTGCTGTCCGGGTGGCGAGGCCAGCCTTTCCATCTTGGCTGGCAGCGGATCGTCAGCGAACTCGAGCGCTCCGGTGTTGCGGGTCGGCGCGCCGAGGCTGTGAAGCCGACATCGGGCGCTGCGCTGCCGCGTGCGAAGCCCGGCGCGGAGGAGCCTGCCAAAGCTCAGCCCGCGGTGCGTTCCGCGCGAGCGGGCGCAGGCGAAGCGGGGCGAGCACGAAGGTTTGTGCTTCCTGCGGTGGCGGCGGCGGCGCTGATCGGAGCGTTAGGCGCCGCGGCGTGGGTCGAGGACCTGGGGTCGCCCCTCGAGCAGACAAGCGGGCGCGGCGTTGCCGCTGTCACGGCCGCGACGCCTGCGCAGAGCGCCGGGCCGCAGCCGGCGAATGGCGATTTGCCTGGCGACTTTGGATTGCCCATGGCCGCCCCCGCCGATGACTATGTGGACGCGGACGCGGACGCGGACGCGGACGCCGATGCGGCGGCACCGCCTGCCGCGGCGGGCGCCGCGGCGGCCTTGGGCGGGGCTGGCGGACCGAGCACGGAACGGGCCGTGGCGTCCCCGGCGCGCGCGTCGGTAACCCCCGTTCCGGCACGAGTCGCCGCCGCATCCTCTCGCCAGACGGAGAAAGCCAAGGCTGTTCAAACCTCTCCGGTGGTTAAGCGTTATTCCAAAAAGAATTCCAAAAAGATGCGGCGGTTCTGCGAGCGCGCCGGGCGGGGCACGCCCGAATGCCGGGTGTTTGCGCACTCCGCCGCCTCAAGCAGCAGGTAAAGGCGTCAGGGGTCAGGGTAACCCGTCCCGCATTGAGTTGCGCCTGATCGAGTCGCGCCCAACAGCCCGCGCGCCAGCCATTGCGCCCGCCGGCCCGCTGCGGCAGCTTGGAAAGGCCGTTACCCGGAGGCGCTCAGTGTCCGTTGCCGAATATGTTGCCGCCTTCATCTCGATCATGATCGGCCTGGCGCTCGCCGATCTTGCAACAAGTCTGCAGCGGCTGCTTCGGGCGGGAGCGCGTGTACGGTGGGACTATCTGACACCTGCAGCGGCGATCCTGGTAACCGCCTTCATCATCAATGTGTGGTGGGCAATGTTCGGGGCGCTGAACGCGATGCGGTCGCTCACGGTGGCAGGATTCATACCCGATCTGATTTCGCTGCTGCTTCTGTTCTGCCTCGCCTCCTCGGCCCTTCCGGATGAAATCGGCGAGCGACTCGATCTCGCGGATTATTATCGCAGCACCCGTACGTGGCTGTGGGGGCTGTTTGCCTTGTATACGATCTGGGTAACGATCGTGGTCGGCGCCAGAACGGTTGCGGCGAACGCATCGATGGGCGCGTTCCTTGGCAATGTCGTACCTAACGCGGTGCTGGCGTCACTGATGCTCGTGCTGGCCGTGACGGATCGGCGGTGGGTGCATGCGGCATTGATATCGTTGTTGCTTTTGGTGACCGCGGCGGCCTGGTTGCCGCAGGAACTCGCCGGCGCCAATCCGAGCGGGCAGCCGCGCTAGGCCGGCCAGCCTCCGGTCTGGCGCAGGGCCTCGGCAAGGCCGATCCCGGCCGCCACGGCCAGGTTGATCGAGCGGGTGCCGGGGGCCTGAGGGATGCGGATGCGAAGGGCGGCGCGGGCGTGAACGTGCGCGGGCGCGCCGCTGCTTTCGGAACCGAACAGGAGCGTGTCGTGCGCTTCGAAGCGCGCTTGGGAAAGCGGCAGGGCGGCGGCGGCGGTGAACAGGACGAGGCGGCCGGCGAGCTGCGCCTCGAACGTGGCCCAGGAGGCGTGGCGAGTCACCGCGGCCATCTCGGCATAGTCCATGCCAGCGCGCTTCAAGGCGCGGTCGGAGAAGGGGAAGCCGCAGGGTTCGACGATGTCGAGCGGCACCGCCAGGCAGGCGGCGAGGCGGATCGCCGTGCCGACATTGCCCGCCTGGTCGGGCTGGAAGAGGGCGAGGCGCATGGCCTTTGCCTTGCGCCGCGGCGGGCGCGGGCGCAACCGGGGCTCATCGCCGCTTGGCCGAGCGGCGCTTCTCCCCTGCATTCACAAGGCGTTCAAAATGGCAGTTGGCAAAGCGGCGCCCATCCGTCTATCAGGCGCGCCAAGCCGCTGGGGGGTTTTTGAGGCCCCCGGCGCGGCGCTGTGCGCGGGCGTTTCCCCCGGCCCTCCTGGCCGGGCGGGCTTTCGCACATCCAGGTTCGAACCGCTTGAAGGATTTTATGGCGACGGTTGAACATACAGATGGAACGCTTGGCCATGCCCCAGACGGCATGCGGCGGCGCGACTTCATCAATATCGCCGCGGTGAGCTTTGCCGGTGTCGGCGCGGCCGCGACCCTGTATCCGCTGGTCAACCAGATGAACCCGTCCGCGGACGTGCTGGCGCTCGCCTCGATCGAGGTGGATGTGTCGCAGATCCAGCCGGGACAGGCGATCAAGACCATCTTCCGCAAGCAACCCTTGTTCATCCGGCACTTGACGCCGCAGGAAATCGCCGCGGCCAATGCGGTGCCACTGGGCGAGCTTCGCGATCCGCAGACGCTCAATGAGCGCACCGCCGAGGGAAAGGTGCAGTATCTGATCACCATGGGCGTGTGCACGCACCTCGGCTGCGTGCCGCTGGGCGCCGCCGAGGGCGAGAACAAGGGCGCCTATGGCGGGTATTTCTGCCCGTGCCACGGATCGCATTACGATACGGCCGGCCGCATCCGCAAAGGCCCGGCTCCCACGAATCTCGAGGTGCCGGCGTATAAGTTCGCTTCCGACACCGTGATCACCGTCGGCGAGGTCGCATAAGATGAGCTTCCCCTGGGCCAAGCCCTACGAACCCAAATCGCCGCTGATGCAGTGGATCGACACCCGCCTGCCGCTGCCGCGGCTGGTGTGGAACTCGGTCGGCGGCGGCTACGAAGTGCCGCGCAACCTCAATTACATGTGGAATTTCGCCGTGCTGGCGGGTTTCGCGCTGATGCTGCAGATTGTCACCGGCATCGTGCTCGCCATGCATTATGCACCGGCCGGTGACATCGCCTTCCGATCGGTCGAGCACATCATGCGCAACGTCAACCAGGGCTGGCTGATCCGCTACGCGCATGCGAACGGCGCGAGCTTCTTCTTCATCGTCACCTACATCCATATCTTCCGCGGCCTCTATTACGGATCGTACAAGGCGCCGCGCGAGATGGTGTGGATGCTGGGCGTCGTGATCCTGCTGCTGATGATGGCGACCGCCTTCATGGGCTATGTGCTTCCCTGGGGGCAGATGAGCTTCTGGGGCGCCAAGGTGATCACCGGCCTGTTCGGCGCCATCCCGCTGGTCGGGGAGCCGATCCAACAATGGCTGCTGGGCGGCTTCGCGCCTGACAATGCGGCGCTGAACCGCTTCTTCTCACTCCACTATCTGCTGCCGTTCGTGATTGCCGGCGTGGTCATCCTCCATGTCTGGGCGCTGCACATCCCTGGCTCCAACAATCCGACGGGGGTCGACATCAAGTCGCCGCGCGACACGCTGCCGTTCCATCCCTACTACACGGCGAAGGACGGCTTCGGCCTCGGCGTCTTCCTTATCCTGTTCGCGGCGGTGACCTTCTTCGCGCCAAATTATCTGGGCCACGCCGACAATTACATTCCAGCCAACCCGCTGGCGACACCCGCACACATCGTGCCGGAATGGTATTTCTGGCCCTTCTACGCAATCCTGCGTGCTTTCACGGTGGACTTCATCATCTCGGCGAAGCTGTGGGGCGTGCTCGCCATGTTCATGGCGATCCTCCTGCTGTTCTTCCTGCCCTGGCTCGACCGCTCGCCGGTTCGCTCGGGCAGCTACCGGCCGACCTTCCGGAAGTTCTACTGGATCCTGGTTGCCGACGTGCTGGTGCTCGGCTGGGCGGGCGGCCTGCCGGCGGAGGAGCCTTATGTGATGATCAGCCAGATCGCGACGATGTACTATTTCGCGCACTTCCTGATCATCCTGCCGATCCTCTCGGCGGTTGAACGGACGCTGCCGCTGCCGAGCTCGATCGCCGACTCGGTGCTGCACGGACAGGACCGGGAATCGCAGCCTGCGGGCACCGTCGCCCCCGTCGCGGCCGTATAAGGGAAAGACGCGTCATGGTTCGTATCATCGGCTTCCTGGTCGGCCTCGGCTTCGTTCTCGTTGCCGCCTGGTCGCTAGTGTGGGGCGCCATCGCATTCGCGACGCAGGAAAAAGAAGTGAATGTGGAATATGCGTTCCACAAGCATCCCAAGGACGCCAGTTTCTCGTTCGAAGGGCCCTTAGGCAAATATGACCGCCAGCAGCTGCAGCGCGGCTTTCAGGTGTTCAAGGAGGTTTGCGCTTCCTGCCATGGCCTGAACTACGTCGCGTTCCGCAACCTCGCCGACATCGGCTATGAGGAAGAGGAAGTGAAGGCGATCGCCAATCAGTGGATCATCGAGGTTCCCGATGTCGATCCCAACACGGGCGAGGCAGCCACCCGCAAGGCGCTTCCCGCCGATGCGTTCCCCGATCCATACCCCAACGAGGTTGCGGCGCGGGCGGCCAACAACAATGCGATGCCGCCCGACCTTTCGCTGATGGCCAAGGCCCGGCACGGCGGCGCGGACTATATCTACTCGCTGCTGACCGGCTATCAGAACCCGCCGGCCGACCTGCCAGCCGATAACCGCCCGGGCCAGGGGCTCCATTACAATCCCTATTTCCCGAACCTCAATATCGCCATGCCGCCGCCGATCCAGGGCGACGGGCAGGTCAGCTATGCCGACGGCACCGCGCCGACGGCGGACCAGGTGGCGAAGGATGTGTCGGCGTTCCTGGCGTGGACGGCAGAGCCAAAGCTCGAGAACCGGCACCGAGCGGGCATCGCGACGCTGCTCTTCCTGATCTTCGCAACGGTGCTCGCCTACATGGCCTACCAGAACATCTGGCGCGACGCGAAGCGGCCGCCGGTCCGCGACGGCGAGGATGAATACGGCCATGGCGCCACGCCCGGCCACCACTGATCGGAAGCGCCGCAAGCGCCGGTCCCGACGGAACATGCAGCCCCCCGCCGCCACGCGCGACGGGGGGCTTTGCTTTGGGTGAAGTGCGCGGGCGGCCCTGAGCTGGGGGCGCCTCGTCAGCGGGAACGAGGAGGACGCGCAGGGGCGGGGCCGATGTTCCCGACGAGCCAAGGACTTACTCGAGCGCGAGTTTGGCCTTGTCCGGGACGCCGAGGGCGCGGATGGCCTCGGCATTGGCGGTGCGGGGGGTATTCGCTTTGTAGATGCGGGTAATACCCGCCCGGCCCTTGTGCGGGAGCTCGGCAACCAGGCCGTAGCCGGAGGCAGGGTCCGCGAGGGCGGCGGCAAGGAGGGGACGGTGGGGGAATTCTTCCACCCCTGGGCGTTTGGCGACGACCACGCCCGCAAGGCCGAGCTTGCGCATCTCGGCCGCGGCCATTGCCGGATCAGTGAACCGCAAGGCGTAGCGATTGCCCATGAAATCGCTTTCGGCGAGAAGCTTGGAGGCGCGCACGGTGTAGCCCCGAAGGCCGGGGTCGCGAACAGCCATGGCGGCAATGAAGGCGCCCTCGGCCCCGCTGCCGCCGTCGATCAACCAGGCCTCGCCGCCGTTGGCCGCGGCGATTGCCGCCGCTTCCTCCATGCGCAAATTCGTCTTGGGCTCACGCGTCGCCAAGTGAACCGCGCCGGGCAGGGTCAGGATCAATGCGGCAATTGCCGCCCAGGCCCGGGGCGCCGGAACAAGGCGGCCCAAGGCAGCGGCGCCCGCTACGGCAAGCACCAGGAGCGGCGGAAGGGCCGGCGCCATGTAACGCGGGTCAAGATCGACTGGCACGGCCGATTGAAGGGCAAGGGCAGCGAGCAGGAGCGAGAGGCAGGCCGCCGCGATGCTCCGGGCAGCTCCGCCGCGCCGGTAAGCGTCGACCGCGCCGATCGCGGCGAGGAGCAGCCCGAACAGGCCGATATTCTGGGCAAGGGCGCCAAAATTGTAGGCGAGTGCCTTGGCCGCGAACGCAGGGCCGGGTGCGTAGTTGAAGCCGTCGGCGGAGATGCCGGCGGTGGCGAGATACCAGGGGCCGACCAGCACCAGGCCGATCGCCGCGCCCGCCCACAGCTTCGCCGAGCGCAGCAGATCCCAGCGGCCGGTAAGGGCGACGTGCAAGGGCGGCACCAGCACGGCAAGCCAGCCATTGCCCTTGATCAGGATCGCAAGGGCGGTGAGGGCGGCGAAGAGCAGGATTCGCGGCCAGGTCTGCCGGGAGGAGAAAGCGATCCAGACAAGCGCCGCGGCCAAGGTCACGGCCGCGAGCGCCTGGTCTAGCATGACAAAGGCAAAGCCTTCGATCGCCAGCGGGGTCAGCGCCCAAAGCGCGGCGCCGGCCAAAGCTGCGACGCGGCCGTGGAGGCGGAGCAGCAGCCAGGCGATGCCGAGTGCCGGAAGCGCGCAGATGAACAGGTTGAGCGCCAGCGCCGCTTGCGGCGTGGCCGGCATTCCCCAGAAGAAGGGCGCAGTGAGGCCGTAAAACGCCGGCGGCCAGTGGCCGATCGAGATTTTGGGATAATGAAGATAATATTCTGTCGCGTAGAGGAGGGGGTTCTGGCCGAGGGCGTCGGACAAATAGGTGGCGACGAACCAGATGTTGAGGAAATGGGCAGGCTCGTCGGCGCCGGAGAAGCCGGCGCTCCAGGCGCCGGTCGCCGACCATGCCAGCAGGCCGGCGAGGAGGGCGAGCGCGTAAGCCGCGGCAAGGGTCGGAAGGGTGAGGCGAAGTCGGTGCATCCGCATGTGATAGGCCGCCGCGGCTTGCCAATTCGCTAAGCCCGCCACCGGAGCGGAGAGGAAGCAGGAACTGAGCGGTTCCTGCTTCGTTTTCAGTGGATTGCAGGGTTCATCGGCCGTTCGCCGTTTCTTTCCCGCGGACTTCAACAGCCGGCGCATCCTTGTTCCAAAGGAGAGTAGCTTATGGCCTTTCGACTTCGCACCCTCGCCCTGCTCGCCGCCGCCGGCGGGCTGTCCGCCTGCACCACCTACGATGATCATGGCTACGGCTATGGCGGCGTCTCGGTCGGCTACGGAACCGGCTATAGCGGCGGCTATGGCGGCAATTACTGCGACCCGTATTACGACAGCTGCTACGGGCGCGCCGGCTATAGCGACCCGTATTACGGCTGGTACAATAATTATTATTATCCCGGCATCGGCTTTTACATCTACGATCGGTCGGGTGGCCGCTATCGATGGAGCGATGATCATCGCCGCTACTGGGAAGGTCGCCGCGGCGGCTACGGCCAGCGCAACTGGAACGACCGTCGCTATGAGAATTGGGGCGGCTACCGCGGCGATCGCCAGGACTATCGCGAGGATCGGCGCCAGGTGCGCGGCAATGTTCGCGATTATCGGCAGGAGCGGCGCGGCGACGATCGTGAATTCCGCCAGGAGCGGCGGGACGACCGTCACGCGGTGCGGCGGGGCGAGGTGACTCGCGAGCAATTCCGCACTGATCGGCAGCAGGATCGCCGTGAATATCGCCAGGATCGGCGCCAAGATCGTCGCGAGCTGCGCCGCGAGAACCGTCGCGACCGGCGCGACTGAGCTCCAGCCTTTGTCGAGCCCTCGGCCCCTTCTCTGCTGGGGAGGGGCCTAGGCCTTGCTTACGCTTCCTTCGGCCGTCGGCGCATCAGCACGATGCTGGTGAAAGTCAGGACCGGGATATCGTCCTGATTGGTGACAATCGTGGCGGAGCGGAAGGAGCCGATCTCCGGCTTCGACCGCGACGGCCGAATTTCAACGATCCTGGAGCGCACGTGCAGCGTGTCGCCAGGGTAGACGGGCTTGAGCCACCGCAGCTCGTCGATGCCGGGGGAGCCGAGGCCGGCTTGCTCCGTCTGGACGACATGGCGGGCGATCACGCCCATAACCATTGCGCAGGTGTGCCAGCCGCTGGCGGCGAGGCGGCCGAAATGAGTCTTGGCGGCCGCTTCGTCGGAAAGGTGGAAGGGCTGCGGGTCGTAGCGGCGCGCGAAGTCGATTACCTCCTCTCGAGTCACTTCGGTGCTGCCGAAGACTGTCTCGGTGCCGACCGTGAGATCGTCGAGCCAGATCATGCCGCCGGCCCTTCCGCGCATGGAGAACGTGGCAGAAGGACGCGCGGGTTCATGGGGTTGCTCCACCTGTTCATGGGGCGCGCAGCAAAGCACAGCCACGCGTCTCTCGCCAGCCCACGCTGCCCTCACCCGCTGCCGCGATGGCGCTAGCATATGGCAGGCAGGCGAGATCGATCCATGAAGTTTAACTGGAACCAAGGGCGCGTACAGTGCCATCGGCATCTTCGGTCAGACGGTGCACATCGATCCTGAGCGGCGGCTGGTAATCGTTACCTCCGCGGTGGCGGCGCGCCGGAGTCATTGACAGAGGGGCGGCGCCGCCGCACCTCGTGAGGCCATGACCCGCATCGCGCTCTACCAGGCCCGCACCGGCATCGACCCGAGTGCCAATGCCCGCGCCTTGGTGGCTGCGGTGGAGAAGGCGTCGGCGGGCGGCGCGGCGATGCTGTTCACGCCGGAAATGAGCGGGCTGCTCGACCGCGATCGTGCCCGCGCCGCGCGGCACTACCGGCACGAGGAGGAGGACGAGGTTCTTGCGGCCGTGAGGGCGGCGGCGGCGAAGGCCCGCATCTGGGTGCACCTCGGCAGCCTGGCCGTGCGCGGGGAGGGGGATATGCTCTGCAACCGCGGCCTGCTGATCGACGCCGGCGGCGAAGTTCGGGCGCGCTACAACAAGATCCATCTGTTCGATGTCGATCTCGCCACCGGCGAAAGCTGGCGGGAGAGCGCCGCTTATCGCCCGGGGCAGCAGGCGGTGGCGGCGCAGACGCCGGCGGGAATGCTCGGCCTCGCCATTTGCTACGACCTGCGCTTTCCGGCCCTTTTCGAGGCGCTCACCGGAGCGGGGGCGCAACTGCTCGCCATACCCGCCGCCTTCACCGTACCGACCGGGCAGGCGCATTGGCACATCCTGATGCGCGCGCGGGCAATCGAGGCAGGGGTGTTCGTGATCGCTGCGGCGCAGGCCGGGCTGCACGAGGACGGGCGGGAAACCTATGGTCATAGTCTGGTGGTGGGACCGTGGGGCGATATTTTGCTCGACATGGGAGAGGGCGAAGGCGTCGACTTCGCCGATATCGACCTGGGGGCGATAGAGGCGGTGCGCGCGCGACTGCCGGCGATCCGCCATCGGCGCCGGATCCCGCCGGTCGCGGTGGTGCAATGATCGTCTTCGACCTGCGATGCGCGGCGCAGGGCCATGTCTTCGAAGGCTGGTTCGGATCCACCGCCGATTACGAGGCGCAGCAGGAGCGGGGGCTGGTAAGCTGCCCCCTGTGCGGATCGGCGGACGTCGCCAAGGCGGCGATGGCACCGGCGGTTCCCGCGAAAGGCAACAGCCGCCCGGACATGCAGATCTCTGCTCGGGCGGACATGTTCGCGGCGGCTCCGGCCGAGGTCAAGGCGATGCTGGCCGCTGCGGCTGCGGTGCAGAAGAAATTGCTCGCCGGATCGGAAAGCGTGGGCGCCCGCTTCGCCGATGAAGCGCGCGCCATCCACCTGGGCGAAAAGCACGCGCGCCCGATACACGGCCGGGCATCGCGCGCAGAGGCCGTGGAACTGATCGAGGAAGGGATCGCGATCGCGCCTTTACCCTTCGCGGTGCCGGACGCCGCCGAGGAGAATTGACCCGGGAGGCCTTGCCGCCTAATTCCCGAGGTTCAGGCGGAGCGGCCCCGTAGCTCAGCAGGATAGAGCATCAGATTCCTAATCTGAGGGCCACAGGTTCGAATCCTGTCGGGGTCACCACCGCCGCTTTTCGATCAAGCGTATGATCCGTGTGAAAAAGAGCATCGGGCCGTTCCGCTACCGTTAAAAAACCGCACGTATCGGCTGGCGTCAAACCGGGGCGCCCGGGTGGGGCGGCGGGACTCGACAGCGCAGGGGGCGCTGCGATACCGCAACGGTAAGCGCTGCGGGGACGATTATCGAATGACCGAAGGAAGCCAAACCGTAGACGGAACGCCCATGGCCGAACCGGCGCGACCGTCAGTGCCGGCCGAGGTGCAGGAGGCGGTGCGAACCCTGATCCGTTGGGCCGGCGACGATCCGGAGCGTGAGGGGCTGCTGGACACGCCGGGCCGAGTGGCGCGCGCCTGGAAGGAATATGCCAGGGGCTATGAGGAGGATCCTTCGCATCACCTCAGCCGAACTTTCGACGAGGTCGGCGGCTATGACGAGATCGTGCTGCTGAAAGACATACCGTTTCAGTCGCATTGCGAGCACCACATGGCGCCGATCATCGGCAAGGCGTCGATCGCCTACCTGCCCAACGAGCGCGTGGTCGGCATCTCGAAGCTCGCGCGGGTGCTGCACGGCTTTGCCCGCCGTCTGCAGGTGCAGGAGCGGCTGACCGCGCAGGTCGCCGACTGCGTCTGGGAGCACCTCAAGCCGCACGGGGTGGCGGTGGTGATCGAGGCGAGCCACGCCTGCATGTCGGCCCGGGGCGTCAACACGCCCGGAGTGATGATGACCACCAGCCGGATGATGGGCGGCTTCCGCTCCGACGAGCGCAGCCGCCGCGAAGTTCTCGCCTTGATGGGGTACTGAGGCGGCCTCCGAGCGCCCCGGGGTGGTGGAACGCCGCCGCAGCGCCCATGTGCTTGCGATGTTGCTCCGCCGCTTCTTCCAACTTTCGCTGGGCCTGTTCCTGTTCGGCTTCTCCACGGCCCTGATGCTCAGGGCGGGGCTCGGCCTCAACCCGTGGGACGTCTTTCACCAGGGTGTCGCGGAGCGGCTAGGCTGGAGCATCGGCGCGGTGATCGTCGCCGTCGGTGCCCTGGTCCTGCTGCTGTGGATCCCACTGCGGGAGCGGCCAGGTGTGGGCACGATCTCCAACATGCTGTTTGTCGGGCTTGCCGCGAACTGGAGCTTGTCGATGCTTCCGGCCGCGCGGGGCTTGCCGGCGCAAGTCGCCTTTCTGGTCGGCGGCATCGTTCTTCAGGGTATCGCGGCGGGGGTTTATATCGGTGCGGGTCTCGGGCCGGGCCCGCGCGACGGATTGATGACCGGGTTGGTCCGCCGCACCGGCTGGTCGATCCGCTGGGTGCGCACGGGGATAGAGGCGGGCGTAGTGGGCGGCGGCTGGCTGCTCGGCGGTACGGTAGGGATCGGCACGCTCGTTTACGCCGCGGCGATCGGGCCGCTGGTGCATGTGTTCCTGCCGCTCTTCACCATTGCTCCCAAAACGCCTCGAGAGTCGGTGGTCGTTTCGGGCGAGTAGGGGAACGCGTGTCATGTCGACCACGGAATGAGTCGCGCAGCGTGTTGCTAGAGAACCGCTTCCAGCACGGCGCGGCGCAGGCGTTCCATGCCCAGGCCGGTTTCGCTTGACGTCTCGATGATCTCGGGATGGGCGGCCGGGTGCTTGCGCGCTTCGGCGGCGGTACGGTCGACCACCTCGGCAAGCTCGCTGGCTTTGATCTTGTCGGCCTTGGTGAGGACAAGGTGGTAGCTCACCGCCGCATCGTCGAGCATCTTCATGACTTCGAGGTCGATCTCCTTGGGCCCGTGCCGGCTGTCGATGAGAACCAATGCTCGCTTGAGCACAGCGCGCCCGCGCAGATAATCGTTGATCAGGAAGCGCCACTTCTGGACCACATCCTTGGGCGCCTTGGCGAACCCGTAGCCGGGCATGTCGACCAGCCGGAAGCGCACTGGATCGCCAACCTCGAAGAAATTGAGTTCCTGCGTCCGCCCCGGCGTGTTGGAAGTGCGTGCGAGGCCGATGCGGTTGGCAAGCTTGTTGAGCAGCGACGACTTGCCGACGTTGGAACGGCCGGCGAAGGCCACTTCCTCCACGGTCGGCGGCGGCAGGAACTGGAGCCCCGGCGCGGACTTGAGGAAGGAGATCGGCCCTGAAAACAGCTTGCGGGCGATCTCCTCCAGATCGGGTGCGTGATCCTCGCTCACTTCGCCTCCACCGGCTCGGCGCGCATGCCCGGGTAGCGCGAATAGAACCATTTCTGCTGCGCGATGGTAAGGATGTTGTTGACGGTCCAGTATAGCTGGAGGCCCGCCGCGAACGGCGCCATCACGAACATCAACACCCAGGGCATGAGGCCGAAGACCTGCTTCTGCACCGGATCCGTAGGCGGCGGGTTGAGCTTGAACTGGAGCCACATGGTAATGCCGAGCAGGATCGGCAGGACGCCCAACGCCAGGAACGAAGGCGGCTGGAAGTCGAGAAAGCCGAACAGGTTGACGGGGGTGAGCGGATCGGGAGCGGACAAATCCTTGATCCAGAGGGCAAAGGGCTTGTGGCGCATCTCCACCGCGAGCATCAGCACCTTGTAGAGGGCGTAAAAGATCGGGATCTGGACGAGGATCGGCAGGCAGCCGGCGACCGGATTGACCTTCTCCTCCTGATAAAGCTTCAACATCTCCTGCTGGAGCTTGGGCTTGTCGTCCTTGAAGCGGTCCTGCAGCACCTTCATCTTGGGCTGGAGCACCCGCATCGCGGCGAAGGAGCGGAACTGCCTTTGCGCGATCGGGAACATCAGCAGACGCACAAAGAGCGTGAGGCAGATGATGGCTACGCCGAAATTGCCGGTGGCTTTGTCCAGCCAGTTCAGCAGCGAAAAGATCGGCCGCATGAACCATTCAAACCAGCCCCAGTCGATCGCCTTGTCGAGTTTGGCGATGCCCAGATCGGTCTGATACCGCTCCAGCAGCGCAATTTCCTTGGCGCCGGCGAAGAAGTGCGAGCGGTAGGTGCTGGCACGAGCGGGATTGACGATGGCGGCACCGGGGATGAAGTCCGCTTGAAAGCTGCCCGACGGGTTCTTGCGGAAGCCGGCATCGACGCGGCTGCCCTGATCGGGGATCAAGGCGGTGAGCCAATATTTGTCGCTGAACCCGACCCAACCGCCGGACGTTCCGAAACCCTGCCGCGCACCGTCCACGAAATCGTCGTAGGACCAGTCGTAATTGGCGGCGCCGTTGAATACGCCGACCGGACCGACATGCATGGTCCAGCTATCGGGATCGGGGGAGGCCTTGGCCCGGCTGACGATGCCGTAGGGCTGGGCCGCAACCGCGCCGCCGCCGCGGTTTTCGACGCGCTGGTCGATGCTGAACATATAGCCGTCGTCGACCGCGACAACGATGGCGAAACGCTGCCCGGCTCCATTGTCCCAGGACAAGGTCACGGGGGCGCCGGGTGCGAGGCGGTTGCCGCTGGCGGTCCAGACGGTGTCGGGGCCGGGCACGGAGACGCCGTCTCCGGTCCAGCCGAAGCTTGCGAAATAGGCATCGGGCGCGCCGCCGGGGGATAGGAGGCGGATGGCCGGCGAATTCGCAGCCAGGCTTTCGCGGTGGGTGGTCAGGACAAGATCGTCGATCCTGGCGCCCTTGAGGTTGAGCGAGCCCTGCAGCCGCGGCGTTGCAATGGGGATGCGCGGCGTTTCCACGAGCACTTCGCGCCGGTCACGGATGGACCCGGCGCTGTCGGCGGCGGGATCGGCCTGCGGATTGGGCAGCGCCACCTGCTTGCCTTCGACGACCTTGGTCGAGGGGGGCGTAGCCGTCGGCAGCCAGCGGTCGGCAATGAAGCTCCAGCCGAACAGCACGATCGCCGACAGGACGATCGCCAATATCATATTACGGTGTTCGTTCACCGAGTCCCCCTAAGGTACAGGATCATGGCCGGAACCCCCCCAGGGGTGGCATCGTGACAAGCGTCGCGCGGCAAGCCAGCTGCCGCGCAGCGCTCCATAGCGCCGAAGCGCGGTGATTGCATAGGCCGAGCAACTCGGTTGATAGCGGCAGCTCGGCGGCAGCACGCGCGACGGGCCGATCTGCCAGGCGCGCGCAACCAGGATGAGCAGCCGCGCGATCATTTCCGGACCTTGGCGAGCGCCCGCTGAAGCTCGCTGCGCAAAGCCGTAAAATCGCGCTCCAAGCCGCCCGCCCGGCCGATCAGGACATGGTCCGCCCCAGGGAGCCCTCCAGTGGGTAGCAACTCGCGGGCAAGGGCGCGGAAGCGGCGCTTCATGCGGTTGCGGATCACCGCGTTGCCGATTTTCTTGGTGACGGTGATGCCAAGCCGGATCGCCGGGTCCCCGTCGTCCCGTGGATGGATGAGCAGCACGAAACCCGGCATCGGCGCGCGCCTGCCGCGGTTGGCGGCGAGGAAGTCCGCGCGCCGGCTGATAATCTCGAGAGTGGGAACGGCGCGGGCGCCGTCGCCGGGGTTCAGGCCGAAAGGGACTTGCGGCCGCGGGCGCGGCGCGCCGCCAGGATCTTGCGGCCGCCAACGGTCGCCTTGCGGGCCCGGAAGCCGTGACGCCGCTTGCGCACGAGATTGCTCGGCTGGAAGGTGCGCTTCATCGCTCATTACCTCAGATCTGAAAATAAAAGGGCCGCCCGCTTGAGACCCGGTACAGCCGAAAGCCGTCGCGGGACCCGGGAGGGCAGCCTCCGTTGGCGGCGCGAATAGGCAATGGAGCGCGCAAAGTCAATCGCATTGGCGCTCGCCCCCCGTGGCGATCCGGGCCTCTTGGCGCGCCTTGCGCCGCTTCGCGCTGCCGCGCCGCAATCCCCAGTCGCACCAGGCACCCTTGTTGGGGTGGCGGCGCTTGAACTCGACATATTTGCGCTTCGCCCATTCGCTATATTTAAGCACCAGCCCGGCACCGGCGCCGAAGACGAATATGCCGCCAGGGCCCGGCAGGATCGCCACTACGGGCGTCAGGGCGATCAGCAGGCAGCCCAGCAGGAACAAGGCTGTCCGCACGGCGGGAACACGGCCCAGGGCCAGCCAGCGTTGCCTGATCGTCATGGTACGTCACTTGGGGTCGGTGTGTTAGCACCGCAAGGCGCGGCGACCCGGCGGCGGCGGCGAGCGACCGCTAAGCGGCGGGCGCGGGTTCAATCTTTCGCAAGCAAGTGACGCATAAGAAGGCCAAGGTTTGGGATGAGTTTTGCGGGACGGCGGCCTTGGGGACATTGGAACAGATTGTGGGCCATGCCTTGTGGGGCCTTGCCGCCATTGCGGCTTTGGCCGGCCTTTTCATCCTGCTGTTCCGCATTCCTGCGCGGACCGCAGTGCTCTTCGACGGGGCCAAGGCGGAGCGCCGGAACATCCGCGGAGCGATCATTTTGAACGGCGTCCACACGGTCGACGGGGGGTATGCTACCCTGTTCGGGATCAAAGTGGAGGATCTGCTTCTGTTTCACACCCGAGAGGGTGAAGAAGTCAGGGTCGTTGTGCGGCGGCGGTACCGCAGCGAACCGGCGGCCCTGATCTGGTACTCGGCGCGCAACCCGCGGCGCGCAACCACGCGAAACCCGCTTGCCTGCTTCGCCCTGGCGTTTGCCTGCGCCGTCACCGCGACATGGCTGCGGTGGTGATCTCGGGGGAGGCGTCAGCGCCGGGACGGGTGCGGCGGCACTTGGTGCGGCGGCGCATTCTGGCCGTCGTGCTGGTCCTTGGCGCGATCGGCCTGGCTACCATCCTTTACGCCTATCGAACCGCCGTGTCCGATCCGGTGGTGCGCCGGGCCGAGTTCGCGCTGCTGCCGCCTGAAGGCGCCGAAGCGCCGGTCAGGCTGGTACTGATCAGCGACATCCATGTCGCCGGCCCGGATATGCCGCCGGCGCGGCTGGCGCGGATCGTTCAACAGATCAATGCGCTGGCGCCCGATGCGGTGCTGATCGCCGGCGATCTGGTCAGCGACAAGAGGGTCTCGACACGCCATTATTCGCTGGAGGACGCGATTTCGCCGCTGAGCGGCCTCAGCGCGCGCCTTGGAGTCTATGCGGTGCTGGGCAATCACGACCATTGGCGCCATGCCGGGCGGGCGAGGGCCGCGCTGCGCGGCGCGGGCATCGCGGTGCTGGACAATGCCGCCGCGCGAGCCGGGCCGCTCGCCATCGGCGGCCTCGACGACGCGCATACGGGCCGGCACGACCTTCCAGCGACTTGGGCGGAGATGCGCGCGGCTGGAGGCGTGCCGGTCCTGCTCAGCCATAGCCCCGATCCATTCCCCGATGTCCCTGATGAGATCGGGCTGATGCTGGCGGGCCACACGCATTGCGGGCAGATCCGGCTGCCGCTGATCGGCACCCTGTCGACCATGTCGGCTCATGGCGACCGTTATGCCTGCGGGATCGTGCAGGAGGGGGGACGAACGCTGGTGGTCGGCGCAGGCGTCGGCACATCGATCCTGCCGCTCCGGCTTGGGGCGGTGCCGGACATCTGGGAGATCACGCTCACCAGGCGCTAAGCCGGAAACAATCTTCGGGACGCGCGCGGCCTGCGCGACAGAAAAGCCGCCGACCGGAGACTAAGCCGATTCCTCCAGAATGGAGGAAAGAAGGGGCCGGTCTTTTCGATTATGGTTGCGCATGTGGCGACGGTCGCCTTTCTGGGGCTGGAAGCCAGATCCGTCGAGGTTCAGGTCCAGATATCGAGCGGGCTGCCCAAGTTCCTGGTGGTCGGGCTGCCCGATAAAGCGGTAGCGGAGAGCCGAGAGCGGGTTCATGCGGCATTGGCCGCGATTGGGCTTTCGCTTCCTCCCAAACGGATCACCGTCAACCTTTCGCCCGCCGATCTTCCCAAGGAAGGATCGCATTACGACCTGCCGATCGCGCTTGGGCTGCTGGCCGCGATGGGGGCGGTGGATCGCGAAACGCTGGCCGGATATCTTGCGGTTGGCGAGCTTGGGCTGGATGGTCGCCTGGCCGCCTCGCCCGGAGTGCTGCTGGCGGCCATGCACGCCTCGAGCTGCAGCCTGGGGCTGATCTGCCCGGTGGCGCAGGGGCCGGAGGCAGCCTGGGCGGGAGATGTGGAGATCGTGGCGGCGCCCGATCTCATAGCCCTGCTCAACCACTTCCGAGGCAGCGCGGTGCTCTCGCCGCCGATACCGGGCGAGGCGCAGGCACCCGCAAGCGGCCCCGATCTAGGCCAGGTGAAGGGGCAGGAGACCGCCAAGCGGGCGCTGGAGATCGCGGCGGCGGGCGGGCACAACCTGCTGATGACCGGTCCGCCCGGCGCCGGCAAGTCGCTGCTGGCCGCATGCCTTCCGGGCATATTGCCGGAACTGACGCCAAGCGAGGCACTGGAAGTTTCCATGATCGCGAGCGTCGCCGGAACCTTGTCGGGCGGCCGTCTGATCCGCACCCGGCCCTATCGCGCGCCGCACCACAGCGCGTCGATGGTGGCGCTGGTCGGCGGCGGGCTGAGGGTGCGGCCGGGGGAGGTCAGCCTTGCCCATCTGGGCGTGCTGTTCCTCGACGAGCTTGCCGAGTTCCAGCGCGGCGCACTCGATTCGCTGCGCCAGCCGCTCGAGACCGGCACCGTCAGCGTCGCCCGCGCCAATGCCCATGTCACCTTCCCGGCGCGCGTTCAGCTCGTTGCGGCAATGAACCCGTGCCGCTGCGGCCACCTCGGCGACCCGGCGCTGGCCTGCTCGCGCGCGCCGCGCTGTGCCGCGGACTATCAGGCGCGGGTATCGGGGCCTTTGCTCGACCGAATCGATCTCCACGTGGATGTTCAGGCAGTGGCGGCGGCCGATCTCGTGCTGCCGCCGCCGGCCGAAGGCAGCGCGCAGGTCGGCGCCCGGGTGCGCGCCGCGCGGGAGGTGCAGACCTGCCGTTACGCTGGGCACGGCGTGAGAACCAATGCGGAAGCCGACGGTGAATTGCTGGCAGGGGCGGCGACTCCGGACGAGCCGGGGCGGCGCCTGCTCGCCCAGGCGGCCGAGGCGATGCGGCTTTCTGCGCGCGGCTTTCACCGGGTGCTGCGGGTGGCGCGCACAATTGCTGACTTGGCCGGAAGCGAGGAGGTGCGCCGGATCCATGTCGCCGAAGCCTTGAGCTACCGCCGCAGCGCTCCGCGCAGCTAGGCCCATCTCACCTCTCGGTGAGGGCCGCCGATCTTTGCACCGAGTGCCGTGGTGGAACTTGCCCGGTGGCGGGCGATTGAGTCAGGCATGAAAGCATTGCCCCTCATGATCGCCACCGCCGCCTGCCAGAGCGCGCCGGTGCCGGACGAAAGTATTGCGGCGTGCAGCGTCACCGTGCGCTTCGGCAGCTATGCGATGGGCATCGACACGGCGGCAGCAGCGCGGATCGAGGCGCTGCTTGCCGAAAACCGTGATTCCAGGAAGGTCAGCCGCGAAGGCGGCGGGCGCGAAGGGGAATATGCGCTGTGCGTCTCGGCCGCTGATGCGGCCGGAGCGGCGCGGCTGGTGACCGCCATCACCGCGCTTCTTCCGGAGCGGCCGCGCGGACCGATCAGCGTCGAGGGCGCTGGACGCAAGGTCGAGGCGCCGGCGCCGTAAAGGGCTTGCGGTGGCGGGCCGGGGAAGGCTAGCAGCCCTGCCGTGCCCTCGTGGCGGAATTGGTAGACGCACTCGACTCAAAATCGAATGCCGAAAGGCGTGCCGGTTCGACTCCGGCCGAGGGCACCAACCGCTCAATTGATACGGTAGCGGACCTGGAGCGAAAAGCTCGAGCTCCCCGCCATGGTTCCCTTCGGCCGCACTCGAAAATGGGTGACGGCCGGATCGACGCCGTCGGCGTTGGGCACCGGCGTGTAGGTCCAGCTCGCCCCGCCATTGTTTGAAAAGTCGACATCGTCCGCCGTGCTGGCAAGGCCGGCGAAGGTGTAGGTTAGGGTGGAGGGAGTTGAGCCCTGCTGGAAGAGGATTGGTCCCCCGTTGGTGACGAGATCGCCGACGAAGAGCTGGAGATTGGCGGGCGTGGCATCGAGCACGACGATGGTGTTGCTGTCGACGGTGCCGCCGCCCGGATTGGCGACGGTGATGGTGTAGGTGAGAAAGCCGCCGGGAATGCCCTTGGGGCTGGCGGTGCCGTTGACCGGATCGGAAAAAGCCTGGCTCGCCTTGACCAGGGTGAGCGGCGCCGAGACATGGAGAACGGCGCTAGCCGGATCGAGATTGCGCACGGTGGTGCTGCCGTAATTGCCTTGCACGGCAAGAGCCGGGATCGTGTTGGTTTTGGCGCCCACCGCCGTAACGGTGGTGTTGACCGAGTAGGTGCAGGTGAGACCGGCTGCGATCGATCCGCCGGACAGAGCAAGGCTGGCCGCACCGGCCGCGGCGGCAATTGTTCCCGAATTGCAGCTGATCGCGCCGGACGGCGAGGCGGTGTTCACCAGTTCGGCGGGGTAGGCGTCGGTAAATGCCAGCGCGGTCAACATAGTGGTGGGATTGTTGTTGGTGACGGTGATGCTCATTCGGCTGACGCCGCCCACCGAAATCACCGGCGCGGCGAAGCTTTTCTCCACGGTTGGAGTGCATTCCGCGCCGCTCGACAGGCCGGGGATGTTGGCCCCGCTGATGGAAATGCCGCTGCCGCCGCCGCCGGGACTGGCGCCGTAGGAGGTAGACACGTTGAGGCCGGGGGCGGTGGTGCCGTTCGAGCCTCCGTTCACCGACGCCGAGACCGACACCCCCGAGGAGGTGGCGACAAAGCCGCCGCCGCCGCCGCCGCCGGGGCCGTGGGGCGCGCCGGCGCCGGTATTGGAGCCGCCATTGCCGCCATTCGCGCTCGCCAGGATCGAAGCGCCGGGCGCGGTTCTGAGCGCCGAGATGAGGATCGAGCCGCCCGCGCCGCCGCCGCCATTGGCATCGTTGAGGATCGTTGAACTGGCGTCGAAGCCGTCCGCCCGCACCGCGCCGTTGCCGGCGATTTCGCCGGCCCGGATAAGGACGATGCCGCCACCGGCCGCGCCGCTCGACGCCTGGCCATCGGAGGGGGACCCGGTCAAGTCGTTGGTGCTGCCGGCTCCGCCGCCGCCGCCCATGACGATCCGGCCGACTCCGATCTCGACGACCGGAGCACCGCCATGGCCGCCGGTGGCAGGGCAGGTGGCGGGCTGGGTGCCGGGGCACCAGGCATTGCCGCCGCCGCCGCCCTGGCCGCCATTGCCGCCGCCGCCGCCGCCGGTATTCTGATCGTTGGCGATCGGATTGCCGTCGCTGCCGCCGCCGCCGGCATTGCCGGGCGCGCCGCGGGCAAAAGATCCGCCGGGCAAGCCTTCCACGCCGGTGTCGAGGCGGGCCGATCCCGACCACACCAGCCGCGGAGTCGCGCCGATGCCCTCGCCCTTCGAGGCATGGGCGCCGTTGGTGGAGAGCGCCATATAGTCGGTGTTCGATCCGGTCCCGCCGGAGCCGCCCCTGCCGCCGCCGCCGCGAAAGCCGCGGCCGCTGGCGTCGATCGTTCCGCCGGAAAACGTCAGCCGCCGCGCCGCATCGACCGCCACCACGCCGCCGACGCTGCCGTTCCAGGGCAGGGCCGCGACGGTGCCGGCAACGGTGGCCTGATCATATTGCGGCACCTTGACGACCTGGTAACTGCGCTGGCCGCGGCTGGATGTGGCGGCTTGCTGGGCGTAGGAATTGACCAGGCCGCCGCCGGTACCGCCGGTGAAAGTGACAACGCCCCCGCCCGAGGGGACATTGTTGGCCGCGCGGACATATTCGTAGCGGCCGCTCTGGCCGATCGCGGTATAGCCGTTGGAGATGGTGGCGCCGTTGGTGTTGCTGCCGTAGCGACTGTTGTTGCGGGTTTCGACGGTGGCATCCTGCATCTGGATGACGAGCAGCAGGTCCCCGGCCTGGATCGCTTCGCCAGCGCCAGCCGAGCCGGTGAGGGTGATGGAGGTCGCTCCGGCCGAGACAAAGCCCAAGGCGGGCGCATAATAAGTGTTGACGACGCCCGAGATGGTGGAGCTGCCGTTGCGTGCCGGCGCCGCACACAGGTTGGCGTACACCGGCCAAGCCAGCAGCGCGCACAAAGCGAGGAAGAGGGCGCCGAGCGTCCGCATCACCGCCTCCCCAGCCCGAGGCCCTGAAGCGAGAGCTGGTCGAACTTGAAGCGCATCGTCAAATACGGGCCGGCGCGGGTGTAGCGCGCCTCCGAAAAATCGCGGTCAGCAAAGCCGACGATGTTCCAGCCCAGGGTGAGCCAGCCATTTTCCAGCGGGCTGAAGCCGATGCTCGGCCCGCCCGAATAGGCGATGGCGTTGCCGCCCAGGCCATGGCGGACGGTGCCGGCGATGCCGATGTCGAGTGTGTCGGACAGGTCGACGCGCAGGTCGGCGCCGGCCATGTTGCTCCAGCCCTTCACATCGTCCGCGCCGAAGCTTTCCGCGGCATAGCGCGAGCCCCAGAAGAACGAGATTTCGGAACGGTCCCCCATGCCGGCATTTGGCGCGTAATTGATTGAAAGAGCGTTAACCATGCGGCGAGAGCGCGCGTCGCCGGTGACGCCGAAGGAGAGGCCGGCCGGGCCGGGCTGGCCGGCGACGGCGCCCTCGACCCGGTCCTCGCGCAGTTCGAGCTTTTCGAGGAACGACCAGGCGCTGCCGGCGGGGCGGTGGGCCCAGCTCAATTGCAGGCTGGCGGTGCGGGTCTCGGCGCCGTCCTCGGCGCGCGCGGTGAACCAGTTGAGCGCGCCGCCGGCGGCGCGGCCCTCGCCGATCTGGCGCAGAGCCGCGGCGGTGAAGCCATAGCGGTCGTCGCGCTGGCCGGCGCGATATTCGCCGCGGCCGGTGACGCTCCAGTCGCCGTTGCGGTAGGTGGCGCCGGCGGTGAGGGCGGTGAAATCGTCGGTGACGATGTTGCCGGCGCCGACATGGCCGCCGCTCGCCACCGGGTGGAGCGGGTTGAGGATGCGGGCGGGATCGATGCCGCCGCCCAGCGTCTTGTTGGCATCGACCGAGAAGTCGACGGACCAATGGGCGCCCAGCACCAGCGACTGGGAAAGGCCGAAGGCGGCGAAGCTGCGCGGGCCGTATTCGGCAATGTCCTGGAGGTTGCCGCTGACCGCGATGCGGGCGCCGGCCCAGGGGGCAAGGTCGAAGCCCAGGCGGGCGGTGCGGGCATCGACATGCTCGCCATCGGCAATCTCGTAGGTGCCGACCAGCTGCACGTCGGGGGTGACGGCGAAGCGGGCGGCGAGGCGGTGGCGGGCGGGAAAATCGATGCTGTCGTCCTTGCCGCCGAGCGGAACCTCGGTCTGGCCGTCCAGCTCCAGCCGGTTGTTAAAGAAGCGCTTGGAGGCGCCGAGCTGGAAAATGGTCGAGCGGGCTTCGCGGCCGTCGGCGAGGCGATCGTCGGCGAAGGTGATGCCGGCGCGGCCGGTGATGCCTTGGCCGCGATATTCGAGCAGGGCGCGGCCGGCGAGGCGGCGGGCGTCGCTGAGCAGATAATCCTCGTGCCATGCGCTGGCGGTGAGGGAGAGGGCGTCGCCGAAGCGGACCCTGCCGTCGAGGCCGATCTTGCGAGTGCCGTTCTCCGCGCCGGAGAGATGGCCGACGCCGAAGCCGGCCTCGCGCTCACGGGCGTAGGCGAGAAGGTCGACGCGGGAGCCGTGATGCTCGGCTTCTACCTGCCAGGCGGTGGCGGTGCCGCCGGTGCCATTGCCGTCACCCGAGCCGGTGCCGGTGCCGGGCCGGGCTTCGGTTTCGCTCACCGCAGCTTCGGCGCGGACTTCGGTGGAGGTGGACGGGCGGTAGCGGATGTCGGCGCCGACCAGGGTGGAGCGGCTCTGGGTGTCGCTGTCGCGGATCACGGTTGCCGCGGCCTGCAGCGTGTCGCCGGCGGCGCGCAGCGCGACGCGGCCGCCGGCGTTGAGGCTGCGGCCGGCGATGCCGTCTACTTCATAGTCGGCGATGATGAATTGCGGGTCGAGGCCGGAGCTGCGGCTGAGGATCGGCTCGCGGAAGCGCAGCGTGCCGGCGCGGTAATCGATGTCGTAATCGATGTGGCGGGTGAGCAGGCGCTGCTCGACGACCCGGTCGGAACGCAAGCGGTCGCGCACTTCGATGGCGATCCGCTCGCTGTTGGGCAGGATGTCGCGGGCACCGAGCGGGTAGGGGCCGGACAGGCCGTTGCCCTGGATCTCGTCGCGGCGATGCCGGGTGGGCGTGTCGGCGGCGAAGGCGGTGGCCGAAACGCGGTCGGAGCGATATTCGGCCTTCACGCCATTGAAGGCGCGGACATAGCGGGCAAGCTCGGGCTCATCGATGCTGGTCTCGTAATCGCCGAACAGAGCGTAGAATTGCGGGCGCTCGAGCTTCAGGTAGAGCTTGCGGATCGAGGCGGCGTCGTAGCGGCGCTCCGAGCGGTCGGCGTAGACGGTGTAATAAGCGTCGGGATCGATGACGCCGCCGAAGCGGGTTTCGTCCGCCTTTTTGTCGCTGTCGTAGGACAGGGTCATCAGCCAGCGGCCGCGGATCCGCCCCTTGGCATAGAGGGCGAGGCGGCCGTCGGTGAGGACCTTGTCCGAATCCTCGCCCGCTTCCTCGATGCGGCCGGCGAGGCGGTTGTAGCCCAAGGTACCTTCGGCGAGTCCGACGACGGTCCAGGGGCGGTCGCCCGGATCGAGCCAGGCTTCGATGCGCTGCTCGCGCACCGCTTCGCCGTCGCGGAGATCGAAGCGCAGGCTGATCGTGCCGGACGCGGTGGTCGGCTCCAGGGCGATGTACGCGATGCCGTCCTCGCCCTCGACCTTCCAGAAGGGGCGGGCGCGCTCCAGGCCGGCGAGCTGGCGGGCCTGCTGGGCGTCAGCCTCGACCGCCGGATAATAAGGCGCGGGCACCTCGAAGTCGCCGACCAGGCCGTGGCGGACCGGGCGGCCGTCGCGGTCGGTGAGGCGGACGGCGAGAACCGGGCGGGTGACGCCGTCGGCGACCAGCACCGAGCGGTCCTTGAGGAGTTGGGCCTGAATGGGGTTGGCGCCATAGCGGACCGGGCGGCGCAGCGTCTCGGCGAGCGTCCCGTCGGCGTTGCGGATTTCCGAGTGGAAGTGGGTGGTGCCGGTGTCGAGCGGCACGCCGCGCCACAGGCTCACCGCCATCGTGCCCCCCTCGTTCACCCGGGCGCCTTCGAAGGCGACGGCGTCGACCGGCTTGCCCCCGGCGAACAAGGTGACCTTCTGGCCGGGCAGGTGCTTGATAGCGACCCGGACGATCGGCGCGCGTGGATTGTGCTCGGCCTCAGGGAACAGCCAGGCGATGCCGGGCTCCTCGCCCTTCAGCCAGTCGCGCTCGGCGCCGGCGGCGGCGGCATCGCCAAGCAGGGCCGGGCGCGCGACGGCGACGGCGGCGCGCTCGGCGCGGGCCGGGGCGGCGACGGCACGGAAATCGACGCGCTTCAAGGCGCCGCCCGTGCCTTCCACGAAGCGGGAGAAGGCGCGGCCGGCGGCGCGGGTGTTGCGGGCGCAATCGGCGGCGGTGCGGTCGGCGGGAAGGGTGAGGTCGTCGAGCTGGACGACATGGGTGCCGGGCGCGACGCCTTCGAAATGGTAGCGGCCGTCGCGGTCGGTGACGGCGTAGCTGCCGTCTTCCAGCATGATGCGCACGCCCGGGATGCCGGGCGCTTTGGCGGGATCGACATCGCAGCCGCCGTCGACGACGCGGCCGAGGATGGTCATGCGGCTGCCGATCGTCTCGCGGCGGATGCGCACGGCAGCGTCGGCGATGTTGCTGCGACGGCCGGCGGCGTCGACCAGCTCGGCCCGGTTGATTGCCTCGCCCTCGCGCGCGTCGGGGCGGACTTCGAGGGTATAACTGACCTGCGCCACCGCGCCGGGGGCCAGCGACGGAATGGCGAGGGTGAAGCCGCGCCCGGCGGGGGCGAGCTGGGGCTGGACCGCGGCGCCGTTCAGGCGGACGCTGCCGACGCGCAGGCGCATGGCGGCCGGAAAGGTGTCGGACAAGGTGGCGGGCGCGGATGAAAGGCGCGGATCGGCGTTGCTGACCGTGATCCGGTACAGCACCGCGCCGCCCGGCACGGCGTCCACGGCCGCTGCTTGCTTGGCCAGGAGCGGGGCGCCCGCGCTTGCGGTGGACCCGTTGATCCTGATGCGGACGGTGGCCAGCGCGATATTGGCGGCGGCGTCAAAGGTCTCCACGGCCAGGGTGGTGCCGGCATGAACGGAAAGCCGGCAATCGTCCGAACCTGCGCCCGACGGAGCCTGTGCAGTCTCGATATAGCCGACGAAGACGCCGCTGCTGTCGGCGGTCTCGACCAGGAAGACGCTTTCACGATCGCCTTCGGCGGTGGCGAGCACGATTGCGATGCTGTCCCGCGCGAGCGGATTGATATTCGCCGAACCATGCTCGATGCGCAGCACCAGGGCCTCGCCGGCCTCCAGCTCTTCGGTAGGCTCGATTGCGGCGGTGACCGGTGCCGCCGCGCCGTCGAGCGCAGCTACAAGGAAGGGTGAGGCACCGGCGGCGCAATGCGCGCCGGCGAAGGAGACGGTCTCGCCGCCGCCCGGTGACAGGCGGTAAGGCGCGACGCGGATCTGGGCGGGGCTCGCGGAGACGATGAGGTCGACCTGGTTCGAGGCCTGACTGAACCTGGCGGCGCCGAGCTCCCATTCGATGGTGGCGGTGTTGGAGATGACCCGCTGGGTCTGAAGATGGGACGCAATGGCAGGCGCCGCCGCTGCCGGGACCGGCAAGGCGAGCGAGAAGGCGAGCGAGAGCGCTCCCAACCTGCGGAGGGTCCGTTGCATGGGAAAACGGGGGAGGGGAGCCCGTGCGGTGCGCACCGTGCCTCTCCTCCCCCCGGTCCTTAGTTGATCGACACCCGGAAGACGAGGGTGCGCGCCTCTCCGGCGGCGATGTCCGCCAGGGTTCCCGAGACGACGCCCGAGGCATGGCTGCCCGAGCCCGCGCCGTCGGCGTTGCAGGTCGCGCCGGTGACGGTGCCATTGGTCTTGACGCCGAAGGCTGCCTGATAAGCGGTCTCGCCCGGGAGGGTGTCGGTGACATTGATGTTGCTGGCCGTGGCGCTGTTCGCCGCGTTGGCCACCGCGATGCAATATTCAACGACGGCGCCCGGGATCATCTTCGGGTTGGTGGTGCCGTTCACCGGATCGCTGATCACCCGGCTGGTCTTGGTCGCGGTCAGCGAGGCGGCGAGGATGGTGTAATCGTCCTCGTCGAAGTGGATGCCGTCATAAGCGGTGTTGCCGCCCGTGGTGCTGCCGTCCGCGAAGACCGTGTCGACGCCGGCGGTGTTCGCACCGGTGGTCTGCGTCACGAGTCCGCCGAGCGAGCCGGCCGCCGTCGGCTCGGCCGCCTGGGCGGTGAGGCGCACGCCCGCGACATCGCCGGTGGCGCGGCTGAGCGGAACATTGGCGACCACGAACACGCGGCGGGTGGTGTCGGCTTCGACCTGGTCGAGATAGGTGATCTCAAGGTCGGTGCCGGCATCGTAGCTGCCGTTATTGTTGGTGTCGGTGTAGAGCTTGATGTCGGTGACATTGAAATTGTCGGTGCCGCCACGCTTGGCGGTGCCGCCGCTCAGCTGGGTCGCGGCAAGCGCGAAATCGAGCGGGGCGTTCGACGCGTTGGTGACATCGAAGCTGGTCACCGCGCTCTGCTGGCCCGGCGACACGCTGGTGGTGGTGTTGCCGACTTCCGCCACCGTCAGATTGACCTTGCGGTCGACGATGAAGCTGTTGCTGGCGGTGACGGAGGTCTGGTCGACCCCGCCGACCCGGTAGTTGAGCGACACATTGTTGGTGATGGTGGTGCCCGCGGCCGTTCCTTCCGCAAAGGCGGGGGTGGCCGCGAACGCCGCAGCCGCCAGCGTGCTGGCAGTCGCGAGCAAGCGCAAAGTCCTGGTCATGTTCGTGTCCAATTCCTGTTGGGAAAGCGCGCCGTTATCCCCACCGCCGGCGCGCGTAGCGGGTACTCGTTACTACTTGACGGTGCCCCGGAAGCTGAGCTGGCCGCCCTTTCCGGCCGCGATCGGCTGGGTGAAGCTCCAGCGGATATGGGTGACATCGGCCGGTGCCGCCGCGCGGCTGGTGCCGTCCGGAAGCGCGACTTTGAGCGCGGCCAGCTGGCCCCAGCTCTTGCCGCCATCGGCCGAGACTTCCGAGCCGGCGCCTTCGGCGGAGGCAAAGGCGATTGCTGCGGGCATCGGGTTGGTGAGGGTGAAGCCGGTCGCGGGCTGTGCGCCCTTGTTGGCGTAGCTCAGCACGAACACCAGGCGGTCGCCCGGCGTGACGATGGCAGGCGCTTCGCGCACCGTCTTCGACTCGCCCTTGGCGTCCTTGACGGTTTTCTCCACGAACACTTCGCTGGAGAGCGAGACGTCCTGGGCCAGCACGGGAGCGGCCGGGGCGATGAGCGCGAGCATGAGCAGCAGGATCTTCATGGCCTTGGTTCCTTCAGTCGATCTTGACTTTGAATGAGACGGTGCGGCTGGCGCCGCTTGCGAGGGTGCCGAGCCCGACGGTGATGCCGGTGCCGTTGAAGGCGCCCGCGTCGGCATCGGCAGCGTCGCTCAGGGCGGCGCCGTCCAGGGTGAGGGTGCCGGGCGAATAGGTGGTGCCGGCCGGAATGGGATCGGCGAGGCGGACATTACCGAGGCTGCCGCTGCCGTTCACCGTCGCGGTAAGCGTGTAGGTCACGACCGCACCCGGGGCGCTGGTCGCGCCGCCCCAGGGATCGAGCACGCTGGCGCTCTTGGCAAAGGCGATGTCGGCGCGACTGATCTTGTACCAGCCCTCCGCATCGGCATCGGCCCCAGTGGCGCCCACCACCGCATTGCCGCCGCCCTGGCCGGCACCGGCAAAGCTGGTGCCGGGGGCGCCGGAGCCGGTCTTGGCAATCGCGGTCAGCGCGACCTTGCCGCGCTGGCCGTCGGAGGCGCCGGCGGGGAGGGTGGAAAGGACGAAGACGCTGAGCGCCTGGTCGGGCGCGAGTTCGGGATCGTTGGAGCCCGGCACATAGACGGTGTCGACGCCGGGATCGTAGGCGTTGTTGTTGTTGCTATCGAGGACGATCGAGGTGACGGCCGGATCGAAATCGTCGCCGCCGCCATTGGCGACGGTGGCGAGCGTAAAGGCTTCAAGGCCGTTGCCGCCGTTGGAAAGGGTGTAGCGCAGCACCTGCGCAGTGGCGCCGGGCGTCGCGGTGACATCCGCCGGGTCGGCCCAGGCGACGGTGACGTCGAGCAGTTCGTCGACCTTGAGGGTGACCACATTCGAATCGATGCTGGTCTCCGGACCACCGGGCGTCACCTCATAGGTGGCGGTGGCGACGTTGCGGATATCGGTGCCGGCCGGTGTGCCCGCTGCAAACGCGGGCGCCGTGGACAGCAAAATCGCGAACGCCGACGCCGCGCCGAGAAGGCGTGCGAGGGTGCGATAATCCTGGTGGTCACGGTCTGTCATCGGGCTCCCCACGAGCGTTGTTGGGTGCGCTATGCGGCCGAGACTGATAAAAATTAGTTAATGCGGTTTTTGCCTTTCCGCTTAAGAAGGCGGCGCCGCGTTGCGAGGAAAGTGAAGCGATGAACGAAGTGGGGAACGTTAATGCGGCCGCCGCCGGCGAGGCCGAAGCGGGCCATGCCGAGCAGGAGGAGATCGCTTATCGCCGCGACCGCCTGCTTGCGGCGCTCACGCTGATCGCCGGCGCTGGGCTTGCCATCGCGCTTCCCTTCGCGCTTCGGGCCGGGGCGGAATTCTTCCTTCCGGTCACCGCCGCCCTGGTAATCGCCGTCGCCCTGGTGCCGGTGCTGGAATGGCTGGAGCGGCGAGGCCTGCCCTCCTCGCTGGCGGCGCTGAGCTGCGTCCTCCTGTTCTTGACCGCGGCCAATGTCGCCATCGCTTCCATCGTCCTGCCTGCGGCCGAGTGGGTGCGGATGATCCCGGAGAATATCGGCCGCATCCGTGAGACGCTGTCGCCGATCCTCAACATCTATTCGGAGCTGGAAAGCTTCATCAACGACATCGTCGAGGGCTTCGGCCCGACGTCCGAAGGACCACGCACCGTGGCTTTGGAGACACCGAACTCGCTCCTCGACATCATTGCCAGCTCGGCGCCCTTCGCCGTGATCCAGATGTTCTTCGCGATCCTGGTGATCTTCTTCTTCCTCTCCGGCTGGACGCGGATGCGCAAGGCCACCATCACCACCCGCGCAAGCTTCGACGGTGCCATGACCACCGCCCGCGCCATTCAGCAGATGGTGGATGCGACCTCCACCTATCTCGGCACCATCACCATGGTGAATGTTACGATGGGCCTGATGGTGTCGCTGGTGCTGTGGTGGATCGGAATGCCTTCGCCCTTGATGTGGGGCGGCATCGTCGCGGTGCTGAACTACATCCCCTATCTGGGCCCCATCGCCTCGGTCCTGCTGCTCGCCTTTGGCGGCTTGATGGCGTTTCCCGACCCCTGGTTCGCGCTGCTGCCGGCGGTGAGCTTTGCGGGCATCCACATGATCGAGGCCAATGTGATCACGCCGATGCTGGTCGGGCGGCGGCTGACCATCAACCCCTTGCTCATTCTGGTCGCGCTGAGCTTCTGGGCATGGGTGTGGGGGACCACGGGAGCGCTGCTCGCCGTGCCCCTGCTGATCATCTTGAAGACGGTGCTGGACGCGGCCGGAAAGCCCGACATTGCGGGCTTCCTGTTCGAGGAAGGAACGCTCACCGGCCACCACCATGAAGAACATGGGGAAAAGACCTGACACTTGTTGACAGGGGAGGGAGCCTCCCTTAGTCCGCCGCTCCAACGCGGGTGTAGCTCAGTTGGTTAGAGCGCCGGCCTGTCACGCCGGAGGTCGCGGGTTCGAGCCCCGTCACTCGCGCCATTTCATGAAAATCGAAGTGCTCAACCCCTCAGGGGGCGCGGAAACGTCCGGTTTCCATCCAGCGCAGCAGCGGCTTCAAGGGCAGAATCCAGACGATCCCCGCCACTCCGAAATAGACCACAAAGACCGGCCAGGGCAGGCCCGCCATCAGATCCGCGCCCATCGCCACCAGCACCGCCCAGACGGCGATTAGCAGCAGGATAAGGAAGGTGCCGAAGGGCATCCGCCAACTCGGCTCGTGGTCGTTCAGCTGCATGTTATCCATTCCGCCGGTGTGGCGATGACGTCGAGCGGCACGTCCCAGGGATCGGGATCAAGCATTTCGTCCACTATCTGATGTTCCCAGGCCAGGCCGATTGTGAATACCGGCCCGCCTTCCCGCAGGTGGGAGAGGGCGCGGTCGTAATGGCCCTTGCCATGGCCGATGCGATTGCCGTGCCGGTCGGCGGCGACGAGGGGCACCAGAACAGTGTCCGGGGCCATTGCCTCGGCGAATGCGGGCGGCTGGAGCACGCCCCAGGGGCTCGGCTCGGCGGCCGGCGCTTCGCGAAACAGCATGCGCGCGTCCCGGTGAAGGAACCAGGGGAGGGCGGCGCGCTGGTCGGCACCGAGGGCGTCGAGGATCGGATACGGGCTGATCTCGTCCCTGAGCGGATGGTATCCGGCGACAATCCGCGCGGACAGGAGGTGTGGAATGACGATGCGCGCAAGGGCCGCTTCAAGCTCCCCCCGCAAGCCGGGTGCCAGTGAACGGGCGAACGCGCGCCGCCTCGCCAGCGCCTCGCTGCGCAACAGGTCCTTTGCGGACTGGGGGGGTGACGGGACCGCCATGGCCGTTTGCCGGAATATCCTCTGACGCCTCAACGTCAGGTGGGGGCCATGTGATCCGGACCAGGGTCCAGGCAGGGACAGCCCCCGAGGATGTCATTATCGCCTCAGGGATGTTCAAGAGCTCGTACCGGGCAGTACCCGTCGTCTCCTATCTAGGGATTTGCGCGGCCACCCTCAAGCCTGTCGGCGAGGCTTTCCATCCGCGCCGCCAGCCGCTCCAGCGCGTCGGCGACGGCCGGATCATCCTCGTGCGGTGCAGGCCCGGCCGAGACCGCGGCGCGCCTTTCCTTGAGTTCGTCGGCCAGCAGCAGGGAGGCGAGCAGGAGCTGGCGATTCTCGCTCAAGGTGCCGAGCGCTCCTGCGGCGTCGTGGGCCTTGGCCGCGACGATCGCGCCAAGCGCGTGCAGATGCTCTTCCTCCCCGTCCCGGCAGGCGACGGCATAGCGGCGGCCGGCAATGTCGATATCGACCTTGGCCATCAGCGTGCCTCCCCGGCGTCCATCAGGCGGTCGATGCGGGCGATCGCGTCTTCCACCGTGCCGCGCAGCGTTCGGTGGGCGGCGGCGACACGCTCCAGTTCGGCGGTCTCGCCGGCGTTTCCCGCAGGGCGCGGCGCCGAGGCGGCCGCTTCGATGCGGGCGAGCGCCTGTTCGATCCGCTCCAGCGCGTGCGTCACTTTCTCCTGCCCCATGGCCGTGTCCGTTACCATGACCGGGCCGCGTTTGGAAATGGGGAGCCGGCGGTGTTGACGCAAACGCCTCCGTCTCTAAAGGAGCGGGCGAGCGGGACCCGTTCTCCCGGAGTCCTTCCCGCCGCCCCACAGGGGCACTCCGCACAGGGAGCCTCCATGGCCGCCGAACCGAGATTGCTCGCCAATGCCATTCGCGCCCTTGCGATGGACGGGGTGCAGGCTGCCAATTCGGGGCATCCGGGCATGCCGATGGGCATGGCGGATGTGGCGACCGTGCTGTTCACGGAATATTTGAAGCACGACCCGCAAGATCCCGCCTGGCATGACCGGGACCGCTTCGTGCTGTCGGCCGGGCACGGATCGATGCTGGTCTACGCGCTGCTCCACCTGTCGGGCTATGCGCAGCCGACGATCGAGGACATCGCCAATTTCCGGCAGATGAACTCGCCGTGCGCGGGGCACCCGGAGAATTTCCTGTTGCCCGGCGTGGAGGCGACCACCGGCCCGCTCGGCCAGGGGCTGGCGATGGCGGTGGGCATGGCGATCGCCGAGCGGCACCTCAACGCCCAGTTCGGCACTGCTCTGGTCGACCACCTCACCTGGGCGATTGCCGGCGACGGCTGCCTTATGGAAGGCATCAACCATGAGGCGGCGGGGCTGGCCGGGCATCTCGGCCTCGGCCGGCTCAACGTGTTCTGGGACGACAACCGCATCACCATCGACGGCTCGACCGAGCTTTCCACCTCCGAGGACATTGCGGCGCGCTATGCGGCTTATGGCTGGCATGTGGCGCACTGCGACGGCCACGACGTGGCCGAGATTCGCCGGGCGATCGACGAAGCGCTGGCCGATCCGCGGCCGTCGCTGATCGCCTGCCGCACGATCATCGGCTGGGGCGCGCCCAACAAACAGGGCACTTCGGCCACGCACGGCGCCGCTTTGGGCGACGAGGAAGTTGCGGCGGCGAGGAAGCAGCTCGTCTGGGACAGCGAGCCGTTCGATATGCCGGAGGAGATCGTGGCGGCTTGGCGCGAGGCCGGGCGGCGCAGCGCGGGTGCGCATGCGGCGTGGCGGGAGCGGCTTGCCGCCAGCGACGCGGGCGAGGACCTGTTGCGGCGGATGGAGGGGCGGCTGCCCGCGGGCTTCGGCATCGGCGGCTGGCTCGACAGCCTTGCCGCCGAGCCGCAGAAGCTTGCGACGCGCAAGTCGTCGGAGCTGGCGCTGGAGGCGATCAACGCGGCGTTGCCCGAGACGGTGGGCGGATCGGCGGACCTCACCGGTTCCAACAATACCAAAACAAAGGCGCAGAAGCCTTTGACTAAAGAGGATTATTCCGGGCGCTACATCTATTATGGCATTCGCGAGTTTGGCATGGCCACCGCCATGAACGGCATGGCGCTGCACGGCGGCGTCATTCCTTATGGCGGCACCTTCCTGGTCTTTTCCGATTATTGCCGGCCGGCGATCCGGCTGGCGGCGCTGCAGCAGATCCGCTCAATCTTCGTCATGACCCACGACTCGATCGGGCTTGGCGAGGATGGGCCGACCCACCAGCCCGTCGAGCATCTCACCAGCCTGCGCCTGATCCCCAACCTCGCCGTCTTCCGCCCCGCCGACGCGGTTGAGACGGCGGAATGCTGGATGCTGGCGCTGGAACGGCAGGACGGGCCGTCGGTGCTGGCGCTGAGCCGCCAGAATCTGCCGCAACTCCGGCTCGAGCGGACGGAGAATCTTTGCGCCCGCGGCGCTTATCGTCTTCGCACCGCCGGCGCGGACCGCCGGGTGGTGCTGATCGCCACCGGTTCGGAAGTGGAGCTGGCGGTGACGGTGGCCGAGGCGCTGGAAGGGCAGGGGATCGGCGCCGATGTCGTCTCCATGCCCTGCTGGTCGCTGTTCGACGCCCAGGACGAGGCCTATCGCGCCGATCTTCTGCCCGGCAATGCGCTGCGCGTGTCGATCGAGGCGGGAACGACGCTCGGCTGGGAGCGCTATACGGGGGCAGGCGGGCTCGCCATCGGCCTCGACCGGTTCGGGGCCTCGGCGCCGGCCGACGATCTTTTCCGCCGCTTCGGCTTTACCGCCGATGCGATCGTGCCGCGGATCGTCGCGGCCCTGAAACTCTAAGGGAGACAAGAACATGGCGACGAGAGTTGCGATCAATGGTTTTGGCCGTATCGGCCGTCTGGTGGCGCGCGCGATCCTGGAAAAGGCCGACAGCGGCCTTGAGCTGGTGGCGATCAACGACCTCGCCGATGCCGAGTCCAACGCCCTCTTGTTCAAGCGGGATTCCGTTCACGGCCGCTATGCCGGCGAAGTGCACGCCGAGGGCAACGACCTGATCATCGACGGCAAGCGCATCCTGGTCACCGCCGAGCGCGATCCGGGCAAGCTCCCGCACGGCGCCAACGGCGTCGACATCGCGCTGGAATGTACCGGTTTCTTCACCGACCGTGACAAGGCCGGTGTGCATCTTACTGCGGGTGCACGGAAAGTTCTCATTTCCGCGCCCGCCAAAGGCGTCGACCTGACTGTGGTTTATGGCGTCAATCACCACAAGCTGGAGGCGGGCCACACCATCGTTTCCAACGCGTCGTGCACCACCAACTGCCTGGCGCCGGTCGCCAAGGTGCTGAACGACACGGTCGGCATCGAGCGTGGGCTGATGACCACCATCCACGCTTATACCAACGACCAGAAGATCCTCGACCAGATCCATTCCGACAAGCGCCGCTCGCGCGCCGCCGGCATGTCGATGATCCCCACCACCACCGGCGCCGCCCGCGCGGTCGGCGAGGTGCTGCCGGAACTGAAGGGCAAGCTCGACGGCTCGGCGGTGCGCGTGCCGACGCCCAATGTCAGCCTGGTGGACCTCACCTTCACGCCGGGCCGCGACACCAGCGTGGATGAGATTAACGGCGCGCTGCGGGCCGCCGCCGAGGGCCCCTTGAAGGGCATCCTGCAATATATCGAGGAGCCTTTGGTCTCGATCGACTTCAACCACGATCCGCATAGCTCCAGCGTCGACAGCCTGGAAACCGCGGTGCTGGAAGGCAAGCTCGTCCGCGTCGTCTCCTGGTACGATAATGAATGGGGCTTCTCGAACCGGATGGTGGACACCGCCGCCGCGATGGCACGGTTGAGCTGACGCCATGGCGTCTTTCCAGACCCTCGACGATCTCGGCGAGGTGCGCGGCAGGCGCGCCCTCGTCCGCGTCGATCTCAATGTGCCGATGGCGGACGGCGCCGTCACCGACGACACGCGGTTGCGGGCCACGCTGCCGACGGTGATGGAGCTTGCCGACAAGGGCGCGATCGTTCTCCTCCTCGCTCATTTTGGGCGGCCCAAGGGGGAGAAGAGGCCGGACATGTCGCTCTCCCTCGTCACGCGCGCCTATGAGGGGGTGCTGGGGCGGCCGGTCCGCTATGTCGGCGATTGCCAGGGAGAAACGGCGCTCCAGAATGTCGTGGACATGCGGCCGGGCGATGTCGCTATCCTCGAAAATACCCGCTTCCACGCCGGCGAAGAGAAGAACGACCCGGAACTGGCGCGGGCCATGGCGGCGCTCGGTGACCTCTATGTCAACGATGCCTTTTCCGCCGCGCACCGCGCCCATGCCTCCACCGAAGGGCTGGCGCGGCTGCTGCCGGCTTATGCGGGGCGGGCGATGGAGGCCGAACTCAAGGCCCTTCAAAAGGCGCTTGGCGAGCCCGAGCGGCCGGTAGCGGCGGTGGTCGGCGGCGCCAAGGTGTCGAGCAAGCTTGAAGTGCTGCGCCACCTCGTCACCAAGGTCGATCACCTGATCATCGGCGGCGGCATGGCCAACACCTTCCTCGCCGCGCGCGGCGTGGCGGTCGGCAAGTCGCTGTGCGAGCATGACCTGACCGGCACGGCCAACGAGATCCTCGATGCCGCGGAGCGGGCGAACTGCACGGTGCATCTGCCCTACGATGTGGTGGTGGCGAAGGAGTTCGCGGCCAATCCGCCAAGCGTCAGGACCTGCAACGTCCACGAAGTCGCGGCAGACGAGATGATCCTGGATGTCGGCCCGGCGGCGGTGGAAGCGCTTGGCGACGCGATCAAGACCTGCCGCACCCTGGTTTGGAACGGCCCGCTCGGTGCCTTCGAGACTCCGCCCTTCGATGCCGCCACGGTGGCGCTCGCCCAGATTGCGGCGGCGCTGACCCAGAGCGGCGAACTCGTCTCGGTGGCGGGCGGCGGCGACACGGTCGCGGCCTTGAACCATGCCGGCGCGGCGGACGGCTTCTCCTTCGTCTCCACCGCTGGCGGCGCCTTCCTGGAATGGATGGAGGGCAAGGAACTGCCCGGCGTCGCGGCTTTGATGCAATAGTTCATTCGGTTTACGAGGATCCTCATGCAAGATACTGAAATGATGACGAAGGTCGAGAGTGGCCAGGGCTTTATCGCGGCCCTCGACCAGAGCGGCGGTTCGACCCCCAAGGCGCTCAAGGGCTATGGCGTCGAGGAAGGCAGCTATTCGGGCGAGGAGGAGATGTTCGGCCTGATCCACGACATGCGCTCGCGGATCATCACCGCGCCGTCCTTCAACGGCGACAAGGTGATCGGCGCGATCCTGTTCGAGCGGACCATGGACGGCGAGATCGACGGGCGGCCGGTGCCGGAGGTGCTGAAGTCGCGCGGCGTCGTGCCCTTCATCAAGATCGACAAGGGACTGGAAGCCGAAGCGAATGGCGTCCAGCTGATGAAGCCGATGCCGGAACTCGATGCCCTTCTGAGCCGTGCCAAGGGCCTGGGCGTGTTCGGCACCAAGGAGCGTTCGGTGATCAACCTCGCCAACCGCGACGGCATTGCCGCGATCGTCGCCCAGCAGATCGACGTGGGGCACCAGGTGCTCGCCGCCGGGCTGGTGCCGATGCTGGAGCCAGAGATCAACATCAAGAGCCCGGAACGCGCCGAGGCCGACCGCATCCTGCTCGAGGAACTGGTAAAGGCGCTCGACGCGCTGCCCGGCGAGGAGCGGGTGATGCTGAAGCTCAGCATTCCGGCCGAGGCTGGGCTGTACGACCCGCTGGTCGATCATCCCCGCGTGCTGCGGGTGGTGGCGCTGTCCGGCGGCTTCAGCCGGCCCGAGGCGTGCGCCCAGCTGGCGATGAACCGCGGCATGATCGCCAGCTTCAGTCGGGCGCTGCTCGAGGATCTGCGCCACGGAATGAGCCCCGAGGATTTCGACGCGGCGCTCGGCAGCGCGATCGACGACATCCACCGCGCCTCGACGCAGAAGCAGGCCGCCTGATTGCCAGGCTGCTGGCGGCGCAGTTCGCGCGCCCCAGCGGCCTCCTCGGCCGGCTGATCATCGCGCCCTGGCTCGACCGGATCAGCGGCGCGATGAACCGGATGGCGCTGGAGCTGGTCGCGCCGGCGCTGGGTGAGCGGGTGCTGGAGATCGGCTTCGGCGGCGGTGCCTTGCTGCGCATGATGCGCGCGCGGGGCGCCCAGGTAGCGGGCGTGGATGCCTCGGACGCGATGGTGCGGCGGCTGCGCGGCTTCGATGTGCATGTCGCCTCCGCCGAGCGCTTGCCGTTTCCGAGCTCCGCGCTCGACGCAGCGGTGAGCCTCAATAGCCTCTATTTCTGGCCTGATCCGCAGGCTGCCTTTCGGGAGAGTGCTCGGGTGCTGCGGCCGGGCGGGCGGCTGGTGATCGGCTTGGAGCCGCCCCAGGAACTGCGCAAATGGCCGGGCCATCGCCACGGCTTCCGATTGTTCGAAGTGGCCGAGGTGAGGGCGCTTCTCGAGCAGTCCGGCTTTACGGACATCACCGAACATTGGGGCAGGGGCCGCAAGCCGGATCTGTTTTGCTGCTTGAGCGCGACGCGCATCGGTGCGAACGGCTGAAGACCATGGAAGACGAACTCGATCCCAATTTTGCCGACATGTTCGAGCCCGGCAGGCGCCCCCCTTGCCAGCTCTACCTGATCTCGCCGCTCGACGTCGGCGGCGACTTCCCGGCGCGCCTCGAAGAAGCTCTTGCCGCCGGCCCGGTCGCGGCCTTTCAGTTCCGCGTCAAGGGACAGGACCAGCACGAGGCGGCGCGACTGGCGGCGCCGCTCCTCGACATCTGCCGGGCCCGCGACGTCGCCTTCATCGTCAACGACGACATAGGCCTCGCCAAGCGCCTGGGCGCCGATGGTGTCCATCTCGGCCAGGGCGACGGCGATCCGCGCGATGCCCGGGCGCTGCTCGGCCCGGAGGCGCAGATCGGAGTCACCTGCCACGACAGCCGCCACCTCGCCATGGAAGCGGGGGAGGCCGGCGCCGACTATGTCGCGTTCGGCGCCTTCTATCCCACCGCCACCAAGGACACGGAGCATCGGGCGGAGCCCAAGATCCTGGGCTGGTGGTCGAGCCTGTTCCAGATACCTTCCGTAGCGATCGGCGGCATCACGCCGGACAATGCGGCGGTGCTGGTCGAAGCCGGCGCGGATTTCCTGGCCGTGTGCGGCTCGGTATGGGGGCATTCGGAGGGACCGGGCGCAGCGGTAAAGGCATTCGAAGCCGTTCTCGCGCGGTGATCCGCCTTTTGCTTGCGCTACAGCGGCCTGCGCGGGTTTAGGGGGAGCAATGCCGCAACAATCGCCCGAGCTGGTCTTCTTCATCCTCGGCGTGCTGCTGACCTTGACGGTGCTCGCCGGCAGCCTGTCGAGCCGGTTCGGCCTTCCGGCCATCCTCGGCTTCCTCGCTCTTGGCATGGTGGCGGGTTCCGACGGCCCCGGCGGGCTTGCCTTTGCGGACCATTTCCTTGCCCAAGGGATCGGCATCGCCTGCCTGGTCTTCATCCTCTTTTCCGGCGGCCTCGATACAAAGTGGCGGCAGGTGCGCGGGGTTGCGCTGCCGGCCCTGCTGCTTGCCACGGGGGGCGTGATCATCAGCGCCGCGGTCGTCGGCGCGGCGGCAGTGCTGCTGCTCGATTTCGCGCCTTATCAGGGCTTCCTGCTCGGTTCGGTGGTCGCCTCCACCGATGCGGCGGCGGTGTTCGCGATGCTGCGCTCCCATTCCATTCCGCTGGAGGGGCGCGTGCAGGGGCTGATCGAGCTCGAATCCGGCACCAACGATCCCACCGCCGTTTTCCTGGTCGGTGCCACCATCCTGCTGCTGACCGTGCCGGGCACCTCGATGGCCGGCTTCGTGCCCGATTTTGCCGTGCAGATGCTGGTGGGCGGTGCGGTCGGCGTCGGTATCGGCCTGGCCTTTCCGCTGCTGCTGCGCCGGGCGCCGCTCCGGGTTGGGGGGCTTGCGCTGGTGGTGTCGCTGGCGGCCGCCCTGCTCAGCTTCGGCCTGGCCGGCGTGCTCGGCGGCAACGGCTTTCTTGCCGCTTATGTGGCGGGCATCGTCGCCGGCAGCCGCAGCTTTCCGGCCAAGCACACCATTTCCATGTTCCAGGACGGGGTCGCCTGGCTTGCCCAGGTGGTGATGTTCCTGACGCTGGGGCTGCTGGTCTTTCCCTCGCAGCTTCCGGGGGTGATCGTACCGGGGCTCGCCGTGACCGCCGTGCTGATGCTGGTCGCACGGCCGGTAGCGGTGTTCCTTTGCCTGGCGCCGTTCCCCAGCTTCGGGTGGGGCGACAAGCTGTTCATCTCCTGGGCGGGGCTGCGCGGCGCCGTGCCGATCGTGCTTGCCACCTTCCCGATCGTGGCGGGGGTGCCGGGGGCGCAGCGGATCTTCGACATCGTCTTCTTCGTCGTGCTGGTCTCCAGCCTTATCCAGGGGCCGACGCTCGGCTGGCTCGCCCGCCGTCTGGGGCTTGCCGTCCGGCCGCAGCGCGTTTCGGGTGAGAAGGCCGCTGCTAGCGTAGCGCCTGGCCCACCATTGCCCTGAGCGTCAGCGCGTCGTGGATGGCGTGAGCGTCGATGTCGTTGTTGAAATAGCACCACACATCGCGACCACCACGCGCCTGCTCGACGATCCAGTCGCTCCACGACAGCAGCCCCTCGTCCGAATAGCGGCCCCAATATTTGCCCTCGCCGCCGTGGAAGCGAACGTAGGCGATCGGTCCCGAGGCCCAGCGCGGCGTCTGCGATCCGGGCATGTCATGGGCGCAGAACGAGACCCCGCGGTCGTCCAGCAGCGCCAGGACCTCGTCGGTGATCCAGCTCGTCTCCCGGAATTCGAAGACATGGGAGAGGTCAGCGGGCAGGAGGGCGATGAACTCCTCCAGCCGCGCCGTGTTGCACCCCCAGCGCGGCGGGAGCTGGTAGAGGATCGGGCCGATCGTGCCGCCCAAATTGCGGGCGCGGGCGAGGAACTCGGCCGCCGGCTCGGCGCAATCCTTGAGCTTCTTCATGTGGGTGATGAAGCGCGGCGCCTTGACCGCATAGCGAAAGCCGTCCGGCGCCTGGTCGCGCCACTTCGTGAAAGTTTCGGGCTTGGGCAGGTGGTAGAAGCTGGTGTTGAGCTCCACAGTATCGAAGGTGTCGGCGTAGAAATCGTACCACAGCCGCTGGGGCGTCTTGGCGGGATAGAAACGCTCCCGCCAGTGGCGGTAGATCCACCCCGAACAGCCGATCCTGATGGTGCCAGTCATGCGCCTGAGAAACGGAACCGGCGGGAAATAGGTTGCGCGTCGCGTCGTTTAACCTGAGGTAAGGACGGGAAGGAGCGATCGTTGCGTAAGTTCGGTGTCTGGGCAATCGTGATCATCACTGCGCTGCTCAGCTCCGCGCTGACCAGCGCCTTCTGGCTGGTCGCCTTCAACCGTGGCTCCGTCGGCAGCGCCCCGGTGCCACAGCAGACGGAACCACAAGCGGCGCCCGAGGCGGCCGAGCTGGAGATCGGCCCGTCCGGGCTTGCCATTCCCGTGGCCGGCATCAAGCCCGAAGCGCTGGCCAACACCTACAAGGCCGCCCGAAGCGGCGGCCGTGTCCACAATGCGATCGACATCATGGCGCCCCACGGCACGCCCGTCATCGCGTCCGCGCCCGGTGTGGTCGAGAAGCTTTACTTCAGCCAGGGCGGCGGCGGCATCTCCGTCTACGTCCGCTCGCCCGACAAGCAGTGGGTCTTCTATTACGCCCATCTCGACGCCTACCAGCCGGGGCTGAAGGAAGGCCAGCCGGTCAAGCAGGGCGACGTGCTCGGCACGGTCGGCTCCACCGGCAACGCCAGCCCCTCGGGGCCGCACCTCCACTTCGCGGTCAACAAGATGGCGCCGGGCGAGGATTGGCACGACGGCACCCCGATCAACCCCTACCCCCTGCTTGCGGGAAAGTCGGGCGACCGCTAAGGCGCGGGCCGGCTCTTTCCACTCTCTCAGCGAGACGTTTATGAAGATCAGCGGCGTGGACATTCGTCCCGGCAACATCATCGAATATGAAGGCGGCATCTGGCGCGCCGTCAAGATCCAGCACACCCAGCCGGGCAAGGGCGGCGCCTACATGCAGGTCGAGATGAAGAACCTCATCGACGGCCGCAAGAACAACGTCCGCTTCCGCTCGGCCGAGACGGTGGAGCGGGTCCGTCTCGACACCAAGGATTTCCAGTTCCTGTTCAAGGACGGCGAGGCGCTGACCTTCATGGACAAGGACAATTACGAGCAGATCACGCTCGACGCCGGCATCCTGGGCGACGCCGCCGCCTTCCTGCAGGACGGCATGGACGTGGTGATGGAGCTTTGGGAAGAGCGGCCGATCTCGGTGCAGCTGCCCGACACGATCGAAGCGATGATTGTTGAGGCCGACGCGGTGGTGAAGGGGCAGACGGCCTCTTCCTCCTACAAGCCGGCGGTGCTCGACAATGGCGTGCGCGTGATGGTCCCGCCGCATATCGGCGCCGGCACGAAGATCGTTGTCGACGTCTACGAGCAGACCTACATCCGCCGCGCGGATTAAACTCCCTCTCCCCTTCAGGGGAGAGGGTCGGGGAGAGGGGTAAGTCGGCGGAACTTCGCGGGCGTTCGACACGCTCTCCGACTCCCCCTCTCCCAACCCTCTCCCCTGAAGGGGAGAGGGCTTTTAGGAAAGACATATGGTTTCCCATTCCGGCCTTCTCACCGTCATGCAAAAGGCAGCCCGCAAAGCGGCGCCGCGCATAAGGCGGGACTTCAACGAGGTCGAGCAGCTCCAGGTCAGTCGCAAGGGGCCAGCCGACTTCGTCTCCATGGCCGACAAGCAGGCCGAGCAGACCATCGTTGAGGAATTGCGCAAGGCCCGCCCCGACTGGCGGCTGACGCTGGAGGAAGGGGGGTCGATCGATGGCGATCCCGACAAGCCGCGCTTCATCGTCGATCCGATCGACGGGACCACGAACTTCCTCCACGGCTTGCCCCACTTCGCGATCTCGATCGCGGTGGAGGACCCCCGGGGTGCGGGCGGGCGGCCGGAAATCACACAGGCACTGGTCTATCAGCCGCTGACCGACGAGAGCTTCTGGGCCGAGAAGGGCAGGGGGACCTGGCTCAACGAGCGGCGGCTGCGGGTTTCGGCGCGGCGCAACCTCGACGAAGCGCTGATCGCCACCGGTATCCCCTATTTCGGTCACGGCGATCTGGAACGCTTCCAGAAGATCCTCGACGCCGTCTCTCCCAATGTCGCCGGCATCCGCCGCTTCGGTTCGGCGGCGCTCGATCTTGCCTGGGTTGCCGCCGGCCGCTTCGACGGTTTCTGGGAGGAGGATCTGCAATATTGGGATGTCGCGGCCGGCATATTGCTGGTGCGCGAGGCGGGCGGCTTCGTCAGCGATTTCCGCGGGAGCGAGGCCGGGCTCGCCAAGGGTCAGGTGCTGGCGGCCAACGACCAGCTCCATTCCAAGCTCCACAAGCTCGTCGGCGGCGCTCTTCGCGCCTGATAGCCTTGTAAATTCAACGGCATCGCTCCATCTGCCGAGCCGTTTCTCATTGCCTCGGCTCAGCGGTTGCGGAGCCGGTGTCCCTGCCTTAGAAGCCGCGCCAAGCTTAGCCCCTTCGGAGAGTCTCGATGGCGTCAACCGCCGCCGAATATCTGCCCATCCTGCTGTTCCTCGGCGTCGCTCTGGCGCTGTCGCTGTCGTTCGTGGTGCTGCCGATGCTGGTCGCCAAGGCGACCGGCGCGTCCAACCCGTATCCGGACAAGCTCGCCGAATACGAATGCGGCTTCCCCGCGTTCGAGGATTCGCGTTCCCAGTTCGATGTGCGCTTCTACCTCGTCGCCATCCTGTTCATCATCTTCGACCTGGAAGTCGCCTTCCTGTTCCCCTGGGCGGTGAGCCTTGGCTATATCGGCATCGCGGGATGGGCGGCGATGATGATCTTTCTTGCCGAACTGACCCTCGGCTTTGTCTATGCCTGGAAAAAGGGAGCGCTCGAATGGGAGTGATCCTCGATCCGCGCCATGAAAATGCGCGCCCCGCCGACCTGCAGCAGCCGGACCCGGAATTCTTCAACCAGATCAACTCGGAAGTGTCGGACAAGGGCTTCCTCGTCACCTCAACCGAGGATCTGTTCCAATGGGCCCGCACCGGCTCGCTCTGGTGGATGACTTTCGGCCTCGCCTGCTGCGCGGTGGAGATGATCCACGCCAACATGCCGCGCTACGACCTCGAGCGCTTTGGCGTGGCGCCGCGCGCGTCCCCGCGCCAGTCGGATGTGATGATCGTCGCCGGCACCTTGTGCAACAAGATGGCTCCGGCGCTGCGCCGCGTTTACGACCAGATGTCGGAGCCGCGCTATGTGATCTCGATGGGCAGCTGTGCCAATGGCGGTGGTTACTATCATTACAGCTATTCGGTGGTGCGCGGCTGCGACCGCATCGTGCCTGTCGACATCTATGTGCCGGGCTGCCCGCCGACCGCGGAAGCCCTGATCTACGGCGTGATGCAGCTGCAGCGGAAGATCCGCCGCATCGGCACGATCGAGCGCTGAGAGGGCCCATGGCCAACAACTCCGCTCCCGTCATTCCGGCCCGGCCCGGCATCCTCGACGAGGTCAAGGCCGCGATCGGCGATGCCTGGCTGGACGGCATCCACGCTGTCGGCGAGGATTCGATCACCGTGGTGCGCGAGAGCATTGCCGAGGTGTGCCGCACCCTGCGCGACCGGTTCGACTATCAGCAATTGATGGAAATTGCCGGCGTCGACTATCCGCAGCGGCCCGAGCGGTTCGAAGTCGTCTACCACCTGCTGTCGGTGACCAAGAACCACCGCATCCGCATCCGCCTGTCCACCGATGAGGACATGCCGGTGCCGTCGATCACCGGAATCTACCCGGTGGCCGGCTGGCTGGAGCGCGAAGTGTTCGACATGTACGGCGTCATCTTCGACGGCAATAACGACCTTCGCCGTATCCTCACCGATTATGGCTTCAGGGGGCATCCGTTCCGCAAGGACTTCCCGCTCTCGGGCTATGTCGAGATGCGCTATTCCGAAGAGCAGAAGCGGGTGGTCTACGAGCCGGTCAAGCTGCCGCAGGACTTTCGCGCGTTCGATTTCCTGAGCCCTTGGGAAGGCGCGCAATATATCCTGCCGGGCGACGAGAAGGGCCCCGTCGCCCCCGGCGCGCCGACGCCGCTGCCGGCCGCGGAGACAGCCAAGAAATGACCATCGCATCCCCGGTTCAGAGCCACGAGGAGCAGGTCGCCCGCTCCGGCGCGACCGAGTCCGAGATCGCCAACTACACGATCAACTTCGGCCCCCAGCATCCGGCCGCGCACGGCGTGCTGCGCCTGGTGCTGGAGCTCGACGGCGAGATCGTCGAGCGGGTCGATCCGCATGTCGGCCTGCTCCACCGCGGCACCGAGAAGTTCTGCGAATACAAGACCTATATCCAGTCGATCCCCTATTTCGACCGGCTCGATTATGTCTCTCCGATGTGCATGGAGCACAGCTATGTGCTCGCCATCGAGAAGCTGCTCGGCCTCGAAGTGCCGATCCGCGCCCAATACCTGCGGACCTTCTTCGCGGAGCTGACGCGGGTCAAGAACCACCTGCTCAACATCGGCAGCCATGTCATGGACGTGGGCGCGATGACTCCGAACCTGTGGCTGTTCGAGCCGCGCGAAGACATCATGAATTTCTACGAGCGCGTGTCCGGCGCGCGCATGCACGCGAATTATTTCCGCCCGGGCGGCGTCCACCAGGATGTGCCGGCCGGCTTGCTCGACGATATCGGCGCCTGGTTCGAGACCGGCCTGATGCCGATCTTCAACGACGCGATCAGCCTGGTCGCCGACAACCGCATCTTCAAGCAGCGCAATGTCGACATCTCGATCGTCTCCAAGGAAGACGCGCTGGCCTGGGGCTTTTCCGGCCCGATGATCCGCGCCGCGGGCATCCCCTGGGATATCCGCAAGTCGCAGCCCTACGAAGTCTATGACCGGATGGAGTTCGATGTGCCGGTGGGCACGCGCGGCGATTGCTACGACCGGATGATGGTGCGGGTGGAAGAGGTTCGCCAGTCGGTGCGGATCATGAAGCAGTGCCTTGATCAGATGCCCCAGGGTCCGGTCGCCTCGCTCGACCGCAAGGTGGTGCCGCCCAAGCGCGCCGAGATGAAGCAGTCGATGGAAGCGCTCATCCACCACTTCAAGCTCTACACCGAGGGCTTCCACGTGCCCGCCGGCGAAGTCTATGTCGCGACCGAGAGCCCCAAGGGCGAGTTCGGCGTCTATCTGGTCGCCGACGGCACCAACAAGCCCTACCGGGTCAAGATCCGCCCGACCGGCTTCTCCCACCTCCAGGCGATGGACTTCATGACGAGAGGCCACATGCTCGCCGACGTCACCGCCATCCTCGGCAGCCTCGACATCGTCTTCGGGGAGATCGACCGATAATGGCTGACATCCTCCCCAATTCGATCCCCGACATGGAGGGGCTTCGCGCCCGGTGGGGCGGCTTCGCGTTCACCGCGGACAATGAGGCCAAGGCCAAGGTCATCATCGGCCGCTATCCGCCGGGGCGGCAGCACAGCGCGATCATTCCGTTGCTCGACATGGCGCAGCGCCAGGTGGGGGCGGAGACGCAAACGCAGGGCTGGCTCCCCATTCCGGTGATCGAATATGTCGCCAAGTATCTCGATATGCCCTACATCCGGGCGTACGAGGTCGCGACCTTCTACACCATGTTCAACCTGCGCCCGGTCGGCCGCTACCATGTCCAGGTGTGCGGCACGACGCCGTGCATGCTGCGGGGGTCCGACGAGGTGTTCCGCGCCTGCAAGGCCAAGGGCCTCGCCAAGGGGCAGACCACCGGGGACGGGCTGTTCACCTTGAACGAGGTCGAGTGTCTGGGTGCCTGCGCCAATGCGCCGATGGTCCAGATCAACGACGACAATTTCGAGGATCTGACTTTCGAGACCACCACCGCCGTTCTGGAAGCGCTGGCGCGCGGCGAGATGCCGAAGCCGGGGCCGCAGGGCGTCGCCCGCCGCACCAGCGACCCGGAAGGCGGCGTCACCAGCCTCCAGGCGATGGTGAACGAAAACCACGATTATCGGAGCGAGTGGGCCTGATGGAACAGCTTCTCCCCATCGTAGTGGGCGTCATCGCCCTGATCGTGGCGCTGAAAGTGCTCAAGGGCATCATCAAGACGGTCGCTCTGGTCGTCATCATCGCGCTCGTCGCGGCGGCGTATTTTGGAATGGGTGCGTGATGGCATTGCTATATCGCCAATTCAGCGGCGGAACGGATTTCTTCCGCCAATTGGCTGTTCTGAGCCTGATCGGCGTACTCGCCATCGTCGCCATCCGCTTTGCGCGTGAGGGCTGGGAGGCGCTGGATACGATGCTCCTCCTCGGCTTGTTCACGGTCGTTCTGTCCAATCTGTCGGTATTCGGCTTTTTCGGGAAGGTCCGCTGATGGCCGGCACCGGACCCCTTGCCGACAAGGACCGCATCTTCACCAACCTCTACGGCTTCCAGGACTGGGGGCTGAAGGGCGCGCAGGCGCGCGGCGATTGGGACGCTACCGGCGCGCTGATGGCGCTCGGCCAGGACGCGATCATCGACATCGTCAAGGCGTCCGGCCTGCGCGGTCGCGGCGGCGCGGGCTTTCCGACCGGCATGAAGTGGGGCTTCATGCCCAAGGCGCCGACGCCGGGTAAGCCCAATTTCCTGGTGATCAACGCCGACGAATCCGAGCCCGGTTCGTGCAAGGACCGGGAGATCATCCGCCACGATCCGCACAAGCTCATCGAAGGCGCGCTGATCGCCGGCTTCGCGATGCGGGCGCGGGCGGGCTACATCTACATCCGCGGCGAATTCATCCGTGAGGCGGAGACGCTCTTCGCCGCCGTGCAGCAGGCCTATGACGCCGGCCTGCTGGGCAAGAATGCCTGCGGTTCGGGCTATGATTTCGACCTGTTCGTCCACCGCGGCGCCGGCGCCTATATCTGCGGCGAAGAGACCGCGATGCTGGAAAGCCTGGAAGGCAAGAAGGGCATGCCGCGCCTCAAGCCGCCATTCCCGGCGGGCGCGGGCCTCTACGGCTGCCCGACCACCGTCAACAACGTTGAGAGCATCGCCGTCGTCCCGACCATCCTCCGCCGCGGCGCCGCCTGGTTCAAGGGCTTCGGCCGCGAGAAGAACGAGGGCACCAAGCTCTTCCAGATTTCGGGCCATGTGAACAAGCCGTGCGTGGTCGAGGAATCAATGTCGATCCCGTTCCGTGAGCTGATCGACCGCCACGCCGGCGGCATCCGCGGCGGCTGGGACAATCTCCTCGCGGTGATCCCCGGCGGATCGTCGGTGCCGCTGGTCCCGGCTGAGCAGATCATGGACGCGCCGATGGATTTCGACGGCCTCAAGGACCTCGGTTCGGGCCTCGGCACGGCGGCGGTGATCGTCATGGACAAGTCCACCGACATCGTTCGCGCGATCAGCCGCATCTCCTATTTCTACAAGCATGAAAGCTGCGGCCAGTGCACGCCGTGCCGCGAAGGCACCGGCTGGATGTGGCGGGTGATGGAGCGGCTCGCCGAGGGCAATGCCGACATTGGCGAGATCGACATGCTGTGGGACGTAACCAAGCAGGTCGAAGGCCACACCATCTGCGCGCTCGGCGATGCGGCGGCATGGCCGATCCAAGGGCTGATCCGGCATTTCCGGCCGGAGATTGAACGCCGCATCGTTGAGAAGCAGGGCAGCGCCCTGGAGGCGGCGGAGTGAAATCCCTCCTTTTCATTCTCAGTCTCTTGGTTGGACAGCCTGCCGCCGCTGGGGAGGGCGGGGGGCAGCCAAGCGCGGCCGCAGACGCGGGTTTGACATGGGACGAGCGCGTCTCCCCAACGGATCGTGCCAAGTTGGCCCGCTTCGGTGATTGTGTCGTGCGAGTGTATCCCGAGCAGGCGGAGCGGGCTGTTCTTGGTTGGCCCATCGCTCCGAAGTCGCTGAGGATCCTGTACGAAATCGATACCGGCAAGTGTCTGAAGGCCGCTCGTATCGGAGCCGAACGGATGCGCATCCAGCCGGTCCTCATGCGGTACGTACTGGCTGATGCCCTTGCTCGGTCTAGCTTGGACAGACTCGACACCTCGCTGTCCGCTCAGGTGCCCCCTCTGTCTCATCCAACTTTGAACGAAGCCGTTTACGCTCCTGCACCGGGAGAAGCTTTCGATGCGGCGCAGCACAGCCTGAAGGCGAAACTCAAAGCATCGTTTGCCAACTTGGTCGCGCTGTCTCGTTTGGGTGAGTGCGCCGTCAGAACGGACGCTGTCAAAGCGGTAGCTCTACTAAAATCCGAAGTGGGTAGCGCGCGTGAAGACTTGGTGTTCCAGTCGACGATGGTGGCTCTGGAAAAGTGCGCAGTGGGGTCGGCAGTTCGCGCGGACAAGCTGGCGGTAAGGGGTGAGATTGGTGCTGCTCTGCTGCGACTAACCGATCCCGCGTCGATTGAAACCCGTTCGAAAGAAGATTAATGCCTAAAGTCAAAGTCGACGGCGTAGCAATCGAGGTTCCGCAGGGCGCATCCGGCTGCAGGCGTTCGAGCTTGCCGGCACAAAAATTTCAAGAACGCGAACAGGCGCTGGAGGCGGGGGAATGAAGACGTTTCGGTGGGCAGCGCTTGGGATGCTGGCGTGCGGCGGCGCGGCGGCCGCCCAGATTGCGCCCGGGAGTTCGGGCACTTCTACGTCCACTCCCTTGACCAACGTGCGGCCTTTCCAGGAGCTGCAGGCATTTGGAACATGCATGGCGCGGACCCAGAGGAAAGCCGCGCTGGCGCTGATTGCGACGGCGCCGGACTCGCGCGAGGAAGAGAAGATCCTGCGCAAGCTGGTCTGGGGCGAGCAAACCACCTGTATGTCCGGCGGGACGCAGATGCAGATGCCGAACCTGTTTGCCCGTGGGGTGATCGCGGAGGGCCTGCTGCGCTCCGAGGGGGTTCCGGAGGAGCTCCGGCTTCCCAGTCCGTCGCCCGCCCAGGTCCGTGACCTGCATGGCGCCGCGCGTTGCTATACGTCCAGCCATCGCCCGGATGTCGAGAGGCTGCTCCAGACGCGGGCCGGGAGCGCCGAGGAAGTCAAGGCGGTGGCGGCGCTCTGGGACGAATTCAGGACCTGCATGCCCAACTTCAAGGTGCGTTTGAACGCTCCCTGGATCCGATACCTGCTGGCCGAGGCACTGCTTCGTGCCGGCCCGAGCACGACCGCGTCGGGACGATAGTCAATGCCCATAGTCAAAGTCGACGGCGTAGAAATCGAGGTTCCGCAGGGCGCGACCGTGCTGCAGGCGTGCGAGCTCGCCAGCAAGGAGATCCCGCGCTTCTGCTACCATGAGCGGCTGTCGATCGCCGGCAATTGCCGGATGTGCCTCGTTGAAGTGAAGCCGGGGCCGCCCAAGCCGCAGGCGAGCTGCGCGCTGCCGGTCTCGGAAGGCCAGGAAATCTCCACCATGACTCCCGCCGTCAAAAAGGCGCGCGAAGGGGTGATGGAGTTCCTGCTCATCAACCACCCGCTCGATTGCCCGATCTGCGACCAGGGCGGCGAATGCGACCTGCAGGACCAGTCGATCGCCTATGGCCGCGGCCATTCCCGCTTCGCCGAGAACAAGCGGGCGGTGACCGAGAAATATATGGGCCCCGTCGTCAAGACGGTGATGACCCGGTGCATTCAGTGCACGCGCTGTGTGCGCTTCGCCGAGGAAGTCGCCGGCGCCGAGGAGATCGGGGCGATAGGGCGCGGCGAGAATATGCAGATCACCTCCTATCTGGAGGGCGCGGTGACTTCGGAGCTGTCGGGCAATGTCGTCGATCTCTGCCCGGTCGGCGCGCTCGTTTCCAAGCCCTACAGCTTCGAAGCCCGCCCCTGGGAATTGAGAAAGGTGCCTGGCATCGACGTCATGGACGCGGTCGGAACCAACATCCGCATCGACCATCGTTTCCGCGAAGTGATGCGGGCGCTGCCGCGGCTCAACGAGGACGTCAACGAGGAGTGGGCGCACGACAAGACCCGCCACTGCGTCGACGGCCTGGTGCGCCGCCGCCTCGACCAGCCCTGGATCCGCCGCGACGGCAAGCTTCAGCCGGCGACCTGGGCCGAAGCCTTCCAGGCGATCGCCACCCAGCTCGATGGGGCAAGCGGCGATCAGGTGGCGGCGATTGCCGGCGACCTCCAGGACCTTGAATCCGTCTACGCGGCCAAGGCGCTGCTTGCCGCCTACGGCTCGAACCTGCACGAATGCCGGAACGACGGCGCGATGTTCGACACGTCCAGCCCCGGCGCGTACCGCTTCAATGCCTCCATTGCCGGGACCGAAGAGGCAAAGGCGATCCTGCTCGTCGGCAGCAACCCGCGCTGGGAAGCGAGCCTCGTCAACACCCGCATCCGCAAGGCGGTGAAGCGCGGCGCCAAGGTGTTCCGCATCGGCCCGCCGGTGGACCTCACCTATCCGGTAACCGACCTCGGCGCCGATCTGTCGCTGCTCGGCAATCTTGCGCAGGAAGTGCGCGACGCCTTTTCGGGCCAGACCGGCGCGGCCGTGATCGTCGGCATGGGCGCGCTGGTCCATCATGGCGCCTACGAGGCGGCGCGCGCGGCGGCGGCGGCGCTGGGCGCCAGTTTCAACCTCCTCCACACGGCCGCGAGCCGGGTCGGCGCGCTCGACATCGGCTTCGTCACGCCCGGCGGGCTGGAAGCGATCCGGGCGCGGGCAGGGGCCTTGAAGGCGCTGTTCCTGCTCGGCGCGGACGAACTCGATGCAAGCGCGTTCGCCGGCACCTTTACCGTCTATATCGGCTCCCACGGGGACAATGGCGTGCGCCATGCCGATGTGATCCTGCCGGCCGCCGCCTATACCGAAAAGCACGGCACCTATGTTAATCTGGAAGGGCGGGTGCAACTCTCCGAATTTGCCGTTCATCCGCCCGGCGAGGCGCGCGAGGACTGGACCATTCTCAGGGCTCTGTCCGACGTGGTCGGCAAAACCCTGCCGTTCGACGATCTCGCGCAGCTTCGCACCGCCATGCGGGCCGAGCATCCGCATCTCGGCATTTCCGGTCTGACCCACTTCCCGGCGCCTGCCGCGCCCACCGGGCCCGCTCCGTCGGTGTCGGGCGAAATCCACTATCCGATCGAGGATTTCTACCTCACCAACCCGATCGCGCGCTCGTCGCCGACGCTGCAGCGCTGTTCGGCGGAAATCCTCCACGGCCAGGTTTATGAGGAGGCCGCGGAATGACCGAATGGTTCCAGGGCTATCTCGGCTACGGCCTGGGCTGGCTGACCGCCACCACCATCCTCATCCTGATGATCGCGCTGCCGCTGATGCTGTCGGTGGCGATGGTCATCTATGCCGACCGTAAGATCTGGGCGGCGATGGCGCTGCGCCGCGGACCCAATGTGGTCGGCCCCTTCGGCCTGCTGCAAAGCTTTGCCGATGGTTTGAAGGTGTTCCTCAAGGAAACTATCATCCCCTCGGGCGCCAATCGCGGCCTGTTCATCATCGCGCCGATCCTCACCTTCACGGTGGCTTTGATCGGCTGGGCGGTGGTGCCGTTCGGCGAAGGCATGGTGCTTGCCGACATCAATGTCGGGCTCCTGTACCTGCTCGCCGTCTCCTCGCTCGGCGTCTACGGCGTGATCATCGCGGGCTGGGCGTCCAACTCCAAATACCCCTTCTACTCGGCGCTGCGGGCGGCCGCGCAGATGGTGAGCTACGAAGTCTCGGTCGGCTTCGTGCTGATCGGCGTGGTTTTGTGGGCCGGCTCGTTCAATCTCACCACCATCATCGAGGCGCAGCGCAGCCATGTCGGCTTCCTGAACGGCTTCGGCTTCAATCCTTTGCTTTTCCCGATGTCGATCATCTTCCTGATCTCGGCGATGGCCGAAACCGCGCGCGCGCCGTTCGACCTTACCGAGGCGGAGAGCGAGCTCGTCGCCGGCTACCAGACCGAATATAGCTCGATGAGCTTCGCGCTCTTCTGGCTCGGCGAATATGGCAATGTGCTGCTGATGTGCGGCATGACGGCGGTGCTGTTCTGGGGCGGCTGGCTGCCGCCGATCGACTGGGCGCCGCTTTATTATGTGCCCGGCATCTTCTGGTTCTTCGCCAAGATCTTCACCTTCTTCTTCATCTTCAGCTGGGTGAAGGCGACGGTGCCGCGCTTCCGCTACGACCAGCTGATGCGGCTGGGCTGGAAGATCTTCCTCCCGATCTCGCTGCTCTGGGTGTTCCTGGTCTCGGGCTATCTGCTCGTCACCAAGGATTCCTGCCCGCCGGGCACCGACCTTTCGGGCGTCCGCACCGAAGAGCAGGCGCGCGGCTATGTGGGCTCGTGCCGCAGCGCCATGACCAACCTCGAAAGCGGCCGCCGCGCGGCGGGAGCAGTTCAATGAGCGCCGTCACCCACTTCATCAAGTCCTTCACCCTGTGGGAGTTCGTGAAGGCGCACGCCTTGACCTTGAAATATTTCTTCAAGCCCAAGGCGACGATCAACTATCCGTTCGAAAAGAACCCGATCTCACCCCGCTTTCGCGGCGAGCATGCGCTCAGGCGCTACCCGAACGGCGAAGAGCGCTGCATTGCCTGCAAGCTGTGCGAGGCGGTCTGCCCGGCGGTGTGCATCACCATCGAATCCGAGCCGCGCGAGGACGGCAGCCGCCGCACCACGCGCTACGACATCGACATGACCAAGTGCATCTATTGCGGCCTGTGCCAGGAAGCCTGTCCGGTGGATGCGATCGTCGAAGGCCCGAATTTCGAGTTCGCCACCGAGACTCGCGAGGAGCTGTTCTACGACAAGGCGAAGCTCCTCGAGAATGGCGACAAGTGGGAGCGCGTGCTTGCCGCCAACCTTGCCGCCGATGCCCCCTACCGCTAATCCGCCCCGCGAATCCTAAAGGTCCTACCCACACGTGATCCAGGCCTTCGCCTTCTACCTGTTCGCCACCATCGTCATCGCCAGCGGCGTGATGACGATCCTGTCGCGCAACCCGGTCCATTCGGTGCTGTGGCTGATCCTCGCCTTTTTTAACGCGGCGGGGCTGTTCCTGATCTTGGGCGCCGAGTTCATCGCGATGCTGCTGATCATCGTTTATGTCGGCGCGGTCGCGGTGCTGTTCCTGTTCGTGGTGATGATGCTCAATGTGGATTTCTCCACCATGCGCGCCGGCATCGCCCGCTACTGGCCGTTCGCGACCATCCTTGCCGTGGTGCTGCTCGCCGAGCTGATCTTCGCGGTCGTCGCCTGGAATGCCGGCACCATCACCGGCGAACGCGCCGCCCCGACCACGCCCGGTGTGCCGAACATCGAGGCGCTCGGCCAGGTGCTCTACACCCGCTACCTTTACATCTTCGAGGCGGCCGGGCTGATCCTGCTGGTGGCGATGATCGGCGCGATCGTGCTCACCCACCGCACCCGCAGCGGGCTTCGCCCGCAGAACATCTCCGAGCAGATCCGCCGCCGGCCCGAGGATGCGGTGATCAACCGCCAGCCGGTCGTCGGTGAGGGGGTGGAGCTGTGATGGCACGCAAACGCGTCACCCCGGGCTTGATCCGGGGTCCATCTTCTTCCGTTCTCCACTCCTTTGTCACCGCCGCCGCAAATAGGTGGATGCCGGATCAGGTCCGGCATGACGAACTTTGCATCGGCCGGGAGGGCGCACGATGATCGGCTTGGGCCACTATCTGGCCGTGGGCGCCGTATTGTTCGTGCTCGGCGTGTTCGGCATCTTCCTGAACCGCAAGAACATCATCGTCATCCTGATGGCGATCGAGCTCATCCTGCTCGCGGTCAACATCAACCTCGTCGCCTTTTCCGCATTTTTGGGCGACATGGTCGGCCAAATTTTCGCGATGTTCGTGCTGACGGTGGCGGCGGGCGAGGCGGCGATCGGCCTTGCCATCCTGGTCATCTACTTCCGCGGCCGCGGCACCATCGCGGTCGACGATATCAACCAGATGAAGGGGTGAAGGTGAACACGACCCGTTCCTTCGTCATTCCCGCGAAAGCGGGAATCCCGCTTCTGCCTTTCTCCAGCGGCTGCAAAGATAGCGGGATCCCCGCTTTCGCGGGGATGACGGGAGGGGTGCGTTGATTCAAACAATCGTCTTCCTGCCGCTGCTGGCAGCCCTGGTCGCAGGCTTCGGCAACCGGCTGATCGGCAACAACGCCGCCAAGCTGGTGACCACCGGCGCCCTGTTCGCGTCGTGCGCGCTGTCGTGGCCGATCTTCCTCGGCTTCATCGCCGGCACCATGGAGGCCGATGTCCACCCGGTGCTCGCCTGGATCCATTCGGGCGACCTTGCGGTCGACTGGTCGCTGCGCGTCGATGCCCTCACCGCCGTGATGCTGGTGGTGATTACGACCGTGTCCGCGCTCGTCCACCTCTACAGCTGGGGCTATATGGCGGAGGATCCGTCCCAGCCCCGCTTCTTCGCCTATCTGTCACTCTTCACCTTCGCGATGCTGATGCTGGTGACGGCCGACAACCTCGTCCAGATGTTCTTCGGCTGGGAAGGGGTGGGCCTCGCCTCCTACCTGCTGATCGGCTTCTGGTACCACAAGCCGTCCGCCAACGCGGCGGCATTGAAGGCCTTCGTGGTCAACCGCGTCGGCGATTTCGGCTTCAGCCTCGGGATCTTCGCGACCTTCCTGGTGTTCGGCACCGTTTCGATCCCGGAGATCCTCGCCGCCGCGCCGAACATGGCCGGTTCGTCGATCGGCTTCCTCGGCATGCGCTTCGACACGATGACCTTGATCTGCATCCTCCTCTTCATCGGAGCGATGGGCAAATCGGCGCAGCTTGGCCTCCACACCTGGCTGCCCGACGCGATGGAGGGCCCGACGCCGGTCTCCGCCCTGATCCACGCGGCCACCATGGTGACGGCGGGCGTGTTCATGGTCTGCCGCCTGTCGCCGATGTTCGAAACCAGCGAAACCGCGCTCACCCTCGTCACCTTCGTCGGCGCCGCCACCGCGATCTTCGCCGCCACCGTCGCCACGGTGCAGAACGACATCAAGCGGGTGATCGCTTATTCGACCTGCTCTCAATTGGGCTACATGTTCTTCGCGGCCGGCGTCGGCGCATACGGCGCGGCGATGTTCCACCTCTTCACCCACGCCTTCTTCAAGGCCCTGCTGTTCCTCGGCGCCGGATCGGTGATCCACGCCATGCACCATGAGCAGGACATGCGCTTCTACGGGGGCCTCCGGAAGCATATCCCGCTGACCTTCTGGGCGATGATGATCGGCACGCTGGCGATTACCGGCGTCGGCATCATCCAGGTCGCCGGGCTGCCGAGCTTCGGCTTTGCTGGCTTCTTCTCCAAGGACGCGATCATCGAGAGCGCCTTTGCCTCGGGCACCGATGCGGGCGGCATCGCCTTCGCCATCGGCATCCTCGCGGCACTGCTGACCAGCTTCTATTCGTGGCGGCTGATCTTCCTCACCTTCTTCGGCAAGGCGCGCTGGGTGGAGAGCGAGCATATCCAGCACGCGCTGCACGATCACGGCGCCCATGCGGATGAGAACTATCCGGCCGCCGAGAATGCGGGGCACGACACCCGCCCGCACGAGGCTTCCGCGCAGGACCTCAAGGAAGGCACCGGTGGCTACCATCCGCACGAGAGCCCCTGGACGATGCTGGTGCCCTTGGGCGTGCTCTCGGTCGGCGCGGTGTTCGCCGGCATCGTCTTCCACCACCCGTTCATCGAAGTGGAGGAGGGCGCGCGCTTCTGGGGCGCCAGCATCCATTTCGACGCGCACCTGATGCACGAGATTCACGAGGTGCCTTTGTGGGTGAAGCTCGCGCCAGGCATCGTCATGATCATCGGCTTCCTGATCGCGCTCCAGGCCTACATCAGGAACACCAGCATCCCGGCGCGCTTCACCGCGCAATGGGGCGTGCTGCACCGTTTCCTCTACAACAAGTGGTTCTTCGACGAATTGTACGATGTGATCTTCGTGCGGCCCTCCATGGCGCTCGGCCGCTTCTTCTGGAAGCGCGGCGATGAGAAGACCATCGATCGCTTCGGCCCCAACGGCGCGGCCGGGCTGGCGCGGGCCGGCAATGTCATCACCGCGCGCCTGCAGTCGGGCTTCCTCTATACCTATGCGCTGGTGATGCTGCTCGGCCTTGCCGCCGCCGTGACCTGGGCGATGGCGCGATGAACGCGTTCGGTTTCCCGATCCTGTCGCTGATGCTCGCGATCCCGATGATCGCGGCGATCGCCTGCCTGTTCGTCTCGGCGCGCGGCGCGCGCTGGATCGCGCTCGGCGCCACCTTGGCTGATCTGGCGCTCGGCATCCTCCTGTGGGCCACCTACGACATCGGCGGTGCGCAGTGGCAGTTCACCGAATATGCGCCGGTGTTCGGCCGCTATTTCGCCTGGGCGCTCGGCATCGACGGCATCGCCTTGATGCTGATCATGCTGTCGGTGTTCCTGATGCCGATCTGCATCCTCGCCAGCTGGGAGTCGGTGACCAAGCGCGTGCCCGAATATATGGCCGCGTTCCTGCTCGTCGAAGTGATGATGCTCGGCGTCTTCATGGCGCAGGACATCTTCCTCTTCTACATCTTCTTCGAAGCCGGCCTCATCCCGATGTTCCTGATCATCGGCATCTGGGGCGGCGCCGAGCGGATCTATGCGTCGTACAAGTTCTTCCTCTACACCCTGCTCGGCTCGGTGCTGATGCTGGTCGCCATGCTGTGGATGGTGAACGAGGCGGGGACGACCAACATCCCGTCGCTGATGGCGCACGATTTCCCCGCCCAGGCGCAGACCTGGCTGTGGCTCGCCTTCTTCGCCTCCTTCGCGGTCAAGATGCCGATGTGGCCGGTCCACACCTGGCTGCCCGATGCGCACGTCCAGGCGCCGACCGCGGGCTCGGTGATCCTGGCGGGCGTGCTCCTCAAGCTTGGCGGCTACGGCTTCATCCGCTTCTCGCTGCCGATGTTCCCCGAGGCGTCCGCGCAACTCGTTTGGGTGGTGTTCGGGCTCAGCCTGGTTGCCATCGTCTACACTTCGCTGGTCGCTTTGGTGCAGCGCGACATGAAGAAGCTGATCGCTTACTCCTCGGTCGCCCACATGGCGTTCGTCACCATCGGCATCTTCGCCTTCAACCGGCAGGGCCTTGAAGGCGCGCTGATCGTGATGCTCGCCCACGGCCTCGTTTCTGGCGCGCTGTTCCTGTGTGTCGGCGTGATCTACGACAGGCTGCATACCCGCGAAATCGAGCGCTACGGCGGCCTGTCCAACAATATGCCGGCTTATTCGGTGCTGCTTTTGCTCTTCACCATGGCCTCGATCGGGCTTCCGGGCACGGCAGGATTCGTGGGCGAGTTCCTGGCTCTGGTCGGCGCCTACAAGGCGAACAGCTGGGTCGGCGCCATCGCCACCATCGGCATCATCCTGGGGGCGGGCTACATGCTCTGGCTCTACTGGCGGGTCGCCTACGGCACGAGCCGCAACCCCGACGCCGCCGCCATGCCGGACTTGAACAAGCGCGAGTACGCCTCGCTCGGCGCCATCGCCGCGGTGGTCCTGTGGATGGGCATCTATCCCGAGAGCTTCCTTGCGCCGATGCGCGACGATGTCGGGCGCCTGCTCACCCGGATCGAGCGGGCCGCGCCCGAGAGCGACGCCAAGCTGGTGATGGGCTCGCCCGCCGCCAAGGCCGAGGCCTCGGCGCATGGTGCCGGGCACGGCGCCCAACCTGAACACAAAGCCCCCGAAGGAGCGCATTAATGGGCCAGTCGCTTGCACTGACCCTGCCGGAGATCATCCTGACGCTGGGCGCCCTGGCGCTGATGATGGCGGCCGCCTGGATGGGGGATCGCAGCGCGCGGGCGCTGACATGGGCAGCGATCGCAACCTTTGCGGTGGCGGCATTCTTCGTGCCGGGCGTCCGCGACGCCGGCGGCACGGGCTTCGACGGCCTGTTCGTCGCCGACAGCTTCGCGGCCTTTGCCAAGATCCTGATCTACCTCGCCTCCGCCGCGGCCCTCGTCGCGGCGTCGGGCTGGTTCAGCCGCGACGGCGACTATCGTGCCGAATATCCGGTGCTGATCCTGCTTTCGGCGGTCGGCATGGGAATGATGGTCTCCGCCGGCGACCTGCTCACCCTCTATGTCGGGCTCGAGCTGCAGAGCCTGTCGGCCTATGTGCTCGCCTCCTTCCAGCGCAAGGACAACCGCTCGGCCGAAGCGGGGCTCAAATATTTCGTGCTGGGCGCGCTTGCCTCCGGCATCCTGCTCTATGGCGTGTCGCTGCTCTACGGCTTCACCGGCTCCACCTTATTCGGCGACATTGCGGTCGCGCTCGGCACCGACGGCGTCTCGACCGGGGAATTGTTCGGCCTGGTGTTCGTGTTCGCCGGTATCGCCTTCAAGGTCTCGGCCGTGCCGTTCCACATGTGGACGCCGGATGTGTACGAGGGCGCGCCGACCCCGGTCACAGCCTTTTTCGCCTCCGCCCCAAAGGTGGCGGCGATGGCGCTCCTCACCCGCCTGGCGATCGAGGGCATGGGTCCGGCCGTGTTCGAGTGGCGCCAGATCGTCATCTTCATGGCGCTGGCCTCCACCATCCTCGGCGGCGTCGCGGCGATCAACCAGCCCAACATCAAGCGCCTGCTCGCCTACAGTTCGATCAACAATGTCGGCTTCGCGCTGATCGGCCTAGCCGCCGCCAATCGCGAAGGCGTCGCCGCGATCCTGTTCTACATGGCGGTTTATGTGGTGATGACGATCGGCACCTTCCTGATCGTGCTGAGGATGCGCGGCGCCGACGGACAGCCGGTGGAGACCATTTCCAGCCTTTCCGGCCTGTCGCGAAACCGGCCAATGCTGGCCGCGGCGATGGCGATGTTCATGTTCAGCCTTGCGGGTATTCCGCCGCTGTTCGGCTTCTGGCCCAAATTCCTGGTATTCAACGCGGCCGTGCTGGCGGACCTCACCTGGCTGGCGGCGGTCGGGATCGCAACCTCGGTGATCGGCGCTTATTATTATCTCAAGATCATCAAGACGATGTATTTCGACGATCCGGCGCCTGCTTTCGCCCCGACCCGGGATGTGCCGCAATCGGTGTTGATTGCGGCCTGCGCGCTGTTCGTATCGCCGCTCGGTTACCTTGCCATTCCGCTGCTCGATCCGTTGACCCTCAACGCGGCGCGGGCGCTGTTCTGACCTTGGGGGCCTGAGTTTGCCCGGCCCTCTCTGCGCGCCGGAGCCGATCCGATGAGCGCCCCCCAGCACCTGCGGACGGTCTCCGAAACCGGCTCCACCAACGACGATGTCGCCCTGCTGGCCGCCCAGGGCGCTCCTGACGGACTTTGGCTGCGCGCGGATCGGCAGACCGGCGGCAAGGGGCGCCAGGGGCGCGTTTGGATATCGCCGCCTGGCAACCTCTACGCGTCCACGCTCGTGCGGCTGCGCGCGGGCGATCCTCCAGCACCGACCCTAGCTCTCGCCGCCGCGGTGGCGTTGCACGAAGTCGCCGCCGCGCACGCGCCGCAGGCGCCGATCCTCATCAAATGGCCGAACGATCTGCTTTGCGGCGGCGCGAAGCTCGCAGGCATCCTGCTCGAACGGGGAGGGGATTCCGTGGTGGTCGGCTTCGGCGTCAACCTCGCGCACCATCCGGAGGGGCTGGAGCGGGCCACCGCCAGCCTCGCCAAGCTTACCGGGGCGACGCCGGACCCGGCGGCGTTCCTCGAAGACCTGGCCGCCGCCTTCGCCCGCTGGCTCGCACGCTGGCGCGGCGAAGGGCTTGCGCCGGTCCGCGCCGCCTGGCTGAAATCCGCACATCCCCCCGGCACCGCATTGGCGACGCCGGAAGGGGAGGGGCTGTTCGATGGGCTGGACGCGGCCGGGGCGCTCAGGCTGCGGCTGGCGAGCGGCGAAATTCGCACCCTTCACGCCGGTGACGTGTTCCTGATCTAGGGAAGCGCGGGTCTCGCTTCTCATAGCGGCTGCGGCTAGAGAACGGCCATGCTGCTCGCCATCGACGCCGGAAACACCAACATCGTCTTCGCACTGCTGGAAGACTCTGTGATCCGCGCCCGCTGGCGCATCGCCACCGATCCTCGCCGTACCGCCGATCAATATGCCGTCTGGCTCCACCAGCTGATCGAACTCGAGGGCCTGCCGAAGGACGTCGTGGATGCGGTGATCATCGGCACGGTGGTGCCGCGCGCGACGCACAATCTTCAGGTCCTCGCCCAGAAATATTTCAAGGTCGAGCCGCTGATCGCCGGCACCGGCGATGCCGACTGGGGGATCGAACTCGATGTGGCGGAGCCGCGCAGCGTCGGCGCGGACCGGGTGCTCAATGCCATCGCCGCCCACGCGATCCACGAAGGCGACCTCGTCGTGGTCGATTTCGGCACCGCCACCACCTTCGATGTGGTCGATTATTCGGGTGCCTATAAAGGCGGCATCATCGCGCCGGGCATCAACCTGTCGCTCGACGCCCTCGTCACTGCCGCCGCCAAGCTGCCGCGCATCGCCATCGAGGCGCCTGCGGATAATCTGTCCGTCATCGGCCGCACCACCGAGGACCAGATGCATATCGGCATCTATTGGGGCTATGTGGCCATGCTTGAAGGCCTTCTTGCCCGCATGAAGGCGCAGATCGGCCGCCCCGTCACGGTTGTCGCCACCGGCGGACTTGCCACTTTGTTCGATCGTCATACATCGGTGTTCGACGTGATCGAACCCGATCTGACGCTCCAGGGCCTGGGCCTGCTTCACCAGCGGACCCTTGCCGCCTCCTGAATCATTGGAACGAAATGAAACCCGGTAAAGAACTCCTCTTCCTCGCGCTCGGCGGCTCGGGCGAAATCGGCATGAACGTCAACCTCTATGGGTGCGACGGCAAATGGCTGATGGTCGATCTCGGCATGACCTTCGCGGATGCCGATTATCCCGGCGTCGAGCTGGTGCTGCCTGACCTCACCTTCATCGAAAAGCAGCGCAAGAACCTGATGGGCATCGTGATCACCCACGGCCATGAGGATCATATCGGCGCCATCCCCTATCTCGCCGCCGATCTCGGCGTGCCGCTCTACGCCACGCCCTTCACAGCGGGCCTGATCGCGGAGAAGCTCAAGGAAGAGGGGCTGGAGCGCGAGGTGAAGGTGAAGCTGATCGATATCGGCGGCACCGCCAATCTCGGCCCGTTCAGCATCCGCTTCGTGCCGCTCGCTCACTCGATCCCCGAGGGCAATGCGCTGCTGATCAGCACGCCTTACGGCAACGTCTTCCACACCGGCGACTGGAAGCTCGACGAATTCCCGCAGATCGGAGACCCGGCCGACGCCGCCGCGCTGACCCGGGTCGGCGACGAGGGCATCCTCGCTTTGGTGTGCGATTCCACCAACGTGTTCCAGGAGGAAGCGTCTGGCTCCGAGGAGGAGGTGCGCAAGGGCCTCGACCAGGTGGTCGAGGAAGCGGAAGGCCGTGTGCTGGTCACCACCTTCGCATCCAACGCCGCCCGCGTGTCGACACTCGGCAAGGTGGCGCAGGATACCGGTCGCAAGGTCTGCGTCGCAGGGCGGTCGCTCGACCGGATCCTGCGCGTTGCCCGGAGCGTCGGCTACCTTACCGATTTCCCCGAGACGATCGACTTCGAGACGGCGATGAACCTGCCGCGCAAGGAGGTGCTGATCATCGCCACCGGTGGCCAGGGCGAAAGCCGCGCCGCGCTGGCCCGTGTCGCCTTCAAGCAGCACAAGATCGCGCTCACCGAAGGCGATCTCGTCGTGTTCTCGTCCAAGCAGATCCCCGGCAACGAAATTGCCATCGGCCGCATCCAGAACGAGCTTGCCGAACGCGGCGTCCGCATGATCACCGACCGTCAGGCCAATGTGCACGTCTCCGGCCACCCTGGGCGGCCCGAGCTTGCCGCCATGTACCGCTGGACCCGGCCCGAGATCATCGTGCCGGTCCATGGTGAAATGCGCCATCTCGCCGAGCATGACCGCTTCGCCCGCAGCTGCGGCGTCCCGCGCGGCATCGTGCAGCAGAATGGCGACCTCATCAGGCTCGCGCCGGACGGTCCGGTGAAATTGAGCCAGGAACGGGTGGGACAGCTGATCCTCGACGGCGATGTGATCCTCCCCGCCGACGGCACCACCATGAACGAGCGCCGCCGCATCTCCTTCCAGGGGGTGATCTCCGTCGCGGTGGCGATGGACGATAACGACCGAGTGCGCGGCGGCGTGGAAATCAGTCTGCAGGGCGTTCCGGTGGAGGAGGATCGCGAGGCGTTCCTGGAGGAAGCCTGCGCGGCGGTTACCGGGGCAGCCAAGAAGGGCGCCAAGGACGAGAACAAGCTCAAGGAGGCGATCCGCCTGGCAGTGCGCCGCTGCGCCAGCGAGTGGACCGGCAAGAAGCCGGTGGTCGACGTGCTCCTCGTGCGGGTCTGATGCAGCCCGGCTCGGCGCTTGCCATCTATGTCCTGTTCTGGACGCTGAGCCTGTTCCTTGTCCTTCCCTTCGGGGTGCAGACATCGGAGGAGGAAGGGGCGGAGCGCGCGGCCGGCCACGCCGACAGCGCGCCGCACCGCTTCAGCCTCGGCAAGGCGGCGCTGCGGGCGACCATCGTTTCGGCAATCCTCTTCGCGCTGTTCTACGCCAACTACACGGCCGGGTGGATTACGCCCGATATGCTGGACTGGTCGCGCTGGGGCCGCTGATCGGCGGCAGAGCTATTTGCGGAGGCGCTCGATCGCCTGGGCCAGCGCGACATAGAGCTTGCCCATGTCGCTCGACAGGATGGTGACGCCCAGAGGCGAGCCGTCGCGGTCGGCGAGGATTCGGCGCAGCATCGATTCGAAGTCGTGGATGTAGCGGTTGACCTGCTCGCGGAACTCCGGCTCCTCGTCATAGTGACGGGCGATCTCGCGGGCCTCGGCCGTGTCGAGCAGGCGGACGGCCCGGCGGGTGAAGACGCCGCGATCCCCCTTCAGATAGGCCGCCCAGGCGCTGTCGGTAACATCGTTGGACAGGATCTTGGTGACATCGATCGCCGTTGAATTGAGCGACTCGATGAGCAGGGCGACGCGGCGCGAGAAGCTTTCGCTTTCCTTGTCGTCGCGCTCCTTGCGGGCTTTCTCGATCCGGTTCTCCACGGCGCCGGCGGTTTCGCCAATGGTGAGCATCTGGCGGGTCAGCCGCTCGGAGGCCAAGCGGGCGGTGTCGAGCGCGCGTTCGGAAACGGCGGCAAGCTCGGCCATCTGCCGCTCCACCGTATCGCTGACGGCGCGGCCGAGCGCCTCGCGGGCCGAGTCGCCGAGTGCGGCGGCGCTGGCGGGGATCACCGCGCTGATCGCCTCGCGGGCGCGTTCGGCGGCTTGGTTGGCAGTTTCGCGGACACGCACCATCGCTTCCACCAGCTCGGGCGCGGTCTCGGCGACGATGCGCGCCGCCTCCTGCTGCGCCTGCGCTGCGGCACGGCCCAGGGCTTCGAGCTTCTCCTCGGCCGAGCTGCCGCCTTCGTCGATCCGGGCGAGGAGTGCGTCGAGCGCTTCGCGCTGGCGCCCCAGAGTTGCTTCGGTTCCTTCCAGGCGGGTGGCCGCCGCGCCGGCGGACATCTCCACCTGTGCCACGGCCGGGGCAAGACCTTCCGCCGCCGCCCGGCTTCGTTCGACCTGGCTTTCGACCTGCGCCAGCGCTTGCGGCAGTGCGTCGCGGACCTGCGCGGCGATGCCGCCGAGCACGTCCCCCAAAGCCTGGGCGCGTTGGCCCAGCGCTTCGGCGCCTTGGCCGCTCACCGAAAGTTCCGTCTCCAGCGCCCCGGCGGCGGTGCGCAGGGCCCCGATGCTGCCTGAAAGCCGTTCCGCCTGCGCATGGCCGGCCGCGCCCGACGCGGCGATGCGCTCGTCCAGCGAGGCCACATCGCGGGCCAGTCCTTCAACCAGCGCACGGCTGTCCTGGTCGTGCCGGGCAAGCGACCGGCTCACCTGCTCCGCCTGCTCGGCAAGAGCCGCGACTTGCGCCGCGATCTCGCCCGCCGAAGCCTGGATGCCGGCAACGGGCGCGGCGAGTGCGGCAAGCGCGATGCTCGCCTGATCCGCGCCGGTAGTGACCGCCTCCAGCCGCTCGCCCACTTCTTCGAATGTTTGCGATGCTTCGCGGCCGCGGGCGATCAACTCGCCCGCTTCCGCGCGGCCGCCGCCAAGTTCGCCGATCAGCGCCTGCATCGTCTCGCGCACGCCGGCCAGCGAGACCGCCAGCCGCTCGGTTTCGGTGCTGCCGGAGCGGCCCACCTGAGTGAACCAGGCGTCCAGCTCCGCAAGCTCCTTGCCGAGCCCGGTAACCAGGGAGTGGCTGGCGGTGTCCTGCGCTGCGAGCTGACCCGCCAGATTCTCCATCTTGCCGCCGATCGCATCGAGCCGCTCGCCCAGGCTGCGGGCGGCATCCTCGCCGGCACTGTCCAGCGCCGCGCGGCTTTGCTCGATCGACGCGAACAGGGCGCCGGTCTGGGTATCGAGGCTGGTGCGGGCGGCTTCAAGGGCCTCGGCCGCCCGGGCCATTGCCGCATCGACGGCGCCGTTCATCGCCGCCGAAGCTTCGGCCATGGTGGCGCCCGCCGCGGCGCTGCCGCTCTCGATTCGCGCGACATGCGCCGCCAGGCGCTGGGCCGCGCCGCCGAGCAGCTCGTCAGCTTCGCGGCCCTTGGCTGAGAGCGCGGCAAATTGCGCCTCGAGAGCGCCGGCCTGGCCGTGGGCGGCGAGCCCGGCTTCCTTCATCGCCTCGCCGACCGCGCGGGCCTGTTCCTCCGCGCGTGGAAGATCGTGGAGCAGCACCCCGATGTCGACCTTGGCCGCCGATGCCGCCGAGTCGAGGGTGGCGGCCGTGCGGTCGAGCGCGGCGGTTTCTTTCGAAAGATAGTAGGTGACGCGGCCGAGCCGGTCGGCGGCTTCGTCGCCAAGCGACATAAGCCGCTCCGCCTCGCCGCGCAGCCGGGCGTGATTCGCCTCGATCCGATCGGAAACGATGGCGAGCACGCTTTCCAACGCATTGCTCTCGCTGCGCATGTCCTCGACCGCACGCGTGAAACGCACCGTCTCGCGCCGAGGGGTGCGCCCGAGCCACAGCCACACGAGGCCGAGGAGAACGAGCGGGCCGCTCAGGGTGGCGAGGCTGGACACCAGGGTGTCGATGCCGAGCGTCGGGCGGGACCGCCACAGCGACCAGGCGAAGGCGCCCAGCCAGGCAAATGCAAGCAGCAGAAGGAAAGTGCCAAGCGCCTTGCGACTGCTCGGATCGGGCTCTTGAGCCGCTGGCGACTCGGCGTCCGCCGACGCTTCCGTCGCTGCGGGCTCACCGATCCAGTCGGCGCCGTTGCGGATTTCATGCAGGCCGTTTTCGGCCCGCGGCTGCGCTCGTTCTGCCCCCGTCATGGGGCTTGTTTACCATCTTTCGAGCGGCGGGGAAGCTCGGATGGATACGAGGCGTTAAGGTTGGGGCCGTACAGGCATCATATGGTCTACGATCCCGGAGCGCTCAACGCCTCGCTCGCCGCCGCGGTGGGCACCGACGCCGCCTTGATGGGTGAGCTGCGCAGCGCCTTTGTGGAAAGCGCCGCGCGCCAGCTCGATCTGATGGGACGCGCGCGGTGCGACGCCAATTGGGAATATGCCGCCTCGCGCCTGAAGAGCCTGGGGGGAAGCTTCGGGGCGGTGAACCTGATGGGGCTGGCCGAGGAAGCGCTGAACGGCGCGCCGGGCGATCCGGTGGTGCTGCGCAAGCTGCGCACCGCGATCGAGGACTTCGCCACCGCTTAAGGCTTTGCGCGGCCCCGGCCGGCGCTATATCCCGCCTTGATGGGTGGGAGCGTTTTGTGACCTTGGCTGCTTTGATTTCCGCTTATCATGAGGCGGACGAGCCCGGCGGCGGGCTTCGCGCCGGGCTGCCGCTCGCCGGCCGGACCCTGCTCGAGCGTCAGGTGAGGCTGGCCGTCGCCGCAGGGGCCGAGCTGATCGTGGTCGCCGTGGAGCGGGTGCCGCCCACCCTGCTCGAAGCGGTCGACCGGCTGCGCGGGCAGGGGCTCAAGGTGGTGGTGGCGCGCAGCGCAGGCGAAGCGGCGGAGGCCGTCCATACGAGCGACCGGTTGCTGGTAGTCGCCGATGGCCTGGTCGCAACCGACATCCATATCGACCGGCTGCTGGCGCTCGGCGCACCCACCATCCTTACCGTCGCCGATGCGCGGGTGGACGACCGCTTCGAACGGATCGACGCGCACACTCGCTGGGCGGGGCTCGCCCTGTTCGAAGGAGAGATGCTGAAGCGTACCGCAGCGATGCTCGGCGAGTGGGACCTCCAATCGACCCTTTTGCGGCGCGCGGTGCAGACCGGGGCCCGCCAGATGGCCTTGCGAGGCGAGCCCGCCGACGAACTGCTGATCGTGGCGGAGCGCGCCGACGACCTTGTCGAGCTTCAGCGCAGAATCTTCGATGGCGCGGGGGGCGACCGGAGCGAGTGGGTGTCACGCTACCTGCTCGGGCCGATGGAGAAAGCGGCGACTCGGCGGCTGATGCCGACCGCCGCGACTCCGGCCGCGATGACATTGGGAGCGTCGCTGCTGACTGCGCTCGGCGGCCTTGCCTTTGCGTGGGACTGGCTGGCGCTGGGCATGATCTTTCTTCTGCTGGCGACGCCGCTTGACGGGATCGGCGAGCGATTGTCGGCGCTGCGCATGCAGCAGGCCGACTCGGATAGCTGGTGGTCGAGCTTGCTCCCGGCGCTGTCGGCGGCCGCTCTGGTGGCGCTGGCTTACGGCCTTACCGACACACGCGGCTGGGGATGCCTGGCGCTCGCGGCGACAACCATCGCCTTCACCCTGGCACTGCGAACCGAGCAGGAGGGGGTGGAACTGCCCGGGCGAAATTGGCTCTCCGAGCGCAAGGGAATGACCTGGCTGCTCCTGCCCTTCGCGCTGACCGGCCTGTGGGGCATCGGCCTAACTGCACTTGCGCTATACAGCGCCGGCAGCTTCTTCTGGGCGCAGCGTCACGTGCATCACGCGCCTCCGGCGCTTCCACCGGCTCCGGCTGATTAGCGGCGCCTTAACCTTGGCCGCGCTAAGGGGCTGGCATGTCCGATTTGCGGTTCACCGGGGATGAGATGGAGGGCGGGGCGAAGCTGCTCGCGTCGGCACGCGCGCGTCTCTGCGCCGCCGCCGCCGATCTGGCACTTCCCCACAGCCTGCGTCTTACCGAATGGCAGCGTACCACGCTCCAGGTGCTGCTTGCCGGCCTCGTCCGCGCCGTGGAGGACGAGCTTCGGGCCGCGCTTGCCCAAATGGCCGCCGAAGACGCTCTCCACGCCGCATTGTCCTCTGCGCATGTCGAGATCGCAATGCCGGTGCTCGCCGGCCAGCCGGCGTTGGCGGAGCCGGGCCTGATCGCGATCCTGCTGCGCCGCGTCGAGGAGCATCGCCTCCATCGCGCCGCCGGGGCGGACAATATCCTTTTGATCGAACTGGCCGGGGACCAGGATGAGGATGTCGCGCGTGAGGCGATGGCGTTGCTGATCGCGCAGAACGGACGGCTCGACGGGTTCCACGATCCGGTTCTCCCGCGCGGCGATCTCCCTGCGGAAATAGAACATCATCTCGTCTGGACGGTGGCGGCGGCGCTGCGCCGTTACATGATCACCCGGCACGCGGCCGATCCGGCAACGTGCGATGCCGCACTTTCGGCCGCCGCAGCGCGCTTGCTTTGCGACCATGACGAGGGTGAGACGGCGCAGGCCCGCGCCCTCCGGCTCGCCGCCGCGCTGAGCGCCGCCGAAAGGCTGGAGGAAGAGGGGCTGGCACTGCGCGCGCTGGGCGAGGGAAGCTTGCCCCTTTTCCTGGCCGTCGCCGGGTTGCGCGCCGGGGTCGATGCGGATGCCGCCTGGGACCTGTTTTCCGCCGGCAACGGAGAAGGAGCGGTGCTGCTGTTGCGGGCCGCCGGGATTACGCGCGCCGAGGCCGCCGGGCTGCTGCTGGCGCTCGGCGATGATGAGGAGACGCTGGGCCGTTCGCTCGACCGGTTCGACGTCACGCCGCCCGAGGGTGCGCGGGCGCGTCTTGCCTTGTGGCGAGCCGACCCCGCTTATCGCGCGGCCGTCGGGAGCCTCGCGGCGTGAGCGCGGCGGCCGTAGCAGGCGGGCTTCTCGACCGGGAGGGGCGCTTGATCGAGGCTGAGCCGCGTCTGCTGGCGCTGCAACGGGCCGCCGGAGGAGAGGAAGGCGGCGCGCTCGCCATTCCGCAAATCGCTTCGCTTGCCCGCCTCGCGCGGCGGCTTGGCATCACAATTTCACGAGCGGCGGTTGCGGCCGAGGGCGAGACCGACTTGCACCTGTGGGTACGCGCCGATCCGCAGGCCGACGGCAGTGTCGCACTGGCCATCTCGCATTGGGCAGCGCGCGCAGCCCGCGCTCCCGCACCCGCGGCGGAAGCCGAGCGGCAGTCCGATTTCCTGCGCTCGTCCGCCGATTGGATGTGGGAGACCGATCAGTCGCTGCGCTTCACCGGGCTTTCCGCCGCCGCCGCCGCCGGCGGCGGAGGCCGGCCCGCCGACTTTCTCGGCCAGCAATTGACGCGGCTTTTTCGACTGGAGGAGGAGAAGGAAGGCGAACTGCCTCTACTCACCGCTCTCGCCGAGCAGCGCCGGTTCGATGGGCAGGTCGCACATCTTCGCGGCGGCCGCGGTGGCCGTTATCGGCTGGCCGGCGTGCCGCTGATCGACGGCGCCGGACGCTTCGCCGGCTTTCGCGGCTCCGCCACCGCATCGAACGAGGCAGCCGTGGCGATGTCGCATCCGCTTTCGGACGAAGAGCTGGAGGCGGAGCCAGGTGCCTTTTCGGAGCGCCTCGACAAGGCGTTGCGCGCGCCGCTCGCCCACATCATCGCCAATGCCGAGACGATCGGAGCCCAGCCCGAAGGGCCGATCCGCACCGATTATGCCGGCTATGCAGGCGACATCGCGGCTGCCGGTCGCCACCTGCTGGCGCTGGTCGACGACCTGGTCGATCTGCAGGCGATCGAGCGCCCGGAGTTTGCGCCGGAGCGGGAAGAGATCGACTTGGCCGACGTCGCCCGCCGTGCCGCCGGGCTGCTCGCGGTCCGCGCCGCAGAGCGGAAGGTGAAGATCGACGGGCTGGCGGCCTTCGACACGCTGCCCGCCGCCGGCGAGTTCAAGCGCGCGCTTCAGATCGTGATGAACCTTCTCACCAACGCCATCCGCTATTCGCCTGAAGGCGGATCGGTTTGGGTGCGCACCGACCGGGAGGGCGATCTTGCCGCTTTGGTGATCGCCGACCAGGGCAAGGGGATCGATCCGGAGGACCATGCGCGGATCTTCGGCAAGTTCGAGCGGGTCGACCCGTCCGAGCCTGGCGGCACCGGCCTTGGCCTTTACATTGCCCGCCGCCTCGCCCGGGCGATGGGCGGCGACATCGCGCTCGACAGCGCGGCCGGGCAGGGGGCGCGGTTCACCTTCACCCTGCCGCTGCGCGCCGACTGACCCAAGACGAAGAAGAATTCCTGCAGTCCCGCAAATCGTGTATATCCGACTCGGGGACGGGAGATAGTCGCCTGTTCGATGGCAGACTGTCGGCGAAGCGCTCCGGAGATAAAAATCCGGGGCGCTTCGTTTTTCTGGGAACCAGTTCAAAGGTGGTGGGTTCTAGACCATACCCCCCCGCTGGTAGCCACCCCCCCCCCCCGGCTACCAACCCAAGCCCCGGCCGGAAACGGCTGGGGCTTTTTCTTTGGCGGCTGCCCCGGCCTTCTAGGCGATACGCCTCGTGACGCTGGACATCGCGGCTCGTTTCGCCCCAACTCCCCAATCGGGATGATCGGGGGACTTGGCGATGCTGGAGCTTGATGCCGGACAGTTCCGCCACGTTTGCGCCGAGCAAGGCGTGGCAGAGCGGATCGGCTCGATCGAGAGCGAGCGGCGGGCCGCCGTGCGCACATTCTGGATCCGCAGCGCCACCGGTCTTCTGCTCGCGGCGGCCGCGCTCCTGTCGCTTCTCCAGGCGGGCTGGGAGGCTCCCGCCTATATTCTCGGCAGCTTGTTCCTGTGCGGCGGGATCGTCGCCGCGACTGTTCCGCTATCCCTGGTCAAGGAGGGGCTGAAGCAGCCGGTGCTGGACGCGCTCGCCCGCCGCTGCGGTCTCGAATATATCGCGGCCGACTTCGACCCGCCGGTTTACGGCCACGCCCGCTCGCTGCTTTGGGGCGGCCTCTCCTGCGAGAGCTTCACCGATCTGTTCCATGGCGCGGACGAGGAGGGGCGGGGCTCTGCCGTCTATGAGGCCCGATTGCAGCGCAAGAGCGGCAAGAGCAATGTGGTGGTCTTCTCGGGTCAGATGTACGCAATCGAACGCAAGCCGGGTACCAAAGGGATTACGGTGATCGTGCCGGATCGCAAATTCCTCAACGTCTTCAAGCCTGCGCGCGACATGGAGCGCGTGCGGATAGAGGGCGACGACGCCTTCGAGCGGCGCTTCGAAGTCTATTCGACGGCGCCGATGGAGGCGCGGCATCTGCTATTCTCCGTCGACCTGCGCCGCCGCCTGCTGGCGCTGAGGGAAGAAGGGCAGGTTCTGGTCTACCTGTCGCCGCGAGAGGCGCTGGTTGCCGCGCGCAGCCGCAAGGACCGGTTCGAGCCCGGCAGCATGTTCCGCAGCCGGTCGGGCGAGGAGCGGGTGAAGCAGATGTTCGATGATCTTGCAGGATCGCTGGACACGCTGCGCGAGTTCAAGCGGCGGCTTGGCTGAGACTGTCAGGCGCGCGCGCCGTTCGCGGCGATCGCCTCCTCGATGGCATCCGCCAGTTCCTCCGGGCGGAAGGGCTTGCGCAGCACCGGAGCGTCCCCGGCGGCCGCTTCGATACGGGCGGTCTCCGCATAGCCGGTGATGAACAGCAGGGCTTGGCCGGGACGCAACCTCCGTGCCGCCTCGGCAACCTGCGCGCCGCTCATCCCCGGCATGGCATAATCAAGCAGCACCAGGTCGAACGCTTCCCCCTCGATCCGGGCGAGGCCCTCGGGTCCGTCCCGGGCGGCGGTGACATGGTGGCCCTGTTCGGTCAGCAACTCGGCGAGCAGGTCGCGTACCGAATGGTCATCGTCGATTACCAGCAGCCGGCGCGCCGGGCTGAGACGCTCGGCCGGAAGAATCTCCTCGGTCGCCGCCGCTTCGGGCACGGCGGCAAGCTTGGGGAGCAGCATGATGACGGTGGTGCCGTGGCCGGGCTCGCTCTCGATGCGCGCGGTGCCGCCCGACTGGCGCGCGACGGCATAGACCATGGCAAGGCCGAGCCCGGTTCCCTCGCCGACATCCTTGGTTGTGAAGAAGGGCTCGAAGGCGCGTTCGATCACGGCCGCCGGCATTCCCGTGCCGGTGTCGGAAACGCGAATTTCGACATAGTCGCCGTCCGGCAGATCGGGATCGCCCTCGATCCGCAAGGAGCTTGTGGCGAGCGTCAGCGTGCCGCCTTCGGGCATGGCGTCGCGGGCGTTGATCGAAAGGTTGAGGAGAGCCAGCTCGAGCTGGTGCGAATCGGCCAGCACCGGCTCCGGATCGGTTTCCAGCGCCAGCTCCAGGTAAACGGCGGGCCCGAGCGTCTGGGCGAGGAGGTCGCGCATGCCTTCCACCAATGGGGTCACCGCTGTCGGCTTGAGCTGCAGGCGCTGGGTCCGCGAAAAAGCGAGCAACTGCCCGGTGAGCTTTGCGCCGCGTTGCGCGGCTTCCAGCGCGTTGCCTGCCAGCCGCTTCGTGCGGGGCTCCCCGGTCGTGCGGTGGACGAGGTCCAGCCCGCCCATCACTGCGGTAAGAAGGTTGTTGAAGTCATGCGCGATGCCGCCCGTGAGCTGGCCCACCGCCTCCATTTTCTGAGCCTGGAGCAGGGCGGCTTCGGCACGCTCGCGCTCGATCACCTCTTTTTGCAGCCGCTCCAGCGCTTCGTCGCGCTCCCGGATGCGCAGGGTCAAGGCGGTGTTCGCCTCGCGCAGCTGGAGCGGCGAGGGGATGGCAAGGGCCTTGGGGATGAGCGGCCACAGCACGATCGCGGTTCCCACCGACGCGATCGCAGTGATCATCTTGATCACGCCTTGAAAGGCGTAATCGGCATGCCACAGGGTCCAGATGCTGATCAGGTGGGTGGTGCCGCAGGCGACGATGAACAAAGCGAACAACCAGAAGATCCAGCTGAACTGGATATCTTTGCGGCCGGTGACGAAGCGGACGATCGCCAGGGGTATGGAGAAATACGCACCCGCGATCAGCACGTCGGCGATCACATGGGTCCAGACCAGCCGGGGGTCCCACATCAGGCAATAGCCGTGGGGGGCGAGGGCCCGCCCGTCCCACAGAAAATCGAAGAAATCGAGCATCATCTACTCCGCTGCCGGGGCGGACTATAGCGGGGCGGCCATGGCTGGCAACGCGCCGCGGCGGCTTCAATGGCCGGCCGCGACGCGTGGAGGCTTAGCGCCGGTCGAGCGGCACGTAGTCGCGCTGCGTCGGACCCGTATAAAGCTGGCGCGGGCGGCCGATCTTCTGCTCGGGGTCCGAGATCATCTCGTTCCACTGCGCCACCCAGCCGACGGTGCGGGCCAGCGCGAAGAGCGCGGTGAACATCGAGGTCGGAAAGCCGATCGCCGACAGGATCACGCCCGAATAGAAGTCCACATTCGGATAGAGCTTCTTTTCGATGAAATAATCGTCGGAGAGCGCGATCTGCTCGAGCTCGCGCGCCACATCGAAGATCGGCTCGGTGACGCCAAGCTCCTTGAGCACGGCTTCCGCGGTGGCCTTCATCACCTTCGCGCGCGGGTCGAAATTCTTGTACACACGGTGGCCGAAGCCCATCAGCCGGAAGGGATCGTCCTTGTCCTTGGCGCGGGCGATGAATTCGGGGATGCGATCCGGCGTGCCGATCTCGCGCAGCATGTTGAGCGCCGCTTCGTTGGCGCCGCCATGGGCGGGGCCCCACAGGCAGGCGATGCCGGCGGCGATGCAGGCGAACGGGTTGGCGCCCGAGGATCCGGCAAGGCGCACGGTCGAGGTCGACGCATTCTGCTCATGATCGGCATGAAGGATGAAGATGCGCCGCATCGCATCCTCGACTACCGGGTTTACTTCATACGGCTCGGCCGGCACGCCGAACGTCATGCGCAGGAAGTTGCCGGTGTAGGACAGGTCGTTCTGGGGGTACATGAACGGCTGGCCGATGGAGTATTTATACGCCATCGCCGCGATGGTCGGCATCTTGGCGATCAGCCGGTGAGAAGCGATCATGCGCTGCTTGGGATCGGTGATGTCGGTGGAATCGTGGTAGAAGGCGGACAGCGCGCCGACCACGCCGCACATGATCGCCATCGGGTGCGCGTCGCGCCGGAACCCGCGGTAGAATGTGGAAAGCTGCTCGTGCAGCATGGTGTGCCGCATGATGGTGCGCCGGAAATTGTCCAGCGTTCCCGCATCCGGCAGGTCGCCGTTCAATAGGAGGTAGGCCACCTCCATGAAGTTCGAATGCTCGGCGAGCTGGTCGATCGGATAGCCGCGGTGGAGCAATATGCCCTGATCGCCGTCGATATAGGTGATCGCGCTTTCGCAGGCTGCGGTCGAGGTGAAGCCCGGATCGTAGGTGAAGGCGCCGGTCTGGGCGTAGAGCTTGCGAATGTCGATCACATCGGGACCGACCGAGCCCTGCCGCACCGGATAGTCATGGCTCGCGCCGCCGAGGTTGAGGGTGGCCTGTCCGTCCGCCATGTCGATCATTCTCCGTTTAACACCATTCGGTCCGCGATACGGGCGAGGCTTTCGTCGCGCCCGAGCAGGACCAGCACATCCCAAATCCCGGGCGAGGTTGCCCGTCCGGTCAGCGCGGCGCGAAGCGGCTGCGCCACCTGGCCAAGCTTCACCCCGGCTGTCTCCGCCACGCTGCGTACGCCTGCCTCTGTGGCGGCGGCGGTCCATTCGTCAAGCGCCGTCAGTACCGCATGAACGCGGGCGAGCAGCCCGCCGGCCTCTCCCAAGAGGAGTTGCTCGGCCTTTTCGTCATAATCGAGCGGCCGGGCGCGGAACAGGAAGGTGGCGCCTTCCGCCAGCTCGTTGAGACTTTTCGCCCGGGGTTTGAGCTCCGGCATCGCCCGGGTCAGCAGCACGATCTCCTCGTCAAGGAGGCTGCGGCCGATCAGCGGCGCGACTCGCGGCGCCACCAGCCCGGCAAGGCGGCCGTCGGACGCCTCGCGCAGGTAATGGCCATTCAGATTCTCGAGCTTCTTGGTGTCGAAGCGCGAAGGCGAGCGGCCGACGCCGCTCAGATCGAACCAGCGTATCGCATCCTCGCGGCCGATGATCTCCTCATCGCCGTGACCCCAGCCCAGGCGCAGCAGGTAGTTGGAGACCGCCTCAGGGAGGAAGCCAAGCTGGTGATAGTCCATGACGCCGGTTGCACCGTGGCGCTTTGACATCTTGGCGCCGTCGGAGCCGTGGATCAGCGGCACGTGCGCGTAGATCGGTTCCGGCCACCCCATCGCCTTGACGATGCCGAGCTGGCGGAAGGCGTTGTTGAGATGGTCGTCGCCACGGACGACATGCGTCACGCCCATGTCGTGATCGTCGACCACGACGGCGAGCATATAGGTCGGCGTGCCGTCCGAGCGGAGCAGGACCATGTCGTCCAGCTCGGCATTCTGAACCACCACGCGCCCCTGCACCTGGTCCTCGATCGCGGTCTCACCCTCTCGCGGGGCCCTGAGGCGCACGACATAAGGGGCGTCAGGAGAGGGCGGTGCGTCCGAGCAGTCGCGCCACATGCTTTCCACCCGGTATGGCCGGCGCTCCGCCTGTGCACGCTCGCGTCCGGCGGCGATCTCCTCGGCGGTCATGTAGCATTTGTAGGCGTGACCGCGCTCCAGCAACTGGTGCGCCACCTCGGCATGGCGGGAGGCGAAGCGGGATTGATAATATTCCTCGCCGTCCCAGTCGAGATCGAGCCAGCGCATCCCTTCCAGGATCGCATCGATCGCCGCCTGGGTGGAGCGTGCCTTGTCGGTATCCTCGATACGCAGCAGGAACTTGCCGCCGTGGTGCCGGGCGAAAAGCCAGTTGAACAAGGCAGTGCGGGCGCCGCCAATGTGCAGGAAACCAGTGGGCGAGGGCGCGAAGCGGGTAACGACCCCTTGCGATGATGGGATTGCGCTCAAGCGCCGTTTCTCCAAGGATGCGGTTCGATGACCGCCGGTAAGGCAAGCGCCCCTAGCATAGCGGAGGAGCCGCCACCAAGAGTCTTGGCCGCGGCGCTTCGCGGACGGTTGGGGAGGCTCGGAGCACGGCTCGAGGCGATCGCGGACACCGAGCGCGACCAATTGCCGCTCTGGGTGCCGGTCGGCGTGGGGCTCGGCATCGCGCTGTGGTTCTGGCTGCCCGACCGGAATGGCTGGACGGCCTTGCTGCTGTTGGCCGCCGCGCTTGGGGCGGCGTCGCTGGCGCTGGGGCCGGACACGCGGTGGGGCAGGGGTGTCGCGATCTTCTGCCTCGCGACCATGATCGGCTGCGGCAATATCTGGTGGAAGGCGGAGCGAGTCGCCGCTCCCGTGCTTGGCCATGAGCGGCTCGCCACCTTTGCGGCGGAGGTGGAAACCCTGCAGCGCCTGCCGGCGCGCCAGGCGGTGCGGATCGTGGTGCGGCCGCGCGATGCGTCGTTGCCGAGCCGGATCCGGATCAACATCGACGAGAACAAGCCGGTGCCGGGCCTGGCCGCCGGAGCAACCGTGCAGCTGCGCGCCTGGCTGATGCCTCCGGCGCAGCCAGCGGTGCCGGGCGCCTATGATTTCGCCCGCGCCGCCTGGTTCCAGGGGATCGGCGCCACCGGCCGGGCACTGGATGCAACGGTGATTGCGCCTCCACGCGAGACGGGCTGGAGCGCCCGCGTGGCCGCGGTCCGCCAGCGCCTGGCCGACCATGTGCGGGCGCAGCTTCCGGGCGGGGAGGGCGGCGTCGCCTCCGCGCTCGCCACCGGCGACCAGGCCGGAATTCCGGAGGAAGATGCCGAAGCGATGCGCCGTTCCGGCCTTGCTCACCTGCTTTCCGTTTCCGGCCTGCATTTAACCGCGGTGGTGGGTGCGGTGATGCTGATCAGCCTCAAGCTGCTGGCGCTCAGCCCGGCGCTGGCGCTCCGCTTCCGGCTGGTCGTCTGGGCCGCTGGCTTGGGCGCGGCCGCCGGTATCGCTTATACTTTGTTGACCGGCGCCGAGGTCCCGACGGTCCGTGCCTGCATCGCCTCCATCCTCGTCCTGCTCGGCATTGCGCTGGGCCGCGACGCGCTCACCCTGCGTCTGGTGGCCGTCGGCGCCTTGGTGGTGATGCTGCTCTGGCCCGAGACAGTCGCGGGGCCCTCGTTTCAGATGAGTTTCGCCGCCATCGTTGCGATCGTCGTCCTTCACGATCACCCGCGCATCCGCCGACTGCTCGAGCGGCGGGACGAGGCGGGACCCGCGAAGCTCGGACGGTTTCTGCTCGCCCTGGTCCTGACCGGCCTTGCCGTCGAGGCGGCGCTCATCCCCATCGCCTTGTTCCACTTCCACCAGACCGGGCTCTACGGGGCTTTGGCCAACATCGTTGCCATCCCGCTCACCACCTTTGTAATCATGCCGGCCGAGGCGCTTGCCTTGTTGTTCGATTCTGTCGGGCTGGGGGCGCCCTTCTGGTGGGTGGCGGGTCAAACCCTGTCATTCCTGCTCTGGCTCGCCCACGCCGTGGCGGACAGCCCGGGCTCGGTCGCTCTTCTTCCCGCGATGCCGCGCGGGGCTTTTGCCTTGGTGATCGCAGGCGGGTTGTGGCTGTGCCTTTGGCGTACGCGCTGGCGCCTGTGGGGGCTGGCACCCGCCGCCGCGGGCGCGCTGTGGGCGCTGGCAACGCCGGTGCCGGACCTGCTCATCACCGGCGACGGGCGGCACCTCGCCTTGCGCACGGACGAAGGCCTGGCCTTTCTCCGCCCGCGCGCAGGCGATTATGTGCGCGATATGCTGCACGAAACCAGCGGACTGGCGCCGGTGCCGCTCGATTTGGAGAACCTTCCCACCGCCTCATGCAGCCCGGATCTGTGCTTTGCCGACGTGGAGCGCGGCAGCAATACCCTACGCCTCCTCGCCACGCGTTCGGAGCGGCTGGTTCCGGAAGGCGAGCTGATCCGGGCCTGCGCGGCGGTTGACATCGCCGTGTCGGACCGCTGGCTGCCGCGCGCCTGTTCGCCGCGATGGCTCAAGGCAGACCGAAACCTGCTGTCGCGCACCGGCGGGCTGGCGATCGTTCTGGCGGAGGCGCCGCGAGTCGCCACCGTCGCCGCCGAGCAGGGGCGTCATCCCTGGGCAATCGCGGCCGGTGCAGCGATGCGCCAGCGCCCCTTGAGCCGGCATCAGACGCCTAGAAGAACCAGATTATCGCCACCACAAAGCCGATGAAGCCGATGATCGCGGCGAGAAACAGCCAGTCGGTTCCGATCAATGTGCGCTTGAGGTGGTGCTTGGTGGAGTAAGACAGGAGGGGACGCCGTTTCATCGTTTCTTCTCAGGAATTCGGGGATTGAGCAGCCAAGTCGGCCAAACCGGAGCAAAATTCAAGGCCGGTGTCGGCGGCGATCGATTGCCGCTGCCTAAACTGCATCCATTCGGTGCCCTCATAGGTTGAAGCCGTAACAAGCTTTCAACAGCAGGAGGAAAGAAGATGGCCGATCTCAGCCAGGTCCGCGAACATATGGAAGTGGTGGGCGCCGACGGTGTTCATGTCGGTACCGTCGACAAGGTGGAGGGTAATCGCCTCAAGCTTACTAAGCCGGACAGCGGCTCGCACGCCAGCCATCACCATTATATTTCGGCCGGCCTCGTCGCCGCCGTAGATGACGGCAAGGTGCGGCTTTCGGCCAATGGCAACAATGCGGCGTTGCTTGAGGAAGAAGCCGATGGCAGCCCATTGGGCGAGCAGAGCCTGTTCAGCTGGCGCAACATCGGGCTTGGCGCGGCTGCAGCCGGCATTGCCGCGGCCGCGGGCGCTTTCTTCTACCAGCGCTCGAACCGCCAGCGCGACGACGACTAGGGCTGGCGACGGGCGCGGCCAACAGGCGGCTTCCGCTTCTGGCGCTTTGCCTGGCCTGCCTGCCTTCAGGCCGGGTCGGCGGCCGGCAGCGCCGCCGGCTCGGCGCGTTCAACGATCAGGCATTGGCCGTCGGCGCCGGTCACCCGCACGCGGGTGCCAGCGGAAAGATCGGGTCCCTTGCAGGTCCAGACGCTGTCGCCGACCCGGACACGGCCGCGGCCATTCTCGATGTCGCCGGCGAGCACCAGCGTTTCGCCGCGCAGCCGCGCCATCCGGTCGTTGAGCAGCGGATCGCTAGTCGGCTTGGGGTTGAGATCGTAGATCCGGCGGCCGCCATAGACGGCGGCGATCGACAGCAAGGAGAAAAGGGCGAATTGGAAGGCGACATCGAGGCCGACCGCCAGGGTGAGGAGGCCGGTCGCCGCCGCCGCCGCCGCGAACCAGACCAGGTAGACGCCCGGCGCGGCCAACTCGAAGAGTGCGAGCAGGATCGCGCCGAGCAGCCACAGCCAATGGGCGTCGATGGAGTCCAGGTTCATTCGCCGCGCCCACCGCCCTCGAAGGGTCCACGCCGTGCCGGGGGCGGATTGTTGCCGCTGCCACCTCCGCCTTGCCCGCCGGACCCGCCGGACAAGGCATCCCTGGCGAGTTCGCCGATGCCGCCCAATGTGCCGATCAACTGAGTCGCCTCCACCGGGAAGAGAATGGTCTTGGCGTTGGGCGAGGTGGCAAAGCCGCTGATCGCTTCGACATATTTTTGCGCGATGAAATAGTTGATTGCCTGCGTATTCCCGCCGGCGATGGCGTCGGAGACGACCTGGGTCGCCCGGGCTTCGGCTTCGGCGCCACGCTCCCGCGCTTCGGCGTCGCGGAAGGCGGCCTCGCGGCGGCCCTCGGATTCCAGGATCTGGCCCTGCTTCTCGCCCTCGGCGCGGAGGATGGCGGAGGCGCGGCTGCCTTCGGCCTCGAGGATCACGGCGCGCTTCTCGCGCTCCGCCTTCATCTGCCGGCCCATGGCGTTGACGATATCGGCGGGCGGGCGGATGTCCTTGATCTCGACCCGGGTGATCTTGACGCCCCAGCTCTCCGTCGCCTGATCCACCACCACCAGGAGCCGGGCATTGATCTCGTCGCGCTTGGACAGCGTCTCGTCGAGGTCCATCGAGCCCATCACGGTGCGCAGGTTGGTGGTGGTAAGCTGCATGATCGCGACATAAAGGTCGGAGACTTCATAGGCGGCCTTGGCGGCGTCCAGCACCTGGAAGAACACCACGCCGTCGGTGGACACCATGGCGTTGTCCTTGGTGATGATCTCCTGCCCCGGAATGTCGAGTACCTGCTCCATCATGTTCACCTTGCGGCCGACACGGTAGAAGAATGGCAGGTAGTAATTGAAGCCCGGACGCGCGACTTCTGTGAAACGGCCGAAATATTCCACCGTATAATGATAGCCTTGGCGAACGATCTTGATACCCGAGAACAGGAACAGCACGACCAGCAAGGCCAGAGCTATGATGATGGTGGTGATCATGTCGCCCGATGCTCCCTTGCGAACCTGCGGCATAATGGATTGAAGGCGTGGCCCTTCCAAGCGAAATCGGACAAATCCGCATGACCCACGACCTGCGCCTCTGCCGCTCCCTGCTCTTTCTTCCCGCCTCCAACCCGCGCGCGATCGACAAGGCCCGGGGGCTGGCGGCCGACATGATCTTCCTCGACCTCGAAGACGCGGTGAAGCCGGAGGAGAAGGCGGCGGCGCGGGCGGCCGCGGTGGCGGCGGCGGCGGAGGGTTTCGGCGGCCGTCCGGTCGCCATTCGCGTGAACAAGCTTGGCGACCCCTGGCACGAGGCCGATCTCGCGGCGGTGTCGCAAAGCGCGGCCGATTTCGCGATCCTGCCCAAGGTCCAGTCCGCCGCTGAGATGGAGGCGGTGGCCGTACGGTCGGCCAAGCCGGTGCTGGCGATGATCGAGACCGCCGCGGGCGTCCACGAGGCGCGCGCCATAGCGCCGCTGTCGGCGGGGCTGATCGCCGGCACCAACGATCTTGCCGCAGACCTTGGCCTGCCGCCCGGCGCCGGGCGGGAAGGCTTGCTCGTGGCGCTGCAAACGGTGGTGCTGGCGGCGCGGGCGGCCGCCGTCGCCGCCTTTGACGGCGTCTACAACCGCCTGGAGGACCAGGGCGGGCTGGAGGCGGAATGCCGCGAGGGCCGCGGCTTCGGCTATGACGGCAAGACGCTGATCCACCCCAACCAGATCGAGGCCGCCAACCGCATTTTCGGCCCGTCCCCGGAAGAAGTGGAGGCCGCGCGGCGACTGGTCGCGGCGGCAACCGGCGGCGCCGAGCGCTTCGAAGGGCGGATGATCGAGGCAATGCACGTCGATGCGGCGCGTCGGCTTATCGCGCGAACCGGCGGCTGAGGGTTGCAAGCCGCCGTACCGCTCGACTAAGCGGCGCAATGGTTCGCACATTCACTGCCGCGCCGCCGCATCGCCTGCCGCCGGCCCGGTGCGCGCCGCTCCCGCTTCCCCGCACCGCCCGCGCGCTCCTGGAGAGGATCTGATGGACATCCGCCTCGGCCTCACCTTCGACGATGTCCTCCTCCAGCCGGCGGAATCGAGCGTTTTGCCGAGCCAGGCCGACACCCGCACCCGCCTGACCCGCGAGATCGCGCTCAACATCCCCATCCTCTCCGCCGCCATGGACACGGTGACGGAGGCCGACCTGGCCATCGTCATGGCGCAACTGGGCGGCCTCGGCGTCCTCCACCGCAACATGGAGCCCGAGGAGCAGGCGGCGGCGGTGCGGGCCGTGAAGCGCTTCGAAAGCGGCATGGTGGTCAATCCCATCACCATGACGGCGGACCAGACGCTGGCGGACGCGCTCGAGCTGATGAAGCGGTATCGTATTTCGGGAATTCCGGTGATCGATTCCGGCAAGCGGCTGGTGGGCATCCTCACCAACCGCGATGTGCGCTTCGCCGAGAACCCGGCCCAGCCGGTGTCCGAGCTGATGACCAGGGACAATCTCGTCACGGTGCGCCCCGGCGTCAGCCAGGAGGAAGCACGCCGGCAGCTCCACCAGCACCGGATCGAAAAACTGCTGGTGGTGGATGAGGAGCGGCGCTGCGTCGGCCTCATCACCGTCAAGGACATGGAAAAGGCCGTTACCTATCCCGATGCCACCAAGGACGCAACGGGGCGCCTGCGCGTGGCGGCGGCGACCACCGTCGGCGACAACGGCTTTGCGCGCAGCGAGGCGCTGGTGGATGCCGAATGCGATCTGATCGTGATCGACACCGCCCATGGCCATAATCGCGACGTCGCCGCCGCGGTCCAGCGGGTGAAGAAGCTGTCCAACGCCGTGCAGGTGGTGGCCGGCAATGTCGCCACCGCCGAGGCGACGCGCGCGCTGATCGACGCCGGCGCGGATGCGATCAAGGTGGGGATCGGCCCCGGCTCGATCTGCACCACCCGGATCGTGGCCGGCGTGGGGGTGCCGCAGGTTACCGCCATCATGGACGCGGCGGAGGAAGCGGCGAAGAGCGGCGTGCCGGTCATCGGCGACGGCGGCCTCAGAACCAGCGGCGATATCGCCAAGGCGCTGGCCGCCGGCGCGTCCGCGGTGATGGTCGGATCGCTTCTCGCCGGCACCGAGGAAGCGCCGGGCGAGACCTTCCTTTACCAGGGCCGGGCGTTCAAATCCTATCGGGGCATGGGCTCGGTCGGTGCGATGGCGCGCGGCTCCGCCGATCGGTATTTCCAGCAGGACATCACCGACCAGCTCAAGCTGGTTCCCGAAGGCATCGAAGGCCAGGTCCCGTTCAAGGGCCATGCCCGCGAGGTGATCCACCAGCTCGTCGGCGGGGTAAAGGCGGCGATGGGCTATACCGGCTCGCAGACGCTTGAGGAATTGCGGCGACGCGCCCGCTTCGTGCGGATCACCAATGCGGGCCTTCGCGAAAGCCATGTCCACGACGTATCGATCACGCGCGAGGCGCCCAACTACCCGACCCGCGGATGACCCCCGCCGCACGGGTGCAGGCAGCGATCGAGCTGCTCGACGAAATCGCCGCCGCCGCCCGCGAAAGCGGCGCCGCGGCCGACACGCTGATCGCGCGCTGGTTCAAGACGCGGCGTTATGCCGGTTCCAAGGACCGCCGCGCGGTCCGCGAGCTGGTCTACCGCGCCATCCGCCGCACCGGTGAGCGGCCCGCCTCCGGCCGCGCCGCCATGCTCGGCCTGGCGCAGCAGGATTCCGAGATACTGGCGCTGTTCGACGGCTCCGCCCACGGCCCGGCCCCGGTCGCGCCGGACGACAAGCCCTCGCCCTGGGCGCCGGCGCCGCAATGGCTGCGCGACCGCTTCGATCCGCTGCTCGACCAGGCCGAGGTGGAGGCGTTGCTCACCCGCGCCCCGCTCGATCTCAGGGTCAATCGGCTGAAGGGCACCCGCGACGAGGCGCTGGCTGCGTTTCCCGATGCCTCTCCATCGCCTTTGTCCCCGCTTGGCCTGCGCCTGCCCGAAGGCACTCGGGTGGAGGAGAGCGAGGCGTGGCGTGCCGGCCTGGTCGAAGTTCAGGATGAGGGCAGCCAGTTGCTTGCGCTCGCCTGCCAGGCTCCGGCGGGCGCACTGGTTGTCGATCTGTGCGCCGGGGCTGGAGGAAAGACCCTCGCCCTTGCCGCCGAGATGGGTAACAGCGGGCGCCTGGTTGCGTGCGACACCGATCGCAGGCGCCTGTCCCAGATGCCCCCGCGGCTGGAGCGGGCAGGGGTGCGGATCGTCGAGCCGCGGCTGATCGACCCCAAACGCGAACTCGACGCGCTTGCCGACATTGGCGGGCGCGCCGACATCGTGCTGGTCGACGCGCCCTGCTCGGGCACCGGCACCTGGCGGCGCAATCCGGAAACGCGCTGGCGGCTTACTCCGGATCGCCTGTCGCGCCTCCTGAACCTCCAGGCGCAAATCCTCGACGTCGCGGCGGAACTGCTGCGGCCGGGCGGGAGTCTGGTCTACGCCGTCTGCTCGGTGCTGGCGCAGGAGGGGCGGGACCAGGCGCGCGCCTTTGGCAAGCGTTCATCGCTGGTTCCGGAACCGCTTGCGATGGTTGCGGGGCGTGAGGCGGGGCAGGGGCGATTGCTTACCCCGGCCCACGACGGCACGGACGGCTTTTTCGTCGCGCGGTGGCGGGCGCCATGCTAGCCTCCCGCACGGCCCGGTTATGGAGTTATTGATGCGCCTCACCCCTATCGCCCTCTCCGTGGCACTCGCGCTGGCGACCATGGCGAGCGCCGGACACGGGCAAAAGCCCGACGATCAGGTCGATGCGCGCTCGGTGGCGCTCACCCAGGAAGCGCAGGCGCTTCACGGCGCCGCCAAATATCAGGAAGCGACCGATCTGCTGGAAACGGCGCTCGCCGTGGATCCGCGCAACCGTCAGGCCTATATCGGCCTGGCGCGGGTCGCGCAGAGCCAGAAACTGCCCGGCAAGGCGATCGGCTTCTACAACGAGGCGCTCAAGCTCGAGCCCAACGATGTGAACGCCATTACCGGCCAGGGCGAGGCTCTGGTGCAGCGCGGCGCGGTTGAGCGCGCCCGGCGCAATCTGGAGCGCGTAAAGAGCCTGTGCGCCAACCCCTGTCCGCAGGCGAACACGCTTGCCGCGGTTATCGCTAAGGGGCCGCCGCCCGAGGTGCTTACCGCCCAGGCTCCCGCCAGCGCCGTTCCGCCGGCGCCCAAGGCGAACTAGGCCTCTCTTTCCCAGAAGCAGGCGAAGGCTTCGGTCAGCCGCCCATCCTGCGCGCGACATCGACGAACTCGGCCACCGAAAGCGTCTCGGCTCGCCGCTGCGAGTCGATGCCGGCCGCTTCAAGCGCCTCCAGTGCGCCGGGCAGACCCTTGAGGCTTTGGCGCAGCATCTTGCGGCGCTGGCCGAACGCGGCACCGGTGAGCGCCTCCAGCGTCGCCGCGCGCACGCCGGCCGGCGCGTCTTCGGGCACGATGTGCACCACCGCCGACATCACCTTGGGCGGCGGCACGAACGCGGAGCGGTGGACCTTTAGCGCGATCCGGGCGGCGCTGCGCCACTGGGCAAGCACGGCAAGCCGACCATATGCCGACGTGTCCGGACGGGCGACGATCCGCTCGGCGACCTCGAGCTGGAACATCAAGGTCAGCGAAGCCCAGAAGGGCGGCCAAGCTTCGCCGCCCATCCAGCGCACCAGCAAGGCGGTGCCGACATTGTAGGGGAGGTTGGAGACGATGTGGGCGCCCAGGCCGGCCTCGGCCGCCTCGTCTATGGCCAGCGCGTCGGCCTCGATCACGCGAAGCCGGCCATCGGCGGCGTCGTTGATCTCGGCCAGTGCGGGAAGGCAGCGCCGGTCGCGCTCCACCGCCACCACCTCGGCCCCAGCGCGCAGCAGGGCGCGAGTCAGGCCGCCGGGTCCCGGACCGACCTCATAGGCGCGGCCGCCCTGCAGATCGCCGGGTACGGCCGCGATCCGGTCGAGCAGATTCTCGTCGAGCAGGAAATTCTGGCCGAGCGCCTTGGAGGCGGTCAGGCCATGGGCGCGGATCACCTCGCGCAGCGGCGGTAACGGCTTCACGCCAGGGAGAGGCGCCGGGCGCAGTTCGCCGCGAGTCCCAAGGCTGCGATCATCGCTCCGGCCTCCGCCTTGTTCCGGCCGGCAATGCCGAAGGCGGTGCCATGGTCGGGCGAGGTCCGAACGATCGGCAGGCCCAGCGTGATATTGACGCCTTCATCGAAGTGCAGCGTCTTGAGCGGCACCAGCGCCTGGTCGTGATAAAGGCACAGGGCTGCATCGTAGGTTTGCCGCATGCGGGCGTGGAACATGGTATCGGCGGCGAGCGGCCCGACGATGTCGGCATCTTCTTCGCGGAGCCGCTCCACCGCGGGGATGACGATCTCGAGCTCCTCGCGGCCGAGTGCCCCGTCCTCGCCGGCATGGGGGTTGAGACCGGCAACCGCGATGCGCGGCCGGGCGATGCCGAACAGGCGGCGCAGGCCCCGGATGGTGGTGCGTCCGCGCGCCACGATAAGCTCGGTGGTGACCGCTTGGGGCACATCCTTGAGGGCGATGTGGGTTGTGACGGGCACGGTTCGCAGGCTCGGCCCGGCCAGCATCATCGCCACCATGTCCGCCGCGACGCCACAGCGCTCGGCGACGAACTCGGTCTGGCCCGGATGCACGAAGCCGACCGCATAGAGCTGCGCCTTGGAGACCGGGCCGGTGACGATCGCGCAAGCGGCGCCGGAGCGGGTCAGGCCGACCGCCAGCTCCAGGGCATCGAGCGCATTGCGGGCGCCTTCGAGGGTCGGGTGGCCGGGCGTTGTGTCGCAGCCGCCGGGAACCCGGATCAGCGGCAGCGCAGTGGCAAAGGCCTGTGCGGCCTCATCGGGTCCTTCGACGATCGCGACTGGACCCTTCCAGACCGCCGCGACCGATTCGGGGGAGCCTACCGCGAAAAAAGGCGACAGGCCTTCCGCCTCCCGCCTTTCCCACGCCTTGGCCGTCACTTCGGGCCCTATCCCTGCGGGATCGCCCAAAGCGACGGCTAGTGGCTGCATCGGCTCAGCGATAGTCGACGACGGCGTCGCGGCGAAGATCGCGCAGGTAGCGGCGGGCGCGCAGGTTGACGCGGCTTTCGGCCAATTGGTCGTGGACCTGGTCGCGCGAAACCTCGGCAACCGCGGCGGGATCGTCGCGGCCGCACAGAACAAGGATGCTGACCCGGTCTTCGGCCCCAAAGGGTGCGGTCGCTTGGCCGACGCCGAGCGCAAGCAGGCTCTGCTGAAGCGCCGGCGGAAGTTCGCGAACCCGCAGCTGGTCGTTCGATACCACTTCGGCTCCGATCGCCGCGGCCGCTTCCTCGGCGCGGCCGCAGCCGCCCATGTTCTGGCCAGCCCGAACGAGCTGTTGGGCACGGCTTTCCATCGTGGCGCGCGGCGTTCCCGGCGCGAACAGCAGCGACATCTGTTTCAGGCTCAAAACCGCGTCGCGTGGATCCGCGGTCAGCACCTTGCGGGTATCGGTCACGGCGATGATCGAATAGCCGCCGGGCACGGCAATGGGAGCGCTGACCGAACCTACGGGAAGCTGCGAAACGGCTGCGGCAAGCGCATCGGGCAATTGCTCGGCGCGGACATATTCGAGGTCGCCGCCGACCGCGGCTGTGGACGCTTCGGAAAACTGGCGGGCATAAGCGGGGAAAGAGGCGCCGGCGCGCAGCTGCTGAACGATCCGGTCGGCATTGGCGCGTGCTTCGGCGGCGGTTTCCGGAGTCGCCGAAATGAAGATTTCGGAAATGCGATATTCCTGGCTGCCGCGGGCGGCGTTGAGCCGCGCGATGACCGATTGCACTTCTTCTTCGGAGACGTTCACGAACGGCTCGATACGGCGGCGCTGGAGCCGGCTCCAGGCGATCTCGCCGTGGATCTGGCGCTTGATGGAGGCGTCGGATGATCCGGCCGCGCGCAGGAACGCGGCGAATTGCTGCGGCGTCTGCTTGAAATTCTGGGCATAGCGGCTGAAATATTGGTCAAGCTCGCGCTGTTCGATCTTGATGTCTTCGGCCTCGGCCGCCTGGATCTGCAGCGTCTCGTCCACCAGGTTGCGCAGCACCTGCTGGCGCAGCCGCGGCTCCTCCTCGGGCGGGATGCTGCCGCCGTTGGCGAGACGGATAAGGGCAACGCGATGATCGACATCGGTGCCGGTGATGACGTTGCCGTTGACGATCGCCGTGGCCTTGCGAACCGAGGGATCGTCATTGCCGAGGAAAAGCGGGTTCTGCGGAATGCTGAGGCCGGACTGTGTCCCGGCCTGGCCGCCCGTCTGCGCAACGGCGGCCGCGGCGGCCAGCGTCCCGGTCAGTACGAAAGCCGCCCTCTGAAATGTTCCGAGCTTCATCATTCCTCCAGTAAAAGCAGGCTATTGCGCATGCCAATGGCTTGCTGAACCGCAGCTTGACGCCGTCTTTAGCGCCCCAGGTTCTTGAGCGCCACCCGGAACAGGAAGGTGTTGCCGCGGCGGAAGTCCCCGGTCGTGTCATAATCGCGCCGCCAGGTCACTCCGATTTCGATGCAATCGTCGTCATAGCCAACCCCGATGCGGTGGCGGATCGGCTCATATCCGTCGGCCCGGCTGAGCGGATCTTCCTCGCGGTCGGTCAGGTCGATGATCGCCGAGCCGAACACCGACCAGTAGCGGGCGAACTTGGCGCGGCCGCCGACCCGGAGCTCCTCGCGATCGCGCAGATCCTCGATCGCGGGATCGATATCGCGGTTGAGGCGCAGATAGCCGATGGTGGCGTAGGTCTGGTGGCCGCCGATCACCGCGTCGATCTCGTTGCGGCGCACCTCCAGATCGTCCTTGTCGAGGCGGAAGCGGTGCACCAGGCTGAGGCGGTGGCCGATCTTCAGATTGGTGCGGCCGACGAAATCGGAGAAACGATCGGACAGGCCGGTGCCCGGCGGGAAGATCGCCGGCTTCTGGCTGAGGCGAAAGCTTTGGCCCACCGTGGTGCGGCCGCTTACGCCAGGCAGGTCGACACCCCAGTCGACTCCGTAGGTGGCACGCACCCCATCCTCCCAGCGGTCGTAGCCTGGGAAGCGGTTAAGCGCGAACAGGTTCGAATCCTCAAGATCGACGGACCGTGCATCCTCGTTGGGGATGGCGAGGTTGCGGGCAGGCGGCGAGGCGACCAGCTGGAGGCGCGGGGTGAGCCGCTGCGTGCCGCCCATGAACGGCCCAATGAGCGGCCAGCGTATCTCTGCCGCCGCGGCGGCGATGCCGCGTGCCTGCCAGCCCCCGACGCCCCGGTAGATCAGCGTCTCAGTGAGCTGGTTGTCGGAGCTGTGGTAGATGTCGCCGCGCGCATAAGCGGTGAGCAGCAGCTCCTGGCCCAGGGCGGTGATGCTGCGCCGGTCCCAGCGTGCCGAGGCGAATGCGCGCTGGGTATCCTGTCCGGCGGTGCGCAAGATGGCGAGGCTGTTGGCCTGGAGCTCGATCTTGCCGTCCCAGACCGGATCGTCGATGCGGAAGCGCGCATCGATCGCGGGAAGAACGACCGGCTGCTGCCCGTTTACATCGGTGATGCGCAGTCCCTGAAAAGCCCAGCCGGCGATCGAGATGTAGCTGTTGTCATTGATCCGCTCGGCATTGACCAGCGAGCGCAGGCGGGTGTCCCGGGAGATGTCGTAACGGCGCAGGAAGGTACGATCCATCACATACCGCGCCGACGCCGTAACGCTCCACAGCGGGTCCAGCTGGATCTTGCCATTGCCTTCAAGATAGGCGCGCAGGCCGCGCTGGCGGGTGCTGTTGAATGCGTCAAGCGGCAGGCGCGAGCTATGGGTCAGATAGCCCGCCACCTGGAACGCACCGCGGTCCACCACCTGGCGGTAGCGCCCTTCCAGCATCGGCAGCACCTGGGAGTAGAGGTGCGGGGTGATGGTGGCGTCGCGGTCGGGGCCGAGCCGCAAGTAATAAGGCACCGACACTTCGAGCCCGTTGCTCTGGCTGAACCGCACGTCAGGGACGAGAAGCCCGCTGCCGCCGCCGCCGCTGCCGTCCGGGTGGGAAAGCCACGGCAGGCCGATCAGCCGCGTGCCGAACACGCTCAACCCGGCGCCTTCGTAGCGGATGCGGTTGCGGAACGGGTCGTGGATGACTCGCACCGCGGTGATCTGCCAGGTCGGGTCCTTGGGGCAGCCGTCCTCATTCGTCACGGCACAGGGGCTGTAGGCGGCGCGGTAGAGAGTGGTGTAGCCGTCCTTGCGCTCGGCCCGGGTCGCGGCGAGCCGGCCGCCATCTTCCAGCACGAGGAGGAGATTTTCGGCAACGGCGTCGCGCATCGCGTCGGTGAGGACGACGCTTTCGGAATAAACAACATCGCCTTCCGGGCGCACCAGGCGGACATTGCCCTCCGCTTTGATTTCATCGGTGGTGCGGTTCCACACGATCCGGTCCGCGCGCAGGTTGTTGCCTTCGGAATTGGCCCTGACATCGCCCAAAGCGGTGACGATCTCGTTTTCCGTATCATATTCCAGTCGGCCCGCGCTGAAGGCGACTTCGCGCGAGTCCTCCTCGCCGCCTGCCGAGATGGCGGGCGGCGCCTCCTGCGCGGCCGCTTCCTGCGCCGCCGCGGCGACCGGCGCGCACAGCAACAGGGGCAGAGCCGTCAGGCAGATAAGGTTGAGTGTCTTCAATTTCCCCGCCGCAAAGAAGCCGTGCGCGACCTTCTCGGCCTATTGCACCGCATCGGCGGCGGGGCAATGGCGCTGCGACAAGGAAAGGGCGGGGAGGGCGCACCCTTGGCAAGGGGTGGGGCGTTTGCCTAGAGGTGTCGCCGATCCATGGCTGCGCCGTCCAGGCCCGCGCCACCGAACAGGAGTGAGACTTTGAAGATCAGCTTTGCCAGCCAGCGCCCGACCGGAGCTTTCGCTCTCGCCATCCCCGTTTCCAGTGACGACATGCTGAACGAGCGCCTGTCGACCCTGCCGGACACGGCGCGCGGTCTGGTTGTCCGGGCAGCCGAAGCGCAGCGTTTCGAGCGGGAGGCGGGGTCGGTCGCCGAACTGTTCATCGATGAGGGCGCGGTCGCACGCCGGGTGCTGCTGATCGGCCTTGGCGGCAATCCCGGCGACGACGCACTTTACGAGCGGGTCGGCGGCACTTTGGTGGGTCGTCTGCTCACCTCCGGTGAGACCCGGCTGGTGATCGATGTCAGCGGCCATGGCCTCGATGGCGAGGCGGCGGCCCGGATCGGCTTCGGCGCGGCGGCGCGGGCCTGGCGTTTCGACCAGTATCGCACCAAGCTTTCCACCAAGCAGAAGCCGACTCTGGAAGAAATCGTGATCGTCGGGGCGGACGGCGGCGATGCCGCGTGGAGCCGCAAGGCCGCCTTGCTGGACGGCATCCGGTTCGCCCGGGAACTGGTCGCGGAGCCTGCCAACATCCTTTATCCGCAAAGCTTCGTGGAACGCTGCCGGGAGCGGGTCCGGCCGCTCGGGGTCGAGATGGAGGTCCTCGACGAGACTCAGATGGCCGAGCTCGGCATGGGCGCGCTGCTCGGCGTCGGCCAGGGCAGCGTGCGGCCGCCGCGGCTGCTGGCCATGCGCTGGAAGGGCGGCGGCGGATCCAGCATCAAGCCGGTGGTGCTGATCGGCAAGGGCATCACCTTCGACACCGGCGGGATCTCGATAAAGCCGGCCGCCGGCATGGAGTCGATGAAGTGGGACATGGGCGGCGCCGGCGCCGTCGCCGGAGCGATGATGGCGCTGGCCGGCCGCAAGGCCAAGGCCGATGTCGTCGGCATCTGCGTGCTTGCCGAGAACATGCCCGACGGCAACGCCCAGCGCCCGGGCGACGTGGTCACCAGCATGTCCGGGCAGACCATCGAGGTCATCAACACCGACGCCGAAGGACGCCTCGTCCTTGCCGACGCCATGACCTGGGCGCAGCGCCAGTATCGCCCCGAAGTCATGGTCGACCTTGCAACCCTGACCGGCGCGATGATCATTTCGCTCGGCCATGAATTTGCCGGCATGTTCACCAACGACGATGGCCTCGCCGCGAAGCTCGACGCCGCGGGGGCCGCGAGCGGCGACCTGCTTTGGCGGATGCCGCTCACCCCGGCGTTCGACAAGCTGATCGAATCGCCCATTGCCGACATGAAGAATGTCGGTCCGCGCGAGGGCGGATCGATCACCGCGGCCGCCTTCCTGCAACGCTTCGTGGAGCAGGGCGTGAAGTGGGCCCATCTCGATGTCGCCGGAATGGTCTGGGCCGACAAGGCGGCGCACCTCTACGACAAGGGTGCGACCGGCTTCGGTGTCGCCCTGCTCGACCGGTTCGTTGCCGACAATCACGAGGCGTGATCGTAAACTTCTACCATCTGGCGTCTTCTCCGCTCGAGCGGGTGCTGCCCAGCATCTGCCAGTCGTTGCTGGCTGCGGGCGAGAAGATGCTGGTGGTGGCGGACGAGGCGGCGCTGAGCCGGCTCGACGAGCAACTCTGGACATTCTCGCGCGACAGCTTCCTCCCGCACGGGCGGGAGCGCGCCGAAGCGCAGCCGATCCTGCTCTCGCCGGAGCCGCTGGCGCTCAACGGCGCGAGGAACATCGCGCTTGCCGATGGCCGGTGGCGGGACGAGGCGCTGGAGTTCGAGCGCGCTTATTATTTCTTCGGGGACGACGGGCTCGACGGGGCCCGCGCGCTGTGGCGCACGCTCAAGGGCCGGCCGGAGGTCGAGCCGCGCTACTGGAAGCAGGTCGACGGCAAGTGGGTGCAGGGCCCCTGAGCCTTGCCCTTTGCCGGCTGCGCCCCTAGAGACCCGCGGCAATTCCACCCCAATCAACGGAGCTTTAGCGGCCATGGCGACCGAACGCACTTTCTCGATCATCAAACCCGACGCGACCCGCCGCAACCTGACCGGCGCGATTACCGCCAAGCTCGAGGAAGCGGGCCTGCGCGTGGTCGCCTCCAGGCGCATCCAGATGAGCCGGGAACAGGCCGAGGGCTTTTACGGAGTCCATCGCGAGCGGCCGTTCTTCAACGACCTCGTCGCCTTCATGATCTCCGGGCCGGTCGTCGTCCAGGTGCTGGAGGGCGAGAGTGCCGTGCTGCGCAACCGCGAAGTGATGGGCGCCACCAATCCGGCCAATGCCGATGCCGGCACGATCCGCAAGGAATTCGCCGAATCGATCGAAGCCAACAGCGTCCACGGTTCGGACAGCCCCGAAAATGCCGCGATCGAGATCGACTTCTTCTTCAAACCCGAAGAAATCGTCGGCTGAAAATGCTCCCTCTCCCGCTTCGCGCGGGAGAGGAGTGGGAGGGTGAGGGTCTGTACCGCGGACTCAGCAAGACCCTCACTCCAACCCTCTCCCGCGGAAAGCGGGAGAGGGAGCGGGGCTCACCTTTACCCTCAAGCTCGCGGAGGCAGGATGTCCACATGCCCCGGCCGGAGCCTCGCGCAAAAGGCATCCAGCGTCGCCGGGTAGAGCTTGTGCTCCTCGGCCAGCACCCGCTCCGCCAGCGTTTCCGGCGTATCCCGCTCCCGAATACGCAGCTTCGCCTGTGCCAGCACCGGCCCGCCGTCCAGCTCCTCGGTGACGAGGTGTACCGAGCAGCCCGCCCACATCTCCCCGGCCCGCAAGGCGCGGCGGTGGGTGTCGACGCCCTTGTAGAGCGGTAGCAGCGATGGGTGGATGTTGAGGATACTTCCCTCCCAGCGGCGGATGAACTCGGCCGAGAGCAGCCGCATATAGCCGGCGAGCGCCACCACTTCGACGCCGTGGCGGCGCAACTCCGAGTCGATCAACTGGTCAAAGGCTTCCCGCGCCATTCCCTTGTGGCTTTGCGCCCAGATGGGCACGCCGAGCCGCCGCGCGACCACCAGCCCGCGCGCTTCGGGCACATTGGAACCGACGAACGCAAGATCGTAGGAGCGCGCCTCGCGCCTTTTATATTCGGAAAGCGCGATCATGTTGGTGCCGCGCCCGGAAAGGAGCACGCCCACCTTGACCCGCTCAGCCATGGTGAACAGCCGTCCAGTCCCGCCGCGCCGACCAGGTGCCGGCGGAGCCGGATACGGTGCAGCCTTTGGGCCCGGCCTCGATCCTGCCGATCGCGAACACCGTCTCGCCAGCGGCCTCGGCCGCCGCGGCGACCGCCTTTGCTTCAGCCTCGCGCACCACCAGGGCCATGCCGATGCCGCAGTTGAAGGTGCGCGCCATTTCCTCCGGCTCGATATTCCCCTGCGCCTGAAGGAACGCCATCAGCCGCGGCTGCGCCCAGGCGTCGGCATCGAGCCGCGCGTGGAGGCCGTCCGGCAGCACGCGGGGGATGTTCTCCAGCAGACCGCCACCGGTGATATGGGCAAGCGCGGCGACCTTGCCGCCGCGCACCAGCGGCAGCAGCGCGCGGACATAGATACGCGTCGGCGCGAGCAGCGCCTCGATCAGCAGCACCTCCTGGTCGAACAGGGCCGGCCGGTCGAGCTTCCAGCCCTTGTCGGCGGCAAGGCGCCGCACCAGCGAGAAGCCGTTGGAATGGATGCCGGAGGAGGCGAGACCGAGGATCACGTCGCCGGCCTCGACCCGCGATCCGGTCAGCGCCTCGTCGCGCTCCACCGCGCCGACGCAGAAGCCGGCCAGGTCGTAATCGCCCGGCGCATACATGCCCGGCATTTCCGCGGTTTCGCCGCCGATCAACGCGCATCCCGCCTGGCGGCAGCCCTCGGCGATGGAGGCGATCACCGCTTCCGCGACACCGCTCTCGAGCTTGCCGGTGGCGAAATAGTCGAGAAAGAAGAGCGGCTCGGCCCCCTGGACGATGAGATCGTTGACGCACATCGCGACCAGATCCACGCCGACGCCCTCGTGCCGGCGGTGGTCGATCGCCAGCTTCAGCTTGGTGCCGACGCCGTCGTTCGCCGCCACCAGCAGCGGGTCGCGATAGCCTGCCGCCTTTAAGTCGAAGAAGCCGCCGAAACCGCCCAGCGAGGGGTCCGCCCCCGGCCGCGCGGTCGACCTGGCGAGCGGCGCTATCGCCTTCACCAGTGCATTGCCCGCGGCGATGGAAACGCCCGCTTTGGCGTAGGTATAGCTCTCGCCCTCGCTCATCGCGGCGCGGCATAGAGCGGTTCAGGCAAAAGTGGAAACCGCTTTTGCGGCCGCGGATGCGCCAGGGGGCGCCACATCGCGCTTGGTTTTCCCCGCTCAAGCCGCCAAAAGGCCCCGGTGAAGCTTTCGCGCCGCCTTCCCGCCGTCCTCGCCGTCCTTGCCTCCCTCACCGCCGGGGGGGCAGTCTACGCGCAGCTGGAAGGCGCCGACCGGGGCGTTCCCCCCGTCGACAGCGCCAGTACCTTTGAAGTGACCGGAGTCGCCGTGGACGCCGCGGGCAAGACCGCAACCGAGGCGCGCAGCGAAGGCTGGCGCCAGGCGCAGCAGCGCGGCTGGAAGGCTTTGTGGGCCAAAACCAACGGCCGCCCGCTTGCCGAGGCTCCGAACCTCCCCGATTCGACGCTCGACTCGATGGTCTCGGGGATCATCATCGAACAGGAGCAGATCGGCCCCAATCGCTACATCGCGACGCTGGGTGTGTTGTTCGACCGCGCTCGCACCGGCGGGTTGCTCGGCGTCAGCGGCCCGGTGCAACGCTCCGCGCCGATGCTGGTGGTGCCGGTGATGGTGACTGGCGGCTCGTTCCAGACCTTCGAATCGCGCAACGAGTGGCAAAAGGCCTGGGCACGCTTCCGCACGGTCAACAGCCCGGTGGATTATGTCCGTACCGCCGGAACGGGCATCGACCCATTGCTGCTCAACGCCGGCCAGACCCGCCGCGTCGGCCGGGGCTGGTGGCGGATGCTGCTTGACCAATATGGCGCGGCCGACATCGTCACGCCCGAAGTGCAGCTGCGCCGGTCTTTCCCTGGCGGTCCTGCGATCGCCACCTTCAGCGCCCGCCGTGGCCCCGATCACATTCTGCTCGGTCAGGTGACCTTGCGGGTGGCCAACAGCGCTTCGATCCCGCGTCTGCTCGATGAAGGCGTGCGCCGGCTGGACGAGATTTACGCCCGGGCGCTGGCTGCCGGGCTGCTTCGTCCCGACCCGTCGTTGATCGTACCAGAGCCGCCGCCCATCGAAGAATTCATCGAGGAAGCTCCGCCGCCGCCGCCGCGTCCCACCCGCGCGCCAAGCGTTCCCGTGCCGACTGGCCCTGTCGAGGCGGGGCCGGTACCGACCGGCGCCACGCAGAGCTTCACCATTCAGGTGCCGACGCCCGACCAGGCGGCGGTCGGCCGCGCCGAACTGGGGGTGAGTCGGGTACGCGGTGTCACCTCGGCGGTGACCACCAGCCTTTCCGTTGGCGGCACTTCATCGATGCGCGTGACCTTCATGGGCGATGGCGCCGCGCTCGCCGCCGCGCTTGAAGCGCAGGGCTGGACTGTTTCCGGCTCCGGCAGTTCCCTGCGCATTTCCCGGTAGGGAGGGGGTAAGGTGGCCCAGATCGCGCTGCCGCTCAACTGGCCGGTGGCGGACGGCGACGAGGACTTCCTGTTCGCCGACGCCAACACGGCTGCCTTTGAACATCTGCGGCGATGGACCACGTGGCCGGTGATGGCCACCCTGCTGACCGGCCCGCGCAAGTCCGGACGCAGCCTGCTTGGCCGCATCTTCGTGCGCAAAACCGGAGGCCGCTTGTTCGACGATGCCGAACGGCACGAGGAGGAGGCGCTGTTTCACGCCTGGAACGAGGCGCAGGAGAAAAGACGCCCGTTGCTGATTATCGCCGACGCCGTGCCGCCGGCATGGGCGGTCGCGCTTCCCGATCTGCGCTCGCGCCTGGCGGCGACGCCGCGGATCGAGATCGGCGCGCCCGACGACCGGCTGATCGCCGGCCTCATCGTCAAGCTGTTGGGGGACCGCGGCATCCACGCCCCGCCCGAAGTTGCCGACTATCTCGTTCCCCGGATCGAAAGAAGCTATCTCGCCGTTCAGATGGTCGTGGACGCCCTCGATCAAGCCCTTCTCTCCCATCACCGGCGGATGACCGTGCCGATGGCCAAGCGCGCGCTGGCCGAAGCAGGGATCATCCGCCGCGCCCGAGCCGCCGGCTGATGCACGCGCGAGTTCCTCCTCCCAAGGCACCCTCCAGCGACGATTGGACGCCGCCGCTGCCGCCGGGCGAGCGCTTCTTCAACCGGGAGCTATCGTGGCTCGCCTTCAATCGGCGGGTGCTGGAGGAAGCATGCAACGAAGCCCATCCACTGCTCGAGCGGCTGCGTTTCCTGTCGATCTCCGGCAACAATCTCGATGAATTCTTCATGGTCAGGGTCGCCGGCCTCAAGGGCCAGCAACTGCTCGGCGTCGTTGAGCCGTCCGCCGACGGCCTGACGCCCGGCCAGCAGCTCGAGGCGATCGCACAGGAGAGCGAGCGGCTCGCCGAGGCGCAGCAGGCCGCATGGGAACATCTTCGCAAGACGCTCGGGGAGGCGGGGCTGGCGGTGGTCGGCCGCAATGACCTCGACGAGGAATGTGCGGCATGGGTCGATGTTCAGTTCCGCGAGCAGATATTTCCGGTTCTGACGCCGCAGGCGATCGATCCGGCCCACCCTTTCCCCTTCATTCCCAACAAGGGCTTCTCGCTGATCTTCGACCTGCTGCGGCTGGCCGACGGGGAGCCGATCCGCGAGCTGCTGATGGTGCCGGGCACGTTGCCGCGCTTCCTGCGGCTCCCCGGCAAGGCGGCCCGGTACATCGCCATCGAAAGCCTGATCCGCCGCCACATCGCGACGCTGTTCCCCGGCTATGAACTGCTCGGCGGCGGAGCGTTCAGGATCATCCGCGACAGCGACATCGAGGTGGAGGAAGAAGCGGAGGACCTCGTCCGCTACTTCCGCAGCGCGATCAAGCGTCGCCGCCGCGGCCGGGTCATCCGCCTCAAGTTCGAGGAGGATATGCCGGAGGATCTCCAGCGGCTGGTGCGCGAGGGCGTCGATGCGAGCGCCGCCCTGGTGTCCGCCTCGTCCGGTTTTCTTGGTATCGCCGACCTCCAGGTGCTCGTCCAGGAGGATCGGCCGGACCTCAAGTTTCCGCCCTTCGATCCGCGCTTTCCAGAGCGGATCCGGGAGCATGGCGGCGACTGCTTTGCCGCCATCCGCTCCAAGGACATCGTCATCCACCACCCTTACGAAAGTTTCGAGGTGGTGGTCGAATTCCTCAAGCAGGCGGCGGCCGATCCGGATGTGGTCGCGATCAAGCAGACCCTCTACCGCGCGGGCGACCAGTCGCCGGTGATCCGCGCGCTGATCGATGCCGCCGAAGCGGGCAAGTCGGTGACCGCCGTGGTGGAATTGAAGGCGCGCTTCGACGAGGAGCAGAACCTGCTGTGGGCCAATGCGCTGGAGCGGGCGGGCGTGCAGGTGGTCTACGGCTTTATCGACTGGAAGACTCACGCCAAGGTGTCGATGGTGGTGCGCCGCGAGGAGAAGGGCTACCGCACCTACTGCCATTTCGGCACCGGCAACTATCACCCGGTGACCGCGCGCATTTACACGGACTTGAGCTATTTCACGGCCGACCCGCGGCTGGGGCGCGATGCGGCGCAATTGTTCAACTACATCACCGGCTATGTCGAGCCGCAGGCGCTGGAGCGGCTCACCATGTCGCCCCACGGCCTGCGCGACGAGCTGACCCGCCTGATCGATGCCGAAATCGCCCATGTTCGCGAAGGCCGGCCCGGGGCGATCTGGGCGAAGATGAACTCGCTGGTCGACCCCGCGATCATCGACCGGCTTTATGCCGCCAGCGAGGCCGGCGTCGATATCGAGCTCGTGGTGCGCGGCATCTGTTGCCTGAGGCCGGGCATCGAGGGGCTGTCGGAGAATATCGGCGTCAAGTCGATCGTCGGGCGCTACCTCGAACACAGCCGCATCTGGTGCTTCGGCAATGGCGACGAGCTGCCCAACCGCAAGGCCTTGGTCTACATCAGCTCGGCCGACTGGATGCAGCGCAATTTCGATCGCCGCGTCGAATATATGCTGCCGATCGAGACTCCCACCGTCCATGCCCAGGTGCTCGATCAGGTGCTGGTCGCCAATTTGATCGACAACGAGCAGAGCTGGCGCCTGCACGGTGACGGCTCCTACGAACGGCTGGAGCCCGGCGCCGAGCCGCCCTTCAACCTGCACCGTTACTTCATGACCAACCCCTCGCTCTCCGGCCGCGGCGCCGCCTTGCGCAGCGGAGCGGTCCCCAAGCTGCGGCTGCGCCGCACCGAGTGATGCTCGACAGCGATCCCCTGGCCATCGTCGACATCGGGTCGAACTCGGTGCGGCTCGTCGTGTATGCGGGCGCACTGCGTATTCCCTCGATCGTCTTCAACGAAAAGGTGCTGGCGGGGCTCGGCGCCGACCTCGCCGAAACCGGGCGGCTGTCGGATGAGGCCCAGGACCGGGCGCTCGCTGCCTTGCGCCGCTTCCGGCTGCTGGTGGATCAAATGGAGGTGCGCCGCACCCGCGTCGTCGCCACCGCAGCGGCCCGCGATGCGGTCAACGGCGGCGCCTTCCTGGACAAGATTCGCGGCGTCGGGTTCGAGCCGGAGGTGATTTCCGGTGAGCTGGAGGGCGTGCTCGCCGGGGAGGGCGTCTTGTCCGGAATCCCGCAGGCAAACGGCGTGGTCGGCGATCTTGGCGGCGGCAGCCTCGAGCTTGCCGCGGTCGGCGGCGGAGCGGTCGGCCGCAGCGTTTCCCTGCCGCTCGGCGTGCTGCGCATCGGCGAGCCCGGCCGCAAGGCGGAGGAAAAGGTGCGCCGTGTGCTCCGTGCCGGCCTGGCGCGCACCGGGCTTGCCGAGCATGGCCGGGGACGCCCCTTCTACCTGGTCGGCGGGTCGTGGCGCGCGCTGGCGCGGCTGGACATCGTCACCACCGATTATCCGCTTCCCATCACCCACGAATATCGCATAGCGAGCGGCCGGCCGGCCGAATTGCGCAAGATGATCAAGGCGCTCGACAGGACCGATCCAAAAACCATTCCCACGCTCACCGCCTCGCGCATCCCGACCCTGCCGGCCGCCAAGCTCGTCCTCGAGGCGGTGGCCGAGGAATTGCAGCCCAGCGAGCTGATCGTCTCGAGCTTCGGGATCCGCGAGGGCCTTCTCTATCACGACCTCTCGCCGGCCCAGCGCGCGCTCGATCCTTTGCACGAGGCGGCACGGCACGCCGGCCGGGGTCTCAGCCGCTTCGGCGAGCATGGCGACCTGCTCGACCGCTGGATTTCGCCCATCTTCGACGATCCGCCCCGGCTTGCCCGGCTGCGCCTCGCCGCCTGCCTGCTCGCGGACGTAGCCTGGCAGGCGCATCCTGATTTCCGGGCCGAGCGCGGCTTGGAAATGGCGCTGCACGGCAATTGGGTCGGCGTCGACGCGGGCGGCCGGGTGATGATCGCCCAGGCGCTTTGGGCGAATTTCGGCGGCGGCAAGGCGCTGCCCGATCCGGCGGTGATCGCACTGTGTCCGCCCGAAGAGCTGGAGCGGGCCAATTTGTGGGGCATCGCCATGCGGCTGGGCCAGCGCCTCAGCGGCGGCCTGGCGGTGGCGCTGAGCCGCACCGCGCTGACCCGCAAGGGCGCGGTGTTGCGGTTGGCGCTCCCCAGGGGCGAGGAGGCGCTTTATGGGGAAACGGTGGACCGCCGCTTCCGGCGCCTCGCCACCGCGCTCGGCTGTCAGATCGAGGTGAAGGCCGTTTAGGCGCCGATCTCCGTGCGCGTCATCATGAGCTTTCCGCCCACCACCGCGAAGGCAAGCCGTCCCTCGACCAGGTCGAGGGCGTCGCGGCCGAATTGGTCGAAGCGCCAGCCCTGGAGGATCGACAATCCGTCGCGCTTGCCGGCGGCGAGCATTTCCAGCTCCTCGGTGCGGGCAATAAGCTTCGATGCGACATTGCTTTCGCGCGACCGGATCTTGAGCAGCAGCTTGAGGAGGTCGGCGACCAGTGCGCCTTCCTTGCCGAGCCCGGGGCCGCGATCCTCGCGCGCCGGCAGCTCGTCTCCGGCCATCGGCCTGGCCCCCTGCAGCGCCGCCATCATCCGCCCGCCGATATCGTTGCCCGCCCAGGCCGGGGAAAGCCCGCGCACCCGCGCCAGGGCCTCCTGGCTGGCCGGCGGGTTGCCGGCGATGTCGGCCAGCGTCTCGTCCTTCATGATCCGGCCGCGCGGCAAATTCTTGCCCTTGGCCTCCACCTCGCGCCAGGCGGCAAGCGCTTTCAGGCGGCCGAGCACCTCCGGCTTGCGGCTCGACACCCGCACCCGCTTCCAGGCCAGTTCCGGGTCGTTCTCGTAGTTGGAAGGGTCGGCGATCCGTTCCATCTCCTCGTCCAGCCAGTCGCCGCGTGAGGTGCGCCGCAGCCGTTCCAGCATCTTGGGGAAGAGCGTGGCAAGATAGGTGACATCGCCGATCGCGTAATCGATCTGCCGCTTGTCGAGCGGGCGCCGCGCCCAGTCGGTGAAGCGCGCGCCCTTGTCCAGGCTCTTGCCGAGCAGGCTTTCGACTAGATTGGAGTAACCGACCTGCTCGCCGAGCCCGAGCGCCATTGCCGCGATCTGGGTGTCGAACAGCGGGTGGGGCGTCTTGCCTGTGAGATTGTAGATGATCTCGATATCCTGCCCGCCGGCGTGGAAGACCTTGAGCACCTCCTGATTGTCGGTGAGGAGGTCGAGCAAAGGCTGGAGATCGAGGTCAGGCGCCTTGGGATCGATCGCGGCCGCCTCTTCGGCGTCGCCGATCTGGATCAGGCAGAGCTCGGGCCAGAAGCTGTTCTCGCGCATGAACTCGGTGTCCACGGCAACGAAGGGGGAGCGGGAAAGGCGGTCGCACAGCGACTTGAGCGACTCGCTGTCGGTAATCAGGGGATGGATGTGCATCGGCCGCTCCATAGCGGCGGCCTCCGCGCTTGACAAAGGGAGGCTGCGCCGCGAAGCGCCCGGCATATTCCCACTCCTTATATTTTGACGAAAGCGGCCACCATGCACGCCTATCGCACCCACAATTGCGGCCAGCTCCGCGCTTCCCATGTCGGCGAAACTGTGCGGCTGTCGGGCTGGATCCACCGCAAGCGCGACCATGGCGGGGTGCTGTTCGTCGATCTGCGCGACCATTACGGCATCACCCAGATCGTCGCCAAGGCAGGCAGCGAGCCGCTGCGCATGCTGGAGCATCTGCGCGCCGAGTCCGTCGTGACGGTGACCGGCGAAGTGGTGGCGCGCGGCGGGGACGCGGCGAACCCGAACCTCCTCACCGGCGAGATCGAGCTGGTGGCGAGCGAGGTCGTGGTCCAGTCCGCCGCCGAGGAGTTGCCGCTGCCCGTAGCCGGCGAGGCCGATTATCCCGAAGACATCCGCCTGCGCTACCGCTACCTCGACCTTCGCCGCGAGCGCATCCATGCCAACATCGTGCTTCGCTCCAACGTGATCAGCTCGATCCGCCGCCGCATGGTGGACAGCGGCTTCACAGAATTCCAGACGCCGATCCTCACCGCCTCATCCCCGGAAGGCGCGCGCGACTATCTGGTGCCGAGCCGGGTCCACCCCGGCAAGTTCTACGCGCTCCCCCAGGCGCCGCAGATGTTCAAGCAGCTGATCATGGTTGCCGGCTTCGACCGCTATTTCCAGATCGCGCCCTGCTTTCGAGACGAAGACGCCCGCGCCGACCGCTCGCCCGGCGAATTCTACCAGCTCGATTTCGAGATGAGCTATGTGACCCAGGAAGATGTTTTCCAAGCGATCGAGCCGGTGCTCGCGGGCGTGTTCGAGGAGTTCGCCAACGGCCGCGGCGTCACGCCCGCCGGCAGCTTCCCGCGCATCCCTTATCGGGACGCGATGCTCAAATACGGCTCCGACAAGCCGGACCTTCGCAACCCCATCGAGATCAGCGACGTCACCGACCATTTCCGCGATTCCGGCTTCGGCCTGTTCGCCAAGATGGTCGAGAGCGGCAATGTGGTCCGCGCCATTCCCGCGCCGAACACTGCCGAGAAGAGCCGCAAGTTCTTCGACGAAATGAACGAATGGGCGCGCGGCGAAGGCCATGCCGGGCTCGGCTACATCACCCAGAAGAACGGCGAGCTCGGTGGTCCCATCGCCAAGAACCATGGCGAGGAAGCCACCCGCAAGCTGGTCGCGGAGCTCGGCCTCGGCCCCGACGACGGCATCTTCTTCGCCGCGGGCAAGGAAGGGCAGGCGGCCAAGCTCGCCGGCGCCGCCCGCACCCGGGTGGGCGAGCTGCTCGGCCTGATCGACGAGAACCGCTTCGACTTCTGCTGGATCGTCGATTTCCCGATGTTCGAATATGACGAGGAAGCGAAAAAGGTCGACTTCAGCCACAACCCCTTCTCGATGCCGCAGGGCGAGCTGGAAGCGCTGGAGACCAAGGACCCGTTGGACATCCTTGCCTACCAGTACGACATCGTCTGCAACGGCGTGGAGCTCTCCTCCGGCGCGATCCGCAACCACCGCCCGGACATCATGTACAAGGCGTTCGAGCTCGCCGGCTATTCCAGGGACGATGTCGACCGCGAATTCTCCGGCATGATCAACGCCTTCAAGTTCGGCGCGCCCCCCCACGGCGGCTCGGCGCCCGGCATCGACCGCATCGTCATGCTGCTGGCCGGCGAGCCCAACATCCGCGAAGTGGTCCTCTTCCCTATGAACCAGCGCGCCGAGGACCTGATGATGGGCGCTCCGGGCGGCGTCTCCGCCAAGCAGCTGCGGGAGCTAAACATCCGGGTGGTGGAACCGGCCGGCGCGGCGAAGGCCGGTCCCACCAGCACGGTAGCGCCGGATTGAATCCTCCCCCAGCTTGCTGGGGGAGGGGGACCACGTGGGTTCCCGCCAAAGTGGTACTTTGGCGGGTTACCCTGTAAGCATATTGGCGGGGCGTGAGCGAAGCGAGCGTGCAGCACGTAGCGCGTCGCTCCAGCCCCTCCACCGCACTTCGTGCGGTTTCCCTCCCCCGAGACAAGCTCGGGGAGGATTTGGAGTTCGCGATGACGATCACGCTTTCCGATTACGAATCCGGCGCAAAATACCAGGGCGACTATGACAAGGACCTCAAGGCTCTCCAGGAGCGCCTGTCGCACATCCTCGTCAGCCACATCGTCCATCAGCGCCGCACTGTGATCCTGTTCGAAGGCTGGGACGCGGCCGGCAAAGGGGGCGCGATCCAGCGCCTCACCTCCGGCTGGGACCCGCGCGCCTTCAAGGTCTGGCCGATCTCGGCGCCGACCCCCGAGGAAAAGGCCCGGCACTTCTTGTGGCGCTTCTGGACGCGACTGCCCGGGCGCGGCGAAGTCGCGGTGTTCGACCGAAGCTGGTACGGCCGGGTGCTGGTCGAGCGCGTGGAAAGCTTCGCAACCGAGGCCGAATGGCGCCGCGGCTATGACGAAATCAACGAGTTCGAAGCCCAGCAAAGCTATGACGGCACGCAGATCGTCAAGCTGTTCCTGCATGTCACCAGCGAGACCCAGGATGCGCGGCTGCGCGCCCGGCTCGACGACCCGTGGAAGCGCTGGAAGGTCACGGCGGAGGATTTTCGCAACCGCGCCCAGCGGCCGGCCTATTTCGAGGCGACCGAGGACATGCTGGCGCGCACCTCCACCCGCTGGGCGCCCTGGACGGTGATCGACGGCAACAACAAGAAGGCGGCCCGCATCGCCGCCCTGGACGCGATCGCAAGCGCGCTGGAGGAGAGCTGCGCCCGCACGCCGCCCCCCGCCGATCCCGAAGTCGTGTCGCTGGCGAACGCCGCATTCGGAAAAGATGGTTAACGCTCCGTAACGAGAAACCTTTCGCGCCGCCCACTGTTGATCGCACCAGGCAGTGGGAGATGGGCAATGCGCAAGGTAACGATCGGCGCGCTTTTCGCGACGGCGCTCTCCATGGCGGCGTGCACCACTTATTATGACGACGATCGCGGCCATGGCGGGCGCTACGCCTATGACGGCCGCGACTATGACAGGTTGGGCAATGATTGCGGCGTGTTCGGCGGCTCAGGCGGGCGAGCGCTCGATCCGTGGCTGGCCTGCACGCCGGAAGGGCAGGGGATCGTCCGCCGCGGCTTCGACAGCGACGGCGACGCCCGGCTCAGCGCCCGTACCGCCGAACGCGCGAACATCTGGTTCCGCCGCCACGCCGACACCAACCGGGACTTGCGCCTCACCGATCCGGAAATCCGCGCCGCCCTGGTTAATGCGGAACGCTTCGCCGGCCGATAAATAGCCCCTCCCCTTTAGGGGCGGGGTTGGGGGTGGGGGCTGTTGATGCGACGTCGCAGGCGTCAGCGGATGCTCACCTGACAAGCCCCACCCCAAACCCCGCCCCTGAAGGGGAGGGGCTTTAAAGCCGCTAGCTTCACGACGGATATTCGATTTTCACGATCTCCCACTCCTTCTCGCCGCCGGGAAGGATGACTCGCCGCACATCGCCGATCGAGGCGCCCCGGATGGCGCGGCCGACCGGGGAGGTCCAGGCGATCCGCCCCGCGGAGGCTTCGGTTTCGTCCTCGCCCACCAAGGTCACCACCCGCTCGTTATCGTCTTCATCAAGGAGGGTGACGGTGGCGCCGAAGAACACCTTGCCGCGCTCCGGCTGCCTCGACGCATCCACCACCACCGCATTCTTCATCCGCTTCGACAGCCAACCGATCCGGCGGTCGACTTCGCGCAGCCTTTTGCGGCCGTAGATATAGTCGCCATTCTCCGAGCGGTCGCCATTGCCCGCCGCCCAGCTGATCGTTTCCACCAGCTGCGGCCGCTCGACACCGTATAATTGCTCATATTCCTCGCGCAGCGCGCGATAGCCTTGGGGCGTGATGTGGTTGGGCCGGTCGGTCATGCTCTTCCCCGTTCCGGGAAAGCCCTAGCCGGGTCCCGCCTTGCCGAGATAGTTCGAAAGGCTGTTGCCGCTGCTCCGGCCGCTGCGTTGGGCGCGAATGGCGTCGTAGACCACCGCATTTTCGAGCACCCGCTGCACATAGCCGCGAGTCTCGGAGAAGGGGATGTCCTCGATCCAGCGCACGATGTCGGTGCCGCCGCGCGGATCGCCATTCTCGCGCACCCACTTGCGGACATTGCCGGCGCCCGCATTGTAGCTCGCCACCGCCAGCGGCACGTTGCCGCCCCACTGGTCGAGCAGGCGGCCGAAATAAGAGCTGCCAAGCATGATGTTGTATGCGGGGTCGGAGGTCAGCCGCCCGAGATCGTAAGGCATTCCCAGCTTGCCGGCCTGCTCGCGCGCCGTTGCTGGCATGAGCTGCATCAGGCCGCGCGCGCCGACATGGCTCATCGCCTCGCGATCGAACGAGCTTTCCTGCCGGGTGATACCGTGGGCGAGGCTCCAATGCTGCTGGTAGGCGCCGGGCAGCTGGATTTCGGGGAAGGCGGCGGCGTGGTAGAAGCTTTCGCCCTTGTTGCGGGCCTCGCGGGCGACCCACACGGCAAGGTCGGGACGGCCGATGCTGCGGCCGAGCTCGGCAGCGATCAGCCGCTCGCGCTCGCTCGAGGCCTGTTCGGCAACCGCACGCACGAACAGCGACTGGTCGGTCCAGCGGCCCATCTGGCCAAGCGCCTGCATCGCTTCAACCACCGAGCGGCTGGCGAAGGCGCTCCGCTCCGCCTGGCTGACCGCGCCGCCGGTGGCCGCGGGAACGGTGACTCGGCGGCCGAGCCGTTCAAGCGCAAGCTGGCCGTAAAACTGGTCGGGATTGGCCGCCGCCTGTTCGAGCCAGGCGTTGGACTGCGCCACCTGGCCGGCACCATGGACGGCGCGGGCCGCCCAGTAGAAGCCCTTGGCGCGGGTCTGCGGGGACTTGGCGGCGCGCGCATAGCGGTCGTACATCCGCGCCGCGTCGGCAGGACGGCCAAGCTTCATCGCCGCATTGCCGCCAAGCCAGGCGAGGCTCGTATAATCGTCGCGCTCGCCATAGGATTGATTGGAAACATCGGTGCCGGCCGGATAGGCCTCGTCGAGTTGCGATGCGATCTGGTAGGCGGTGGTCCACTGGCCGTCATTGGCGGCGCCCCGCGCGTTGACCAGCAGGGTTTCGAAGAACTTCTTCGGGTTGCCGGGCCGGACGCTGAGCCGGTATGGCGCGGCGAGAAGCTGGCGCGCGCCCAGGCTGTTGCCGGACAGGCGCATGTAATTGGCGCGGTCCATCAACAGGCCGCCATTGCTTGTCGCATCGCCGAGCATGGCAATGCGCGACGGAGCATCGGCGGCCCTGGTCTGAAGGGCGATGCGGGCTTCATAAAGCGGCCGCTGCGCCGCCGAGGCATAGGCAATGGCACGCTGGGCGGTCTGGAGATCGCCATTGCCGAGCAGCGCTTCCATTCGCGCGTCATGGTCGCCCTGGCCAAGCGCGCCGCCGAACTGGCCGGCCAGCCGGCTCTCGTCGGCCTGGTTGAGCGCGCCGGACGTCCAGGCGCGCCGCGCCGCCTCGCGGGCCGCGTCGGGATTGCCGCTGCCCAGCAGCGCGAAGGCGTGCTTGGCATGGCCGGTGGGGGTGAGCGGCGGATGGGTGTTGAAAAAGGCCAGCACGGCGGCCGGCGAGTCGAAATCGGGATTGATCGCCCGTTCGGCGCCCCGCCGCATCGCCGTCTCGCCCGGCCAGCCGCGATGGCTCAGCAGGAACGAGGAATAGGCTGAAAAGGGCTGGCTGTCGCTTTGCCGCAAGCTGCTCCACCGTGCCAGCGCGCTGCTCAGCGCCGGCGAGACGCTGAAGGACGGACGCGGGGCCTGGTACGCAGCCGGCGCCGGCTGCGCGATTGCCGGAGCCTGGACGGCAACCGGTACGAGCTTCACGGCCTTGATCGGCGCAATGCCCGTGGCGACCGCCGCCATCGACCCGGCGGAAGCGCCCAAGAGGCTAAGCAACAAGACTTTTTTCTGCATGCTGGACAGAATGCCTACCCCCTCCTTATCAGGCCCTGAACGAGCCCGATGTGACATTTGTCGCCTGGAGGGCCCCGCGTGAAGGAGTTAAATGATGTTTCGCGGGTCGATCCCGGCTCTGGTGACCCCGTTTCGCGACGAAGCGTTCGACGAGGACGCATTTCGCGCCCTGGTGGAGTGGCAGATCGGCGAAGGAAGCCACGGTCTCGTCCCGGTCGGGACCACCGGCGAATCGGCGACCCTGACCTCCGCCGAGCACCGCCAGGTGATCGCCGCCTGCGTCCAGCAGGCCGATGGGCGGGTGCCGGTGATCGCCGGCTGCGGCGGCAATTCCACCGCGGCGGTGTTGAACTACATGGCCGCCGCCAGCGATGCCGGGGCCGATGCGGCGCTGGTCGTCCTTCCTTATTACAACCGCCCCAATCAGGAGGGGGTCTTCCAGCATTTCGAACGGCTTGCCGAGGCGTCCTTGCTGCCGATCCTGGTCTACAACGTGCCCGGCCGCACCGTAACGGACATCCTGCCGGAAACCCTGGGCCGGGTCGCGGCCCTGCCCGGCATTGTCGGCATCAAGGATGCCAGCGGCGATCTTGGCCGGGTCACCGCCCACCGCGGCTTGTGCGGCGAAGCGTTTGTTCAGCTTTCGGGCAATGACGAGTTGAGCCTGGGCTTCCTCGCCATGGGCGGCGTCGGCACCATCTCGGTCACCGCCAATGTCGCGCCGGCCTTGTTCGCCCGCTTCCACGAAGCGTGCCTGTCCGGCGACCGCGAAACCGCGCTGGAGCTTCAGGACCGGCTGTTTCCGCTTCACAAGGCGCTCTTCTCCGACGCTTCTCCCGGCCCTGCCAAATATGCGCTGAGCCGGATCCGCCCGGGCTTCCCGACCGCACTGCGCCTGCCGATGACGCCCCCGTCCCCGGCGAGCCGCCGCGCCGTGGATGAAGCGCTTGCCCATGCCGGCCTGGTTTGACGGCCGCGATCTCCTGATGGCTGGAACCTTTTAATGGTACGTCCGCGCCCCGCTACGTTCGACAAGGTCAAGGTGGTCGCCGAGAACCGGCGCGCTCGGTTCGATTATGCCATCGACACCACCTACGAAGCCGGGATCGCGCTGACCGGCACCGAGGTCAAATCGCTGCGTTTCGGCGAAGGCTCGATTGCCGAAAGCTATGCCGAGGTGAAGGATGAGCAGGTCTGGCTGATCAACGCCAACATCCCTGAGTTCAGCCACGGCAACCGCCACAACCATGAGCCCAAGCGGCCGCGCAAGCTGCTCCTCCACGAGCGCGAGATTTCCAAGCTCCACGGCGCCGTCGCGCGCCAGGGCATGACCCTGGTTCCCTTGTCCATCTACTTCAACAGCCGCGGCCGCGCCAAGGTCGAGCTGGCGCTCGCCAAGGGCCGCAAGGCGCCCGACAAGCGCGAATATGAGAAGGAAAAGGATTGGAAGCGCGAGCAGGGGCGGCTCATGCGCAACCATGGCTGAGCAGAAAGGCCGCATCGCCCGCTGGGCCCGCCGCAACATGCCGCGGCGCGAGGACCTCGCCAAAAGCCGATGGCTCAAGCCGCTCGGCAGCCGGGTCATGCACAGCGAGTTCTGGCGCTTCACCCGCCGCTCGGTGCCGCGCGGGGTCGGCATCGGCCTGCTGGTCGGAATCTTTCTGATGATCCCGGGCCTGCAGATCGTCGGTGCGGCCCTGCTGTGCGTGCCGCTGCGCGGCAACATCCCGATCGCGGCGCTGATGACCTTTCTGTCCAATCCGGCCACCACCCCCTTGATCCTGTTCGCGTCGCTGGAAGTGGGAAGCTCGCTTGGCTTTCGCACCGACATCGCCTCGTTCAACGCGCTTCGCGCCAGCGGCGCGGGGGCGAGCGAGTGGCTTGGCTGGCTGGCTTCGGACGCGGCGCCCGCGGTGATCAGCGGCCTGTTCATCATCGCGCTGGTGGCCGGTGCGGTGGGCTATTTCCTCGCCATCCTGTTCTGGCGCTGGTGGCAGGGCAAGCAGTGGCGCCGCCGCGCCCGGCGGCAACGCCGATAATTTGATCCCGGGCCCGCGCCTGCTATCGCGGAACGCATGGCATCTTCCGCACCGCGCCGTTCCCCCGTCGCCCCATCGCTTCTGCTGATCCTCGGCGCCGCCGGGGTTTCGGCCGCGCTTCTGCTGTGGGTTGTGGGCGATCGCCTTTTTGCCGGGGCGTTCCTGGCCGGCGCGATCGCTTTTGGAACGCCTTTCCTCCTGCTCGGGCGGCCGCCGGGCACTGCCGCCGCGCCGGAGGCGGCGCAGCGCACGGATATCGCCTTGCTTCGCGATGCGCTCGACGCCTCCGCCGCCGCCGCGGCGGTCACCGATGCAACCGGGCACCTGATCGCCGCCAACCAGGTCTACGAACAATGGTTCGGTGCGGTCGCGCCGACGCAGCTCGATCTTGGCGGAGACCTGGGCGCGGCGCTGGCCGCCGCGGTTCCCGACGGTTCGGCATCCGTGGCTGGGCTGGTCTCGGGCCAGCGGTCGCTGGGGGCAGAGCTGCGCCCGGCCGGCAGCGGCGGCCGCCATGTCCTGTGGACCTTTGCCCGCGCGGCCGAAGGGGACCTTGCCGGCGAGTCGCGGCGGATCGTCGGGGGGGAGCTGGGCGAGCGGCTCGGCACCGCGGGGGTCATGGCGGCGCTCGCCGACCGCGAGGGCAATCTGGTGTCCGCCAACCGCGCCTTTCTTCACCGTGCCGCGGGGGGAGGGGAGGCCCCCCCCGGCACACCTTTGGTCGACCTCCTCGTCATGGGCCCCAAAGGAGAGATAAGTTTCGCCCGCGAAGGCGCCGCCGCGCCGCCGCTGCGCATCTGCGAAGTCCCCTTGGACGAGGGCGGCGAGGGCGCCACCAGCCTCTTCCTGCTGCTCGACGAGCTTGGCGGCGGCGGCCTCGGCGAGGGCAGCGCCAATATCAACGCGCTGCTGGAAATCCTTCCCCTCGGCCTCGCCCTTGCCGACCGCGACGGCCGGTTCGTCTACTTGAACAGCGCCTTTTGCCGCGGCGCCGGCCTGCCGCGCAACGCCGAGCCGACCTGGCCGGGCGACCTCGTTGTCGACGAGGACAAGGCGGCGGTGTCCGACAGCGTCCGCCGCTTCGCGCGCGGCGGCGGCGCCATGTCGGGCGACATCGCCATCCGCCTCAAGGCCAAGCCGGAGGAGCCGGTCGCCCTGACCATCGCCGCCGCGCGCGGTCTCGGCGAAGCGGCGGTGCTGCTCAGCCTCAAGGACAATACCGAAGAGGATCGGCTCAAGCGCCAGGTCGCCCAGGCCACCAAGATGCAGGCGGTGGGCCAGCTTGCCGGCGGCGTCGCCCACGATTTCAACAACATCCTTACGGCCATCATCGGCCATTGCGACCTGATGCTGATGCGCCATACCCCCGGTGACAGCGATTATGACGACATCCAGCAGATCCGCTCCAACTCCAACCGCGCGGCGGGCCTGACTCGTCAGCTTCTGGCATTCTCGCGCCAGCAGACGCTCCGGCCCCAGGTTCTGCAGCTCCCCGATGTCATTGCCGAAGTTTCCACCCTGCTGCGCCGCCTGCTCGGCGAGAAGGTCAAGCTTCAGGTCAAGCACGGCCGCAGCCTCGGCACGGTGCGGGCCGATCCAGGCCAGCTCGAGCAGGTCATCGTCAACCTCGCCGTCAACGGCCGCGATGCCATGCCGGAAGGCGGCACGCTCGACATTCAATCCTATGCCGTCTCGGCGGACGATGTCCGGCGGATGGGGAGCGAGATCCTGCCGATCGGCGACTATACCGCCCTGCGCGTTTCCGACACCGGCACCGGCATCGCCCCCAATCTCCTGCCCAAGATCTTCGAGCCTTTCTTTACCACCAAGGAGGTGGGGAAGGGGACCGGCCTCGGCCTTTCCACCGTTTACGGCATCGTCAAGCAATCGGGCGGGTTCATTTTCGCCGAATCGGAGCCGGGCAAGGGCACCAGCTTCACCATCTACCTTCCGGTCAACCGCGCCGAGGCGGCGAAGCCGGCGTCGCGCAAGAAGGAGAGCGCCGGCGAGCTTTGGGGCACCGGCACCATCCTGCTCGTCGAGGACGAAGCCACGGTGCGCGCGGTGGCGGAGCGCGCGCTCACCCGCCACGGCTACACCGTCCTCCTTGCCGAAAACGGCGAAGCGGCGATCGAGATATTGGAGCGCGAAAAGCGGGTCGACCTGATGATCTCCGACGTGGTCATGCCCACCATGGACGGCCCCACCACCGCCCGCGCCGCCCGCGAAATGCAGCCCGACCTGCCGATCCTGTTCATCTCGGGCTATGCCGAGGAGCAGCTCAGGCAGTCCATCGACCTGCCGCGCGTCGCCTTCCTGGCCAAGCCTTTCACCGTGCAAAAGCTTGCCGAAGCGGCGCGCGACACTTTGGCCGCGAAATAAGTGTTTCGATTCCGCATCGAAGCCGATAAGCGCAGCGCGTGACCGCGTTTCGCTCTGTTCTGATCGTCGAGGACGAACCTCTCATCGCCATGATGCTGGAGGATTTTCTCGATTCCCTTGGCCACAACATCGCCGGCATCTGCGACAGCGTCGGAGAAGCGATGGTGCGGGTGGAGGAGGGCGGCTTCGACGTCGCGATCCTTGATGTGAACCTGAAGGGCGAGCGGATCTGGCCGGTTGCCGACCGCCTCGCCGCCATGGGCATCCCTTATGTTCTCGCCACCGGCGGCCATATCGATCCGCCGCCGGCCGCCCATGCCGATGCGCCGGTATTGTCCAAGCCTTTCACCATCGATGCGATCGAGCCGGCGCTGAGCGAAGCCTGCGAGGGGTGAGCCCCGCACGGAGGAAAGCCTTGATCTCCTTCCTCCTGTTTGCGGTCTTCCTCTACTTCCTCATTCTCCTGCTGCTCTTCACGCTGCAAACCCGGATGGTGTTTCCCGCCGGCGCCGCGGGCGGAACGCTGCCCTTGCCGCATGGGGCCGAGCGGCTGACCCTCTCCACGCCGGACGGCGAGACCCTGCACGGCAGCCTTATCCACGGGCGGCCGCCACTGAACGGCGCGCCGCGACCGGTGATCCTAGGCTTCGGCGGCAACGCCTGGAACGCCGATTCCGCGGCGCTGACGCTTCACGGTCTGTATCCGACCGCCGATGTGATCGCGTTCCATTACCGCGGCTACGCGCCGAGCAGCGGCGCCCCGAGCGCAGAGGCGCTCACCGTGGACGCGCTCCTTGTCCACGACGAGGCGGTGCGGCGCTTCCCCGGCCGGCCGATCGTCGCGGTCGGGTTCAGCGTCGGCACCGGCGTCGCTTCCCACCTCGCCGCCCACCGCCCGCTCACCGGCGCGATCCTGGTCACGCCGTTCGACGATCTCGCCCGGGTGGCCGCCGATCATTACCCCTGGCTGCCCGTCCGCCTGCTCTTCCGCCACAAGATGGACAGCGCGGCGCGGCTCCAAGGCAGCCCGGTTCCGGTGGCGATCGTCGCTGCCGGGCGAGACACGCTGATCCTGCCCCGGCGCACCGACGCGCTGCGCCGCTCGGTCGGCACCCTCGTCTCGGACCGCACCCTAGCCAGCGCCGGGCACAACGACATTTATGACGACCCTGCCTTCCGCCCGGCCATGCAAGAGGCGCTGGCCGCGGTCCTGCGCTAGGCGCTTGCCGCCGCAGCCGGACGCCCGAGGCACACATCCCCGAACCCCGCCTCCGCCGCGGCGCAGGCCTGTGCCCGCTTGGCCGCACCGTCGGGCAGCACCATCGCCTGGTTCCCGACCGTGGCGTAGCAGAGCCGCTTGCCGTCCGCCTCCGGCACCGCCTTGCAATAAGGAATGCCCTCCGCCGGATTGGCGTTCATGTTGACATAGGCCTCCACCACGCCGCGGTGGCACATCGGGCGGAACGCCGCGTCGGCGAGCGCGCACAGCCGGATCGCCTCGGTTGTGCTGCCGGCAGCCATCGTGCTTACGTCGCGCCCGAGGCTGAGGAAGCAGGTCGGCCGCGCCTTGGCCGGCGCCCGCTTGCACTCCGCCGCCACCGGGGCGACATCGTTGCGGGTGTGGTGAAGCATCGCCGAAGTCTGGATGGTGTAGCAGGCGATCAGATATTTCTCGGCCACCGTCGAGCAGGGATAATGAAGATCGCCCGCATCGAGTGCCTTGAAAGCGGGCTTCGCAGCCGCCGCGGCGTGATGCCCACCATGCCCACCATGCCCACCATGCCCAGCCGCCGCCGCCGGAGCGACCGAATGCCCCGGATGGGTCGCGTTGACGACGCTTTCCATGAAGGCGCCGGCATAGCACATCTCCCGCTCCGGCTCCCGGCTCAGCAGGTCGCAGCCGGTCAAGCCTTCGGGAAGGTCGTGCCGCTCAAGGATGGTGAGGCCGTGGCCGAGGCCGTGGGTGCACTGGAACAACAGGTCCGCGCGCGTGCCGCGATAGTCGGCGCAAAGCCCGTCCACGCTCGCCGCGGTCACTCCGCCGCCCGTGCGCTCCATCGCCATGAAATAGGACTGAATGACGCCGTGGTAGCAGCCCGATTGGTGTGCCGGGGTGCAGGTCGCGAACACCCGGGTCACCTCGGCGGGCGATTTCAGCGCCGCGATGCCGATGCGGTGAGCATAATGGTGGCCGTCGCGGCGGACATCGGCATCGAGCGCCGCCAGCCGGTCGAGCAGCGCGAGCACCGGCGCCGGCCCTTCGCGCGCCAGTCGTGCGTCGAACAAGGCTGTGAAGCAGTCGCGCTCCTTTTCGAGATCGGGCCCCTGGCACTGCTTCAAGGCAGCCGCCGTCGGGTCCGCCGGTGGCCCGGCGGGCCCCGTTTCGCCGCACGCGCTCAGCATGAGCGTCAGCGCGAACACGGCCAGGACTGGGGCGCGAAGCAACACACCTCCAGTTTCTCGCAAAAAGGTCATGCTGCGCTCCGTTTGAGGACTGGGTCACGATTGGCAGCAAAGCCGAAGCCCGGCAACCGGAGCGGCTATGTTTCCATCTTGTTCTCGTGGAACATCTCAGGTACAGGGTTACTCACGCGTTGAATGGGCGGCGCGGGTCGAATAGGGAAGGGTTTCGCAATGGCGGCATCTCTCAAAGTAGTCGGAACCTCGGACAATATGGACAAGCAAAAAGCCCTCGACGCCGCTTTGGCGCAGATCGACCGCGCCTTCGGCAAGGGCAGCGCGATGCGTTTGGGCTCGCGCGAAGCGATCGCCATCGAGGCGATCTCGACCGGCTCGCTCGGCCTCGACATCGCATTGGGCATCGGCGGCCTGCCGCGTGGCCGCGTGGTGGAAGTCTACGGGCCGGAAAGCTCGGGCAAGACCACGCTCGCCCTCCATGTCATCGCGGAGGCGCAGCGCAACGGCGGCACCGCGGCCTTCGTCGACGCCGAACATGCCCTCGATCCGGTGTACGCCAAGAAGCTCGGCGTCGATGTCGACAACCTCATCGTCTCGCAGCCGGACACTGGCGAGCAGGCGCTGGAGATCGTCGACACATTGGTGCGCTCCAACGCCATCGACGTGCTGGTGGTCGATTCGGTCGCCGCGCTCGTTCCGCGGGCCGAAATCGAAGGCGAGATGGGCGACAGCCATGTCGGCCTGCAGGCCCGCCTGATGTCGCAGTCGCTGCGCAAGCTCACCGGCTCCATCTCCAAGTCCAAGTGCATCGTCATCTTCATCAACCAGCTCAGGATGAAGATCGGCGTCATGTACGGCAATCCGGAGACCACCACCGGCGGCAATGCCCTCAAATTTTACGCATCGGTGCGTCTCGACATCCGCCGCACCGGCCAGATCAAGGACCGCGACGATATCGTCGGCAACACCACCCGCGTGAAGGTGGTCAAGAACAAGGTCGCGCCGCCGTTCAAGCAGGTCGAATTCGACATCATGTACGGCGAGGGCATTTCCAAGATCGGCGAGATCCTCGATCTCGGCGTCAAGGCCGGCATCGTCGAGAAGTCCGGCGCCTGGTTCAGCTACGATTCGACCCGCATCGGCCAGGGCCGCGAGAATTCGAAGAACTTCCTGCGGGAAAATCCGGAAATGGCCGACAAGCTCGAGCGCGCCATCCGCGGCAAGACCGAGGTCGTCGCCGACGCCCTGATGGTCGGGCCCGGCCCGGAGGACGATCTCTGATCGGCGTGCACTTTTCGGCCCGTTGGGCTGTTTTGGGACCCGGTTGCAGCGATTCAGCCGGGTCTCGCCGCGTCAGGAGGCGGGGAAAGGATTTTGCGCGACATCGTGAACTTCGTGAACTTCACCCCTTTCAACCCCCTCCCCTTCAGGGGAGGGGGTTGGGGTGGGGCATGTCATGAGCCGAGCAATCCCTTCAATTCCGCTCAAGCGGGCCGGCTTGCAATCTCCTCTACGTCCACTTCCATCTCGTCATGGGTGTCGCGCGACGGCCGCCGGTTGGCCCAGTGCGCCGTCGCCAGCGCCGCCGCGCCGCACAGGGTGAAGCCGGTGAGGAAGGGCAGGGTGGTGCCGTTGAAGCTCTGGCCGATGGCAAAGCCGATCAGCGCCCCGCCAACCGTGGTGATCACGCCTTGCAGCGACGAGGCGGTGCCGGCGATATGCCCCAACGGCTCCATCGCCAGCGCGCCCGCATTGGCGCCGATCAGGCCGAAGCAGGCCATGGTCAGCGCCTGCAGGATCACGAACGTCCAGATGTTCTCGCCGAGGGTCGCCGCCGCGCCGAGGTGGAGCGCGCCCATCGCGGTGAACGCGCTCAAGGCGATCAGCAGGATGCGCCGCGATCCCAGCCGCACCACCAGCCGCGAATTCGCGTAGGAGCTCAACGCCATCGGCCCGGCGATCAGCGCGAAGACGAGGGCGATGAGCTCGGGCCGGCCGAACACGTCGAACACGATCTGCTGGATCGAGCCGATGAAGGCGAACAGCGCCCCCATCAGCAGGGTCTGGGCCAGCGTGTTGCCGATCGACTGGCGGATTCGCAGCGTCGTCCAGAACGCCTCGCCGATGTGGCCGAGCGACAGCGAGCGGCGATTCTCCTCGGTCAGCGTCTCGGGCAGGCGGATCGTCAGCCATGCCGCCAGCACCGCACCGTATACGCCCAGCCCGATGAAGATGTGCCGCCACTCGCCCACCAGCAGCACCGCCTGTCCGAACGCTGGGGCGAGCACCGGCACGATCATGAACACGATCATCACCAGCGACATCACCCGCGCCATGGCCGATCCCTGGAAACGGTCCCGCACCACCGCCACCACCAGCACGCGCGAGGCCGCCGCCGCCATGCCCTGCAGCGTTCGCGCGGCGAGCAGCAGGGTGAAGCTGGAGGCGAGGCCCGCGACCAGGCCGAATATGCCGTACAGGATCAGCGCCCCCGCCAGCAGCCGCTTGCGCCCGTAGCGGTCGGCCAGCGGCCCCCAGATGAGCTGCGCCACGCCGAAACCGAGCAGGTAGAAGGTGATGACGAGCTGGCGGCGATTGTCCTCGGCGACCCCCAGCGCCTCGCCGATCGCCGGCAGCGCCGGCAGCATCGCGTCGATGGCAAGCGCGTTCGACGCCATCAGCGCCGCCATCAGCGCGATGAACTCGGGAAGCCCGGGTCCGCGCGCCGCCGCCGCTTCGCCCGCCGCCGCTCCGTTCGCCTCGGGTCGCTCCGTCATCGCCATCCTTCCAAGCCCGGCTTATCCCGCCCGGGGCTAACCTGTCCTGTCTCGGCCCGCCCGGCGCGACGCGGGAGGCGGGTGGCAGGTTCCGTTGCCGCTTGCAACCGGGGCGGGGAATCGTGAGGGAGGGTGAATGACTCGCTTTGTCCGACTGATCGGCCTGCCGACCGACAGCCACAGCTCCTGGCTGCGCGGCGCGTCCGCCGGGCCGGCCGCGATCCGGGCCGCGCTCGCCTCCGATCACGGCAACATGAATGCCGAATGCGGCCTGGAGCTCGGCACCGACCTCCCGCTTGAGGACATTGGCGACCTCCCGCTCGCCGAGGCGGACGGCGACTGGGCCTTGATCCGCGACGCCGCCGCCGCCGCGGCGCGGGCCGGAGCGGTGCCGATCGCGCTCGGCGGCGACCACATGGTGAGCTACCCAATCGTCGCCGGCCTCGCCGCCGTCCACGGCCCGCTCGAAATCCTGCACTTCGATGCCCACTCCGACCTTTACGACGATTTCGAAGGCGACCCGCTTTCCCACGCCTCGCCGTTCGCGCGGATCATGGAAGGGGGCCTGGCGCGGCGCCTCGTCCAGGTCGGCATTCGCACGTTGAACCGCCATTGCCGGGAGCAGGCGGAACGCTTCGGCGTCGAGGTGGTGGAGATGCGCCGCTTCGATGGCGCCGCCGTGCCGATCCCCGCCGCCCCGCTTTACATCAGCATCGATCTCGACGGCTTCGATCCCGCCTTCGCGCCCGGCGTCTCGCACCACGAGCCGGGCGGGCTGACGGTCCGCGACGTGCTCACCGTGCTGGAGCGGGTGGGCACGCCGATCGTCGGCGCGGATATCGTCGAACTCAACCCCGCGCGGGACGCGAACGGCGTCACCGCCACCCTTGCCGCCAAGCTCGTCAAGGAGCTGGCGGCGCTTTGTGCGAAGGAGCGGCCGTGATCATCGTCCACCATCTCGAGAATTCCCGCTCGCAGCGCGTGCTGTGGCTGCTGGAGGAGCTTGGCCTGCCGTTTGAAGTCCGCCGCTACGAGCGGAACCCCAGGACGATGCTCGCTCCTCCAGAGCTGCGGAAGGTGCATCCGCTCGGCAAGTCGCCGGTGATCGAGGATGAGGGCGCGGCGATCGCGGAAACCGGCGCCATCGTCGAATATCTGGTCGAGAAAGGGGAAGGCCGGCTCGGCCCGCCGCGGCGGCGCGAGGATGTGCTGCGCTACCGCCACTTCCTTCATTATGCCGAAGGCTCGATGATGCCGCCTCTGCTGGCCATCCTGGTCGTCAACCGGCTGGGGATCCTCGGCCGCCCCGCCCGCGCGCCGCTGGCGAAGATGCTCGGCGTCCATCTCGACTGGCTCGACACCGAGCTCGCCGCCCGGCCGTGGTTCGCCGGCGACGAATTCACCGCCGCCGACATCATGATGAGCTTCCCCATCGAAGCGGCCCGCCATCGCGGCGGGCTCGGCACTCGCGCCAATCTTGAAGATTGGCTGGAACGCATTCACGCCCGCCCGGCCTATGGCGCGGCGCTGCAGAAGGGTGGCCCTTATGCTTATGCTTGACCGCCGCGGCTTGCTGCTCGGCGCCGGCGGCGCGGCCGTGGCCGCCGCCGCCGCGCCGCTTCCGGCGCTTGCCAGGGACGAACTGAGGCCGATCACCGGCGACGCACAGCCGATCACCCCCGCCGAGCGGCTCGCCCGCATCGCCAAGGCGCAGCGGCTGATGCGCCAGCACAATTTGGGCTCGATCCTGATCGAGCCCGGCGCCTCGCTTACTTACTTCACCGGCGTCCGCTGGGGCAGGAGCGAGCGGCTGACCGCCGCGCTGATCCCGGCCGAGGGCGAGACCATCGTCTTCACGCCCTTCTTCGAAGAGCCGTCGGTACGCGAGAGCCTGGTTATCCCCGCCACCATCCGCATCTGGATGGAGCATGAGGACCCCTTGAAGCTGGTCGCGGGAGCGCTTCGCGACCTGAAGGCGCACACCAGGCCGGTCGGCATGGAGGAAACGGTGCGCTTCTTCGCGGTGGACGGCCTCAGGAAGGCGCTGCCCCGCGTCGAGATCCGCAATGCCGCGCCGGTCACTCGCGGCTGCCGGATGATCAAGTCTCCGGCCGAGATCGCGCTGATGCAAAAGGCCTCCGACGTAACCGTTGCCGCCTACCGCCACACCTATTCGCGGGTGGAGAAGGGGATGACCCCCGTCGAAATCGGCGCGGTGATGAACGCCGCCACCGTCGCGCTTGGCGGGCGGCCCGAATTCGCCCTCGTCCTGCTCGGCGAGGCGAGCGCCTATCCCCATGGAACCGGCAAGCCGCAGGCGGTAAAGGCGGGCGAGGTGGTGCTGATGGACTGCGGCTGCACCGTCCACGGCTACCAGGCGGACATCTCCCGCTCCTGGGTGCATGGCGAGGCCAATGCCGAGCAGCGCCTGGTCTGGAACCGGATGCGCAAGGGCCAGGACATCGCCTTCGCCGCGGCCCGGATCGGTGCTCCCGCCGGCAGCGTCGACGATGCGGTGCGCGCGCAGTACACCGCCTGGGGCTACGGCCCCGGTTACAAGCTCCCCGGCCTGTCCCACCGCACCGGCCACGGCATCGGCATGGAAGGGCATGAGCCGGTCAACTTCGTCCATGGCGAGACGACGCCGCTGGCGCCCGGCATGTGCTTTTCCAACGAGCCCGGCATCTACCTGCCCGGCAAGTTCGGCATCCGCCTCGAGGACTGCCTCTATATGACGGCAAGCGGCCCGCGCTGGTTCTCCGAGCCGCCGGCTTCGATCGACCGGCCCGTCTAGCCTCTTGCGCGCGTTGGCGGCTCCTCTACTGATTGCTGGGCGACGCCGGGCCAGCCGGCGCGGTTGGAGGGATGAGCGCCGATGAAATTCTGGTTCAGGATACCGCTGTGGCAGCGGGTCATCGGCGCGTTGATCCTCGGCATCGCGCTCGGCCTCGTCTGGGGCCCGGGCGCGGAAAGCATCAAGTGGATCGGCGACTTCTTCATCCGCGCCATCCGCATGCTCGTCGTGCCGCTGATCTTCTTCTCGCTGGTCGCCGGAGTCGCGGCGCTGGGCGACATCAAGAAGCTCGGCCGGGTCGGCGGGCGCGCTTTGCTGCTGTTCCTGATCACCGCCTTCCTCTCCGTCGGCCTGGGCCTGCTGCTCGGGACGCTGGTGACGCCGGGGGCGGGCCTTGTGCTCACCTTGCCCGCCGGCGCCGTGGTGCCCACTCCGCCGGAGACTTCGGTCACCCAGATGATCCTCGCCATGATCCCGGCCAATCCGGTCGAGACCATGGGCAAGGGCGATGTCCTGCCGCTGATCGTCTTCGCCATCCTGTTCGGCATCGGCATCCTGATGGCCGGCGAAGAAGGCGGGCCGGTCGCCCGCGGCATGGATGCCGCCGCCATCGTCATGCAGAAGATGACGGTGCTGGTGATGGAGCTCACCCCGTTCGGTGTCTTCGCCCTGATGGCGTGGGTGGCCGGCACCTTCGGGTTCGACGCGCTGTTGCCGCTCGCCAGCCTGGTCGGCCTCGTCTATTTCGGCTGCTTCCTGATCATCATCGTCATCTATGGCGGACTGCTCAAATTCGTCGCCAGGGTGCCGGTGATGGATTTCTTCCGCGGCATGATCGACGCCATGGCCGTCGCTTATTCCACCGCCTCGTCCAACGCGACGCTGCCCGTCACCCTGCGCTGCGTGCAGCGCAACCTCGGCGTCAGCCGCAGCGTCTCGAGCTTCGTCGTCTCGCTGGGCGCCACCATCAACATGAACGGCACGGCCATGTATCTTGGCCTCGCCACCCTGTTCGGGGCGCAGATCTTCGGCGTTACGCTGGACGCTTCCGACTATGTGATGATCATGATCACCGCCACTTTGGGCGCGATCGGCGCGGCCGGCATCCCGGGCGCCGGGCTGATCATGATGGGCCTGGTCTTCTCCTCGGTCGGCGTGCCGCTCGAGACCATTGCGTTCGTTGCCGGGGTCGACCGGATCATGGACATGATGCGCACCACTACCAACATCACCGGTGACGCCGCCGTCGCGGTGGCGGTGGCGCGGATGACCGGCGACTTGAATGTCGAGGAGTTCGAATCGGCCGACGATGTCTGAGGCACCGCCCGCGCCGGTTGAAGCGGAACGGCGCGGCGGCATCTCGCTGCAGGTGAAGATGCTGATCGGCTTCGTCGTCGGTCTCACCTCTGGCCTCATCGTCCACATGACGGCGCCGGGTGCTCCCTGGGTCGATACGGTAATCACTTATGTCACCGGGCCTGTTGGGCAGATCTTCCTGCGCCTCCTGTTCATGCTGGTCATTCCGCTGCTCTTCTCGGCGCTGGTGGTCGGCATCGCGGAGATGGGCGATCTCAGCTCGCTGAAGCGGATCGGGATCAAGACCCTGCTCTTCACCATCGGCATCTCCAGCATCGCGGTGGTGCTGGCGCTGCTGGTGGTCAACGTGCTGCGCCCCGGCGACGGGGTCGATCCGGCGCTGGCCCAGACCCTGCTCGCCGATGCGCGCGAAGGCGCCGGCGCGATCCTCTCCTCCGCGGAGCAGCGGCCGGCGGGGATAGACACCTTCCTCAACCTCATCCCCAACAATGTCTTCGCCGCCGCCGCCGCCAACGATATCCTGGCGGTGATGTTCTTCGCTCTGTTCTTCGGCATCGGCCTGCTGCTGGTCGATTCGCCGCAGGCCGAGCGCCTGCAGGAGGCGATCGAAGGCATCTTCCACGTCACCATGCGCCTGATCGGGATCGTCATCCGCCTGGCGCCGCTGGCCATTGCCGCCTTCATGTTCAACCTGGCCTCGGTGTTCGGCTGGGACCTGCTGGTGCGGCTCGGCGCTTATGTCGGCGTGGTGCTGCTGGCGCTCCTCACCCACATGTTCGTGGTCTATCCGCTGGCGCTGCGCCTCCTGGGCGGCATGTCGCCGATCGCCTTTTTCCGCGGCAGCCAGGAGGCGATGGTCATGGCCTTCTCCACCGCATCCTCCAACGCGACCCTGCCGACCGCCATCCGCGTCGCCGACGAGAAGCTCGGCCTGCCGCCGCGGGTGTCTCGCTTCGTGCTCACCATCGGCGCCACCGCCAACCAGAACGGCACCGCCATCTTCGAAGGCGTCACCGTGCTGTTCCTCGCCCAGTTCTTCGGCGTCGAGCTCAGCCTCAGCCAGCAGATCGTGGTGCTTCTCATGTGCATCCTCGGCGGCATCGGCACGGCCGGCGTGCCGGCCGGCTCGCTGCCGGTGGTGGCGCTGATCCTCGGCATGGTCGGCGTGCCGCCCGAGGGCATTGGCCTGGTCCTCGGCGTCGACCGCTTCCTCGACATGTGCCGCACCACCCTCAACGTCACGGGCGACCTGACCGCCGCGGTGGTGGTGTCGCGGGGCGAGGCGCGAGATCCGGATCCGGAGCCGGTACGCTTCGAAACCGTGCCATGATCCGCTGAGTCCCCATTCGATGCGGCAATTTCAGCATACGGTGACGCGGGCGGAACGGCACCGACCTTTCGGTGGTTGTTACGGCGGGCGATTTCATGTCGGCCCCTGTGTGGTGGAGTGACGATGCCGAAATCGACGACCCTGCCGATCCTGGGTGGCCTGCTCGTGGTTGGCGCAATAGCTGGCGTGTCGCTCGGCCACAGCGCCATTTCCGAAATCGACCCGCATCACTTTGCCGAGCGCCCGGTGCGCTTTCACGCAGATCGCGCGCCGCAGCGGCCCGACTGGGCCCAGGTGCAGGTGCGCGAGTATAGCGGCGCCGGAGAGTTCGATGGGCTTGGCACTGGCTGTCTGGGCTGCACCGCCCGTTCCGTCCAATTTGTCACCACCCATGGCGGCGAGGCTTATGTGGAAAGCTGGCCGGAGCCTCGGCCATCGGCCGCGCCTCCGGAGCAGCCGGAAATAATGTGGGTTGAGGAAAGGCCCGATCCGGCACGCGAGCGGCTGGTCCGATATGCGAGCTATCCGGTAACTCAGGAGGAAGCGGACGCCCAGGCGGCCGTGATCGACGCGCCGCGCGCGGAGCCGCCGGCCGATATCGGGGGCGGCGTCGGCATCGACTGAGCCGAAGGTGCGGACGCAAGCCACGCTTGCTCGTCCCTGCGCCCTCCCTTACATCCCGGCGCATGACTTCAACCAACGACATCCGCCGCTCCTTCCTCGATTTCTTCGGAAGCTCGGGCCATCAGGTGGTGCCCAGCGCGCCGCTGGTGCCGCAAAACGATCCCACCTTGATGTTCGTCAACGCCGGCATGGTGCCGTTCAAGAACGTCTTTACCGGCCTCGAGACACGGCCTTATTCCACCGCCGCATCCTCGCAGAAGTGCGTGCGGGCGGGCGGCAAGCACAACGATCTCGACAATGTCGGCTACACCGCGCGCCACCACACCTTTTTCGAGATGCTTGGGAATTTCTCGTTCGGTGACTATTTCAAGGAACAGGCGATCACCCATGCCTGGACCTTGCTCACGAAGGAATGGGGCCTCCCCGCCGACCGGCTCACCGCCACCGTCTACCACACGGACGACGAAGCGTTCGACCTTTGGCGCAAGGTCGCCGGGCTGCCCGAGAGCCGGATCATCCGCATCCCGACCAAGGATAATTTCTGGGCGATGGGCGACAGCGGCCCCTGCGGACCCTGTTCGGAAATTTTCTACGATCACGGTGACCATATCCCCGGCGGCCCTCCGGGCAGCCCAGACGAGGACGGCGACCGCTTCGTCGAAATCTGGAACCTCGTCTTCATGCAGTACGAGCAGGAGGACAACCGGATCGTGCGCGATCTGCCCAAGCCGTCGATCGACACCGGCATGGGGCTGGAGCGGATCGCGGCCGTGATGCAGGGCGTCCACGACAATTACGACACGGACACCTTCAAGGCGCTGACCGCGGCCTCCTCCGAGCTGACGCGCTCTAACGCCGCAGTGGCGGCCGGCGCTACGACCAGCCACCGCATCATCGCCGATCACCTCCGCGCTTCCGGCTTCCTCATTTCGGACGGCGTGCTGCCGGCCAATGAGGGCAGGGGCTATGTGCTGCGCCGGATCATGCGGCGCGCCATGCGCCACGCCCACCTGCTGGGTGCCGCGGAGCCGCTGATGCACCGGCTGGTGCCGTCTTTGGTCGCCGAAATGGGCGCGGCTTATCCGGAGCTGGTCCGGGCCCAGCCGCTGATCGAGGAAACGCTGAAGCTGGAGGAAACCCGCTTCCGCCAGACGCTGGCCAACGGCCTGCGCCTGCTCGACGAAGCCACGGGCACGATGAATGGGGGCGATGTGCTTCCCGGCGAGGTCGCCTTCAAGCTCTACGACACGTTCGGCTTCCCTTACGATCTCACCGAAGATGCGCTCCGCGCCCAGGGGCTCGGCGTCGACCGCGCCGGCTTCGATGCCGCCATGGCCGAGCAGAAAGCCGCGGCCCGCGCCGCCTGGAAGGGTTCCGGCAGCAAGGCCTCGGAAGACATCTGGTTCGATATCGCCGAGGAGCATGGCTCGACCGAGTTCATCGGCTATGCCGGCCATGAGGGTGAGGGGCAGGTGCTGGCGATCGTCAAGGATGGCGCTCGCTCAGAACGCGCCGTGGCGGGCGATGAAGTCATCGTCCTCACCAACCAGACGCCCTTCTACGGCGAGAGCGGCGGACAGATCGGCGACACCGGAACGATCCGCTCCGACAAGGGTCTGCAAGCGGAGGTTACCGACACGTCCAAGCCGCTTGGCCGTCTTCACGCCCACCATGCTCGCATCGCGGCGGGCGAAGTGGCCGTCGGCGACGCCGTGCACCTGGCGGTCGACGCCGAGCGGAGGGGGCGGGTGCGCGCCAATCATTCGGCGACCCACCTCCTCCACGCCGCGCTGCGGCACCGGCTCGGCACCCATGTGACGCAGAAGGGCAGCCTCGTCGGCCCGGACTATTTCCGCTTCGACTTCGCCCACCCCAAGGCGCTGACTCGCGACGATGTCGCCGCGGTGGAGGCCGAGGTGAACCGCCACATCCGCGAGAACGACGCCGTCACCACCCGGCTGATGAGCGCGGACGAGGCGATCGCCGCCGGCGCCATGGCCCTGTTCGGCGAGAAATATGGCGACGAGGTCCGCGTCCTGTCCATGGGCCGCGGCAGCGACGCGAGCTATTCGGTGGAACTGTGCGGCGGCATCCACGTCAATGCGCTCGGCGACATCCAGCTGCTCAAGATCCTGTCGGAAAGCGCCGTCGCATCGGGCGTGCGCCGGATCGAGGCGCTGACCGGCGAGGCGGCGCGCCAGTGGCTGCTCGCCCGCGACGAGCGGCTGCGCGAAGCGGCCGCCGCACTCAGGGCATCGCCCGAGGAGGTGCCCGCCCGCGTCGCGGCTCTCGTCGAGGACCGGCGCCGGCTGGAGCGCGAGCTTGCCGAGGTGAAAAAGGCGCTGGCGTTGGGCGGCGGCGGCAAGGCGGAGGCCGCCGGCCCCGAGCAGATCGGCGGCATCGCCTTTGTCGGCCAGGTGATCGAAGGCATGGACCCCAAGGGCCTGCGCGGTCTGGTCGACGAGGCCAAGCAGCGCGTGGGATCGTGCGTGGTCGCCTTGGTGGCCGTCAATGAGGGCCGCGCCACCGTCGCGGTCGGTGTCACCGCCGATCTTGTCCCTCGTTTGAGCGCGGTCGAGCTTGTGCGCCGGGCCGTTGCCGCAATCGGCGGGCAGGGCGGCGGCGGTCGGCCCGACATGGCCCAGGGTGGAGGCCCGGACGGCGGCAAGGCTCCGGCAGCGCTGGACGTCGTGCGCGCCGCCCTGGGGGAGGAGACGGTAGCCGCCTAGGCTGCGCCGTCTGGCTTCAGCGCGTCGCTGAGGCGGCGCCGCTTCAGCACCGGCGCTTCGTCCAGCGCGCCATGCTCCATGATTTCCTTCCTGAGTTCGGCACGCTTCTCGTGGATCGAGGCGATCACCGGCCCCATCGCGACGCCGAGATCGACCAGCACCGCTTCTGAAAGCTGCAGCGAGGATTCCAGCGTTTCGGGAACGGCGTCGGTCACGCCGGCCCGGTAGAGTTCTGCCGCGTGGGACGCATCGCGGGCGCGGGCGACGATGATCAGGCCGGGACACCAGGACCGCACCTTCTTGGTCAGCCGCACGGTCAGCACCGGATCGTCCATGGTGAGCACCAGCGCGCTGGCGTGGCCGAGGTTGAGGCGGTCGACGAGTTCGTGCCTCGCAACATCGCCAAACACGATCGGATAACCCTCGCGGCGGCAGGCGGCGACCGTGTCTATGTTGGATTCCACCGCCAGATACTCACGCCTGTGGATGCTCAGCATCTCGGCGACCAGGCGGCCGACCCGGCCAAAGCCGATGATCACCACCCGCGGCACTTTCTCGTCGATCACCGCCGGATTGTCGGCATCGTAGCGCAAATCGACCCGTCGGGCGGCGTCGCGTCCGAGCCGGGCAAGGAGCGGCGTGAGGGTGAGGCCGAGCGCCGTCACGATCGTCCAGAAGGCGGCGGTGGCCGGCGAGACGAGGCCGGCGGCGGTGGCGGTGGCAAGCACGATCAACGTCGTTTCTGACGGCGAGGCCATCAGCAGGCCTGCCTCCGCCGCCACGCTCTTGCGCGCCCCGGAGAGGCGGAGCAGACCGCCCGTGACCAGCGCCTTGACCGCCACCACCCCGACGAGGGCCAGGATCAGGCGCGGCCAATCGGCGGCAACCGCATTGAGATCGAGGCTCATTCCCACCGCGATCAGAAAGACGCCCAGGGCAAGGCCGCGGAACGGGGCGGTGATCACTTCAACTTCGCTCGAATAATCTGTCTCAGCGATGAGGATGCCGGCGATGATCGCGCCGACGATCGGCGAAAGGCCTGCGGCGGTGGTGGCGAGGCTGGCGGTGATGACGACGAGCAGGCTGGCCGAGAGGAACAGCTCCGGGCTCTTGGTTCGCGCGGCCTGCGCGAACAGGCGGGGGAGGAAGAAGCGGCCAAGCACCAGCATCGCCGCAATCACGGCCATGCCGACCAGTGCCGTCTGCCCCAGCGCGGCGAGCCCGTCCTCCGGCCCGCGCGGGGCAAGCGCGCCAAGGAAGAAGATGATCGGGACGATCGCCAGATCCTCGAACAACAGCATGGCGAAGGCGGAGCGGCCGACCGGACTGGTGGTGCCGACCAGCGGCACTACGAGCGCCGTGGAGGAAAGGGCCAGAGCAAGGCCGAGCGACACCGCCCCGCCCGCCGGTTCTCCGATCAGGAAGAGCCCCCCGCCGATCAGCAGGGCGCCGAGCAGCAGCTCCGCCGCTCCCACGCCAAAGACCAACCGCCGCATCCCCCACAGCCGCCGGAAGGACAGGTGGAGGCCGATCGAGAAGAGGAGGAGAATGATCCCGAACTCGGCAAAAGGCTGGATCGCCTGGGGATTGGTGATCGTTACATAACCCAGCCATGGCTGTCCCGAGACGAGCGCGCCGAGGCCGCTCGGACCCACCAGCATGCCGACCAGGATGAAGCCGATCACCGGGCTGACTCGAAAGCGCGCAAACGCCGGAATCACGATTCCCGCCGCGCCCAAGATGACGAGGGCGTCGCTCAGCGCTGAAGTCGTCTGGAATTCCGCCGCCATGCGTTCCCTTATGCAGCTTCCGCCGCCATTGTCAGCAGTGGCGGGTGGGAAGAAAGGAAACGGTGCGCTCAGCCGCCGCCGGGTGTGTCGGTGCCGGTGGCGGGAGCGGCGGGCATGGGACGCCGGTCGGCATGGGGGTCCGGATTCCAGCCGATCCGGTAAAGGTCGAAGCGCCGGTCGGCAAGGTTCTGTACCGTGCCTTCGGCGCGCGCCCAGGTGAGGTCGGCAAGATTGACGTCGGAGATGGTCAGCGTCTCGACATTCTCGCTGGCTTCGGCGGCGATGCCGTCTCTCGCGAAGGGAAAGTCGCAAGGCGTCAGGATGCAGCTCTGGGCGTATTGAATATCCATATTCTCGACATTGGGCAGATTGCCGACATTGCCCGACATGACGACGAAACACTGGTTCTCGATGGCGCGGGCCTGGCTGCAATAGCGGACCCTGAGATAGCCCTGCCGGTTATCGGTGCAGAAGGGGACGAAGAGGATGCGTGCGCCTTCGTCGACCAGGCGCCGGGCGAGCTCGGGGAACTCGCTGTCGTAGCAGATGAGGACTCCGATCGGGCCGCAGTCGGTCTGGATGGCGTCGATCCGGTCGCCGCCCCTGATCTTCCACCAATAGCGCTCGTTGGGCGTGGGGTGGATCTTCTCCTGGGCGTGGATCGACCCGTCGCGCAGGCAGACATAGGCGACATTCTGGATATCGCCGTCCTCGGTTCGCGTCGGGTGGGAGCCGCCGATGATATTGATATTGTAGCGTAACGCCATGCGCGACAGTTCGGCGGTGATGTTCGGAGTGTGCTCGGTCAGCCGGTCGATCGCTTCCGCTGGCGTCAGATCGCGCTTTTCGAAGGCGAGGAGCTGCAGCGTCATCAGCTCGGGAAAGACGATGAAGTCCGCCCGGTAATCGGCTGCGACATCGACGAAATATTCGATGTTGGCGACGAACTCGGCAAAGTCCTTCACCGCTCGCATCTGGAGCTGGCAGGTGGCGAGGCGGACGCTTTCGACGCCCCGGGGCACCCGAAACTCAACCGGCTCGTTCGGGTCGACATACGGGTTGCGCCACACCAGGTGCGCCGCATAGCCGCCGGACGCCTTGTCCTCCGGCAGATAATCCTTCAGAATTCCGATCGGTTCAAAGCCGTTCTTGATCTGGAACCCAAAGATCGGGTCCTTGATCTTGCCCTCGAGAACCTGCGCCAGATACTCGTCCGGCGTCTTCACCTTGCGGCGGCTGCGGGCGTAGAAGGGCAAGCGGCCGCCGATGACAATGCCCTTGAGCTCCAGCCGCTCGGCAAGGTCCTTGCGCTCGTCGTAGAGGCGCTGGCCAATGCGGACGCCGCGCAACTCAGGATCGACGCACATCTCGAAGCCGTAGAGCCAGTCGCCGGTGGGATCGTGGCGGGAGGCGAAGCCGTCACCGGTAATCTCCTCCCAGCTGTGGGGCGCCAGCGCCAGCCGCTCGTCGAGCCGCATCGACGCGCAATAGCCGGCGATCTTGCCCTGATAGATGGCGACGAACTGGCCTTCGGGATAATTGTTGATCTGGCCGCGAACCATGCCGCGGCTGTATCCCGAAATCCGCTGGTAGGCGCGGTCGACCAGGGCGACGATGCCCGGCACGTCGGCCGCCGTCGCCTGCCGCACCTCCAGCGTGGCGCTGCGCCGTCCCTGATCCACCGTCGCCATCTCAGGCGGACGCCATCTTCTTCTCGAGATTGGCGCGGATCGCCTCGAAGAACTGTTCGGTGGTCATCCAGCCCTGATCAGGACCGATGAGCAGCGCGAGATCCTTGGTCATCGAGCCGCTTTCCACCGTTTCGATGCAGACCTGCTCCAGGGTCTCGGCGAACTGCGTGACCTCGGGCGTGTCGTCGAACTTGCCGCGGAACTTGAGGCCGCCGGTCCAGGCGAAGATCGAGGCAAGCGGGTTGGTGGAAGTCGCCTTGCCCTGCTGGTGCATACGGTAATGGCGGGTGACGGTGCCGTGCGCGGCTTCCGCTTCTACCGTCTTCCCGTCCGGAGTCATCAGGATCGAGGTCATCAGGCCAAGGCTGCCGAAGCCCTGGGCGACCATGTCGGACTGGACGTCGCCGTCGTAATTCTTGCAGGCCCAGACGAACTTGCCGCTCCACTTGAGCGCCGAGGCGACCAGGTCGTCGATCAAGCGGTGCTCGTACACAGTCCCAGCCGCGTCGAACTGCGCCTTGAATTCGCTCTGGAAAATCTCCTCGAAGATATCCTTGAAGCGTCCGTCATAGGCCTTGAGGATGGTATTCTTGGTGGAAAGGTAGACCGGCCAGCCGCGGCCGAGGCCGAAGGTGAAGCAGGCACGGGCGAACTCCCGGATCGATTCGTCGAGGTTGTACATGCCCATGGCGACACCGGCGGCGGGATAGTCGAACACTTCGCGCTCGATGACCTGGCCGTCCTGGCCTTCCCACTTCATGGTGAGCTTGCCGGGGCCGGGAACGAGGAAATCGGTCGCCTTATACTGGTCGCCAAAGGCATGGCGGCCGACCACGATGGGGTCTGTCCAGCCCGGGATCAGCCGTGGGACGTTCTCGATCACGATCGGTTCGCGGAAGACGACGCCGCCCAGGATGTTGCGGATCGTGCCGTTGGGCGACTTCCACATCTTCTTGAGACCGAATTCCTCCACGCGGGCTTCATCGGGCGTGATGGTGGCGCATTTGACGCCGACGCCGTGCTGCTTGATCGCCTCGGCGGACTCGACGGTGACGCGGTCGTCGGTGGCGTCGCGATTCTCCATGCCGAGGTCGAAATAGAGCAGCTCCACATCGAGATAGGGGAGGATCAGCCGTTCGCGGATCCACTGCCAGATGATGCGGGTCATCTCGTCGCCATCGAGTTCGACGACCGGGTTCTTTACTTTGATCTTGGGCATGGAGCGGGGCTTTCCTCGTCGCTTGGGCGGCTGTGCTGGCGCGCCGTGTAAGCGGTGGCGCGGCGGTTGTCACCACCGGCGCACGCGCCTAAAGGCAGGCCCATGACCTCTTTGAAAAAGCCGGACCTCGTAACCACGAACGTCCGCTACCGCATGCCCAACGTGCATCCCGAAGGGCGAAAGTTCGTCGTCATCGCCGCCGCCATTGCGCTGTTCTTCTACTGGGTCGTGGATTGGGACGCGCTTGGCTGGATCATGGTCGGCATCACCTTGTGGGTAGCGGCCTTCTTTCGCGATCCGATCCGGACCACGCCCAAGGGCAATACGCTGGTGGTTGCACCGGCCGATGGCCTGGTGACGATGATCGCCGCTGTTCCTCCGCCGCCCGAGCTGGTCGGCGAGGACGGGCTGCCGCCTGGTCCATGCACCCGAGTCTCCATTTTCATGAGCGTGTTCGATGTCCACATCAACCGCAGCCCGATCGGGGGCGTGGTGAAGAAGGTCGTCTATATCGCCGGCAAATTCCTCAACGCTGATCTCGACAAGGCCAGCGAGGATAATGAGCGCAATCATTTCCTGATCGAAGGGCATGATGGAACCCGTATCGCCTTTACCCAGATCGCCGGGCTCGTGGCCCGGCGCATTGTGCCGTGGTCGAAAGTCGGAGACCACGTCACCGCGGGGCAGCGGGTGGGTTTGATCCGCTTCGGCAGCCGGGTCGATGTCTACCTGCCGGAGGGCACCTCGTCGCAGGTGCTGCTCGGTCAACGCACCATTGCCGGTGAAACGGTGATCGCCCAATTGGGTGTCGCTCAAGCTCTGGAGGGCGTTGCCCAGTGAGGCACCGGGCGCGCGAGCGGCGCGGCATTCCGCTTCGCGCCGTGGTTCCAAATGCCGTCACTGCGCTGGCGCTCTGCTCCGGCCTGTCCGGGGTGCGCTTCGCGATCGCCGAAGAGTGGGAGAAAGCGGTCGCCGCTATCGCCATCGCGGCTGTGCTGGATTGCATGGATGGGCGCATCGCCCGAATGCTGAAGGGGCAGAGCCGGTTCGGCGCTGAGCTCGATTCGCTCTCCGATGTCATAGCGTTCGGAGTGTCGCCGGCGATCATCATGCATCTTTGGGCGCTGCAATACCTGCCGCGCTTCGGCTGGTTGTTCGCGCTTGCCTATGCGGTGTGCGCGGCGCTGCGGCTCGCCCGCTTCAACGCCAATATCGATGTCGAGGAACAGCCGCACAAATCGGCCGGATTCCTCACCGGCGTGCCCGCTCCGGCCGGGGCGGGGCTGTTGCTGTTGCCGATGTCCTTGTGGATCGCCAGCAATCGCAACTGGGATTGGCTCAACGACCGCTTCCTTATCTCAGGGTGGGCGGCGATCTGTGCATTCCTGATGATCTCAAGCGTTGCAACCTACTCGTGGACCTCGCTGCGGCTGCGTCGTAACTCGCGCTTTCCAGCGATCGTGGTGATTGCATTGGTGGCAGGGGCTCTGGTGTCCGCACCCTGGGAGACGCTCAGCATCCTCGCGGCAGTCTATGCGGCGACCATTCCGCTCAGCATGTTAAGCTACCGAAAGGTCAAAAGGCTGCGCGGCGAGCGTAAACCGGAGTCGGCCGCACCCGCGGCGCCGACCTCGTAACCGGGCGGCCGAGTTCGCCCCGCAATGCGGCCACGATCTGGTTCCAGTACATGCGAACGGTCATGTGGATGGCCACCGCGGCAGCCAACAGCATGAGAGTGAAGAATATTGCGGCAGCCAGGTGAGTCACAGGCTTATCCCCTTTGTTATCCACAGCACAACGATGCTCGTGGGATTTTGATCCATAGCTGATTGAGGAACAATGATGTTCACCTTATGTTCGCTTGTCAAGCGCGAGCGGGGATAATTATTGAGGCCTCCCTGTTGGCACAGCTTCGATCGCGCGGCTTGCGCGGCAGCCTTGATTTCGGCGCTCCGCCCCGCTAAGTGCGCGCCCATTCCACATGCGGGCCATCATACCGGTGGCTGGGCTCATGTCTTGGACATGGCCCGGTCTCTCGGCTCCGCAGAGGTATAACCGGAAGGAGAATCACCATGGCGTCTACTGACGTCTCCATGCAGCAATTGCTCGAGGCTGGAGCGCATTTCGGCCACCAGACTCACCGCTGGAACCCGAAGATGAAGCCGTATATATTCGGCGATCGCAACGGCGTTCACATCATCGACCTGTCACAAACCGTGCCGCTGTTCGCGCGCGCGCTTGATTTCGTTCGCCAAAGCGTCGGACATGGCGGCAAGGTTCTGTTCGTCGGCACCAAGCGCCAGGCGCAGGAGCCGATCGCGGACGCTGCGCGCCGGTCGGGCCAGCATTTCGTCAACCATCGCTGGCTGGGCGGCATGCTCACCAACTGGAAGACGATCTCGGGCTCGATCAAGCGCTTCAAGAGCCTCGAGGAGCAGCTGTCCGGCGACACCGCCGGCCTCACCAAGAAGGAAGTACTTCAGCTCACCCGCGAGCGCGACAAGTTCGAGCTTTCGCTCGGCGGCATCCGCGACATGGGCGGCCTTCCCGACGTGATCTTCGTGATCGACGCCAACAAGGAAGAGCTCGCCATCAAGGAAGCCAATGTGCTCGGCATTCCAGTCGTCGCCATCCTCGACTCGAACGCGTCGCCGCAGGGCATCTCGTTCCCGGTTCCAGGCAATGACGACGCCAGCCGCGCCATCCGGCTCTATTGCGATGCGATCGCCGATGCGGTGCTCGCCGGCAAGTCGGGCGGTGCTGCTGCCCGGGGCGAGGACATCGGGTCGATGGATGCGCCGCCGGCCGAAGCCGCGCTCGCCGACGCCTGAATCCCGAGCGATTCCGCGGGCGGGGCAGGGCGCGAACCGCCCGGCCCCGCCCGCCTATTTTCAAACGACCAGAAGGACATGAAACATGGCTGAGATCACGGCCGCGAGCGTCAAGGAGCTGCGCGAGCGCACCGGCGCTGGCATGATGGATTGCAAAAAGGCGCTGAACGAAACCGGTGGCGACATGGAAACGGCCATCGACTGGCTGCGCACCAAGGGTCTTGCCGCTGCCGCCAAGAAGGCGGGCCGTACCGCTGCCGAAGGCCTGGTGGGCGTCGCCGTGCGCGGCACCAGGGGCGCGGTTGTGGAAGTCAATTCCGAGACCGACTTTGTTGCCAAGAACGAGCAGTTCCAGGATTTCGTCCGCACCGTCTCGGAGCTTGCGCTCGACACCGGCAGCGATATCGAAGCGCTCAAGGCCGCCGCCTATCCGGGTGCCGGTACCGTCGAGGAGAAGCTGACCGGGAACATCGCGACGATTGGCGAAAACCAGTCGCTGCGCCGTGCTGCCATATTGGAAGTCGGCGACGGCGTCGTCGTGTCCTATGTCCACAATGCCGCCGCGAGCGGTCTCGGCAAGATCGGCGTGCTGGTCGCGCTGGAGAGCACCGGCGACAAGGACGCGCTGAACGCACTCGGCAAGCAACTCGCCATGCACATCGCCGCCGCCAACCCGCTGGCGCTGCGCGGCGAGGATCTCGATGCCGACCTGCTCGAGCGCGAGCGCTCGATCGCGTCCGAAAAGGCGAAGGAGAGCGGCAAGCCCGACAATATCGTCGAGAAGATGGTGGAAGGCGCCATCGCCAAGTTCCGCAAGGAAATGGCGTTCCTCTCCCAGCTGTTCGTGATGGACAACAAGACCAAGATCGAGGACGTGGTCGCCGCCGAAGCCAAGAAGGTAGGCGCGCCGATCCAGGTTCCGGGCTTCATTCGCTTCCAGCTCGGCGAAGGCATCGAAAAGCAGCAGAGCGATTTCGCCGCCGAAGTTGCCGCCGTCTCGGGGGTTGGCCAAAAGGCCGAACCGGTCGTGTAAGCACGAGCAGGATCCTCCCGCTGCGCGGCTCCTCGCGCGCGGGAGTTTCAGGGGCGGGCAGCAGGCCTGAGCGGTGCTCGGCCGGCTGCCCGCCCCTTTTTTTTAAATAGCGTGGACCAGTCCGCGTGCCTGCGGACCGCGTGGGTCTCTGTTCACCGCTCGCGCTCATTGTCCCTGCACTGAAACAGCACAAGGGAACATGCTTGGCAGCGCGGCCACCCCGGCTTAGTAAGGCCCCCATTCCAGCCTCTATCCGATCGGACCCGACGCCCCCATGCCGCGCCCGCGTTTCAACCGCATCCTTCTCAAGCTCTCCGGTGAGGTGCTGATGGGGGAGGGCCAGTTCGGCATCGATCCCGACACCACCGGCCGCATGGCGCGCGAGATCGCCGATGCGCGCGCGGCCGGTCACGAGCTTTGCATCGTTGTCGGCGGCGGCAACATCTTCCGCGGCCTGGCCGGAGCGGCCAAGGGCTTCGATCGGACCAGCGCCGATTATATGGGCATGCTGGCGACGGTGATGAACGCGCTTGCCATGCAGAATGCACTGGAAAAGATCGGCATCGACACCCGCGTCCAGTCGGCAATTCCCATGGCCAGCATCTCCGAGCCCTACATCCGCCGCCGTGCGATGCGGCACATGGAGAAGGGGCGGGTGGTGATCTTTGCCGCCGGCACGGGCAATCCCTACTTCACCACCGACACCGCCGCTGCCTTGCGCGCCGCCGAGATGAACTGCGACGCATTGTTCAAGGGCACCAGCGTCGACGGCGTTTACGATGCGGACCCGAAGAAGAAGCAGGACGCCCGGCGCTACGAGGCGGTGAGTTTCAACCGGGTGCTGGCCGACGACCTGAAGGTGATGGATGCAAGCGCCATCGCCCTGTGCCGCGACAACAATATCCCGATCGTCGTCTTCAACATCCGCGAGCAGGGCAATCTCGTCCGCGTGCTCGGGGGCGAAGGCATCGCGACGATCGTTCAGAACGAGGAGTAAACCATGGCTGCCTATGACAAGGCCGACATCCAGCGCCGCATGACCGGCGCCGTTGAAGCGCTGAAGCACGATCTTGGCGGCCTGCGCACCGGCCGCGCTTCGACCACCCTGCTCGAGCCGGTGACGGTTGAAGTCTACGGCGCGCACATGCCCTTGAACCAGGTCGCCACCATATCGGCGCCGGAACCCCGCATGCTTTCGGTGCAGGTGTGGGACCGCTCCAATGTCGGTGTGGTGGAAAAAGCGATCCGCTCGTCCGGCCTCGGACTAAATCCGATCTCGGAAGGTCAGACGCTGCGCCTGCCGATCCCCGATCTTACTGAGGAGCGCCGCAAGGAGCTCGCCAAGCTCGCCAGCCAATATGCCGAGAAGGCCCGGATCGCGGTGCGCAATGTGCGGCGCGATGCGATGGACGGCTTGAAGCAGGACGAGAAAAAGAACGAAATAAGCGAAGACGAGCGCAAGCGTCTGGAAACCGAGGTTCAGAAGCTGACGGACGACACGATCAAGGATATCGACACCACCACCGCCGCCAAGGAAAAGGAAATCCTTACAAGGTGATCGGCAAGGTGGCCAACCTGACCGAGGATAGCGCGCAGGCCGGCGCGCCCGCCGAAGACCTCCCGCAAGGCATCGATGGCGACATCGCGGGCCAGCCGGTGGCGCGCCACGTCGCCATCATCATGGACGGCAACGGGCGGTGGGCGAAGGCGAGGGGGCTGCCCCGCGCGGCGGGCCACCGTCAGGGCGCCGAAGCGGCGCGCAAGACGATCCGCGCGGCGGGCGAGGCGGGTGTCCAATGCCTCACCCTTTATGCCTTCTCCTCGGAAAACTGGCGGCGTCCCGAAACGGAGATCAGCGACCTCATGGGTCTGCTGCGCTTCTACATCGGTGCGGAGCTGAACGCCCTCCACAAGGAGGGCATTCGGCTGGCAATCCTCGGCGACCACAAGGCCTTCCCGGCCGATGTCGCCAAGCTGGTTGACCAGGCGGTGGAGCGCACCGCGGGCAATTCCAGGATGACCCTTGCCATCGCCCTCAACTACGGGTCCCGCGCCGAGCTGGTGAACGCGGCCCGGGGCCTTGCGGAGCGGGTTGCGGCGGGTGGGCTCAACGCGGCGGAAATCGACGAAGCGGCCATTGAGGCTAATCTCGACACCGCCGGGCTGCCGCCACTCGATCTGGTTATCCGCACTTCGGGCGAGCATCGCTTGTCCAACTTTCTGCTGTGGCAGGCGGCGTATGCCGAGCTCGTCTTCGTCGACGCCTTGTGGCCGGATTTCGACGGCGACACGCTGCGCGAGGCGCTGGCGGTTTATGCGGGACGCGAGCGGCGGTTCGGCGGCCGATGAGCGAGGCGAAAGCAAAAACCGGCTCCGACCTTGCCACGCGCTTCGTTGCCGCCGTGGTGATGATCGCCATCGCCTGCGCCGCCATCTATGTCGGCGGCTGGGTCTTCCGGCTGCTCGTCGCGGCCGGCGCCGCCGTGATGCTGATCGAGTGGGGCGACATGCACCGAACCGGTCGGACCCGCAGCTATGCCGGTGTCGGCCTGCTCGTCCTCACATTGCTCACCGTGACGCAATATCTCTACCCAGCCGGGGAGATCGATGTCATCGGCGGAGTTGAAGGCATCTTCCCCGAAAGCTTCGATCAGCTCTGGCTGGGCTTTGCCGTCGTAGCCGCGCTTGCTTGTCTATACGGCCTATTCAGCCGACGCGTTTCAGCCGGCTGGGGTTTCTTCTACATCGGCGCCCCCGCTTTTGCCCTGATGGTGCTCGAATGGGCGCGGTTCGATTTGGTTTTCTGGGCGATGCTGGTGACCTGGTCGACCGACATCTTCGCCTATTTCGCCGGCCGCTCGATCGGCGGACCCAAGCTGGCGCCGCGGATCAGCCCCAACAAGACCTGGGCGGGCCTGATTGGCGGCATGGCGGGAGCGGCGGTTATCGGCGGTATCGCGGCGTGGCTGTTCGGGCTCGATCTGTTGTTCGTGCTTGCCGGGGCGCTCATGGGCCTCCTGTCCCAGCTCGGTGACCTTTATGAAAGCAAGGTGAAACGCCGGCTCGGCGTCAAGGACAGCGGCACCCTGCTGCCGGGCCATGGCGGCATGCTCGACCGGGTCGACGGGCTGCTGCCGGTCGCGATCGCCACCTTGGCCCTCCTGCTCCTGGTTCTGCGCGGCGCGTGAGCCGAACCATCACAATCCTGGGCGCGACCGGCTCTGTAGGGCGTTCGACGCTCGATCTCGTTGCCCGCGCGCCGGACCGCTTCCAAGTGCTCGCGCTTACCGCGAATCGCGATGTCGAAGGCCTGGCGGCGGCGGCGCGGCAGGTCGGCGCCAGGCATGCGGTGATCGCGGACGAAACCTTGCTGCGCCCGCTTCAACAGGCGCTTTCGGGGACGGGGACGCAAGCGGCTGCCGGTCCTGAAGCGGTGCTCGAAGCCGCGGCTGCGGGCGCCGACTGGACGATGGCGGCGATAGTGGGCTGTGCCGGTCTTGCACCCACCATGGCGGCGATACGCGGCGGTCGCACGGTGGCGCTGGCCAACAAGGAGGCCCTGGTCTCGGCCGGGGCGCTGATGACGCAGGCCGCGATGGCCTCAGGCGCGATCCTGCTTCCGGTCGATTCCGAGCACAACGCCATTTTCCAGTGCTTCGACGCAACGCGCCCGTCGGGTGTGCGCCGCATCATCCTCACCGCCAGCGGCGGCCCGTTCCGCACCAAAAGCCTGGACGAGATGCGAGGCGTGACGCCCGCGCAGGCGGTAGCGCACCCCAATTGGTCGATGGGGGCCAAGATCTCCGTCGACTCCGCGACCTTGATGAACAAGGGTCTGGAACTGATCGAGGCCTTTCACCTGTTCCCGCTACCGGCCGAAGCCTTTGAAGTCGTGATCCACCCGCAATCGGTGATCCACAGCCTGGTCGAATATGTCGACGGCTCCTTTCTCGCTCAGTTGGGCGCTCCCGACATGCGCATCCCGATTGCCCACACCCTGGCCTGGCCGGAGCGGATGGAAACCCCCTGCGAGCGCCTCGATCTGGTCAGGATCGGCAGCCTCGGCTTCGAAGCGCCGGATCTCGAGCGCTTCCCCGCCCTTGCCCTGGCGCAGGAGGCGCTGCGGGCCGGCGGCGCGCGGCCGGCCGTGCTCAACGCTGCCAATGAAATCGCGGTGGCCGCGTTTCTCGCCAATGGCCTGAGATTCCTCGATATTGCTTCAATTGCAGCGGAAACCCTGCAATGTTGCGATCCGCCGCCGCCGGCGAGCGTGGAAGAGGTGCTTGCCATCGACCGCGCCGCCCGCGCGACGGCGGGCGACATCACGCAAAGGTACAAGATTTGACGAGCGGCAATCCGGGCATTTTCTGGACGATTTTCAGCTTCCTGCTGGTGATCGGGCCTTTGATCTTCGTGCACGAGCTCGGCCATTATTTCGTCGGGCGCTGGTTCGGCGTCAAAGCGGAGATCTTCTCGATCGGCTTCGGGCGCGAGATAGCCGGCTGGACCGACAAGCGGGGCACGCGCTGGAAATTGGCCTGGCTCCCGCTCGGCGGCTATGTGAAGTTCGCAGGCGACATGAACCCGGCCAGCCAGCCCGACCCTGAATGGCTGGCACTCCCGGCTGAGGAGCGGGCCCGAACCTTCCAGTCCAAGCCGGTCTGGCAGCGCTTCCTGATCGTCGCGGCGGGCCCCGTCACCAACTTCATCCTCGCCATCCTGGTCTTCACGGGCTTCCTGATGGCCTATGGCGAGCCGCGCACCCCGCCTCTGGTGGGGGCGGTTCAGGCCGGTTCGGCGGCGCAGGCGGCCGGACTAGCGGCGGGCGACCGTATCCTCTCGGTCGGCGGCAGCCGCATCGAGCGTTTCGAGGACCTGTCGCGGGTCGTGCTGATGCGACCGGGCGAAATCATGACCATCCGCTACGAGCGCGCGGGCAGCGTCGGGGAGACTCAAGCTCGGATCGGGGAGCGGGTGGAGCGCGACCGCTTCGGCAACGAGTTCCGCGGCGGTCTGCTGGGCGTCGAGCGGCCACCGGTGGTGGTGGACGATGTCTCGCTTCCCGGCGCGTTCGCCGGCGCGATCGGCATCACCGGCCATGTTGTTTCAACCACGGTGCAGGGCATCGGCCAGATCATCACCGGCAAGCGCTCGGTGAAGGAATTGGGTGGTCCGCTCAAGATCGCGAAATTCTCTGGGGAGCAGGCCAGCCTGGGGTGGATCGCCTTTGTCTGGTTCATTGCCGTGATTTCCATTAATCTCGGCTTCATCAACCTGTTGCCAATCCCTATGCTCGACGGCGGACACCTTCTCCTCTATCTGGTCGAGGGCGTGCGTCGCAAACCGTTGAAGCCGGAGGCGCAGGAATGGGCTTTTCGAACCGGACTGGCGGCTTTGTTGGCTTTGATGCTGTTCGTGACGTTCAACGATCTGGCGTCTTTCGGCTTGTGGTCGAAGCTTGGCGGCTTGATCGGCTGAGGCGGATCGGGCAGGGCTGACGAGACAGGGAAACGCGGCGGCGCCTCGGGCGCCGCGCATCATCTATTAGGGCGGGGACCCCGTGACAGCGAACAACAAGAACCTCCAGCGCCGGCGACTGTGCTCGGCCCTTCTGGTCGGCACCATGCTCGGCGGATTCGCGGCTCCGGCCCAGGCGCAGCAGGCTGCGGCCCAGCCTGGGTCCAGCCAGCCGGCCCAGCAGCCTGTCGCCACGCTTCCGCAGCTTACCGCCGTTCCGCAGCAAGAGGCGCAGGCCATCCGGTCGATCTCGGTCAGCGGCAACCAGAGGCTCGAGCCGGAAACGGTGGTGTCCTACATGAAGCTGCGCACCGGCGAGACCTACACGCGCGAGCGGCTCGACGAGGCGCTGCGGGACCTTTACGCGACGGAGCTGTTCGCCGATGTGCAGATCCTCGGCGGCGACACCGGCAACCTCGTCATTCAGGTGCGCGAGAACCCGGTGATCAACCGCATCATCCTTGAAGGCAACAAGCGCATCAAGGACGACAAGATCAATCCCGAGATCCGGCTCGCCCCGCGCCAGATCTTTACCCGCACCAAGGCGCGTGCCGACGTGGCCCGGATTACCGAGCTCTACCGCCGCCAGGGGCGGTTCGCCGCCGATATCGAACCCAAGATCGTCCAGCTCGAACAGAATCGCGTGGACGTCGTGTTCGAGATCAACGAAGGCCCGCGGTCCAAGATTCGGCAGATCAACATCCTGGGCAACGAGCAGTTTTCGGACGGGGAACTGCGCTCCCAGATGGCGACGAAGCGGACCAGCCTGCTGAGCTTCCTCGGCTCGGGCGCGGTCTACGATCCGGACCGTCTCGCCTTTGACCAGCAAAAGCTTCGGCAATTCTACCTGACCGAAGGCTATGCCGATTTCCGCGTCGTGTCGGCGGTTGCCGAGCTGACGTCGGATCGTCAGGACTTCATCATCACCTATGTCGTGGAAGAGGGTGAGCGCTACAAGTTCGGCGATGTGAAGGTGGAAAGCGGCATTCGCGACTTCCGCAGCGAGGATCTGACCAGGATCCTGCCGATGAAGAGCGGCGACTGGTACAATGCCAAGCAGATCGAGGACACCGTCACCTCGCTCAACGAGAGCGCAGGCCTGTTCGGCTATGCGTTTGCCGATGTGCAGCCGCGCTTCGAGCGGAACAAGGAGACCCTCACCATGGGGGTCACCTTCGAGGTTGCGGAAACTCCGCGCGTCTATGTCGAGCGGATCGACATCAACGGCAACACGGTCACTCGCGACAAGGTGATCCGGCGTGAGTTCCGGCTTGCCGAGGGCGATCCCTTCAACAGCGTGCAGGTCAAAAGATCGCGTGACCGCATTCAGTCGCTTGGCTTCTTTCAGGACAATCTGGAGGTCGAGCAGACCCAAGGCTCCGCGCCCGACCGAGTCATCCTCGGCGTCGATGTGCAGGAAAAGGCGACCGGCGAGCTTCAGGTATCGGCCGGCTTCTCGAGCCTCGAGCGCTTCCTGGTCAACTTGTCGATCCGCCAGCGCAATTTCATGGGCAAAGGCCAGGAGCTGCGTGCATCCGTCAATTATTCGAGCTATTCCAAGTCGGTGGAGCTGGGCTTCACCGAGCCCTATCTGTTTGACCGCAACATCGCGCTTGGCGGCGACCTTTACCGCCGCGATTTTTCGAGCTTCAACTTCATCGGCAATGGCGAGCGGCAGACCACCTACAAGCAGGTCTCAACGGGTCTCCAGATCCGCACGGGCGTACCGTTGACCGAATATCTCTCGTTTGCCGGCCGCTACGGCCTCAGCTTCGACGAAGTCACCCTCGACCGGAATCTCTATTTCACTGACCCCGACGGCGCGGGCCCCTTGCCGGCGGTTTGCGATCCGCTTCGCGTCGGCCGTTACCTGTGCGAAGCGGTGGGCGACCGCACCACCTCGTCCATCGGTTATTCGCTGGCCTATGATTCGACGGACAACCGGATCCGTCCGACCCGCGGCGAGCGTCTCATCATCAACCAGGATTTCGCCGGGCTCGGCGGCAGCGTGCGCTATCTGCGCACCCGTGCCAACGGGTCGAAATACTGGCGCGCGACCGGCAATTTCATCCTCTCGCTGTCGGCGGAGGGCGGCTACATCCACAGCTTCGAGGATCCCCGCACGCCGACCGCGGATCCGGTCCGCATCATTGATCGCTTCTTTCTTGGCGAACCGCAGATGCGCGGCTTCGACATTCGCGGCGTCGGACCGCGCGTGCAGCGTTTCAGCTTCACCGGGACCAATGCGCCGGACTTTACCGATCGCCAGACCCTGCTGATCGACGACGCGCTCGGCGGCCGCGCTTATTATCTGAGCCGGGCCGAGATCGAGATCCCGATCGGCAGCGGCCTGCGCGAACTCGGCCTGCGGCCGTCGGTCTTCATGGACGCCGGCGCCGTGTTCGGGTTGCGCAATCCGGAAACCACCAGCATCCAGAACTGCACCCCGCCTGCGGGTACCGAGACGCTCCCGACGACGGTTCCGCTCGGCCAGGCCTGCCCGGCCGGCACCACCGCCAATGGCGGGTTTGTCGAACGCTATGTCGGCGACTCCGCCAAGCCGCGCCTTTCGGTCGGCTTCGGCGTCAACTGGAACTCGCCTTTCGGTCCGTTCAGGATCGATATAGCTCGGGCGCTTATCAAGTCCGAGGGTGACGACACCAAGCTCATCACATTCAATGTAGGGACCGCATTCTAATGAACAAACTTGCTTTCGGTGCGGCCATTGCCGCGCTTTCGCTCGGCACGTCGGGTGCCGCCCTCGCCCAGCGCGCTCCCGGCGCGGTGATCGTGGTGGTCGACACCGACCGCGTCTATCGCGATTGCACCGCCTGCCGCGCGGCCCAGACACAGCTCCAGGCGCAGATCACCACCGCGCAGCAGCGCGCCCAGCAGCTCGGCCAGCCTATCCAGACCGAAGCCCAGTCGATCCAGCAGGCCGCCCAGGCCGCCCGCACCGCGACCGGCGCTGCCAAGACCACGGCCGAGACCGCGCTTCAGCAGCGCGTTCAGACGCTCCAGCAGCGCGAAACCGCGGCCAACCAGGAGCTTCAGCGCCTCGAGCAGAACATCCAGTCGACCCGCCAGAATGTGCTGCAGCAGATCAACGTGCGGCTGAACCCGATCATCAATCAGGTGATGACGCAGCGTGGCGCCAATGTCGCCCTCGACGTCAATGCCACGCTGGCACGCGCCCAGGGCATCGACGTGACCGATGCGGTCCTCGCGGCGCTTAACCAGCAGCTCCCCAGCGTCAGTGCTACGCCGCTGCCGCAGGGCCAGCAGCCGGCGCAGCCGCAGCCGCAGGGTCGGTGAGCACCAGCTCCGATACCGGCAGCGCCGCCATGGGCCCGCTTGATATCAGGCGGGTGATGGCGGCGCTGCCCCATCGCTATCCAATGCTGCTCATCGACCGGGTCGAGGAGCTGGAGCCGAAGAAGCGGATCGTCGCCATCAAGGCGGTGACGATCAACGAACCCTTCTTCCAGGGGCACTTCCCGGGACGGCCGATCATGCCCGGCGTGCTCCTCGTCGAGGCGATGGCGCAGGCGTCGGGCGTGCTGGCGGTGCAATCCCTCGGCCTCGCGGGATCGGGCAAGCTCGTCTACTTCATGGCGATCGACGGCGCCAAGTTCCGCAAGCCCGTGGAGCCGGGCTGCCTGCTGCGGATCGAGGTCGAACTGGTCCATGACCGCGGCTCGGTCTGCAAGTTTGCCGGCAAGGTAGTGCTCGACGGCAAGGTCGCCGCGGAAGCCAATTTCACCGCAATGATCTCGGATCCGCCAACGGACTAGCCGGTCTGCCGGCACCCTTCGCGAAGCTTATTGCCTTAACGAAGGGACCAATTCCGATGAAGAGAATCCTGTTCGGGGCGGCCATTGCCGCCCTTTTGCTCGGGCTTCCAGGCGCCGCCCTCGTGCAGCGTCCCCCGGGCGCCGTCATCGTCGTGGTCGATATGGGTCGCATCTCCCGCGAGTGCACCGCCTGCCGCTTCGCCGCGGCCCAGGTTCAAGCTATGGAAAGCAGCAACCAGCGGCGCACGCAGCAGCTCCAGCAGTCGCTGCAGCCGGAACTGCGCTCCCTCGAAAGTGCCGCCGCCGCGCTCGATGAGCAGCCGGTCGGCGCCGGCCGCACGCAGCAGGAGACGGCGCTCAACACCAGGTATATCCGATACCAGGCCCGCCAGACCCACGCACAGCAGGAGATGGCGCAAATGGAGCAGACGATCCAGCCCGTCCGAGCCAACGTGGCGCGCCAGATCAACGAGCGGCTGCGTCCGGTCGTCCACTCCGTTACGCACACGCACGGGGCGAACCTCGCCGTCAGCACCGACGCGGCGCTGAGCTTCTACCGCAGCCTGGAGGTAACCGACGAGGTGCTGTCTCGCCTTAACGACGCGATGCCCCACGTCAGCCTCCTGCCGCCGCGGCAGCAGACCCGGCCTCAGGGCCGGTGAGCGGATCTGGGGTAAGTGCCGTCATGGCTCGCTTCTTCGGAACCAGCTCCGTAACGGTCGATGAGGAGCATGATCCGCCGAGCGACTAGACCGGGCGCCAGACACCATCCGTCATCTCGATGCCGAACACCGCGCGAACCTGGGCGCCGCCGATCAGCGCGCGCGGGTCCCCGTCGCCGACGATCCGTCCGCCGTCCATGACGATCAGCCGGTCCGCATAGCGGGCGGCGAGATCGAGATCGTGGAGCGCAAGGACCACCGCCTGGCCCTCCCGCGCCAGCCCGCGCAACAAGTCCATCAGCCGCAGCTGCCAGAGCGGATCGAGGTTCGCCACCGGCTCGTCCAGCAGCAGCAGGCGCGGCTGCGGCGCCAGCGCACGGGCGATCAGCACACGGCTGCGTTCCCCGGTTGAAAGACGGTCGATCCGCCGGTCCGCGAAAGCTTCGAGCTGCAACGCTGCAAGCGCCGCGTCCGCGCCCCGGCCGCTCGCGCCGGCGGGCAGGCCAAGCCGGACCAGGTCCCGTACGGAAAGCGGCCATGCCGCCTCGCGCGCGGCCGGAAGAAAGGAAAGCAACCGCCGCCGCTCCTGCGGTGAGGCAAGATCCCGGTCAGTGCCCTCGATAAAGACGCTGCCGTCGGGCCCGCCGATCCCGGCCAACGCGTGGAGCAGGCTGGTCTTGCCGCTGCCGTTCGGCCCCACCATGCAGACGAGCTGTGGGCGCTCGATCGTGAAATCGGTGGCTTGAAGGCGCCCGGGAAGGGCCAGGCTGGTGGTGGCGAGGAGCGGGGTCATCGCTCGATCCTCCAGCGCATGTGGGCGACCAGCCACAGGAAGAAGGGCGCTCCGAGCAAGGCGGTAACCACGCCTATCGGCAGGGTCCGGCCGAGCGGCGCGCCCCGCACCACCAAATCGGCGGCAAGCAGCAAGGCGGCGCCGATCAGGGCGGCGGGGAGCATCGCCCGGCCCGGATGGCCGCCGGTCAGCCGCCGCGCGAAGATCGGCGCAACCAGGCCGATGAAGCCGATCGCGCCACAGATGGCGACGCAGGCGCCAACGCCTAACGCCGTCAACGCGACGATCTCCAGCCGCAGCCGGCGCACGTCGACGCCGAAGGATTGGGCGACATCCTCGCCAAGCGTCAGCGCATCGAGCGGCGCCCGCAGGCGCAGCAGGAACAGCATCGTCGCCACGGCAGGGACGCCGGCAAAGGCGGCTTGCGACAGGCTGCGGTCGACCAGCGAACCCATCAGCCAGTCATAGGCATCGTAGAATGCAAAGGGTGAGGGGGCGAGGGCGAGGGCGAGGGTGGTCAGCGCACCGGCCAACGCGCTGATCGCCAGCCCGGAGAGGAGCAGGGTGGCCGTTTCGGCGCGCGGCCCGGCCAGCGCCAGCAGCAGGAGCAGGGCCCCCAGCGCACCGGCCACGGCGCCGATCGACAGCGCGAAGGGCGAGGCGAAGCCGAGGAGGTAGGCGGTCACCACCGCGCCAAGCGCTGCGCCGCTGGTGGTACCGGTCAGGTCCGGCGAAGCGAGGGGGTTTGCAAACAAGGCCTGGATCGCCGCGCCCGCCGCGCCCAGCATCGCACCGTAAACCAGCGCGAGCAGGGCACGGGGCAGGCGCAGCTCCTGCAGCACCGCCGCGGCAAGCGTCGCGTCCTGGCGCCATAGATCCGACAGGCTGCCCCACGGCAACAGAAGCGAAGCGCCGAAGCAGGTCACCAGCAGCAGGCCCAATACCAAGTGGGCGCGTGCCGTCACCGGGCGAGCTCCCGCCTCAGCCGCATTATTTCGCCGGCCATCAGTGGGCCCATGCAGGTCCAGACCCGCCCATCGGTGCGGACGCTGCGCGAGCCTGCCGTGCCCCTGGCGAGAGGGTGGGTCAGCCAGCGCTGCTCTCCTGAAAACTGGCCCTGCCGGTAGTCGCTGCGCAGCAGCACGGCGGGCGGACGGACGAGCAGCTGTTCCAGCGACACCCGATCCCCGGCAAGCGGGCGCTGGGCAAGGCCGGCAAGCCGCATCCATTGGCCGCCAAGGCTGGTGGTGCCCAGGCTGCGCCCACCGCCGCCAAGCCAGATCGTGTCGCGGCCGCCGCTCGGCGCACTCGCCCGAAGCGCGGCAATGGAGGCGAGGATCGGCCGCGCCGCCTGCTCCCGTCCCAGCGCCCCGGCAACCCGCGCCACCGCCTGTTCGATATCCGCGGTGGTCTGCGGATAGGGCAGGTCCAGCGTGCGGATGCCGAGCTTGCCCGCAATGGCGACGCGGTCCCGCGCGCCGCCGCCCATGGTGAGGACCAGATCGGGCTTCAGGCCTCCGACGGAGACGAGGCTGCCGTCGTTGCGGTGATGGCGGCGCGCCTGCCGCCACAGCGGGCTCTCCGCCTCCGCCTGGGAAAGATGGGTGACGGAGACGATCTGCTCGGGCGCTGCAAGCAGCAGGAGGAGTTCGTCGGTGCACAGGTTGAGCGATGCCACACGCGATGGCGCCGCCGCCTGCGCCACGCCGGCGCCAAGCGCGAGGCTAATCGCCGAAGCGTAAACGAAGGCCCGCATGCACCGTCCTTCCCGCCGTGGCATAGCCGAACACATCCTGATAGTCGGCGCCCAGAGCATTCTCAGCCCTGGCGAAGGCTTCGACGCCCTTCGTGACTTCATAGCCGAGACGCAGCGAGGCCAGCAGATAATCGCCAAGCCGCACCGGGCGTGCCGGGAAGCTGTCGAAATCCACATCCCGGCGGGCGCCGACCCAGGCCGCGCTTGCGCCCCAGCGCCAGCGGCCCTGCTCCCCGGCGGCGAACAGGTTGGCGCTGTGCCGTGGCCGCCGCACCTCCCGCACCAGCGCGTCGCCTTCCACCCGGCGCTCGCCGGCGTCGAGATAGGTGTAGTTGGCAGAGACGATGGTCGCCGGGGACGGCCGCCACGACGCTTCCAGCTCGATCCCTCGACGGCGGCTCTTGCCCGTCGCATTGGCAGTGCTGGAGGTGAAGCTGACGGAATCGAACGTATCGACGATCTCGTCCTCCAAGCGGTTCGAGAAGGCCGCGGCACCGGCCGAGAAAGCCCCGTCCTCCCAGCGCGCTCCCAGCTCGAAGCCGCGCGATGTTTCCGGCTTCAGCGCCGGATTGCCGGCAAAGGAGCCGGGGAAGAAGCCGAACAGGTCGTAGAAGGTCGGCTGGGCGATGCCCTCGCCATAGGCGGCATGAAAGCGCAGCGCATCGCTGGCACGCACCAGCGCGGAGGCCCGCAAGGTGGTGGCATCGGCAAAGGCGCTGAAGCTGTCGTGACGGACGGCGAGGCCGGTGGAGAAAGCGCCGTTCCACTCCGCCCGCCACTCCCCGACCACGGCAGTGAGGCTCCGCGACCGGTCCTGGTCGGTGCCCCCGAAATAGATCTGGTCGCGGGCGCGGAAATCCTCCGCTTCATGCTCTACCGCGGCGGTGACGCGATGTCCGCCGAAGCTGCGCGACGCCTGCCCACCGGCGGTAAGGCGCTCCCCCTCCGTCCGGTTGAGCGGCGCGGCGCCGAGGCGGTTGCGATTGGCACTGTCCAGATAGGAGGCGTCGGCGAGCAGCGACCAGCCGCCCAGCGCCGCCTGCGACCAGGCCCGCACCGCCCGCAGCCGGTTGCGGGTTTCATCCAGCGTGTCGGCACGGCGGAAGGTGGCCGGATCGAAGCCGTCGAACTGGCTCGTCCCCTCGATCCAGTGGCCGACCACGCCGAAAAGCAGATCCCCGTGCGGCGCGAACACCGTCTTCAGGTTCCCGTGCTTGTTCTCGAACCCATCGCGCTCCCCGCCTGCGCCGAAACTGTCGATGCCGTTGCTGTGCAGCAGCCCGCCCGAGGCGGCGATGCCGAAGCCGCCGCTCTGAGCGGCGACCCGGCCGAACAGGCGCGCACTGTCCAGGCTGCCATATTCCCCGACCAGCATCCCGCCCCGCTCCTTGAGCGGGTCCGTCGTCTCGGCCGCCACCACGCCGCCGAGCGCTTCCGAGCCCCACAAAGCGGATTGCGGCCCGCGCACCACTTCCAGGCGGGAGAGCGCGTCGGTGGACAGCAATTCGAACCGCGCCTCATTGCCGGCGGCGGGATCGTTGAAGCGGATGCCGTCAAGGAACAGCAAGGAGTGATTGGCCTCCGCGCCCCGGATCCGCAGCTGCGTCTGGCTGCCGCGCGGGCCGGACTGCGCCACCGCCGCGCCGGGCGTGAGCCGGAGGAAATCGGCGGCAAGCGGAAGTGCGAGGTTCTGAAGGATATCCCGCTCCAATACGGTGGCGGAAACAGGCGCTTCCTCAGCGTCCACCGGCTGGCGCGAAGCGGTGACGACGATCGAAGCAGCGGCATCTTCGTCGCTCGCCGAAGCGAGGGGCGTGGACGCGATCAGGGACAGGATGAGCAGGGACATTGGGTGACCTCCTTGGACGACATGCACATGCCGTCACGGAGGTATCGCCCGGCCCGAAGGCAAAGCGATGCCGCGCGCCGCAGGCTGATCCCGGCCGGACGCGGACGACTGGTGCAGGCAGGTCTCCTGGCTTCGCGGGTCGCGGGCCGATCCCTTCCTTAAGAAGAGGGGCCTCGCCGCTTACAGTTGCGGGCACAGCGCCGGATTTCCGCCGGCTTCCCATTTTCACCCGGGGGCAAGCCCGGGCACCTTCACCGCCGCTGGGGATATTGCGCCGCAGCACGGCTTGTCAATCGGGGGCTGCGCAGCTACAGCGCGCCTCGACTTTTTTCCGCCAGGCTGGTCGGAACCAGCCACAGATCCACCAGGAAAACATCATGAAGACCGACATTCATCCCGATTACCACATGATCAAGGTGCAGATGACCGACGGCACCGTGTTCGAGACTCGCTCCACCTGGGGCAAGGAAGGCGACACGCTGCAGCTCGACATCGATCCCACCGCCCACCCGGCGTGGACCGGCGGCACCGGCAAGATGCTGGATCAGGGCGGCCAGGTCGCGCGCTTCAACAAGCGCTTCGGCGGCCTCACCCTCGGCAAGAAGTAAGCGCGAAAGCCCGCGTGGTCCCGATCCTCGAGACCGCGCGCCTTCGCCTCCGTGCCGCCTCGGCGGCCGATCTCGACGCCCAATGCGCGATGCTGGGCGATCCCCAAGTCATGCGCTTCGTCGGCGGCCAGGCACTGAGCCGGGAGGAGACGTGGCGCAAGCTGCTCTGCGCCCCCGGCCTGTGGGCGCTTATCGGCTACGGCTATTGGACGCTGGAGGACAAGGAAAGCGGCGCCTTTCTCGGCCAAATCGGCTTTGCCGACTTCAAGCGCGGCATGACGCCGTCGATCGAAGGCATTCCGGAAATGGGCTGGATGCTGGCCTCGGCCGCCCATGGCCGCGGCATCGCCAGCGAGGCTTGCGCCGCGGCTCTGGCCTGGGCGGACGGCGTGGGTTTGATAGGCCGGGAGATCGTCGCCATCATCGATCCCGGCAATCTCCCGTCGATCCGCGTCGCCGAAAAGCTCGGCTTCAGCACGAAGGAGCCTGCCCGCTACAAGGATGAGGACATTCTGCTGTTCCGGCGTCCGCCGGCCTAGCGGCCGATGAGGTGGAACCGCTCCTGCCGCCCGTCGAGGTAGCGCACCCGCCGCCCGTCCCAATAAGCGTCCTCCTCGAGCCGGAACTCGACCTCCTGACCGCCCCATTCAGGTACTTTTGCCTTGGCGTTGAGCTCGATCGACCAGGCGGTATCGGCACGCAGCGGCCGCTCGCCTCTGGGATCGGGCTCTTGATTGTCCCAGAAGCCGATGCTCGGGCCTGCGCCGTGGCCGTGATAGCCGATCGGGTGGGAATAGATGCTGGGCTTGAGCCCCCGCGCAATCGCCCTGGCGCGAGCGGCGGCGAGGATCTGGTTGCCGCTGCGCCCGTGCGCAAAGGACGAGGTGAGCGCGTCCTGCACCCGGTTGGCGGCAAGCAGGCCGCGCTTCAGCCCGGCTGGCGCGTCCGTCTCCCCCTGTTTCAGCACGTAGCCGAGGTGCTGGGTGTCGGTGTTGAGGCCCAGATAGGTGATGCCGAAGTCCGTCCACAGCATGTCGCCGCGCTGGATGATCTGGTCCCCCTCCAGCATGCCGGGCGCGCCCTTGCGGAGGATCCCGATCGACGGCTGGAACCAGACGGCGAGGCCGAGCGCCGAGACCCGCTCGCGCATCCACCAAACCACATCGTCCGCGGTGGTGCGGCCGGGCACGATCACCTTGGCGGACAGCGCCTCGGCGATGATCGCGTGGGCGGTGCGCACGATGCGCGGGTAGAAGGCCATCTCTTCCGGGATGCGGGTTTCGAGCCAGCCGATGGCGAGCGCGTCGGTGCGCACCACCCGATCGCGCAGCGCAGGCGTCAAAGCGCCCATCAGCCCCTCATATTGGCTCACCGTCAGGCCGTCGCCGAACTGGCTCGCCGCCGAGCTGTTGATGGCGACCCGCTTGGGATTACGCTCGGCGAGCAGGGCGCCGAGGCGCTTCCACTGGTCCGGCTCCTTGTCGGGCTCCCAGGCGGGCGCGAACAGCCCGCCCATCCCGTACCGGCTGACGGTGAACCGCTCCACCGGCCGCCCGCCGCCGGGATCGAGGAAGAGCAGGATGGTACGTCGCCGCGCGTGCATGCTTTCGGCGTCGAGCATGGTGGCGACCACCGGATCCTCGACATATTCGCGGGCGATCAGCACCCAGGCGTCGACGCCCTCGGCCCGCATCAGCGCCGGCACCACCGTATTCAGGCGCTTGGCGAGCCACTGGTCCTGCAGGCGCGCCCGGGCGCGCAGCGGCAGGATCGGGGGGAGGGTGGGGGCCTCGGCCTCCCTGGTGCCGAGTGCCGCCGGCGGCTCGGCGGCATAAGCCGGGGGTGAGACGGCAAGCGCCAGGGCAAGGGCAAAACGCAGCTTCATGTTCCCAATATGTCCGCTCGATCGGCGTCGAGGGCCGGGCTCGGCCGGTCCGAGGTCTGCCGCTTGCCGTCTATCACGATCGGCGAGGCGACGCCCGGCAGGCCGCCGAGATCGAGCCTCAGCCCGCGCGCCACCACCTGCGGATCGGCGAACACCTGGGCGACATCGTTGATCGGCCCAGCGGGCACTCCGGCGGCGGCCAGCGCGGCGAGCAGTTCGTCCTTGCGGCGTAGCGCGATGACCGGGGCCAGCGCCGCGGTCAACGCCTCGCGGTGGCGGATGCGGTCGGCATTGCTGCCGAAGCGGGAGTCGGCGGCGAGTTCGGGGAGCGCGAGGAGGCGGCACAATTTGGCGAACTGGCCGTCATTGCCGACGGCGACGATCACCCAGCCGTCGGCCACGGCAAAGGTCTGGTAGGGGGCGATATTGGGATGGGCATTGCCGAGCCGCCGCGGCGTGTCTCCCGACACCAGATAGTTCATCGCCTGGTTGGCGAGCACCGCCACCTGGGTGTCGAGCAAAGCCATATCGATATGGCAGCCGCGCCCGCTTTGCTCCCGCCCATGCAGCGCGGCGAGGATCGCGTTGGCCGCATAGACGCCGGTGAAGATGTCGGCAAAGGCGACGCCGATCTTCTGCGGCTCGCCCATCGGATCGCCGGTCAGGTCCATGATCCCGCCCATGCCCTGGATCATGAAGTCGTAGCCGGCACGTGGCGCATAAGGCCCGTCCTGGCCGAAACCGGTGATCGAGCAGTAGATGAGCCGCGGGTTGAGCGCGGAGAGGGACGGGTAGTCGAGGCCGTGCTTGGCGAGGCCCCCCACTTTGAAGTTCTCGATGAGGATATCGGCCTCGCCCGCCAGCGCAAGAACCTGATCGCGCCCCTCGGGCGCTTCGAAGTCTATCGCCACCGATTTCTTGCCGCGGTTGCAGGCGTGGAAATACGCGGCGCTGCCTTCGCGCTCGACGAACGGCGGGCCCCAGCCGCGCGTGTCGTCGCCGCTTCCCGGCCGCTCGACCTTGACCACCTCGGCGCCCAAATCGGCGAGCAACTGGCCCGCCCAGGGCCCGGCGAGGATCCGCGCCAGCTCCAGGACCTTCAAACCGGAAAGCGGCTTGTCCACTAGAAGGCCGCGATCCCCGTGATCGCGCGGCCGAGGATCAGGCCGTGAACATCGTGGGTGCCTTCATAGGTGTTGACCGTCTCGAGGTTGGCGGCGTGGCGCATCACGTGGAACTCGGCCGAGATGCCGTTGCCGCCGTGCATGTCACGGGCGACCCGGGCGATGTCGAGCGCCTTGCCGACATTGTTGCGCTTGATGAGGCTGATCGTCTCGGGGATGAGCTCGCCCTCGTCCATGCGCCTGCCCACCCGCAGCGCCGCCTGAAGCCCGAGCGTGATCTCGGTGATCATGTTGGCAAGCTTCATCTGGACGAGCTGCGTCGCGGCAAGCGGACGGCCGAATTGCTTCCGGTCGAGCGTATAGGTCCGCGCGGCATGGTAGCAGGCCTCGGCGGCGCCCATGGCGCCCCATGCAATTCCGTAGCGGGCGCGGTTCAAGCAGCCGAACGGGCCCTTGAGCCCGCTGACATGGGGCAGCAGATTCTCCTCCGGCACTTCCACCCCGTCCATCACGATCTCGCCGGTAATGGACGCGCGCAGCGACAGTTTCTGCCCGATCTTGGGCGCCGACAAGCCCGGCATGCCCTTCTCTAGGATGAAGCCCCGGATCTTGCCGCCATGGCCGTCGGACTTGGCCCACACCACGAACACATCGGCGATCGGCGAATTGGTGATCCACATCTTGGAGCCGGTGAGGCGGTAGCCGCCGTCCACCTTTTCCGCGCGAGTACGCATCGCGCCCGGATCGGAGCCGGCATCGGGCTCGGTCAGCCCGAAGCAGCCGACCCATTCGCCGCTCGCCAGCTTGGGCAGATATTTGTGCTTCTGCTCTTCCGATCCGTAGGCATTGATGGGGTGCATGACGAGGCTGGACTGGACGCTCATCGCCGAGCGATAGCCGCTGTCGACCCGCTCCACCGCCCGCGCCACCAGGCCGTAGCTCACATAATCGAGGCCGGCTCCGCCATATTCGACGGGCACGGTCGCGCCGAGCAGGCCGAGCTCGCCCATCTCGCGCATGATCTCGCGGTCGAAATCTTCCTGGAGATAGGCCTCGGTCACCCGCGGCAGCAGCCGCTCCTGCGCATAGCCCTCCGCGGTATCGCGGACGAGCCGTTCTTCGTCGGAGAGTTGTGCATCGAGCGCGAAGGGATCGGCCCAGTCGAAGCTGGCGATGGCGGGATCGGACATGCGTTCCTCTGGCTATGGGGGTCGGTGCACCCCTTCGCCTGTCCGCGCCTTTGTGTCTACTCCCCAGCCGCCTCCGCGCTGCTTTGGAGGAGGTTGTCGCCATCCCGGCGTCGGCGCAGTCTGCTCAGCCGATCATGGTTGGCAAGGTAGAAGCTGTCACCTCGCCGATGCTCAAGCAGGGCGCGGAGATCCGGCTCGTCACGCTGACTGAACTCAATTCCAAAGAGAAGCGCGTCGGGGAGCGGTTCGATATGGAAGTCCAGGAGGCTGTGAAGCTGAACGGCCAAACCGTCATACCGGCCGGTACCCGCGCCGTGGGGGAGATCACCTTGCGCAAGGGCAAGGGCATGTGGGGCAAATCCGGCAAGCTTGAGTTTCGCCTGCTCTACGTCCAGCTCGGCGACCGCCGGGTGAATATCTCCGCAAATGCCACTCGCGACAAAGGCAAGGCCGGCACCGCAGGTGTGGTGGCGTCTGTGGCTCTATTGCCGCTGGCAGGCTTTTTCGTGACAGGAACCTCAGCCTCGATCCCGGCTCAAACGCCTGTCACCGCCTATTTGGATGAAGATGTTCCGGTGGTTTTTGCGGCGCCCGCGCATGACAAGCCACTCGTTGTCCCCGCGAGCGCACCCCGGTCCAACTGACGGCGGCTGGCGGTTCCAGAGGAACGCGCTCAAGCCACTACAGGAAGCGGCGCGGTTCGAGAATGATGAAGGCGGTGGGGCTCGTCCCTGCCGCCTTCTCGTGTGGGCCAGTCGCCAAATCTCTGCGAGAGTGACGAATTCCAAAGAAGGAAAAGCTGGCGGACAGGGTGGGATTCGAACCCACGGTGGGCTTCCACCCACGGCGGTTTTCAAGACCGCTGCCTTAAACCACTCGGCCACCTGTCCGGCTTTGCGGAAGCCGCTCTAGGCCGCACCGGGCCGGTCGTGCAAGTCGCGCGGCAAGAGGAGTTCCCCGTTCGCCGCCACTGTGGCATCAGGGGCTCATGCGGAGGCGTTGATTACGTGCGTACCTATTTTCTTCTTGCGGCTGCGGCACTTGCCCTGGCCGTGCCCGGCAGCAGTTCGGCGCAGGGCCAGCTTTATACCGAACAGGGCTTCCGGGACTATCTTCCCCAGTTGCGCGCCCAGGCGCTCGCCGCCGGAGTCAGCCGCCGCACGGTGGAGGATGTTTTCCCCACCCTCGTCTTCAGTTCGCGCACCATTGAGCTCGATCAGGCGCAGCCCGGCGGCACCAGCGGCAGCACCGCCACACCCCCGTTCGAGCCGTATCGGCAGCGCCATGTGAACCCGGCCTTGATCAGCGGCGGGGCGCGGCGCTATGCCGCCAACCTGCCGCGGCTCAACGAGATCGGCCGCCGCTTCGGCGTGGAGCCCTCGATACTGGTCGCGATCTGGGGCCATGAAACCAGCTACGGCGCCGTCACCGGCAATTTCGACCTGCTGAATTCGCTCGCCAGCCTGTCCTATGAAGGCCGGCGCCGCGCCTTGTTCTCGGGCGAGTTCGTCGCCGCCTTGAAGATGATCGATCGGGGCGTGCCGCGCAGCCGCTTGAAGGGCAGCTGGGCGGGCGCCACCGGCTATCCGCAATTCCTGCCCAGCGTCTATCTCCGCATGGCCGTCGACGGCGACGGCGATGGCGACGCCGACATCTGGCAGAGCCAGGACGATGCGCTCGCCTCCATCGCCAACTATCTTTCCAAGGCGGGGTGGAAGCCGAACACGCCTTGGGGCGTAGCGGTCTCGGTTCCGTCCGGCTTCAACCGCGCGGCCGTGGCGAACCGTTTGCGGGCGCCGCGCTGCCCGCGGGTGTTCGAACGGCACAGCAAGTGGCTCCCGATCGGCGAGTGGCGGCGGATGGGCGTCCAGATCCAGGGGGTGGCGCCGCGCGACAGCGAGCTTGCCTCCTTGATCGAGCCGGACGGGCAGGGGCGCACCGCCTATCTGCTCACCACCAACTACCGCACGATCCTGGATTACAATTGCTCCAATTTCTACGCGCTGTCGGTGGGGCTGCTGGCCGACGCGGTACGGCGCTGAACCTCTGGCGAAGGACAAGGGGAGCGGCTAATATCCCCTTTTCGCACCCTGCACCCGCACCCGGCATCCAATGAGGCATCGTCTTAGACATGAAGCGTAACGCACTGATCATTCTCGGCTTCGGCATGGCCATCGCGCTTCCCGCCACGGCCGCGGCGCCGCCCTTCGAGACCGCTGCACCGGTCGCCTACATGGTCGATCTGTCGTCGGGCGCGGTGCTTTACGAAAAGGATGCCGACCGGCGGATCCCGCCCGCGTCCATGGCCAAGATGATGACCACCCACCTGGCCTTCCACATGGTCAAGAGCGGCGAGGCCAAGCTCGACAAGATGTGCCAGGTGCGGCCCGAGACGTGGAAGCAATGGCATGGTCCCCAGGCCGGCTCGACCATGTTCCTTTCGCCCGGCGAAGAGGTCAGCGTCGAGAACCTGCTGCACGGCATCGTCACCCTGTCCGGGAACGACGCGTCGGTGGTGCTCGCCGAGTGCCTGGCCGGAACCGAGCAGGCGTTCGCCGCCCGCATGAACGCCGAAGGCAAGCGCCTCGGCATGGCCAATTCAAACTTCGGCAACACCAACGGCTGGCCTGATGCGGGGGTGACCTACACCACCGCCCGGGATCTCGCGACGCTTGCCCGGGCGACGATCGAGGAGACGCCGGACCTCTACAAAACCTTTTACCAGAAGAAGGATTTCACCTGGGGCAAGACGCTCGGCTCCGGCCAGGCGATCACCCAGGGCAATCGCAATCCGATCCTCGGCAAGGTCGCGGGGGCCGACGGGCTCAAGACCGGCCACACCCAGGAGGCCGGCTATGGCTTCACCGGCTCCGCCGAGCAGAACGGCCGCCGCATCATCATGGTCGTGGCGGGGCTGACCAGCTTCAACCAGCGGATCGACGAATCCACCAAGTTCATGAACTGGGGCTTCGGCGCCTGGAAGACCCAGGCCTTGTTCAAATCCGGCGATAAGGTCGGCGAAGCCCAGGTACAACTCGGCAACGAAGCCAAGGTCGATCTGGTCGCGCCGCGCGATCTTGCCGTTACCCTGCCGGCCGGTTCGAACACCGCCAGCATGAAGGTAAAGATCGTCTATGAAGGCCCGGTGAAGGCGCCGTTCAAGAAGGGCCAGCGGATCGCCAGCCTGGTGGTCGAGACGCCGGACACGCCGCCGCAGACCGTGCCGCTGGTGGCCGCAAAGGATGTCGGCGAAGCGGGCTTCTTCGGCCGGATGTGGGCCGGCATCGCCTCTTTGTTCGCCTGAGGGTGACCGCCCGCTTCGTCACGCTGGAAGGCGGCGAGGGCGCCGGCAAGTCCACCCAGCTCAAGCGCCTGGCCGAGGCGCTGCGGGCGCGCGGCCTCGAAGTGGTTGAAACCCGCGAACCCGGCGGCAGCCCCGGCGCCGAGGCGATCCGCCGCCTGCTGCTGGAAGGAGAAGGCGATCGCTGGACGGCGGAGGCCGAAGCCCTGCTGTTCGCCGCTGCCCGTGCCGATCATGTCGCCCGCATTATTCGTCCCGCACTGCAACGCGGCGCATGGGTGCTCTGCGACCGCTTCCTCGACAGCTCCATCGCCTATCAGGGCGCGGCCGGCGCTGTGGGTGCCGATGCGATCCGCGCGCTTCACACGGTCGGCAGTCAGGGTCTCCTGCCTGACCGCACCTTTCTTCTGGAGCTGTCGGACGGCGAAGCGGCAAGGCGTCTTTCGGTGCGCGACGCCGGCGGATCGGACCGGATCGGCGGCCGCGGCGATGGCTTCCACGGCCGGGTAGCGCAGGCGTTCCGGGCCCTCGCCGAGGCCGAGCCCGAGCGATATCGCCGGGTCGATGCCGGCGGCACCGCCGGCGAGGTGACGGCGCGATTGCTCGGGGCGCTCGAGGATCTGCTGTGACGCCGCTCTTCGGGCATGACCAGGCCGTTGCCGCCTTTCGCGCCAGCCTCGACGGCGGGCGGCTCCACCATGGCTGGCTGCTCGCCGGGCCGAAGGGGATCGGCAAGGCGCTGTTCGCCGAAAAGGCCGCGCTGCGCGTGCTGGCGCAAGGGCAGGGGGTGATTGCCGATCCCGGCCTCGATGTTCCGGACAGCCACCCCGCGGCCCGGCTGGCCGCCGCGGGTAGCCACCCCGATCTTGCGCGGCTGGAGCGGCTGACAAAGGAGAATAGCAGTACCGGGGAACTGGCGCGCGCCATCAGCGTCGAGCAGGTGCGGGGCCTTGCCCGGCTCTTTTCCACCACCGCGTCGATGTCGCCGTGGCGGGTGGTGATCATCGACGCGATCGACGATCTCGAGCGGCCGGCCGCCAACGCTTTGCTCAAGAATCTGGAGGAGCCGCCGCCGCACAGCCTTTTCCTGCTGATCAGCCATGCGCCCGAGCGGCTGCTGCCCACCATTCGCTCGCGCTGCCGGCAGATCAGGCTCGGCACCCTGTCACCTGACGCCATGGCGTCAGCGTTAAGGAGTGCGGCACCCGATGCGGATGACGCGGAGGTCGCCGATCTGGTAGTAGCGGGTCAGGGATCCCCGGGGCGCGCGCTTGCGTGGCGCGGGCTCGATATCGCTGCGCTCGACCGAACCATGGCGGCGCTGGAGGGCGACGGCGATCCGACCAATTCGGTGCGAGCCGCGCTGGCGCAGAGCCTGGCGCTGAAATCCGCCCAGCCGCGCTACGAGGCGTTTCTCGCGCGGGTGCCTACCTTCATTGCGACGGCCGCGAAAGAGCGGCGCGGCACCGCTTTGGCCGAAGCGCTGCGGCTTTGGGAGCGCGCCCAGTCGCTGGCCTCGAGCGCCCGCGGCCTGAGCCTGGAGCCCGAAAGCGTGGTGTTCGAGCTGTGCGGGCTGCTGGCTGCGCTGGCCCGCCCGGACAAAGCGGCGGCCTGACCCTACCGCCCCGGCGCGGCACCGGCTAAAGCTCCGATTCTATGGCCGATACTTTCTACATCACCACCGCGATCAATTATCCCAACGGCCCGCCGCATGTCGGCCATGCCTATGAGGCGATCACCAGCGATGTCGTCGCCCGCTTCCACCGCATGGCCGGACGCGACGTCTTCTTCATGACCGGCACCGACGAGCACGGCCTCAAAATGGCCCAGGCGGCGCGCGAGCGCGGCGTCGAGCCGCAAGAGCTTGCCGATGAAATGTCGTCTCTTTTCAAGGCCATGGACGAGCGTCTTGATATTTCCCATGATCGCTACATCCGCACCACCGAGCCGGCTCACCATCGCGCGAGCCAGGCATTGTGGCGCGCCATGGCCGCCCGGGGCGACATCTACCTCGGCCGCTACGAAGGCTGGTACTCGGTGCGCGACGAAGCTTATTATGACGAGGAGGAGCTGGCCGTTGCCGACACCGGCGAGAAGCTTTCGCCGCAAGGTACGCCGGTCGAATGGACGGTCGAGGAGAGCTGGTTCTTCAAGCTGTCCGCCTACGGAGAGCGGTTGCTGGAGCATTACCGTCTCAATCCAGACTTCATCCGCCCCGAGGCACGCCGCAACGAAGTGATGCGCTTCGTCGAGGGCGGCCTCTCCGATCTCTCCATTTCCCGCACCAGTTTTAACTGGGGCGTCAAGGTGCCGGACGCCCCCGACCATGTCATGTATGTCTGGCTCGACGCGCTCACCAACTACCTCACCGGCGTCGGCTATCCCGACGAAAAATCAGATAGTTACAAGCGTTTCTGGCCGGCAGATCTCCATATCATCGGCAAGGATGTGGTGCGTTTCCACGCCGTCTACTGGCCGGCCTTCCTGATGTCGGCGGGGCTCGCCTTGCCGAAGCAGGTGTTCGGCCACGGCCACGTCCTGCTGCGCGGCCAGAAGATGTCGAAGTCCGCCGGGAATGTCGTCGGTCCGGAGGAGATGGTGGCCGCGTTCGGCGTCGATGCGGTGCGCTACTTCCTGGTGCGCGATGTCACCTTCGGCCAGGACGGCAGCTACAGCCCGGAGGCGATCGTCACCCGGGTCAATGCCGATCTCGCCAACAGCTTCGGCAACCTCGCCCAGCGCACCCTTTCCTTCATCGCCAAGAATTGCGGCGGCGTCCTGCCGACCGGCGGGCGCGGCGATCCGGCCGACGAGGAACTGCTCGCGCTGGTCCGCCGCACCGTGGCCGAGGAAATGCCTTCCTTGTTCGCCGACCTCGCGCTCAGCCAGGCCTGCGAGGCATGGATCCGCGCCGTCTTCGCCTGCAATCAATATATCGACGCGCAGGCGCCCTGGACGCTGCGCAAGACCGATCCGGATCGGATGCTGACGGTGCTCGCCACTCTGTACGAAGCCATAGCCGACCTCACGATCGCCATCTCGCCGGTGATCCCCGGTTCGGCGGCCAAGCTGCTCGATCACATGGGAATTCCGGGCGAAGAGCGCAGCCTCGCCGCCTTGGCGGATGGCGACCGGTACCCACGCCTGGTTTCAACCGGCTTCACGCTGGCACCGCCTGTGGCCATCTTCCCGAGGCTGGAGGCGCCGGCGAACGGCTGACGCTCAGGCGAGCCGTGCCTTCACCAGCGCACTCGCCCGCGCCATGTCCATTTCGCCGGCATGGCGTTCCTTCAGCGCCGCCATCACACGGCCCATGTCCTTGACCGAGCCGGCGCCGGTCTGGGCAATGATCGCATCGATCGCGGCGCCAGCTTCTGTCTCGCTCATCTGGCATGGCAGGAAGCCTTCGATCACCGCCACTTCCGCTTTCTCGGCCTCGGCAAGCTCCTGCCGTCCGCCTTGCTCGTAGAGCGTGATCGACTCGCGGCGCTGCTTGACCATCTTCTGGAGCACTTCGGTGACCATCGCGTCGTCATCGGTCGGCGCCGTGCCGGTGCGCAGCTCGATATCGCGGTTCTTGATCGCCGACTGGATGAGGCGGATGGTGGCGGTGCGGCTCTTATCGCCGCTCTTCATGGCGGTGATCGAAGCGGCCTTGATGTCGTCGCGAATCATGTGCGTCCCGGCGTGGCTGGAATGGAGAAGCGGCGAGGATAGCGGCGGCGCCCCAGGATTAACAGGATTGACGCTGCGGCGCCTCAGCCCTAGCGCATGGGCCTTAGCGACATCGCCAGTTTCGAGACCCGAGGAGTGCCCGCCTGATGGCCCACGCCAGCCCAACGCCTGCGCCGAAAGGAGCGACCGGCGTATTGGTTCTGGCGGACGGCACGACCATCTGGGGCAGGGGCTTCGGCGCGGAAGGCGAGGCGGTGGGCGAAGTCTGCTTCAACACCGCCATGACCGGATATCAGGAGGTGATGACCGATCCCTCCTATGCCCGCCAGATCATCGCCTTCACCTTTCCGCACATCGGCAACGTCGGCGCCAATTACGAGGATCTGGAGGCGGACAACCCCTGGGCGCTGGGCTGCGTCGTCCGCCAGGATGTCACCGAGCCTTCCAACTTCCGGGCCGTTCAGGGCTTCGACGAGTGGATGAAAGCGAACGGCCGCATCGGCCTCTCCGGCGTCGACACCCGCGCGCTCACCCGCCTGATCCGCGAGCGCGGAGCCCCTAATGGCGTCATCGCCCACCGTGCCGATGGCGTATTCGACGTCGAGGCGCTGCTGGCGCAGGCGCAGGCGTGGCCCGGCCTCGAAGGCATGGACCTGGCCAAGGAGGTCTCCACCCGCCAGCTCTACCGCTGGTCCGGCGGCCGCTGGGGCCTCGGCCGCGGCTATGCCGAGGGCTCGGGGGACGAGAGCCGCCCGCACGTGGTGGCGATCGACTACGGCTCCAAGCGCAACATCTTCCGCAATCTGGAAGAGGCCGGCGCCCGCGTCACCGTCCTCCCGGCCACCGCCACTTATGAAGAGGTGATGGCGCATCAACCCAACGGCATCTTCCTCTCCAACGGCCCCGGTGACCCAGCGGCCACCGGCGCATATGCGGTGCCTGTGATCCGGCAGCTGCTGCAGACAGGAAAGCCGCTGTTCGGCATCTGCCTAGGCCACCAGCTCCTCGGCCTCGCCGTGGGCGCGAAGACGGTAAAGATGCACCAGGGCCACCGCGGCGCCAACCATCCGGTTAAGCGGCTGGAGGACGGGCGTGTAGAAATCACCAGCATGAACCACGGCTTCGTGGTCGAGACGGAGAGCTTGCCGGAGAATGCCCGGGCGACCCACATCTCGCTGTTCGACGGGAGTTTGGCGGGGCTGGAGCTGACCGACCGGCCGGCGTTCAGCGTCCAATATCACCCGGAGGCGAGCCCCGGGCCGCAGGACAGTGTCTATCTGTTCGGGAAGTTCGTGAAGCAGCTTGGGTCCGCTCGGTGAAGTACAAGGATTTCTCGGACGAATTCTTGGTTGCCGCCTATCAGGAAAGCCGACTTCACCCGGGCGAGACATTGCGCTCTGGCGACATCATAGATCGATATCCGCTTGTTTTCGAACCAGGGTGGGTGGTCGAATTGGTTCGCGACCTAGGGGTGCGAGGCTATTTCACGAGCGAAGGTGTTGACGCTGATGATCGTGGGCAGCCGATCCGCTTGACTGGGCGCGGGTTCCGCGTTGCCGAGGATCTGATCGATAAGGGAGTTGGCATTTTCCGCCTCGATCTCGGCGACGGTATTGGTTTTCCAAGTGCTGCCGACGCACCCGATGCAAAATCCGTTAACTCGCCGCTGCGCCAACAGTTGGATCAAGATCATCACTATCTAATCGGCCTACTTCTCGCAGAATGCGACGATCATATCGGAACAGTTTACGATTTGAAGCGCCTTCAGACAGCCAGTTTTTCGCTACGGCAGGTACGAGAAGCGGCGGAGCACCTACATGAAGCTGGTTTGGCAACATTGAGCAAGGTTGCAGTTCCGGGTCAGCGCAAAGCCGACGATATGCTCATGCTTACGCCTCTCGGTATAGTCTACGCTTTGCGAAACGAGGTCCAAGTTTTGAAGGCCATGATGAGTGGTGGGGCCAGCTGGGATTTGCAGAGGGTTAGGGAAGCTTTCGATCGGCTTCAGCTGGAGCACGCCCCCGTGGGATATCAAGAACGGGCTGCGGCCGTCGCCGCAAGTGATAGACTGGTGAGGATCGATCACAATCAACCCGGCTACCAAGAAATTCTGACGGGCCTAACCGAAATCCGAGACGCGGTTCGAGGAGCCAACGACCTTGAAGACGAAGAACGTGATCGCCTTGTAGTCAGCTTGGGTGCGGCTGAATCTCTCTGGAACGCCGGTCAGCTCAAACTGATTCAGATCAAAATAGGAGTTGTCATGGCGCTTGAGGACGCCGGCAAGGCGTTGGGTGCGACCGCCAAGGCCGTAGCGGCGGCACTCCTTGTCGATACCATCAAAGCGTTCATCAAAAACCACACCGGCCTCGATTTGGATGACATGTAATGCCCCGCCGAACTGACATATCCTCAATCCTCATCATCGGCGCGGGCCCGATCGTTATCGGGCAGGCGGCGGAGTTCGATTATTCGGGGACGCAGGCCGCCAAGGCGCTGCGGGAGGAGGGGTATCGGATCATCCTGGTCAACTCCAACCCGGCGACGATCATGACCGATCCGGAGCTCGCCGACGCCACCTATGTCGAGCCGATCACGCCTGAGTTCGTCGCCAAGATCATTGAAAAGGAGCGCCCCGACGCAGTGCTGCCCACGATGGGCGGACAGACCGCGCTCAACACGGCGCTGGCGCTGTTCAAGGACGGGACGCTGGAGAAATATGGCGTCCAGATGATCGGCGCCGATGCCGCGGCGATCGAGAAGGCCGAGGACCGGCTCCAGTTCCGCGACGCCATGTCCAAGATCGGGCTGGAGAGCCCGCGCAGCCAGATCGCCCATAGCCTGGAGGAGGCGGTGCAGGCGCTGGACCTTGTCGGGCTGCCGGCCATCATCCGCCCCTCCTTCACGCTTGGCGGCACCGGCGGCGGCATCGCCTATAATCGCGAGGAGTTCGTCGAGATCGTCTCCGGCGGGCTCGAAGCCTCGCCGACCACCGAAGTGCTGATCGAGGAATCGGTGCTCGGCTGGAAGGAATATGAGATGGAGGTGGTGCGCGACCGCGCGGACAACGCCATCATCATCTGCTCCATCGAGAATATCGACCCGATGGGCATCCATACCGGTGACTCGATCACCGTGGCGCCGGCGCTGACGCTGACCGACAAGGAATATCAGATCATGCGCAACGCGAGCATCGCTTGCCTGCGCGAAATCGGTGTCGAAACAGGCGGTTCCAACGTCCAGTTCGCAGTCAACCCAAAGGATGGGCGGCTGGTCGTCATCGAGATGAACCCCCGCGTCAGCCGCTCCTCGGCGCTCGCCTCCAAGGCGACCGGCTTTCCGATCGCCAAGGTGGCGGCCAAGCTGGCGGTCGGCTACACGCTCGACGAGATTCAAAACGACATCACTGGTGCGACGCCGGCGAGCTTCGAGCCGACCATCGACTATGTCGTCACCAAGATCCCGCGCTTCACCTTCGAGAAGTTCAAGGGCGCGGAGCCTTTGCTGTCGACAGCCATGAAGTCGGTCGGCGAGGCGATGGCGATCGGCCGCTCGATCCACGAGAGTCTGCAAAAGGCGCTGCGATCGATGGAGACGGGCCTGGTCGGTTTCGATGGCGTCAAGTCGCTTTACGGAGCCCCGCGCGCCGAGATCGAAGCGGCGCTGGCGCGGCCGACGCCGGACCGGCTGCTGGTTGCCGCCCAGGCGCTGCGGGAAGGCTTCACCGTTTCCGAAGTCAATGCCATCACCCACTATGATCCCTGGTTTCTTGAGCGGATCGCGGAAATCGTCGCCGCCGAGCGCGAGGTCGAGGAGGGTGGCCTGCCGCAGGATGCCGACGCCATGCGCCGTCTCAAGGCGATGGGCTTTTGCGACCGTCGCCTTGCCGACCTGGCCGTACGCTCGGCGAACCTGCGCGACCGCACCTTCGGCAAGATCGCGGCGCGCAGCAGCGGTCTCATCCACGATGCCGTCAAGGCGCTGGCCGGCGCCACCACCGAGGAGGAGGTGCGGGCGTTGCGCCACAAGCTGGGCGTGCGCCCGGTGTTCAAGCGCATCGACAGCTGCGCCGCCGAGTTCGAAGCGCGCACCGCCTACATGTACTCGACCTATGAGGCGCCGAGCTTCGGGGAGCCGGAGGATGAGAGCGAGCCGAGCGACCGCCGCAAGATCGTCATCCTCGGGGGGGGGCCGAACAGGATCGGACAGGGGATCGAGTTCGACTATTGCTGCTGCCACGCCTGCTATGCCCTCCAAGAGGCGGGCTTCGAGACGATCATGATCAACTGCAATCCGGAAACGGTGAGCACTGACTACGACACATCCGATCGACTCTATTTCGAGCCGCTCACTGCCGAGGATGTGCTCGAAATCCTCCATGTCGAGCAGTCGCGCGGCGAACTGGTCGGCGTTGTCGTACAGTTTGGCGGCCAGACGCCGCTCAAGCTCGCCGCCGCGCTCGCCGAAGCCGGCGTTCCGATCCTCGGTACCTCGCCCGATGCGATCGACCTTGCTGAAGACCGGGAGCGCTTTGCGGCCTTGGTCGACAAGCTGGGCCTGCGGCAGCCCGAAAACGGCATGGCCCGTTCGCGCGAGGAGGCGATCGCGGTGGCGGAGCGGATCGGCTATCCGGTGCTCACCCGGCCTTCCTATGTGCTGGGCGGCCGCGCCATGGAAATCGTCGACGGTCCGGCTCAGCTGGACGATTATATCGTCACCGCCGTTCAGGTCTCCGGCGACAGCCCGGTGCTGATCGACCAGTATCTTCGCGATGCCATCGAAGTCGATGTCGACGCCATTTCCGATGGTAAGGATGTCGTCATCGCCGGCGTCATGCAGCATATCGAGGAGGCCGGCGTGCATTCGGGCGACAGCGCCTGTTCACTGCCGCCCTACAGCCTGGCGCCGGAGATCGTCGCGGAGATCGAGAGCCAGGCGAGGAAGCTTGCGCTGGCGCTCGGCGTCATCGGCCTGATGAACGCTCAGTTCGCGGTCAAGGATGGGCTCGTCTACCTCATCGAGGTCAACCCACGGGCCAGCCGGACGGTGCCGTTCGTGGCCAAGGCGATCGGCACCCCCATCGCTAAGATCGCGGCACGGGTGATGGCCGGGGAGCCGCTGATGCGCTTCCTGCCCATCCACCGCGATGTGCCGCACATTGCGGTAAAAGAGGCTGTGTTCCCATTCGCGCGCTTCCCGGGGGTCGATCCGGTGCTTTCGCCGGAGATGAAATCCACCGGTGAAGTGATGGGAATCGACAAGGATTTCGCCACTGCCTTCTTGAAGTCGCAGATCGCCGCCGGCACCCTCCTGCCGACCGCAGGGACCTTGTTCGTGTCGGTCAAGGACAGGGACAAGACTTTGATCGCTCCGGCGGTGCGAGCGATGGCTGAGTTCGGCTTCAAGGTCATCGCCACGGCCGGCACCGCCGATTACCTGCGCAGCCAGGGGATAGCCGTCTCCCAGATCAACAAGGTGGCGCAGGGGCGACCGCATATCGTCGATCGGATCAAGGACGGGGGCGTCAACATCGTGTTCAACACAACGGAGGGGTGGCAAAGCCATAAGGATTCCGCGTCGATCCGCGCGTCGGCCTTGATGGGCAAGGTTCCCTACTTCACCACCGCCGCGTCCTCCGCCGCTGTGACTCGCGCCATCGGGGTGCTGCGCGCGCGCAGCCTTGATGTTCGAAGCCTCCAGTCTTATTATCTCGCCTCCGAGACGTAATCCCCACATTCAGTTCAAGCGAGCGATCGGCCGGCTTCACGGGAAAGGCGGCGTTGAACAGGTTTTGACGAAAGGCGTAAACTATGGCGACGGTGGACAAGATGCCGATGCTCCAGGAGGGGTATGACCGCCTCCAGACCGAGGTACGGCACCTCAAAACCGTCGAACGACCTTCGATCATCGACGCGATCGAAGAAGCACGCGGTCATGGCGACCTTTCCGAAAATGCCGAGTATCACGCCGCCAAGGAACGCCAGGGCCAGGTCGAGGCGCAGATCGCCGACATAGACGACCGTTTAAGCCGCGCCATGGTGATCGATCCGACCTCCTTGTCGGGCGACAAGGCGGTGTTCGGCGCCACCGTTCACTTGCTCGATGAAAACGACAAGCCGGTGGTTTATCAGATTGTCGGCCAGACCGAGGCGGATGCGCGCATTGGCCGCATCTCGTACAGTTCACCGCTCGGGCGGGCGCTTATCGGTCGCAGCGTCGGCGACGAGGTTGAAGTGTCGACACCGTCGGGCGAGAAATATTACGAGATCAAGAAGGTCGAGTTTATTTAGGACTCGCCACCCGGTGCGGCCCCCAGAGGATCTTCGCGCGGCGCGCGTCACCGTGGGCATCGCCATCGCCACCGCGGCGGCCTGGCTGCTCTCCTTGTCGCTGCCGCCGCACGGGCTCTGGTCGTTCGGCGGCTTCATTCCCGCTCGCATCAGCGGCGGCAGCGGCCTTGACGGCCTGCCCGTCGTGCTGACGCCGCTTAGCGCCACGCTCCTTCACGCAGACTTTGTCCACCTGTTCTTCAACATCATCTTCCTGCTGATCTGCGGTCGCGCCGTGGAGCCAGTGCTCGGCGGCAAGGGTCTGGCCGTGCTGTACCTCGTCGGTGCTTATGCCGCGGCGGCCGCACAATATTGGGCGGCGCCTCTGGAGCTGACGCCGATGATTGGGGCGAGCGGGGCGGTGTCGGCGGTAATCGGCGCTTACGCCTTGCTGTTCGGGCGCAACAAAGTCCGCATTGCCAATCCCGCAGTGGCTGTAGCGGTGAACGCCTTATGGCTGGCGGCGGCTTGGGTGGGGTTGCAGATGCTCATCGGATACAGCTTCGGCACGGCCGGTTTGCGAATTGCCGTGGCCGCCCATATCGGCGGCTTCCTTGCCGGACTGCTGCTCGCCCGACCACTGTTGTTGCTGCGTTGGCGCGGCGCTTGAGCTATTTGAGATCCGGTTCAAGCAGCCGGTGGAGATGGACGACGACATATTTCATCTCGGCATCGTCAACGGTACGCTGGGCGTTGCCGCGCCACGCTTCAAGCGCGCTGGCATGATCGGGATAGACGCCGACAAGATCGATCGTTGAAAGATCGAAGTCGAGGCCCTGCGGGTCGGTAACCCGGCCTCCAAAGACGAGGTGAAGCTTGCTCATGGCTCATGCCGATAAAGCAGGCGCCCCGTAAAACAAGCGTTTCCGGGGCGCCTGACGGATTAGGTGTTGCTGCCGCTCTTGTTGGCCACGGCCTCTCCGGCGGCTCCCGCCGAGTTGCGCACCGCGCCGGCGGCGCGCTCGGCGAAGTCGCTGAGCTTGCTCTGCAGGCCGTCCTTGTTGAGGCCAAGCTCCTCGATTTGCTCGCGTCCCGCATCCTTCGCCGCCTGAGCGGCCTGACGGGCGGTGTCGGTCAGCTTGCGTCCGACCGAGCCGAGCACCTTGTCTTCCTGGCGGGTCTTGGGAACCAGCGCTCCGGCAATTGCACCGAGCGCGAGGCCACCGATGAAGGCGGCTAACGGGTTAGCTTCGACCCCGTCGGCCGTGCGCCGCCCTGCATCGCGCGCGGTTTCGCGTGCGCTCTCATAAGCATCGCCAGCTTTCTCGCGTGCTACCTGGTAGGCGGAGGAGGTGCGCTCGCGTGCACTTTCATACGCGTCGGCCGCGCTTTGCCGCACGGTGGCCAGGGCCCCGCTCGCTTCTGCATCGTTGCCGCCGCTGCCGCCGGCGCCTTTGTTGTTCGCGCTTTGGTTGGCGCGGGTGTCGGTGGTGCTCATACGCTTGCTCCTTCAGTCTCTGTGCGTTCGGCGCGGGGCGCCGTCAGGTCATATTGGCCGTCTGCATTGTCGAGGCGGGTGGTTACGAGATCCCGGTCCGGCTTGCGGGTGAAAAGCCACGCCACCGCCGACTTTAGCGGTTGGCGGGCGAGGAAGAGTGTAAAAGCGCCAAGCGCCGCGGAAACGGCGATAGGCCGCGCCTTGACCGCCTCCACCGCGCCATCGGCGACATCGGAAGCCTTATCGGTGACTCCTTCCCACGCGGTGCTGGCGATGGTGCCTGGCTTCAGCCGCTGTTGCAGCTCGGTAACCGTGCCCATCAAGTCACGCCGGGCGATCTCCGCCCGACGCCGGGCCTGGAGGATCTCGGGGGCGCTCATGCGAGTTTCTCCCCGGCTGCGAGGGCCGCGCGTTCTTCCTCGTCACCCGAGAGCGCGCTGAGCTTGCCAGCACCCCACCGGACCAGGAGGAAGGCGATCAAGCCTATCGCGGCAAAGGTAACGATGCCTGCCAGCAGTGGCCCGATGTGGAGGGCCAGCGCCAGCGCCATGCAGATGATCAGCGTCAACAGGCCTGCGTTGAGCAGGAACACAGCCGCGACCATGGCGATGGCACCGTTGCGTGCTTTGCCGATCCGGCGGCTGGCTATCGTGCGGTAGAGATCGATCTCCGCCCGCACATAGGCCTTGCCGCCCTGGGAGAGGCTTCCGAACAGGTCGCCGATCGACCTTTCGCCAAATCCTCGGGGCGCGTCCAAGGTCAGCCTCCCTTGGTTCCGCTGGACCCACCGGCGCGCGTGCCGCTGCCGATGGTGCCGCCGCCGCCGTCGGCGCTGGCGGTGTCGCCCTGGTCGGTGGTCAGGCCCGCTTTGACGACGCGGGCGAGCGCGAAACCGACTACCGCCGCAACGCCGATCGCGACGCCGGGGCTCTTGCGCACTGCGCCGCGAAGATCGTCGTAGATTTCGTCGACTTCCTTGCGGCGTAGCGTATCGGCAAAGGAGGAGACGGCATCCGAGGCCTTGCGGGCATATTCGCCATAATCGTTGCCCAGCCGCTCGTCGATGGTGTCGGCTGTATCGACGAACACTCGGGACAGCTCCTCCAGAGCGTCGCTTGCGCGAGTCTTGCCACTGGTGGCGAACTCGCGAACTCGATCGGTGCCCTGATCGCGAAGCTGACTCGCCTGGCTCTTGAGCTGATCGACCATATTGCCGCCGCTCTCCGAGGCGGTGCCGCCGGTATCGTCGCCGACACCCGCTGCCAGCATGCTGCCGGCCACACCGCCGCCCGACGCGCCGCCGGCCACGCCAGCGCTGCTTCCGCCGCTACCATTGCCCTCTGTTGACAGGTTCATGGCGCCGTTGACGATGTGGTCAGTGCCTTCGGGAAGTTCATTTTGGGGAGGCATGGTGCTTCACTCCGATACTGTTTTGGTGATCCGGTTGACGGCGAAACTGGCGAAGCGGGCAGGTCGTTCCGGCCACCGCCACGAAAGTTGCGTCGCCGGCCCGGCCTCGATAAGCCGCCCCTGTCCGATATAGTTCGAAACGAGGCCGTAACAATGACCGCCATTCTCGACGTCCATGCTCGCCAGATCCTCGACAGCCGGGGCAATCCGACGGTGGAGGTGGATGTACTGCTAGAGGACGGCAGCGAGGGCCGCGCCGCCGTCCCCTCGGGCGCATCGACCGGCGCTCATGAGGCGGTGGAAAAACGCGACGGCGACAAGACCAGGTATTTCGGCAAGGGCGTGTGCCAGGCCGTGGATGCGGTCCGCGGAGAGATTGCCGAGGCGATCACGGGCATGGATGCCGAAGACCAGACGGAGATCGACGCCTTGTTGATCGACCTCGACGGCACGGAGAACAAGTCGCGGCTGGGTGCCAACGCCATACTCGGCGTCAGCCTGGCCGTAGCCAAGGCCGCCGCCGATGCGCGCGCCCTGCCGCTCTACCGCTATGTCGGCGGTGTGACCGCGCAGGTGCTGCCGGTGCCGATGATGAACATCCTGAACGGCGGCGCCCATGCCGATAATCCGATCGACTTCCAGGAATTCATGGTGATGCCGGTCGGCGCCTCCACCCTCGCGGAGGCGGTGCGCTGCGGTGCCGAAATCTTTCACGTGCTGAAGAAGCGGCTGCATGACGCGGGCCTTTCCACCGCGGTGGGCGACGAAGGCGGATTTGCGCCCAACCTTGCTTCTGCCCGCGAGGCGCTCGACTTCATCATGCGTTCGATTGAGGAAGCGGGCTACAAACCGGGGGACGATGTGGTCCTGGCGCTCGATTGCGCGGCCACCGAATATTTTCGCAACGGCGCCTACCATATGGAAGGGGAGGGACGGACCCTCTCGCCGCAGGAGAATGCCGACTATCTCGCAGGCCTGGCCCGCGATTATCCGATCCTGTCGATCGAGGACGGCATGGCCGAGGACGATCTGGAAGGCTGGCGTCTGCTCACCGAGGCGCTCGGCAGCCAAATCCAGCTCGTCGGCGACGACCTGTTCGTCACCAACCCCAAGCGGCTCGCCATGGGCATTGACCAGGGGCTCGCAAACTCGATCCTTATCAAGGTCAACCAGATCGGCACCCTGTCGGAGACGCTGGAGGCGGTGAACATGGCGCACCGCGCGCGCTACACCTCGGTCATGTCGCACCGATCGGGCGAGACGGAGGATACCACCATTGCCGACCTCGCCGTCGCCACCAATTGCGGGCAGATCAAGACCGGCAGCCTCGCCCGTTCCGACCGGCTCGCCAAGTACAATCAGCTGATTCGGATCGAGGAAGAACTGGGTGCGGTTGCGAAATATGCCGGAAGAAGCGTCGTTCGAGCGCAAAAGGCTTGATTTCGAGGCCTTTTCCTGATTCTGTTAACCACATGGCGGCGGGGCGAAACAGATTTGAGGCGATCAAGCGGGCAGCGCTCCCGGCGCTGGCGATTCTGATCATTGCGAACTTCCTGGGCTATGCCGTTGTCGGCGCCAACGGCGTGATGAGCTGGGGCGATTATCGCCGTCAGAAGGAAGAGCGGATCGTCCAGCTCGCCTCCTTGCGCGAGGAGCAGGGCAGGCTCGCCCACCGGGCCGATCTGCTCGATCCTCGCCGTGCCGATCCCGACCTTGCCGACGAGATGATCCGGCGTGAGCTTGGCCTGGTGCGCCCCGACGAAGTCGTCATCCCGCTCAAGGACTGATCCTTCATCCTGGCCGGGGCACAAGTTGCACAGGCCCGCGTTTGCCGCCATAGACCTTGCGCAGACGGACCCCGCAAGGACAGGAAAGCCCCACCAGTGGCCAAGGCAGCAAAGCGCTCCAGCGAAGACACCGCAACACCGCCTCCCACCCACAATCGAGAGCGCCCGCCGCAGCCGCAACGCCATCAGGCAAGCCGGGAAGAGCTTCTAGAATTTTACCGTCAGATGCTGCTCATCCGCCGCTTCGAGGAGCGCGCCGGACAGCTTTACGGCCTCGGCCTGATCGGCGGCTTCTGCCACCTCTACATTGGCCAGGAAGCGGTAGCCGTCGGGCTCCAGTCGGCGCTGGAGATCGGCAAGGATTCGGTGATCACCGGCTACCGCGACCATGGCCACATGCTCGCATACGGCATCGATCCCAATGTCATCATGGCCGAGCTTACCGGCCGCGCCGCCGGCATCTCGCGCGGCAAGGGCGGATCGATGCACATGTTCAGCGTGGAGCACCGCTTCTATGGCGGCCACGGCATCGTCGGTGCCCAGGTCAGCCTCGGCACCGGCCTTGCCTTCAAGCATAAATATGCCGGGGACGGCGGTGTCTGCCTCGCCTATTTCGGCGACGGCGCGGCCAACCAGGGCCAGGTCTATGAGAGCTTCAACATGGCCGAGCTGTGGAAGCTGCCGATCATCTATGTGATCGAGAACAATCAGTATGCCATGGGCACCAGCGTCAACCGCGCTTCGGCGGAGGACCAGCTCTACCGCCGCGGCGAGAGCTTCCGCATCCCCGGCATTCAGGTCGATGGCATGGACGTGCTGGCCGTGCGGGGTGCCGCCACCACCGCGCTGGAATGGGTGCGTGCGGGCAAGGGGCCGATCCTGCTCGAGCTCAAGACCTACCGCTACCGCGGCCACTCCATGTCCGATCCGGCGAAATACCGGTCGCGCGAGGAAGTGCAGTCGGTGCGCGACAAGTCCGATCCCGTAGAAGCGGTGAAGCGCGAGCTTGCCGCCATCGGCGTCGAGGAGGCCGAGCTCAAGACGATCGACGCGGGGATCAAGCGCATCGTCGCCCAGGCCGCCGACTTCGCCGAGCAGTCGCCCGAGCCCGATGTGGCCGAACTCTACACTGACGTACTGGTCGAGACCTACTGATGCCGATCGAGCTCAAGATGCCCGCTCTTTCTCCCACCATGGAGGAGGGAACCCTCGCCAAATGGCTGGTCAAGGAGGGCGACACCGTTACCTCCGGCACGCTCCTCGCCGAAATCGAAACCGACAAGGCGACGATGGAGTTCGAAGCAATCGACGAAGGCATTGTTGCAAAGATCCTGGTCGCCGAGGGTACGGACGAAGTGAAGGTCGGCACCGTGATCGCCATCCTCGCCGCCGAGGGCGAGGATGCGGAGACTGCCGGCGCAGGCGGTGCTCACGATGTCACGGCTCCCGAGGATAACGGTGCCGCTATCGCCGCGTCGCCCGCCGAGGAAGCCCAGGCCCAGCAGGCTACCGTCAACGCCCGGCCGAAGGAGGGCGAAGCGCCTGCCAGCCTGCGTGTGGAGCCCGAAGTGCCGGAGGGCACGGAGCTGGTCCGCCAAACGGTGCGCGAGGCGCTACGGGACGCGATGGCCGAGGAAATGCGTTCGGACGAGCGTGTTTTCGTGATGGGCGAAGAGGTCGCGGAATATCAGGGCGCTTACAAGGTCACTCAGGGGCTGCTCGAGGAGTTCGGGCCGCGCCGGGTCATCGATACGCCCATTACCGAATATGGCTTTGCGGGCGTCGGCGCCGGCGCCGCAATGGGCGGTCTGCGGCCGGTCATCGAATTCATGACCTTCAACTTCGCGTTGCAGGCCATCGACCACATCATCAATTCGGCCGCCAAGACCAACTATATGTCCGGCGGGCAGATGCGTTGCCCCATCGTGTTTCGCGGACCAAACGGCGCGGCCAGCCGCGTCGGCGCCCAGCATAGCCAGAATTTCGGCCCGTGGTACGCGAATGTACCGGGCCTGATCGTGATTGCGCCCTATTCGGCGGCGGACGCGAAAGGGCTCCTCAAGGCGGCGATCCGCACCGAGGATCCGGTCGTGTTCCTTGAGAACGAGCTGCTCTACGGCCAGAGTTTCGAAGTTCCCAAGCTTGACGATTATGTGCTGCCGATCGGCCAGGCGCGGATTGCGCGCGAGGGTAAGGATGTGACGCTGGTCAGCTATTCGATCGGTGTCGGCGTCGCGCTCGACGCGGCGACCAGGCTTGCTGAAGAGGGCATTGAAGCCGAGGTGATCGACCTTCGCACCCTGCGCCCGCTCGACAAGGAGACGGTGCTGAAATCGCTCGCCAAGACCAACCGTATGGTGTGCGTCGAGGAAGGCTGGCCGGTTTGCTCCATCTCGTCGGAGATCATGGCGATCGCCATGGAAGAAGGTTTCGACGATCTCGACGCGCCGGTGCTGCGCGTCACCGACGAGAATGTGCCACTGCCTTACGCGGCCAATCTCGAGCGACTGGCCTTGATCACCGTGGACAAGGTCGTGGAGGCGGCGCGCAAGGTTTGCTACCGCTGATCCCGAGCCGCAGTCGTGGCTGAGCTCGACCGTGACCGGTTCCTGGCGCTCAGCTACGTGCGCTCAAGCGTGCGGCCGGCGCTGGAGGCGCTGTGGCGCCTCGATGCGGCGCTCGGTGCTGTTCTCACGTCCGGTCGCGAGCCGCTGATCAGCCAGATCAAGCTCGCCTGGTGGCGCGACGCGCTGGAGGCGCTGGACACCGGATCGACTCCGTTCGAGCCGGCCCTGCAGGCGGTCGCCGCGCACCTGTTGCCGCGCCGCATAAGCGGTTCGGAGCTGGCCCCGATGCCCGAAGGTTGGACGCTGCTGCTCACCCCTGATCCGATGAGCGCGGACGAGCTTTCCACCTACGGGGCCCGGCGCGGCGCGGTGCTCTTCAAGGCAAGTGCGAAGCTGCTCGCCGGGGAGGAGCATTCGCAGCTGGCGGCGGCGGGGGAGGCCTGGGCGCTGATCGACCTGGCCCGCCACAGCGGCAGCGAGGCGGACGCTCAAGCCGCACTCGAGGCGGCACGGGCGCGCCTCTCTCCGCACCGCTGGCCCCGGCGGCTGCGGCCGCTCGGTATGCTAGCCGTGCTCGCCGCTCGCGACGCGGAGCCGGCACGGCCGCGCTGGGAGGAGCAGGGGGCGCCCGGGCGCATGCTGCGCATGTTGAGTCATCGGTTCACCGGGCGTTGATCCGATCTCGATAAAAAAACGACAGATATGGAGTGAAACGGAGACTGAACTTTCCTCGCCGCCTGGGAGGGAGATATGCTTCGTTTCATTGCCGGGGCCGTGTCGGCTTTGCTGCTGACGGTCGGTGGCTTCTTTGTCTGGAAAGGCCAGGCCGGGACGGAGGATCCTTTGCCTCCGCCACCGCCGCCGCGCATGCTCTCGGCGCCGGCGCCGATGCTGCAGCCGGACCGATCGCCGCGCGGGCTCCCGCCGCCGCCACAAGCCACGGAGAAATCGAAAGAAGAGAAACGCTTCGCCCGCGCCGATAAGGACAAGGACGGGCGGATTACGCTGGAAGAGCTCTACCAGCCGCGCCGCAAGGCCTTTGCCAAGCTGGACGGCAATGGCGACGGCCGGTTGAGCTTCGAGGAGTGGGCGGCCAGCACCGGCGAAAAGCTGCGCAAGGCCGACGCGGACCGCTCCGGCTGGCTCAGCCCGCGCGAGTATGAAGCAACGAAGCCGAAGACGAAGGCGAAGCCGAAGTGCCGTTGCTGACCTCGCCCAGCCATTCCTTCAGCTTCTCCTCCGCGCGGCTCGTGTAGAGCCGCTTCCTGTCGGCCTTTTTCGATTTGCCCGCGACGGGCGGAAACAAGCCGAAATTGACGTTCATCGGCTGGTAGCTGTCCGCCTCGGCCCCGCCGGTGATATGGCCCAGGAGAGCGCCGAGCGCGGTTTCCGGCGGCGGCGGTGCAAGCTGGACGCCGAGCAGCTCGGCGGCAGCGAAGCGCCCGGCCATCAGCCCGACCGCCGCCGATTCCACATAGCCTTCGCAGCCGGTAATCTGTCCGGCGAAGCGGATGTGCGGCGCGCGCTTCAGCCGCAACGTCTCATCGAGCAGCTGCGGGGACCTGATGAAGGTATTGCGGTGGAGGCCGCCAAGCCTGGCGAACTCCGCATTCTCCAGCCCCGGGATCATCCGGAAGATCCGCACCTGCTCGGCATATTTGAGCTTGGTCTGGAAGCCGACGATGTTGAACAATGTGCCCAGAGCATTGTCCTGGCGGAGCTGAACCACGGCATGGGGCCAGCGGCCGGTGCGCGGATTGTCCAGCCCGACCGGCTTCATCGGGCCGTAGCGCAAGGTGTCGACGCCGCGCTCCGCCATGACTTCAATGGGCATGCAGCCTTCGAAATAGGGCGTATTCTTTTCCCACTCCCGAAACTCGGTCTTCTCGCCATCCAGCAGGGCCTGGCGAAAGGCGAGATACTGCTCCTTGTCCATCGGGCAGTTGACATAGTCCTTGCCGCCCTTGTCCCAGCGCGCCGCCATCCAGGCGACATCCATGTCGATCGAGCCCTTGTGCACGATCGGTGCGATGGCGTCGAAAAAGGCGAGCGCGTCGGCGCCGGTGGCGGCACCGATCGACTCGGCGAGCTTCACCGCGGTCAGCGGCCCGGTGGCGACGATGGTGAGGCCGGACGCAGGAAGCGCGTCCACCCGCTCCCGCACGATCTCGATGTTGAGGTGAGCCGCCAGCCGCTCCGTCACCGCTGCGGCGAAGCCTTCGCGATCCACCGCCAAAGCGGAGCCGGCCGGTACCTTGTGCGCATCGGCCATGGCCATGATCACAGAGCCGAGCGCCCGCATCTCGGCATGGAGGAGGCCGACGGCATTATGCTCGGCATCGTCGGAGCGGAAGCTGTTCGAGCAGACCAGCTCTGCAAGGCTGTCCGTATGATGCGCAGGCGTCATTTCGCCGCTGCCGCGCATCTCCGACAGGCGCACCTTCACACCGGCTTCGGCAAGCTGCCACGCCGCTTCCGAGCCGGCGAGACCACCGCCGACGATGTGCACCGAACCCGTCATCCCGGCGCTCACTCCTGGCTGTCGGGGAGGGTGTTCGGCCCAGTCCCGTCGTCAAGCTGGACGGTGTCCGTCTCCGACGCCGGCTGTTCGGCAATCTCTTCCGCAACCAGCTCCTCGGCCTCGTTCTCCGGCTCTTCCTCCTCGTCGATCCGTGCGGCGGATACGACATGCTCCCCGGGCGCGACATCGAACAGTCGCACGCCGGCGGAGCCTCGGCCGATGACTCGGGTGTCGCCGACCGACATGCGGATGAGCTTGGCCTGATCGGTAACCAGCATCAGCTGCTCGCCATTGTGCGCGGGGAAGCTCGCAACCACCGGCCCATTTCGATCGAGGTTGCCGATGTTGGTGATGCCCTGGCCGCCGCGGCCGATCCGCCTGTACTCGTAGGCAGATGAGCGCTTGCCGTAGCCGTTCGCGCAGACAGTGAGGATAAACTCCTCCGCCGCGCGGAACTCTTCAAACCGTTCGTCCGACATCGTGCGCGGCGGAGGAGGCGGCGCGTCCTCGCTGCGTTCGCGCCAAAGGGCATGGCGAAGATACTCATCACGCTCCTCGGTGTCCGCGTTGAACGCCTTGAGGATGGACAGGGAGATCACCTCGTCGCCGTCCTGCAGCCGCGCTCCACGAACGCCCGCGGCGGTGCGGCTCTGGAACTCCCGGACATCGGTGGCGGCGAAGCGGATCGCTTTGCCGCATTTGGTGGCGAGAAGGACATCGTCTTCTCCCGTGAGGAGGGAGACGCCGATCAGGCGGTCGGTCGTGTCCTCCTCATCCTCGCTCTCGCCGAAGCGCATGGCGATCTTACCGGCGGTGGGAACGCGGGTGAAGGCGTCCATGCTGTTGCGGCGGACGATGCCCTTGGCGGTGGCGAACATGATGTGCAGGTTCTTCCACTCATCCTCATCCTCCGGCAGCGGCAGCACGGTGGAAATCTTTTCGCCCTCCGCCAGCGGCAGCAGATTGACCATGGGCCGGCCGCGGGCCTGGGGCGCGCCCTCGGGCAGGCGCCAGACCTTGAGGCGGTAGACCTTGCCGGCGGTGGAGAAGAACAGAACCGGCGTGTGCGTCGAGGTGACGAACAGGTTGGTGACGGCGTCCTCGTCCTTGGTCGCCATGCCGGCGCGGCCCTTGCCGCCGCGACGCTGAGCGCGGAAGGTCTCGAGCGGGGTGCGCTTGATGTAGCCGCCAAGCGTGACGGTGACGACCATGTCCTCGCGCTCGATCAGATCCTCGTCGTCGATGCCGTTGGCCGCGGCGACGATCTCGGTCACGCGCGGTGTCGCATAAGCGGCGGCGACTTCGTCGAACTCGGTCTGCATGACCGCATAGAGCTTGGCGCGGTCGCCAAGGATGTCGAGCAAGGCTGCGATGATCGTGGCAAGCTCACGCAGTTCGCCGCCGATCTCGTCGCGGCCAAGGCCGGTGAGGCGGTGGAGGCGCAGTTCCAGGATGGCGCGGACCTGGGCGTCGCTCAAACGGTAGCTGCCGGCGCCGCCGACATGCTCCACCGATTCCACCAGCGCGATGTAGGGGGCGATTTCCGCCACATCCCACTCGCGGGCGAGAAGCGCGGCGCGGGCCTCCGCGGGGGAGGCGGAACCGCGGATGATGCGCACCATCTCGTCGAGATTGGTGACGGCGATGACTAGGCCGAGCAAGATGTGCGCCCGCTCGCGCGCCTTGTTGAGCTCGAACTTCGAGCGGCGGGTGATCACTTCCTCGCGGAACTTGACGAAGCTCTCGATGATATCGCGGAGGTTAAGCGTTTCCGGACGGCCGCCGCGGATGGCGAGAATGTTGGCCGGGAAGCTCGACTGGGCCGGCGTGTGGCGCCACAGCTGGTTGAGCACCACTTCAGGGGTCGCATCGCGCTTGAGCTCGATAACCACGCGCACACCTTCACGGCTCGATTCGTCGCGAATGTCGGACACGCCCTCGATACGCTTGTCCTTGGCGGCTTCGGCGATCTTTTCGACCAGGCCGTTCTTGCCGACCTGGAAGGGGATGGCGGTGAGCACGATCGATTGGCGGTCGCCGCGGCCGGTCTCGACCTTGTGGCGGGCGCGCATCATGATCGAGCCGCGCCCCGTATGGTAGGCGCTGCGCGCGCCCGCTTGGCCAAGGATCAGCGGACCGGTCGGAAAATCGGGGGCGGGGACGATCTCGATCAGTTCGTCGATCGTGATCGCGGGGTTCTCGATATAGGCGCGGCAGGCGGCGAGCACTTCGCCGAGATTATGCGGTGGGATGTTCGTCGCCATGCCGACCGCGATGCCGCCGGCGCCGTTGACCAGGATGTTTGGAAAGCGCGCCGGCAGGACCTGCGGCTCATGCTCGGACGCGTCGTAATTGGGCTGGAAGTCGACCGTGTCCTTGTCGATGTCGTCGAGCAAAGCGGTGGCGACGCGCGCAAGCCGCGCTTCGGTGTAGCGCATCGCCGCCGGCGGATCGGGATCCATCGATCCGAAATTGCCCTGGCCGTCGATCAGCGGCACCCGCATCGACCAATCCTGGGTCATGCGCGCAAGCGCGTCGTAGATCGAGCTGTCGCCGTGCGGGTGGTATTTACCCATGACGTCGCCGACCAGGCGGGCTGACTTGCGGTACGGGCGCCCGGCGACGAAGCCCGCCTCATGCGCGCCGTAGAGGATCCGGCGGTGAACCGGCTTCAGCCCGTCGCGCACATCGGGCAGGGCGCGTGCGACGATCACCGACATGGCGTAGTCGAGGTAGGACGCCTTCATCTCGTCGACGATGGAGATGGGGGAGATATCGCTGCTGTGGATGGTCGGCGGTGCGCTGGCCAATTTGGTATTCCTAAGCTGGGTCTGGGTGCGCCGGTGGGCGCTTTGGTTGAAGGGGGATCCCTAGCCGACGATTGCCGCCGGCGCCACCCCGCGCACGTACGTACGCGCGCACGCAAAGCTTGGCGGACTCAGGCGCGGCGGAAGCGCCAGCGGCCCTGCTCGGAGTTGATGGTATCGAAGGCATAGCCATCGCTGTCGAAGCCTTTGACGGCTTCGGGACCCGACAAGCGATGCTCGCAGATGTAGCGCGCCATCATGCCGCGCGCGCGCTTGGCGGCAAAGGTGTTGAAGCGCAGGCCTGAAGGGCCTTCCTCTCGAAAATCGATGTCGATCACTTGCACCCGATCGGGCAGCAGCCCTTCGACGACTTTCCAATATTCCTTGCTCGCGAGATTGATGATCGGCCCGCCGCCCGCGGCGTGGAGATCCTCCACCAGCTGCCGCACAACCCGGTCGCCCCAATAGGCGTACAAGTCCTTCTTGCGGCCCGGCGCCCACCTCGTTCCCATTTCCAGGCGGTAGGGACGGATCGCGTCAAGTGGGCGCAGCAATCCGTAGAGGCCGGAAAGGATGCGCAGGTGATCCTGCGCGAAGTCGACGGCCGCTTCTTCGAGGCTGTGGACCTCGAAGCCTGAATAAACGTCGCCGGCAAAAGCGTAGAGCGCCGGCCGTTCCTCCTGCTCCAGGAAATTCCGGAAGCGCCCGACGTTAAGTGCGGCCAGGGTGTCGGAAATGTGCATGAGTTCCGCCAAACGCTTCTTGGGCAGCTTCGCGGCAGATGCTGCCAACGCTTCCGCTTCCGCGGCGAACCGGGCCTGCGTAGCAACAAGCGGGGGCAGGGGGCGCCGATAGTCGAGCGTCTTTGCAGGGGAGATGATGGCAAGCATGTCGCCAGCGGGTAGCGAGCGTGCCCGCCGCCTGTCAAACGGCGCTTCAATCCGGGCGGATTGTGCCGTGTTTTCCGCTTGTTGCGGTTCAAGCACGGTTCACGCCGCGAGCGCTAGAAAGGCTGTGCATTTGCCGGTAGAGAGGCGTCGCTCAGTAGCCGCCGGCCGTCACCGGGGCAATCAAACAGGAGACAGTCTTTTGGTCCTTTCGGTTTCCAGGCTTGCCCTTGGCCTGGCGCTCGGCGCCGGCGCCGTGTTTTCGGCTGTGCCCGCGGGCGCCCATTCGGGCGGAACGGTGCAGGCTGCGCCAAACTTCACCGAGGCTGAGTACAGGGCATTGGCGGCGGTCGAGACCGCCCTGTCCGCGCGGAATTATGCAGCCGCGGCGAGCGCCCTTAGCTCTGCCCAAGGCGCAGTTCGTGGCGCCGACGCCCGCTACTTTCTGGCAACCCTCCAGCTTCGCCATGCTCGCGAGACCGGAAATGTCGCGGCCCAGGCGGCGGCGATCGATACGCTGGTGGCAAGCGGGCGCATCGGCGGAGCGGATCTCGCGCCGCTGTACGCCGCCCAGGGCGCGACTTCCGCTACGGCGGGCAAGCGTGAGCAGGCCGAGGCTGCGCTGACTCGCGCCCTTGCGCTCACTCCCAATGCCGACACCGCCATCTCGCTCGCCCGGATCAAGCTCGACCTGCGCAAGAATGCGGAAGCGGTGACGCTGATCCAGCAGGCAATCGACCTTCGTCGGGCGGCCGGTCAGCCGGTGCCCCAAGGCTGGTACCGCCGCGGCGCCAGCGTGGCGACCATGAGCAATCTTGGGCCGCAGGCGATCCGGTTTGCGCGCGAGCTGGTCGCCGCCTATCCAACGCCGGTTAATTGGCGTGACGCTCTGCTGACTTATCGCGATTATGCCAAGCCGGATCAGGCCGGCCAGCTTGATACGATGCGTCTGCTGCGGCTTTCCAAGGGACTGGCGGGGGAGCGCGACTATCTCGAAGCCTCGCAGACGTTTGACACTGCGGGCCTGTCGGGCGAAAGCCGCTCCGTGCTCGACGAAGGGGTCTCGACCCGGACCATCGATCCCGCCAAGGCCAGTTTCAAAGAAGCCATTGCGACTTCAGTACGAAAGGCAGCTGCTGAAAAGAGCAAGCTGAGCGCTCTGCAGGCCAGCGCCATGGCAGCCACGACCGGCGCACCGGCTCTGCAGGCGGGCGACATGTTCCTGGGTGCTGCGAATTACCCGGCTGCCATAGACCTGTTTCAGGCCGCGGTACGCAAAGGCGGCGTTGATCCGAACGTGGCGAGTACCCGGCTTGGTATCGCTCTGGCCTTGGCCGGCCGCAAGGCGGAAGCGGAAGCCGCCTTCCGAGCCGTCGCAGCGCCTCGCGCCGACCTGGCCGCCTTGTGGTTGGTCTGGCTCAGCCAACGCGCCTGAACGCCGATATAAAACGAAGAAGCAGGAGAGTATCACAATGAAGCGTGTTTCCAGCCTCGCCATCGCGACGCTCCTCATGGCCGGCGGTGTAGCCGCCACTCCCGCCGCCGCCCAGGGGCAGGCCCCGGCGGCCGGCGGCGCCCAGGCTGCAGGCAAGGAGCGCAAGTACAATTTCAGCAAGGAAGCGCGAAAGGCGATCGGGGAACTGCAGGCGGCCCTGAACGCAAAGGCACCCGACTTTCCGCAGAAGCTGGCCGCCGCCCAGGCGGTCGCCAAGAACAGCGACGACAAGTATGTGGTGGCCAAGTTCCAGCTGCAACACGCCATCGACAGTGCCGATAAAGCGGCGCAACGCACTGCGATTGATGCCGTCCTCGCGAGCGGCGGCGCCGATGCGGCCGAAACCGCCACCTTGCGCGATTACATTGCGTCCCAGGCGGTGGGCAGCGGCGATTACGCGGCCGCCGAGGCGCTCTACACCCAGCGTATCGCAGCCAACCCCAACGATCTCGAGGGCATCGTCAACCTGTCTCGCGCCAAGCTCGAGTTGAAAAAGGACGCGGAGGCGCTGCCGCTCCTGCAGCGCGCGATCACCCTGAGCAAGTCGCAGGGCGGCCGACCGGAAGAAGCCTGGTATCGCAAGGCGCTGGAGATTTCGCACAATCAGCGCAACCGCCCCTTGGCGCTGCAACTGTCGCGCGATGTGCTCGCCGCCTATCCTACCGAGGTCAATCTGCGCAACGCGATCATCATCTATCGCGAGGGCGCTACGCTCGACAAGGACGCCGATCTCGACATGCTGCGCCTGATGCGTGCCAGCAAGGTGATGTCGGGGCCCGGCGCCTATATGGAGCTTGCCCAGGTACTCAACGAAGCCGGCCTGCCCGGTGAAGCCAAGTCTGTGCTCGACGAAGGCACGCGTCTTGGCGTCCTGAAGGGCGGCAGCGGTGCCAGCCTTTTGTCCACCCTCAACGGCCGCATCGCGGAAGATCGCGGCTCGCTCTCGGGCGTCGACGCAAAGGCGCGTGCGGCCGGCAATGGTGGCCTCGCGATGAGAACCGCGACCGCCTATATGGGCTATGGCGACTACGCAAAGGCGATAGACCTGTATCGGGTCGCCCTTCAGAAGGGCGGAGTGGATGCCAATCTGGTCAACACCCGGCTGGGAATGGCTCTCGCCCTGGGCGGTCAGAAGGCCGAGGCACAGGCTGCCTTCAAGGCGGTGACCGGTGCTCGCGCCGATCTTGCGAGCCTGTGGCTGGCCTGGCTCGCCCAGCGCGCCTGATCCTGACAATTGGAATATGAAAATCGGGGCGTCGGAGTGATCCGGCGCCCCTTGCTTTTCGGGTCATCGTGCGTCCCATATTGCGACGACGCAAATTGCGACCTTTCCCGGGGAACGCGGCCGGGTTAACGATTGCCATGGCCGCGTGGCCGCTTCCACTTCCGGCCGAGGAAACACTGCTTTGCGCTTCGACGACATGATCGCGACGGTGCTGGCACAGCCGGAAACGAGCCCTTCGTCGCTTGCTGCGAAGTGGCGCCAGCTTGCGGATCTCCTGGCCCAGCGACACGAACCCGACATTGGCTCGGAATCGGATGCGGCGCTTGCCTGGCTGCGGGCGCGGCGTCCGCAGGTCGCTGCCGAACTCCGCAAGGCCGTGGCGCGAAGCCTTGCCGGTCGCCGGGTTTCCTCCGAAATCGTCGCCTTCTTTGCCGAGGACGCGCCGCAAGTCTGCGGCCCGCTGATCGCCGGTGCACGCCTTTCCACGGAGGAGTGGCTGGATGTACTGCCTTCGCTTGGGCCGACGGCGCGCGCTTTACTCCGTCACCGGCGCGACCTGGGTGCCGATGTGAGCCACGGGCTTGCCGCGTTCGGCGCTTCCGATTTCGCTCTTGCTGGAACTGTCGGGAAACCCGCTTCGGCTCTCAAGGACGCGCCAAAGGCAGCGCTGGAAGCGGGCGAAACCCAGATACGGGAGCTTGTGGCGAGGATTGAGAATTTTCGCCGCCAGCGCGAAGCTGCCGTGCAGCCGCCGGCCGCAACCGCGCCCTTCGAACCCGCCCAGGGTTTCCAATGGGAGGCGGGGGTCGACGGGACCATCGTTTGGGTGGAAGGTGCACCGCGCGGGCCCCTGATTGGCACCAGCGTCGCCTCGATCGCCGAGAAGGGTCAATATGGCGTTGACGGGCAGGCGGCGGGTGCGTTTGAAAAGCGCGCGCCGTTTCGCGACGCCCGTTTCAGCGTCCCGGGCAACGGTGCCGCGGCGGGCGACTGGCGCATCTCCGGGGTGCCTTTCTTTGATCCGACCCAAGGCCACTTTCTGGGCTATCGCGGAAGCTCACGCCGCCCGCGGCTGGACGAAGTCGCACAGGCCGCGTCGGCCGGTGATCCCGGTGTGTTCGGCACCAACCTGCCCGCCGACTCGCTGCGCCAGCTAATCCACGAATTACGCACTCCGCTTAATGCCATCGTCGGCTTTGCGGAGATGATCGACGGCCAATATATGGGGCCCGCTGCGGCTACTTACCGCGGGCGTGCGGCCGAAATCATGGAACAGGCCAATCGGCTCCTTTCCGCTGTCGACGATCTCGACACCGCCGCGCGCATCGAGACTCGCCGGCTTACGCTGGACGACACCGGTGTCGACGCGGTCGCGTTACTCTGCCGGCTCCATGACGCTTATGAGCGGCTCGCACGGCAACGAGGCAGCAGTATCGCGATCGAGATCGAGCAGAATTTGCCTCCCGCCAGGGTGGAAACCGGCGCCGCCGAGAGGATGTTCGCACGGATGCTGGCAGCCACCATCGGCCTTGCCGGCGAAGGTGAAGGCATCGCAGCGACCATGGCGCTCGCCCACAATACCGGTCAAAAGATGCTTTGCCTCGCCATCGACCGTCCGCGCGCGATCAAGGGGTTGGACGAACGCGCCCTGCTCGACCCCGGCTACAGCCCCGATGGGGATTGGCCCGGCGCGCCCGCGCTCGGCCTTGGTTTTGCACTCAGGCTGGTACGTAATCTGGCCGAAGCGGCCGGTGGAAACCTGGCGATCGGCGCTGCACGCTTTTCACTTTATCTGCCGGCGGCCGAACCGGTGGAGCGCTCGTCCGGCCAGAGCCGCTAAGGGTTGCACTTCGCCTTCCATTCCGCGTCCGCCTCGGCTAACGCGCGAGTGGAGCCGGGATGGGCCTGTAGCTCAATGGTAGAGCCGGCCGCTCATAACGGCTAGGTTGCGGGTTCGAATCCTGCCGGGCCCACCATGGATTTCGATCAAATGGTACTTTGATCGAGGGAGGAAGGGCAGGGCAGGCTTTTCCCTTTCTTCCTTCTCCAGGTCAAAGTAACACTTTGACCTGACCAGTGTCGGGGAGTGGCGCAGCCTGGTAGCGCATCTGGTTTGGGACCAGAGGGTCGCAGGTTCGAATCCTGTCTCCCCGACCATTCATTCTTTTTTCCAGTTTCTGAAAAAAGGCTGCGCCGCTTATGCCGCGCCGGGTTCAGAGTCCCGAGGGAGTTCTCCCGGCCAGCGTCTCGTGCAGCGCCCTTGCCAGCGTGTCCATCCGGTAAGGCTTGAATACCACAGGGCGGCCGCCGGCGCCGGAGCGGCTGATCTGATCGCTATAGCCGGTGGTGAGGATGACGGGCAAAGCGGGCACGAGGACCGCCAGCCGGTCGGCCAATTCAATCCCTGTCATTCCGGGCATCACGACATCGGTGAATACGGCATCGAAATCCTGCTGCCCCGCAATGCCGAGCGCCTCCTCGCCGCTACGCGCCCGTACCACCGCGTGGCCGAGTTCAGCCAACAGCGCTTCGGCGAAGCCCCCGACTTCTTCATTGTCGTCCACCACCAGGATTCGCCCATGCGCAACATCGTGGGAGGCGCTCTGCCCCAAGGCCTGCGCCTTCACCGCAACCTGCCCGTCCTTGCTGCAGGGCAGGACCATGGTCACCGTGGTTCCTTCATCGACCACGCTTTCCAGCAGCACCTCTCCGCCTGACTGGGCGGCAAAGCCATAAACCTGGCTGAGGCCAAGGCCCGTGCCGCGGCCAACCGACTTGGTGGTGAAGAAGGGTTCGAACACGCGCTCGAGCACCTCCGGAGGGATGCCGGTGCCGCTGTCGCCAATCGCCACGAAAATCGCCGTGCGGCCGTCTTCGCGAGGCATGGCAATGCCCGTGGAGATGGTGAGGGTACCGCCTTCGGGCATCGCATCGCGGGCGTTCACCGCAACATTGAGCAGCGCCGACTCAAGCTGGGCAGGATCGCTTTCGATCGGGCAGAGGCCCTCCTGCAGCTCAGTCACCACCTGGATCCGTTCGCCCAGCGTGCGGTCGAGGAGATCGATCATGCCGCGCACCTTGGCGTTGATGTCGATCACTTCGGGCTTGAGCGGCTGGCGACGCGCAAAGGCGAGTAGCTGGCCGGTCAGCGCTGCCGCGCGCGAGGCGGTGTCAACGATCGCCTGGGCGAAGCGCACCCGCTTTTCTTCTGCGAGCCCCGGCCGCCGCAGCACATCGGCCGAGCCTTGGATCACCGTCAGGAGATTGTTGAAATCGTGCGCGATGCCGCCGGTGAGCTGGCCTAATGCCTGCATCTTCTGGGCCTGGCGAAGCTGCTCCTCCGCGTGGGCGCGCTCCTCGACCTGAACCTGGAGTTCGGCATAAGCCGCGCTCAGCGCCCGGGCGCGCTCCTCAAGCTCGCCGTGGGCGCGGCGCAGCGCGGTATGGGCGACGCCAAGAACCAGGACCACCAGCGCTGCCATGAAGATCAAGGCGGCGATAACGGCGTAACGCGCGATGCGGCGGGACAGCGGCTCGCGCTGAGCGCCGAGGTAGACGAAGCCGATCCGCTCCGTCCCGACCATCATCGGGACCCTCGCATCCACTGCATTGCCACCGCGCGTATGTTCCGTGTTCAGCGGCCGCGGCAGCCACCCGGAGGCGCGCTCATACCCGGCGAAGAGCTGCCCCTCCCGATCGTAGACTCCTGCTGCAAGGATCTGCGGATTGACGCGAAGCGCATCCACCGCCTCCTGGGCGGCGGGCACATCGTCAAAGTCCAACGCGGCGCTGGCGCTGGCGGCAAGGATCTCGGCCTGGACCCGGGTCTCATCGAGCTTTTGCTGCCGGTGCGCGCCTTCGTTGTCGAAGATGATGGCGAGGCCGGCCAGCAGGAGCAGCAGGGCAAGGATGCCGGCGGCAAACGGTATGTTGCTCCAGCGATCGGCAAGTCGCGTCAGCGGCCGCATCAGCGCCGCCCCTTCACGGAGAGCGCGAGCCCAAGCAGGCGCGAGCTGATCGCCAGCCGGTGCTGGGCCGCTTGGGCATTGTTGATGTGGAAGCGAACCCGTCCGTCGTGGATGACGAAATGGATCATCCCTTGCGGGCCTCCGCTCCTGCCATCGGTGACCGTCAGCACCGGCTTGTTCCTGAGCCCGTTCAGAAGGGCGGTCGTGCCGGCGGCCGCGCTGCCCTGAACGAAGGCGATCTGGCAGTCGTCCGCGCCGTGGACGTCGGCCACCTTGCGCAGCTGGAGCGGACGCCCGCCAACCTGCTGGCCGCGCACCGCATCGTCAAGCAGGCGCCCAAACGGATCGGTCCCGATCACGCACAGGTTGAGCGAGCCCCCGCCAACGCCCGGCCAGGCGACGTAGGAGGGAAATTTGGAAAGAAAGGCCGCCTTTACCGCGACGTCGCTCGGCTGCGCGGCGGCCGGAGAGAAGGCGCAGACCAGCGCCGCGGCAGCCGCGATCCGCCCGAGGGCGCGGATGGGAAGGGCGCCGCGCCGGTCCATCAAAAGCGGACCCTGCTCCCAACGAAGACGCTGCGCTCGCTAAGCTGCGCACGGGCCGGATCGATGCTTTCAGCATGTCGAGCGTGGAGCAGGTTGTTGCCGGCGACATACAGCTCAAGCATCCTGCTTGCCCGCCAGCTCAGCCGGGCATCGGCCTCTACATAGCCGCCGATGCCGGTTTCGTTGAGATCGTCCATCGCGCGCAGGCCGAGGTCGAGCTGCACCCGCCTGGAAAGATCCATATGGGAACGGGCTACGATCTGGAAATCGGGATCGGCGCCCAGCGAGGCTCGATTGGCAAGATCGACGGCCCCGCCCTTGAGATCGAAGTCCTTGCCGATTGCCGTGGCGCCAAGGCTGGCGCGCCACCAGCCGGCGATCTGCTGGTTGACCCAGGCCTCCACGCCGTAAGTCTCGCCCTCCAGGCTGTTGCGCAGCTTGATCGGCAGTGGATTGCCGGTGAACTCCGTTGTTCGAATGTCGTCGTACAGATTGTAGAACAGCGACACGGACAGCGAGGTCGAGGCCGCTGGCTGACCGCGATAGCCGGCCTCGATCGCGATCAATTTTTCGGTCTGGAAGTCGTCTGCCTGCGCGAGCACCGGCAGGAAGACGAGCTGCCGATCGATTCGGGACGGTGTGCGCACCGCCCGCGAGACCGAGCCCCACAAAAGCGTCTGCGCATCGGGGTGCCAGGCCAAGCGGAGATTCGGCAGTACCTGGACGCCGCTGAACGAGGAGCGTTCGAGCTTCAGACCGGCGATCAGGTCGAGCTGCGGCGAGAGCGCGATCCGGTCCTGAGCAAAGGCGTTGAACACCCACAACCGCCGCCGCTCGGGATCGAGCACGAACCCGTTCAAGTTGTTGATGAACGCATCGCGCGTGGTCCGCGCACCGGCGCCGACGACCAGATCGTGCGCACCCTTCTTGGTGTTGACCTGTGCCTCGAGATCGAACGTCTCGAGCTTGTCCTTCACCAAAGTGAAGCGGCGCTGGAAATCGTCATAATAGCCCTGGACCTGGAGCGCCGATGCGCCGCCAAGCTCCCGGTTCCAGCGGGCGAGCAGATTGTGCCCGCGGTTGCCGTCGCCGGTGCCGGTGTCGAGGGCATTGTCGAAGATGTCGCCCTGCACGGTGACTCGGCCGCCGCCGCCGCCGAGATCGGCGCGAAAGCCCGCCTGCCAGCCTTTGAAGTGATCGTCGGGGTCGGGGCCCGTGCCGTTCGGCAAATCCTCCTTGTCGAAGCCGTTGGCATAGACCCGCACCGCGCCGGTCTCGCCAAGGCTGGTGCCGTAGCGCAAGGCGGCGGTGCGTTCGTTCGCGCCGACCGTCGCACGGGCCAGGCCGCCGAGCGTCTGATGCGCGTCCTTGCTGGCGATGTTGATGACGCCGTTCACCGCATTGGGCCCGAACAGGGTCCCGCCCGGGCCGCTGATCACCTCGATCTGGCGGATATCCTCCAGCAACGGCGCGTGCAGCTCCCAGAACACGCCCGATTGCAGCGGCGTGTAGACGCTGCGCCCGTCGATCAGCACCAGCAGCTTGTTTGACGTCTCATAGCCGTTGAAGCCGCGTGCGGTCACCGCATAAAGCCGTCCGTCGAGGCGCTGGACCTGGAGGTTCGGCGCCAGTCGCAGCGCCTCGGGAAGCGATGTGGCGGCGGAGCGGGTGATGTCGTCGTCGGTCAGCACGAAGATCGACGTCGCCGCCCGGCTGAGCGGCTCAAGCGTCTTGGAGGCGGAGCGCACCTCGATCTGGGCAAGCTCCTCGATGGACAGGCTGGCAAGCTCGGTCACCGTCCGCGCCGGCGCTTCCTGCGCCAAAACCGGTGGCGGGAGCAGGGCACAGGCTGCAGCGCCCAGAACGGGGGCGTAGAGGATCGAGGGCTTCATATACAATTGCTCTTCAAGGATTTCCCCCAACCGAACCTTCAACCGGAGGCAGCCAAAGGTCAAGCGAGGGGGATCAGGGTGCCGGCGCGGTCGGAACGATATCTTCCCGGGCATTGGCCACCACCGACAGCATCGCCGTCCACGCCGCCACATTCTGCCGGAGCTGCTCCGGATCGACCTTGTCGAGAGTATCGTCGGGCGTGTGGTGGAAGTCGAAATAGCGGGTACCGTCCTGCTGGAGGTCCGCTACCGCCACACCCGCCTGGGCCCAGGCGCCGAGGTCGGCCCCCGCCGTCGCCGGCTGCGTGCTTCGCGCAATGCCCAGCGGGGCGAGGACGTTGCCGAGCCGATCGGCCAAAGCGGCATTGGCCGGCGCGAAGCCGGGGTCGTAGCGCCACACGCGATCGGCCCCGAAATCGGATTCGGCGACGAACACCACCTTGTCGTCGGGGTGGGCGGCGCGATACGCCTTGGCTCCATCGCCGCCGACTTCTTCGGCACCGAACCAGACGACGCGGATGGTGCGGCGCGGACGGCCCGCGTCCATGATCCGTTTGGCGGCGGCGGCGGTGATGCCGACTCCGGCGGCATTGTCGAAGGCGCCGGTGCCAAGGTCCCAGCTGTCGAGATGGCCTCCGATCAGGACCATTCCGGCGTTGCGGTCGCTCCCCGGAACTTCGGCGATGACGTTGCCGGACTGGCGCATGCCGAGGTTGCGGGGGGTGAGGGTGAGCTTCAACGTCACCGGCCGGCCCCGCTTCAACATCCGCTGGAGCTGCTCGGCGTCCGGAAGCGTGAGCGCGCCGGCCGGGATCGGCGTCACGCCCTGAGCCCACATCTGCACGCCGGTATGCGGGTTGCGGTTGTAGTCGGTGCCGATCGAGCGGATTACGATACCTATTGCGCCCTTGCGGCTGGCGACGGAGGGCCCATTGCGGCGGGCGGCACCGAAATAGCCATATTGGGAGCCGTCCTGAGTCGCCGTCATGGCGTGGCTGACGAACACGATCTTGCCCCGTACCTGCGCGTCGGGCGCGGCTTCGAGGTCCGCGATGGTGTCGAAGCCGACCACCTGTGCGGTCACTCCGGCCGCCGGCGTCGCGCCGCTATTGCCGAGCGCGGTGACGACCAGCGGCTGGGGGAAGGGGGCGACGATCTCCGCCCGCTCCTCGCCCCGCACCCACACCGGCATGTCGTAGGTCTCGATGCGCACGTTCGAAAACCCCAGCGACTTTAATTTCCTAACCGACCATTCGCGCGCCCGCGCCTCGGCCTCCGTGCCCGCGAGCCTCGGCCCGATCTCGGTGGTGAGGCCTTCCACGATATCCCAGGCAACCTCGTCCTTCAGCGCCGCGTCGCGCAGCCGTTCGGCCTGCGCGATGGCGCGGGTGTCGACCGCCTGGGTGCCGCTGACGGTGTTTTGGGCGGATTGCGCGGTCGCGGATGCAAGAGGGAAGGTGAGGAGGGGGAGGGCGGCGATCGCCAGGAGGTGCTTCTTCATGGCCGGCGCTTAGGGGCGGCGAGGGCGTTTGCCAATCCCGGGCCGGCGCACTAGGGAGGCACCAACCCACTCGCCACACAGCTTAATCGGAGACCAGCGCCGCCATGGCCGCACAGTATAGCTTCGTCATGAAGGGCCTTTCCAAGACCTTTCCCGGCGCCCCCAAGCCGATCCTCAACAACATCCACCTGCAATTCTATTCCGACGCCAAGATCGCGATCATCGGGCCGAACGGTTCGGGCAAGTCCACGCTGATGAAGATCATGGCGGGCCGCGACACGGAGTTCGTCGGCGAGGCGTGGCCGGGTGAGCATATCCGCGTCGGCTATCTGGAACAGGAGCCGCAGCTCGACCCCACAAAGACGGTGAAGGAAAACGTGATGGACGGCGTCCGCGCGACCGCCGACATGATGGACCGCTTCAACGAGATCTCGACGCTGATGGGCGATCCGCCCGAGGACGCCGATTTCGACGCGCTGATGACCGAAATGGGCGAGCTTCAGGAGAAGATCGACGCGGTCGACGGCTGGAGCCTCGACAACCAGCTCGAGATCGCCATGGACGCGCTGCGCTGCCCGCCGGGCGACGCGGCCATCGACAACCTCTCGGGCGGCGAAAAGCGCCGGGTGGCGCTGACCAAGCTGCTGCTTGAAAAGCCCGACATCCTGCTGCTCGACGAGCCGACCAACCACCTCGACGCCGAAAGCGTCCAGTGGCTGGAAAAGCACCTCGTCGATTATGCCGGCAACGTCATTCTCGTCACCCACGATCGCTACTTCCTCGACAATGTCGTGAACTGGGTGCTCGAGCTCGATCGCGGCCGCTACTACACCTACGAGGCGAACTACTCGGGCTACCTGGAGAAAAAGGCCAAGCGGCTCGAGCAGGAAGAGCGCGAGGACGCGGGCAAGCAGAAGGCGATCCAGGAGGAGCTGGACTGGATCCGCCGCTCGCCCAAGGCCCGCCAGACCAAGTCCAAGGCCCGCATCCGGGCGTTTGACGAGCTGGTCGAGGCGCAGGAGAATCGCAGCCCCGGCAAGGCGCAGATCCTGATCCAGGTTCCCGAGCGGCTCGGCGGCAACGTCATCGAGGCCAATGGCTTGACCAAGGCCTATGGCGACAAGCTCCTGTTCGAGGACCTCACCTTCTCGCTGCCGCCGGGCGGCATCGTCGGCGTGATCGGCCCCAACGGCGCCGGCAAGACGACCTTGTTCAAGCTCATCACCGGCGTCGAGCAGCCCGACGAAGGCTCGATCAAGATCGGCGAGACCGTGCACCTTGGCTATGTCGACCAGAGCCGCGACGCCCTCGATCCCAAGAAGAATGTCTGGGAGGAAGTCTCCAACGGCTCGGACGTGTTCCGCTTCGGCAAGCACGAAATCGCCAGCCGCGCTTATGTCGGCGCCTTCAACTTCCGCGGCCAGGACCAGCAGAAGAAGGTCGGCCAATTGTCGGGCGGTGAGCGCAATCGCGTTCACATGGCCAAGATGTTGAAGGAGGGCGGCAATGTCCTCCTGCTCGACGAGCCGACCAACGACCTCGACGTCGAGACGCTGCGCGCGCTCGAGGATGCGCTGGAGAATTTCGCCGGCTGCGCCGTGGTGATCAGCCACGACCGCTTTTTCCTCGACCGCCTTGCCACCCACATCCTCGCCTTCGAAGGCAACAGCCACGTCGAATGGTTCGAAGGCAATTTCGAAGCCTATGAGGAGGACAAGCGGCGGAGGATGGGTCCGGAGGCCGACAGGCCGCACCGGATGACGTACCGCAAGCTGACCCGCTAAAGGGCCTCCGTGGAGCGGGGCTTAACGCACCCGCTTCACGTACACCCGGCCGTCTTCGCGACGCATCGTCTGGAAATTGGGAATCGCGTCGATCAGTTCGGCGAGGCCCGGGTAGCCGTAGCTACGGGCGTCGAAGGAGGAACGGTTGCCCGCGCGCTGGCCGACTTCGGATAGGCTTGCGTAGCCGCGCTCGTCCCGCTTTGACGAGCGGAAGGCGGCGCCGAGCAGCTTGATCAGGTCGTCGTCGATGGTTTGCGGCTGCGGGGCAGGGACGGCTTTCTCCGGCGCTTCGGCTTCCGCTTCGACATTTGCCTTTGCAAGGGCCGAGACGTCGATAAAGCGGCTGCACGCCTGGCGAAAGGACTCGGGCGTGCGTTGGGTGCCGAAGCCGTAGACCGGAAGTCCATCCTGGCGAATGCGCATGGCGAGCGGCATGAAATCGCTGTCGCTCGACATGATGCCGAAGCCGTGGACATGGCCGCGGTAGAGCAGGTCCATGGCGTCGATGATCATCTTCATGTCGGTCGAGCTCTTGCCCTTGGTGAGGTCGAACTGCTGCTGCGGCTCGATCGCATAACGGTGGATCACCGCGGTCCAGCCCTTGAGCCCGGCCTTCTGCCAATTGCCGTAGGCGCGGCGGATGTTCACCGTGCCGAGCTCCGCGAGCACGGTTAGGACCGAATCCAGGCTGTCGGGCGACGCGTTGTCGGCATCGATCAGAAGGGCGATGTTCTTGGAGGAGGTTTGGTCAGGCATCGCCGCATTGTAGCGATGGCCCCGCTGCTGGCAATCGCGGGGGCATCCGCAGGGCTCCCAGCGTCGTATCTGCCGGCAGTGAGGACCGAAAGGACGTGAATATGCTTCGCACCGCCAAGACGCTCATGCCGGACTGGCTCGCCATCATCATCGTCAGCAAGCTCGTGACCAGCTACTTCATTCTGAGCTGAAGACCGTGTCGGCCTACGGTATCGGGATCGGATGCACGGGAGCTTGGTTCTGCCCCAGACGCCGCAATCTTTTTTCCGGAGCAGACGCAATGGCCAACGCACCTTCCTCCTCCGCCCGGATGATCTTCGTGACCGGACTTCAAAACGTCCATGCCGTTGAGCAGCAGGCACTGGCGCTGATCGATCGGCAGCTCGATCGGCTGACTCATTATCCCGAGATTGCCGAGCGGTTGCGCAGCCATCGTCTGGAGACCGAGGACCAGATCCGCCGGCTTGAGGATATCCTGCAGTCGCTTGGCGAGCGATCGTCGTCGCTCAAGGACATGGCCTTGTCGTTCCTCGGCAATGTGGCGGCTCTGAGCCATGTTCCCGCCGCCGACGAGGTGCTGAAGAACCATCTCGTCAACGCCGCGTTCGAAAATTACGAGATCGCCAGCTACACCGCCTTGATTGCGCTGGGTGAGGTGGGCGGCTTCCCGACCGCGACCGCGCTCCTTCAGGATAGTCTCAAGGAGGAGGTGGCGATGGCAGCATGGGTGCAGGACAGCCTGCCCGATCTTACCCGAAAATATGTTTCGCTTCGCTATGGCGGCGGCACGGCAAGCCATTGAACTCAAAGGCTGGCATCGCGAAGAATATTGCGGCACAAAGGCGAACAAGCCATGCCCGCCACGCCTAATCATTATGAGATATTGAATGTCGCGCCCGACGCTGAGTCGGTGGTGATCGAGGCCGCCTATCGCGCCTTGATGAAGAAATATCATCCCGATCACGCCTCCGCGGGGCCCGCGGGAGCCCCGAGTGCCGCGACCATCAACGCAGCTTACGCAACCTTGCGCGATGTGGAGCGGCGGGCAGACTATGACCGCCGCGAATGGACAAAGGCGCAGAATTTCAGGCTTGCCGCTTATCAAGCGCCCCCGGTGCCGCGCATGTCACGAGTATTCGGCTGGGGCGGATGGGTGGTCGCGCTCATCATGGGCGGCATTCTTGCCGTGATTTCCGGCCCAGCGGCCGATTACAACGCGGCCCGGCTCCAGGCGGCACGCGCCGCGGCCGCGGCCGAGCCGGACTTGCGCAGCCAGCCTTCACTGCCGGACGAGCCGCTGTCCCCACCGCCTGTCGCCAAGGTTCAGACGGAGGCGTTGGCGCTGCAGGCTCCGCAACCGGCGGGGGCTCCGCCGCGGCTGACGGTGGACGAAGCGGTGCAGGTGGCCATTGCCGAAGCGGACGAACCGGTAGCAACTTATGTGCCTGCCCCTGTCCGGGTGCAGCGTGCGGAGCGCAAGCGCGAGGCCGTTCGCCCTCGCCCCCGGCAACGCACCGATCAAAAAGAATTTCTGGAGCGGGAAGGCTATATCTACTGAGCGGTGTCTCAGCGGGGCGAGGTGCAGGGAACCCGGCACGGTTTCGGTGCTTCTGCGGGAGCGGGAGGGACTTTCCGGCGCGAGCTGGCGTCCATGCCCTGCTTGACCTTGGCGGCCATGCCGGCTTCGCCGCGTTTGTAGCCTTTCGCCTCGAGGCAGTCATAGGCGTTGAGCAACGCCGCCACGGGATCCATCCAATACTTACGGTTCGCATCGTCGGTGCACAGATCGATATCGACCTGCTGCTCCGCCAGCGTCTTGGTGGGATGCGAGACCTTGGCCGCGCAACCGCCCAGCGCCATTGCCAACCCGAGGGTGAGTGCCCGAATCATTGCCGTGCCTCCCGAAGCTCGACTTCGCTCTCGTCGAAACGAGCGAGCACATGCGCCGGGGGAGGAGCGCCCGCAAGGCTCACTCCGACCGCCGCTGCCGCGCAGGCGAGGAAGCCGGGGATCATCTCGTAGAGCAGGGAGCTGAGCGTTGCTCCGCCGTCCAGCACCGGCGCGTAGATCCAGAACAGAACCGTCACCGTGCCGGCGATCATGCCCGCAAGCGCACCGTCGCGCGTCAGCCGCCGCCAGCACAGGCCGAGGAGCACGATCGGCCCGAAAGCGGCGCCGAAGCCCGCCCAGGCATTGGCGACCAGGCCGAGGATATTGTTGTCCGGGTTCCAGGCCAAGGCGATCGCCACCAGCGACACGGCGAGTACGCAGAAGCGCCCAATCCGCACCAGCTCCTTGTCGGTTGCCTCGCGCTTCATTCGGCTGCGGTAGAGGTCCTCTGTGAGCGAGCTTGAGGAGACGAGAAGCTGCGAGGAGATCGTGCTCATGATCGCCGCCAGCAGCGCCGCGAGCAGAAAGCCGGTGATCAGCGGGTGGAAGAGGAGGTTGGACAGGAGGATGAAGATCGTTTCCGGATCTTCCACCGCGATCCCCCGCTGCGTCGCCAGCGCGAAGCCGGCGAAGCCGGTGGCCAGCGCACCGACCAGCGCAATGGTCATCCAACTTATTCCGATCCAGCGCATCCTGGGCACGTCGCGCAGCGAGCGGATCGCCATGAAGCGCACCAGGATGTGCGGCTGGCCGAAATAGCCGAGCCCCCAGGCGAGGCTCGACGCGATCGCCGCGAAGCCGAGGCCGGCCAGCGGGTCCAGCATCGCCGGGTTCGCCCGTGCTACCTCCACCGCCGCCGCGCCGCCGCCGCCCACCTCTAGAAGCGCCACCACCGGCACCAGAATCAGCGCCACGAACATGATCACGCCCTGGACGAAATCGGTAAGGCTGACGGCCATGAAGCCGCCGAAGAAGGTGTAGATCACCACCACCCCGGCGGTGACCCAAAGGCCGAGCGCATAATCCGCGCCGAACGCGCTCTGGAACAGCTTGCCGCCGGCGACCATGCCGCTCGACGTGTAGAGGGTGAAGAAGATGATGATGACAAGCGCGGAAATGGTTCGAAGCGCGCCGCTATGATCGTCGAACCTCTTTTCGAAAAAGCGCGGCACGGTAATCGAATCGTCCGCCCGCTCGGTCTGCACGCGCAGCCGCGGTGCCACCAGCCGGTAGTTGAGATAGGCGCCGATCAGCAGTCCAACGGCGATCCAGCCGGCGCCGAGACCGGACACGAACATCGCGCCCGGCAGACCCATCAACAGCCAGCCGCTCATGTCCGCGGCGCCCGCCGACAAGGCGGCGACTCCGGGGCCGAGGTTGCGGCCGCCGAGCAGGAAGCCCTTCAAGGTGCTCGTCGAAGTCCGCCAGGCGTAGAAGCCGATCGCCAGCATCGCCAAGAAATAGATGCCAAGCGAGATGAGGATTCCGGTCTTCATTCGGTCTCCCGCGCGGCCGAAAAGGTGCCGCTTTTCTCATCCAGCACGTAAAGCACGCCTTCGGCAATGGAGAACCACGCGCCGTGGAGCTTCAGCTGCCCGTCGGCCTCGCGTTCGGCGACATAAGGAAAGCTGCGCAGGTTGGAGAGGCTGACCTTGACGCCCTCCAGTTCCAGCGCCCGCTGCCTGCCCAGCGGCGGCTCCGCCTCATCCCGTTCCAATACACGGTCGCGCGCCTCGCTCAGAATGGAAATCCAGCCGTCGATGAAGCTGTGCCCCGGCGCTCCGAGGTCGACTCCCGTCAGCGCCGCCGCCACGCCGCCGCACGCGCCGTGGCCGAGCACCACGATATGCCGCACATCGAGCCCGAGCACCGCGAATTCGATCGCCGCCGACGCCCCGTGCAGGCCGCCGCCTTCCTCGTAGGGCGGCACCAGGTTCGCCACGTTGCGCAGGATGAAAGCCTGCCCCGGCTCGGTATCGAAGATGGTGGCGGGGTCGACCCGGCTGTCGCAGCAGCCGATCACCATCACCGGCGGCTCCTGGCCTGTGGCGAGGCTTTCCCAGCGGCGGCGCTGGGCCAAATATTGGTCCGATCGGAAGCGGCGGTATCCGTCGAGCAGAGTGCGGAATTCTGGCATCAGAAACGCTCCCCGCGCACGACTTGGACGTCCGCCATGGTCAGCAGCATGCCATAGGATTCGAGGTTCGGCGCCAGCGCCTCCACGAAGCGGGCGGCTTTCTCCTCCGAGGCGATGGTGAGGAAGATGGTCTTGGCCTGCGCGCCAGACACCGCATCGTCCCGCCAGGCGCCGCTGCGCCCCGCTCCGCTCTGCACCGGGATCAGCGTGTAGCCGGCAATCCCCGCGTCGACCGCCGCCTTGATCAAGCGGGGGGCGAGTGGGCTGTCGATCAGGATTTCGACTCGCTTTCGGGTGAATGTCTCGATCATCTATGTCAGCGCCTGCGCCAGCAGCGCGTAGAGCGGAATGCCGGCTATGATGTTGAAGGGAAAGGTGACTCCAAGCGACATCGACAGATACAGGCCCGGATCGGCCTGCGGCAAGGCAAGCCGCATCGCCGCCGGCACCGCGATATAGGAGGCGCTCGCGGCAAGGATGCCGAGCGCCGCGGTGGAGCCGGCATCAAGGCCGATCGCAGCTCCAATCAGGGTGCCGAGCGTTCCGTTGAGCAGCGGCAGGAGAATCGCCATCGCCGCAGCGCGGGCGGTGAGCGAGCGGGTCTCGATCAGCCGCCGGCCCGCGACCAGCCCCATGTCGAGCAGGAACAGGCACAGGAGGCCGCGGAACAGCCCTTCGAAAACCGGCATGATCGGCGCCGCGCCGTCCGCTCCGGCAAGCAGGCCGATCAGGAAACTGCCGATCAGCAGAACCACGGAAGCGTTGAGCAGCACCTCGTGCCACAGCCCGCCGCCGTTTGCGGTATTGGCGCCATTGCCACCGCCGCGGGCGAGCAGCAGTCCGCTGATGATCGCCGGGGTTTCCATCAGCGCCAGCACCGCCACCATATAGCCCGCCGGCCCAAGCCCCTGGCGGCCAAGTATCTCCACCGCCGTGACATAAGTGACGACGCTTACCGAGCCGTAATGGGCGGAGACCGCGGCGGCGTTGACCCGGTCGAGCCTGGCGAAGCGGGTAAGGAGCTGGTACGCCATGAAGGGCAGGGCGAAGCTCAGCGCGATGCCGGCCGCGGCGGCGAGCAGCAGGTCCGGCGTGAAGCCGCTCTTCGAAACCTCGATGCCGCCCTTGAGGCCGATCGCGATCATCAGGTAGATGGACAGGCCCTTGGCCAGCGCCTCGGGGATCGACAGGTCCGAACGGGCAAAGGCCGCGGCGAGGCCGAGGATGAAGAACAGGATGACCGGCGAGCTCAGGGTTGCGGCAACGGTCTCCATATCCCGCCTCGGCTAATCGAGCCGGGGAGGGGTGGCAAGAGGGGCCTCGCATCGCTATCTGGCGCCTATGAGCGAGATCGCCCCCATCGTCCCTGCCGTTCCTCTGGTCGCCAAGCAGCGCAAGCCGGACTGGATCCGGGTCAAGGCGCCGACCAGCGTCGGCTTCGCTGAGACCAAGAAGTTGATGCGCAGCCTCAATCTCACCACCGTGTGCGAGGAAGCGGCCTGCCCCAATATCGGCGAGTGCTGGACCAAGAAGCACGCCACGGTGATGATCCTGGGCGACACCTGCACCCGCGCCTGCGCCTTCTGCAACGTCAAGACCGGAATGCCGCGGATGGTCGATCCGCTCGAGCCGGAGCATCTCGCTACCGCGGCGGCAGAGCTCGGCCTGGAGCATATCGTCATCACCTCGGTCGATCGCGACGATTTGCCCGACGGTGGCGCCAGCCAGTTCGTCAAGGTCATCGAGGCGCTTCGCCGCAACACGCCGACCACCACCATCGAAATCCTGACGCCCGACTTCCGCAACAAGCCGGAAAGCGCGGTGGCCTCGATCGTCGCCGCCCGTCCGGACGTCTACAACCATAACCTCGAAACCGTGCCGCGGCTCTACCCGACCATCCGCCCGGGCGCGCGCTACTACGCGTCGCTGCGCCTGCTGGAGAGCGTCAAGCGGCAGGACCCGACCATCTTCACCAAGTCCGGAATTATGACCGGGCTCGGCGAGCAGCGCCTCGAGGTTCACCAAGTGATGGACGACATGCGATCCGCCGACGTCGATTTCCTCACCATGGGCCAGTATCTCCAGCCCACCCCGCGCCACGCCAAGGTGGAGGAGTTCGTCACCCCCGCCGCCTTTAACGCCTACGCCGCGATCGGCCGCGCCAAGGGCTTCCTGATGGTCGCCGCCTCGCCGCTGACCCGGTCGAGCTACCATGCCGGCGCCGATTTCGCGAAGATGAAGGCGGCGCGCGAAGCCAAGCTCGCCCTCGGGCGTTAGACCCGCATGCCCCGCCACAGCGAAACGCGGCACATGCCCTACACGCCCGAGCAGATGTTCGATCTGGTCGCGGACGTGAAGCGCTACCAGGAGTTTCTTCCCTGGGTCGCCGCGACGCGGGTACGCTCCGACAGCGAGACGCTGATGATCGCGGACCTGGTGGTCGGCTTCAAATCGCTCAAGGAGACCTTCACCTCCCGGGTCACCAAGGAAAGGCCGCGCAGCGTCACCGTTGATTATATTGAGGGGCCGCTCAAATTCCTCCACAACAGCTGGGTGTTCGAGCCGGACGGCAGCGGCGGCACCAGGATCGATTTCAGCGTCGATTTCGCCTTCCGCTCGCGCATTTTCGAAACGCTGGCCGGCCAGATGTTCGACCGGGCACTCCGCAAGATGATCGGCGCCTTTGAGGAGCGCGCCCACCAGCTCTACGGCCCCGGCGGTCCTTCCGAAAAGGGCGGCATCAGCAGCTCAAGCGCGCACAAAGCTGCCTGAAGGCGGATACCGCCGCGCCCCAGGTCGCCGAAGTCGCGACTGTCGGCCATCATCTCCTTCGGATCTTCGCCGCGCCTCGCCCTGGAGAAGATTACCGTACCCACCGGCTTGCGCGCGCTGCCGCCGCTCGGCCCGGCAATGCCGGTGATCGCCACCGCCACATCGGCGCCGCTCCGCTTCAGCGCGCCCTGCGCCATCGACCAGGCGGTAGCGATGGAAACGGCACCGAACGTGTCGAGTACGTCCGACGAGACATCGAGGATGCCCGCCTTGGCCTCGTTGGCATAGGTGACGAAGCCGGCTTCGAACACATCGGAGCAGCCGGCGATCTCGGTCAGTGCCGCTGAGACGAGTCCACCAGTGCAGCTTTCCGCCACCGCCACCCTCAGCCCCGCCGCGCGGTTCGCCTCGATCACCCGCCGCGCGGCATCCACCAGCTTCTCGGGCAGGACGAAGTCGCGGACCTCGCTCATGCATCCTCCGGCAGGCTGACGGTGGCGACGGCCTGGGCGGCGATGCCTTCGCCCCGGCCGGTGAAGCCCAGCCGCTCGCTGGTCGTCGCCTTGATGCTGACTCGGGACAAGGGCAGGCCGAGCAGCTCGGCGAGCCGCGCCCGCATGGCGGCCCGGTGCGGCCCCACCTTGGGCTCTTCGCAGATCACCGTCGCATCGACATGGTCGATCCGCCCGCCGCGCGCTTCGATCAGCCCTCGGGCATGCTCGACGAACCGGGACGAGGCGGCGCCGCGCCACTGCGGATCGCTGGGCGGAAAATGCTGGCCGATGTCGCCTTCGCCGATCGCGCCCAGCATCGCGTCGGTGACGGCGTGGAGCACGACATCGGCATCGCTATGCCCCTTGAGGCCGCGATGATGCGGGATGAGGATACCGCCCATCCACAGACTGTCGCCGGGCTCGAAAGCGTGAACATCGTAGCCCATGCCGGTGCGGGGAGTGAGGCGAGCGCGCAGCCTTTCCTCCGCCCCTGCGAAATCGCCTTCGTAGGTAAGCTTCTCCAGCATCGGATCTCCTTCCACCGTCGCCACCGCGAGGCCCGCCGCCCGCGCCACCTGCGCATCGTCGGTGGCGCTGCCGCCCCAGGCGCGGTGGGCAGCGAGAATGGGCGCGAAGCGAAACGCTTGCGGAGTCTGCACCCGCACCAGCCCGTCGCGCGCCACCGTGTCGCCGAGGGAGTCGTCCGCCCGAGCCAGCGTGTCCACCACCGGCAGCACCGGCACGGCGCCCTCACCTTCCTCAAGCGCATCCAGCAGCCGGTCGATCACGGCCGCAGGCAGGAACGCCCGCGCCGCGTCGTGGATCAGCACCGCCTCCGCGCCGCCCTCGGCCGCAATTGCTTCCAGGCCGCTGCGAACGCTGTCCTGCCGCTCCGAACCGCCAATCACCGGGGCGGGGAGGCGGCGTTCCCCCATCGCCTCCTCGTACAGCGCCTCCTGCCCGGGGCCGATCACCACCCGCACCGCATCGATGCGCGGATGAGTGAGGGCATCTACGGCATGCGCGAGGAGCGGCTTGCCCGCGATTCTGCGATACTGCTTGGGCACGCCCGCGCCGGTGCGGCTGCCGCTTCCTGCCGCGACCAGAAGCGCGACTATTCTGCCCCGTTCGTTCATCCATCCGCGCCTAGCGGAGCCCAACCTTGCCCGCCAGCGGCTTTGCCCTTATCTGGGCGCTTCCCATGCCCCAGCTGCCGCCCATCGCAATCGGACCCGTCCGCATCGACGCGCCTGTCATTCTGGCGCCGATGACCGGCGTCACCGACCGGCCGTTCCGCCGCATCGTCAAGCGCTACGGCGCCGGTCTTACGGTAACGGAGATGATCGCGAGCCAGGCGATGATCCGCGAAACCCGCCAGTCGCTGCAGAAAGCCGCGTGGGACCCGGTCGAAGACCCGGTCTCGATGCAGCTCGCCGGCTGCTCGCCCGTTGAAATGGCGGAGGCAGCCAAGCTCAACGAGGACCGCGGGGCCGCGATTATCGACATCAACATGGGCTGCCCGGTCAAAAAGGTGGTCAACGGGGACGCCGGATCCGCGCTGATGCGCGATCTCAAGCTCGCCGCGCAAATCGTTGATGCGACGGTGAAAGCCGTCAAGGTTCCGGTCACGCTCAAGATGCGCATGGGCTGGGATCATGGCAGCTTGAACGCCCCCGAGCTTGCCCGCATCGCCGAGGATCTTGGCGTCAAGATGATCACCGTCCACGGCCGCACCCGCAACCAGATGTACAAGGGCGACGCCGACTGGGCGTTCGTCCGCCGGGTCAAGCACGCGGTGACGGTACCGGTGATCGTCAACGGCGACATCTGCTCGATCGACGATGCCGAAACGGCACTCGCCCAGTCGCATGCCGACGGCGTCATGATCGGCCGCGGCGCGTACGGCCGGCCCTGGCTGCTCGGCCAGGTGATGCACTGGCTGCGCACCGGCGAGCGCCTTCCTGATCCGAGCATCGAGGAGCAGTACCTCCTCATCACTGAGCAATATCGGGACATGCTCTCCCATTATGGCGCCGAAAATGGCGTCAATATCGCCCGCAAGCATATCGGCTGGTACACGCGGGGGCTGCATGGTTCGGCGGAATTCCGCAATGCTTTCAACAAGGAAGCGGATGCGGATCGGGCGATGGCGATGCTTGGGGATTTTTACCGCCCCTATCTGTCGCGGGCCGCCGCCTGAGCGGCCAAATCCCTTCCGGGAGCGCCGAGCCGAAGCGCGGTTTCGAAGATACTGTGTTCTTTCTGCCACATTGTTGTGTTAGCCCTGCTTGGTGAATGCCGAAGCGCCCTTTGCCGTGAAAGCCGCAGCCAGCGGGCGGCGTCAGCGGCTGCGCGCCCTGCTCGGCCCGCGGCTGGGGCCGATCGCCGAGGTGACGGCGGCATTCGCCGCGGTTGCCATCGGCACGATCAGCTACTTTGTCGTCACGCGCGAAAGCCGCCCTGGCACCTTGCTGACGCCGCCGCTGGTGGCGATGCTGCTGGTTGCCAATTTGGTGCCGGTCATGGCCTTGATGGTGCTGTTCGCGCGGCGCATGGCAATGGCGCGTGCCGCCGCATCGCCGATCGGGGGGAAGGGGCGCCTCCACGTCCGGCTGGTGGGCTTGTTCTCCGCCATCGCGAGCGTGCCGACCCTGATGGTGGTGGTCTTCGCCTCCTTCCTGTTCCAAAGCGGCGTCCAGTTCTGGTTCTCCGACCGGGCCCGCACCGTTCTTGAGAATGCCGACCGGGTCGCGCAAATCTATGCGTCGGAGAATATGGAGCGGATCAACCGCGACATCGTTGCCATGGGCGGCGATGTTGTCGAGGATATCAACGACTTCGGCCTCGATGCTCCGGTTTTCAGTGAAGGGCTGTTTCGCCAGGTCGTGCTGCGCGACCTCACCGAGGCGGCCATCGTAAACGTCGGGCGCAACAGCGGCTTGCAGACCCTGGCGGTGGTGAATTTCGATGAGCGGCCGCTCGATAAACGCTTTCCCGCCCGCGTCCTGAGCTCGCTGCGCGGCGGCGAGACCCATGTCGTCACCGATGCGGGCGACCGCGTGGAAGCGATCGTGCGGCTCGACCCCGAGGCGGAAATCTACCTCTACGCCTCGCGCAAGGTAAACCCGGCGGCGCTGCAGCAGCTCTCCGAGGCACGCAGCGCGGCGAGCGATTACCAGCGCACGCTGAGCCGATCGCGCACGCTTCAATTCCGCTTTAACGCGCTGCTGCTGTTGGTGTCGTTGCTGATCGTGGCCTTCGCGATCTGGGTGGCGCTGGCGCTTGCCGACAGGCTGGTGCGGCCGGTTGCGCAACTCGTCGATGCGGCCCGCAAGGTCACGGCCGGCGATCTTTCCGCCCGCGTCGAGGTTTTGGACGTGCGCGACGAGGTCGGCACGCTGGGAGATGCCTTCAACCGCATGACCGGCCGGCTCGAGGAGCAGACCGGCGCCCTCGTCTCCGCCAATGCCCAGCTCGACAATCGCCGCGCTTTTATCGAGGCGGTCCTGGCAGGCGTCACGGCCGGCATCATGTCGGTCGACCAGCAGCGGATCGTGCGGCTGATCAACAGCCCGGCCGAAGCCCTGCTGCGCACCCGCAAGGACGAAGCGGTAGGGCGCAAGCTGTCCGACCTCGCGCCGGAACTGGACGCGCATCTTGACGGCGAGCATCGCGAGGACATCATTCAGTTCGCCACCGGCGGCGAACCGCGCACCCTGGCCATTCAGCGCGTGCGCGTGGAGGGCGGCTATGTGCTCACCTTCGACGACATCACCGACCAGCTGCTTGACCAGCGCCGCGCAGCCTGGTCGGATGTGGCGCGCCGGATCGCGCACGAGATCAAGAACCCGCTGACGCCCATTCAGCTTGCTGCCGAGCGGCTGCAGCGCCGCTACGGCAAGGAGATCAGCTCCGATCCTGGCACTTTCGAGCAACTGACCGGCACCATCGTCCGCCAGGTGGGCGACCTTCGCCGGATGGTGGACGAATTTTCCTCTTTTGCACGGATGCCCAAACCGGTCTTTCGGCAGGAATCGGTCGGCGAGATCGCCCACCAGGCGCTGTTCCTCCACGAGGTGGCACACCCGGACATTCAGTTCCGGCTGGAATCCCCTCAGCCGGCGCCCGCCTTGGTGTGCGATCGCCGGCAACTCGGCCAGGCGCTCACCAACCTTGTGAAGAACGGGGTGGAGGCGATCCAGCAGAAGCGGGACGAGGGACAGCGCGGCGATACGGACGAAGTGGTGGTGGCGATCGGCTGCGAGGCCGAGCGTCTGTGCATCGAAGTGCGCGACACCGGCATCGGCTTGCCCGCCGAACGATCGCGCCTGACCGAACCTTATATGACGACGAGAGTTAAAGGCACGGGACTGGGCCTCGCCATCGTCAAGAAGATCGTCGAGGAGCATTTTGGAAGCATCGAATTCGCGGACGCGCCGGGCGGCGGAAGCCTGGTACGCCTCATCTTCGACGCTGAAGCGCTTGCCCGGCTCGACGGACGCGGCGGGGACGATCTCCCCGGCAAGACTGCAAACGGATAACGGAAAAACATGGCCCTCGACATTCTCATCGTCGACGACGAACAGGACATAAGGGACCTCGTCTCGGGGGTGCTCGAGGACGAAGGTTATTCGTGCCGTACCGCGGCCAACAGCAGCGAAGCGCTGCAGGCGCTGAGCGACCGTCGGCCGTCGCTGGTCCTCCTCGACGTGTGGCTGCAGGGTTCCAAGCTCGACGGACTGCAATTGCTCGAGGAGATCAAGCGCCGTGACTCGACGCTGCCGGTGCTGATGATCTCGGGCCATGGCAATCTCGACACCGCGGTGGCCGCTATCCGCCAGGGCGCCGCCGACTTCATCGAAAAGCCTTTCGAGGCCGGCCACCTCATTCACCTGGTCGATCGCGCCACCGAGACCGACCGGCTGCGGCGTGAAAATGCCACTTTGCGCGCTCAGATGGGCCAGGAGACCGAACTGACGGGCTCGAGCGTCGGGATCAACGCGGTTCGCGCGACACTGAAGCGGGTCGCCGGCACCGGCAGCCGCGTGCTGATCACCGGCCCGGCCGGCGTCGGCAAGGAAGTGGCGGCGCGCCTGCTCCATGCCTGGAGCAACCGCAGCAAAGGCCCCTTCATCGTGGTCAGCGCCGCGCGGATGACTCCGGAGCGGGTCGAGGAGGAATTGTTCGGAGTAGAGGAGGGGGGCGAACTCGCTCGCCCCGGCTTGCTCGAGCAGGCGCATGGCGGGACCTTGTTCCTGGACGAGATCGCCGACATGCCGCTCCCGGCGCAGGCCAAGATCCTGCGGGTGCTGACCGACCAGAGCTTCACCCGCATCGGCGGCCAGCGCACCGTGCGCGTCGACATGCGCGTCGTCTCCTCCACCGCACGCACCTTGTCCGAGGAGATTGCCGGCGCCCGCTTTCGCGAGGATCTCTTCTACCGGCTCAATGTCGTGCCGGTGCATCTGCCGGCGCTTTCGGAACGGCGCGAGGACATACCCGAGCTGGTTGCGCATTTCACGGCCCGCTACGCCGCCGAGCAACGGCTTCAGACGCCGAACTTTTCGGCCGACGCGGTTGCGGCGCTTCAGGCGTTCGACTGGCCCGGCAACGTCCGCCAATTGCGCAACGTGATCGAGCGCACCATCATTCTTGCCCCAGGCGCCCGGGTCGGTTGCATCGAGATCGATATGCTGCCGCCCGAATTGCTCAACGAGCAGGCGAGCCTTAGCCCGGGGGAGGCGGTGAAGGCGATCATGGGGACGCCGCTTCGCGAAGCGCGCGAAACGTTCGAGCGGGAATATCTGCGGGTGCAGATCCGGCGGTTTTCAGGGAACATTTCGCGCACCGCGACCTTCATCGGCATGGAGCGATCCGCGCTCCACCGCAAGCTCAAGGCGCTGGGCATCGCCGACACCAAGAACGACGACGTGGACTGAGCCTTCGCCCGTTCTGGACGGTTCGCCCGGAGGCGTGATAATGGCGCCATGGCGTCAGCGACGGGCGCCAGCGGCAATGAGAAGCGGGCGAAACCCCGCCGAAAGGAAGAATGGGACATGGCCGACAAGGTCAACAACCTGCAGGACATGTTTCTGAACGGCCTAAGGCGTTCCAAGACGCCGGTGACCATGTTCCTGGTCAAAGGCGTGAAGCTGCAGGGCATCATCACCTGGTTCGACAACTTCTCGGTGCTTCTGCGCCGCGAGGGGCAAGCGCAGCTCGTCTACAAGCATGCCATCTCCACCATCATGCCCTCGCACCCGATCGATCTGGCCGAGATCGAGCGGGCGTTCGACGAGCAGATGGAGAAGAAGAAGCCCGGCCTGCTGCAGGAGGTGTTCCTCACCGCGGTGCGGCGCTCGGGCGAGCCGGTGACCATGTTCCTCGTCAACGGGGTGATGCTGCAGGGCGGCATCGTCGCGTTTGACCTGTTTTGCATGCTTCTCCAGCGCGATGGCTTGAGCCAGCTCGTCTACAAGCACGCCATTTCGACCGTACAGCCAGAGCGGCCCGTGCGGCTGATGGATGAAGACGAAGAGGAGCAGGACGCATGAGCGGCTTCAGCCGCGAGGCGGACGGGGAATTTGGCCGCGGCGCCAAGGCGGTGGTCGCGCTTCCCGACATGGGCGGCGGGGAGAACCGGCGCGACATCGAAGCGCGGCTCGACGAAGCGGCCGGCCTTGCCGAGGCGATCGGGGTTGAAGTGGTGGAGAAACTCCACTTCCGCATTCGCGGCGCCAAGCCCGCGACCCTGTTCGGATCGGGACAGGTGGAGATGATCGCCGAAGCGCTCGCCAAAAGCGCAGCGGAGCTGCTCATCGTCGACGCGCCGATCACGCCGATCCAGCAGAAGAATCTGGAAACCGGCACCAAGGCGAAGGTCATCGATCGCACCGGCCTCATTCTCGAGATTTTCGGCGAGCGTGCTGCCACGGCGGAAGGCCGGCTGCAGGTTGAGCTTGCGCATCTCGACTATCAGGCGGGGCGGCTGGTGCGCAGCTGGACCCACCTCGAGCGGCAGCGCGGCGGCTTCGGCTTCCTCGGCGGGCCCGGCGAGACCCAGATCGAGGCTGATCGCCGCCTGATCCGCGACCGCATGGCCAAGCTTCGCAAGGAGCTGGAGCAGGTCACTCGCACCCGCAACCTTCACCGCGCCCGCCGCCAGCGTGCGCCCTGGCCGGTGATCGCCCTGGTCGGCTACACCAATGCCGGCAAGTCCACCTTGTTCAACCGGCTCACCCGGGCCGATGTGATGGCGGAAAACCTGCTGTTCGCGACGCTGGATCCGACCATGCGCGAAATTCCGATGCCCGGCTTCGACAAGGCGATCCTGTCCGACACGGTGGGCTTCATCTCCGAACTCCCCACCCAATTGGTTGCCGCCTTTCGTGCGACCCTGGAGGAAGTGATCTCGGCCGATCTCATCGTCCATGTTCGCGACATCGCCCATCCCGACAGCGATGCGCAGCGAAGCGATGTGGAAGCGGTGCTGACCGAAATCGGCGCGCTGCGGGAAGGGGGCTCGCCCCTCATTGAAGCCTGGAACAAGATCGATCTTCCCGATGCGGAGGAAGTGGAGGCGATCCGCGCCGAGGCTGCCCGGCGCGAAGATGTGGTGATCCTGTCGTCGCTCAGCGGCGAAGGCGTGGACGATCTGCTCGTCCGCGCGGCGGAACTGTTACGTAAAGGGGCGAGGGTGCGCCGCATCACCCTTCCCGCCGCTGCCGGGGAGGAGATGGCGTGGCTACACGCCCATGGCGAGGTGCTCGGCCAGACCGGGGAAGGCCTTGAGACCGAGCTCGAGGTCCGTCTCTCGGATGCCGACTGGGCGCGCTTTCAGGCGCGTCGGCAATCAGCCTGAACGTCTTTCTTGGCCTGCTGCCAAAGCGCTTCAAGTGCCTCAATATCCAGTTCGTTCAGAGGTCTGGCACTGATTTCTTCGACCCGGCGAAAGCGTTGGTCGAACCGCTCCGTCGCCTCGCGGAGCGCCGTCTCTGGATCCACGCCGAGGTGGCGCGCATAATTGACGACTGAAAAGAGAAGGTCGCCGAGTTCGGCTGCGCGCGCTGCATCGTCCGGCGCGGCCTCGATCTCGGCCAGCTCCTCGTCGATCTTGGCGCGAGGTCCTTTTATGTCGGGCCAGTCGAAGCCGACGCCGGCGGCGCGGTTCTGGATCTTCTCGGCACGCTTCAGCGCGGGCAGGGCGACAGCGACACCGGCCAGGGCACTGGTGTCGGCGCCGCGGCCCCGTTCCGCGGCTTTCAGCGCCTCCCAGCCCGGGCTCTCGGCGGCATCGCCGAAGATGTGCGGGTGGCGTCGTACCATCTTGTCGCAGATGCCGGCGATCACGTCGTCCAGCGTGAAGGCGCCGCGTTCCTGGGCGATGGCGGCGTGATAGACGACCTGGAGCTGAAGATCGCCAAGCTCGTCCTGAAGGTCGGCCATGTCGCCGCGCGCGATGGCATCGGCGACCTCATAGGCCTCCTCGATCGTATAAGGGGCGATCGTCTCGAAGGTCTGCTCACGATCCCAGGCGCAGCCGCCGTCGGGATTGCGCAACCGGCGCATGATCGCCGTCAAGGGCGAGAGGGAGTCGGTCACCGCGTCTCCTAAAGTGTGATAATATACATTATGTAAAATACTGGTGAAGTCTCGGCCGTGTCACGGCACTAGGATCAGATATTGCCCCTCCACCCGCCAGCTCGACAACGTCGACAGGAAGTTCATCCCCAGCAGGTTGGTTTCGCCTCGTTCGCCGGCCACGTGGATCGGAAAGTCGCGGCGTTCGATGCCGCCGACGATGAGGCGCTCGGCACGGCTTCGGCGCGCGGCGGCCATGCCGTTGGCGGTCATCACCGGTATGGTGGCGCCAAAGGTCTGGAGACCGACGCGGCCGGCCGTGTCGGCCGATACCGTGGTCACCGTGGCGCCGCTATCGACAAGGAATTCCACATCTTCGCCGTTGATCCTGGCGCGCGCCCAGAAATGTCCGTTCTCGGCCTTGCGAATGCGTACCTCGCCGCTGTCGCCTACAGCCATGCCGCCGCCGGCGGTCTCGCCGATTACGCGGCGGCCCAGCGCCGCGAAATCGTCGCGCAGCGTGAAGCCGATGAACATCGCGCCGAAGATCAAAAGCCAGGCCAGTCCCATCTTGGCGCCTTGGGCAAGCGGAATGCGGCGAACGAAAAAGGCGCTGCCGACCAGCACCAGGCATCCCATCAGGTAGACGAAACTCAAGGCATCGTCGCCGCCGCTCACGGCGCGATCTCCATCCCGTCATAAGCCGGCTCGACACCCGGGGGCAGCTCCGCCACCAGCGTGTCGTAATCCATGCTGTTGTCCATATGGGTCAGCACCGCCCGCTTGGGCTTCAATTGCCTTATCCACTCCAGCGTCTGGCCGAGCGACGGATGGCTGGGATGCGGCCGCCGCCGCAGCGCGTCGACGATCCACAGGTCAGCGCCTTCGAACCGCACTGCCATCTGCTCAGTAAGTTCATGAAAATCAGTGGAATAGACGATGGTCTTGCCGCCGGCATCGAAGCGCAAACCGGCGCTCAGGATGTCGCCGTGCGGCTGGTCCACCGCCTGCACCGAGATGCCGGAGACATTGAGATGGTCGGGCAGCAGCATGCCCTCCACCACCGGCGGATAGCCGGACATTCCCTCGAACGCATAAGCGAAACGCCCGCGGATCACCTCCAGCGCCTTGGCCCGGGCATAGCATTGCACCGGCCGGCCGCGAGCGAAGTAGAGCTGCCTCAGATCGTCGATCCCGTGGCAATGGTCGGCATGGTCGTGAGTCCAGATCACCGCGTCCACGCCGCTGACATCGGCGTCGAGCAATTGCTCGCGAAGGTCGGGCCCGGTATCGACCAGGATCTGCGCCCGCTCGTGCCGTACCAGGATCGACACCCGCCGCCGCCGGTTGCGCGGCTGGTCGGGATCGCACGCCCCCCAATCGTTGCCGACGCGCGGCACGCCTGAAGAAGTGCCGCAGCCAAGGATGCGAACGTCCATCAGCCCTCCCCTCGCGCCGCCGCTTTGGCGAAGAGGGTGCGGAAGTTAGCGCTGGTCTGCGCGGCCAGCTCTTCGACGCTTTCGCCGCGCAGGGTGGCAAGGAAACGGGCCGTGTCGGCGACGAAGGCCGGCTCGCACGGCCGGCCCCTATGCGGCACCGGCGCCAGGAACGGCGCATCGGTCTCGATCAGCAGCCGGTTCCCAGGAACCCGCCTCGCCGTCTCCTGTATCTCCTTGGCATTGCGGAAGGTGACGATCCCGGACAGCGAGATATAAAGGTCCAATTCCAGTGCCTTGTCGGCGAAGTCTCCACTAGCTGTGAAGCAGTGGATGACGCCGCTATACGCCCCCTTCCGCATCTCATCGGCCAGGATCGCGTGCGTATCCTCCTCCGCGTCGCGGGTGTGGACGATGATCGGCAGCCCGGTCTCCCTCGCCGCGGCGATGTGGGCGCGGAAGCTCGCCTGCTGCTGCCCCCGATCGGAATGGTCGTAATAATAATCGAGCCCGCTTTCGCCGATCGCCACCACCTTCGGATGGGCGGCGGCTTCGATCAGCGTCGCGGTGTGCACATCGGGATGGGCGTCGGCCTCGTGCGGGTGGATGCCGATCGAGGCCCACACCCCCTCCTCCCGCTCGGCAATCCCCACCACCTCATCCCATTCGGAGCGGCGGGTCGAAATGTTGAGCATCGTGTCGACCCCGGCGGCGCGCGCGCGGGCGAGGACACCGGCCTGATCCTCGACGATCCCCTTATAGTTGAGGTGGCAATGGCTGTCGGTGAACATCGCCGCTCCTTAGCCTCAATCCCCCTCCCCAGCGCAAGCGCTGTTCGGCGGCGTCCTAGCGGCGGCGGCTGAAGCCCGAGGCAAGGCGCGCGGCAAGGCGCATACCGGACGCAGCGATCATGAACGGCACGGCGAGCGGCTGCTTCTGCGCCTCCAGCAGCAGGCTTGCCTTGCGGACCTCGACATCCTGGCTGCCGCGGATCCTCCCGTCGGAGCGCGGCTCCCACAGATTGTCGCGCGCCGCCGCCTCGCCGGGGTCGCCGGGCTTCTGCTGGGAGGAGACGCCGAACCGCTCCATCGCCATGTCGGTAAGCCGCGGCGCGAACTTGCCGGCAAGGCTGATCAGGTAACCGCCACCGCCGACATAAAGCTGCCGGCGCGGATTCTCGCAGGCGAACAGGATCGCATCCGCCACCAAGGCGGGATCGTAGAGCGGCGGCGGCAGGCGCGGCGGCGCGCCCATATAATTTCGCGCATGCTCCGGGTACGGCGTATCGATCGACCCGGGCTTGATCAAAGTCACGGAGATCGGCGCGCCCTCCCGCTCCAATTCCATGCGCAGCGCGTCGGTCGCGGCCTTCACCGCATGCTTGGACGCGGAATAGGGTCCCTGGAGGATCATCGAGCGGTCCGACAATACCGAGCCCAGATTGACGATCGCCCCGCCGCCGCGCGTGCGAAGGTGGCGCGCCGCGATCCTGGAGCCGATCAGCAGCCCGAAATAATTGACATCGAAGATGCGGCGATGGTCCTCCATCGTCACCTCCTCGATCGAGCCATAGGTGGCGGCGGCGGCGTCGTTGACCCAACTGTCGAAGCCGCCGAACCGCTCGATGGCGGTGGCTGCGATCCGCTCCACATCTTCCTCCACCGCCACATCGGCGACGCAGGCGGCCGCGCGTCCGCCCTCGCCTTCGATGCGCCGCACGATCTCGTCCAGCGCTTCCGCGTTGCGCGCCGCCAGCACGACCGCCACGCCGCGCCGCGCGGCGGCCATTGCCGTGGCCAGGCCGTTGCCGCTGGTCGCGCCGGTGATGACGATCGTCTGACGGCTGAGCGGCTTGAGGCGCGGACGCATGCCGGGTTACCGCTCTAGACGGCCGGTCCGCCGGCGCTGGCGCCGCTTATGCCTTCGACCTTGTCCGCCACTTCTTCCTGATAGTGGCGGAAATCCGCCTCGTCGGGCACCTTGTCGGTGCCTTGGGCCTGTTCAGCCTTGCCAGCCTTGTTCGGGTCCTCACCGGCCATTTCGAACTCCTCCTGCGGGTAATCCAAAGAACAGCCGGCAGCCGAGGCCGGTTCCTACCTGCTTTGTCCCGTAGCCGCCGTCGCCGTATTAGGGGAGCAATACACATTTCCCCTTGCGCTTGCCCGCCCCCCTGCTCCATCTATCGCGAAGCTCAACGGAGGGAATATGGCGACCGAGACCAAGCTCAAGCTGGAAGCGCCCGAAGCGCTGCAAACGGTCGAGCCCGAAGCGGCCGCCGGGCTGGTGCCGATCGAGGCCGGCGTGAAGTCGAAGCTCGATACGGTGGTCGACAAATATGTCGCCGACCTCGTCGCCGCCGACACCAACAGCCCCGAATTCGGCAAGCGCGTCGACGAGCTTACCAACATGGGCCGCAAGCAGATCGCCGAGGCCGCCGGCCATTCCAACCGCTTCCTCGACCGGCCGGTGAAAGCGATCGACGCCGACAACGGCATCGGCGCGGATCTCACCCAGCTGCGCCGCACGGTCGAGGATCTCGATCCGGGCCGGCAGGGCAATCTTTCCACCCCGCGCAAGATCCTGGGCATCATCCCGTTCGGCAACAAGCTGGGCAATTATTTCCAGAAGTACCAGTCGGCGCAGACCCACATTTCCAAGATCCTCTCCAGCCTCGCCTCCGGCAAGGACGAGCTCCTCATGGACAATGCCGCCATCGACACCGAGCGGGCGGCGATGTGGAAGTCGATGGGCCAGCTCGAACAGATGATCCACATTTCCAAAGCGCTCGACCAGAAGCTGGAAGACAAGGCCAACGAGCTGGAAGCGACCGATCCGTCCAAGGCCAAGGCGATCCGCGAGACCGCGCTCTTCTACACCCGTCAGCGCACCACCGATCTCCTCACCCAGATGGCGGTCACGGTGCAGGGCTATCTCGCGCTCGATCTGGTCAAGAAGAACAATGTCGAGCTGATCAAGGGCGTCGACCGCGCCTCCACCACCACCGTCTCGGCGCTGCGCACCGCGGTGACCGTCGCCTCGGCGATGACCAACCAGCGCTTGGTGCTCGATCAGATCACCGCGCTCAACACCACCACCGCCAATGTCATCGATTCGACCGGCAATCTCTTGAAGAGCCAGTCGGCCGACATCCACAAACAGGCGGCGTCCGCCACCATTCCCCTGGAGACGCTGCAGCGCGCTTTCCAGAACATCTACGACACGATGGACATGATCGACCAGTTCAAGGTCGAAGCCCTGTCCAACATGAAGCAGACGGTGACGACGCTTTCGAGCGAGGTGGAGAAGAGCCGCGGCTATATCGCCCGCGCCGAGGGCGTGGAGCAGAACCGCTTGGCCGGCGGCAGCGCCGCAACCTCGCTGCTGGCGCCGATCGGGGGGTAATATGGTGCGGCGGTCGGCTGAAGACATCGAGCTTTCGCAGCGGGTCGACAGGGTCGCGCACAAACTCGATGCGACCTTCGCACGCTTCGAAGGCAGGACTCCCGCCGGCCAGGCACGGCGCCGCCATTACGGCCGCAGCGCCCGCTCGCTCGGCAAGCGTATGGCGACAATGGGCGGGGCGCTCGCCGCCCTGATCGTCGCCACGATTGTGTTCAGCCAGATTGTCGGTCCGATCGGCCTGTTCGGCCTGTTCCTTGTCGCCCTGCTGACGCTGGCGATACTGGTCTTTTTTTCCTTCGCGCCAACCCAGCTCAAGCGCGTCGAGTATAGCGATGAGCTTCCTACCGCCCGCGTGGTGCAGCAACTCGAAAGCCTGCTGGTCCGCGAGCGCCGCGCCCTCCCCGCCCCAGCCGCGCACCGGGTGGACGCGATCAGCGCCGCTTTGCCGCAGCTCGAGCATCGCCTTGCCGAAGTCGACCTGCTCGATCCCCTGGCGCAGGACGCGCGCCGCCTGATGGGCAAGCATTTGCCTGAGCTGATCGAGCGATACGAGCGCGTGCCCGCCGCGTATCGCGCCGAGCGCGATGGTGAGGGGATGACGGCGGACGAGCGTCTGGTCGCCAGCCTTGATGCCGCCCGTAATGCGCTCGACGAGATCGGCTCCCGCCTCGTCCAGTCCGACCGCCAGGCGTTCGAGACCCAGGGTCGTTTCATTGAAAGCCGCTACAAGGACCCCGGCGGCGTTTCCGGCCAATGACCGGCTTCACCTTCGGCGGCGCGATGCGCAGCGCGGAGCACTTCCTGCGCAGGCACCTCAAGTCCAAGTCGGTCCGCGAAGCCGAGAAGCGGCGTCAGGAGCGCCGCCAGCGCGAGACCAATCGCAAGTTCAAGCGCGCCGCGGCGCTCGGCGGGGTGACCGGCACCGGCGCCTTCGCCTTTGCGCTCACGCTTGCACCGCTCACCAGCGCCCTGTTGGCGGCCGGGGCGGTGGCCGTGGCCGGCGCGGCGCTGACCGGCTTTCTCCCCGGCCGCCGCCCGCCCGCGCAATTCTCCCGCGAGGAGCTGCAGGCTCTGCCCTGCCAGGCCGAGGAGTGGCTGCTCGACCAACGCATGATGCTCCCGCCCACTGCCTGGCCGGTTTACGAGCACATCCTGGACCTGCTCGGCGATCTTCCGCGCCACCTTGGCGGCATCGAGCCCGCGTCGACCGTGGCGTGGGAGGCCCGGCGGCTGATCGGCGAACATCTGCCGACCCTGATCGCCACCTGGTGCGGCCTTCCCACCAGCGTTCGCGAGCGGCCGGAGGAGGTGCATCGCCTCGTGGAAGGCATGACGACGATCTCGGTCGAGCTTGGCCGGCTTGCCGAGGAAGCGAGCCGCGACGAGCGCTTCCAGTTCGAAACTCGTCAGCGTTTCCTCGACATGCGCTATCGCGACGGCCTCTCCAACAGCTAAGGCGCTGTGCCGGACGGAATGGCAGCCGGCTTCGGCTTGCCACGATGCGCCGCTCCCCCCATGGGCGCTGCCATGCTGAAGCGCTTGCTTCCCGACCGTTTCATCCTGTGGTTGCTGGCTACGCTCGTGCTGGCGAGCGTGCTCCCCGTCACGGGTCGGGCGGCAGCGGCGCTGGATGCGGCGACCCTTGTGGCGATCTTCGCTCTGTTCTTCCTCCACGGCGTGCGGCTGCCGCCCGAAGCTCTGGTCTCGGGCATCACCCACTGGCGTCTGCACGCCGCGATCCTTGCCATCACCTTTCTGCTCTTCCCGCTCGCCGGGCTCGGCCTTGCGGCGCTTCTGCCCGGATTGTTGTCGCCGATGCTGTGGACCGGCCTCCTCTTCCTCTGCGCCCTCCCCTCCACCGTGCAATCCTCGATCGCCTATACGTCGCTTGCCGGCGGCAATGTCGCTGGCGCGGTGGCGGCGGCGGCTTTCTCCAATCTCGTCGGCGTCTTCCTGACGCCGTTGATCGTGTCCATGATCTTGGAAGCGCAGGGCGCGCGCATCGATGCCGCCGGCATCGGCAAGATCGTGCTGCTGCTGTTTTTTCCCTTCCTGCTCGGGCACATGTTTCGGCCCTGGTCCTTCCCGCTCGTCAAGGATCGGCCGCGGCTCACCACCTTTGTCGACAAGGGCACGATCCTGCTCGCCGTTTACGGCGCCTTTTCCGCTGCGGCCGCCGAAGGGCTGTGGCAGCGGCTGCCGCCGGCGCAATTTGCCGCTTTGACTTTGCTCTGCGCACTGCTGCTGGCCGTCATCCTCGCGGCGGCATGGACGCTTGGGCGGCTGGGAAAATTTTCCGATGGCGATCGCGCCGCCATTCTGTTCTGCGGCTCGGTCAAATCACTGGCGAGCGGCGTGCCGATGGCGCGGATCCTGCTCCCCGGTGCCGCGGCCGGGATGGTGATCCTGCCGGTGATGCTGTTCCACACTCTCCAGCTCATCGTCTGCGCGGCGATGGCCGGGCGAATGGCGGCTCAAAACGCTCCGGCAAGCCGTAGGCTGTAGCCGCCGCCGGCCTGCACGAACCCGGCAGCCGTCAGCGCGGGAGCGAGTTCGGGCTGAGAAGGACGCACGCCAAGCTCGGCCCGGTAGCGCCCGTTGGCGCCGATGCGCAGCTGCAGCGTCTCGGTGCCCGCATCGCTCGCCAGCGCCAGCAGCAGCACGCCCCCGTCGCATCGCGCGGTGCCGCTCAGCCCCGGCAGCGGGAAGCCGCCGATATCGCCCGCGGCCGCCGCCCGCACCCGTCCTTCGGCGGTGCGGCACAGGCCGTCGGCGAAGTGAACGCTCAAGTCGGTGGTGTCGAACACGCCGAGCGGCAGCGGCCCCAGCGTGCCCGCCATGCGCAACTGAGCCGTGACATCGTCTACTCCGAATCCATGGCGAGTCGAGTTGAAGGCACCCTTGAACGGCGTATCGCCGAGGCCCTGCGCCGAAACCCGCGCCCTGCCGGCAAGCAGGGGCAGCGTCTCGAGGCCAACGGCCAGGTCGCCGAGCGCGATGCGGCCGAGCTGCGCTTCGCGCATCGTGCCGAGCCAGACGCTCCCCGTCGCTTCGCGCGCCGCCACCCCGTGTTCCCCAAGGCCAAGCGGATCGAGCGCGAGGCGCAGCGGCAGCAACGCGATCAGGGCGAACAGGAAGGCGCAGACGAAGAACAGCCCGCGTCCCAGCGGCAAACGGACCCGCATCAGCTTGCCCTCCCTCTCAGAGTCGCCTGAACCGCGACGGTGCGGTCGGCATTGGCGTTGGTGCTGAGCGAGGCGACCACCACGCCCTGCCGCTCCAGGCTCGCGATCCAGGTGAACAATGCCTGCGGCCGCGCCGCTTCGATGGCTATGGAGACGCCCCGCCCGCCCGGCTCCGCCTGGGTGCGGGACAAGCGGAAGCCGGCCTCGTTTGCGGTGCGCGCAACCACCGTCTCGACGGGCTCGGTCAGTCCCCGGCCCCCCGCTGTCCGCAAAGCCCGCAGCGCTTCCACCTGTGCCTGCGCCTGCGCGCGGGCCACGATCGCCGCGCCGTGCCGTGCCCGCGCGTCCGACAAGGCGTCGCCCAGCGGCCGAACCACCAGCAGCCACGAGAAGATGAGCAGGAACAAAGCCGCCATGATCAGCAGCATGCGCTGCTCGCGAACGCTGCGGCCCCGGTGCCAGATCGTCACGCGCTCGATCATCGCGGCCTCACGACCAGATCCTGGGACTGGCGCGCGCCGGCCGTTCGCGGCGGCATCGCCTCGACCCTGAACCCGGCGGCTTCCACCCGCTGCGTGAAATCGGTGAGGCTGGGGGCCCCGTCGGCAAGGGCGCTGACCCTCAGGCTCCCATCCTCGGCGAAGGTCATTGACGACAATTCCACATTCGGCGCCGCCCGCACCGCGGCGAACACCGCGCCCGCCACGCCTGCAAAGCCTATCCCGCCGCCGCGAATCTCCGCAAGCCGCCGGGTCAGGTCGGCGGCGCCCGCCGCGCCGGGGCTGCGCGACAAGGCGGCGGCAGCGATCCGCCGCGTCTCCTCCTCCGCCCGGTCGGCGGCGAGCGTATAAACGGCGATCTGGACGACTTGCAGCGCCAGCGTCGCGGCCAGCAAGGCACAGGCGAGGATCGCCAGCCGCCGCAGCCGCGCCCCCTGAAGCCGCCACTCGCGCCGCCTGGCGAACGGCCCCTGGCGCAGGTTGACCAGCGGCCGCGCCAGCGCCGCGGCCAGGCCCGGCTCGAACCCGCCGGCCTCCAGCTGGGCCACCGGCGCATCGCCCACCACCAGGGCGGCAAGCTCCGGCTCGGCCGCAAACGCCGCCTCGCGGCCGCGGTAAAGCGACAGCGCCTCGCGCTCGAAGCGCACCAGCCCTTCCTCCGGAACCGGCAGCAAGGCGGTGTCGGGCAGCATCAGGTCCGGCTCCACGCCCGCCGCGCGCAGCGTCTCCAGCCACGCCTCCATCCGCGCCGTCGGCACCAGCGCCACCGGCCGCAGCGCACCCCCCTCGCCCTCGCCCACCGCGACATGCATTTCCGCGATCGACTGGGCGGAGGCTTCCACCGCCATCAGCCGCGCCGCCGCCTGGGCCTGGGCGGGCGCCAGGCCCCCCGGCAGCTCCAGCCAGTGCAGGGTCACCTGCTCCCCCGGCACGACCGCCGCCGCCGCGCCGCCATTGAGCCGCGCGCCGTCGAGCGCCGTCCCGCGCGAGTCGACAATTCCGTCCTTCAATCCCAGCCAGCCGGCAATGCCGCCCTCCGGGGCAAGGAAGATGAGCAGCCCTTCCGTCACTCGTCCCTCCCCCAGCGCCGCACCACCACTCTGGACGGCATGTATCGCGCATCGACCAACGCCGTCTCGATCAGCTCGGCGCCATTGAACTCGATCCGGAGGTCGAGCGCGAACCAGCGGGTGTTTAGCTGAAGCTGGTTGGACGGGTCGAGCGGAAGTTCGTTGGGTCCCGTCGCCCGGTTGAACTCCGCCATGTCCTTCCACCCGCCCGGCGGCCGGTTCATGATGATGGCCCGCGCCGCTTCGATCCCGGTGCGCGCCGGCACGAACATGGCAAGCAGCGGCGCATCGGTGGGGAGCAGGGTGTTGACGTTGATCGGCGACAATTCGTTCATCGGCAGCGCACACACATAAGGCCTCAGGAGCCGGTAAAGCTCCGCCGTCATCCCCCGCACCGCGCGCAATTCGCTGGTCTCGGCGAACAGGGTGTTGGCCGGGCGGTAGGGTACGGCCAAGGTCGCATAAGCGGCATCCTCGGCGCCGCCCGGAGCGGGATCGCTGTCCGTGTCGATCCAGTCGGCCGCGGCCGCGGCGAGCGCGCGCGCCTCCCGCTCGCTTACGCCCAGCACCAGCATCAGATTGGCGAATTGTTCGATGGCCTGCGGCCGCGCCGCCAGCCGCGCCGGCGGCGTACCTTGCGCCAGGCTGTTCAAGTTGAAGCAATTGCCGCCGTCGCGGATCACGCCTTCCGCCAGCCCGTCGCCGGGCAGCGGAATCCGGCGCATGGTGCCGTTCCAGTCGCCCTGCAGCGTGGTGACGTCGCGATTGGCGGCGACGAGATCGTCCGCCCGCATCGCCAGCAGCGTCTCGACGCCCACCGCATAAGCGCGGGCCTGCTCGATCGAGGCATGGTTGATGGCCAGCGCGGTGGAAAGCCGCAGCCGCTCGAAGGCGAGCACCGAGATGACTCCCATGAACGCGACCAGCACCAGCACCGCCAGCAAGGCGGCGCCGCGCTCGTGCGCCGGGGGCACGAAGCCGCTCACCAGCCGCGTCCGGTCAGGAAAAGCTGGCGGGTCTCGCCGCTGGCTTGCGTGTCGACCACCAGTTCCACGGCCAACGGCAGATCGCCCGGCTCCTCCGGGTCCCACCGGTCGCGCCACTCGCCGGTCGGCGCGCGGTAGCGAAAGGCGACGCTTCGCACATCGTCCAGCAAGATCACCGCGGCTCGCGGCGGCGCTCCGTCGACCATCGGCCAGGAGAGCCGCTCCAGCCGGCCGGCCGCCACCCGATATTCGACGCGCTGCAGCGAGGAGCGGGCCGCGCCGTCGACATTCTCCCAGCCGCGCCGCACCAGGCCGGCCCCGCCGTTGCTGCCGACAAAGGCGGGAAGCGGCGATCCGTTCTCATCGCGATGCGTACGCGCCGCCGCCTGGCCGAAATCGGCGGCCATCAAGGTGCTCGCCCGCCGCAATTGCGCCAGGTCGCCGAGCCGCACCTGCGCGATCTCCTGGGCCCGCACCGAAAAGGTCAGCAGCGCCACCCCCGCCGCCGAAAGCATGCCGAAGATCATCAGCGAGACGAGTAGCTCAACCAGCGTGAAGCCGGCCTCCCTATCCCTCCCCGAGCAAGCTTGGGGAGGATTTTGCGCCTTCCCCCTCACCGCGTCGCCCGCCGGAATATCGTCAGCCGCGCCGCTTCCCTGCCCTGTTGGCTCAGCACCAGGATGTGGATCATCTGGATGCGCGGCTCGGGCGAGCGGCCGGTCTCGCGCACCCACACCCAGCGGCGCCCTCCGTTGACCGCCTGCCCGCGCTCTGTGCCGAAGGCGGGGGCGACCGGGTCGGTGATCGTCTCCACCGCCAGATTGCGCGCGACGAGCTGCGCCACCGCCTGTTCCTGGAGCAAACCGGTATTCTTCACCGTCGCCCCCTCCAGCCGCAGCAGCGCGAGCGCGGCAAGGCTGAAGATGGCGAGCGCCACCAGCATTTCTATGAGCGTGAAGCCGTTTTCGGCGGAACGCCGCAAGGGCGTGAAGCCGTTTTCGCGGCTGTCAGCGCCGGACACGGACCTCGCCCCCTTCGCTCACCGAAACCCCGACCTGCTCGCCGCCGCGGCTCAAGACGATGTCGAGCGGCTCGGCAAAGCCGGTGCTGTCGAACACCACCCGGTTGTCGGCGGCGGTAACGCCGGTGCCCTCCACCCACGCCGCCCCGCCGAACGGGCGCTGTCCGATCGGTTGCCACGCGCCCCGCACCGACCATTCGAAGGCATAGCCGGCCGCCGTCAGCCGCATCGCCACCGGCCGATTGTCCATGATCGCCCGCTCCTGCGCCGCCTGCAGCCGCGCCGCGAACTTCTCCGCTTCCGACACCAGCCCGCCGCGCGGATCGGGGATGGCAAGCACCACCGCCGTCGACATCAGGGCGACGATCACCAGCACCACCATCAGCTCGACCAGCGTGAAGCCTTTCTCCAAATTCCTCCCCGAGCTTGCTCGGGGAGGGGGACCGTCCGCAGGACGGTGGAGGGGCGCCGGGATCACGACCAAAAGAGGAATATCATTCCTGCCAGCTGCCGATATCGGCATCCTCGCCCTCGCCCCCTTCGCGCCCGTCGGCTCCGTGGCTGAAGATGTCGAACGCGCTCCCGTCGCGGCCCGGAACCGCATATTGGTAGGCATTGCCCCACGGATCGTTGGGCAGCCGCTTGACGAAGCCTTCGCGGACCACCGCTTGCAGGCCCTCGCCGGCGGCCGGATAGGTGAGCTTGTTGAGGCGGTACATCTCCACCCCTTGCTCCAGCGTGGCGATGTCGGCCTTGGCCTTGGTCAGCGTGGCCCGGTCGGTCGCGGGCATGACATTGATTACCACCACCGTGGCGAGCAGCCCGATGATGACGATCACCACCATCAGCTCGACCAGCGTGAAGCCGTTTTCGGCGGAACGCCTCAGAGGCGTGAAGCCGTTTTCGGCGGAACGCCTCAGAGGCGTGAAGCCGGCGTCCCTGTTCCTCCCCCAGCTTGCTTGGGGAGGGGGACCGCACGCAGTGCGGTGGAGGGGCCGAGCGACGCGAGGAAAACGGCTGCGGCCTCGCTTCCGCCGCGCCTCCCCCATGCTCCGCATGGTCCGCCTCCCCCAGCCAAGCTGCGGGAGGATTTCCTTCAGAAGCTTCTTCATCCCATTCCTCCGGCAAGTGTGTCGAGCTGCAGGATCGGCAGCAGGATCGAAAGCACGATCACTGCAACCACCGCGCCCATGATGACGATGATCGCGGGCTCGAGCAGCGCCAGCGCAGTGGCGGTGAAGCTGTCGAACTCGCGCTCCAGATATTCGGCGGCGCGCTCCAGCATGACGTCGAGCTTGCCGCTCGCCTCGCCCGATGCCGCCAGATAGACCAGAAGCGGCGGAAACACACCCGCGCGCCTGAGCGCCCCCGACAGGCTGCCGCCGGTTCGCACCGTTTCGGCAATCTCAGCGCTCGCCACCCTCAGCGCCCGGTTGTGCACCGTCTGGGTGGTGAGCTTCAGGCCCTCCAGAAGCGGCAGCCGGCTCGCCACCATGGTCGACAAGGTGCGCGCCATTCGCGCCGCGTGAAGATCGCGCAGCAGCCGCCCGAACAGAGGCAGGCGCAGCAGCGTCCGGTCGGCCTTCATTCGCACCCCCTCGTCGCGTAGCGCCCGTGCGGCGAGGATGGCGATCAGCACGGTCCCGGCGATCAAGGCCCACCACCAGGCGGCGAGGAATCCGGAAAGCGCGATTACGATGCGGGTGAGCAAGGGCAGTTGCTGGCCGATATCGTCGAACTGCTCCACCACGCGCGGCACCACGAACACCATCAGCGCGAACACCACGAACATCGCCACGAAGGCGAGGATGATCGGATAGGCCAGCGCCGAAAGCACCTTGGCCCGCACCTGCCCCTGCCGCTCGAGCAGGTCGGCGAGCCGCTCCAGGATCTGCGGCAGGCTGCCCGAGCTTTCGCCGGCCGACACCATGCCGCGGTACAGCGCGGGAAAGCTCCCGGGCTGCCGCGCCATCGCTTCGGACAGTCGCCGCCCTTCCAGCACGCCGGCATGCACATCGAGCAGGATGTTGCGCACCTGCTCCTTCTCGGTCTGCCGGCCGATGGTGCGCAGCGATTCCTCGAGCGGGCTGACCTGCACCAGCGTCGAGAGCTGGCGGGTGAAGACGGTAAGCTGCTTGGCGCCGAGCTTGCGCCGCACGAACAGCTGGCGGGACAGCAAGGGGGGCGCCTCGCCCGACGCGCCGGCGCCTTCCTCGATCTTGACCACGAACAGCCGCCGCTGCCCGAGCTTCTCGCGCGCCTCGATCGGGGTGGTTGCCCGCACCGAACCACGCCGCTCACGCCCGGCGGTGTCGAGCGCCAGATAGGTGAAATCAGCCATCGGGCGCGTCCGGCTCACTTTCGCGGCGGGAGACGCGAATCGCTTCCTCGGCGGTGGTCAGCCCGTCGCGCACCAGCACCCGCGCCGATGCGGCAAGGTTCGGCGCGGCTCGGAAGGCGTGGTCGGCGATCGCCGCCTCGTCGCCGCCGGCATTGATCAGGCGGCGGATCTTGTCGTCGATCCGCACCGCCTCGAACACGCCGATCCGGCCCTTGTAGCCGCTGTTCGCGCATTCGCCGCAGCCGCGCGCTTCGTAGACGACCGCGTCGGCGGGAAGACCGATCAACGCGCCGAGCGACTCGCTCTGCTCCACCGGCGCCCGGCAATTCTGGCAAAGCCGCCGCACCAGCCGCTGCGCGATCACCGCGCGCAGGGTCGAGGCAAGCAGGAACGGCTCCACCTTCATGTCGCGCATCCGGGTGATCGCGCCGACCGCATCGTTGGTGTGGACGGTGGACAGAACGAGGTGTCCGGTCAGCGACGCCTGGACGGCGATCTCCGCCGTCTCGCGGTCACGGATTTCGCCCACCATCACCACGTCGGGGTCCTGGCGCAGGATGGCGCGAAGGCCGGCGGCGAAGCTCAGCCCGACCTTGGGATTGACCTGGGTCTGCCCGACGCCGTCGACGGCATATTCCACCGGATCCTCGACGGTCAGGATGTTGCGGCTGCCGTCGTTCAGGATGCGCAGGCCCGCGTAAAGCGAGGTGGTCTTGCCCGATCCGGTCGGGCCCGTGATCAGCACGACGCCGTTGGGCTCGGTCAGCGCCTGGGTGAAGAGCGCGTGCACGTCGGCCGGCATGCCCAGCGCGTCGAGGCTGATGCCGGCATTCTCCTTGTCGAGGATACGCAGCACCACCCGCTCCCCGGCTCGGCTCGGCAGCGTCGAGACGCGCACGTCGAGAAGCTTGCCGCCAAGCGTCAGGCCGATCCGCCCGTCCTGCGGCACCCGCCGCTCGGCGATGTCGAGGCGCGCCATCACCTTGATGCGGCTCACCACCACCGGGGCGACATGCGGCGGCATGCGCAAAGTCTCGCGCAGCAGGCCGTCGATGCGCATGCGGATCACCAGGCCGGTCTCGTAAGGCTCGATATGGATGTCGGACACGCCGCGCCGGGCGGCTTCGGCGATGATGCCGTTGATCAGCCGGATCGCGGGGGCGTCGTCCGCGCTGTCGAGCAGGTCCTCCGCGGTCGGCAGTTCGCTCGCCAGGCTGGAAAGGTCATCCCCGAAGCCGAGCGAGCCGGCCGCGTCCGCCGCCGCCTGCCCGTCCATGGCATAAGCTTCCGACAGGATGCGATCGAACGCCGCCGCCGCAGTCGCTTCGACCTTGAGCGGCCGCCCGAGCAGGCGCCGCACTTCGATCAAAGCCATGGGGTCGGCGCCCTCGCGCAGCGCCACGATTGCCGCTCCCTCCAGCTCCCCGATGGTCGCGACGCCGAAGCGCTTGGCATAGGGGTAGGGAATGCGCGCTGGCGGCGCCGGAGCGTCCGTCTCCACCACCCGCTCCGTGACCACGACGACATCGCCCGGCTCGAGCTCCAGGTCCAGCGCCTCGTCCACGGCGAATTCCGCTCCGCGGCGGATCATCTGCGCTTCCGCTTCTTGGGCACCGGCGGCGGCGTCCCGACCGGAACGATACCCGCCGGAGTGACCACCATCTGGCCCGGAACCAGCGTCCGATCGTAGACCGCCGGATCGTGCGGCGTGGGCGGCGCCGGCGGCGCGAAGGGCGGCACCGCGCCCATATATTCGCGCACCAGCTCGTCGATGCTCGGCTCCTGATACGGATCCTGCTGATACTGACGCTCGCGGATATAGCCGTAGCGCCGGTCGGTCATCGCCCGCGCGTCGGCGGTGGAGCGCAGTACGGTGGGGCGAATGAAGACCATCAAATTGGTCTTGTCGCGCGACCGGCTCTTGGAGCGGAACAGGTTGCCGATCACCGGCAGGTCGCCGAGGAACGGAATCGCTTCGATCGTGCGGCGGTCATTTTCGTCCAAGAGCCCGCCGATGCCGACGATCTCGCCGTCGTCGACCGTGATCGTGGTCTCGATCTCGCGCTTGTTGAGGATGAGGTCGGCCGAGCCGCGCGCCACCGGCCCGGCGATCGAGCTCACCTCCTGCCGCAGCGCCAGCTTGATCGCCCCGCCGGCATTGATCTGCGGCTTCACCTGAAGCGAGATGCCGACATTCTGGCGCTGCACGGTGCGGAAGGCATTGTCGAAATTGTTGGACAGCGCCTCGCCGGTGGTGACCGGTATCTCCTGGCCGACCAGGATCCGTGCTTCCTGGTTGTCGAGCGTCATCACTGACGGCGTCGACAGGATGTTCGACTTGGTGTCGGATTTCACCGCGTTGATGATCGCGCCGAAAATCTCGTTGCCGCTGCGGATGGCGAGGCCGGCAATGCCCCCCGTCGCGCCGAGCACCGAGCTCACCGCCGCTTCCTGCAGCGCGTCGGCGACGGGCGAGGTTCGGTTGGTGGTCACCACCTGGCCGTTCACCGTGGTCGTATCGCGCCGCAGCCGCTCCGCCGCCGCCGCGCCGGCCACCGTCAGGATGTTCGGCGCGGCGTTGGAATAATTGGTGACGGCGAACGGGATGTTGGAGCCTTCAAGGCCCGCCATCAGCAATTGCACGCCCAGCCGCTTGGCGGCGTTGTCGCTGATCTCGACGATGATCGCTTCCACCAGCACCTGCTCGCGCCGGGTATCGAGCTGGCGCACCACTTCGCCGAGGCTTCGTTGCACATCCCTGGGCGCGGCGATGACGATCGCGTTTGCGCCTTCGAAGCGCGTGACGACAGCGCTGCGCGGGCCGAACACGCCGGTGCTGCCGGTGGGGCCCGAAGCGCCGCCCCCTCCCCCCGATGCGGGCTCCGCGGTGTTGATCGGCTGGCGCGTCGTGCCGCCGCTTTGGCCGCCATTCTGGCTGGTCGAGACGCGCTGGCTGAGGCCCTGGTTCGGCGCCGCCGCCGTCACCGGCTGGCCGAGCAATTGCTGGATCACCGGCAGGATCTGGGCGGCATCGGCATGCTGCAGGAACACCACCCGGATTTCGGTGCCGTTGGCGGCGCGCTGATCGAGTTCCGTCGCGAGCTGGGCGAGCCGCGCCACCGTGGCGGCATCGCCGCGCAGCGCCAGCGAGTTGGAACTGTCGACCGGCACCACCGTCGCCGGGCGTCCGCCCGCGCCTTCCATGAGCTGCGAAAGAGATGCGGCGATATCGCGCGCACCGGCATTTTGCAGCGTCACGATTCGGGTGGTGCTCGAATCCCGGTCGATCGAAGCGACCACCTGCCGCACCCGGGCGACATTGTCGGCGAAGTCCGCAACGATCACCGAATTGGCCGTCGCGGTGATCGAGCCGTCGCGGCTGACCAGCGGTCGCAGCGATTCCAGCGCCTGCGGCCCCTCGATATTGCGCAGCCGGATGATCTCGGTAACGAAATTGTTGGCGCTGCCCCGGGAGGCAACGCGCATGCTGGTCGAAGCCGCACCGGCGGTCGGCTGAATGCGGAATGCGCCCCCGGAAATCGGCACAGCCACCAGGCCGCTGGACCGCAAGGTGGACAGAAACAGCTCGAAATATTCGGAGCGCGACAAAGCGCGCTGCGTCACCACCGAGACTTTGCCCTGCACCGCCGGGTCGACAATGAAGGTGCGGCCCGTCACCCGCGCCGCGTCCTCGATAAAGGCGCGCACATCGGCCTCGCGGAAGTTGACGCTGTATTGCGCCAGCACCGGCGCCATCGGCAGCGCGGAGGCAAGGGCAAGGCCGATCAGAAAACGCTTCACTGGCTGTTCCTAAGCTGAATTCGAGTGACGCGGCCGCCGCGCTCCACCTGCACGGACGCGCCCGGCGCCGCCAGCTGGTCGCGCAAGCCTGCAAGCTGCGCCGCCGAGGTGATCCGCTGCCCGCCGACCGAAAGCAAGACATCGCCGGGCTGCAGCCCCGCCGCGCGAAACGCTTCGCCGGTGCCTTCGGGCGAGAGGACGATCCCCGTCACCTGCCCGCCGTTGAGCCGCGGCTGCAGCGAAATCTGGCCGCCAAGTCCGCCCTGGGCCGGCGGAGCCGGAGGCGGAACCGCGATCACCGGCAGCGGCGGCGCGGCCGTGGCGGGCGCCGGTACCGCGCCGCCGACCGGCGCGGCCGTCCCGCCGGCCGCGGGCGTCCCCTGCGACTGGTCCATGAAGAGTTGCTCCTGCGCCCCGCCGCGCGAGATCGTGACATTGTCGAAGCCGACTGCCTCCAGCCGCACGCCGGGCATGATCTCCTCGCCCACTCCGATGCTGCGCTGCTGGCCGTCGGGCAGCGCGATGATCGCCGCGCCGCGGCCCGTGGCCTGGTTTTGGCGCACGCCGAACAGCTTGAGGCTGAGCGAGGTGACCACGACCGCCCCCGCTTCGCCGCCGGCGGCCCCGCGGAAGAACGGGTCGAAGCCGCCGAGCGTCCCCGCAACTCCCTGCACGGCCGTGCCGGTCACCGCCGGACGCCACGCGCCGACCGGATCGACCGGAGTCACCAGCGCCCACACCAGGCGCGCGCACTGGACAGCCAGCAGGGTCAGGAGCGCGAGCTCCGCCAGCGTATAGACATTGGTTCGCGGAATCCGCCGCAGCAGCCGCTGCGTACGCGGATCCAAGGCCAGGCGCATTCGCCGCTCCCCCACTCAGGTCACTGCCGCCCCGGATGCGGCAGAAATATTCCAATGGTGTTACAAATGCTTGGCAGCGCCCACCCCCGGCGGCGCCCCGTCGCGCTTCTACGAACACCTTTTCCGTCCTTGGCGCAAGTGCTTAGCGCGCAAGCAACAGCCACAGCGGCCAGGCGCCGAGCGCCAGCAAAGTGCCGAGCGGCAGCCGGTCCGTGGCCGACACCTGCTTTCCACGCAGCCGCATCGCCGTCACCGCCGCCAGCCCGAGCAGCCCCGCCCCCAGCATCACAAAGGGCAGGCTCGCCCAGCCCAGCCAGGCGCCGATCGCCGCGAACAGCTTCGGGTCTCCCCCGCCAAGCCCTTCGCGCCCGCGGGCCAGCCGATAGACCTGCCGGATCAATTCCAGCGAGAGGTAGCCCGCCGCCGCACCGAATAGACGCTCCTCCAGACCCGGCCCGACACCCGCCCAAGCCACTGCCAGGCCGGCCGGGATCAGCGGCAAGGTCAGCCGGTCGGGCAGCCACTGGTGCTCGACATCGAGCGCGGCAAGCAGGAACAGCCACCATCCCAGGATGGCGGTGAATGCCGCCGCGGGCAGCGGATGGGCAAGAACCGCGGTGAGCCCGATCAGCGCCGCCCCCGCCTCCACCGCCAGGTGGCGCTTGTTGATCGCCGCCCCGCAGGTCCGGCATCTGCCCCGCACTGCGAACCACGACAGGATCGGCACCAGTTCCGCCGCCCGCAGCGTGCGCCCGCACCCGTCGCAGGCCGAGCGGCCGCGCATTACCGAGCGGCCTTCGGGCCACCGGATCAGGATCGCGGCAAGGAAGCTTCCGATAACCGCCCCCAGCACGAAACCAAAAGCGGTCGCTCCGCCCGAGACGAGGTCGTGCGCGGCCGCCGGCGGGTCGCCAAGGGGCAGGGAAGCGGCGTATCCGATCATCGCCCCGGCCTAGGCCAGGGCGATGCGGCGATGCAATCAGCGGGTTGCGGTGACGATCCGCACCGGGTGGCGGCTCAGCGCCTCGCGCGCCAGCTGCTCGGTGGAGACGATCCGCCCGTCGGCGGTTTCGACGGAAAAATGCTTGTCCGAAGCCAGCGCCTGCCGCCACATTTCCCGCGCCTCTTCGGCTCGGCCGGTTTCCATATACACCGTGCCCAAATTGATGAGCCGTGCCGGATCGGCGGCACGCACGCCCCTCTTCTCCTGGAGCAAGGTCTCGGCCGTGGCGAAGTCGCCGCGGTGCAGCGCCGCGACGCCCAGCGCCCCGCGCTCATAGCCTTGTTCGACGAGAGACGGCGAGGCCGTCGCACAGGCCGAAAGCAGAAGGGCCGTTCCCAGAACGGCGGCAGCTTGCATCCTCATATCGTGTCTCCGCACGGTTGAGGTGCCACTGTTACAGTTCTGTGACGCTTCCGTAAAGCGGATATGACAGATATGTTACACGAGCCGCTCGGATGATCAGCCGCTCTCCGGATCCGCCATCAGCACCCGGCGCGCCTGAACCAGATGAGGCCGGTCGATCATCTTGCCCTCCAGGGACAGCGCCCCCGCTTCAGGATTGGCCTCGAACGCCGCCACCACCGCCCGGGCATGCGCCACTTCGGCCTCGCTCGGCGTAAAGGCTTGGTTGATCACCGCCACCTGCGCCGGATGGATCGCCATCATGCCGCTAAACCCGTCCCGCCGCGCCCGCGCGGCATAAGCCGCCAGCCCGTCCAGATCCTGGAACGCTGGATAAACCGTCTCGATCGGCGCCACCCCCGCCGCCGCCGCGCCGAACAGGCAAAGGGAGCGCGCAAGTTCATAAGGCGGCGTGTAGCGCCCATCCTCTTCCCGGCTGGTCACGGCCCCGATCGCCGCCGGCAGATCCTCCGCCCCCCAAGTGAGGCCGGCGAGCCGCTTGGCGCCGCCATAGGTCCCGAGTTGGAACATCGCCGCCGGCGTTTCGGTGGCGATGGCCAGGATCTGCGCGGTCGCATTGCCGCTCTCGGTAAGCCGCCGCGCCAGCTCGTTCACCGAAACGCCTCCTTCCGCCTTAGGGAGGACGATGCCGTGGGGATGCGCCGGCAGCACCGCCGCCAGATCGCGCTCGATCTCATGGCTGTCGAGCGGGTTCACCCGCACCCACAGATTGGCCGAACCGTGCGCGTCGACGAACTGGGCGACATGCCGCCGCGCCTCCGCCTTGGCCCCCGGCGCCACCGCATCCTCCAGGTCCAGGATCAAGGCATCCGCGCCCGATCCCAGCGCCTTTCCCATCCGGTCCGGCCGGTCTCCGGGCACGAACAACAGCGAGCGCATCGGCATCTAAAGCCCCTCCCCTTCAGGGGAGGGGTTGGGGTGGGGAATGTCCGTTCCCGCCCGACCTACTCCCGACACGCCAACAAGCCCCACCCCAAACCCCTCCCCTGAAGGGGAGGGGCTAAGAGACGCCGGCGGCTTCACCCCCGCCTCCGCATCAGCGCGGTGCGCTCGCACACGCAGACCAGCTCGTCGCGCTGGTTCAGCATGCGGTGCTCGAACGTCACGATCCCCGCATCCGGCCGGGACCTGGACTCCTTGAGCCCGATCACCTCGGTCTCCGCCCGCAGAGTATCCCCGATAAATACGGGTTTCGGCATCCGCACCTTGTCGTAGCCCAGATTCGCCACCAGCGTGCCGAGCGTCGTGTCTCCCACCGACAGCCCCACCATCAGCGCGAACGTAAAGGTACCGTTGACGACGATCCGCCCGAACTCGGTCGAGGCGGCATATTCCGCATCGATGTGCAGCGGCTGCGGATTATGTGTCAGCGCCGAGATGAGGAGGTTGTCCGTCTCCGTCACCGTCCGGTGCGGCTGATGCGACAGCCGATCCCCCAGCGTCCATTCATCGAAAAAGCGCCCGGCCATTACATACTCCCCCGAACCCAAAGCACCGTCACCCCCGCGAAAGCGGGGGTCCCGCTTCTTCTTCTTTCCTTTGTCCCGCCGCCCGAAGAAGAAAGGAGCGGGATCCCCGCTTTCGCGGGGATGACGAAGTCCCTCATTCCTTCTCCACCTTGGCCAGCACCGTCCCCTCCGTCACCTGCGCGCCTTCGCTGGCGCTCAGCTCCGCCACCACGCCGTCGAACGGGGCAAGCATCGAATGCTCCATCTTCATCGCCTCCAGCGTCAGCAGCTTCTGGCCCTTGGTCACCCGGTCGCCCTGCCGCACCTCGACCGAAATGATCCGCCCCGGCATCGGCGACAGCAAAGACCCGTCGCCCGATGCGCCCCCTGCCCCGCCGCCGCCGGCACCGGGCAGCGTAAAGGCGAAGGCCTGGCCGGCGGTGAACACCAGCACCGCCTCCCCTTCCGCGGTCGCCATGCCTTCCAGCGGCGGATCGCCGCCCGCTTCCACCACCCGAGTCTCGCCACCCTGGGCGATCGCCACGCGCAGATCGTCGGCCGCATTGAGCCGGAACCCTTGCAATGCCTCCCAAGGATCGCCGCCGCCGCCATTGCCGAAGTCCGACGCAAGCAGCGCCGTCGCCGCCAAATTCCAGACCGCATCGGCCGGAGCGCTCGGCGGCACCAGCCGGTCGATCCGCGCCGGGATGAAGGAGGTGTCGACATCGCCGCCCAGGAAGTCCGGGTCAGCCGCCGCGCGGGCGAGGAAGCCGGCATTGGTCTTGACCGGCCACACCTCCACCTCGTGCAGCGCCGCGGCCAGCCGCTCCGCCGCCTCGGCGCGCGACGCGCCACGGGCGATCACCTTGGCGATCATCGGGTCGTAATAAGGGCTGATCCGGTCGCCTTCCTCAACGCCGGTGTCGATCCGCACCCCGCGCGGCAGCACGAAATGGTCGAGCCGGCCGGTGGACGGCAGGAATTCCTGCGCCGGATCCTCGGCATAAAGCCGCGCTTCCATCGCCCAGCCGCGGATCGAAAGCTCGTCCTGCCGAAGCGGCAGTTTCTCGCCGCTCGCCACCCGAAGCTGCCACTCAACCAGATCCTGCCCGGTAATCTCCTCGGTCACCGGATGCTCGACCTGGAGGCGCGTGTTCATTTCCATGAACCACACCCGGTCGGGCCTCAGCCCCTCCGACGCATCGGCGATGAACTCGATCGTGCCTGCGCCGATATAATCCACCGCCTGCGCCGCCTTGACCGCCGCGTCGCACACCGCGGCACGCGTCGCCTCGTCCATCCCCGGCGCGGGTGCTTCCTCGATCACCTTCTGGTGGCGCCGCTGCAGCGAACAATCGCGCTCGAACAGGTGGACCACCTGCCCATGCGTATCGCCGAACACCTGCACCTCGATATGCCGCGGCCGCAGGATATATTTCTCGATCAGCACCCGATCGTCGCCGAACGATGCTGCAGCCTCGCGCTTGCAGCTCGTGAGCATGTCGGCAAAGTCGGCAGCGTCATTGACCCGCCGCATCCCCTTGCCCCCACCGCCGGCCACCGCCTTGATCAGCACCGGATAGCCGATCGCGTCCGCCTCCGCCTTCAATCGCTCCGGATCCTGATCCTCGCCAAGATAGCCCGGCGTCACCGGCACTCCAGCCTTGATCATCAACGCCTTGGCCGCATCCTTCAGCCCCATCGCGCGGATGGAATCCGCCCTGGGCCCCACCCAAACCAGCCCCGCCGCCTCGACGGCTTCGGCGAAGGCGGCATTCTCCGAAAGAAACCCATAGCCCGGATGGATAGCCTCCGCGCCGCTGGCCTTGGCCGCGGCAATGATCTTCTCCCCGACAAGATAGCTCTCCCGCGCCGCGGAAGCCCCGATATACACCGCCTCATCCGCCTCCCGAACATGCAGAGCATGCCGATCCGCATCGGAGAAAACAGCGACGGTACGGATACCAAGCCGCCGCGCAGTCCGAATAATCCTGCACGCGATCTCGCCCCGGTTGGCAATGAGGAACGAGTCGATCATTGCGTCATCCCGGCGAAAGCCGGGACCCAGGAACACGAGCCTCGGTCAACTACCCTAACAAGCCAAACATCTTTACACGCGAACCGGTGGGCGGACATGTCTACATCCTCGCAAGCCGAAAGTACGGCACCCTCTACGTCGGAGTCACGTCCGATCTCCACAAGCGCATCTTCCAGCATCGCAGCGGAACCTTTGCCGGGTTCACCCAGCGCCACCGTGTCTATCGGCTCATGTACGTCGAGAGCTATGACGACATCGAAGCTGCCATCATGAGGGAGAAGCGGATGAAGGAATGGCAGCGCAGCTGGAAGATCCAGCTGATCGAACGGGACAACCCCGATTGGGACGATCTCGCCGTCTCCCTCCTTGGGTTCGATCCACTTCCCGCGTCCAAACCTACCCACCGTCGTCCCGGCGAAAGCCGGGACCCAAGAACACGACGATGAACTACCCTGCACATGCCTCCTCGCATCTTCGACTGAGGCAGTGGTCCTGGGTCCCGGCTTTCGCCGGGATGACGAGACACCTCTGCCCATCACCTCCTGGTCAACCCGAATTGCGCCCGCCCCCGGATCGGCGCGCTCGACCACGCGCTGAACGCCAGCCAGCCACGCGTTGGGATCAAGAGGGAGCGGATCATGGTCAACCGAAGACCCGCCAAAGCACGATGAGAGCCAACGGAATTCCAATCAGCAGCCACGGCTTGAGGCTGCCTGACTCGCCTAGGCCGCTCGCAAGCTTGGGGCCCTCCCATCTCTTTCCAAGCCAGGAAACCCGGTTCGCCTCCCCCGGACCAGTAAGCGGTGAAAACCTCCATCATCTCGTCCCTGGAGAAGACATGCTGTCCTTGTTCGCCCGTCTTCGGAGGCGAGGAAGCTCCTGCTGCCGCTGGAGCGGGGCCGGGCCTCACGCCGCAGGACAGTCGGTCTGCTCCCAGATCCCGCTTCTCGATGATGAACCCATCCGCCGTTACGGCCGCCTGCAGGAACTCGTCTTCCCCTTTCTCGAGGATGGCGAAATTATTGTCGTCGCCGTTGAGCGTCGCCAGCAAGCCGCGCAATTGCAACTGCTCCGTGATCTCCTGGCGGGAGTCATTCTCCATGGAAAGCCGCATGCTCACATCCTGAACAACCCGAATTGCGCGCGCTCAGGTATCGGCGCGTTCAAGCACGCGCTGAACGCTAGCCCCAGCACATCGCGCGTCTGTGCCGGGTCGATGATCCCATCATCCCACAAACGCGCGGTGGCGTAATACGGGTTGCCCTCATCCTCATACCTCTGCCGGATCGGCCCTTTGAACGCCTCCGCTTCCTCCGGCGTCCAGCGCTCCGCATCCTTGTGCACCGTCGCCAGCACGGACGCAGCCTGCTCGCCGCCCATCACGCTGATCCGCGAGTTCGGCCAGGTGAACAGGAAACGCGGCCCATATGCCCGCCCGTTCATGCCGTAATTGCCCGCCCCGAAGCTGCCGCCGATCAGCACCGTCACCTTGGGCACCTGCGCCGTCGCCACCGCCGTCACCAGCTTGGCACCGTCCTTGGCGATGCCGCCGGCCTCATATTTGCCGCCAACCATGAAGCCCGATATGTTCTGCAGGAACAGCAAGGGCGTCCTGCGCTGGCAGGCCAGCTCGATGAAGTGCGCGCCCTTCAAGGCGCTCTCCGAAAACAGGATGCCGTTGTTGGCGAGGATCGCCACCGGCATCCCCCAGATGCGGGCGAAGCCGCACACCAAGGTGGTGCCGTACAGCGCCTTGAACTCGTGAAAGTCGCTGCCGTCGACGATCCGCGCGATCACCTCGTGGACATCGTAAGGCGTGCGCACATCATCCGGAATGATGCCGTACAATTCCTCCGGGTCGAGCTTTGGCGCCACCGGCTCGGCAAGGTCGAGATCGTGGCGCTTGGTGGCGTTCAGCCGTGCCACGATGCTGCGCACAATGGAGAGCGCATGCTCGTCATTGTCGGCAAGGTGATCGACCACGCCGGACTTGCGGGCATGCAGATCGCCGCCGCCCAGATCCTCGGCGCTGATCACTTCGCCGGTCGCCGCCTTGACCAGCGGCGGGCCGCCCAGGAAGATCGTGCCCTGGTTGCGCACGATCACGCTCTCGTCGCTCATCGCCGGCACATAGGCGCCGCCCGCCGTGCAACTACCCATCACGCAGGCGATCTGGGCAATCCCTTCAGCCGACATGTTCGCCTGGTTGTAGAAGATGCGGCCGAAATGCTCCTTGTCCGGAAACACCTCCGCTTGGTGCGGCAAATTGGCGCCGCCGCTATCAACCAGGTAGATGCAGGGCAGCCGGTTCTCCCGGGCAATCTCCTGGGCCCGCAAATGCTTCTTCACAGTGAGCGGGAAATAGGCCCCGCCCTTCACCGTAGGGTCGTTGGCGACGACCATGCACTCGCGACCCGAGACACGCCCGACCCCGGCGATCACCCCCGCGCCCGGCGCCTCGTCGCCATACATGCCGTTGGCGGCAAGCTGGCCGACTTCCAGAAACGGCGCACCAGGATCGAGCAGCCGGGTCACCCGGTCGCGCGGCAGCAATTTGCCGCGGCTGACATGCCGCTCGCGATGCTTCTCCGGCCCGCCCAGCGCCGCCTGCCCGACCCTCGCCCGCAGCTCCTCGGCCAGTGCCCGATTGTGCGCAGCATTGCGCCGAAACGCCTCTGATCCGTCGTCGACCTTGGAAACGATGCGGCTCATGCCAAAACCGTCATCCCGGCGAAGGCCGGGACCCATGAACACCGCCGCAGGAAGGTAGGCTCGCGCCGCCTCGCGTCATTGAAGAGCATCCTGTTCCTGGGTCCCGGCCTCCGCCAGGATGACGGAAAGATGCGGCCAGTCATGCCCGGCCCTCGGCCTTGGCGGCCTCGCGCTCCTCGAACTGCTCCACCGCCTTCTCCACCACCTTCATCTTGCGTCGGTTCTTGGCGCTCAGGAGATACTGGTAGACGCCGATCAGATTGACTCCGAACAGGATCGCATTCTGCCACGTCAGCCCCGCGCCCTCATCCTGCGACTGGGCGAACACGATCCAGGCGATGTTCATGGTGCAGAACAGGACGAAGCCGTAGCCGGTCACCTTGCGGCCCTGGTCGCTCGCCAGCATCAGCGCCGCGATCACGCCGCTGATCGTCGCATACCATTCGACGAGATCGATCGTGCTCACGCGTCGGCGCCGATCAGCTCGCGTCCGATCAGCATGCGGCGAATCTCGTTGGTCCCCGCTCCGATGTCGAGCAGCTTGGCGTCGCGCAGGAAGCGCTCCACCGGCCAGTCCTTGGTATAGCCCGCGCCGCCCAGCGCCTGGATCGCCTCCAGGCTCACCTTCACAGCGCTTTCCGACGCCAGCAGGATTGCGCCGGCCGCATCGAAGCGCGTGGTCTTGCCCGCATCGCAATTCCTCGCCACCGTATAGACATAGGCCCGCGCGGAATTGAGGGCGACATACATGTCCGCCACCTTGGCCTGGATGAGCTGGAATGCACCGATCGGCTTGCCGAACTGCTTCCGGTCCCGCACGAACGGCAGCACCACATCGAGGCACGCCTGCATGATGCCGAGCTGGATCCCCGCCAGCACCGTACGCTCATAATCGAGCCCGCTCATCAGCACGCCGACGCCGCCGTTGAGCGGCCCCATGATATTCTCTTCGGGCACGATGCAGTCGTTGAAAACCAGCTCGGCCGTGGGTGACCCACGCATCCCCATCTTCGGGATCTTCTGCCCGATCGAGAAGCCCTCCATGTCCTTTTCCACGAGGAAAGTGGTGATGCCGCGGCTCCCCTCCCCCGTCTTGGCATAGACCACCAAAGTGTCGGCATAAGGCGCGTTGGTAATCCAGAACTTGGTGCCGTTGAGCAGGTAGCCGCCCTGCACCTTTTCCGCCTTGAGCTTCATCGACACGACATCCGATCCGGCCCCCGCCTCCGACATGGCAAGGCTGCCGATATGCTCGCCCGAAATCAGCTTGGGCAGATATTTCGCCTTCTGCTCCGGATTCGCCCAGCGGCGGATCTGGTTCACGCACAGATTGGAATGCGCGCCGTAGGACAGCCCGATCGAGGCCGAGGCCCGCGCCACTTCCTCCTGCGCCACCACATGCTCCAGATAGCCGAGCCCCAGCCCGCCATCCTCTTCCGCCACGGTGATGCCGTGGAGGCCCAGCGCCCCCATTTCCGGCCACAATTCGGTCGGGAACCAATCCTCCTCGTCGATCCGCACGGCCAGCGGCGCGATGCGGTCGGCGGCGAAGCGCTGGGTGGTGTCGCGAATGGCGTCCGCCATCTCGCCAAGGGCGAAGTCGAGCCCGATATCGGCCATGCAATTTCTCTCCTGATCGCCGGCGCCCTAGCAGAGGGCGAAAGACTTGGACAAGCACCCGCCCGGGCCTATCTAGCCGGGTAATCCTCCCCTACCCTCTCGAAGCCCCGGAGTTCCTTCCCATGGCCACCACCCAGTCCGACCCCATCGTCATCCTCTCCTACGCCCGTACCCCGATGGGCGCCTTCCAGGGCCAGCTCGCCCCCGTCGCCGCCACCGCGCTCGGCGCCGAGGCCGTGCGCGCCGCGGTGGAACGCGCCGGCATTTCGGGCGACGCGGTCGACAAGATCTTCATGGGCTGCGTCCTCCCCGCCGGCCTGGGGCAAGCCCCCGCCCGCCAGGCCGCCTTGGGCGCCGGCCTCCCGCTCTCCGTCGAAGCCACCACCGTCAACAAGGTCTGCGGCTCGGGCATGCAGGCCGCCATGTTCGCCCACGACATGATCGCCTGCGGCTCGGCCGACCTGGTCGTCGCCGGCGGCATGGAGTCGATGTCGAACTCACCCTATCTCATGACCAAGCACCGCGCCGGCGCCCGCATCGGCCACGACACCGTCTACGACCACATGATGCTCGACGGCCTCGAAGACGCCTATGACAAGGGCCGCGCCATGGGCACCTTCGCCGAGGACGCCGCCCGCGAATACCAATTCACCCGCGAGGCCCAGGACGAGTACGCGATCGAGTCCCTGCGCCGCGCCACGGCCGCCATCCAGTCCGGCGCCTTCGACCGCGAAACCACCGCCGTCACCGTCACCACCCGCAAGGGCGACATCGAAGTCACCTGCGACGAGCAGCCCGGCAAGGCCAATCCGGAAAAGATCCCGGGCCTCAAGCCCGCTTTCGCCAAGGACGGCACCATCACCGCAGCCAACGCTTCCTCCATCTCCGACGGCGCCGCCGCTCTGGTCATCACCCGCGCCAGCGTTGCCGATCGCCTCGGCGTCAAGCCGGTCGCCCGCATCGTCGCCCACGCCGCCCACGCGCAGGCGCCCAATCTCTTCACCAGCGCCCCCGTCCCCGCCGTCCGCAAGGCGCTGGAGAAAGCCGGCTGGGCGACGAGCGATGTCGACCTGTGGGAAGTCAACGAAGCCTTTGCCTGCGTCGCCATGATCGCCATGCGCGACCTCGGCATCCCCCGCGACAAGCTCAACGTCCACGGCGGCGCCACCGCGCTCGGCCACCCGATCGGCGCCAGCGGCGCGCGCCTGCTCGCCACCCTGATCAGCGCGCTCCAGACCCACGGCCAGAAGCGCGGCCTCGCCACCCTGTGCATCGGCGGCGGCGAAGCCACGGCCATGGCGGTAGAGCTGATGGACTAGAACAAGCGCCCCGAGCCGCTTCGGCCCAAGGCGTTCCCTAAACCGGACAAGCCGCTGCGGCGAACGGATCGTTCAGCTTTTTCAACGCGTTACCCTCCCATCATCCATCCATGGAGGCGTTTATGCTGAAGAAGCCTGTAATCCTCGCCGCCGCCCTTGCGCTTTGCGCCGGCGGCACCGCTTTCGCCCAGACCCAAATCGAGGTGAAGAAGAACAACGACAACGTCACCAAGGTCGACGGCACCGTCAACGGCGCCGATGTCCGCGGCATCACCAACCCCGCGCAGACTCGCGTGCGTGTCGACAGCGACACGCTCGGCCGTGCCGATGTCCGCATCAAGCCCGGCGACGCCACCGTCACCCCCGATCCGCAGACCGTCGAGATCCAGACCCGCGTCCTCAACGACAATGTCACCAAGGTCGAAGCCACCAGCGAGGACCTGCGCGTCAAGGGCATGACCAACCCCGCCCAAACCCAGGTCAAGGGCCGCGCCTCCGACGGCAGCAAGGTCGACGTCCGCATCAAACCGCCGAAATAAGTCGGCGGCACCTGCCGGAGCTACACTGGGGTGACGCCGACGTGCGTCGCCCCACTTTGTGTGTGCTTGGCGCCTTTGAACCTCCGGGTATACCAAGCGACCAGAGATATAGTGGGTACCATTTGCGCGGTTAATTCTGGTGTCCGCAGCTAGTCGGCGGGTCGCCAGCTTCGATTTGCGAGCTTAACTGAGTACTCCTCCATACTTCCCCGATGAACGAACGCGCCTCAGCCAACTCCGGGTCGGTTTGAAGTTCGCGCGTTGTGAGCAAGGACTCCACCCAAGCAGCTCCCTTCATGGAGGTGGAAGACCGGCAGAAGCCTTCAAGCTCGCCGACCGGAACGATCCACAGCCCAACGGCTGCAGCGCGTTCACAGACGCGATCGAACCTGTCTGTGGCATCTCCAGGGGGAAGCGCGCTTCGGCCAGCGCGCTTTACCATCTCCCAAGGAGAATTAGTGCGAAACACATCTTTGACAGCGTCCACGAATTGACCAAGAGTAATGCTTCTCTCGCGCACCTTTTCAACTAAGCTCTGAACCGAAGAAACGGCTTGATCCCAGGTAACTGCAGGCCTCTGCTGGTCAACAGCCGTCTTTAGCGCTTTCCAGTCTTTTGAAACTTGATTCCACTGTCCACCAACGCTTTCAAATATACGTCGAAAGGTGCCCTCGTCATTTAAAATATCTATGTCTACTATCACGGAATGCGGCACGCCCAGCTTAAAGGCGGTCGAGGCGAGTTTATGCAGGCGGTGCTTGCCGCCTCCGTGGACAAAAAGGACATCGGGCCGTACTTCATTAGCCGCTGCTGATGCATCTAAAATCGCATTGTAAAACAGACAATCAGCATCTGACTCGCAGATAAACACATGCTGATGAAAAATGGCGCTAAAAATCCCTGAAAAACGAGTGAATGGGTCACGCGCCAGATCAAGAGAAGTTTTAGAGTTGAGCTCATGAACTCGGTTTGCCCGACCGTCGCGGGTGAGACGAAGTACACGAACAGGTTCATTTGATCCGATTAAACCTTGGAGAATGTCGGGGCTGTGAGTCGCTATGAAGATCTGGGATTTCCGCTTTCTGCTATTAGCCAACAGCTCACTCAGGAGACGCGCTTGCGGCGGGTGCAAAAACGACTCAGGCTCATCGAGAAGCAATACGGACTGAGTTCTTACGGCGATCATGTTTAGAACCACAGTTGCGAATGCACGCATACCGTCCCCTTGGCGGTAAAGCTCTACGGTTCTGTCCTTCACCACTTCAATGAAGGCTGGATCAAACTCACGTGCATCAGCAGGGAGATCATCCTTATTCCCTACTAGAAGCGGCACCTCGGAGCCGCCTGCCCTAAAGACCATCAAGTCCTTACCAAATGCTCGTTTAAAATAACCACTAATTTCGGCTTCGAGTTGCGGATCTAGAACAACAATGTGAATAGGATGTTCAGGCTTTTCTTTCAAATATGCTATGGCTTTCGCAGGATCAGAGTCGGAAAGTCGGGTATCTGTTGCCGATCTTAATACAAAGAACCTACTAATTTTACCGACATTGTCACTATCGAACCTTTGTATCTCTTCCTTATCGATCTCGTACTTATATCCAACATAGTGGTACCGGCCATATACCCTAACAAGCTTAGCGTTATCTTCCAAATACTTCTGAAACGTCTTCGAGTCTCCCCATTTTCGCAACTTGGCCCCATGCAGCACCGTTCGACGGCTCGGAGCCGCTACATTCGCTTCTAACTCGCGTAACGCTTCGCTTTTGCCAGAATTGTTTGGGCCAACAAGAACCACGATGTCCGTCTCGCCCAACGCAACTGTTTGCCCGTCAGAAAAAGTCAGACTCTCGAATGTTATGGACGGGTCGCGTGGCGGCTCCATGAAATCGCGTCTCCAGAATCTTTTCAAAAGGCTGATCATCCGCTCGGGTGTATTGCCTCGCCTCGGATCCCTCAATAGCCCGCAGCACGATCTGCTTGCTTGGATCAAAACCACTTTCCTACATCGTACCATCTATGTTCCACACTGGTGGATGGAGAACCACGACTCGCGCAATGCGCATTCACCCGGGGCGTCGACCGATGAGCGCGCCTCTTCCCCCGCCACCGGCCGGGCCCCTGAACTCGGCCAATCCGTCACGCCGGCTGACCTCGCCCCGGGTACGGGATCAGGCGCCTGCACGCCCCCTCGCCGCTCCGCCGACAGCCGCTTCGCCTCCGACGCCGAGGAGCGCGCCTACTGGGCCGGGGTGCGCATCGGCATGGAGAATGCCGCCGCCGCCCGCACCGCCCAAGCGCACTCCGCAGCCGACCCGGCCCACCCGCACGCCGTCGCGCCGGGCGAGCCATGCCCGGAGCCCCCGCCCCTCCATTCCGACCTGCTCAACGACATGCTCGCCGAACGCATCCACGATGCGATCGAAGAAAGCTTCCCGCCCGGCGGCCGCAAGCCGCGGCACGATGGCTTCACGCCCGAGAAAATGGGCGAATTCCTGCGCCACTTGGCCTCCAGCGGGGTGGTCGAACATGCCGCCGCCGCCGTCGGCGTTTCCGCCCAGGCTGCTTATGCGCTGCGCAACCGCCGCGGCGGCCGCGCCTTTGCCCGGATGTGGGATGCCATCCTGATCAACCGCGCGCGCGACCGGCTCGCTTCCGAGCTCAGCGGCCGCGCCATTTCGGGCTGCATCAGCCTGCGCAGGAAGGACGGTCTGGTGGTCTCCGAATATCATTATCACGACAACCGGCTGGCGATGAGCGTCCTCTCCCGCCTCGACCGGCTCGCTGAGAAGGAGGCGGACAGCGAAGCCCACCTGCGCGCGCTGTCGGAAGACATGGAGGAGTTCATCGATTGCCTCGCCATCGGCGAGGATGCCGACGCCTTTGTCGAGCGGCGCCGCCCGCGCGAGCCGGAGCCGCCGCCGCCGCCCGAGCCCGACTCCTTCCCCGACCTCACCATGATGGCGCGAATGGCGGGTGCGCGCGACTATCGCGACGTCCGGGCCGTCGACATTCCCGTCCAGGATCTCGATCCGGACGACACCGCCTCCTGGGGAGCGGACGAGTGGAACCGCGCGTGGCGCAGCGGCTTCATGCTTTGGCTGGAGATGGACCGCGGCAGCGGCGAGGCGGCACCCGCCGGACGCGCCGCCGCCCTGAAGTTCGAAGTCATACGGGACGCCGCAGGTGCGGCGGCGCGGCTCTTGGCCGGACAGAAGCGACCACCCCCGGAGGAAGCCGTCCTCATCACCACCCAGGATCTCGTCCTTGAAGATTACGACGACTGGACCTGCGAACAGCGCGCCCGCGCCTCCCTGAGCGGCTTTCTGCGCCGCGTTCCCGCCTCGATCTGGGAGGATCTTGCCGGGATCGGAGAGGAAGAATGATCACCTCTTGGGCGGCCTCAACATCCTCAACTTATTTGCCGGGCGCCCCTGCTGCGGCCTCAGCACTCCGCGCTTTTATAGCCTTCCGGCACCTGGAGCCGCGCCAGATGCTCGTGAAAGGGATCGGCGGCGATGTTGTGCCGGCGGCCATAGGCCTGCTCCAGCGCCCCCGCGAGGGCGGGATCGTAGCGGATGAGGTCCAGGTGGGAGAGGATCGGCCCTTCGTCCAGCCGGGCCAGCATGTTGGTGTTGAACCAATATTGCGTCCCTTCCGCCCAATATTCGGTGAGCGTCACGGCGGCATAATCGCCCTTCCACCGGCCCTTCGCCAGCGCCGCCCGATACGCCGCCTCCACCTCGGCGTGGAGCGCGGGATCGGCGCTGCGGATCGCGTCCAGCACCGCGTGGGCGAATTCGTGCACCAGGATGTTCTCGCCGAAATAGCGGCTGCCCGGCACCGCCAGCAGATTCTCCGCCCCCACCGTGGTGAACCGGCCGCCCGTCCCGCGCGAGCGCGCGTTCCAATAGTCGCGGTCGCTTTGCGCCTCGATCCGGTCGAAATATTTCAGTTCGCACTGGGTAAGCCGCGGATCGTCGCGCCGCGGCTTCTTCCAGTGACGGTGCTCGGGCAGGTCGGTGATCGCCTCGCTTTCGCCGATCACCCCGACTCGCACGCCTTGCTCCACCATCGCCTCGCGCAGGTCCGGCCGGTGCGCCAGCATCGCCCGCACGATCTCGGCCGCGCGCAGGATGGCCGCGTCCGGCACGCGCGAAGATCCGATCACCGCGATGCCATCGGCATCGGCATATTTGGCGTAGAAGGCATCGAAGCCCGCCGGGGGCGGGGAGAGCGATGAAGGTGCGGCATCGGAAGCCGGCGCACACGCCGCCAGGGCGAAGGCGAGAAGGACGGGTAACCGCAGCATTGCGCCTCTCTATCCGCCGCCGGCCGAACCCGCCACTGCCCTCCTCGGCCGCCGTCGCGGCCGTCGCCGCGCCCCACTCGACAGCTCTTGCTCGTTTCACGCCGAAATTGCCTTTGGCGGCGGGAGGTTCTATTTACACAACACCAATCCGCGTCCGGCCCGAAGCGGCTGAAAAACAAAAAACAATCGGAGACACTGCCTGATGAAGAAGAGCCTCGCTCTCGCCGCCTCGTTGCTGGCGCTTGCAATTGCCGCGCCCGCCACGGCCGCGCCGGGCCACGATCATGCCTGCATCGACGACGCTTGCTCGATGGTGTCGATTTTCGACATTGACGGCGATCAGGCCGGCGGCAGCGGCGGAGCGATGGTCGATGCGCAGCGCATGGGCGCATGGGGCATCGATCTTGCCGGCATGGATCGTTCGGTGAAGCCCGGCGACGACTTCTTTGGTTATGTGAACGGCAATTGGGCCAAGAACACGCCCATCCCGTCCGATCGCTCCTCCTACGGCGCCTTTGCAATCCTGCGCGATCTTTCCGAAGCGCGCCTCAAGCAGCTCGTTGAAAGCTATCCGGCCGGCGATCCCGCGACTGGCGGCGATCAGGCCAAGATTTCGGCGCTGTACACCGGCTTCATGGACGAAGCGGCGATCGAGCGCACCGACGCCGTCCCCCTGCTCACCCGCGTCGCGCCGATCTTCATGGCCAGGTCCAAGGAAGACATGGCCGTGCTGATGGGCCGCTCGATCGGCGGCTTCGGCTCCACCTTCTTCGGCCCCGGCATCAGCGACGATGCCAAGAATCCGGAGCGCTACGCGCTTTACATGGGCCAGTCGGGCCTCGGCCTCGGCGACCGCGAGCTTTACCTCGACGCCAAGTTCAAGCCGCAAAAGGACCGCTACACCGCCTATGTCGCGCAGATGCTGGAAATGGCGGGCTGGCCGACGCCCAGGGAATCCGCCGCCAAGGTGGTCGCCATGGAAACCCAGATCGCCCAGGCCCACTGGACTCGCGCCGAAAGCCGCAACCGCGACAAGACCTACAATCCGCTGAGCCTCGCCGAGCTGCAGGCCCAGGCCCCCGGCTTCCCCTGGGCGACCTACTTCCCGGCCGCAGGCGTCGAGCGCAGCGACCGAGTCGTCGTCAGCCAGGTCACGGCGGTGCCCAAGCTCGCGCAGATCTTCGCCGATACGGACCTCCAGACCTTGAAGGCCTGGCAGATGTTCCACACCGCGGACGACATGTCGCCGCTCCTCTCCAGGCGGTTCGCCGATGCCCAGTTCGAGTTCCGCTCGAAATTCCTGCAGGGCCAGCCGCAGCAGCGCGAGCGCTGGAAGCGCGGCGTTGCGCTGGCCGAAAATGCGCTCGGCGAGGCGATCGGCCGCGACTATGTCGCGCTTTACTTCAAGCCGGACGCCAAGGCGAAGATGGACCGCCTGGTCACCGATCTTCGCGCCGCGATGAAGTCGCGGATCGAGCGGCTGGACTGGATGGGCGCCGCGACCAAGGTCGAGGCCTTGAAGAAGCTGGAGAATTTCGGCCTCAAGATCGGCTATCCGGACAAGTGGCGCGATTACGGCGCGCTTGCCATCGTGCCGGGCGATCTCGTCGGCAATGTCGAGCGCGCCGGCCGGTTCGAATGGGATTATCGCCGCAACCGCATCGACCAGCCGGTTGACGAGGCCGAGTGGGGCATGACGCCGCAGACGGTGAACGCTTATTACTCCCCGGTGAAGAACGAGATCGTCTTCCCCGCCGCCATCCTGCAGCCGCCCTTCTTCGATCCGGACGCCGATCCGGCGGTCAATTATGGCGGCATCGGCGGCGTCATCGGCCACGAAATCACCCATGGCTTCGACGACCAGGGCCGCAAGGGCGATTGGGCGGGCGTGCTTCGCGACTGGTGGCAGCCGGAAGACGCGGCCAAGTTCGAAGCGCAGGCGACCCGCCTCGGCGAGCAATATGCCGCCTATGAGTTCCCGACCCTGCCCGGCATGCACATCAACCCGCGGGTCGCGATGGGCGAGAACATCGCCGACTTGGGCGGCACCCACCTCGGCCTCGAGGCGTATCGCAACTTCCTCGGCGGCAAGCCCGGGCCGGTGCTCGACGGCTTCACCCCCGAGCAGCGGGTGTTCATGGCCTGGGCGCAGGTCTGGCGGACTTTGTGGCGCGACGATGCGCTTCGTCAGCAGATCGTCAACGGCCCGCACTCGCCCGGCCAGATCCGCGCCTTCGCGCCGCTTCGCAACACCGACGAATGGTACAAGGCCTTCAATGTGCAGCCCGGCGACAAGCTCTACATCGCGCCCGAGCGGCGCGCGCGCATCTGGTAGCCGGGTGAAGCGGCCGCGGGACGAGCGTCCCGCGGTCGCTCGATCACCGTCCCGGCTCCGGCGCCTCCGCAATCTGCCTGGTGCGCGTGAGCAACGGCTTTGAATCGGGGTAGAAGCGCATCAGGAGCTCGGTGGCGGCGGCGGTCAACACCGCCTTGAGCGGAGCCGTCTGAACCGGCGCATCGACGGATTTCGATCGCTCCCAGATCGCCCGGATCTCGCCTTGGTGCCGTTCCACGGTTTCGGCCACGGCCGCCTGCCAGAAGTCCGGATGCTCGCTTTCCTGATAATCTCCGCGGCCCCGTCCGAAATGGGCAACCGCAAGGTAGCGCAGCAGCGCCAGGCGGACGAGCGATTGAAAGAAGTCGTGGGACCAGCGAACCGCCGGCTCGGCCTCGCCGCGAACCAGATTGTAGCCGCGCGCCAGGCTCCCCGCGCCGATCGCTCCCAGGATGCCGCCGATGATCATGCCGCCGCCCAGCGTCAGCCCGCCCGCCGCTACGTCCGCCGCCAAGCCGCCAAGCGCGCCGGAGGCGAGCCCGCCCAGCATGGCGCTGAAGCCCTCCCGGGCCGGCCCCGAGGTCGATACGTCCGTGCCGATCCGCCGCAGCACTTCCGCCGTCGCCTTGCCGGACAGGCTGTGGAGCTTGATCAGTTCCTCGGTCGAGCGGCGTGTGCCGGTTTCCAGCCGCTCCGCGAGCTTCGCCACGGCCCGTCGCGCTTCCGGCGGCTCCTCGCGCCCCAGAGTGCGGATCGCGCCGCCAACCTTGTCCTGCCAATTCTGGTCGGGAACGATCTCCCGGTCCGACGCCGACTCCGCGAGCTGCTTTGCCAGCGCTTCCATGGATCGATCGAAGCGCTCCAGGCTCTTCTCCTCCCACGCGCGCTCCAGCCGGACGAGCGCGCTGCTCTTCTCAACCGACAGGAGCGGCCGCACCATGCGCAGCAAGGTGGCTTCCTGCACCCAGCAACGGGCAAAGGCATCGAGCGTCAGCGCACCCTTCACAACCGGGTAAGCGGCGAGGTGGCGAGTCCAGCGTTCCTCCTCGGCCGCGGAGCTTGGGCTCGGCCTCCCGGTCTGATTGAGGAGCAGCAGGACCGGTTTTCCGACCCAGGCGAGGATCTCCATCTCCAGCCCGACATAGCCGGCATCGGCCGGATCTTCCGAAGCGTTGACGAGGTACAGGATGGTATCCGCCTGATCGCGCGCGTTGCGGACCGCCTGCTGGCTGGACCAGAGCGGGCGCTCCCGCCACCGGTCCCACACTTGGGTGAGAAACCAGCCGAGCGGATTGGCCGAAAGCTTCAACCGCTTGAGCAGCCGCGCCGTGTCCCCGAAGCCGGGCGTGTCCCACAGCATCAACGCATCGCCGCCGTCCTGCAGCATCAGATAACCGGTCGCCACATCGGTGACATGGGCGGCATCCCGCACCTCGCCGATGTCCTGACCCAGCAGCGTGCGCACCAGCGTCGTCTTGCCGGCATTGGTGTGCGAGATGACCGACAGGTTGACGGTTACAGCGGGGGCTTCCTCGATCATGCCGCGGCTCCGGCATGGGCGTGCAGCAAGGCCGCTTCGAGCGGCCGCGCCAGGGTGGCCAATTCGGCGTCGAGGTTGAGCGAGAGCGGCGACACATTCACCTGGCGGAGCATCGCCTCCCACGCGGTACGGCGGCTGTTGATACGGGCCTCCTCGTGATGGCCGAACCGCTGGCGCATGCCCGCTTCGTCGAGAAGCACGGCGAGCGCCGCACCGCTGCCCGCTTTTACCAGCTTGTTGCGTATCCCGGACACCAGTGCCCCATGGTTTTCGGCCTCCGGCGTGGCCGACAGGTTGAACAACACCAGGAGATGATCGACATCGCCGCTGACCAGGTCGGCGCGGCCCAGCCATTCGTCTTCCGCGCCGTAGGCGATCGGCGGTTCGAACATCACCTGCGTCTTCTCGCCCAGAACATCCGCCAGCAGTCGCTGAAGCTGGGCCAGGGTCGTTTCGGGAGGATGGAAGCTGTAGGGGATCACCCTCACCACGGTTGCGCCGCCGCGCAGGCTTCGGACGAGGCGGCGTACGTAAAAGTCTTCATTCCCCGGCACCGGGAAGCGCGCTTTGAAACGGGCGGCGCGAAGCCCGTTCCACGCTGCGAGGATGAGCCGCGGTGCGATAATGAACAAGGTTGCCGTGGCTGCGTAGAGATGGAGCCAGCGCCCGGCATTCTCCCCTTGACCCCCGCCCCCCCACCGTAACGACTCGACCTGCGCGGGATTTGGCAGCGGGATGCCGGTGAGCTGGCTTGCCGGCCACAGCATCAGGTGGACGGCCGCATGCACGGACTCCGGGCCCAGTAGGGTGCTTTCCCAACCGGCCCGGTATTCGGTGCCGAGCGCCCGCCAGTACATGCCGGCGAGTAACCCCACGGCTAGAGCGGCTGCCGACAGGTGGAAAAGCCGCGCGGCGCGGCTGTTGTTGAGCGGCAGGGACCAGGTCAGCCAATCCTTGAGGAAACGGCCGAGCGCCTCGCCCAGCGCCGGCTGGGCGGCACCGGCAGCGCGCGCGAGGCCGGACATCCGCCCGACCAGGCCCGTCAGGAAGGCCGGCTTTTGGATGCGGCGGGCAGGCGTGAGGCGCCCGAAAGCCTTGCCTGCCAGGAGAGCATAGACCGCAAGGTTCCAAAGCAGCATGCCGAGCATGGGAAAGGCGATGATACTGAGCCGCCGTCCGTCGATGACGTTGCTGGCGACGCCCAGCACCAGGGCGGCAAGCGGCACCAGCCAGTTCAGCCAACCCGGCCAGCGCGAGCGTCGCTCAACCTGGGCGACGGCGGGGTAGCGCGCCGCGAGCCGCTCGAAGGCGAGAGCGGAACGGCGTTCAAGAAATAGATCGTTGCGTCGGCGTTCGTCGCGCGCATGTTCGCTTGAAGAGGCTTGCGCCAAAGCAACGCCCGTCGCGTGGAGGCGGTCGTCGCGGGTGAGCAGCGCCTCTGCGGCATCTTCGCTCTCGATGGCGCGGACCAGTGCCAGCCGGCGAGCTGCGTCCTCCTTCATTGCCACACAAGTCGCTGAGCCATGCCGGCTTAACCGGAGGCTGCGGCGGTGGTTCCGCCCGCCGCGCTCATGCCTGAAGAACCCACCGCCGAGCTAGCTAGCCGGAGTTGCGCAGTGCGGTGGCGATCGCGTTGATGGAAAGCTGGATTCCTTCTCCAATGCGCGGATCGGCCTCCCCGGCGCGATGCCGGCGCAGCAGCTCGATCTGCAGCAGGTTGAGCGGTTCGATATAGGGCAGACGAAGGCGGATCGAAGCGTCCAGCGCGGGCTGGTGTTCGAGCAGACGCGACTGGCCCGTGACGGCAAGAACGCCGTCGCGGGTCCGCTGCCAGCCATCCCGGATGCGGCCGAAGATTGCCGTGCGCGCCGCCTCGTCCTCCACCAGGCCCGCATAAAGCGACGCAATCTCGAGGTCCGTCTTGGCGAGCACCATCTCGAGATTGTCTAGGGTCGTGCGAAAAAAGGGCCAAGCCTCGCGCATCTCGCGCAGCAGCCCGAAGTCGCCAAACCGTTCCAGCGCGTCGCCGACACCATACCAGCCCGGCAGCATCACCCGCGCCTGCGACCAGCTGAACACCCAGGGGATGGCACGGAGATCCTCGATTCGGTCCGACGCCCTGCGGCTCGGCGGACGCGATCCGATCTTGAGCTGCGCAATCTCCGCAATCGGCGTCATCTGCCGGAAGAAAGTGCGAAAGTCGCCAGTTCCGTAAACCAGCTCGCGATAGGCGGCGAAGGCATCTGCCGAGAGGCGGGCCATCGCCTCCTCGAACCGCGCCCGCTCCTTCTGCGGCAACGGATCGGGCTCCAGGCTGGCGAGCAGGATGGCGGATGCCATCGACTCAAGGTTTGCCGCCGCACTTTCCGCGGTGCCGTATTTGGCGGCGATCATCTCCCCTTGCTCGGTGATGCGGATGCGGCCGTTGACGGTGCCCTTGGGCTGGGCGCGGATCGCATCGAAGCTGGAGCCGCCGCCCCGCCCCACGGCGCCGCCGCGGCCGTGAAAGAGTTGCATGGTCGTGCCGCTCTCCTCGAACACCAAGGCGAGCGCGCGGCTCGCTTTATGCAGGCTCCACACCGAGGTGAGGTAGCCGCCGTCCTTGTTGCTGTCGGAATAGCCGACCATCACCTCCTGATGGCCCCGCGCAGCGGTGAGCGCCGCGATCTCGGGAAGGCCGAACCAGGCGGACATGATCTGCGGCGCCCGCTCAAGATCGCCGATCGTCTCGAACAAAGGCACTGCCATGATCGCGCCCTGGGGCGGATCGCCCGGGCGGTAAAGGCCAGCCTCCTTGAGCAGCACATGGACCTCGAGGAGATCGGAGACGCTTTCGGCTTTGGAGATATTGTAGGTGGTGACCGCGGCCGGCCCGTAGCGGGCATGCGCTTCGGCGGCGGCCCGGACAATCGCGAGCTCCGACTGCGTCTCGTCTGAATAGGAAGCGAAGGGAGTGGCGAGCAGTCGACCGCCGGCAAGCTCGCGGCGGAGCAGCGCCACCCGCGCACCCTCGTCCAGCGCCTCATACTCCGCTTCGACGCCAGCCACCCGCAGCAGCTCGGCCACTACGCGGGCATGGACATCCGAATTCTGCCGAAGGTCGAGTGTCGCGAGGTGGAAGCCGTATGTTTCGACCGCTCGCAGCAGTCGCGCCAACGCCGCGCCGCCGAGGTCGCCAAGGCCCTCCGACAGGATCAGCAGGTCGGCGTGCAGCGCTTCCGGCGTTTCGTAGCGGGCGCCGGTGATGGCGGGCAGCCTGGCAGGGTTACGGCCGGTGAGATCGCAATAGGTCGCGGAGAGGCGGCCGTAGATGCCGATCAGCGCACGCCGGTAAGGCTCGTCGGCACGGGCCGGGCTTTCGTCGCCCGAGGCGTCGGCAAGGGCCCGAACCTTGTCGCCGACCGGCGCCAGCTCCAGCGAGACCGACAGTTCGGCGCCGAGCGCGTGGACCTCGTCCAGGTAGAAGGACAGCAAGGTCTCGGCGCTTCCCCTCAGCGCCGCGCGCAAGGTCTCGGCATTGACGAAGGGGTTGCCGTCGCGGTCGCCGCCGATCCAGCTGCCGAGCTTGAGGAAGGTCGGCGGCCGCTGCCCCAGCGCGCGCTCCCACCGCGCGTAAAGCGCCGGCAGGACCGGGAGGAACACATGCCGCAAATAGCTCAGCGCGATCTCTATCTCATCGGCGACGAACAACCGCTGGCGCCGCAGCGGCCGGGTCTGCCAGAGCAGGACGATCTGCCGGAGAAGCGCCGTGTCGATCGGCTCGCCCGCCTGCGTCTCCTCATGTCCGCCGTCACGCAGCCGCATCAGATCCGCGATCCTGTTGCGGTGATCGATCATGCTCTTTCGCCGCACTTCGGTGGGATGCGCCGTCAGCACCGGTACGACCAGCGATCGCTCCAGCAATTGGGCGGCGGTTTCGCGCGTCACCCCCCGCTCCGCGAGGACATGCAGCGCCTCATCGAGCGATACTCGCCGCTCCACTGCGACCCCCTGCCGGTCCTCGGCAAGATTGGCGAGCATGGAAAACAGCATGAAGCCCCGCACGAAGGCGAGCATGTCGTCCAGCCCGAGGCGGTCGAGTCCCAGTTCCACCGCGTCCGCACCGGCCAAGCCCCGGTGCCGGTCCACCGACGCCGCGCGAATATACTCGATCCTCCGGTAGAGCGCCTCACCTCCTTGCCCCCGGATCACATCGCCGAGCAGCCGGCCCAGATAGCGGATGTCTTCATTCTGCTCGATCACTGGGGTTGCAGCCATGAATATCTCTCCTCGTCTTGAGCGCGGCATCTTTCCCGCGCTGGGCGGGAACAGCAGAAGCCAAACTCCCGCACCACTGACCCGGGGCCATTTCCACAGCCACTGCCCCGCAGCCGCATAAGTAAGTACTCAGCCTACGGGAACGCGCGCTCCCGGCGGCCCTGAACGCGCGGTTCGGCCGGTCGTCTGATCCTGGGTAACGGCGCGAAAGAGAAGGAACGAAGTCACGTAGACCCAGCCAAAGCCGATCATGAAGCTGAGACGCCTGGCCAGCCCAGGCAGCGACAGGTCGGCAAGGATGCCGCGTCTCCTGGTTGCGGGACAATGCAAGGTCGCAAGGTTCGTGGATGTGCAGATAGAACGAGCTGGCCCTTTAGGAGATGCAGTCCGCGAGCAACCAAAGGGCTCAGCGGCTGGGGGGATTCGATAACCTTGAAGCGCCAACGCTATAATCGTGCTTGGAAGCCACCCAAAGGTAGCTTTCAAAGGCGCCCGTAGCCACGAATGACACAAGGAAAAATGGTGGGCGTGGCAAGGATTGAACTTGCGACCCCTGCGATGTCAACACAGTGCTCTACCACTGAGCTACACGCCCACTCGGGACGGGCATGTAGCGAGGCCACCCGGGGCACGCAAGCGGCTTTGCGACTTACAATCGCCCGTGCTGGTCCTCGCTTTGAAAGAGGCGATCCACTTCCGCCACAAGGTCGCGCAAGTGAAAAGGCTTGGAGAGCACCTTGGCCGCCGGGGCTGCCTTTCCGGCTTTGAGCGCCACCGCCGCGAAACCGGTGATGAACATGACGCGCATCTCCGGGGCGATCAACGCTGCCTTCTGGGCAAGCTCGATGCCGTCCATCTCGGGCATGACGATGTCCGTGAGGAGGAGATCGAAGCGTTCGGCCTCAACCAGCGGCAGCGCGGCGGTGCCGCGGTCGACGCTGGTGACGTGATAACCGGCCCGCTCAAGCGCACGCGCCAGATAGGCACGCATCGCACCGTCATCCTCGGCCAGCAAAATCCTGATCATCCGCCCCGCGCTGGAAAAGAGGTCCGCGCCCAGTGCGCCGCCAAGCGGAACTTATGCATCAACCAGGCGTCGCTTGCCAGCGCGGGAGTGATGGCGAACGGCGAATTGCGCCGAAATGCGATTGCGTGCCAAATGCGGACTACTTACCCAACAGGTGCAAATGTCCGAACCCCCTTGCTCTTCCCCGTTCCGACGCATCGGCCCCTCCCCTGTGGCTTCGCCCGTGGTGCTGTCGGTGCCGCATGCCGGCCGGGCTTATCCGGCGGCCTTGCTGCGCGCCTCTCGCCTGCCGCTTGTTCGCCTTGAAACCCTGGAAGACCGGCTGGTCGATCACCTCGTTGCTCTGACCGTGGAGGCGGGCGCCGCGGCCATCGTGGCCGAGGCGCCGCGGGCGGAGATCGACCTCAACAGAGACGAGCGCGAACTCGATCCGGGCATGATCGCGCCGCGGCCCCGCGGCGCCGATCTTCTCGATACTCCACGCACCCGCGGCGGCCTGGGCCTCGTGCCGGCGCGAATGGCGGGAACGGGAGCGATCTGGCGTGAACGCATCGCGGCTTCGGAAATCGACCGGCGTATTGCGGCGATCCACCGGCCCTACCACGAGGCGCTCGCCAATGCGCTCCAGGAGGCGCGCCGGCGGTTCGGCATCGCGGTGCTGCTCGATTGTCATTCCATGCCGCCGCGTGCCGCCCGCGAAGGCGAGTCGCAGGTCGTGCTTGGGGACCGGCACGGCACCAGCGCCGCTCCCGAACTCATGGCGGCGGCGGAACGCGCGGTGCGGGAAGCCGGCTATCCGGTGGCGCGCAACGACCCTTATGCCGGCGGCCACATCACCATGCGCCACGGCCGACCCGAGCGCGGCATTCACGCCATTCAGATTGAGCTCGACCGAGGCACCTACCTTGCGCCGGACCTGCGGGCACCGGGCCCCGGCTTCGAGCGGGCGGCGCGTTTGATCAAGGCGGTGACGGAGGCGCTCGCCGCCGCCGCGTTGCAACCGCCGCAAACCATCGCCGCCGAATAAAAAAACCGCCCCGTGATAATCACGGAGCGGCGAGGTTCAGGGAGGAAACACCTCGAAAGGTGCAACACGCCGCCGCAAAGGGGGGGAAACGGCAAGGCGTGTACTGCTCAATGTAGGACAGGCCTAATTGGTTTCAAGCACACGGAAATTTCGTGCTCAACGGTCTCGGTAAAGCCACGGCGCCATGCGCCCCATTACCTGCCGATGCCCTTGGAGATGATGCTTGAGAGCCCCCGCCACATGGAGAAGAACGAGCCCGATCACGGCCTTGGCGAGCCATTCGTGAAGGTCTTCGAACAGGTCGTTCAGGTCGTCGCTGCGCGGCACGGGCAAAGGCGCCACTTCGAACAGGCCGAAATAATCGGTGACGCGGCCATTGGACGAGGACAACAGCCAGCCCGTCAGCGGGATCGCAATCAGCATGGCGTAGAACAGCCAGTGGATGAAGCTCGCCAGCCCCTGCTCCCACCGCTTCAACACCGGATCGCAGGCCGGAGGCCGGTGAAGCAGGCGGTAGGCGAACCGCACCAGAGTGAGGCCGAGAACCGACAAGCCCACCGCCTTGTGGACGAACATCATCCAAGCGGTCACCGGTCGCCCGAAGCTGTCGTGATACAGCCCCAGGAAGATGTTGCCGATCAGCAGCGCGGCGATGGTCCAGTGAAGCCAGATGGCGACGCCCGTATAGCGCGCCGCCTCCTGGCCCCGCATCGCGGCCGCGCCTGCCATCAGGCGTTGCCGGCAGCAGCTCCGCCCAGCGCGTTCGCCTGCGGACCATTGCCCTGCTGTACCTGCTTGGCGAAGACTTCGCGCATCAAGGTCAGCGAGAACAGGTGGGCGACGATCAGCGGCAGCATGCCGTTCTGGTTCATCTTACGAAGCTCGTCGCCGCGCAGCTCACGGATCTTTTCTTCGTTGATCATCTGAAATCCGCGGTACACGAACGGCTGCTCCGCATCGGACGGCTGGATCGATACCTCGCCTTCCATCAGCAGGCCGCCATCCGTGAGTTCCTTGACGAACGCCACGGTGCGCTGCGCCGACATCTCGAACTCTTCGCAGAATTTGAGCACATTGTTGGTCGCTTCGCTGGGCTTGCCGTCCTCGAACAACGGAGCGCCCTCATCGAACCGGCCGACCAGGTCGCTGGTCGGATCGAAGCAAAGCGAGAGCTCTTGTGCGTCCTGCTGCAGGCGCGCCAGCATGAAGGGGTAGCGCCGCACATAGGCCGGCACATAGATCTCGGTGAGCAGGGCGCCGTCGGCTCCAACGAACACGTTGGTACCCTCGTTGAGGCCCATCAGCGCCAGCGGCACCGGATTGTCTCCGGAGGAGAAAACGATCGGGAAGAAGCGCTGAACCGAGACGAACTCGTCGATGGTGATCGGGATTGCATGGGTGCCGGCAAGATAGGGCGCCTTGTCGGAGGAGCGGCTGCGATAGTCGCCATGCTGGGTGCTCGAGAGCGGCTCCAGCGCGCCGTAGAAGATTGGCAGATTGTTCGTTGCCGGCGGCTGCGTCGCCATGATTCAAGTCTCCCGAGATTGAAGATGATAGCAGGGCGCCCTTGGCCGCCCGGTCGCGCCACCGTCTATGGGGCGGGAGGCAATTTCGCAAGCGGAGTCGCGGCGGGCGCGACCAGAAATCCCACCCGGGGCGCGGCGACGCTTCCACAAGGCACGCGCGCGCCCCTCGCGTCTCACCGCCCTTCCCTCGGCCATCGCTCCAAGTTAAGCGGGGGTTCAAGCGCCGGGGGGCAATGTTTCGACCATGGGAACAGGATCACGGTTGAGATGGGGCGCGGGCGCGCTGCTCCTGCTGATGGGCGCGGCACCGCCGCCGCCGCCGCTACCGGAGGCCGAGCCCGAACTTTACGCGCAGCTCATCGTGCGCGAACAGATCATGGTGCGTGTTCAAGGCCGTCAGGCGCCTGCGCCGCTGCCCGGCCGCTGGAAGGAAGGCAAGGGTCCAAAGTGCGTCGCGGCCCAGTCCATCCTCGGCGCCTCCTTGTCCGCGCAGGAGAGTGTCGACTTGATCCTCAAGGACAAGAGCCGGGTGCGCGCCAAGCTCGACAGCAGCTGCCCGGCCCTCGATTATTATCACGGCTTCTATATCCGCCCCCATGCCGACGGGATGATCTGCGCCGATCGCGACCAGATCCGGTCCCGGGTCGGCGGGCAGTGCGGCATCGATCGCTTCCGTTCGCTCCAGGCGGTAGCGCGGGATTGAGGTGCGGGCGGCTCGCGGCACGCTTCAGAGCTTCGCGAACTTGACAATTACCCTCCGCAGCGCTCAAGCGGCTCGAATGAGCGCCTTTCGCTGAACGGCCACTTTTTTCCGGAACCTCCATGACCTTTGCCGATCTCGGCCTTTCCGATGAACTGCTTCGTGCAGTGAACGAATCCGGCTACAACGAGCCGACGCCGATCCAGCAGCAGGCTATTCCGTCCGTGCTGATGATGCGAGACCTGATTGGAATTGCCCAAACCGGCACCGGCAAGACGGCGAGCTTCGTGCTGCCGATGATCGACATCCTCGCGCAGGGTCGCAGCCGCGCACGGATGCCGCGCTCGCTGATCCTCGAGCCGACGCGCGAGCTTGCGGCGCAGGTGGCGGAGAATTTCGAGAAATACGGCAAATATCACAAGCTTTCGATGGCGCTCCTGATCGGCGGCGTCTCGATGGGCGACCAGCAAAAGGCGCTGCAAAAGGGCGTGGACGTGCTGATCGCCACGCCGGGCCGGCTGATGGACCTGTTCGAGCGGGGCAACATCCTGCTCACCGGCTGCAGCCTGCTGGTGATCGACGAGGCGGACCGGATGCTCGACATGGGCTTCATCCCCGACATCGAGAGCATCTGCTCCAAGCTTCCGCCGACGCGGCAGACGCTTTTGTTCTCGGCGACCATGCCGGGGCCGATCAAGAAGCTTGCCGACAAGTTCCTGACCAACCCCAAGACGATCGAAGTGAGCCGGCCGGCCTCGTCCAACCTGCTCATCGACCAGCGGGTGCTCAGGGTCGACCCGCGCAAGAAGAAGCAGGTCCTGGAGGACCGGCTGCGCGGCGGCGACGTGCGCACCGCCATCATCTTCTGCAACCGCAAGACGACGGTGCGCGAACTCGCCACGAGCCTGAAGCGCGCCGGCCTCAGCGCGGGCGAAATCCACGGCGACATGGAGCAGGCGGAGCGAATCCGCGAGCTCGATCGGTTCAAGGACGGGGACATCAACATCCTGGTTGCCTCCGACGTCGCGGCGCGTGGGCTGGACGTCAAGGACGTCAGCCACGTGTTCAACTACGATGTGCCGTGGCACCCGGACGACTACATCCACCGCATCGGCCGCACGGGGCGCGCGGGGCGGACCGGCATTGCAATCACGCTGGCGACCAGCGCCGATGCGGAGGCGCTGGAGGCGATCGAGAAACTGACCGGGGCGAAGATCCAGCCAGTGGCGGATATGGCTGCCGCAACGGCGTCCGAGCAAAGCGCGCAAGCCCCCGGGCCCGCCCTGGAGGCGGAGGCGCCGCGTGAGCGTAAGGGTCGGGAACGCGGGGAGCCGCGCCAAGCAAGGGAGCCGCGCCAAGCCAGGGAGCCGCGCCAAGCAAGGACGCCGCGTGCGAGAAATGAAGCGCCGATCGAGGCCCGCGAGGAGCCCGCCCAGGCGCTCGAACCACGCAGCGAGATCCCCGAAGCCCGCAGCGAGGCGCCCGGAGCCCTAAGCAATGCGCCGGAGCCGCGGCCCACGAGTGAGCCACGGGCCGAGCGTGAGGAGCGCCGCCCACGCCGCGATGCACCGCGGCGACAGGACGAGCCGGAAGGCGCCGACGATGGCTGGAACGGGCCGGTTCCGAGCTTCCTGGGGCAGCGCCTCACCTAGGTCTCAGCCGGCGATTGCCTCCAGGAGATCGCGCACCGCCTCGAGCCGGCCCACATCCGCTTCGCTGGCGCGGCGCAGCAACAGGCGGCCGTCCTTTTTCTCCAGCTTCAGCGCGGGAGCGTCGATCTCGGCGCCCATCCGCGGCGTCAAGGCGATCGCAGCAGAACCCGCATCCACCCGTGCGATCATCGCATCGCGTGCCAGCCGGCGAATCTCGGCGATGGCAAGAAGCCGCATCGCCTCCTCGGGCAAGGTCCCGAACCGGTCCTCAAGCTCGACCGCGAGCGCTGCCGCATCCGCCTGGTGGGCAAGGCGCGCGATCCGGACATAGAGGTTCACGCGGACATCCTCCTCCGGCACCCATGCTTCGGGAATGCGTCCGCCGACGCCGAGATTGAGCTCGGGCTGCCAGGAGTCGGCGTTCTCGCCGCGGGCGGTGCGGATCGCCTGTTCGAGGAGGTGCTGGTAGAGGCCTACGCCAATCAGCTTCATGTGCCCCGCTTGCTCCTCGCCGAGCAATTCCCCGGCGCCGCGCAAGTCGAGGTCACGGGCGCTGATCGCGAACCCGGCGCCGAGCTGGTCGAGCGCCTCCAGGGTGCGCAGGCGCTTCAGCGTGGCGGGTGCGATCTCCGCCTCCGCCTCGGTGGTGAGCATAAGGAAGCCGCGCACCCTGCCCCGCCCGACGCGGCCGCGAAGCTGGTGAAGCTGGGCCAGGCCGAACATGTCGGAACGCAATATCAGCATGGTGTTGGCACGCGGGATGTCGAGCCCGGCCTCGATGATGTTGGTCGCAAGAAGGACGTCGCCGTCGCCGGCCGCAAAGGCCACCATCGCATCGTCGATTTCCGCGGCGGGCATCTTGCCGTGGGCTTGGCGGACGGAGAGCGCCGGAACCAGCGCGCGCAGACGCTCCGCCATCGGCTCCATGTCGTCGATCCTGGGAACCACCACAAAGCTCTGCCCGCCGCGGCGCCGCTCGCGCAGCAGGGCGGCCTTCACGGCATCCGGGGCGAAGGGAGCGACAATCGTTCGCGTCGGCAGGCGCCGCGCCGGGGGTGTGGCGATCAGCGACAGGTCCTGAAGACCGACCAGCGCCGTCTGCAGGGTTCGCGGAATCGGCGTCGCGGTGAGGGTGAGAACATGGACGCCTTCCGAAAGGGCGCGAAGTTTGACCTTGTCGGCGGCACCGAACCTTTGCTCCTCGTCGATGATGACAAGGCCTAGATCGGCGAAAGCTATCGTTTTGCCCGCAAGCATGCGGGTGCCGACCACCACTTTGACACGGCCATCGGCCAGGCCCTGCTTGGCCGCCTTGGCGTCCGCAGCCGAGGAGAGGCGGGACAGACCCGCAACCTCGATGCCGATGCGCCCCATGCGGCGGCGGAACTCGGCAAGGTGCTGGCGCACCAGCACCGTCGTCGGGGCCACCACCGCCACCTGCTTGCCGGCAATGGCGGCGACCGCGGCGGCACGAAGCGCGACTTCGGTCTTGCCGTAGCCGACATCCCCGACCACCAGTCGGTCCATCGGCTTGCCCGCCAGGAGATCCGACTGCACCGCCTCGACCGCCCGAAGCTGATCGGGCGTCTCGGAATATGGAAAGCCAGCCACGAACTTCTCGTAAGGCGCGGTTGGCGCTTCGAGTACGGGGGCGGTACTTTCCTCGCGCTGCCTGGCCAGCGCAATCAGATCGCGCGCAGTGGCCGCAAGCGTCATGTTGATGTCCTGCCGCCGTTTCTCCCAGCTCGAACCATCAAGCCGATCCAGCGTCACCACATCCGGCTCGGCGCCATAGCGCCAGATCTTGGCGCCCTCCTCCACCGGCACCAGGCGCTGCCCGCCGCCGGCATATTCCACCCGGAAAGCATCGCCCTCGCTGTCCCCTGCGCGGATCGTCTCGAGGCCGCGCAGCAGCCCGAGGCCATGATCCTCGTGGATAACGGCGTCGCCCGCATGGAACTGGGCCGCTTCGCCTTCCAGCGGGTTAACGGCGGCGGTCGCCGCACCGAGGACCCGCGCTCGGCTGCCAAGCAGATCCCCTGCGGCAACCACCGTTAGCCCGGGCTCCCGCCAGCCTCGCTCCAGCTCCGCCGCCAGGGCGACGAATTCGCCTGGGGACGCGGACTGAATATCCCGCCACAGCGTCACTCGGCGCGGCGGCGCTTCACCGTTTTTCTCGAGCCGCCGGATGATGAAGCGCAAGTCCCGCTCCGAACCGGCGACCACCACCCGATCGCCCGCGTCCCGCGCCTCCGCGATCGCCCTGACGAAGGCTCGGTCGGGGCGTTTGAGCTCCACCAGGCGGGGGCTTGGCCGTTCCTCGCCCTCGCCCAGCTCGATCCGTGCGCGCTTCGCGAGCGCCGCATCCCATTGCCGCGCCGCTACATATTCCCGCGCTCGAGCACCGCCTTCACGGGCAAGTTCGATGAAGCTGTCACGCCGCTCGAAGGACTCGGGATCGAGCGCCATCGCGGCACCGGGAAGGTGATCGAACAGGGTGGCTGCGGCCGGGAAACCCTCTGGCTCGCGGGCCGGACGCAGCGCAACACCTGCCAGCGGATCGCCCTGCCCGATCTGCGATATGGGATCGTACAGCGAGATGGTCTCGACGCGGCCCTCCTTGATGTGGAGACGGATCGGGAGGTCGGCGTCGGCGGGATAGACATCGATGGCGCCGCCGCGAAGCGCATATTCGCCCGCCTCGTCGACACGGTCGTCCGCGAAATAGCCGAACGCCTCCAGCCGCGCCGCCAGCGCGTCCGGATCGACCGCATCGCCCGGCGCCAGCACCAGCGGATCGGCCCGATATGCTTCGGGCGGTGCCATATAGGAAGCCGCCGCGGTCGCATCCGTGATCAGAAGCAGCTTGCCCCTGCCCTCCTCCTGCAGAGCCGCAAGTGCCGCATAGCGCCGCCCGGCCACCGCAGGCGACGGCGGAGCGGCTTCTCCCGGCAAAGCGTCGGAAGGCGGAAACCAAAGCACCCGCGCGTCGGTCAGTGTCGCGGCGGCGCGAGCGGCTGCTTCGCCGCGCTGTTCCGAACTCAGGATCGCCAGAACATCGCCTTTTTCCACCGCCGCACAGAGCCGCGCCAGCGTCGGCCCGAACATGGCATGAGAGCGACGCGCCGCCGCATTGCCGGGAGCGGCAACATCGTCGGCGGGAACGCCGGCTTCATCGTGGAGCATGAAGGGGGGACCTCGAAGAACAGTTCAGGCGCCAACGCGGCGCGAGCAAGGCACGTTCCACTGGCATGAGCGCCAGGATGAGCCTATGAACCGCGATCTTGCACAGTAACCGGGCGTCTCGCCTGTCCCTAGCTCGCGTCCACAGCCATTGCGTCTGCCGACGCAACGTGGGAGGTGGGGCGCTAGCAAGAAATCCGCCGCTCCGACATTATCGGGGAAGGCTCCTTATCTGGAGAACCGTATTGTCCCGCGACATTCCACGCCCGTATCTCATCACCAAGGACGAGGACGGCAGCGTCCGTCTCACCCTCCGCGAAACCCGCTTCAACGGCCAGGGCTATCCCCTCGTGACGGAAACGCGCCTGGAAGAAAGCTTCAAGACCGCCGCCGCCGCGCGCAACCATGCCAAGGAGCATTTCGGCGCCGAGGCAGGACAGTTCGCGACCAAATAAGAGCCCGCCTGGCTCTGATTCCCAGGGGCCGACGCAGCGCTCAGCCGCTCGAGCCGCGGCATGGACCGCCATAAGCGCCGTTCAGCGGATCACCGCTGAGACCTCCGGGTCACCGCCTGAGTTTCGCCATCAGTCGCTTCACGGTGCTGGCGTTCATCGACGCCCAGGGCGGCGCGGCCCCCGGGCCGGCAGCATCATAGCTGGAGAGCGTGCCCGCCTCTCGCGCCGCCACGATCTGCAGTCGGTCGCGGCCGTTGGGCAAGCTGACTTGATAGTCCAGGCGGCTGTGCGGAAAGCCGCACCACGTCAGCATCTCCATCACAACCTTGAGGCCGATCGGAAGCCTCCCCGTGATACTCCCACTCACCGGCCGCAAGCGCGGAGTGTGACCGCGGTCAAGCACCCGAGCCGCGGTGCTCAAAGATCCGCCGCCAGGGTGAAGAGCAAGCGCCGCTCGTCGAGGAAGCGGAAGGCTGAGTTGCCGCCGACCTTCCAGCGGTAGGTGTCGAACAGGTTGGTGATCTGGGCCCGGAAGGTGGCCGGCGTGGCGCCGGCCTGGAAGCGGTAGCGGGCCCCTATGTCGAAGATCGTTTGCGGTTGGGTCGTCAGTTGCCGGCCGCCGAGCTCCGCATATCCGACGACACTGGCCACCTGGGCTGCCTGGTTGGTGATCCCAAGGTCCACCGAAAGCTTCTCGAAGAAGGGCAAGCGGTAATCGAAATTCGCGCGGACGATCCTTCCGGCCGTGCCGACCGGCCTGGGGCCGATGATCCCAAGATCCACCGCCTCTCCGGACACGTCGGCGTCCAGGAACGACGCGCCGGCGACAATGCTGAGGCCATCGACCGGCTGCCCCGCAAGCGACATTTCCACGCCGCGATGCCGCACCGTCCCGAGCTCGCGATAGACGAGGTCGGGATCCAGGTTGAAATAGGGTTTGCGGACGTCGAACACGCCGGCGACGAGGCTGAGGCGCGGCAGGATCGCGTAACGAAGCCCCGCGTCGCTCTGCCTCGTCCGGAGCGCGGGCGGAGCCGAATTGCGGTTCACGGCGTTGGGCGGGGCGACCCCGCTCTCCTCCAGGCCGCGCGTGTGGCCCGCATAAGCCACCAGCGTGTCGGTGAGGTGGAGCGCCAGCGTCCCGTTGTAGAGCCACGGGCCGTCTTTCGTCACGAGCGCGGGCCGCGCGGGGATACGGATATTCTTCTGGTAGCCGGTTTTCTGAAGCCCCAGGCTGAACTCGGCCACTCGGGGCCAGCGCAGTTCATACCCGATCCCCCCGGTAATCTGGCGAACCGCATCGCGCGTCAGCGGCCCGAATGCGAAGTCCGGTTCCGGCACGTCCGTGCGCACTCCGATGACGGCCGCTCCAAGGCTTCGAACATCGGCGCCGCCATAGACACGCCGCGTCTCGCGGCCCCGGCCTGCCAGGTGAATGCTATGCCGCCGCTCTCCCTCGACCACCGACCAGGAGGAGCGCAACTCTCCCGAAGTGGACTGCGACGTCTGGTTGCCTGTAGCGACGAGTTGGCGCTGCGCCGAGCCGTCGCGCTGGACCTGGCGGAAGAGCTCGGCCCTGCCGCGCTTCACTTCGCTCTCCCAGCGAAACAGGCCGCCCCGCACCTGCCAGTTTTCGGAAAGCCGGGCGGCGCCTACGCCTCCATAGAATTGCCGCTCGAGGTCGTTCCCCGCATAGGCGAGGCCGAAATTGCGGCGTTCGATCCTCGGTGGCAGATAGGGTCCGGCGGAGAAGATGGACGGGATGTCCTTGTCGTCGATGATCTTCGTGCGCCCGTAGAACGACTTGACCTCGATCCCGTCGGAGGGCCGCCACCTGAGAACTCCGCCACCCTGCAGCGCCCTGCCGTCCTCTCCCGGAAAATTCTCCTCGTAGCGGTAGGCGACGCCTGCCGCGACGCTGAGCCGATCGCGGACGATGGGGATTTGGGCGTCGAGGTCCAGTGCTGCGGTCCCGTAGGGGCCGAGGTAGAGCACGGGGCTCAGCACGGCTTCGTTGCCAGGGCTCCTCAGCGCAAAATCGACGATGCCGGTCGGCGCCGGAAAAGGGTAGCCTTGCGCGCTCAGGCCCACCCTGATGGTGGAACCGCTGACCACGCGGCTGGTGAAGCCGCCATGTTCGGTAACTGCAAGCCCTTCGATCCGGATATTCCCGGCCGTCACCGGGCTGAAGCCCCGCACATCGCCGGCGTTGTAGATCCCGATCCGCTCGTTGCCGACGCTGGTGCCGAAGGCGTCGCCGGCGGCTTTGACCGCATTCTCTCCCGTACGCTGGGCCCGGCAAGGCGCCGCTGAGGCGAGCAGGATGACGATGAAACCGGCGGGCCGTAGCATGATCTACTCCTTTGCTTGGTCCACCTCCTGTGCCCCTCCCCTCCGTTCCGAATAAGTGCCGTAGGTCGCATCAGGGAACCGTGACTTTCGGCCTATGGCAAGGCGGCCCCCGCTGTGGCAGGATTGCCCCCATGGAAGGCCAGCTCAGGTACCGGCATCACTGGATTTTCGGCCTCGCAGCACTGGTTGTGTGGCTCCACTGGGGCTGGCCGGTCGTGCGCGCGTTCATGGCCGGCGCGACGATCCGGGATAGTCTCGTGTCCCCGATATGGTTCGTCCCCTTCACGCTTTTCGGAGCGGCAGTCCTCGCCGCGATGGTTCCGAAGCTGCGAACCGGCCTCCTGTGGGCGCTGATATGGGTTCAGCTCGCGGCCGTCTTGGCGATGGCGGTCATCGTTCCATGGGCCGGAATGTCGACCTTCCTCGTCCTCATCGCGTGGCAAGTCGCGATGGCCACCGGGCCTGCAAAAGCGCTGGGCTGGATCGCCTTCCAGACGCTGGCGATCGTCGGCGCGCTCGCACAGGCTCTCAATCCCGATCTGTGCTGGGTCATCGGCGAGTCCCTCGCGCTGCAGCTGGTGCTGTTTCTGACGGCGCAAGCGCTCAGGAGAGAGGCGGAAACGGCGCAAACTCTGGCGCGCACCAATCGGGAGCTGCGGTCGGCGCAAGCCATTATCGCCAACAGTGTCCGCGACGCCGAGCGGCTGCGGATCTCGCGCGAGCTGCACGATGCCTGGGGCCATGAACTCACCGCGCTCGGCCTGCAGCTCGAGATCGCAAGCCACATCACCGAGCCCGGCCGCGCCAACGATCATGTCATGCAGGCGAAGGGCCTCGCCCGCACCCTCCTCGCCAAGGTGCGCGACGTCGTCGCCGACCTGCGCGAGGCTGAGCGCTGTGATCTGAAAGATGCCCTGGAGGCGCTGGCGCAAAGCGTGCCCACCCCGGCCATTCATGTCGAATTCTCCCCGAACATGCGGATCGGGCCTGACCAGGCCCACGCGCTCATGCGCTGTGCGCAGGAAGCGGTAACCAACGCGGTCCGGCACGCCGACGCCTCCAACCTGTGGCTTCAGGTAAGCCGGGACGGCGAAGGCGTGCGCCTCGTCGCGCGCAACGACGGCAGCGCGCGGTCCGCTTTCTCCTCTCCCGGCTCGGGGCTTCGCGGCATGCGTGAAAGGGTGGAGTCGCTGGGCGGCAAGCTGGCGGTGCGAGCGGGAGCCGATCTCGGATTTACGGTCGATGCCTGGCTGCCTGCGGGTGGGCCGCGCACCGCATGATCCCGCCGGAATGATCCGGGTCGTCCTCGTCGACGATCAGACGCTGGTTCGTCAGGGCGTGCGCGGCCTGCTCGATCTGGTCCCCGATATCCAGGTGTGGGCGAAGCTGGCGACGGCGAGGAAGCGCTGGAGATGGTACCTGAGCTCAGGCCCGACGTACTCCTCCTCGACATCCGCATGCCCCGGCTGAGCGGCATCGCCGTTCTGGAAGCTCTTCGCGACGCGGGTACGCTGCCGCCCACCCTGGTTCTCACGACCTTCGACGATGGCGATGCCACGATCGCGGCAATCAAGGCAGGCGCCAAAGGTCTGATGCTCAAGGACGTGTCGCTCGAAGACCTGGCCGGGGCCATCCGGGCGCTTGCCGACAACCGGACCGCTTTTCAGCCTGCCATGACCGACAGCCTGATGGCCGCGATCCGCCGCAACCCCTCGGCCTCGACCGACAGCTATATCGCCGAGGCGCTCACCGGCCGAGAACGGGAGGTGCTGCATCTGATCTGCGCGGGCTACAGCAACCGGGAGATCGCCGACCTGCTGGCGCTCGCGGAGGGTACCGTGAAGAACCACGTCTCCAACCTCCTGCTGAAGCTCGACGCCCGCGACCGAACCCGGGCAGCGCTCAAGGCGTTGCAGCAAGGGCATCTGGGCTAGAGGTCGAAATGCGCCCGCAGGGGGGCGCGGCCTCCATCGCAATCCGCCGCGGGCAGTCGCGGGCATCAACATCGCGTCTTGAGAAACGGCTCGGGTAAGTGGCAGGCAACCCACCACTATACCCACCCCTAAGGTGGGTGGCGCACTCGACAGGATTCGAACCTGTGGCCTCTGCCTTCGGAGGGCAGCGCTCTATCCAGCTGAGCTACGAGTGCATGGATGCCGGTAGACCGCGCGTTAGCAAAGCCCCTGAGGCGGGTCCAGCGCCTTGCGCAGCTTTGCGATATCCGACGCAGAAAGGGCGGCGCCGCAAGACACCGCCCTTCCGCTTCAGCACAGCTTCAATAGATCAGCGAACGCCGATCACATCCGCATTGCCATCCGGATCGCCCGTTACATTGCCGCCGCTGCGCACTGCGCCGGCGAGCAGCAGGCCCGCGAGGTGCGGAGTGGCCATCGAAGTGCCGCTGATCGTGTTGTAACCGCCGTTCAGCCAGGTCGACTTGATGGCCGAGCCGGGCTCCGCATAATCGATCGGCGGGTTGCCGTAGTTCGAATAGCTCGCCCACTTGTCGCCGACTGCAAAGGCGGAGACGGTGTACAGGTTGGTGCCGTTGGCGCGCCCTGGCGACGAAGTGTTGGCATGGCTGCTCTCATTGCCCGCAGCCATCGCGAAACGAACGCCGCCGGCGGCCGCATTGATCACGGCCGTGTCGAGCGAGGCGCTGGCGCCGCCGCCCAGGCTCATGTTGGCGACATCGCCGGCACGGCCATATTGCGCCACATAGTCGACACCTGCGATCACGCCCGAAGTGGTGCCGCTGCCGCGGCGATCGAGGACGCGGATGGCGACCACCGTTGCGCCGGGTGCGACGCCGATCACGCCGATCGTATTGTCCAGCGCGGCAATCGTGCCGGCGACATGGGTGCCGTGGCCGTTGCCGTCGTTGGGCGAGGTATCACGGATGAAGCTGCGGCTGCGCGCGGCGTCGACCCGAAGATCGGGGTGGTTGAGCTGGACTCCCGTGTCGATCACCCAGGCGGTGCCGAAGGTGCCGGCGGCGCCGCCGCCGACCCGTGCGATGCCCCAAGGGGTCTCCTGCGTCGACTGTGCGGTCATGTCGCCGCTCGGCGGGGCGGCCTGCGTGATCGGGCCGGTTGTGACGACCTGGTCCTGCTCGCAATATTCGATGTTCGGATTGGCGGCCTTGACCCGCTCGATGGCGTGTTCCGGCATGTTGGCGGCGAAGCCCTGAAGCGCGACGTTGTAGACATGGCTGATCTGCGCGCCGGCAGCCTGAGCCGCGCGATTGGCTTCCGCCTGAGCATTGCCGCGGCCGACAGAGCCTTTCTTGAACACGCAGATATAGCTGCCCACAATCTTGTCGCCGGCGACTTGCGCCTGCGCCGGAATTGCCAATGCAGCCAGCGAAACGCCGGCAGCCGCCAGAATGATAACTTTCCTCATCCTTTTTATCTCCCACCAATATTGTGATTCGCAGCAAATTCGCCCGACTCAACAAGGAGACATTATAGTGACTGGAAGTGTTGTCGAGAGTAAAAACTATAATTAGCGGTTTTATTTAGCCTTAGCGAGATGTTGACCGTTATGCCTCTGCCTTTATTGCGCCGGCGGAACGGGAGCTGGCGCTGCTTCTGGCGGCGGCGGCGGCTGCACTTCGAAGCGGCGGTGGCGCACGATGTGCGGTGTGATGACGATGTAGAGTTCGGTTTTCGAGCGCGTGGAGCGGCTCACCCGGAACAGGTTGCCGAGCGCCGGTATGTCGCCAAGGCCCGGTATCTTGCCCTTGGTCCTCAGATTATTTTCCTGGGTGAGGCCGCCGATCACAAAGGTTTCGCCGTCGCGCACCGACGCTGAGGTTTCCGCCTCGCGCTGGCTGATCGTCGGATAGCCTTGCGAAAAGCCGGTGACCGAGGAGACCACGCCATAAATCTGCGAGGTGACGAACCCGTCCGAGCTCACTCGCGGCGCAATCTGCAGCGTGACGCCGACATTCACATATTGGACCTGCTGCGAAACCGCGTTGACGCCGGAAAGCGCGATCGAAGTCAGGATCGGCAGGGCATCGCCCGTGATGATCTTGGCGGTCGAGCCGCTCTGCGCTGCAATGCGCGGCCGCGACACGATCCGGCCTTCGCCTTTCTGCACCTGGGCGTAGATCGCCGCCTGGAGCCCGGCCGATGGCAGGATGCGCGCCAGGTCGGTCCCGAAGGGCAGGTTGGCGCCGGTTGTCAGCGTGCCGACCGCAAGCTGCCCGGCGGCGTTGCTGAGGTCGATCCCCAAATTGCGGGCGCCGGTTTCGGTGAGTTCGACGAACTGGGTTTCCAGGATCACCGAATCGACCGGGATGTCGATGAGCGCGATCTGGTCCTTGATGCGGGCGATTCGCTCCGGCGAGCCGGTGATCCAGATGGCGTTGAGGCGCCGGTCGACCGCAATCCCCTTGCCCGGGAAGGACTGGCCGAGCGGCACGCTTTCGCGCTGCGCCTGGTTCTGGGCACTGACGTAATTGGGTTGGGTGCTGGAGGCCGGCGAGCCGAAGCCCGGCTCGCGCCGGATGAAAACGTTGTTGGGCTGGATCGTCTCGCCTTCGACGAGGAGCCCGATCACTTCGCTGACGTCGGCATATTTAAGCGGCACCAGTTCGTACGAATCGCCCGGTACCCAGGTGTCGAAGCCGCCGGCCGGCTGGGTGTAAGCCGGTATCTCGGTAGCCGGCACGACGACCTCGCCGGCGGAGCCAAGCGGGCGGCTGCCGGTCGATTCCTCCCGGCTGACGCGTGTCACGGTAACCTGGACGAGGCGCGGGCCGGCCGGTTCCGCCTTCACCCGCGAGGGTTCGGAGGTGTCGAAGCGAAGCAACAGGTCGCCATTGGGGTTTTCGAAGCTGATCCTGCGGATCAGGCTGTTGGAAGCGCGCTGCTGCGGAATGCGCGGGGCGCGCACGGTGCTGCGCATCACCAATTCGGGCAGGCGCGGATTGTTGTTGATCGCAGCGAATTGCGGTTCGGCCGGTGAGAAGCGAAGCAGGAACGAGGCCTGCTCGGCGTCCTGCGTAACAACAGTCAACTCTTCGAGAACCGAAGGAATTTGCGCATATGCGGGTCCGGCTGCCAGGGATGACCCGAGCAGTAGAAGCAAGGCCGCAGCATGGCGGACTATCGCTGAATAGAGCCTAACCACGTTACGCGCACATCCCCCGAAGAACCGGCAGCCTAGGGCGACGTCACAGAAATGCAACATGGTAAATGAAAGGAATATTTCGAAAGTTCAGGCGGTTGGCAGCAAGGTGGACCGAGCAGGCTGCTCCGCCGGCCTAGCGGCTTGCGCGCGGCCTGGCGGCAGGTGCGTCGCCCGGAGGCGGCGTTTTCGGCTCATAGCGGCAGATGTCGGCGACGACGCAGCGCCAGCATTCCGGCTTACGAGCCTTGCAGACATAGCGGCCGTGAAAGATGAGCAGGTGGTGCGCATCGCGGCGAAAGGGCGCAGGCGTGGTCGCGTCGAGCACGCGCTCCACCGCCAGCACATCCTTGCCGGGCGCAAGGCCGGTGCGGTTCGCGACTCGAAAGACATGGGTATCGACTGCGAATGTTTCCGCTCCGAAGGCGCAGTTCATCACCACATTGGCAGTCTTGCGCCCCACGCCCGGAAGCGCCTGAAGCGCATCGCGGTCGGCGGGGACCTGGCCGCCGTGGCTGTCGATCAGCGCCCGGCTCAAGGCGATCACATTCTTCGCCTTGGTGTTGAACAGGCCGATCGTCTTGATGTGCGCCTTGACCGCCTCCTCGCCGAGCGCCACCATCTTCTCAGGCGTGTCGGCGATCCTGAACAGGTCACGCGTGGCGAGGTTGACGCCGGCGTCGGTGGCCTGCGCGGAGAGCACCACCGCCACCAGCAACGTATAGTCGTTGACCGATTCCAGCTCCGTCTCCGGATTGGGCGTTCGGTCGGCAAGGCGGCGGTAGATTTCGCTGATCTCGTCAGGGCTCATGTCAGGCCCAGCACATCCGCCATGGTATAGCGCCCGGCTGGCCTGCCCGAGAGCCAGATCGCCGCGTCGAGCGCACCGCGGGCGAAGACGGCGCGGCTTTCCGCGCGGTGGCCAAGTTCGATCCGCTCATTTTCGCCGGCCAGGATCACCTGATGCTCGCCCGCCACCGTGCCGCCCCGCAGTGCCGCGAAGCCGATATGGCCCGGCTTGCGAGGACCGGTGATCCCGTCGCGGCCGCGCTCCGCCACCGCCTCGAGTTCGACCCCCCGCCCCTCGGCCGCCGCGCGTCCGAGCAGCAGGGCCGTGCCCGACGGCGCGTCCGCCTTCATCCGGTGGTGCATCTCCGAAATCTCGATGTCCCAATCCTCCCCGAGCCGCGCCGCCGCCTCGCGCACCAGGTGGGCGAGCAGGGTGACGCCAAGCGAGGTGTTGGCCGCCTCGATGACAGCGATCTTCTCCGCCGCCTTGGCGATGGCCGCCCGATGATCGGCGGCAAGACCGGTGGTTCCGATCAGGATCGGCCGGCTCGCCGCTAGTGCCTCTTCGAGGTGGGCGCACACCGCATCCGGCACCGAAAAGTCGACGAACACATCGGGCACATCGCCGCCGATGCGGATTTCGGGCCGCTGCGCCGCCGCGTCGGCGATGGCCGCGCCCATGCGGCCGCTGGCGCCGAAGAGATGGATTTCGATCACGCGTTTCTTGCCCCTTTGCAGCCGTGCCACGCTTAAGGCGGCCGGGGCCGCATCCGCAACCGTACGCCGCGCCTTTTAGCTCTGGCTCCTGCAGCAGCAGCTTTGTAGCATCGCCCACGAACAAGGAGGATCCACACCCATGCGCCTGATCCGCGCCGCGCTTGCCGCCGCCATGCTCGCCGCCGCACCTGCGGCGCTGGCGCAATCCGCAGCGCGGCCGGCCGCTGCCGCTGCCGCCCCGCAGACCATCCTCATCCACGCCGGGCAATTGCTCGACCGCCCCGGCCAGCGGCCGCGCGGGCGCTCCACCATCGTGGTGCGCGGCGGCAGGATTGCCGAGGTCCGCGACGGCTTTGCACAGCCCGCCGCCGGCGAGCAGGTCGTCGACCTCTCCGACCGTTATGTCCTCCCGGGCCTGATCGACATGCACGTCCACCTCTACAGCGAGGGCGACCCGTTGAAGGCGCGGCTGGAAGGCCAGACGCGCGACTATGAGGATTCGGTGCTGATCGCGGCCCGCAACGCCCGCATCACGCTGGAGGCAGGCTTCACCACCGTTCGCGATCTCGGCGGCGAGGCGCGCGGCATCGCCACCTTGCGCGACTTCATCAATACCGGCGAACTGCCCGGGCCAACCATCGTGCCTGCCGGGCGGATGGTCTCCGTCTCCTCCGGCCATGGCGACGTCAACGGCCTCAACCGCAGCATCACCCAGGCCGTGCGCGCCGACTCCGACAGCGTCTGCAACGGCGCCGAAGGCTGCCGCCAGGCGGTGCGTAACCAGATCAGCCAGGGCGCCGAAGTGATCAAGTTCGCCGCCACCGGCGGGGTCAATTCCAATGTCGCCGGCGGCCTTGCCCGGCAGATGTTCGACGATGAAATGAAGGCGATCGTCGACACCGCCCGCAGCTTCGGCCGCAAGGTCACCGCCCACGCCCACGGCAAGGACGGCATCGACTCGGCGCTCCGCGCCGGCGTCGACTCAATCGAGCATGGCAGCTTCATCGACGACGAGACCATCGCCTTGTTCAAGCGCACCGACGCCTACCTCGTGCCGACCATGCTGGCGCCGGTGGCGGCATTGGCGCAGTCGCGGCGTGGCGATCGGCCGCCCGCCTCGCTCGCCAAGGCCGAGGAAGCCGGCGCCGCTGCCCGCAACAGCCACATCCGCGCCTACAAGGCCGGCGTGAAGGTCGCCTTCGGCACCGACTCGGGCGTGCCGCCGCACGGCATCAACGCTCAGGAGTTCAAGCTGATGGTCGATGCCGGCATGGCGCCGATGGCGGCGATCCAGGCCGCCACCGTCAACGCCGCCGACCTGCTCGGCCGCTCCGCCAGCCTCGGCACGATCGAAGCGGGCAAGGACGCCGACATCATCGCCGTGTCCGGCGATCCGGTCGCCGACGTGACCCGGCTCGAACAGGTCGACTTCGTCATGCGCCGCGGCACCGTCCACAAGCTCGCTGGCCGCCGCCAGGTCTTCCCCGCGCAATGAGCGCCGCGCTCCCTGCCGGCCCTGTATCGCCGCTCAACCGGGCTCTTTGGGCAATCGTGGCGCTGATCGGCGCCGTCTCATTGGGCGTCGTCGCGCTCTACCGCGGCGAGACCATCAACGCGCTCTGGATCGTGGTCGCGGCGGTGTGCGTCTATCTCACCGCCTACCGCTTCTACGCCCGCTTCATTGCCCACAAGGTGCTGGAGATCGATCCTTCGCGCCGCACGCCCGCCGTCCGGCACAATGACGGCCTCGATTATGTGCCGACCGACAGGAACGTTCTGTTCGGCCACCATTTCGCGGCCATTGCCGGCGCGGGCCCGCTGGTCGGCCCGGTGCTGGCAGCGCAGATGGGGTACCTGCCCGGCACGCTCTGGCTGCTGGTCGGAGTCGTCTTTGCGGGCGCGGTGCAGGATTTCGTGGTCCTGTTCATCTCCACCCGCCGTGATGGCAAGTCGCTGGGCGAACTGATCCGCGGCGAGATGGGCCACATCCCGGGCATCATCGCCATGGTCGGCATCCTCGCCATCATGATCATCCTCCTCGCCGTCCTCGCCCTCGTGGTGGTGAAGGCGCTGGCGGACAGCCCGTGGGGCACCTTCACCGTCTTTGCGACAATGCCGGTGGCCGTGCTGATGGGCCTTTACGGCCGCTACATCCGGCCCGGGCGGATCGGCGAGGTGTCGGTGATCGGCTTTGCCGGCCTGATGCTCGCCATCGTGCTCGGCGAGCATGTCGCCTCCGGCCCCTGGGCGCCCTCCTTCACCTTCTCCGGCGAAGCGCTGGCGCTGATGCTGATCGCCTACGGCTTCATCGCCTCGGTGATCCCGGTCTGGCTGCTGCTCGCGCCGCGCGACTATCTGTCCACCTTCCTCAAGATCGGCACCATCGTCGGCCTCGCCATTGGCATCCTGATCGTCCGCCCGGACCTCCAGATGCCGGCGATCACCCGCTTCGTCGACGGCACCGGCCCGGTGTTCGCCGGCAGCCTCTTCCCCTTCCTGTTCATCACCATCGCCTGCGGCGCAGTCTCAGGCTTTCACTCGCTGGTCGCCTCCGGAACCACGCCCAAGATGGTGGAGAATGAAGCCCACCTCCCCTTCATCGGCTATGGCGCGATGCTGACCGAAAGCTTCGTCGCGATCATGGCCCTGGTCGCAGCCTGCGTGCTCGACCCCGCGGTCTATTTCGCGCTCAACAGCCCCGCCGCCCTCATCGGCGCCACCACCAGCGAGGCGGCGCTCGCCGTCTCCGGCTGGGGATTCGCCGTGACGCCGGTAATGCTGGAAGATGTCGCCAGACAGGTCGGCGAGACGACCATCCTGTCGCGCACCGGCGGCGCGCCCACGCTTGCGGTGGGGATGGCCAACATTCTCTCCAGCGTCATCGGCGGGCCCAGCATGATGGCCTTCTGGTACCATTTCGCAATCCTGTTCGAAGCGCTGTTCATCCTCACCACCATCGATGCCGGCACCCGGGTCGCCCGTTTCATGATCCAGGACCTGCTCGGCACCTTCGTCGCGCCGCTCAAGGACACCAGGAGCTGGGGCGCCAACGTCGCCGCCAGCGCGCTTGCCGTCGCCGGCTGGGGCTGGTTCCTCTACCAGGGAGTGACGGACCCCTTGGGCGGCATCAACACGCTCTGGCCCCTGTTCGGCATCTCAAACCAGATGCTGGCGGCGATCGCGCTGACCATGTGCACCGTCGTCCTCTACCGGATGAAGCGGGAGCGCTACGCCTTGGTCACCCTGCTGCCGCTCACTTGGCTGCTGGTCTGCACCCTCACCGCGGGCTGGCAGAAGATGTTCCACCCCGATCCCAAGATCGGCTTCATCGCGCACGCCCACAAATTCTCCGACGCCCTTTCCCGCGGCGAGCTGCTGGCACCGGCGAAGACGGCGGGCGAAATGCAGCGCGTGATCATGAACGACTGGATCAATGCCGGCCTGTGCGCCCTGTTCATCACGGTGCTGCTGGCGATGGTCTTCTACGGCATCCGGGCCGTTGCCGAGGCGCGGCGGGCGCAGGGGCCGACGACGCGGGAGGTGGCCGATGCGCTGGCGTGAGGCGCTCGGCACGGCTGCCCGCACCGCCCGCCTGATGGTCGGCGTCCCCGACTATGACACCTACCTCGCCCACCGCCGCGCCGAGCATCCGAACGAGCCGGCAATGACTCGCAGCGAATTCTTCGCCGAGCGCACCGAACGCCGCTTCGGCGGCGGCGCCGACCGCATCGGCCGCTGCTGCTGATCGCCGCGCATCTTCCGGCGCCCGTCCGGTTTGGCTAGGGAGCCGGCATGCGCGAGGTCAACAACATCGTCATCCTCACCGGCGCCGGCATATCGGCCGAGAGCGGCCTCGCCACCTTCCGCGGTCCCGATGGGCTGTGGGAAGGGCATCGGGTGGAGGATGTCGCCACGCCCGAAGCGTTCGACCGCAACCCCGCGCTGGTGCAGCATTTCTACGATCTGCGCCGGGCGCAGCTCCGCGAGGTGGATCCGAACGCCGCCCATCGGGCCTTGGCGAAACTGGACGCGCGGTGGCGGGGCGAGCTGCTCATCGTCACTCAGAATGTCGACGATCTCCACGAGCGCGCCGGGGCGCGGCGCATGCTCCACATGCACGGCGAGCTCAGGTCCGCCTGGTGCCGGGCCTGCGACGCGCGGCTAGCGTGGGAGGGCGACTTGTCGGGCGCGCCATGCTGCCCGTCGTGCCGCACGGCGGGACGGCTGCGCCCCGACATCGTCTGGTTCGGCGAAATGCCCTACGGCATGGACGCGATCGATCGCGCGCTGATGGAGGCGGACCTGTTCGTCTCGATCGGCACTTCGGGCGCGGTTTATCCTGCTGCCGGTTTCGTCCAGACGGCGCGCTATCGCGGCGCCCACACGCTGGAGATGAACCTCGTTCCCAGCCTCGGCAGCATTTATTTCCATGAAACCCGCACCGGCCCCGCGGGCGAACTGGTTCCGATGTGGGTGGAAGAGATGCTGCGCGGCTGAGCTGCCGCCTGTACGCGCCGCCCGCGCGTGCCGCTTGACCCGCCGTGCGCCCCAAGCGAAAGCGGGCGCGATGAAGAGTGAGCACACCAGCGCGGACGCCGCACCCACGCCGGCGCGTCCCGCCAGAGCTGGTAAGAGCGGGGCTGGCGAGACCGTGCGCTTCCTGCTGCTCCTGTTCCTGTTCGCGCTGCTGCTCCGGACCTTTGTGGCCGCCCCCTTCTTCATCCCGTCCGGATCCATGCTGCCGCGGATGATGATCGGCGACTTCCTGTTTGTCGCCAAATGGCCCTACGGCTTCTCGCGCTTCTCGTTCCCCGTCGCCATCGATTTCGGCGGACGGATTCTGGAGCGTATTCCGGCGCGCGGGGACGTGGCCGTGTTTCGGGAGCAGACCGGCGAGGATCATGTCGTCAAGCGCCTGGTCGGGCTTCCCGGCGACACGATACAGATGGTAGCGGGTCAGCTGGTCCTGAACGGCAAGCCCGTTCCCAAGATCCGCATCGCCGACTATCTGGCGCCGCGCAGCCCCAACATGCCGTGTCGATATGCCAGCGACGAGGCGGCGCAGCCGCCGGTTCAAGCAGCCGGCGAAACCTATTGCCGGTACACGCGCTTCCGCGAGACGTTGCCGGGCGGCCGGAGCTACGAAGTGCTCGACCAGGGGGCGAGCGCGGGCGACGATACGGAGGTGTTCACCGTGCCGGAGGGGCATTATTTCATGCTTGGCGACAATCGCGACGACAGTGCCGACAGCCGCTTCCCGCAGGAGCGCGATGGCGTCGGTTTCCTGCCCGCCGATCATCTTATCGGCCGCGCCATGATCGTTTTCTTCTCCACCGATGGATCAGCCGAATGGACAAAGCCATGGACATGGTTCTCGGCGGCGCGGCCTGAGCGCATCGGGGGCACGTTTTGAGCAAGGCGATCACCGCGTGGGTCACGCAGACGACCGGCCATTCCCCCAAGGATCCGGCCTTGTTCGAACGCGCGCTCACCCATTCCAGTCACGGCGACGAACATTATGAGCGGCTGGAGTTTCTGGGCGACCGGGTGCTCGGCCTCACCGTCGCCGCCTGGCTGTTCGAGCTTTTCCCGCACGAGCCGGAAGGCAAGCTTTCGCGCCGACTTAACGCGCTCGTCGCGGGGGATGTCTGCGCCGAAGTTGGCCGCGAAATCGGTGTTCCCGATCAGCTCAAGCTTGGCAAGCAAGCGCGGGAGGACGGCGCCAGCGACAGCGATAACGTCGTCGGCGATGTGGTCGAAGCGTTGATCGGGGCGCTTTTCCTGGAACGCGGCTTCGCCACGGCGGCCGAGTTCGTGCGCCGTGCCTGGGCCGACCGCGTCAACACCCACGACAAGGCGCCCAAACACCCCAAATCGGAACTCCAGGAGTGGGCGGCCGCCAACAACCGCCGCCCGCCCGTTTACTCCTTGGCCGACCGCAGCGGCCCGCACCACGCGCCGCGCTTCGTCGTCTCGGTGGAGATTGCCGGCATCGGTGCAGCGAACGCGGAAGGCGCTTCCAAGCAGGAAGCGGAAACGGCGGCGGCGGCCAAGCTTATGGAGCAATTGCAGTGAACCAGGACGACACCGGCACCGGCCTCGCCGCATTTCCCCTTCCCCAGCAAGGCGGGGAAAGATGCGGCATCGTCGCCGTGGTCGGCGCCCCCAATGCCGGCAAATCGACCTTGGTCAATGCGCTGGTCGGCCAGAAGGTGGCGATCGTCAGCCCCAAGGCGCAGACCACCCGCACCCGCCTGATGGGCATCGCCATTGTCGGCGGCGCCCAGATCATGCTGCTCGACACGCCCGGCATCTTCGAGCCCAAGCGCCGGCTCGACCGCGCCATGGTCGCCGCGGCCTGGGCCGGGGCCGCCGATGCCGATCTCATCGCCCTGGTGGTGGATGCGGAGCGCGGCTTCAACAAGCGGATCGAGGAGATGGTGGATCGGCTCAAGGATCGGCGCGAAGCCAAGATCCTGATCCTGAACAAGGTCGACGCTACACCCAAGGAGCCGTTGCTGGCGCTCGCGACGGAACTCAACCAGCGCCTCCCCTTTGAGGAAATCTACTTCGTTTCCGCCACCACCGGCGACGGCGTCGCCGAACTCAAGGCAGCGCTGGCGGCGCGTATGCCCGAAGGCCCCTGGCACTTCCCTGAGGATCAGGTGTCCGACGCCACCGACCGGATGCTCGCCGCCGAAGTGACGCGCGAGCAGCTCTATCTCCAGCTCCATGCCGAGCTGCCCTACGCCAGCGCCGTTGAAACCGAGAAATATGAGGAGCGCAAGGACGGCTCCGTCGCCATCCACCAGCAGATCCTGGTCGGCCGCGACACCCAAAAGGCGATCGTGCTCGGCAAGGGCGGCACCCGCATTCGAACCATCGGCGAGGCGGCACGCAAGGAATTGTCCGAACTAATGGGCCGCAAGGTCCACCTCTTCCTCCACGTCAAGGTCAATCCCAAGTGGGAAGAGGATCGCGGCCTCTATCGCGAGATCGGGCTCGACTGGGTCGAGTGAGCCGCCGGTCAGGCGCGGCGGGCTAGGTTTTGGCGGCACCCCTCCCTAGATAGACCGCGATCACGACAGGGAGAAACACGAGATGAGCGACGCTTGGGCGGCACTGGAAGCGACCGATAGCACGCGTCTCTCGGCCTTGTTCGAGGCGGAGGACGACCGCCTGCCCCGCCTGACGCTTGAGGAAGCGGGCATCCGCTTCGATTTTTCCAAAACCCACCTCAGCCGCGAACTGGTGTCGGCATTCGAGGCGCTGGCCGAGGCGCAGGACCTGGCCGGCCGCCGCGAGGCTTTGTTCGCCGGAGCCGAGGTCAATGCCACGGAGGGTCGCGCCGCCGAGCACACGGCAGAGCGTGGCCAGGGTGCGCCCGAAAGCGTCGCCCGTTCGCAAGCCCTGCACGCGCGAATGCGGGCCATGATCGATGCCATCGAAGCCGGCGCGTTCGGCGAAGTCCGCCACATTCTTCATGTCGGCATCGGCGGGTCGGCGCTCGGCCCCGATTTCGTCATCGACGCCCTGGCCCGCGACGCCGGCCGCTACGACGCCAAGGTGGTATCCAACGTCGATGCCGCCGCGCTCGAGGAAGCGCTGGCCGGCTTCGATCCCAAGACGACGCTCATCGCGGTCGCCTCCAAGACCTTTACCACCATGGAGACGATGCTCAATGCGCGCTCCGCTCTCGCGTGGATGGAACAAGGCGGCGTTGAAGACCCTTACGGCCGCGTAATCGCGCTCACCGCGGCGCCCGAACGCGCGGTCGAATTCGGCGTCGATGAAACCCGCATCCTGCCCTTCGTCGAGAGCGTCGGCGGGCGTTACTCGCTATGGTCCTCGATCGGCTTTCCCGCGGCGCTTGCGCTCGGCTGGGAGGAGTTCGAACAGATGCTGGAAGGCGCCGCGGCGATGGACCGGCATTTCCGCCTTGCGCCCCCCCACCGCAACGCGCCGGTGCTCGCCGCCTTCGTGGACCGCTATTACGCCAATATGCGTGGCTGCCAGACTCGGGCGGTGTTCGCTTATGATGAACGGCTGCGGCTGCTCCCGTCCTACCTCCAGCAGCTCGAAATGGAATCGAACGGCAAGAACGTAAAGCTGGACGGCTCACCGGTCGGCCGGGCATCCTCCCCGATCACCTGGGGCGGGGTCGGCACCGACGCGCAACATGCCGTCTTCCAGCTCCTCCACCAAGGCACCCATCTGGTACCCGTCGAGTTCGTCGCCGCCGTCGAGCCCGGCCATGCCTATGACGAGGAACATCACCGCCAGCTGCTGATCAACTGTTTCGCGCAGGGGGCGGCGCTAATGGCCGGCAAGGGCAGCGACGATCCGCATCGCACCTATCCCGGCGACCGCCCCTCCACCACCATCCTGCTCGACCGGGTCGATCCCGCCACCCTGGGCGCGCTGCTCGCTTTTTACGAGCACCGCACCTTCGCCAACGCCATTCTGCTCGGTATCAACCCGTTCGATCAGTTCGGCGTGGAGCTTGGCAAGGACATGGCGCGCGCGATCGACGCCGGCGGCGATCTCGGCTTCGATCCCTCCACCGAGGCGCTGATCGCCCGCGCCTTCGGAGACATGGCATGAGCTACGATTACGACCTCTTCGTCATCGGCGCCGGCTCGGGCGGGGTGCGCGCCGCCCGCGTGTCGGCCGCCCACGGCGCCCGCGTCGCCATTGCCGAGGAGCACAAAGTCGGCGGCACCTGCGTGATCCGCGGCTGCGTGCCCAAGAAGCTTCTGGTTTACGGCGCCCATTTTGCGGAAGACATTGCCGACGCGCGGCGCTTCGGGTGGGATGTGCCGACCTGCGAGTTTCACTGGCCGACGCTGCGCGACAATGTGCTGGCCGAAGTGGAGCGGCTTGAGGGCGCCTATTCCGACACGCTCGGCAACCACAAGGTGGAGATCGTCAAGCAGCGCGCCACCGTCGCCGCTCCGCACGAGATCCGGCTGGCGGACGGCCGCACCGTTACCGCCGGCACCATCCTGATCGCGGTCGGCGCCCGCCCGGTGGTGCCGAGCTTCCCCGGCAGCGAACTTGGCATCACCTCCAACGAGGCCTTTCACCTCGAAAGCCTGCCGAAGCGGGTGGTGATAGCGGGCGCGGGTTATATCGCCAACGAGTTCGCCGGCATCTTTCACCAGTTCGGAGCCCATGTGACCCTGGTCAACCGCTCCGACGTGATCCTGCGCGGCTATGACGAGCAGATCCGCGACCGCCTGCTCACCATCTCGATGATGAAGGGCATCGACTTCCGCTTCCACGTGACCTTCCAGAGGATCGAGACGCGGGAGGACGGCGGCTATCTGGTCCACATGAACGGCTGCGACCCGATCGAAGCCGATCTCGTCCTGTACGCCATCGGCCGCCAGCCGAATACCGAAAGCCTCGGCCTGGAGAGCGCCGGCGTAGAACTCGACAAGGACGGGGCGGTGGTGGTGGATGCCGACAATCGCTCCACCTGCGACTCGATCTACGCGGTCGGCGATGTCACCAACCGCGTGCAGCTCACCCCCATCGCCATCCGCGAGGGCCAGGCCTTTGCCGACACCGTGTTCGGCAACAAGCCGACGCGGGTCGATTATGAGAACATTCCCTCAGCCGTGTTCAGCCACCCGCCGCTCGCCGGCGTCGGCATGACCGAAGGCCAGGCCAAGAACCGCCTGGGCTCGGTGAAATGCTACGTGTCGGACTTCCGGCCGATGAAGAATGTGCTGGCCGGCCGCAACGAGCGGGCGCTCTACAAGCTGGTGGTCAATGCCGAAACGGAGGAAGTGGTCGGCATCCACATGATCGGCCCCGACGCGCCGGAAATCCTCCAAGCCGCCGCCATCGCGGTCAAGGCCAAGCTCAAGAAGAGCCAGTTCGACGAGGTGGTGGCGCTGCACCCCAGCATGGCCGAAGAGCTGGTGCTGATGCGGTAAGGCAGTCCCGTCACCCCGGACTTGATCCGGGGTCCAGCTGGATGGGCGCCGTGGCGATGGAGAACTGATCCGGGGTGACGGCCCCGCGGCGCGGCAGTATGTGCCTTCCATGACCGATCCGAACTACATGCCGGGCTTCGGCAACCACTTTTCGACCGAGGCTGTCCCAGGCGCCCTGCCCCAAGGCCGCAACTCCCCGCAGCGCCCGCCCTTCGGCCTTTATGCGGAGCAACTGTCGGGCACCGCCTTCACCGCGCCGCGCCACGAGAACCGCCGGACCTGGCTCTACCGTATGCGCCCCTCCGCGGAGCATCCGCCGTTCCGCCCCTATGAAGGCGCGCCCCGGTTCAGCGCCGGCGACCTCCTCACCCCGCTGCCGCCGAACCGCCTGCGCTGGGACCCGCTTGGTTATCCGGAAGCGCCGACCGACCTCATCGACTCCGTCACCACCATGGCCGCCAATGGCGGGCCGGAAGCGCTGTCGGGGGTCGCCCTCCACATCTACCGCGCCACCGCCGACATGCAGCGCCGCTGCTTCTTCGATGCCGACGGCGAGATGCTGTTCATTGCGCAGGAGGGGCGCCTCACCCTCCACACTGAAATGGGGCGGATCGACATCGCACCGGGCGAAGTGGCGCTGGTGCCGCGCGGCGTCCGCTTCCGCGCCGCCCTCCCCGACGGCCGCGCGCGCGGCTACATCGCCGAAAATCACGGTGCCCTCTTCCGCCTCCCCGATCTCGGCCCGATCGGCTCCAACGGCCTCGCCAATCCGCGCGATTTCCTCACCCCGGAGGCCCAGTTCGAGGATGCCGAGGGGGAGGTGGAGCTCGTCCAGAAATATCTCGGCCGCCTGTGGACGACGACGCTCGACCACTCACCCCTCGACGTGGTCGCCTGGCACGGCAACCTGGCGCCCTGGAAGTACGACCTCCATCGCTTCAACACGATCGGCTCGATCTCCTTCGACCACCCCGATCCGTCGATCTTCACCGTTCTCACCAGCCCGTCCGACACGCCGGGGCAGGCGAATGCCGATTTCGTCATCTTCCCGCCGCGCTGGATGGTGGCGGAGGACACGTTCCGCCCGCCCTGGTTCCACCGCAATGTGATGAGCGAATGCATGGGCCTGATCCAAGGCGCCTATGACGCCAAGGCCGAAGGCTTCGCGCCCGGCGCCTTGTCCCTGCACAATCTGATGTCCGGCCACGGCCCCGATGTGGCGAGCTGGCAGGCGGCGAGCACGGCTGAGCTCAAGCCCCACAAGATCGAAGGCACCATGGCCTTCATGGTGGAAAGCTGCTGGCCCTTCCGCCCCACCGCCTTCGCGATGGGCTCACCCGCGCTGCAAGCGGATTATGACGCCGCCTGGGGCGGTTTCCCAAAGGCTGAATTGCCAAGCTCCTGAATCCCGCCACGCCCGCGAAAGCGGGGGGGCCCGCTTCTTCTTGGTGACCGGGGAGTAAGAAGAAGAAGCGGGATTCCCGCTTTTGCGGGAAAGCCGGTGGCGGGCGATGAACCTAGCGCCAGACCCTCGCGCGCGGGCGCACAGGCTCCGGCACCGGCGCCGCCTCGGGCGCGCGGCCGTCGCCGTAGCGCACGATTACCGGCTCCACGCAGCCGTCCAGCTGACGGTATACGGCAAGTAAGGTGTCGCCGGGCGGAAGCTCGCCAAGCTTGCGGTGCACCGGAGAAAGCGGAGCGCGGGCATCGTGGACCCCGATCCGCTGGCACCTGTCCTCCGGCGCGGCGGCCGAGCTCATGGACTCCCGGGCGTCGGGTGTCTCGGCAGGGGCCGCGGCACCGGTCAAAGCGGTCAGCAAAAGCGGCAGGATCAGCATGCGCATGGCTGGAACCTCCTGATAATGGCTCCCTCTCCTTAGCACGAAGCCGCGCGCGTGCGGAACCCCGGGGCACGCGCGTCCGTTGCGCCTGCGCAACACTTCGGCGCAAAGGAGCAGACCATGCGTATCGGCATCAGCCTCGGCGGCATCATCCTGATCCTGATCCTGCTCTGGCTGATCTTCTGAGCCGCCCAGGACTCGCCAGGCGCGCGGACGCCGTCCTATAGCCCCTCTTCATGGGGCAAAGTTCACGCAGCCAGGCCGACATCCTGATCATCGGCGCGGGGCATAACGGCCTCGTCTGCGCCTTTTATCTTGCCGCGCGCGGCGTCAAGGTGACGATGCTCGAGCGGCGCCACATCCCGGGCGGCGCCGCGGTGACCGAAGAGTTCGCGCCCGGCTTCCGCAACTCTACCGCCAGCTACACGGTCAGCCTGCTCAACCCCAAGGTGATCGAGGACATGCGCCTCCACGATCACGGGCTCCAGGTGGTGCTGCGCAAGGTCGACAACTTCCTGCCCACCTTGGGCGGCGACCACCTCCTGTCCGGCCGCGGCGGCCTGACCCGGCGCGAGATCGCCCGCCACAGCCCCACGGACGCCGAGGCTTACGGCGCTTATTCCGCCGCCTTGGAGTCGGTCGTCTCCCTCCTGCGCCAATGGATCCTGCGCGCCCCGCCCAATGCCGGCGGCGGCCTTTCCGACATCCTCGCCGCGCTGAGCCTTGGCAACAGCCTGCGCGGCATGGATGCGGAGGAGCAGCGCAATCTCCTCGACTTCTTCACCAAGTCCGCCGCGGACATCCTGCACCGCTATTTCAGCACCGAGATCGTCCAGGCCCTGTTCGGATTCGACGCGGTCGTGGGCAATTATGCGAGCCCCTATACGCCAGGCTCGGCCTATGTCCTCCTCCACCATCTGTTCGGCGAAGCGGCGGGCGTGCCGGGTGCCTGGGGCCATGCCATCGGTGGCATGGGGGCAATCACCGAAGCCATGGCCTGCGCCGCCAGGGCCAGGGGCGTGGAGATCGTCCTCGCCGCCACGGTCAGCGAGATCATCGTCGAGCGCGGCCGCGCCGTCGGCGCGGTGGCGGGCGGCAAGGCGTACCGGGCCAAGGCGGTGGCCGCGAACGTAAACCCCCACCACCTCTTCACCCGACTCCTTCCGCAAGGCGCCCTCGCCCCCGAAATCGAGCGCCGCATGGCCGGCTGGCAGGCGGAAAGCGCCACCTTTCGGATGAACGTGGCGCTGTCGGAGCTTCCCCGGTTCACCAGCCTGCCGCACCCCGGCGATCACCTCACCGGCGGCATCATTATCGCCCCGTCGCTGGCCTATATGGACCGCGCCTACCTCTCGGCCCGCAGCGAAGGCTGGGCGCGCGAGCCGATCGTCGAATTGCTCATCCCCTCCACCCTCGACGACAGCCTCGCCCCCGCCGGGGCTCATGTCGCGAGCCTGTTCTGCCAGCATTTCCCTTATGAGGTGGAGGGCGGCTGGGAGAGGCGCGCCGACGAGGCGGCCGACCACATCATCGCCCATGTCGACCGCTACGCGCCAGGCTTCAAGGCGTCGGTCGTCGGCCGCCTCGCCCTCTCCCCCTGGCATCTGGAGCAACGCTTCGGCATCCCGCGCGGCGACATCTTCCACGGCAAGATGGGCCTCGACCAGCTCTTCTCCGCCCGCCCGATGCTGGGCCATGCCGACTACCGCATGCCGCTCCCCGGCCTCTATTTGTGCGGCTCCGGCGCCCACCCTGGCGGAGGGGTGACGGGCGCGCCGGGCCATAATGCGGCGAAGGCGATCATTGCCGACAGGAGAAAGTGGCAGCGCGGCGCTTGACACATCCTCCCCGGAACGGGGAGGGGGACCGCACGAAGTGCGGTGGAGGGGGGTTCGCGCCCCGCGCTGCATCGACCCCCCTCCACCAGCCTTCGGCTGGTCCCCCTCCCCGTGCCGGGGAGGATCAAGAACGGAGCCCCCATGAAAACCCGCGCCGCCATCGCCGTCGCTCCCAACCGGCCGCTGGAGATCCACGAAGTCGATCTCGAAGGCCCGCACCCCGGCGAAGTGCTGGTCGAGATCATGGCCACGGGCATCTGCCACACCGACGCCTACACGCTGGAAGGCAAGGATTCGGAAGGCATCTTCCCCTCGATCCTCGGCCACGAGGGTGCCGGCATCGTCCGCGAAGTGGGTGCAGGCGTCACCTCGGTTCGCCCCGGCGACCATGTCATCCCGCTCTACACGCCCGAATGCCGCCAGTGTAAATCCTGCCTCAGCCGCAAGACCAACCTCTGCACCGCCATCCGCGGCACCCAGGGCAAGGGGCTGATGCCGGACGGCACCAGCCGCTTCAAACTCGGCTCCGAAGCCATCCACCACTATATGGGCTGCAGCACTTTCTCGAACTTCACGGTGATGCCGGAGATCGCGCTCGCCAAGGTTCGCGCCGACGCGCCGTTTGACAAGATCTGTTATATCGGCTGCGGCGTCACCACCGGCGTCGGCGCGGTGCTCTGGACGGCGGGTGTCGAGCCTGGCTCGAACGTGGTCGTCTTTGGCTTGGGCGGCATCGGCCTCAATGTGATCCAGGCGGCGCGGCTGGTCGGCGCGGACCGGATCGTCGGCGTCGACATCAACCCGTCCAGGCGCGCCATGGCCGAAGCTTTCGGCATGACCCACTTCATCAACCCGCGGGAGACCGGCAACGAAAAGGTGGTGCAGGCCATCCTCGACCTCACCGACGGCGGCGCCGACTACAGCTTCGACTGCACCGGCAATACCGATGTGATGCGCCAGGCGCTGGAATGCTGCCACCGCGGCTGGGGTGAGAGCGTGATCATCGGAGTGGCGGAAGCGGGCCGGGAAATTTCCACCAGGCCGTTCCAGCTCGTCACTGGAAGGGTCTGGAAAGGCTCGGCTTTCGGTGGCGCGCGGGGCCGCACCGATGTGCCGAGGATCGTCGACTGGTATATGGAGGGCAAGATCGAGATCGACCCGCTCATCACCCACACCCTGGCGCTCGACGACATCAACCAGGCGTTCGACCTGATGCATGCGGGGGAAAGTATCCGCTCCGTGGTGGTTTACTAAGCGTCACCCAAACCCCTGGCCGTGACCCGAAACTTGTTTCAGGGTCCAGCTGGTCACCCGCCCGGGAGGTGGAGAATTGGATGCTGAGACAAGTTCAGCATGACGTCGCAGCGTGGTGGTTTACCGACCGTCACCCAAACCCCTGGCCGTCGCCCTGAACTTGTTTCAGGGTCCAGCTGGTCACCCGCCCGGGAGGTGGAGAATCGGATGCTGGAACAAGTTCAGCATGACGACGGAGAAACGCGAATGACGCTCGAAACGCTTTCCACCGCCCGTTCCTTTGGCGGCACGCAAGGCGTCTACCGCCACCTCAGCCGCGAGACCGGCACCGACATGGTTCTCTCCGTCTACCTGCCCCCACAGGCAGAGGCCGGCGCGCCCCTTCCTGTGCTCTGGTACCTGTCCGGCCTCACCTGCACCCACGCCAACGTCACGGACAAAGGCGGCTTCCAGCGCGTCTGCGCGGAGCTCGGCATCATCTTCGTCGCCCCCGATACCAGCCCGCGCGGCGAAGGCGTGGCGGACGACCCCGCTTATGATTTCGGCCAGGGCGCCGGCTTCTACCTCGATGCGACCGAAGCGCCTTATGACGCCAATTACCGCATGTACTCCTATCTCACCGACGAACTGCCCGAATTGATCGCGCAAAGCTTCCCCGCCGATATGGCGCGGCAGGGGATTACCGGCCATTCAATGGGCGGCCACGGCGCGCTGACGGTTGCCCTCAAGAATCCGGGACGCTTCCGCTCGGTCTCCGCCTTCGCGCCGATCGTCGCACCGAGCCGCGTGCCGTGGGGCGAAAAGGCGCTGTCCCGCTACCTTGGCGAAGACCGCGCCGGCTGGCGCCGCTACGACGCCGTCGCGCTGATCGAGGACGGAGCGCGCGCGCCCGAAATCCTCGTCGATCAAGGCACTTGCGACACGTTCCTGGAACGCGAACTGAAACCGGAACTGCTCGCCGCCGCTTGCGGAGACGCCGGCATCCCGCTTACCCTGCGCATGCAGGAAGGCTATGACCACAGCTATTATTTCATCGCCAGCCTCATGGAAGACCATTTGCGCTGGCACGCCGAGCGGCTCGCCGCATCCTGACCGCCACGCCGTCACCGCCGGGACGAACCATGACCAGTCCGCTTCTCACCGCCATGATCGATGCCGCGCTGGAAGCGGGCGAGGAGATCGAGCGCTTTTATTATGACGGCTGCGACACCGCGCAGAAAGCCGACGGCTCGCCGGTCACCGAGGCCGACCGAGTCGCCGAGGAGATCATCCTCGACCATCTCGGCCGCGCTTTTCCCAAGGTTCCGGTGCTCGCCGAGGAAGAGGCCGCCGAAGGCCGCATCCCCTTGCTCGGCAGCCGCTTCTTCTGCGTCGATCCACTGGACGGCACCAGGGGCTTTGTGGAGCGCACCGGCGAGTTCACCGTCAACATCGCGCTGATCGAGGATGGATCGCCCGTAGCCGGCGTCATCTATGTGCCCGTCACCGGCGTGCTTTATTACGGCGCGCGCGGCCAGGGCGCCTTCAAGGTGCAGGAAGCGGATCCCGAGCCGATCCACACACGCGAGCCGATCGCCGGCCTACTTACGGGCGTCGGCAGCCGCAACCACGGTGCGCCGGGCACGGCCGAGCGCAACACGGCGCTCGGCATCAGCGACTATCTTCCGTCCAGCTCCAGCCTCAAATTCTGTCTCGTGGCGGAAGGTGCCGCGGATGTTTACCCGCGTTACGGACCTACGTCGGAGTGGGACACGGCGGCCGGGCAGGCGATCCTGGAAGCCGCTGGCGGCCGGGTGATGGAGATGGACGGCGCCGGCACCGAGGTTGGGCCCTTGAGCTACGGCCACGCGGCACGCGGCTTCCTCAACCCCCATTTCATCGCCTGGGGACGCTGAAGGCGACCGCGAAAGCCGCGGCGTCAGATGATCGGGTGGCGTTCCCAGTTCGGCTTGTCGGCGCGCTTGCACAAGGTGGCGTTGAGGCCGCGCACCGTATCGCTGCCGGTCCGCTGGCACAGGAACGGAAACACGGCGTGCACCAGGCAGCCGAGGCCGCCGGCGATCATCTTGAGGCCGAAGCTCGAGGCCACGACGAAATGCTCGCCATAGCTTTCGCCGGCTTCGTCGAGGTGCCGCGTCAGGGGATTGTCTGCCATGCCCGGCTCATACCGGAGAAGCGGCGTTCCCGCCAGTCGTGCGGCGCGGCGCCACCGCCGCTCTTTCGGGGCGGCCGGTTAGCCGCTAATTCTCTTCCCGAAAAGGAGCCGTTTGATGCCCGAAGCCTATATCGTCGCCGCCGCCCGCACCGCCGGAGGAAAGAAAGGCGGCGCCTTGAAGGACTGGCACCCGGCCGACATGGCCGCCGAGATCCTCGATGCTCTGGTTGCCCGCGCCGGCATCGATCCGGCGGCGGTGGAGGATGTGATCATGGGCTGCGTCGGCCAGGCCGGCGAGCAGGCCTTCCACATCGGCCGCAACGCGGTGCTTGCTTCCTCGCTGCCGCAGTCGGTGCCGGCGGTGACGATCGACCGGCAATGCGGCTCTTCGCAACAGGCGCTGCAATTCGCCGCCCAGGCGGTGATGAGCGGCACTCAGGATGTGGTGATCGCCAGCGGGGTCGAATCGATGACTCGGGTGCCGATGGGCCTGCCCTTCACCCTCCCCCTGCAGCACGGTATCGGCACCGGCCCCTTCTCCCGTCGCATCCAGGAGAAGTTCGGCGTGGCCATGTTCAGCCAGTTCACCGGCGCCGAGATGATCGCGGAAAAGCACCAGTTCCGCAAAGAACAGCTCGACGCCTTCGCGCTCGAAAGCCACCGCAAGGCCGCCGCCGCCACCCAGGCGGGCGCGTTCGACGCGGAGATCGTGCCGCTCGCGATTGTCGACGCCGAAGGGCGCGAGACGCTCCACCAGCGCGACGAAGGCATACGCTACGGCGCCACGCTCGAGGGGATCGCTTCGGTCAAGCTCCTCCAGGAAGGCGGCCGGATCAGCGCCGCCAACGCGTCCCAGATCTGCGACGGGGCGAGCGGCGTGGTGGTGGTGAGCGAGGCCGCCTTGAAGGCGCACGGCCTCACCCCGCTCGCCCGCATCGTCAACCTCACCGTCACGGGCGGCGATCCGGTGATCATGCTGGAGGAGGTGATCCCCGCCACCCGGCGTGCGCTGGAGCGCTCGAGCATGCGCATCGACGAGATCGACCTGTACGAGGTGAACGAGGCCTTCGCCCCCGTGCCGCTCGCCTGGTTGAAAGAGACCGGCGCCGATCCCGCGCGCCTCAACGTCAACGGCGGCGCCATCGCGCTCGGCCACCCGCTGGGTGCGTCGGGCACCAAGCTCATGGCCACCCTGCTCCACGCCCTCCGGGCCGGCGGCAAGCGCTACGGCCTCCAGACCATGTGCGAGGGCGGCGGGCTGGCCAATGTGACGATCGTCGAAAACCTCGCCTGAGGCCTCTCTCCCCAACGATGGATCAATATTCGCCGGGCCGCTTGCGGCTGCCGCGTTTCTGGCCGCCCCATTGCTCGTCGCCATCCTTCCACTTGCGGAAGGCGCAGCCGGTATAGCCGCCCGGTCCCACGGTGGAGCAGCTGTGGATGCCGGTGTCGCCATGCTCGTAGAGGCTGTGGCGCTCGCGCGAGACGCTGTAGTCGCTGCCGCCGGGATCGAAGCGCGGCGGCGGCTCGGCGAGGCGAAACGGGGAGCGCTGCTCCTCGCGGCGGCCGCAGACGATGATCTCCTCCGCGTCCGGCCGGCACGGCTTGTCGAGGGTGGGAACGATGGCTGGTGGCATCACGGTGGTCTGAGCGGATGCGGACACCGCGGGCAAAGCCGCCCCGAATATTATCGCCAGGCCCACCAGCCGCCGCATCTTTTTCCCCACCAGCATCGCGGCCTTTGTCCCGCGCGGCGCCTTTCGCGCGCGTGAACGAACCGGCTCAGGCGGCGAGTTGGCCGCCGCCGCCGCGATAAAGCGACCAGCCTTCCACCGGCACCACCGCATCCGCCAGCGCCGCGGCTTCCAGCGCATCGGCAAGCGCATCGCCTTTGGGTCCGGGCGCGGTCCAGCCGCAGCGCGCGCATTCCTCGTCGTTCCGTACCGGCTGGTGGAGTCCCCACGGCCTTTCGACTGAACAATCCATTGCCATCGCCAAGTCTCCTTACGCCTTACAGCCCCCGCTGCACGTCGATGAATAATTATGCACGAGGTTGCATACCAGTCTATGATCTGAATTAATACATCCTGCTCCCGCCGCTGCGAAGCGAAAAAGCTTCCCGACCGTTGAGGCTTCACCCAGCCGGAGCTGTCATGCCGATCCACCGCCCGCTTCTCGCCGCCTTGCTCGGCCTCGCCCTTTCCGCCTGCGCCACAATCGACCGGCCCGCCTCAAGCGCCGCCGCATCGCCGATCGACGCGGCACGGCTTTCCGAAATGACCAGGGTCCTCGCGTCCGACCAGTTCGAAGGACGCGCACCCGGCACGGCGGGCGAGGAGCGCACGATCGCCTATCTCATCGAGCAGTTCCGCGCCGCGGGCATGGAGCCGGGCGGCGACAATGGCGGCTGGACGCAGGACGTACCATTGATCCGCACCAGGATCGCGCCGTCGGCCAGCTTCACCGTCGCCCAGAAGGGCCGCACCGTTCCCCTCGCCTTCCCCCGCGACATCTATGTCAGCACGATCCGGGCCGTGGAGCGCGCCGAAATCCGCAATGCGCCAATGGTGTTCGTCGGCTACGGCGTCGACGCCAGGGAGCGCGGCTGGGACGATTTCAAGGGCGTCGACTTGAAGGGCAAGGTCGCCGTCTTCCTGGTCAACGATCCTGATTTCGAGGCCGAGCCGGGCAGCGCGGTGGAGGGCAAGTTCGGCGGCAAGGCGATGACCTATTACGGCCGCTGGACCTACAAGTTCGAGGAAGCGGCCCGCCGCGGTGCGATCGCCGCCCTCGTCGTCCACGAAACCGACGGCGCCGGCTATGGCTGGAATGTGGTGGAAAGCCCCGGCGGCGAGAATTACAACATCGTCCAGAGCGAAGGCGCGCTGCAGCCCCCTTTGCTCCAGGGCTGGATCCAGCGCGACGCCGCCGCCAGGCTCCTCGCCGCCGCCGGTCACGATTGGGAGGCGGTGAAGCGCCGCGCCCGCACTCCCGCATTCGCCCCCATCGACCTCCAGGCACGCTTCTCCGCCCGCGCCGACGTCGCGCTGGAGCGGATCCGCAGCCGCAACGTCATCGGCAAGCTCACCGGCCGCAGCCGCCCCGACGAAGTGGTGATGTATGCCGGCCACTGGGATTCGTTCGGCATGGGCCCACCCGACGCCCAGGGCCGCCGCATCCGTCCCGGCGCGATCGATGACGCCATAGGAATTGCCGGCATGATCGAGATCGCCCGCGCCTTCGCCCGCGGCCCCAGGCCCGAGCGCAGCCTCGTCTTCGCCGCCTGGACCGCCGAGGAGCGCGGCCTGCTCGGCGCCGAACATTATGCGGCCAACCCCCTCTATCCGCACGAGAAGACCGTCGCCAATCTCACCCTCGACGTCCTTCAGACCGCTGGCCCCGCCCGCGACGTCGTCCTGATCGGCAAGGGCCAGAGCGAGATGGAGGATCTCCTCGCTCAAGCCGCCGTCCGCCAGGGCCGCGCGGTGACGCCGGAGACCCGCCCCGAACGCGGCCTCTTCTACCGCGCCGACCATTTCGCGCTCGCCAAGCGCGGCGTTCCCCCCTTGCTGATCATGGCGCTGGCCGGCGGCAACGATCTGGTCGATGGCGGCCGCGAAGCGGGCGAGCGCTGGCTCGAAGCCTATATCGCCAATTGCTACCACCAGCCCTGCGACGAATGGCGCGCCGACTGGAATTTGGGCGGGGCCGTCCAGGACCTCGACATCGTCTACCGCATCGGCGCCGATCTCGCCGATTCGCGCCGCTGGCCGCAATGGAAAGCGGGTTCCGAATTCGCCGCGATCCGGGCGGAGAGCGCCGCCGCCCGCAGCCGCTGAGCCCGGCCCTTGCCCCCGCGCCGCCTCACCCTTTAGGAGCGCGCACAAGGATCAAACGGGAGAAGCCAAACCATGAAGCTCGACAGCTCGATCGCCGCGATCGTCACCGGCGCCGCCTCCGGCCTCGGCGAAGCCACCGCCCGCGCGCTCGCCGAGCGCGGCGTCAAGGTCGCCGTGTTCGACCGCGACGCCGACAAGGGCGAACGCGTCGCCTCCGACATCGGCGGCATCTTCGCCCAGGTCGATGTCACCTCCGACGAAGCGGTGGAAGCCGGCTTCGCGAAAGCGCGGGAAGCACATGGTCAGGAGCGCATGCTGGTCAATTGCGCCGGAGTCGCCAATGCGATGAAGACGGTCGGCCGCGACAAGGCCACCGGCGAGCCGCGCGTTTACCCCATTCACCAGTTCGAGCTCGCCATCCAGATCAACCTGATCGGGACCTTTCGGATGATCGCCAAGTCCGCCTACGGCATGGTCGGCCTCGATCCGCTGGAGGACGGCGAGCGCGGAGTGATCGTCAACACCGCCTCCGTCGCGGCGCAGGACGGGCAGATCGGCCAGGCCGCTTACTCCGCCTCCAAGGCCGGCGTGCTCGGCATGGCGCTGCCCATCGCGCGCGACCTGATGAACGAAGGCATCCGCGTCAACACCATCCTCCCCGGCGTTTTCGAAACCCCGATGGTTGCGATGATGCCGCAGAATGTGAAGGACGCGCTCGCCGCCCAGGTTCCCTTCCCCAAGCGCCTCGGGCGCGCCGAGGAATATGCCCGCGTCGCCCTGTTCATGGCCGAGAACCCGTATCTCAACGGCGAATATATCCGTCTCGACGGTGCCATCCGCATGGCGCCGCGCTGAGCCAAGCTTTGCTGCCGCTGTGTCCAGTTCGGGGACAGCGGTAAAACGGCCATTGCCCTCCCTCGCCGTCGCGCGTTGAGCATGTACGGCAGCATTAGGAGGACGCTTTGGCAACCAGGTTTCGCAGATATTGGCTGGGCCTTGCGCCCGTCGCCGTCGCGGCCGCCGCGGCCGCCCTGCTGATCCCGACCGGCGGCCCGGCCGGCCCGGCCACGCCTGGCGCGGCCGCGGGCGGCGGAGCGGCGGTGGCTTCGGACATGGATCTGATCCCGGCCCCTCCCCCGTCCCGCATCGTCGCCGCGCAGGCGCCGGCGCAGGCGCCGCACACTCTGCTGCCGGTCACCCGCTGGCTCAAGTCCGGCGAATTTGCCTGGGCCGCCGAGCAGATCGCGCCGGGGCCGATCGCCATCGTCGTCGACCTTCGCGCCCGAACCCTGTCCGTCTACCGCCAGGGCAGCGAAATCGGCCGCAGCTCGATCATCTACGGCGCCGACAACAAGCCGACGCCGACCGGCACGTTTCCGGTGATCGAGAAGCGCGCCCGCCATTTCTCCAACCTGTACAACAATGCGCCGATGCCCTGGATGATGCGCCTCACCATGGACGGAGTCGCCATCCACGGCTCCGACATGGCCGACGATGCCGGCACTCACGGCTGCATCGGCCTGCCCCACGAATTCGCCGAGCAGCTCTTCGCGCTGGCGCAAAAAGGCACGCGCGTGATCGTCAACAATGGCCCGCCGCGGCGGGCGAATTACGCCACCTATGCGGCGCTTCCCTACGGCGCGGCTCTCTAGGAGGAGGCGCCCCTCCAGGCGCCGCCGCCGCTAGAGGATGAAGTCGCCCGCCCCCAGCAGGTAACCGGGCTGGGTGACTACGACGAGGCTGAAGTCGGCCTGTCCGTCGCCGTCGATGTCGCCCTCGACGATCCAGGCGCGGGCATGGGTTGCGTCCTGCACCGCGCGAAGCTCGCCGGCGGCGCCGCTGAAGGCCGCATTGCCGATGAAGGCGAAAGCCGAATTGCCGTTGGCGGCATTGCCGTCGGCATCGATGTTCCACAGGTTGATCTTGTCGCCGGCCGAAAAGTCCATGATGATGTCGCGAGCGCCGGGCGTCGACTCGGCCACCGCATAATATTCGAAGCTGTCATTGCCGCCGCCGCCGCGCAGCACATCGGCGCCAAGATTGCCCCAGATGAGATCCTTGCCCATGCTGCCGGTGATGGTGTCGTCGCCCCGGCCGCCGAAGATGGTGAAGCGGCCGTCCGTCTCGGCCGCGCCGTTGAACACCAATGTCTCGATCTTCGAGAGCGACATGCCGGTGACCGTCAGGTGCCCGCCCGCCGCCACATTGGCGTCGACCGTGGTCAGATTATAGCTGTTGGGCGCGGCCGGATTGCCGGAGCTGTAGGCGGCGAGCGCCTCGATCGAGACGAGGTCGTCCGCATCGAAGGTCAGCGTGTAGTTGCCG